>CAZJLR010000040.1:0-50075 GCA_964546815.1 uncultured Candidatus Obscuribacterales bacterium | reverse complement strand
TTTTCTATTCTCTTTGCTCCGGACCCGTTATTCTCTTTGGGACGGAAAACGCAAGTAAAGGATCGGGGCAGTTCCGCGAAAGGTTCAAACCCACATTTCACCGAAGTCACTAAAAGTGCATGATTACAGTAGTAGTTCATGTGCGATGTTGACCAACTTTTCGCATTAGGAGAAGTATGCGAGTTCAGATTTCATTGCTGCTGGCTTTAGGAATAGCAACTACCTGCGCGATGACAGCGGTCGGCATTGACTCGAAGCTACCGGTATTCGAACTAAATATCAAACCGCACTCTCTGGATGAAACAATTTTCGATATCGATGGCTTCGTCCAAACAAGCGCATCAAGCTTATCTTTCGTGTTGATGCCGTGGCATAACTACAAATTCGATCAAAACGGGCAAAGCATCGAAATCAAGAATGATACCGAAATACGTTTCACTGAAAATCATTCCGTAAACCGCATTCATTTTTCAGGCACCTCAAAAATGCAGGGCCCTAAAGTTGCCGCGGCAGACGGAGAGATCTATTGTTTGAACAACTCCATTCCCAACCCTGAAGTCAATTCGAGTGGCACATACTACAACGTTCATTTCGACTTGCCTGAGGGATTTACAGCTCTGGCGCCAGACAACGACGTTGTTCAACTGAATGGACTTGAGTTTCAAATCGCAAAATTTGCTAAACCAATTTCGGTGCACGCAGACAAAACAAATATTCAGTATTGTTTTCCAGAAGGATTTCAAGCCAAGCCTGAGTATCTCAGTTACATCAAAGACCAATTACATGCAGATCAAAAACAATTTGGCAAACTGCCGTTTTCAACAATCAAAATTGGAGTAATACGCAGAGGTGGCGCAAGTGAAATTAACGGCAACCCCAGCGGCAACTTGATTTTATTCTCCCGCACTGCAATGGGCGACCCAGTCACAATAAATTCGCTCAAGAAATTTGGGATAGACGAAGATATTACCTCATGCCTGCGCAAATTAGTCGTCGCGCACGAGCTCGCCCACTTCTGGTTTGGCAGCCAATACCTGGGCAAAGACGGCTGGATGCAAGAAGGAATTCCGCAATACATTGGTCTTGTAGCCGCTACAAAAAGCGAACCTGAGCCAAAAGCAAAAGCCCTTCTTGTATTTTTTGAAAAAATGGCTCAACGCGGCACGACGGGGCCAATACCCAACTCGCGCTTCCAGGAGGAAAGTCCTGGTTACGAAAGAGACTATTTCCAAGCACCACTTGCTTTATACAAGCTAGGGCAGGAAATAGGTCAAGACCAACTGCTGGCGTTTTTGATTTCGGTCTACAAAGAAAAACGCGACCCCTCGTTTGACGATTTTGATAAACGATTTTCAAAAGAGTTTCCGAAAAACATAACGCTGTGGCGAAAGCTCTGGCAGATGGATGCCGTCAGGCAGTAAATTCAGTCATGCAACTTCCTTGTCTTTGATGACTAGCGTTATCTGTTTACCCAATCGGTAGAGGTATTTCACGAGGGTATCTAGGCTAAAAAGATCTATGCGGCTTCCTCGCAATTCAGCTATCGCAAATCTGTCAGATTAGTAAGAGAAATCACAGGACTCTGCAGAGCACTCAGATGTCTAGCATCACGAGTGAATTGCCCAACAAGTTCGACATTACCGTTGGCGAAGGAACTGAATGAAAACCCATCGCCGACTTACGGTTACATCATGCGATACAATTACAAAGAGTGTCTTCTAGTGTGCTCGGGAATTTGGACTTATGAACATGTTCCATGTTAATTTGTCATTTGTAGCCATAATAGCGGTCAATAGTTTGTGCACAGGTCCTGTAATGGGAGAGGATGTGGATGCTAACGGGAAACCTCACCAAACCAACAATGTATCCATAGAATTGTCGCACGCATTGGCCAACAAGCTAAAGAAGCAAAATGCTGCGGTAAGTTCTGGCGTTAATCATATTAGTTTTCCTAAAGTTAATCGCTTGAAGAATCCGAATGCAATTAATTCCGAACCGGAATTGCCTAAGCAAGCTGACGATGGGACTCTTGAGCCCCCAACAAACATCATAGACAGCCCAAATTTTAGTCCATACATCGAAGAAGTTAGGAATAAGATAAAATCGGCTTGGTTTCCGCCGCGCGGTCAACGTTCTTGCCGTGTTGTCGTAGAGTTCAGAATCAGCAAAGATGGTAATGTCCAATTTCCTCGGGTTGAGAAATCCAGTGGAATCGTATTTGTAGACCAAGCCGCTGTCAATGCTGTTCGAACAGCTGCTCCGTTCAAAAAATTGCCTGATGATTTTCCTAATCCATATGTGACTAGTATTTGTTTTAAGCTGAACGGTGCTAGATAAGACTGGTACGAAACTCAGTGCAGTCGAGACTGAGCAGTGCCTAATTTCCACTTCAGAGAGGTTGCGTACCTTGCTCCAAAATTTTCAAATACGCATCGCAGGCAAATACACGCCGCTAATTAAAGGTTCCTTTAACAACGCACCCGCCTATTAAAGGATACCGGACTTTCCTTTAATTACCTCACGGCATATTAAAGTGAGCTGTAAAAATTTTCTGGGAAATAACTTGGAGCAGGATCGATTCAATTTAGCCAGGGTCCGGTGAAATTTACTATTATCAGCAAAACCTAGGTCATTATTAGTTCAGTCAAAATCAGTTCAGAAACAACTTTAGAATGTGAAGGCATATTGAAAGAAGTTGGTATCGTGGAAATAGGAACTCAAAATATGGCAACCGCTCAAAACCCTCATGAAACGGAACTTTCAGAAGCAACGATATTATATTTGGTAGATTTTTTTCAAGGAATCAAGTTCCATTATGCATTGCAGCTTAAGCTGGCTTACTTTCCGTTAGATAAGTTACCAGCAGTAGGTTCTGAAGGCACCGTAGAAATTGTTTTGAATCGGGTAGGGCAATGTTTAAAAGTTGAAGTGTTATCGAAGTCGACCTCTCCCAAAGCTGATACAGCAACCTTAAGAGCCTTTGAGAAGCAGATCTGCGGACTTCTTCCAGACAATTTAGATCGATTGACAATAAGCGCAAACTATGCTGACGAAATGTTGCCAGCGTTGCCTCTACGCTGGCAACGCAATATACCTTCCTCTAAGAAAAATGATTCCAACCAAGATGCTGAAAAATACGCGATAGAAGATCCTACCCATCCAAGCTGGACAGCAGTCTTGAGGAAGCTCGCTGAACAGGAAGAAAAAGATCAACAGAAGCAAGAACTTTCAAGAGAAAAACTAAAGGCTGAATTGCTCGAAAAGGAAAAAGAAAATGCACTGATCGAGAGTCAGCGTCAACAGGAACAAAAAGAAGCTTTGAACCAAGCGGCTTTAGCAGTAGCCGATTTACTGTTATCTGCAAAAACCTTGGTCATTATTAGTTCATTCAAAAACAGTCCAGAAACAACTTTAGAATGTGAAAGCATATTGAAAGAAGTTGGTATTAAGCTCATTCCAAATAAGGACGTTCCATCTGGGACCCACGTCTTATCGGTACGAACAAAGAAGGTGAAAGGTCATTCAACTGTTCGCATTGAATTGGGGTTCTTGAAAAAATCGGAAAAGTCTGTTGGCACAGATGGAAATGCGCTCATACCAAACGGGAGCTTCGGAACATGCTACGCATGGGACAGTCCTTTCAAAATCCAGGAGAGTGACGGACAAAAAAATGAAATCGTGATCGCGGCAGTAAAAGAACTCATAGAATTGGTAAAAGAAACAAGAAGAACTGGCATATGTCCAACAGTTCCGCTCAGGTAAAGAGTCGCCCAACAGAACCAAGGGGTACACTCAAGATTTTGCGCTGACTGCCTGTTTCCCACCTTTGCAAAAAGGACAACTTTGCGCAAGAGGAGTTGTTGATCCTTTAAACTTCAGCAGTGGTGAAGAGGTCGGTGTAATGTATCAATGGGCGATTTACTTTAGCCAGGGGCCGGTGAAGCCGCTGCGTTTTAAGCCGTTGACGAATACGTTGTTGTGTTTCATCAAGTCCCACAGAAATCCCGAGCGGTAGTTTTCGATCATGATTACGATGGGGTCATGGAACGTGGGAAATAATGGCGATGTAGGCGTGGATGAAAATATACCGGAAGCCTCTAATTGAATCTCAAAAAGACTCTCAGACCAGTTTGACGGATTTGATAATTTAACGAATTAATGACGCTCATGGCATGAGGCTGTTGCCGCCGCCACTGGTTTTGCGGACGATTCGGAACGTCTACTAGAGTGTATATCGAAAAAGCGACTATGCAAAAGCCGCAGGGGGAATCGCAATTTTGCAGGGGAAATTCAAACAGCTGCGGCCGTGTCCCTAGTTTTACAACGAGGTCCATACCGTGCAAATTAAAATTCGAATCATCTGTTTGCTGATTTGCTGGATATGGCCATACATTCCAAGTTTAGCTTTGGATGATACGTCGGCACGAAAAACACTTTTGATTTGCATTTCAGACTTAGGTGCAGCCGATTCGCCATATTCAGCATTCAAAAACTTTATGCAGAAAAACGGAATTAGAGTTGAAATACTTCTCTCAGATAAAATTATAGATAATCCGGAAGTATTGAAAAACCAAATCGCCTTGTTGTGCGGTAGTAATAGTAGTAGCAGTGACAATGATGTTTGGCTGGCGGGAGAAGGCCTAGGAGCGAATATTGCGCTAGATGCCGAGTCAAAACTGGAACATGTGCGGGGTGCAATTGTTTCTTGTCCCTGGAAATACAGGAGTCTTAATCATCTCGTCGGTGACCGAATTGATGGCTCTGATTTTTTCAAGGAATTACAGGAGTTAGGCTATTCTGACCTAGACGCTAAGGCAATCAAAGACCAAGCTCTTGCGCGTGGTTGGAAGAAATTTCCGAAACTCCTACTGGACTATAAATCAGTTGCAATGCAACGGAAATCTGTGCTGGTTATTGGACCAGTAAATCAGGACATTCAGGAGTTATACAATTCACTGGAAACCCCTGATCGCAAGCTCGATTTGATACCAGTTATCAAACGCAGGTCCAAAATCCTAGACAATAAGCAGATAGACGAAGCAGAGCTGAAGGGTATTCTTCAATTCATTAAGCGACGCCAAAACTAGACCTAACAGGGGATTAGGAACTCGAAGTATGCGCGACTCCCGAGGACGTAAGAATCCGGAAACTTCGGAAGCAGCAATTTCATGTCTGTCTCACTTGTTCCGAAAAACGAAATTCCTTTGCTCGTTACATTTAAGCCTAGCTTGCGTTAAAGATGATCAAGTTCCTCCAGCGAACCCTAAACGAGCAGTTGTAATAGTGTGAGGAAGAAGACACACACCGAGTGTCCGTGCAAACCAATTCAGCTGGTTACACTTTTTCAACGTTAGCTTGCCAGCCAGTTCTTGGATCTAAATACATTCCGATCTGCTGCTAATCAAATCATTGCTGCTCGCCCAGGTTTGTATGTCGCGTTTGCTGAGTGCGGCGGCCATCAGGTCTGGAAAGAGATCTGGTGTGCAGGCGAACGAGAGAACGTTCATTGCGGCGAAGGCAGCGGCATTGTTGTGGTCGTACATCGGGGCGCCCACATCATTTAGGGCGAGCAGAGCTACTGCGGTGACTCCCGATTCGACAATTTGAGCCATGCACTTTAGCATTGATATGCGGCCTCCACCTTCAAACAAATCGCTGATAAGAACAAGAATAGTGTCCGAAGGTCTTCTTATCTGGCTGTGGCAGTATGTTAGGGCAAGATTGATATCGGTGCCACCACCTAACTGCGTGCCGAATAAAACCTCAACAGGGTCTTGCAAAAGCTCAGTGAGATCTACCACCGAAGTATCGAATACAACCATTGTTGTGCGTACTGCGGGTATCGACGCAACTACGGTGGCGAAGATGCTGGCATAAACCACTGAACTTAAAGTCAGGTTGATAATGGCGAAAGAGCATCAAGCGCCAATGCCTTAGCCATTCTTGTTCGTGAAGCAGTCATTCAATTTGCTCCTCAAGATTTGCAGCGGCAGTCAAGCCCGGTCGTACGATAACAACAGAGTATAGCTGTGATATGGGATAATGAAAACACCGTAGAAACAGTTTCCTCATTTTTGGAATACCTAATATGGCAAATCCCAATTATTTATTAGTTGCCTTCATTGTAGCAATCTCTTTGCCTGCTATCTCCGCAGAATCAAAGGATGCTGACTACGTTTCCATGTCAGTGCGAGTTCAAAATGGAATCGAGGAGCGAGGTTTTCGTCGAACCAAACCTGAGGAAGATATGCCGAGATTTCTAGGTCTATGTGTGGACAATGACGAAATAAATGAACGTGTAATTAAGCTCTTTGATAAACCGTCCGCAGAGAATTATTGCAAGTACTTTGCTAGTGATGAGTTTCACCAATTTGCTAATCGGAAGCTTGGTGACGCACAACGGATATTCTATCCCGAGGACGCTTTCAAGCAATATCACAACTTTGCAGATGTTGAACTTAGATACTGGAGGTCAAATTCCTTTCCGCCAAACTGCATAGTCATCTTTCCAGAGGACACCATGATTGGCTTGAGAATTGCCGATCTCAATGGCAAAATCCGTCCTGGCCAGATCGGCGCCGTGTCTATTCTAAGATCACTAGTGGCATGGGATAACAAGAAAAAGCAGGAACGGCATACGAGCAGGGTTACAAGAAGGGAAAGCGGTAACTTCCAAAATTCAATCCGTTCTCTTTCCACAACAGAAATAACACCACCTGTTGGTTCAGATGTCGCTGGAACTCAAGATCGCCTGCTGAAGGACATGCGTGCGTTAATGCGAGACGGAGCTCGAACTGTAGGACCAGCCACAGGTCTAACACAGAATACAATTTCCCCATACATGCAGGATCTGTACAGTAGAATCAAACGAGTATGGCTGCCCCCACGCCAAAGGTACGGACCTGTTATAGTACATTTTAAAATAAAAAAAGATGGAAGTTTGTTAATGGCAGATCTGCGGATTGAGAAATCTAGTGGAAATATGGACGCCGACCAATCGGCTCGTGGCGCCGTGGTAAATGCTGCTCCTTTCCAACCGTTGCCCGACAATTTCCCCCAGCCTTATGAGACTAGTGTTGGTTTTGACTACGACCCCTTTGGCTGAAGTCTCGGATACCCGAAAAACTTTGGATATCGCTCCCCAAGACAGAGGAAAAATGAGATTGCCAGTCAATTGACTCCAGAGCCTTGAGACTGTAATTATGCTCTTTGAGTATTCACTGCCATCACTTTTTGTAAATAGCAAGTTGCTTAGAATGGTCGCAGGGGATACTTCCCCTCCGGCACAAAGAGTTTTCAACGAAAACCTAAGACTCACTCTGCCCTTCTGGTAGCAACTAGCAATCGAGGTGCTTATTCCGTTGCAAGTCAAAAACGTTGACTATTGAAATTTTTCCTGCAAAGCTTCAATGTACTTCCCGCTTGCCCAAAGCGAGTCAGCTAGGTGTGTCCGTGTTTTCTCTAAGTCTGAATCTTTGTACCATGCTCTAAAATTCTGGTCGTTAACTGCCTTACGCATGTAAGACACCCTTGGTTCTGCTTGCTTAAGGATGGCTTGGTAGCATTTCGCAGCATTTTCTTTATCACCCAGTTTCTCGAAAATGGTTCCAAGTTCGAAAAGGCAATTCCCTTCAAGGTAAGGCGGATCAGCGCAAACAAGTTCAGGATATTTCACTAATTCACTCATCATCTTTATGAATACTAATCTAGCCTCCACTGTTCTTTGATGCCCCCACAGTGTTCGCCCCAAATTGAGATAATCCAATGGAGGTGCAAATCCGTTTTTGCTCAATTGTTCTTCAGCCTCCACCAATTCGAGGTACATTTGCAGTACCTCTTCGGAGTTTGGATGCTTTGCCAGCTTGTGCAATAGTTCACGCTCTTTCCTTAGCAAATCTACTCGGTCACTTAAGAAGTTATCCGAGTCTGATTTTTTCAGTTTCTTCAAAGCTTCCTTGGTCTGAATAAGAGCATTAGAATTTGCCTTCAATTCTGCTTGGTCTTCAGATTCCAAACCAAGAGATCTTATCCGGTCACCATAGAACGGTTGTTGATTAAGGTTCTCTGCATTAACTGTAAGTTGGTGCGGCGCCCCTAGCAGGACGCTCCAAACGCATAAATAAAGCAATATTCTAATCACTTTGTGCAAAACTTGACTCAGATAGTCTTTTTCAGATATATCACAAGTCTGCAAAGCACACCATCTAGTTTTCCCTAGGTATCGCTCCAAGAAGTCGAAATTGCTGTCAGTCAAGTGCTTGTATTCAGACAGTAGACTTCACTCAACTCTTCGCGCATTTTTGCTGGTTCCTTCCCTTGCAGAAAGGACAGTAATTTCCATTCGTGAGCTTTGACTTTGGCACACTGTCACAATTTTGGTTTGATTTGGGCAATTCTTCGCTTGGCCAAGCCTACGGATTGCGCGTAGGATGCCAATCTTTTGCTTTGGCAGGATACAGCTTATCTGAGTTGTTTTCTTTGGAAGATAAGTTACCTGCAGTAGGTTCTGAATGCACAGTACAAATTGTTTTGAATCGAGTAGGGCAATGTTCAAAAGTTGAAGTTTTATCGAAGTCATCATCGACCTCTCCCAAAGCTGATATAGCTGCCTTAAGAGCCTTGGAGAAGCAAACTTCAGCAGTGGTGAAGAGGTCGGTGTAATGTATCAATGGGCGATTTATTTTAGCCAGGGGCCGGTGAAGCCGCTGCGTTTTAAGCCGTTGACGAATACGTCGTTGTGTTTCATCAAGTCCCATAGAAATCCAGAGCGGTAGTTTTCGATCATGATTACGATGGGGCCCTGGTCGATTCCGAGGAATGAGGGATCGACCCAGCCGGACGGTTTGCTCTCGTCAACCGAGGGATTGAATGCATCTTGAAAGCCGCAGTCGCCCCAGATTTCAGGGCGGTTTTTGCGCCACTCTTGCAGAGTGGGAATGATCAGTTCTGGCGCATAAGGAATAGATGCAGCGATTGCGGTAGGGGCAATGGTGCCGTCGTCGAAATCATCTGGGCAACCACGTGCGGAATAACCGCGAAATTCAACTTCCTTTCCGTGATACATTTTCTTGCCAACGCCAGAACCATCGCAAGCAGTCAGCCCCCAGCAGTTCTTGCCGTAGTCTTTCCAGCCCATAGGATTGGCAATGGAGTAATCATATTGTGCCAAAAGTATTCTTCGAGCATTCTCGAAATAGTTGAAACCCAATTTTTGGGTGGTGGCGTCTTTGATATCACGGAAATCAATCCAACATTGTGGATATTGATATCCATAGGTGGGAGCAAAAGCAATTCGTTCTTCTGCAATAGCACCAACCTTAGTGTTGTCCACTCGTCCGTAATTGTGGCTCAACTTGAATTTCTTGCAGTAGTTTGACCACGCCTCAGCAAGAACAGGATGGGTTGGCGAACCAGCAGCCATCAATATGAGGATTGGTCCCTCGCAAAACATATTCCAGGATGCGTCGAGAAATCCCTTACCTTTTTCCGGGTTCCACCCCATGCTGATGAAACCATCTTTGGTGTACATCCAATCCCATTCCACACGATCAAAAAGCTTGTTGGCGAGGTCTCTAATCTCTTTTTCTTCAGCATTATCGCCGTCAAAATATGAGCGGCTCGTTAGCACTCCAGCCATCAGCAATGCAGTATCAATGCTCGACAGCTCGCAATTCCACGTTCTTTGCCAATTTTTCTTATCAAGAAAGTGGTAGAAAAAACCACGATAACCAGACACGCCAGTGCTGCCCTCTCCCTGAGGTAAAGACCAGAGAGTTCGCAGAGTTTTTAACGTGTAATTCCGCGCCTCATCGCGACTTACATAGGCACGCTTGCTTGCGATGGTGTAAGCCGTAAGTGAAAAGCCAACTGCTGCGATGCTAGACGAAGTGTCTTCGCGAGAGCTGTCCATCGTTAAACCAGTTTTCTCGTCGCTGTGTTTTACGAAATATTGAAAGTGAGCTTTTTCGAGACTATCCAAAAACTCTTCAGATTCAACCTTTTGCGTAGGCGAACCTGACTCTACTTTCTTTATAGATAAGTCGGCTTCTGCAACAGCAGCAGTAGCTTGAAAGCTAACACAAACTGTAAGTAGTAAACCTATCAGCATTCGTAAACACAATGGCACCATTGAAATGTCTCCAAAATTTCGCGATTTAACTAAATCGATTTAGACCTGTTTGACCAATCTACTGGAAAAGTAGAGGGGAAGAATCCTGATGAAAAACCGGGTCAAACTCAGTGAAGAATTCAACCCGGCATCATCAATACATCAGCCCAATGTCATTGCTTCTCGAACCAACCAACTGCTTCAGGAGCAAGGTTGAGATTGATCTGTTTGACTTCGGTGTAAGCGTCAAGGCCGAATGTTCCAAGCTCACGGCCCCAGCCGCTCTGCTTGTAACCACCCCAGGGGCATTCGTTGTAAGTGAAGTGATAACCGTTAATCCACGTGATGCCGGCGCGCAGTGCTTTGACCACACGATAGGCTCTCGTAACATCATTGGTGAATACTGCACCTGCAAGTCCGAAGGGAGAATCATTTGCCAATTCCAATGCTTCATCTTCGTCTTTGAATTTTTGCACTACTGCAACTGGTCCAAAAATTTCTTCTTGAACAATGCGCATGTCTTGCTTGACGTTAGTGAAGATAGTTGGGTTTATATAGAAGCCCTTTTCGTACTTCTTACCTTCAGGACTGTCGCCGCCGAGTTCTACCTTGGCGCCTTCTTTCTTGCCGATTTCGATGTACTCTTTGACTCGCTTCATTTGTGATTCGCTTACCAGCGGGCCCATCTCAGTCTGCTCATCAAGCCCAGGACCAACACGAATCTTAGAGCTGCGCTCAACGAATTTTTTGACGAATGAATCGTACACACTGTCTTGCACAAGGAAGCGTGAGCCTGCTGAGCAAACTTGTCCAGCGTTGCAAAAAATGGCGAACATCGCGTAATCAACGGCGGTGTCGATATCAACATCAGAGAAAACGATCATTGGCGATTTGCCACCCAATTCGAGAGTGACTTTTTTCAAATTTCCAAGCGCGGCTTGAGCAACTGCTTTTCCAGTTTTTACGCTGCCGGTGAAAGCAACTTTGTCAACGAGGTGACTTTCAGCAATCGGTTGACCCACATCAACTCCACCACCAAGAACAATGTTGAGCACGCCATCAGGCAGTCCGGCTTCTGCAAACAATTCAGCCAGGCGAATTGCTGTCAGCGGAGTAAACTCGCTTGGTTTCAAAACGCAGCAGTTGCCTGCAGCCAAAGATGGAGCAAGCTTCCATGCAGCCATCAACAATGGATAATTCCACGGAACGATCTGCCCACAAACTCCAATTGGCTCGCGCACAATTTGAGTGACTGAAGCTGCAGGAACATCAACTGTCTGTCCCGTCGGTTTGGTGATTAGACCTGCATAATAACGGAAGCAATTAGCCGCATCTGCCATGTCGTATTTTGTTTCACGCAATGGCTTTCCACCATTAAGTGTCTCGAGTTCTGCCAGTTCATCGGCATGTTCGTCGATTTTGTCGGCTAGTTTCATCAAGAAAGTCGAACGCTCAAGGGCTGTCATGCGTGGCCAGGGTCCCTTGTCGAACGCTTTGCGGGCAGCTTTGATGGCTTTTTCAACTTGCTTGCCGGAAGCTTCAGCCACCTTGCAAAGCACCGCGCCATTGGCTGGATTGATAAGCGTGCGTTCGGAATCGCCGTCTTCGAACTTGCCATCGATAAACAGCTGCCACTTGCGATCTACTTTGACCTTTGGAGCGGCCATAGTTTGATTCATAGAAAAATAACCTCCAGAAACGCCACGACATACCGGGGCGCAAGGGACGCGGGACTCCAGAAAAAAAATTCTCAGATAGCACGAAATGATACCACAGGAGCGCCTCTCGCATCTAAATAAGATAGATCCATTGTCAGTGTGATTGTGGACTAGAGCCAAAGGTGAAAAAATAAGCATGGTTTTTGATGTTTTCATGAGGTCAAGGCTGATGTCTGTTCGCACCGTGTGTCTTTTGAGCTTGCTCGCTGTGATAGGTTGTTCATCAAACGTAGCTTGGGCGGCAGATTCCAAACCTAAAGCTGCTACCAAAGCAAGCGCAGCAGCTGCGTCTAAAGCTGCTACCAAAGAAAGCGCAGCAGCTGCGTCTAAACCGGCTGCCGACAAGTCTGAGACCAGCACCGGGCTACCGAAGGTGTTGGATTTCTCAGCCGTATGGTGTGCGCCTTGCAAAAAATTCTCGCCCCTTTTCGACAAGGTATCTGAGAAATACAAAGGCAAAGTAGATTTTGTTCACTATGATGCTGAAACAGGACCAGGCAAACCGCTTGCAGACAAATACAAAGTGAACATTCTTCCAACCGTGATTTTCATGGATGCGAAAGGCAAAATTGTACTCAAGAATGAAAATGCAATGACCGAAGAAGACTTGATCAAAAAAACGGATGCTCTGCTGAAATAATGCCTGCAAAGAAAAAGAAAGAAGGAATATTTATCACGCTTGAAGGGCCCGAAGGCGCTGGCAAAACTACCCAGCTGAAACTTCTGGCAAAATACCTGCAAGACGAAAACATCGATCACGTTATCACGCGCGATCCTGGCGGCACATCATTAGGCAAACCAATCAGACGCATACTGCTTAGCGCAGAATCTGTGGTGAGCCCGGTGGCAGAGCTGTTGTTGTACGAAGCAGATCGCGCGCAGAATGTTGCTGAAGTAATTTTGCCGGCACTAGCTGAAGGCAAACTAGTTTTTTGCGATCGCTACACAGACTCGACTCTCGCATACCAGGGCTATGGGCGAGGAATTGACCTGGAATTGATTGAAAAAATAAACGCGGTGGCGACACAGGGCTTGAAACCTGTCCGCACAATTTTATTTGATATCGAGAGCAGCGCCGGACTAGCAAGACTGCATCCGAGCGGGCATGACAGGCTGGAACGTGAAGCAATTGAGTTTCACCAGAAAGTTAGACATGGTTACCTTGACGAGTCAAAGAAAGATGAAAATCGCTGGCGCATCCTCGACGCTGCCATGCCAATGCACAAAGTTCAAGACGAACTTCGCCGCCTGGTAATGGAAGTCGTAAGACCAGGAGCCGCAGTCTAAAAACTCACTTGTCTGGGCGACGCATGGCGTCGCCCAGACAAATTACGATGAGACAAGTTATGGAATCACGCGGCGGCTTATGTCGCCTGAGAGCATGGCGCAGTTTTTGCGCAGGTTTTCTTCGTCGGTGGGGTCAAGTGTGCCGTTGTTGCGGCTGCGGAATGAGGCTTCTTCTTGCTGGAGGTCGCGCACTCGTCTTGCCAAATGTTGGTAGTCATCGGACTTGAATTTCTTTTTTGTATTTTGTTCTTCGATGTAAGCAGACATATCTTTCAACATGTCTGTCACAGCAGGCTGTGTTGGCTGCGATGAACCTTGCACAACATTGATGATTGGCGGCGGAGTCGTATAGACGGCTCCTGCACCCCAGGGATAGTAATAACCAGAAGGTGCTCGCCAGTAGGCGCCGCTAAAACCGCCGACGTTAAATCGAAAGTTGCCTCCGGGTAAGGCAACTGGCGCTCCAAGCGCTGGGTAGGCTGGCGCATAAGCATTTGCACCGTAATAGCCATAGCCCGATTGATTTGCGTATGGATATTGACCGCCATAACCATACCCATAGCCATTGCCATAATAGCCACCGGGATATTGCCCGGGAATGGGAGTATATGGATGCTGACCGGGAATTATAGTTGGGCTTGGCGCCGCAGGATTGCCCACATATTGCCCGGACGAATTGTAACCATACCGGCTGTACTGTTGCTGAGCATGCACTGATTGACACAACAAGACCAGCATTGCAAAAGCGGCAAAATGGCTATATTTACGCATCAGGACGCCTCCAAGCTTTGATCTAAATTGTACTGCAATTGGACAATGCGAGCTTTCAAAGTTAATCCCAAACGAATGTGTTTACTGAGCCTGGCTCCAGGTTAAGATCTGCGGCTTTCTTGCCTACTTGCAGAGTGACCTTTTTAGCTTCTTTCGCAGAGTTTGTCGCCACCAATACTTTTTTGCCACCAGGGTTTTCTGCGGCAACAAACTGTAAATCAGGGTCATCGCATTTGGAAACAACAACTTTAGCGCCGCGTTTGATGAATTTGGAGAAGTGTGTCAAAGCCCAGTACTGACCGCTATAACTAACTTCCTTTGTCTTGGAATTTACAGTCACCAGTCCACCGCAAGGGAAGGGGCCAATGTTTGGCTTGCCGGCTTCATCAAGTGAAAGATTCCAGGCAATGATTGATTTGCACCAGTTGCGCATGATACCGCTGAATGAACTGCTCCACTTAACCCAATCAGTCGCGTAGTCAGGTTGCGTGTAGTCTGGTCCACCTTCAGTCCAGTACATATCTACGTCTGGGAATGCATTGTGAACACGAGTCATGAGCGCAGGCGAGCCAACATACCCGTGCCAAGCTATGCCGCCGACCCATTTTTTCATGCCTTCACTTTCAAGCTCATCAACAGCGCGTCCCCACAAATTGTAATTGTGGTCGATGATCCAAATTTTGGTTTTGATTCCTTCTTTTTGAAAGCTTGGTCCTAGATTTTGAATTACAAAGTCACGCTCATATTCTTCCGGCCAACTGCAAGCAGGCATGCGCCCGTCTTGATCGGTGTCGACTTCATTTTGCACGCTAACCGCTTGAACAGGCACTCCCGCAGCGTCGTATGCGTGAATGAATTTCGTAAAATACTTGGCGTAAGGCTCAAAACTTTTCCTTTGAATATTTCCACCCAACATTGAATTGTTTGGTTTCATCCAACCAGGCGGACTCCAGGGAGAGGCAAGCAAGAAAAGATCTGGATTTATTTTTCTGGCTTCTTTGAGCATCGGCAATATGTACTGTGTATCGTGCTCGATGGAAAAGCGCTTCATTTCAGGGTCGGGCTCGCCTTCATCATAGCTGTACATTTTTGTGGAATAGTCACTTGAGCCAATACAGATTCTGCAAACGCTCAATCCCATTTCAGAAGGCGAAAATAGTTTTTCAAAAATTTTGGCTCTCGATGCGGCAGGCATGCCATTGAATGTATAGCAAGCAGCATCTGTAAAAGCTCCGCCAAAACCGAGCATTTCTTGCATTTTTTGATCTGGCAAAATTTCAACAGTCGTTTTGCCAGATGAGCCTTCGGAGCTTCTCCAGCTAAGTGGCGCACCTTCAGCGCAACGCTTGTCGCCATATGTTGACCATGAATGAATGTCTCCAGCAGCCGGACTGCTCACCGCGCGTGCCAGCGGTTGTAGAAGCAAACTCAGCAAAAGCGCCGCGGCTGATGCGTGTTGTAAAAACTGCAGTCTCATTCTTTTCATTAGCCAACCCCTCAGCCATTCGAAATGGCAGTTTCGCACGCTGACGCGCCGAATTCCTTTAATTCGCTTCAATAATTGGAAAGCAAAAAAGGAAAGACAGCTACCGCTTGGACTTAGTATCCAGAAAATAGTAAGACCGAGTAGAGTTGGGGGAGCTCGACGATCGGATTTGGCTTACTAGTCCGGACAGCGGTAGCTGTCTTCTTTTGTCGGCAGGCAACTAACCGGGGGAAGTATGTTGCCTCTTGTTCTTTCTATCGACCTGAGTCCATTTGGGGGGATTGGACTCGTACCATCGATTTATTGCTGCTTTGGGGGGGGGCTGCAATACTATTAACGTACCTCTTGGCATTCCAACAAGACGATTGGAAAAAGCACCCCAAAATTGGACGTCAAAAACGCCCAAAACAAAAGCTAGCAAAGCAAAAGCTGAAATCTAACCCTTTCTGGCTTGCTCAGGGAATAGTTGGAAATTCATTTCTTCCATACATAAATGTAGGGTAACCAGCGCCCAAAAGACCACCAGACCCACCGAATTCAACTGCAAAGTGTTTACCGGCGGCAGCTTCCCCGTTGTCACAAGGCTGATTGTGCCCGGCACCATCAAAATCGCACAAAAAATAGCTATCTTTCTGAAAACGGCAATCAGCGGCTTGCCATATCGGTGACCTTTGCCCTTGAGTGAAAGCCCAACCGCCAGCACAATTGCCGCGACACAAAAGCCATGAATCGCCGCATCAAAACCGATTCGACAAACAATAGACACTATTGCGTTGCCGATGGCATTCGTTGTTGCCGCTAAATCGAAATGTTCTGTCTCGCCCATCTTTGCCCGATTCGCCTCTTAAATGCACTCTGGAATTGCCAGAAAAGCGTCACCCGATTTGCCTGCCAGGTCGCCCGGCTTGAAATGACAAATCAGCTCAGATCATATCGCACCAGACGGCTGCGATTTACTTAACCGCTCTCATGTATCTCAGCATGAACTGGCGGCTGTTCTCGCATCAACTGTCGTCCCAGGTTTATATGAGCTTCACCAAGGTCGGGGTCAATCTGCAATGCTTTACGCCACTCTTGCTCGGCTTCCTTCTGGTCGCCCATTTTTGCAAGCGCCAAGCCCCGGTTATTGTGAGCCTGGGCATCTACCGGACGAAAGCGCAAACTCTCAGAATAGGCTTCGGCAGCCTGTTTGTACAGCCCAGCTCTGAACAGTGCGGCGCCCATATTGAAATGAACCTCGGCGTAATCGGGTTTTATAGCCAGAGCCTGCCGCCAGACTGAAACAGCTTCCTCATAACGGTGCTGAGAATAAAGGACAATGCCCAGGTTATTGCGCGCTTGCGGATATTTGGGGTCAAGGTCTAAAGCCTTTTCAAAGAGCTCAATTGCATCTTGCGGATGCCCTTCCTTCCAGGCAATCAAGCCCATCAAGTTGAGCACTTCGGTATTTTTGGGGTCTTTCGCCTGCGCCTTTGCCAGGGTTTTGCGCGCCGCCGCAAGCTCTTGTGAGTCTTTTTCAGCGCGAGCAATCTTAACCAGCAACGCCGTAGACTCGTCTCCCATGCGCTCTGCCGCCTGGTACTCGATTAAAGCTTGCTTGATTTGCCCGCCGGCTTTGAGCGCGTCACCGAAATCTCGGTGCATGATGGCTGAGTGCGGATCAATATGAATCGCTTCCTGATATTGCTCAATCGCCGCATCATAGTTGCCATTCAGGTAGAGCAAGTGCGCAAGGTTGTACCTGGCGCTGACATAGTCTGGCTTCAGGTGAATAGCCTGGTAGAAAAACTGCAAAGCCTTATCAGTATTACCTTGCGACATGTATGCTGATGCCAAATTATTGTGCAATTCGGCTCGGTTTGGATTGCTGGCAATTACCTTTTGGTATTCATTAATAGCCTCATCCAGTTGCCCTTGCTTCTTGAGAGCCACGGCAAGATTGTTCCTGGCAACCAGGTTTTCAGGTTCGCGGCGCAAGACTTCTCTGAAATCTTGGGTGGCAGCCTCGTAAAATTGCCGCCCCATCTCATCGAGCCCACGCCTGAGAAGCTCTGCAGAGCTTGCCAAACTGGAATTAGCATCTGCTGCTGAGCCCGGCTTCAATTGCAAGTCAACAAACTCGCCGCTGCTTGCTGGCGGCTCAGATGGGCTGTCAGCATGCACAGGCAATAGACAGCAGTAGGCTGTCAAAGCCAAAGTAGTAGCTAATATTTTGCGTGAGTTGGTGAACAAGGTAAGCTTTGTAAACCTTTCTGGCTTTTAGTACCTGCATAATCTTACAATCTTGCCAGACCAAATTGAGGTAGACACGATGAAGAAATTGCTGAGCATTACTTTTGCGTTGATTTCACTGTTTGCATCGTCAACAGTTTCGGCGCAGGCGGCTCCCAATAAAGAAATCTTGCCACCAACCGGACGCCAATTTACCCGCGAAGAATATATGGTGCTCAATTTGAATCGCGGTGCAGACTCTACAGGCGCGCACATCAGCGAGTCGCTTAAGCAAGTCAGGTTGATTGTCAAAGACCTGGACAAAGGACTCAGACAACTTCAACAAATCGACAAAGAATACGCAAAGTCGAAAGGCAGACCAGACGACAAATTCCTGGGCAACGCCACAGACCGCTTGCAACAGGCTTTGAAATCGGCACAACAATTGTCTAGCGACCTTGAAGCAAGTCGCGACGAACTAAAAGACAACATTCACCAGGCGCTGATTATGGCGCCCTGAGCCTGCCGCACTTTAATTTACTGACGTTGTCCTACCAATTTGTATGTAACTTTGGCACGCGCACCTTGCTCGCCCGGCTTCACAATGCTGATTTTTTCAAGCCCGTCGAACTGTGCGCCGCCCGCAACAAGCTGCATAACCAGGGCTTCTTGAGCCATAGTTTTGTTGATAGGATGCTGATAACGCAAAACAGCAACGTCACCTTTTGTTTGAACATTTAGGGGAGTTGAAACTCCAGAATCTGTGGTGAGCGTATAGCCCTGTACTGCGTTTCCTTGAATATTCCAGATGTTTGATGTGCTACCCGAAAAAATGCCATCAATTCCAGATTGATATTGAGCCTGCGCTTCAACCGCACTGCGACTGCCGAGGACTTGCCATCGGCCAAGGAACTGGTCTGGCAAAACGCCGTTAACAACAGGAACAGCTACTGGTTTGGGAGCAACGATCGGACGCGCCGGTGGCGCGGCTTTGTGCTGATCGACTTTAATTCCGGCTTTAATAACCTTTGCTGTTTCTTTCGGTTTGGGCTTTGGTTTTGGAGTTGTATCCACTTTGCCAGGAAGCGGCCCGACCATTTGAGGCTTGGCATAAGTCGGCGCCGGACCTTGCGCCGGCAAATAGTTTTGATCTTCAACGTGAAGCTTGTGGACTTGTTGAGCGCCAGCAAAAGGAGCGCTTATCAGCCAAATAACAATTAGTGCTATCAGTTGCTTTGACAAAAGACTCACCACCGGTAGTATCACAAAAGAATTTCAGTTCGCTTGTTGGTAGCAAGCTTATTGCCTGCGACCTATAAGCTTATAAGTTACCATGGCGCGTTTTTCGCCGGTTTTCGCCACAATAGTGATGCGCTCAAGTCCTTCAAATTGAGCTCCACCGGGAGCCAACTGCATCACAAGCGCCTCTTGCGCCATCGTATTTCTTATCTGGTGCTGATAACGCAAAATTGCAGTATCGCCTTTGGTTTCAACCATCAAAGATGTTTGCACACCAGTGTCGGTGCTCAACATATATCCTTGCTGAGGGTTGCCACCGATATTCCAAACGTTGTTGGTTTGATTGGAAAAAATGCCATCTATGCCAGACTGGAACTGAGGCAAGGCTTCCACGGCGCTACGCATACCACTCACTTGCCAGCGTCCGAGAAACTGCGGCGGCAAAACATTTGCTTGAACAGGAGCCTGCTGCCCCATCATTGGCTGCATGTTTCTTGGCGGCGACATTTGAGCACTGCCGTTTAAAGGACGCTGCGGAGGGGCGTTGTCCGTTACACCAGATTCTAATTTCTGCTTTTTAGGCTTTTTGGGCGGTGGAGGCGGAGTATAAGCAGGCACCATTTGAGGCGTGCCATAAGCAGGTACGTTTTGATCAGGAAGCCTCTCCCTCTGCTCGATGCCCAGCTCGAATGGTTTGGGAGCGTCATCAGCAAGAACCGCCGGGGCAAATAGCCCGAACGATAAGATTAGAGCGATTCCTTGTTTCTCAAACAGCATGTTTTGCCTCCAAAGCTGCACCATTTCATAGGTGCCCGCTGTGCATCACCATCAAACAGTATGCAACAGATGCCATTCTAACCCGGGGTTGTCAATCGCGCTCAATTAATTCTGGGGGTTTACACTAGTTACTATCTGGTCACTTTTGGTTGTGGTCTTCCAAATTGGTAGTCCAGGGAATACGCATCCACGGACTTTCCTTGTCACTCAAAAGCTTTTCGAAATCGGCGGCATAGTTTTTGCCCTGTGTTTCTGGGTCTTTAGTAGAGTTAAAATCAGCGCCGATAACAATATTTCGTCCCAGATCAGACCAGCTGCTGAACCTGTGTTGAATAAGACGTGCTTGTGGCAGGATTTTTTGCCATGCCTCATCGCTGTTCAAATATTCGCAAAGTACTCCCCAACGGCAAAGCTCAATGTAGCGGCAATAATCCCACCCTAGCAGACTTTTGTTTTCCAGCTCCTCTCCATACTCAGCGACAACAGCTAATCTACGGGAAATTTCACGGTCATCGTCGTGCCATTTCGACTTCAGAGTTTGGTAGTCACCAGATGATTTTGCTTTCTGATAATCATTCCAGCATGAACGAGA
Organism: uncultured Candidatus Obscuribacterales bacterium; assembly: GCA_964546815.1. Lineage (GTDB taxonomy): Bacteria > Cyanobacteriota > Vampirovibrionia > Obscuribacterales > Obscuribacteraceae > JAIEPM01. Next base: position 29,886 of record CAZJLR010000040.1, on the reverse strand, counting down.
ACCTTCGTTGGCGATGCGCTCCAAAACAGCCAATAACTCTGTTTGAGAATTGATTCCCCAGTTTTTGCTCAATAATTGTTTCTCTGCCTCTTCATCTTTTGGCGGATCAACACAGGCAAGAACATCGTGTCTTTGATGTCGAGATTCTGTAAAAATGGCCGGGCAGGCAAGAGCCCAAAGTTTAGCCTCAGGGTTATTTGCCTTTTCCACGACCCGGGCATCAGAAGCACGAATGACGATGGTGGGTAAGGGTCTGGCTAAATTGCCTTTGGACGCAACAAGTGATTTGAAACTATCTTGTGACACGGCCAGCCAACATTGGCCGGAAATCGGGTCTACAGATTTTGGACTCATTGTGATAACTGTACACGGAATAAACTTTTTACTGGATGAAGCTGCAACCTTTAAATCGTTTGCCGCAAGTTGCCTCAATTCAGCTTTAGACACCCTCATCGCATTCATGGAAGGCACAGTCACAAATGGAAAACGTTTGGCGAGAAATTCAAATAATTCAGCTCTGCGAAAATATGCCTCATAGAAAGTGCTGTCAGCGTTGATGGCTCGAGTGAAGTAAAAGATAGCCACGTCGACATCACCTTGCTCGCGCGCCTTCACGCCCGCAGCAAACTCAATATTTTGCTCGCGCATTGCATCGGTATAACCCAACGTTACCAGCACTTTCTTATCGGTATCAGCTGCAGCAATATTGCCCATGTCTCGGTAGACTTTTTCTCTCAAAGCAAGCGCATTGATATATTTGGGATCAACCTTAAGAACAAAGTTGAGCTCTTTAAGTGCCTGATCATTTTCTTTTCGTTTAGACAGCCATTTTGCAAATAAATAACGAAGCTCGCCGCAATTTGGATAGGCACTAATTTGCGATTCATAATAACTGAGAATTTTTTCCGGAGTGCTACCTTCTTCAATGTTCCTGGATGTCATTTCAAGGTACCGGGAAGCGTCGGAACTACCATTACAACATTGAAGAATTTTATCTTTGTTTGCACTGGAACCTAGCGAGCTGAGGAGCTTTCTGCAAACCATACTATGATGCATGTAATTATCAATCATTCCAACTTCGGCTTTGATAGCTTCTTCAAAGTCATTCAGTGCCTCAAGCAATTTTCCGGAAGCTTCATATTGCTCTCCCCTCAATCGATAGAGGCTGCCATAAGTCTGCGACAGTTGACCGGCGAATTTTTTCTGGCAGGTATTGTAATCATCTATAGATTTGGCATGTTGATCTAGAAATCCATAGCATGCAGCTCTGGCCCAAAGAGCCCTGACCATATTAGGATCGATTTCCAGAGCCTTAGACAAATCGGCCAAAGCAAGTTCATACTTACCTATTATCAAATTTATCTCAGCACGATAGTAATATGCTTCGGCATAATTGGAATCAGACTCTATTGCTTTGGTGAAATCTTCCTCTGCAGTAATAGCAAGTTTACTGCGAAAGTTCTGAATCGCAGGAGAATCACGCAGTGGTTCTTTTATGTGCCATCGAATTCGGAAGAACCCCCTGAGCAAATGCTCTGTATCAAGCTTCAATCCATCGTTCACATGTTGTTCAGCTGCGGCTCTGTCACTAGCAAATACCTCTTCTATAGACAATGTATACGACGCAGTAATGAGCAGTCCAAGCAAAGCTTTGATTTTATGACGCATAGAACTCCTGCACTTTTCCAGATTATTGTGCGACTTCATCGACTATTTTTTTCGCACCGCTGGGGACGAATTTACTTTTGTCATTGCTTTGCTGGGCGTACCCTGCGGCTTTTCCGACAGATTGGTATTCCAGGGAATTTTAACCCAGGGACTAGAGGGGTCATTGATCAAGAAATCATAATTACGCTCAAAATCTTTTTCGGCTTCCTGGTTGGGCTGCCAAAATTTACGTCCAACCAGATAGTTAGTACCTAGCTCATTCCAAGACGTGAACGTACTTTGAAGAAGTCGCGCCACAGGCATAATCTTATTCCACGCTTCCTGTTCAGTTAGATAACTGCAGAGAACACCTGTACGACAGATGTTAATATATCGACAGTAGTCCCAGCCAATCAGCGATTTTCCTTTAAGCAGTCGAGAATGTTGCCTTACAAAAGCAGTTCGCTCTTCTGCTATTTTTCTTTCAGCGGGATTTTTCATTTGAGCGATTAATTCAGGAAATCGGGGATTGTTAACCATCCTTGCAGCTGCATCAAACTCTGCTCTATGCCCGCCAGAGTCAATCCATTCCAGCTGCTTGAGCAAGTCCTCACGTGAATTTATGTCCCACCATTGAGAATCGCCACCTTTTGCTTCAAACACGGCTATCCACCATTTAGAAAGTGGTTTGTTTTTATGAAAAACGCTTTCTGGTGTTTCGGGAGTAAGCCACAATATGCTGTGGTCTAGTTTATTGCGCTTAGTAAGCAAAGCAGGGCAAGCAAGCGCCCAGAGCTGAGCGGGGGTACACGAGGGACTGTGTTTTTCTTTTCCGCCCCAAACTTTCAAATATTCAGCAGAATGTTCATCTGCAGTTGCGCAATAATGCCAAAGTTCGTTCGTCCAATCAGCTCTCTGCCAGGAAGCGTTAGGGTATTTTTCCCGGTCTAGACTTAGTATTTTTTTGAGTTCTGCTGAGCCTCTATCGTTTTCGCCGAGAAAGATCAATGCGGCCGCCTTAGCCTCAACTGCATCGATTTTGACGTCTGTCCACGTAGAAGCCCCTTGCGAAGCATCTAACATAGAAATAGCCTTGTCGCAATCAAGTACGGCTTGCTGCAGCTGCCGCAACTCAGTTTCTCTGCGGGCAATCAGCACGTAAACTGATGCGTCTTTTGGGTCAAGTTTCAAAAGTTGGTTTAAGGACTCCAGTGATTCACGATCTTTTCCGATAGCGGCAAGCATGTTGGCCTTGTCTCGCATAATATCTTTTCTGTTAGGTTCAAGCTTCAAACAAGCATCAAAATCCGCAAGTGCTTTATCGTAAAGGTTCATAGTCGCATAGCAGAGCCCACGCCCTTTTAAAGCAATGACAAGCTGCGAGTTTAAGGCAATGGCAGAGTTGAAGTCTTCCAATGCAAGATCGTATTCCCGAAGATAATAATGTGCATATCCTCGATTATTGAAATACGCCGCATTCATTGAAATTGATATGGCTTTGTCGAAATCTACAATTGATTTTCTATATTGATTTGAGTCGCTCAGCGCCAAGCCTCGGCAGTTATAGGCTTCCTCATCTTTTGGATTTTCCTTCAATACAGAGTCATAATCAGCAATTGATTTCTCGTACTGCCCTAATTCGTAATAGCACAGCGCTTCTTTCTTCAAACATTCTTGTTTATCATCAGGGTTTTCATTCAACCAGATGGATAGGTTTTTGAGGGCTTTCTCGTACTCTTTATCTTGATAGAGTACATAACCTAGCCCTTTGTAGGCTAACTTAAATTTTGGGTCAGCTGCGAGAGCTTGCTCAAAAACAGTAGTGGCATCTTTTCGTTTTCCCATTTCATAATAATCCCAGCCGCTGTCGCAAATGAACTCGGGCGAAGGTTTTATCGCAATTGCGTGGGCGTGGTCTGACAAAGCTTCGTCGTACTTCTTTAAGGCTCTCTGGGCATTTCCGCGAGAGTCATATGCGGCTGCATTTTGTGGATCTATTTTTATTGCACTAGTGAAATCAGCAATGGATTTTGCAAACTCGCCCTTTTCAAAATATCGCTTACCTCGAATATATGGATATTGTGAATTATTCGGCGACAATTCTATTGCTTTTGAAATGTCGTTTAGCGCTTTCTCTTCGTCTTTGAGACTCCACTCAAGATCGGCGCGGTCGATGTAAGCCTCGGTCAAAGAAGGCTTTAAGGAAATCGCTTTGTTGAACTCATTTTGCGCCTTGAATTTTTCCTTGCGTTTGTAATAAGCAATCAATGCTTTAACATAGTGGGCTTCAGCGCAAGAAGGATCTGCCTGCAAAGCCTGCTCAGCTAATTTGGTGGCTTCCTCAATCGCATCACTTCGATAGCATTTCAATGACTGTGCAGCGATATTCGAGCTTTCTTCAGATGCCATCAAAGGCAAATCCATAAGAAAGAAAACCAGAACCAACCAATAAACATAGCAATGTGACATCATTATTGAAATTCGAAAGCAGTCGACGAAAGCCGCTCTCAAAATATTCCACTCAAATGTCATGTCTTAACTGCAAGGAAAATGTCGCCTCTTTGCAGTTAAACTATGTCATGCACTTTACTAAATTTGACTCCAACGAGCTACATTTCGAACACATGTAGTCTAGACAGCTCAATATATCCAAATTTCACGGCTTATCATTGCGGCCCTGGGGAAATTTGCCAAGAATTCTTTGAATTTGGGCTACATCCAGGTTTGGATTGGCTTTAAGAACTTGCCCAATCGCCAGTGTCACTTCTGGCGTTCTGAAAGATACAGGTCCATCTCCAGGTAGAAGAACATCAGGTTTGTGCCCGCTCAATTCTTGGAAGGGTGAATAACTCAAATTTTTAACTCCGACTGCCACCACTTGTGGGAAAACCGCCGGTTCTGATATCAACTCAGGATTTACGTGATCGAGAAACGCTGCTCTGCCCTCCTGCACAAAATAGTCAAAGGGCAGCGGGCGAGGATCGGCGCCACTGCGAGAAAGCACGAAACGGGTAGGCGCACCATCTATGATGCTTCTGAAAGTAATTTGCTGCCGGTTGTTCCAGAAATTTGGTTCTAGCTGCGAGCCATCGACGTTGTGGATTTTGCGATTGCCTTCGTAAACGCTCAAATTCCAATCACGGGGAGCATCCTTTGCCATCCACAAATTGAACGCGGCTTCGCCATTTTGGCTTATATTTACTTCGCCAGATCTGCCCGCGTCTACGATACCCGAAGCATGACGAGCAGCTCCATTTCCGGGACCAGCAGCAGCTACAACAATATGACCCGGTTTACCCTTACCTGTTGCCTGGCTGAGTTGGTAGCTTTCCCAGCCAGTGCCATCCATTGCGTGCGAAAATTCTCCAAAGCTGCAATTTGCCACCGATGGCAATTTGAGCTGTTTGGCCAAGGACACTGCATCCAGGTAGACTTCTGTCCAGCCAGGCTGAGCAATCTGCCCATTTTCGAATTTTGTTTGAGCTAAATTATTATTTCCGTCGAAAGCACGTATGAGCATGAATTTTGCAGACGGATCAGCATCACGCAATTTACTCAGCACAATGCTGCCGTGCTGAAGTGGATCGTTGAATACACCTTCACCAGTAGGATCCCAGGTGCCCAAAATGTTTTCTCTGGGCGGCAAAGACTCAGGTGAGAAACCACTGTCTACAACAATATAGACGAGGCCCTTTTCTCCTTTTGGCTGCGCAATATTCATTGTATTACGGGGATTAAGTGCGCGAGCAATGCTTACAGTTTCAGAAGGATGCGCAAGCAAGCCCCTTTCAAATCCGGTGCCACTCTCTGCTTTAGATAGCTCGGTCTTAGGCTTTAGAACTTCTTCTTTCGGACTTGCACTCTCAGTACCGGGCTTAACATCTAATTTTGGCGTGGCACCACTGGCGATATCATGAAAGCTTCCTAAGGCAAAATTCAATGATGCCCCTGATACAGCACTTTGTAAAACCTTCTCATGATCTGCCAGCTTGTTTCGACCTATAAGGCTGCTTAGCTCCGCATCTGCTACTCCGCCAAGAAAGCCAGTACCAAGCCTGACTGCAGACCTTGCTGAGAATGAAATTGCTCCGCCTTTGTTTAACTTAGAAAGACCAGCCAGTGAATTACCAGCGTCAAAAACGGCAAAGGCGGCAACTGTTCCAACTGCATTACCAAATCTTGATTCGCCCTCTTGCGGACGCTTCATTGAAGCATAAAGACCAGCCCCAGTTAGTTGAGCAAATCTGTTGCTTGCCAAAACCGACGCGGCGCGCCCTTCGACACCAAGCATGGTAGATGTCTGTCGCATGACACCACCAGTGAGTTTTCCACTTATAATGAACGGTACAAAGCTTCCAATTCCACTCATTGCTGATTGGACAAACCAATCAGTTGAATACGTTGGACTACTTTTTACCGGCAGGGGCTGAATTTCGCCCAGACTTAGATGCTTTCCTGAGGCGTCTTGCAGCGCGCGCGAAACAGTATCATACGGTTCTATAAGAGCCGCATTTATGAGCGGGTGGACGACAGTCTTACTTAGCCAGTCGGCCGCTCCGTGCACACCTTCAGAATCTCTGCGGGGGGCATCAATCAGGGATGATCGGGTTAAATTTTCCAACGAAAGAACACAGGCCTCAATCAATCAGGTCATTCAGACTAGTGTACTCGTGCTTGCAATATGGGGAATAGGGAAATCACGTATGAGGCGGGCGCTGGCGATGTTATCACAGCCTCTCGCGGGGGAACAAAGACCCTGCGGGGAGAATTGACAGATGGAATTGGAAGAGGTCAAGGAAGAAAAAGTCATTCTGGTAAACACAGCGGAAGAACTTGTCGCATCGAAAAGTGAAGAAAGTGGCATTCGAAAAGGAATGCAAGTTGACGAGTTTTTTATTGAGTCGCTGATTGGTCGCGGCGGTGCCAGCGAAGTATACCGGGCTCACGATACGCGAACTGATTCGATGGTGGCACTAAAATTCATTCTGCCTGCGCGCATGGCCGACGAGCAATCGCGCGCGCGATTGCGCAGCGAAGCGAAGCACATTATGGCACTGAGGCATCGCTGCATTGTTTCTGTTCTGGATGTAAGAGAAAGTGACACAGCAGGTCCCTACCTGGTGATGGAATTGCTTGACGGCAAGCCACTCACAGACTACCTTCCGCTTGGTGAAAAACTGGCTCTGGAAGTTTGCTCTCAAGTTGCAGAAGCGCTGTCTTACGCGCACGGTCAGGGTATGATTCATCGAGATATTAAACCATCAAATGTAATGATGATAAGTGATGGAACGATTCGCCTTGTTGATTTCGGTTTAGCAAAAGTTTTTGACAATGAAAATCCAGAGCATATTCCTCTAACTCGAACAAAGGAAGTCGTTGGAACTCCATTGTATATGAGCCCCGAACAGTGTTTCGGACAAGACTTAAACGTAACAAGTGACGTTTACCAATTGGGCTGTTTGTTGTTTCAAGCAATCAAAGGCTTCCCACCTTTCGAGGGAAGTACGTCGTTTGAAGCGATGTATAAACATGTTTCAGCCAAGCCTGATCTCAGTGCGTTGTCACCAGCCATTCAAGATATTTTGAACAAGGCTATGGACAAAAACCCTTCAGCTCGGTTTCAATCGGCCGGCGAAATGGGGCAGTGCCTTCGAGAAGCGATGGACGGGCGCCGACGCCTGCGACATTTGAAGAAGCCACTGTTGTTGGTGGCGTCGCTTGCTGTAGTTGCACTGTTTGCGGCAGGCTATTTCGTGGCTCAACAATTTCGACCGCCGGTTGAAGAGGCGCATACTGCTGGACTCCTCAGCGAAGCTCAAATGAGAGCACAGGAGTTATATGAACAGGGCATAGACTACAAAGCCAAAGGCTGGACGGAAAGATCGCGCGAAACACTGAAACAAGCAATAAATCTCGATAAGGGTGAAATTGGATTTAGAGCCCTGAGCTTTTTGCGATCTAAATTGCCGGCGCATGAGCAATCGCAGGAAGCAGAGCAATTGAATATCCTCGCATACAATCTAGCTCAAGCAGGCAAAAAAGGCGAAGCAGAGACTGTGTGGAAAAGATGCATCAAGAAATATCCAAATTTCGAATGGCCGTACAGCAATCTAGCAGCGCAATACATGGATGACGGACAGTATGAAAAAGCATTGCCGTTATTAGATAAGGCTATCGAAATTAACCCGTACTACACCAATGCCCTGCGCAATATGTCCGAAGTACAAATGCAGCTGAAACATCGAGATCTGGCAATCAAGTATATGAAAGAAGCAGCAGACAGTGCCCCGGAAGATCCTTCTTACCGAAAGGCATTATCGCAATTGGAGTGGCACCAGTAATCTGGTACTAACGAATCACACCATATCTGGCTGCAACCGGAGTTTTCGCAGGCTCAATCGTAAAGCTAGGAGTCTTTTTCTCTTCAATCACAGGTCTGGGTGGTGGAACGATAGCTATCGGCTTTGCTGCTGTTGAAGTAGATCCCGAAGGACCTGGGGCAGATGCAGATGGATTGAGCGGAGCTTCTTCTGAAAATCCGATTTGTTTCAACAAAGCATAAGCAGCTTCACCAGTCGCGGTGCGCGGCTCGCCGACAACGATATCGACCAGCGGCTGTAAAGCCTCGGGCTGACGATTTTGGCGAATCAAAAATTCTGCTTTTAGCAGCATTGCTTGCCTTTTGAGTTGGCCCAATTTCAAAGTCGATTGTTTTTCGACTTCTGCTTGCGGCTTCATTGCGTCTACTTTTGAAAATGCCTGGTAAATTTTCCAGTGAGCATCAGCCATATCAGCAAGCCAATCAAGATAGTCTGTAATTGCGTCCTGAAATTCCTTTGGCTTTGCTGTGATCATTATGTTGCGAAGTTCTTCAAGTCTGACTGCAGCATTTTGATGATTAAGAGGCAATCGGCGGTACGCATAGGTGCCGCCGCCGCCGAGTATCTGTTGAGTCGAAGGGCCGGGCACCGGGGCTGCGACGCCAGGTGTTGGGCCAGCACCGTAGCTCTGTCCACCGGGCGCAGGAGCTGCATCTGGAGTGGGAGCGCCGCCTACAGGCGCTGAGTAGCCGCCACCGGGAACCGGAACACCTTGAGCCATGCCTGGTGCGATGGTTCCGACCAACGGAACTACTAACAATGCAGTTGACAACAAGATGCGCTTCATCAATTCACCTAAAATTGCGGACGTACTATCACTTGACTTGCCAGAACTTGAAAAATGGCAGATCCAAACAGGTTCATGATAAAACGAGTTTTGGTACTCTGTATAAGGATCTGTTCCGAAGAGCATCACATTTTTCTAAGCTCGACGGTACGGGCTGGAGTTTTGTCGCTCAGTGCATATAGATCTGCCATTCACCAGGAGTCTTCAATTGTCATCAGGAACCAACAGGGCTAGCTCGAATCAGCCCGTCCACGCGGTGTTTCAGCGCATTTTTGTGTTCTGCCTCTGTATTTTAATTTCATGTGGCTCCTACATTCGACCCGTTAGCGCACAAGAATCTGACGGGGAAACTGAAGCCAATAAGGCGAAGGCACCTCTTGACGAGCATGCCTTTGTAGATACTTATAACAACAACTTTGTTCACAAATTTCTGCCGCCTGGTTCATACATGACACCAGCCGAAGTCAAACCTGGCATGACTGGTTATGGGCTCTCTGTTTTCCAGGGAAGCACAATTGAAAAATTCGATATCACTGTAATTGGTGTGCTCAAAAAAGTTATGTCCGGGCGTGACGCTATCTTGGTGAAGATGGGCGGGCAGGCTATGGACAAAAACAATGTTATTAGAGGAATGTCGGGCAGCCCCTGTTATATCAATGGAAAATTGATTGGTGCGGTTTCATTCGGATATGACTTTTCCAAAGAGCCAATCGCCGGCGTTACGCCAATCGTAGATATGCTCGATTCGCTTGCAGACAGCAGCGACAACGCAAAGACGCCGCTTGCAAAAGCAGAACATGGCTTCAATGTTCCGTGGAACCAGAGCGGACTTAGTAATGTTTCAAGCGGCGAATTGCACATGAGCCCACTGGTATCACCGGTGGCGCTAGCAGGTTTTTCGCCCAATGCAGAGAAGTTCCTCTCAAGCAGGTTCAAAGACCTGGGCATGATGGTTAGTTCCGGCTCGTCAGGCGGCATGAATTCATCTGGTCTAAACCCGGCAGCTTATTCGCAAATCAAACCCGGCTCAGCTGTGGGAGTGGTGCTCACCTCAGGAGATTTCACCACTGTAGCAACGGGAACAACAACAGCGCGCTTTGGCAATAAAGTGGTGGCATTCGGGCACCCATTCATGTCTGCGGGTGCAATTGAATTTCCGATGACTACGTCTGTTGTGCACAAAGTATTGCCCAGCTTGTCGGTGTCATTCAAACTGGCTTCACCAATTTCTGAAGTTGGAACATTCACTGCTGACAGACCATGGGCATGCGGCGGTACCGTGGGCAAGGCATCGAAAATGATTCCTTGTTCTTTTGAAATAGTTGATGAGACTCGCAAAATTCAGCGTACGTTCAACTCAAAAGTCATAGACCATCCCGATATGACAGCACAGTTGATTGCCGCAACCACTATGTCTGCTGTCGACGCAACACACCAGTACGCCGGACCTTACGTAGCTAAGGTAGAAAGCCGCATTGAAGCAGATGGAATAGAACCATTGGTTCGCACTGATAGATTTGCCTCAAACATTGCAGCTCATTCAATTTTAGAAATGCTGATGGGCTTCATGATGGGAAATTCAGTGGCTGGTTCTGTCTTCCGCAATACATCAAGTATTACCAGTAATGAATTTCAAAAGGCTTCAATTAAGTCATTCAAAATCAAAGTAACCCTGGAAGACGGGCACCAGACTGCCACTATTGATCGCGTTTATGTAGAAAAGGCATACGCTGCACCAGGTGAGCAAGTCAAAGTCATGTGCCTTGTAAGACCGTATAACAAAGAACAAAAAGTCGAAACACTGAGCTTTCAAATTCCTCGTGATGCTCCAGACGGCAATCTTGTAATTGGAGTTGCAGGCGGAGACCAAATCGACTATATCAAGCACCGCATGGGGCTCTCAGACGCAGAACCAGAATCGCTAAAACAAATCGTCGACGAGTTGCGCAAACAGGGCCGCGGTGATGCTCTAAATCTTGTCGTAGGTTTGCCAGAGCAAACACTGGTGATGGATGGGGTGAAAATTCCAGATCCTCCAAGTCACTGGAGCAAGGTCTTGTTCTCAAATAAGCACACCAGAGGACCACAAATTGTAAAAGGCGAACTCCAGCAAAGTAAGTTGACTGATTACATGTTGTACGGCAGTCACATACTCACGGTTGAAGTCCGCAATCCTGATAAAGCAGCGGCTAAATCTGTCCCATCTGCCATGCCTAGTTATCTGGGCGGCGATGACCCTGCAATGACAGACCTTGCCAGAAAAACTCTTGGTTCAGCATCATACACGGGCAGAAGCAAGTCATCTTCTTCCGGGTCTGGCATTACAGTTGTGCAGGGAGCAATTGCCGGTGCGGTCGTAGTTCAAACATCAGGAAGCACAAGCACCACAACAGTGGCGCCAAAGCCTTCAACAGCAGCTGGTTCTATGTTCTCCTCTGCCGGCAAACTATATCCACACATGCGCCTGCACCAGATATGGAGACAGGAAACTGAAGACGACTTCCGCAACGGCAAGAGCGAAGGCACTACAATTGATAGCTGGGGGCGCATCAGCCCTGGCTTAGAGACCGTCGCAAGCAAATACATACCGCCAGACACAACCGTATGGGCAGGAGTCTGGACTCAAGGTAATTTCTATTTCTCGACAGACAAAGACATCTGGAAATGGAAAGGTGACGACAGCAAGCCTGAGAAATTTGCAAAGCTTGATGCCAGCATAATTCCAGCATTAGCAGCAGATTCTAGCGGCACAATTTACGCCGCCGCAGTTCCAAATGGTGGCGTCTATGCCATACCAGCAGGCGGTGGTACACCGAAGCAAATATTCAAACCTGCAGAGCCAGTTGTAACCACTTTGTGCACCGACGACAACGACAATTTGTATGTTGGCGTCGCCGGCAACGGCAAGGTTTATCAGGTAGACAAAAATCGCAATTCTTCACTGAAGTTTGACTCAGGTCAGGCACATATCACTGCGCTGTTCTATTCAAAAGCTCATAAACAACTTTATGTCGGCACGGCCGAAAAAGGTTCTGTTTATAGAATTGACGAAAACGGAAAAGCGAAATCGATTTACCAAACGCCAGACCACATAGTCACCGGCATTGCCAAAACTAAAGGTGGTGACGTTTATGTCGCAACAGCAAATCAGGGCAAACTGGTTCGCATACTAAATTCAGGAGACGCTCAATCACTGGCAAGCAGCGAAGCGTTTTACACACTGTATTATGATGCGGATCACGACGCAGTATTTTCTGGCGACGGTGAAGGCGACATCACAATGGCTGCCATTGATCGTGTCACAGAACAACCTTATTTCATTCCTGTTTGCCACACAGATCAAGAAGCGGTTATGGCAATCGGATCAAACGGAAAGCAGCTCTTAGTGGGCAGCACCAACCTTTCTGTACTCAAGTCATTCAACTTGAGCTCTGCGAAAACACCTTATTATGAGTCGAAAGTCAAAGATGCAGGTCGCATCGCCAACTGGGTCAGACTCAGAACAAGTGGACCATTTACTGAATTGGATCCCACCGTGGCCAGCCACATTAAAGTAGAGTCGCGCACAGGCAATACTTCAATGGAAGACTCCACATGGAGCAATTGGTCAGCTGCAACATATGACGGCGAGTCATTCTTGCTGAGCTCACCAGCTGGGCGATTTTTGCAATACAAAATCACCTGGACCAGCACCCTGGACGGCAACAATATCAAAAGTGAAGGACCACAAATTGGACGCGTAGATGTAGTCTACATGCCAAAAGATGTGGCACCACAGTTTTCAACCATCTCTCTTAAAGCTGCAAGCGCAGTCAATGGCAAACAAGACGTTAATGTCACAGGCACAGACGCTGACGGCGACAACATGCTTTGCTCAATTGATATTTCTGCTGACGGTGGAAAAACATGGGAGAAACTGATAACTGATTTGCGTCCAAAAACAGCAAAGAAAGAATCAGCCGTTAAGGAAGCTACTAAGGAAGGAAGCAAAGAGTCCGACAAAGAAGGCTCGAAAGATACATCCAAAGAAAGCAGCAAAGATTCAAGTAAAGAAGGAACTAAGGACTCAGGCAAAGACAGCGGCAAAGAGCCGACCAAAGAGCCCGATAAAGACAAGAAATCAGAAAGTGGGTCTGGCAAAGACAAGTCACAAACTGATAAGGCTGACAAAACAGCGCCTAAGTCAGAGCAAAGCAAAGACGAAAAACGTCACCGCGGAAACTCGAAGAAAGGCTCAGACAGCGAAGGCGACCGAAAGAAGCAGTCAGCAGATGAAAGCCGCCGAGTTCCACTTGAAGGCGATCAGCCGGACAAGAACGAAAACAAAGACGAGAATAAAGACTCGGACAATAAAGACAGTTCTAAAGACTCTGGCGACAGCGATAAAGATAAAGACAAAGATCAAGACAAGGACAAAGATAAGGACAAAGAAAAGGAAAAGGACAACGCACCAGACCGCGACGATAAGAAGGACGACGATAAGAAAGACGACGACAAGAAGAAAAATTCAAAAACCAAGAGCGCACGCGGCGCCAGCGGCACTAGCACGACAAGCAGCAGCTCTGGCAAAGCAAGCGAAGGTGCTTCTAGCGAGTCTTTCTCATATCATTGGGATACTGCAAAGCAAAAAGACGGCAATTACATTTTAAAATTTATTCTGGACGACCGTCTGTCAAATCCTGAAGACCACCACCGCACAATCAATGTAAGGGCAGTGACGGTAGACAACACTGCACCTGAAATTGAACTCATAGAATGTAAACGGAAGCCCAATAACAAAGTAGAATGCAAGGTTGTCGCGAAGGACAAGCAAAGTCCTATTGTAAACGCCATGTTTCGCTTTGACGAAGGAGAATACTTCGCTTTTGCGGCAACCAGCAACACAAGCGATGGTCTAAGCAGCACACTCGTTGCAACTGATGTGCCCTGCGCCGCGAATTTGAAAAAAATTGAAATCAAAGTCAGCGACCGTGCAGGCAACACAGCCACAAAATCAGCAAACATCAAATAAGTCGGCAAATTGAAATCTAAGTCCTTCATTCAAAGCCTCTTTCGAACCAGGTCTCCCCAAGACCTGATCGATGAGGCTTATCATGAATCGAGACTGATGAAAAAAAGCCTCACTGCTTTTGATTTGATAGCAATGGGTGTGGGCGCAACAATCGGGTCTGGAATTTTCGCACTTACAGGCACTGCTGCCGCAGGTCAAACTGTAATTTCTCGTGGGATTCTTGACACTCCTCTGATTAACTTCGTACTCTCCTCGCCGCTTGGCAGAGACGGTGCAGGACCAGCAGTTGTCATCTCGTTTTTGATAGCGGCAATCACCTGCGGCTTAACTGCGTTGTGCTATGCAGAGTTAGCTTCGATGATTCCCGTGTCAGGGTCTGCGTATACTTTTGCTTATGCCGCGCTCGGAGAGATGATCGCGTGGATAATAGGCTGGGATTTGATTTTAGAATACGCGGTCGGCAATATTGCCGTGGCAGTAAGTTGGTCTGATTATTTCGTCAGGCTGCTGCATAGCGTCAACATCACAATTCCACTCTGGCTTGCAGTCGACACGCAAACAGCCATTGCTAGAATCGCCGAAATATCCAAAACACCCTCGCTGAATGTTTATTCAAGCCTCGACCTACCCCAAGTTTTTGGACACCCCATCGCATTTGATGTACCGGCACTGGGCATCATGGTGCTTATTACCTGGTTTTTAGTGATTGGCGTGCAGGAAACTGCAAAAATGAACATGGCGGCTGTGATTGTCAAAACAACCACAGTAATTTTCTTTGTTCTTTATGGTGCATTTTTCGTCAAAACAGAAAACTGGGTGCCATTTGCTCCGTCCGGTTGGACTGGCATTTTAGGCGCGTCGGCTATCGTTTTCTTCAGTTTCATAGGCTTTGATGCATTGAGTTCGGCCACAGAAGAAACGAAAAACCCCCAACGCGATATGCCAATTGGAATGTTAGGCAGCCTGTTGATTTGCTCGATTTTATACATTTTGGTGTCGCTGGTATTAACTGGAATTTTGCCCTACAAAACTTATGCAGGAGATGCCGCCGCTGTCGCCACCGCATTACATTCTGTAGGCGCTAACTGGGCTTACAACCTTGTCACCATCGGAGCTTTGGCTGGAATAACTTCAGTTATTCTAGTGTTTCAACTTGGTCAGCCACGCATATTTATGGCTATGTCGCGTGACGGACTCTTGCCAAAATTCTTTGGTGACCTGCACCCCAAGTTCAGAACACCGCTCTGGCCAACAATACTCACAGGTGCATTCGTTGGTATTTCAGCTATGTTGATGGACATTGGTCAGGCAGCAGAGCTTACAAATATCGGGACGCTGGCAGCATTCATTTTGGTCTGCGGCGGCGTGATGGTGCTGAGGAAAACGCACCCCGAGATGCCCAGACCATTCAAATGCCCATTGACGCCGGCGCTTCCAATTGCGGGTATTTTGGCTTGTTTGCTTTTGATGTTGAGCTTACCACTATTAACCTGGTTCCGCTTTTTCATTTGGATGGGTATCGGAATGCTCATTTATTTTGGCTACGGTTATCCCAACAACAACAAAAAACTAGCCAAGAAAGAAAGTGATGCGGCTGAATTGGCGACAGAAATAGCAACTGCGGCTCAAAGTGCAGCGCCAACCATAATCGAAAGCTTTGACCCCGGTTCAGATAATTCGGCTAACAACTCAAGCAACACTCCCAAAAGCTAAGGTCATGCACCGTGGCTGAAATGGAAAATAAACATTTTACTCCGATGGAAAAATGGGAATATTTTCCGCGTTTTGCCATTTTCTATTTTTTCTGGTCGATCGTTGTGCTTGTTGCATCGGTGTTTTTGCTCGAGAAAATTGTTCTTCCATTTTTTGAAGACAACGCCATGATGTCGGGAAAAGGCTGGCAAGCGCAGCACCTGAAAGTTTGCCAGATGATGCTAGAAAGAAACAGGGCACAGCAAACGGCACCACTTTGCTGGACAGACAGCAATCCTGTTGATGAGAAATCAAAAAAGGCAAAACGAATTCTCGTAATTGGCGACTCTTATGTCTGGGGATATGGCGTAATCAACTGGAACCATTTGTGGTGGCGCCAGCTAGAAAATGAGCTCTGGCGCAATGGTTATAGGGATGTTGAAGTCATTGCAGCCGGCTGGTCTGGGGTGAATACGCGCGAAGAACTTTCATGGGTGCCGCAACTGCTCAACAAATACCATCCTGATTTGATAGTTTGGAGCTATGTTACTAACGACCCATGCGAGTACATAGAAAACACCAGAGTCCAGATTGTGCCAAACAGGCCCAGCGAAGACGGCTATTGGAAATATTTACACCCATACTTGCCTAACATCGCTTACCATCTGGTAGCACTGAAACGCAGCATAGACAGCAAATCGCACAACGACGACCGCCACGGATACGATTGGGACAAATGGGAATTGAAACTGCTTGAAGGAAAAAACTTCGAGCAATATAAGCAAACGATTCAAGGCGTGGCGCAGCTAATGCAAAAGACAAACACCAAAAGTGTTTTTGCGATGATGGTTTACCCAGACAGAAATTACTACAAACAAAGATTGGCTCCAGTAGAGCAGCTACTTAAGAGCAATGGACTAGATTATTATGACTTCACTGATGCACTGGCAACCTGGTATGAACAACGCTTTGGTGATGGACCAGGTCTGGCGCCGTACATCAGACTGGGAGTAAGCCCTGCCGATTCTCATCCGGGGCCGATTCTCACTCATTATTACGCGATTGAAGTCGCAAAAATGTTAGAGCAGCGATATCCAGATTGCATCGGGCCGAAATACAATTCTCGTGAGATATTAGAACTTCCTCGTGTGAATGTTAACCCGATCAGAATAAACGACTGGCTGCCAGCCTCGCTCAATCTGCAAAAAACTTCAGACTACGAATACAAAATCAACTATCCAAAAACTGCTGATGAGCAATTATTCTTGCCATTGAAACGCCCGTTTGTTCAATTGAATCTCGAATCGCCCGCACGAATTCGAGAAATTCAAATTAGTGGCGAAAACCTAAAATCAAGTTCGATTGCACTGGGCTTGTACGACCCTCAACTTAACGAATATGAGCAAGGGAAGCCTTTGGACCTGGGCACAACAAATGGAAAAGTCGGTAATTTCGCCATTCCTCGCAGCAAATTTCTCACGGAAGAAATCTGGATTTCGGCAACTTTCACTGGCGAAAACCGGACACTAAGCATCAAGTTTACGAACAGGTAGATGACAGCAATGTATGAACGTTATTCCTATCTGAAAAATCTAAAGCGACGCAAGGTGGAAGAGTCACTGCGTGCTAACGTCGTTTTTGGCCAGACAATCGGTTGGACACTCAGCATTTTCAGTGCGTTCCACTATTTTGTCTGCCAGGAAAACAACTGGTGGTATGGACTTATGCTGGGAAACGCATTTCTGCTGCTTGGGCTTGGTGCGCCGCAAGCACTTGAGCGCCCACAATATTACCTGGAAAAATTCGCATCATTTATATCCGCAAAAATTCAACTCGTTGTGCTCACCATTGTTTACTTTCTCATCGTTTGCCCATGCGGATGGGTGATGCAACATCACTTTTGGAATCTGCCGTTTTATTACTGGCTCGAAGAGTTTCACGGACCAATCGAAGGCTGGATTCCCAAGCATGTTCCAGACAGCAGCAAATTGATTATTGGAAAGAGCATGTGGGCCGATTACTATCTCTACCAGTTCTTAACTTACGCGCGCAAGAGCGGGCAATTTTTGATTTTGCCAAGCCTTGTTCTAATTTTATTGATCAGCCTGGTCACAATATTCATTCAAGCAACCCCGCTGGCACCAATGATCTACACCCTTTTCTAGCAAAACCTCTTTTCCCGGCGCGTCGCCATGCGTCGCCCGCTAACTTATACGGCGAAGCTGTCTAAGCGGGCACCGCTGCTTAACTTCCGGGCGACGCATGGCGTCGCCCCTACAAGTTTTTTTAAATTAGATCTTCGGGTGCTTGCCTGTTTAACCAGTATTCTTCGCCGTAGTTGAAGAGTATTTGTTCGTCTTTGCGGATGTCTTTTTCGGCTAAGAGAATCGTATGTTCGACATCATCAACCATCACTCGCATATAACGCGCGTTTGCATTTTTGGCAGAGTGATTGATAAATCGACTGAAATTGCCTCTCTTTCGAGCATCTATAACTGCATCTTTAACGTAATGGAAAAGATAAGTGTTTGTGCTGTCTGACTTGCGCCAGGCGCGAGCAAAGCCGGTATATTCACCAATCATTTGCCCTATTTCAATATCTTCGCCAGCAAAAGCACCATAACCAACCACGTCACTTACTTTTGCGATGTAGACATTTGCAGTGTAAGCAGCGCGGATTTGCTCAGCGTAGAGCCAGGTTTTCATAGAGCCTGCAGACCAGGCGCCCAGGTCTTTGATTTTAACTACCTGTTTCTCAAAAAAACGACGTCTACTCTCGCTTGGAATTTTGCGGGGCGCGCTATGCGCCTGGGTCCACTCAGCTGGAGGGCAGTTTTTATCAATCACCAGGTGCGCCTCATATTTGACACCAAAATGCTTTTCAAAAGCATGAGGAGTCAATTGCTGAATTACACCTGCAGCAGTCTTTAATTGAATCATCGCTAGATCCTAGCACCAAATCTTTGGCTTCGACTGCTAGTGTCCGGGCCCGGCTACTTCGCCAAAAGCTTCAGGGTGCTGCACCACAAATTCATAAAGTAGGGCAGTAAGGTCATCAGGATAGGCAAAGAATTCCTGGTCAAGTTCATCCAATTCTTCCCGCAACTCTTCCTCGCGTTCGTCCAAAGTCACTTTTGATTCCTCGGCTGTTTCGGGCAGCCCATGAGGAAAGGCGATATTTATGGCACGTTCGCATATATCTGCTGTTTTTGCAGCACCAATTTTTGTAAGTGCTTCTTCGACAAAAGTTAGACTCGCTACCGAGCTATTAACAAAATACTGCCAGAAGCCACCAGCGTTTACCTCAGAATCTAACTCCCAAACGGAAGAGAAGACCTTCTGGGGTGCTGATTGTTTCAAAAAATCTATTTTGCCGAAGAAGCTTTTATCAGACTCGGCAAGTTCTCTTAAAGCCTTACCTTTGTGCATTTTTGCGGTTAATCCTGAAACTCGCTGCCAACAATACATTCTTACCCCGGGCAAAGCAAGAACTAAATCTCATTTTTTTTCAGAACCGACTTTGTCCAAATCAACTCTGAACTCAATAGAGTCTTTTTTGTAAAATTCGGGAAGTGGAGCAAATTTTGTCGCTTTTATTGCATCTAAGGCCAGCTGGTCGGCTTCTCGATTGCCAGAACTTTTGAGAACTGTCGAGCCAAGTAAGTCGCCTTTTTTGCTTATGGTAAAGGCAACTTGCAATGAAGCATTAGTTTTTGGATGCCAGCTGCTCGCAAGACGCTTGAGCATATCTTTGCGATAAGGCGAAGATACAGTGCATTGTTTCGACTCAGTCACGACTGCCTTGCCTGAATTATCTTCAGCCTGGACTGGTGCTGCAATTAGCAATACAGCAATAAAGCACCTTTGGATAGGCGTATGCAGCATAGAGATTACCCCCGCCAAGAGTGTATAAATTCATCTTATCACGCCGATTAAAGCCAGGAAGTGACAAATCTTGGCGCAGCGAAATGGCTTAATACCAATCGTCAAAAAGCACGAGGAGGGAATCAATGACTCCCCCCTCCTCAAACTTATTGAGACTAGCTAGTGCGCAAAGTTATAGTCGAGATTTACTTGACTGTGACTTCGTGCTTGCTGCTGATGCGTGATTTTGGTGTGCTTGGTGCATGATTGTCGATCATCCCAGAGCTGACTGGAATGCGCAAAGCTACTTCGACTTTCGGAATGCTGATGTACAGAATGCCGCGGTCTAGGCGGGCTTCAATTTGTTCAGCAATAATTTCGGTGTCGAATTCGAATTGGCGAAGAATGTAGTGCGAGGGGAGTTCTTTTTGTAGAACGATTGCTCTTTCTTCGAACAATGTTGGTGTGCGCTTAGCGCTGATTGAAAGAACGTTGTCTTCAATTTTCAGGTGAACATCATCCAACACAACGCCTGGTAGAGCTACTTCGATGATGAATTGCTCGTCGAGTTCGAGAACATCGGCTGCTGTTGTGTAGGTAGACACGCCATTTCCGATCAAGTGTTCGCGGCTGAGATCGCGCACGTCGTGGTTGAGGTGCTGATCGTGACGCAGTTCGCGATTCCACAAGCGGGAGTCACGGTTTTCAACCATGCCCCAGTTCATCTGGCCATAGCTCATTGGTTGGTGGCTGAGGCTTGGACGAACGATGGTTTTTCTGGTTTCGACCGGGAGTTGGCGTGTGTATCTGTTATTGAACATTTAGTAGTCCCTCCAAAGGATTTACTTTATCCAGGTGCATCAAAACTGAGCGCGAACATACCGTTGGCGCCGCTTGTTTGCTGTCGTTCCTGATTCCGATGTGACTATCTTAGCTTAGTGGGAATTAGACTTAGCTCAAATTCAGAATTCGATCCAAATTCTTCTTGACAATGCCCACAAACCCTTACTGGCAGAGACTTACAGACTATGGTGAGAGTGAACACCAAAGTCTGATTTTAGATGTCAAAGAGATATGCTTTTTCATTAATCTCCGACTATCCAAAGTGTCAATTCTGTTGTCATCAGAACGAATCGGGCGGTTTTCAAGGCACCCTTTAAACAATCGGAAAAGCGGATAATAAATCACATTAGATGAACGCTGTTCGCTCATCCTTATATGGTAAAGAAAAGCAATCACGCTCAAGCAGGCTTATTTATGGTGAGACTTTTTCCTGGACGAATTAGTGCTTGAGCCTTTTTTCGCCTTGCTCAATTCTTCCAAACGTTTTTCAATGCGCACATATTTTTGCTCAAGCATTGATAAAGTTTGTTTGGCGTCTATCAAATCTTGCCTGTTTCTTTCATTGTCTTTCTTGCTTGTCTCAAGCTCTTTTCGGCTCACTACGCCTTCTGCAAAAAGCTGATCGAATGACTCTGATTTTTGTTTGGCGTCTTTAGCAGATTCTGAATATTCTTCTACCAGTCTTCTTTGTTTTGTAATATCCATTTCTGTTTTAGCTTTTAGATCTTTCAACTCTGAAGCAGGCATATATTCAATATTTTCACCCATGAATATCATTTGTGTATTCATGCCGGGTATGCCCATTTCAGACATGGTGGGCACCGAGGGTGGTGGCGGCGGCACCAGTTGTGTACTTGATGATGTCCGCTTATGAGTAATTTTTTTCTCTTCAACATGTTTGGTCTCGGCAGGCTTGCTGCTACCAACACTTGAAGTTTTAGAGTTGTTGCCTAAAGGGGTCGACTTGTTGCTGTCTTTGACATTGCTCTCAGTTTTAGTGACAGATGCTACTGACGACTGCTTCGCTAACTCTTTTGATTTTCCTCCTTGCAGCTCTTCAGCGCCGGCTGATTGCCACAAGGAAAGAGCCAGCAGCAAGCCACTGCCGCCTATCATCATCAATAAATTGGAACTTATCTGATTCAAACCGAACCTCGAAAACTTGAAGTTTAGGAAAGATCTTTGCCCTGTCGAGATGTCCATAGGTCATTGTACGGTATGCTTGAACAATGAGTCAGACATTAAAGATCCAGTTTTTTGGAGACGTTATAGGCAAACCCGGTCGCAGAGCGCTGGGCGCCTATTTGAAGTCAGGTCTTCCCAAGGGAGACCTGATTATAGCCAACGTCGAAAACGCCGCGCATGGTTTTGGTGTGCAAGAACCGCACATAAACGAATTGAAAGATGCGGGAGTCGCGGTATTTTCAGGCGGCAATCATACTTTCGACCGCAGAGAGATTTTTGATTTTATCGATAAATATCCAAACATATTGCGCCCGGCTAACTACCCGGAAGGCACGCCAGGCCGCGGACATTTGATTACAGAAATCGGCAACGTAAAAATTGGCATCATAAATCTTCATGGCAGAGTTTTCATGGAGCCACTACGTTCGCCTTTCTTAATTGCGGACGAAATCCTCGCGGAAATGCAGAAAGAAACCAAAATTATTTTTGTAGACTTCCATGCAGAAGCAACTGCTGAAAAGGTAGCAATGGGCTGGTATCTTGACGGACGTGTATCGGCAGTTGTCGGAACACACACGCATATTCAAACTGCAGATGAAAGAATCTTGCCGAAAGGCACAGCCTATCTAACCGATGCTGGAGCATGCGGACCGATGAACGGCGTAATTGGCATGCAACAAGAAGGTGTATTCAGACGCATGGTGCAACAATTACCTTGCCGCTTTGAGGTAGCTGAAGGACAAGCTGCAGCGTGCGGAGTAATGGTCACTGTTGATGTTGAAAGCGGCAAAGCAGTTGAAATTTCACGCATACGTTTTGAGGAAAGCTCCGGCTAATGAGCGCGGATCTGCATTTGCATACACATTATTCAGACGGCAACTGGAGTCCACAGGAGCTGGTTGAAAATGCCATCAAACTTGGATTTAAATCGATCGCTATTACAGACCACGATACTGTGGCCGCGCTGCCCGAAGCGCGCGAAGTGGCTGAAGGCAAGATACGCCTGATTAACGGCATTGAAATGAACTGCATCTGGTATAACCCCGATGGACTGCGGCAGGACGTGCATATTCTCGGTTATATGATCGACCCTGACAGCAATGATTTGAAATCAGCGATGAGTAAACAGCAAAATGCCAGAACTCAGTATGTCCATGAAACTCTAGAACTTCTACAAAAGAAAGGATATGGAGTTAGTTATGATGATGTACTTGCTGCAGCAGGGAAAGGCTCCATCGGTCGCCCGCATATTTGCGCGGCAATGATGAATGCCGGTGTTATCAAAGACGTAAATCAAGCATACAAAATGCTGATGAATCGAGATTCGGAATTTGCAATTACCAGAAAGTCGATAACTCC
Source organism: uncultured Candidatus Obscuribacterales bacterium (assembly GCA_964546815.1). GTDB lineage: Bacteria > Cyanobacteriota > Vampirovibrionia > Obscuribacterales > Obscuribacteraceae > JAIEPM01. The sequence goes on along the minus strand of CAZJLR010000040.1, from coordinate 7,118 downwards.
ACAAGAAGCCATTGAAGCAATTCATGCATCAGGCGGAATCTCATCATTAGCTCATCCTGGCAAAGACTCGTTTATACCTGAGCTCTTAGATGAATTAGAAAAAGTCGGACTGAAAGCAATTGAAGCATATCATCGTGGTCACACATTATCGCTTGCACGCAAGTACCTGAAGATGGCAAAAACTAGAAATTTGCTCGTGACCGGCGGCTCTGATTGCCATGGTCCATGGCAAAATTATCCGGCATCAATTGGCACGGTGCGTATCGCAGCAGACATAGTGCAGCGATTGGATGAAGAATATGAGCTTATGCACTCTTCCTAGCTACTGCAAAGATTTTTCCACTTGTGCTGCAAGAGCGCCAAGATCAACTTCACCGATGTGTGTCCAAAAAGTTTTGCCTTGCTTATCTAAAATTACTTCCTGCGGAATGTAGCCCTGGTAATAGTTTTTGATCAACTGTTTGGCTTCAGGGCTGCTGGCATGATCAACATCAACGATGATGAATTTAACTGCCCCATCTTTGTATTTTTTGTACAGGTCTACAACTCTTTTTGCCTGTCGATTTGTATTCAAATCGCCTGCGGCACCGAAGAATAATAAGTGACCTTTGCCTGCTTCGATTTTCAAATCATCAAATTTATCAGCGATAATTGGAAAGCCTTTATCCAAATCATGCTCGTAAGAAAGCCCTTCGCGCAGGCGCAAATTCTCTGCTGCTGAGGCGGGCGCGAGCGCATTTAGAAATAATGTCTGAGCTATAAGCACTAAACTTAAAGTCAGGGTTTGGAAAAATTTTTGCTTAGCCATCACTCAATCTTTTCTCGATAATTTGAAATCACTTGCTTTAACACAGTGAACCCAACGTGACCATTTTTGCTGCTCGTAACTCATAGCATACTCATAAAGAGACTTCAAAAGGCGGCTTCCACTTTCAGAGCAGGGTACAAATGTGTATTTTGCGTCTGCCTGGAATTCTTCCTTAGGGTTAGAAAAGATGCCGTCCTCACTGCGCTGAATCGAGACCTCATGTTTAATGACTCTGTCTACATTATTTTGTGCCGGCAAAGTCAAACGTTCCCACAACCATCTGACAAGCACACTGACTGCTGAGTGCTCGGGGTTGGAACCTTGTAAGTATTTGGCAAAAGCCTCGATAATCACAGAAATTGACCTTTTTGGACATTCTCCTGAGCAGAATGGAAGGGACGCCGACTTGCGCCGGCACTCTATTAGAATCAGCTTAGCTAAGCCTTCTCCAAGCTTAAGGCATACATCCCGATCCCGGCAAGCTATCTACAAACGGGGGTACTTGATTAGTTATGCAGGCAAAGCTAATAGATTTTTTAACTTCTTTACGCAAGTCTAAGTCAAGGGGGCCCGGTGCTGGGCATATAGTAGAATAAGAGCCAGGTTTCCTGAGGAATCAGGACTTCGGCACATCCCTCGGAAAATCGCTGTCGGACAGCCCTTTTCTCAATGGCAAAATGCAGAACTGGAGCGCTGAGTTCAGCAGAACCTCCAAGCAAATATCAGGTAGAAAATCATAAATCACCAAGTCGTAAGTCTGGCCGGCTCAGCCGCGACAGCTACTAGAAAGTTATCTTTACGTCCTGACGAGATAAGCAGGACACTCAACGACGATCTACTTCTAAACGTAGAGCGTCCAGGCCAGTATCTAGGCAACGAATGGGGTGCATTTCGCAAACCATTCGATAAGTGTCAGGTTCACCTTTGTCTGGCTTTTCCAGACCTTTATGAGCTTGGCATGTCCAATTTCGGGCTCAGAATTTTGTATGAGCTGATAAACAAGGCTCCAGACCTCATGTGCGACCGGACTTATGCGCCGGGTCGTGACATGGAAGCATTGATGAGAAAGCGCGACTTCCCACTTTGGGCTTGGGAAAGCAGAGAAGCTCTGACTAATTTTGAACTGGTCGGATTCTCATTGCAGTACGAGCTGACTTACACAAACGTTTTGAACATGCTTCAGCTTGCCGGCATCGAAATTGATGCTTGCGATCGCGAAAACACTTTTCCGCTGATTTTCGGCGGCGGACCTTCTGCTGTAAATCCTGAGCCAATGGCTAGATTTATGGACTTTTTCATCATCGGCGATGGCGAACGGGCTGTAATCGAAGTGATGAACTGCATTGCTGAATTCAAAAAATCAGGACAAACAGGCAAAGACGCGCGCAAACAACTGCTGCGTCAGTTGGCAAAAGTTGATGGCGTTTATGTTCCGTCGCTTTACGAAGAAACGCCCGAAAGTCCCTATGTGACACCGAAAGAGGAAGGTCTTCCAGTTCGGGTCTTAAGACAGGTTTCTCAGCTAACTGATGCAAACCAGCCTGCCGGTGGGCTTGTACCATACTTATCGCTTGTGCACGACAGACAAGTGCTCGAAGTAAGACGCGGTTGCGATCGCGGATGTCGCTTCTGCCAGCCTGGCTACACTTTCCTGCCAGTGCGAGAACGCTCAGCAGACGACCTTTTGCGCATCAGCAAAGAAGCCATAAAAAACACGGGCTATGAAGAATATTCGATGCTTTCTCTTTGTGTGAGCGACTATACCAGCTTGCATGAATCGGTAAGGTCACTCAACCAATTCCACTCAGCACAGCGCACTTCAATGTCTTTCCCTTCGCAAAGGGCAGACAGAATGAACATGGAAGTTGCAGAAGAACTTAAGTCAGTGCGCAAATCGGGCATCACTTTAGCTCCCGAAGCCGGCACAGAACGGTTGAGGGCTGTGATCAATAAAGGACTCAAGCACGAGCAAATCATTTCGGCAATCGAGTCTGCTTATCGCTCGGGATGGAGTTCTGTCAAACTCTATTACATGATTGGCTTGCCGACAGAGCTAGATGAAGACCTCGACGGCATAGTCAACACTCTGAAAGAAGCATCTGAGCTTTGCAGAAAAATTAAGCGCGAAGGCGACCCAGCCGTTTTCAATCGCGCAATTGAGTTTACTTGCACTATTTCAAATTTCGTTCCAAAACCATTTACGCCATTCCAATGGTATGGGCAACCGACGCCGAGCGAATTTACACGCAAGCAAAATTATTTGAGAGACAGACTGAGAGAATCAGGTTTGCGCAATGTTCATCTAAATTGCACAAACTCACATATCAGTCTTTTAGAATCAGTTATATCTAGAGGCGGTCGCAGAACAGGCGAGCTTATCTTGCGTGCCTGGAAGCGCGGCTGCACTTTTGATGCCTGGGATGAATTGTTCAAACCGGCAATCTGGTATGAAGAAGCCGAAGCCATGGGATTGTCTGTTGAGCAAGAAGCAAATGCAGACAGAGAAGTTGGTTCCAGGCAGCCCTGGGACATAGTGCACGTCGGTCTGGCAGACTGGTGGCTGGTGAAAGAATGGCAAAAAGCTGTGGCTGTTAAAGAAACTGCTCCATGCACTGAGCACACTTGCCATGCTTGCGGAGTATGCACTGAGCTGGACACTGTGCATCATCTGGCAGCGCCCAAACCGGAAGTGATGAAGAAAAATCCTTTCGTAAAAGAACTTGCTGTGCACGTTGAAAGCGACGGTGATGTTCATCCATCACTATTTTTTGAAAGCCCGACTGAAGCGCCGGCTGTTCAAGTGGCATCAAAACTTCGGCTTGAATTCACCAAGCTAGGCGATTTGCGTTTTATTTCACATCTCGATTTACAACATCTTTTTATTAGAGCGGCAAGAAGAGCTGGTCTCCCCTTGTCTTATTCGGAAGGATTCAACCCGAGTCCAAAACTATCAATTGCGCAATCTCTACCTTTGTTTTCACAGAGCAGCGCAGAACTTGTAGACATTGAATTTAGCGAAGACTTGAGCCCGGAATCTCTCCAGGCTCGACTTAACGCTCAATTGCCTACTGAAATTCAGATTAGCAGGGCGTGCAAAATAGAGAAGAATGCACCTTCTTTATCATCACTGGTAGGCAGAGCCTGCTATAAAGCACGCCTCAGTAATAACGGTAAAACAACGACGGAAGATGCCATCAAACATAGGATTGATGAGCTACTAGCCCTCGATGAAATTATCGTAGAACAAGCTGCACCGCATAAATCTTCAAAGCGCAACTCGCGCAAGAAGGGAGCAGATGCTGACGCACAGGTTAAACAAAAGAATATTAGACCATTTATTTTTTCAATTGCAGTATCGCATAGTGAGCCTCTCACCATCGAATTCTGCATATCGCACGGGTCTCGAGCGCACGTTAAGCCGATGGATCTCCTGACGCTGCTTGCTCCCGAATCGACCTGGCAAATTACCCGCACCGCCCTCCAAACAGATGACGGACGCGGGATTTTCGATGCAAGTGTTTAGTCAATAAAAATGAAAGACAGAACAAAATTCCCTACTAAAAACAAACGCCAAGAACCTGACTCAGTCAGGCGCCTCGGCGTTTAAGAGACTACGGAGCAAGAACGGTATTGCCATGAAAAAGTCAATTATCATTTCAGAAGCAGACAACATCGCAGCACTGGTCGAAAACGACCGAGTTGTTGAATTTTTCGTCAATCGAGGCGAGTTGTTGTTAGGCGACATTTACGTCGCGATTGTAGAAAACATCCTGCCAGGCATTGACGCAGCGTTCGTCAATCTCGGCAAAGACAAGATGGGCTTTCTGCACGCAAATGACATTCCCGGAGACGGCGCTCTGAGAGACAGGCTTGTGCCCAAGCAAAAATTGCTTGTGCAAATTACAAAAGAACCAACCGGACACAAAGGTCCTCGTGTTTCAACAGCAATTAGTTTGCCGGGTCGATTCCTGGTGCTGGTTCCTGAAGAAAGAGGCATTTCGATTTCCCGACGTATTTCAGAATCGAAAGAACGTGCCAGGTTGAAATCGGTTGTCACATTGATGAAGCCACCAGGCGTCGGTGTGATTATCAGAACTGAAGCAAAAGGACAAAACGAAGCTTCTTTGTTTGAAGACTTCGAACAACTCTGGGACCGCTGGCAAACTATCGTCTCAGAAGGCGAAGCTTCAATCGGACCAAAACTTGTTTATCGCGACCAGGATCTGCTTTACAGAGTTATTCGCGATGCTTACTCAACAGATGTAAGCGAAATTGTGGTTGATACAGCAGACGGTCAAAAGCGCGCAGCAGACTTTATGTCAGGCTGGGCGGGGCGCACAACGAAAGTATTGCACCACCAGGGTGAAGACCAGCTTTTGATTTCACGCGGCATCGACAGAGACATCGAGTTGGTACTTTCAGACCGGGCCGAGCTGCCATCAGGCGGACACCTCAACATTCAGCCGACTGAAGCGCTAACAGTTATCGACGTAAACTCAGGTCGTTTCACCAGCTCAAGAACACAGGCTGAAACAGTACGCAAAACAAATCTGGAAGCTGCGCAAGAAATTCCGCGTCAGCTTCGCCTAAGAAATATCGGCGGTATGGTTATCGTTGACTTCATTGATATGGAAAGTCGCCGCGACCAACAGCAAGTACTCGAAGTGTTCAACCGTTCACTCGAAGATGACCGCGCTAAGCCACAGGTAGGGCAGCTTTCAGACCTGGGTCTGGTTGAACTTACACGCCGCAGACAGGGACAAAGCTTGAGAGAGCTCTTTGCAGAAACATGCCCTCACTGCTCAGGCACAGGCGCAGTACCGACTGTGACTCTGGGCACAGGCGAAGGAAAGAGAATCATCACTTTGCCGAGCAAAGAAGAAGAGATGAACAACCGCAAAGGCGGCAAAAGAGGAGCATTATCTACAGCAGGCTCGAAGAGTTCTCAATTGAGAGCAGCATCAGCCAACGGCGGACGCATACAGCAATCGGTGCAAGACTTTGACCCAGACCTGGGGCCTGATGTCGATGTAACCGAAGAAATCGATGTTCCTGTAGATATTCTTGAACAAATGCCGGAAGAATTGCTGGCTGATTTTGATGAAGACTCAGATTCATCATCACGCGGTCGCTCTAAATATTCACACCGCGATGAGCAAGACGATGAGCGCACAGAGGAAAAACCGAGAGTTCAAGCTCCTGTTTCAAGAAGCTATGGCAATCCGCCAAACTCGCAAAGAAAGCCATATGCGGCTCCTTATCAAAAGAAAGTTGAGTTAGACGACGAAGTTGACGCAGATGATATCGACATCGATTCAGATGACTTCGATGATGATGAAACAAGTTTGGTTCTCGCCAAGGCGGATGAACTGACTGAAATGTCATCAGACCTTGCTATCACCGCAATTGCTGCCGTTGAAGACATGGTCACAGAGCCAATTGCGTCAGTTGCAGAACTCATCGAAGATGAAGATGAGGAAGAAGCACCTGAAGTTGTTGTGCAAGCAACACCTCTTCCAGAAAGCGATTTCGACACAGAAGTAGACCCTGTCACTGGTGTTTACAGACTCAAGTTAAAGGAAAAAACTGAAGAAACGCAGTCAGCATCAGCAGCTGAAGCGCTATCTGAAGATGAGCCTCAAACTAGAGAAAACTACTACCAGGAAGCCTCTAGCGATGAAGCGCAAGCTTCAAATCACGAACATGCGCATGAGCAAGGTCACAATCATGAACAGGGTCACGAACATAGCCACGAGCACAGTCATGAACACGGGCATGGACATGGACACGAGCACGAGCATGGTCACGAACATGATCAAGGTCATGAACACAGCCATGTTCACACTCATCAGCATGCCCACGAACATGGTCACGATGCTGGCAATGGTGAATCAGAACAAGGCGTAGAGAGCGTTACTCAGCTCGGTATTCCTTTGAACGATTCATCAGAAAACCAGGGCTCAGAACAATCAAGTGATGACGACGAACACGCACATCACGCTGAAGCCCACTCATGGGGCGGTCCATCGCACGAATAAAGTGCAGAGCGACAGCTGAAAATTGCAGTTAAAAGGCTTGGTGTGCATACATCAAGCCTTTTATATTTTGCCGAAAAGACAGACTGTGCTTAAGAAACGGGCGACGCATGGGGTACTGCTGGCGAACACCTAATTCCGCATGTTCGCATGTAGGGGCGACGCCATGCGTCGCCCGCTAATTTATAGCACGATACTGTCTAAGCGAGCACCGCTGCTAAAGTTCCGGGCGACGCATGGGATACTGCTGGCGAACTAAAATGGAGCCGAATCAA
>CAZJLR010000039.1:0-55430 GCA_964546815.1 uncultured Candidatus Obscuribacterales bacterium | reverse complement strand
GAACTTGATTCGGCTCCATTTTAGTTCGCCAGCAGTATCCCATGCGTCGCCCGGGTGTAGGCTTCGATTCTAACTGCCGGGCGACGCATGGCGTCGCCCCTACAGTCGTGGGGGTGCACATAGACTTGAAGTTTACGGAGAGATTCTTGTTCTGTCGCGGGGGAACAATGATGCTTCGCGAACGTTTTTTAACTTGAGCAATTGCTTGGTGAGACGTTCTAATCCGAAAGCTAAGCCACCATGTGGAGGCATTCCGAATTTGAAGCATTGAAGGTAATCAGCAAACTGCGAGGGTTCCATACCGCGCCCTTCGATTGACTGGCACAGTTGAGAAAACTCGTGAATCCGCTGTCCACCAGTTGTGATTTCAGAGCCTCGAAATAGCAAGTCGAAGCTGTGACTTTTACTGGTTCCTGATTCCGGCATTGCGTAAAATGGTCTTACGCTTGCTGGATAGTGTGTGACATAGACGAGTTCGCTGCCATGCTGAGCGCTCATGTATTCACATAACAACCTTTCGGCTTCAGGATCGAAGTCTTCACCTGTGGGTGTCCAACCCAATTTGCTTTCTAAGATTTGCATTGCTTCTTCATGTTTAATTTGAGGAATAGTCTCAAACAATGGCACGCTTGCAGCATGCAAAGCCAGCTCGGAAGAACAATGTTCGCGCAAAGATTCAAACATGTGCTTGATCAATCTTATTTGCAAATTGATTATTTCCTGCTCGCTTTGAATGAATCCCATTTCAAAGTCCATGCTCACATATTCGTTTAGATGCCGAGCAGTATTATGTTCTTCAGCCCTGTAAACAGGTCCAATTTCAAATACGCGCTCAAAAACACCAACCATAATCTGCTTATAGAATTGAGGGCTTTGTGCAAGGTATGCGGTGTTGCCAAAGTAATTCACTTCAAATACCTGAGCACCGCCCTCGGTGCCGGTTGCCACAATTTTCGGAGAATGAATTTCAGTAAATTTCTCGCCTGAAAGAAACTCTCTAAATGCGCGGCACAGCTCTGCTTCTATTTTGAAAATGGCGCGAACCTTTTCATTGCGCAAAGTCAAAGGTCGATATTCAAGCAGCGTGTTTAATGAAAGTGATGCCATGCGTTTTTCCCGTGCAAGCTCCAACGGCAACACTGCACCGCTTCCTGAAAGCACTTCAATTTCGCAGGCACGCAGTTCCATTTGTTGAACTTTGCCTTCTTGGGCTTGCATCACGCCCTTTACTCGAATTGCCATTTCGCAACTCATTGACTCGGTTTGAGCCAAAAGCGCGGGATCATCGACAACAACCTGAGTCAGCCCTTCTTGATGGCGAAGCACAATGAAGGCTAAGGCACCAAAACGTCTCAGGGCATAGATGTGTCCATGCAGGCAAGTGATTTTCGCCGCACACTGTCCGGCTTCTTCAGCCGCAGGTTGTTTAATTTCCATGTTTTTGTCTCCAACAAAAAATGAGGTCCGCCGGCTCAGGAGCTGGCGGACCTCTCATACTTTCTCAATTCATCAACTAAGGATAAAAACGAGACCACCAGCATTTATCAGGGGAGTCATCATTATTATCATTGTTATTAGCAGCGGCAGCCGACAAAGCAACATTGAATGCGCTTTGCTGTTTTATGAAAGTTATTTCTTTCGCTGACACGGCTTTTCTCCAAGAGCAAATTCAATCGTAAGCGGCGATGTATATTGCGTCAAGGTATTCTTTGTTTAACGGTTGCCTACTGTTACATCATTTTTGCGTGAGTACCAATCGCCGGCTTCGCGACTCACGAGTCCTGCAAGTTCAAGCATAGTTAAAGTGGCAGAAAGTTCTCCGGCTGTCATTCCTGTTTGCTCTACCATTGTGTCGAAATGAACAGACTCTTGCGAAATGATGTCGTAAATTTCGCGCTCACGACCATAGAGTGCAACAACAGTTGGTTGTTCGCGGTTAGGACCAACTTTTGTTTTAACCCAATTGAGCTCAGTCAAAATGTCTTCATAGCATGTGCAAAGGTGTGCTTTGTTTTGTTTGATTAGCTTGTTAGGCCCAGCAGACATAACTGAATCGATGCGCCCGGGAATAGCAAATACTTCGCGACTCTGGTCGAAAGCCATATTTGCTGAAATGAGAGAGCCAGAATCTTCAGCACCTTCAACAACAAGCAAAGCCTGGCAGAGCCCGCTAATTATACGATTGCGAGCTGGAAAGCGAAATTTTTCTGGCTGAATGCCGGGGAAATATTCTGAAACGATGGCTCCTTTCCCTTCCTCTAATATTGTGTTGAACAATCGCTGATTTGAAGTTGGATAGCAAACATCGGGGCCAGAACCCAGCACTGCAATAGTGGGAGAACCGCCGTCTATGGCGCCCCAGTGGGCGATGGAGTCGATGCCTGTGGCAAGCCCACTGACGATTGTTATGCCGTGCATTGCCAGTCCGGCAGAAATTGTTTTTGCATTTTTCTCGCCATATGAAGTCGGCCGACGAGTACCTACAATAGCAACAGCGTTGGTTAAATATTCCAGCCGCAAATCGCCGTTAACATATAAAACAACCGGCGGATCGGCAATGTGTCTAAGCTTGACTGGATAATGGGGATCATTCCAGGTGAGGGCTTGAATGCCAGATTTGCGCAAGTCTTCCAACAAAGCATATGGGTCGATTTCTTTGCGCCCGGTTTCTATTGCGGCAATCGTTTCATCGCCGAAGTTTGGCAGCCGTTTTAGAACAGTTGATGGAGCTTTCCAGGCTGTCACCATGCTGTTGAGGCGTTCTTCCAGGATGGCGACTCGTTTTGGACCGACACCACTGAGAACACTGAATGCCAACCAATGTGCCAGTTCTTCGTCACTAATTGGCTTGTCTTCGTATAACATTCATTTGCTCCATAATTTTCAGTGTCAAAGTTTGCCAGGCGCCAGGTTGAGCGACTGAAACTTTGCATTTCTTGGACTGCTATTTATTTAGACGTAAATATGTTTTCAACAGTTCAAACACCAGGCTGTAAATTTATATGCAAGTTCCGCTTGACATTCGTAGTTCCACCAGTGGCAGCAGCCCCCTCGGACTATATAGTTGTAGGCGTTAAGGACAGCAGCTCTGCCCTTGCATGTTGTTTTGGCGTCCATTTTCACCTCCACACTATTGTAGGCAAAATTGAGAAAACTTACGAACTTCATCTCATTAGTCTGGAAAAAGAGCCACAAATTAAGCGCAGGCTCAGGGCTCTTAATTTTATTGGCAGCATTGCCGGTAAATGCGCAAGAAATAGGCTATTCACAACAAAGCTCAGTGCCGAAATTCAATTTGTCGGCAGAGAAGCAAGAAGCAATGGTCAGAGACGAAGGCGCGGCTTTAGCTCGTCCTGTGCCTGATTTTTCAGTACTGCCTGGTTCTGGTTACGCCACCGGTCCGGTCAAAGTTGGCGGTATGCCTATGGGCGGAACAATGACGCCGCGTGCTCAAGCGATAGACAATGATCGTCCAAATTCATATCTGGAAGAGTACCAGGTTAACTGGGCACCCTGGGTTAACGATCTGGCGTCGCGCTGGCACGGCAACCTCAAAGCAACCGAAGCAAGCCTGGGCGTTCAGTTTCATACACCGAGAGCTGCGCTAATTCAGTTCACCTGCTATGCTGATGGACATATAGACAATCTGTACCTCAAGCAAAGTTCTGGTGTACCTGTTTACGACCGATTGCAAATACTGAGTCTGGTGCATGCTGCACCACTTGCTCCGTTCCCTAAAGGGACTGCAAAACGCAGCGTTACGCTCATCCAAGGATGGGAGTCGCACGTAAAACAACCAGGAGAGCCAGATTTTGAGCCCTGGAACTTTGCGAGCCGATATCCGCAGGAGAAAGTTAGCAAATGGGTGTCAACGCAATAGGAAGTACGCTCAAACGAAAGAGTGTTCTTGTCGCGCTGTCATTTACTCTAGTTCTGTTTTCCATGCAGGCAGCATGGGCTGATAATAATGCAACTTTGACCAAACTCGAAAAGTGGCTTTGCTTTGCAACGTTTGCAGATGAAAGTGATGAGAGTCGGGTCAAACGTCTGGAAGAGAAATTGTTCGGCGATCCAAACGAAGGCTCTATTGATGAACGTATCGCAAAACTCAATGCAGTTTGGGAGCAGCGACAAAAAGAAGAGGACGCAGCCAAAAGCCCTGTGTCGACGCCTTCGACGCCATCTACGACAGGCACACCAGCAGCGCCCTCTTCTGGAGGAAGCTCAGACCCATCTTACAATTTTGGCAGCTCGCCTTCTCAGCCATCGGGCACATCGAGCAGCGATTCATCTAGTTTGCAGCAACGCCCCGGACAGTCTGATGCTGATTTTGCCAAAGAGCGCGAGCGTGTAAAAGTTCAGGCAGCACGCGAGCAAGAAATGAATGACTTGCTAAAAGAAGGTGCCGGGCTCTGGCGCAACAGACATGGTGCCGAGGCTGTGGATCGTTTTGAACAAGTCTTGAGACTTGACCCGCAAAACCCAGAAGCCAATTTCAGTATTGGTGTGATTCAAGAGTCACAAGGAAAATTGAAAGAAGCGCAGGGGCACTACGAAATGGCTGCGCGCGCAAACCCAAACAATAGTGACTATATGGATGCAGTCACTGCAATCGCGCGAAAAATTCGCTCTGCACCAGTTGACCCAAACAAACAAATGCGTGAGAAAGCTAACGAGGCATTTAATCGCGGTGACTATATAACTGCAGTGAATTTATACAAATCACTTGATGATAAAACCCCGCAGCAGGCCTCAATTAAATTCAGCCTGGGCACCACATATTTGATGATGAAAGATGCATTCAATGCACTGGAATATTTCAAAGTTGCCCATCAACTAGAACCAAACAACGAAAAATACACTAAGTCATTTAACACGTTGGCAGCAGAAGTTAACAAAACGCAAGCCGCTCAACAGCAAATCGAGAATCAGTACAACGGGGCTACAACTGGCACAGGAACAGCGCCAGGAAGCGGATGGACCGGAGGAGCAGTGACACCGCCACCGGTGCCAATTAGCAGCTCCAGCGGGAAGGGTGACAAGAAATCGAAAGATAAGAATAAGTCATCTTCGCAAAATACTGCGCACGCATCCACACAGCCTCAATATCCACGTCAGCCGCAACAGCAACCGATGCAGCAGCCGATGCAACAAAGTATGCCACAGCAAGGATTTGGTTCTTACCCGCAGCAGCCCATGCAACAGCAGGCCTACGGCGGAGCATACCCACAACAAAGACCGCCCCAACAGATGCAGCAACCAATGCAGCAATATCCAAATCAAGGATATGGAGCGCCTCAGCAGGGTGGCTATCCAATGGCACAACAAAATCCCTATTCTAATGCCGGATATCAGGGCTCACAAAGTTACATTCCGCCCGATCCGCAACAATATGCTAGCGGACAGTCTCGACCACAACAGATGCAGCAACAGCCGATGCAACAGCAGCCGATGCAGCAACAACCCATGCAACAACAGCGCATGCCTCAGCAAATGCCACAACAATCGATGCAACAGCCAATGCAACAACAAAATTATGGCAATGGCTCATCTCAAAATGGATTTGGTCAACAAATGGGTTCTCAACCGATGGGCGGACAGCCAATGGGCACAGATTACACGCCGCCGCCTCAAGCTGCACCCCAGGGAAGGTTTGACCCGCGCCTGGCTCAACAACTAAACAATCCAAATAACAATATGTCTGCGCCTGTGAGCAATGGCGACAACATGAGCAATTATGGAATTAACGGCAAGGGAAGCAACGATGGAGTAATGATTACGTCAGTGCGTGGCGGCAGCCGAGCCGCCAGAGCCGGGCTCCAAAAGGGCGACGTCATCAGGACTGTCGACGGCAACGAAGTTATGCAACCAAATCAACTCAATCAAGTTTTCTCGCAGGTTGATTCGGCCCAAACAATTCCCATGTTGATTTTCCGCAATGGAAACATCACTCCGATTCAGTTTTAGTGCTGCATCAACTAGAAGTGGATCTGGCAGTTGCCTAATGCTGCCTGCAATATAGCGATGCCTTCATCTGAGACAAGTGTCTCAGAGACATCTATAAAATTGAGATTTTGCAGATTCATTAGATGGTGCAAACCATCATCGCTAATGCCAGTGGCACCGAGTCTTAGTTCTTCCAATTTTTTCAGCGTAGCAACTTGCGCCAAACCGTCGCTGCTAATCATGGTCAAGGATAGATCAAGCTCTCTAAGATCAACTAGATTATGCAAATCAGACAAGCCCAGATCGCTGATGCTTGTATAGGAAAGAACGAGTGATTCAAGACTTTGAATTTCGCAAAGCTGAACCAAACCGGCATCGCTTATGTTCGACTCGGTGAGATCCACAGCTCTCAATCCATGCAATGAAGATAGCAAAACACAGTCTTCATCATTTGGATGAGATTCGAGCACAGCTCTTTCAAGCGTGCTGAGGTCATCCATCAATTCATCAAAATGCAGCTCAAATGGATTTCGAAAATAGAGCAGCTGAATACAACTCAGGTCTAGCTCTTTCAACACGAGCCTGCGCAGCGGAACATTATTGCTAAAAATAAGCCCAACGTATTCGGTGTCAGGCAAGACGACAGATCCCATCGCCTCGCCAATCCACTCAATACCACCGTCGTCGAGACAATAGGCCCGGTCTGCGGCAAAGAGCATGCCAACTGATTCCTCTTCAGGAAAGACTATGGTTCTTTCCATTAGACAAATCGATTCTTTTTGAGTTCTTGATCGTGAGCAGTTGCAGCTTCGATGGTTGCGAAGTTTGGCAACTGACCTAAGACAACCTGGCAGTAGGCCTCATACATCTGGAACGCTGCTGTCGCCGGGCTTGAGCGCCCACCTCCAGTGCCGAGCCCAGACATAGAGAATGACAGAATTTTGCCTTGCTCTGCCTTTGGCAGCCTGCTGATGTATTTAGCAAGAGCAAGCAGAGAAGCGCGTGTAGAAAGATATGGATTAACATTCACGGCCATAATGTTGGATGGCACGCGCACAGTGGGAGCAACAACCACAATGCGCGGTGATTCTCTTCCAGTTTCAATAACTTCTGCAGTGCCGATTGGCAATTCACCTGCATATTTTTCTTGAATCATTTTGCGAACCATTGTTTCGAATTCGCCGTCCATCTTTTTATTCAAAGCCAGAGCCAAGCCGCTGGCCATGATGCCAAAACTGTTTACGGGAACAATCATCACCGGACAATTCAATTCGAGAATATCGCCTTCAGCTAATTCCACTTTCGCTTCTTCACCCAGACGGCTGAAAAACGATTGCCAGGCTTTCACAACATCAGGGTTGAAATCACGCAAATTCAGTGATAGGCGCGATAGTATTTCCTTGGGGTCGACGTCGGCGTGATTGTCATCAAGCATCGTTGCCGTAGCTTTGGAGGCAGCAGCGACTTTCTGAGCTTCTTCATGTACAGGTGCAGGCTCCACATGAGGAGCTTTTACCTGTTGAGATGTTTTCAATTGCTGCGAAGTTTTCAGCCTGGCTACCACCTCTGCAGTAGCTTGCTCTGCCTCTTCGCGCTCAGCATTGGCTTTATCAACGGCTTCGCGCCCAGCAGCCAACCGTTCTAGCGCAGCCCTCTCTCTTTCGGCTTTATCAACCGCCACTCTCGCTGCAGCTTCTTCTTCGGCAGCCTCGTCTTGTGGTGATTTATAGCTGAGCCATTGCAAGTATGGATTAGGCTCATTAGCAAATTTCACGTCAGTGTGCATCGGGTTGAACTTACGATCGGTATTTTTGTAATAATTTTCGTAGTCGGTAATCGAAACCATAGAAGCTAGAGAATATAGAGGATCATATTGCTTGACCAGAATTCTTGCTTCTGAGTCTGACAGTACAATGTCTGTTGGTCTAAAAGTTGGAATTTGTTTCTTCAACATATCAACGACATTGTCTGGGATCTTCGTTCCATTGAGTCCAACAAACGCAATAGGTTGGCTAGCAGAACCGAGTTTATGCGTTTGTACAAACCACAAAGGTGTGCTGTGAGCAACAAGCAACTGCATCAAGTTATCACCCGCAAAATCGAGCAAGAGACTCTTACCTTCAGGATTGGTATAACTTGGTTCTTTGCGCCGTCCGGTGTTTGGGTCTAGCGGGAATAACTTGTCGTAGAAATGTTTGCGCACAAAACTTTTCACCTGAGCAAAAATGGCTTCGCGCTTGCTTTCAGAATCGGTAGCCCGATCCATTTGGATTTCTAGAATCTTGGTGCAAAGTTCAGTCTGAATGAGCTTCTTAGACTCCTCAGAGAATTTAGGGTCTACATTTTTCCAGGCACCGTTTTCCCAGAGTTTTGCAAGCAGACCATTTACGAATGGTTCTACTTCACGCCTGCCGATTAATGGTTTATCGATGAGCACACGCTCTTGTGTCATGTCGCCGAGCGCAGCCACTTTCTTGTTGAACTCATCTATGCCTGCTTTATCGATTTTCTCAAGCGATTCTACGAGTGCCTGCAGCTTTTCAGAGAGAGCACTAAACTGGCCTAGCAACTGATTGTAGAACCAAATTGTTAATGCATGCGAGCGCTCGTCTTTCCCGCGCTCATCATAATAATCAGCAACGCGATCCATCAGCACCGCAAGCGTGTCACGCATCAATGGCAATTGGAAATCGCTGCCTACTTTTTTGAATGATTCAAGTGCCTCTCTTGGTCCTCTCTTCAGGTCACCTTCTATAATCGGCAATGGTGGCACTTGAGCCAGTTTGTTATTTATGAGTGCAGTTAGTTCTTGCACCCATTCAGAGATAAACACAAAACCGCGCTCAGGATCTTTCGAATAACGCGCAAGAGAAGATTGCAAGGCTTTTTCCACTTTATCAAGGGTGGCTTTAGCAGCTGCCATTGCAGGTCTTTCAGACTCAAGACAATTTTCATCATCAATTTTATTGCTGAGGGTCATATCGATCCACTCGGACAATCTATGCACTTGCGCCGGACGATTTTGTTTGAGTTCTTCCTTAAACGGCTTACTTAGAAATCTCGTAAACGCGGGGTCAACACTGAGGCTATTTTTGAAAACAAATTTTTCTTCGGTGTTGCCGATATTTTCATTGAAAAATTCTTTCGCCAACGCCTTTTCGGTAATGTCCGGGTCTGGACGGAGCAAGAAATCTAAAACAGCATCGGCAAGGCGCAACTCGATGATGTCCTGGAAGTAATCAATTGGTGGCACTTTGACAGATGACACGCCGACTGCAGAATATGTTTTATAGAAACTTCTATCAACCATGGTTTCTGGCTCGGCAATAGACGTAAAAATATTACTGAGAATAGATTCGCTTCTTTCTGTTACCGGTGAAAGTACATCAGTCATGATTGTTTCTGAAATGTACTGGCTTACCCGATCGTCAATTGCTGCAGGTTTATCAGAAGAAACCTGGCGTTGCGAAATTACTGCACCCTTCTTGTTTTTATTGCTGTACAAGAAAACAAAATCAAATGGCGTAACATCGCGAGGGAAATCAACAAAAGTGTGATCTTTACCGCGAATAGTGTATGAACGCTTCGGACTGTTCATCAAATAATCAAGCTCACGCAGCGCTGCATATGAATTCGCATAAATGCGTTTTATATGTGCGTTTTCAACCACCGGTTCATAAACTTCGGGCAGCACAAACATGCCCATAAATCTACGAGTGGAAGGGTCTACCCCAACAATTTTTCGCAGCAAATATGCTACGTCAAGAAACATGCCGCTGCCTGTGCCACCACAAGTGGAGCAGATTACATAAATGAATTGCAATGTCGGGTCAACTTCAAACCCCGGAAAGCCTTCCCATGAAGCGGGGTCCGAAACATCGTAAGCGGCTTGCTGCAACCAGCGATATGTTGTGTGCAAATTATCGCCTTTGTAGAGACCGATGCGTCCAAACATGCGCACCTGCCCAGAGCCACGCGCAGCTTTCGGAAAATCGACTTTCATCTCAGGGTCGGGATACCAGTCTAGAATGTGACGATTTTCTGGGGCATCAAGATGGCTGATGACTTGTGGCGTATCACTCTGGTCGATGACGCGCATTTCGTTGTTGCCCAAATTAATGAATTCATTGCTGCGCTGGCTGATGATTGGCGGGTTATTTACACCTGCGCTGTCTGCGTCGATTGATAAAAGGCGAATCCAGGGCAATTCTTCTACACCATAGGTATCGTAAATTCGTCGTTTAAGGTGTGTCAGCGCTCTCTTACCAGTGCCACCCAAACCTACAATCAGCGACGGAATCGTCTTAATACCCATCTTGTCTTCTCCCAAATATGATTTCAGCCATTTTTATTGATGGCCGAACAGCAGTGCTTTACCCAGCAAAACCCCAATTCCTAAAACCATTACAGTTGCACCGGCAACATTGGCCGCCCCTCCAGCCTTCTCGGGCAGCCAGCGACTCTGACGAACCAAAAATGTATAGGTTGAATAGCGCATCAGCAGCGCTATCAACAAAATAGCCACGCCGAGAATGACATACCAGGCCGTCACTCCCTCCATTTGATTCTTCGACTCCTTTCAACTGGGTTAATTCGCCAGTCGTTTTCCGAATACCCGATAGTATAGATGGCTATTTGTCGCCTATTACTGTTCTATGATCGGGATACCCGGCTTTAATGGGGTCAAAACGCTCAAATGAATCGTTAATTCCACGTTTTGCCCGGTTCTGCCGAACATTGGGTTGCAGCAAATGGTCTAAAATAATTAGACTAGATTGTGAAAATATTGCCAATGGCTCCAAAAGTTACCAGGGTTTTTATCGCTGAAGACAGTCCTAGCACAAGAGCAATGCTGAAAACAGTGTTGCAGAGAGCTTCCGACATGGAAATTGTCGGCGAAGCTGAAGATGGCGGCAGCGTCGT
Organism: uncultured Candidatus Obscuribacterales bacterium; assembly: GCA_964546815.1. Taxonomy (GTDB): domain Bacteria; phylum Cyanobacteriota; class Vampirovibrionia; order Obscuribacterales; family Obscuribacteraceae; genus JAIEPM01. The sequence continues at coordinate 44,561 of CAZJLR010000039.1, read as the reverse complement.
CGAAAAGGTTGTCGCAAGCAAGCCCGATGTAGTACTCATGGACATAGGTCTTCCAGTGATGTCAGGGCTGGAAGCCACCAAGAAGTTAAAAGAACGGCTGCCGGAATTGCGAGTAATCATGGTAACGGCAAACGAAAGTGATGGCGTGATATTTGACGCCTTTTCCAGTGGCGCAGACGGATATTACTTGAAATCAACAACTGCAGACCAGCTTTTGCAGGCTGTGCGCGCCGTTGTCACAGGGGCCGCCTGGCTGCACCCGGCGATTGCCGGGCGTGTCCTGCGTTCGTGTGTTCGCGGTGCAACAAAACTGGTTGAAAGGAAAAAGACCACAGGGTCTGTATTAAAACCAGGCAGCCGCCACGAGCACGTGAGCAAACTGCTAAATATTGCCAGAACATTTGAGGCAGAAGAACGAATTGACGATGCGGAAAGCGTCTGGGAAGGAATCATCGCACTTGCCGAAAAGCTTGGTGGGCCGAACGATCAGGAATTGCCCGGCCTAATTACGCAGTTTGCGGACATGCTGTATACGCAGGAAAAATTTGTCAAAGCCGAAAAGCTGTATTTGCAAGCACTTGATTTGCGTCATCAGGCACTTGGTAATGAGCACTCAGACGTGGCATCAAGCCTCGAGAATCTAGCCAACCTTTACGACACCCGCAGCAACTATGCCGAAGCCGAGCATTATTATTTCTGGTCATTGAAAATTCGCGAAAAGGTATCTGGGCCGGACAATCCGCTAACACATGACACATGTTCTAAGCTGGCCTGGGTATATAGAGCGCAAGGAAAATCGGAGCTTGCAGAAGCTATGGACCAACGCGCCGGCAAGAAAAAATGAGTTAGTGCCAAAAGCACTTAACTTTTCAATTCGATGCGGGTTATCATTCAAATGATTTACTAAAGGACTTTCGATGTCATCGTCTCCCGACATCTCCAAATTTGCCAGGTCTACTGGACTCATAATAGATCGCTGCATGCAAAGAGAGGTTCCCTTTGGAACTTGCTGGCTCATCGGCGAGAACAAGGTTGTCGCATGCGCGCACAATATTGTTTTGTATTCTGATTTTTTCCAGGCGCTGAAAGTCAAGTTTCCAGCAACCAACCAGGACTGGGAAGTTGAAGATGCATTCTTCCACCCGCGCTTTGACCAGAAAGTCGCATTTGAATTGGCTCAGCGTTCGCTTTTGGAGCCAGTTCCAGCTCTTGCCTTGCAAGACCACAACATTGTTATTTTGCACTTAAAGCGCACATTATCCGACATGGACGCTGAAACCAAAACTTCTTTCAACCGCAAACTGGCCGGAACGGCGCCACCGCGAATGAAAGGTTTGGCCGGTCCTGTAGATGAATTGGGCCTTGCACTTGTAGTTCAAACAATTACAAACGCCAGAAAAGATGGCTGCCTTGTAATTTCAGATGAAAGAAATAGACCGATTGCAAAAATGTTTTGCAGAGATGGTCGCATGGTTTTCGCCAAGTTTGGTAACCTGGTTAACGAAGCTGCTGTCTATCAAATGTTTAGTCAGCACATCGCTGGTCAATTTTATTTTCAAGCTCAGGGCAAACCAGACTGGACAGTGTACACGCAAATTCAGCGAAACACCGACAGCCTCTTGCTTGAAGCACACAGACGCATGGACGAAATTCCAAACTTGCTTCGCGACCTCGGTGGCGAAGGAGTGAGTTATGTGCGTGCGGTCGATATTCTAAATCCATCACTCCTCAGCCCTGAATTGCAAGCTGATGCAGAAGCTATCTGGCCTTTCATTGACGGCGGAGTGTCAATCGATCAACTCTGGGAAATTTGCGGGCTCGATGATTACGGCATCTACAAAGTCCTCGATGAACTTTATAGAACAAGGCAAATTGTCGAACTTCCATTTCCAGGCGACGACGGATTGAGCCCAATGCAACCGTTGGCACTGGCACCACATTTGTTGCTTTCACCCTGGGACGAAGTCACCGCACTTACAGTGCATCCCACAATTGGACGCGCACAAATGAGGGCAGGATATTTAATCGGATTGATTCGTCCAAACGATCCCTGGCACTTGCTGCACAGTGTCAGCTTGCCTTATCGCGCAGCCGGTTGCCCAATTTTCAAAAACGGCGAAGTCATTGGAATGCACAGCGGCATGTTGCCGTTGGATCCTAAATTGCATGCATTGCCGCAAATGTTTTCGCAAATGATCTGGGTTGAGTCTATTTACCAGATGGTATCAGGCAACGCCAAGGCTGTGGCAGCAATGAGACCAAGCAAAAAATCAGTAGGAATGAAGCTGCCAGAACTTGTAAATTCGCAAGTATTTCAAGATACGACAGCTAGAATACAATGTCCAAAATGCAGCTCGCTTATGATAGCTAAAGCTAAGTTCTGCGGAACTTGTGGGTATAGGCTGAGCAGCTAGGAGATCAATTGGACTAGATTAGCCAGAGGAGCAGGTTGCCGCTGAAGACGGCGATGGGGGTTTTGCTGAGTGGGTCGAAGTATAGTTCGCCGTTGCTGGTTTTCTTTGTTTTTTGAGTTTGCAAATGGCGTTTTTCATTGTCTGCCATTACATACCAGTTTGATATTGACCAGGTTTTATTTCGCAACTCTGCTGGTATTTCGCCTTGTTGAAACATAACGAATACTTCTGGAAAACCTAGCATCGAATTGCCCATTTTTAGTTCATAAGACACAGGAATACCCTGTGATTCCGCAAGGATATAGGCTGCACGCTGAAATTCTTTGGAAGCATCTTTGAGCGAAAAACAACTCGCAATCCAAAACGCCAGAATAATGCCAGTCAAAAAAAACAAGATTGTATTGAAATATGCAGGAACGAGAGAAAGAAGCGAAGCCCCAAGTAAAATTTCATTCAAATGCAATTTTCGTTTGTACTTATTGAGTAAGTACGGATACCAAAATCGCAATTCTTCATTTGGATCTTTGGCAGTTGGTGGCGTATGTAAATTTCTTGCCGCAGTCATCGCTTTTTCGAAAGGCGATGGACCCTGCGGAAGCTGCTTCAACGGCTTCAATTTGCGAACAACGCGGTCAATAACAACACGCTCTGAAAGTCGCGGAATGTTTGGATAAGGTTGCTTCAAAACAGCCCGCAACAATCGCGCGTTGCGCACTACTTCATTTGAGCGATGTTGCTCTAGCAAGTGAAAGAGAACAGAACTTTCAGGATTTAAGAAGTCTTCGCGAGTAAAAAGCAAGCTTTCAAAGTCTTCATCCGCGCACTTAACTAGCCCTGGATCTGCAGCCAATATACGCAAAGAAACATAGAGCACCCATATCGAAAAGTTGTCTAGCTCTGCACTAAAATCTTTCGCCTGTCTTTTTGGATGTTGATAATTGCGATGCCCTAATTCTGCGCTTTGCATACCGTTGAGCTGAGGCACGAAAACACCGTCATAGTCGACAAGCAAGAGTGACTCGCCATCAACAATCAAATTTGCATGTTGCAAATCGCCGTGTGCAATGCGATGAGTTTGCATATCTTCGACAAGTTGTCTTAATTCTTCTGCAAGCCACAAAAGTTTGGCTGGATTAGCAGCTTCGCGCCGTACAAATTGGTCTAAAGTAACACCTTCAACCCATTGCATTTTGAGAATGGGATACCAGCTGTCGCCAATTTTGATGCCTTCGCGAATGAATAAAAATGGAACAGCAAATTTAAAACCTTGATGCAAAAAATAGTGCGAAATCGCTTCGTAGCGGTGTTGTTGTTGATCCCCTTCTTGCAAAAAACATCGAACAGCCCAGCTCTTATCACCACAGTTAACTTTATAAACTGAAGCGAAAGATCCAGATATTGGTCTTGGAAGTCCAATTGCATCAAGCTCAACCTCGCCTTGCCGCAAATCAGCGTCAGCAAAGCAAATAGTAGGGTTTTGAATAGCTTCGTTATAATCTTGTGGCGACGGCCACGACCGAGTCTTACGAATTTCAGGGACACTCGTAGGCTGCTCTATAGCGTTCTGGTCTTTCGGGAAAGGTCTATTCTGCCCCATTTTTTGGTCCAAGCAGAAACGAGATTCACTTTTAATATTCCCGAAAAATGCTACTTTTTATCGGCTTGCAAGCTAGAAGCCGCGACCGGCATAAGTGCTGGCTTGGTTTGCATAATTAGCAGCAGCAGAAGCCTGCTCAGCCGCGGCCCTGGCTACATCTGCGGGATCAAGCGAACCTGTTTGAGACACCTGCTGCGCAGACTGAGCTGCTTGCTTGGCCATCTTTGCATAATATTGTGCCTGTTGCGCTGCCTGGTCACGTTCTTGCGGCGAGCGCGCATATCGCACTCTGTTAGAGGCGGCTTGTGCTAGTTGCGAATAATGCTGTGCAGCTTGCAGCTCGCTTTGAGTCTGGTACAAAGTAACTGGGTTTGCAGCCGAAACGTAATTCGTGTCGTCCCACAAGTAATGCAGCATTCCAAACGGACTCAAATTAAAGGGATTACCGCCTGGTTGCCCGGCTGGGGCGCCTGCATATGCCGGGTTTGACATATATTTCCAAACAGCCGAATGCTGCAAGGCACTGATAGTTTCTGATGAATATGGCATACCAGGCCGCATATATGAATTTTGCTCGGGAGCAAACGCTTGCGGCACTGGTGTCACCGGCGGTTGCATTGTATTTTTAGGTTCGCCAAAATATTTTGATTCGTCGACCTTATTCAATAGGTTTTCCAGCTTGCCGAATTCATCAGCAAGACTTGCCTGAAAAGGAAAGAGGCAGACCACAGTGCCAAGCACAATGATCTGCCAATTTTTTTTCATAGAATTACTGATCAAACAGGCTCTACCACACGGATAATGACTACGCCACCTTTGGGCGGGCCGCCATTTTCAGCTTTTACTGGACGACCAGTTACCATTATAGTACGCCCTTCTGGAGCGCCGGAGTTTCTGATGAATATTTCCACGTTATCAACAGATTCGCCGGCAATTGCGCGCACAAGCGGCAATTCATTAGCAGCATATTTAGTAACTCTGTCTGGTCTGAATAGTCCATAGTGATCTGGCCATTCATCAGCAGGTTTGTCCGAGTGTCCCATTCCAATCATGTCGTCTGCAGCTGGATTGAAATAAATCAAACCATCAGCATCGGCGATTACTAATCCATCTGTCATACGTTCGTTGTAATAACGAATAATTTCAGAGTGCAAACCATTTTGTTCTGTCTTGTGTTTGAGTGCAGAGAAATCAACTCGCGCAGCAAGGTTCAGTTCAACTAAAGCAATCAGCTCTGAAGTTGGCATTTCTAGAGCCTTAGCTAGTGTGGATACATTGCGAAGAGAAGGGTGTCTTGCGCCTCTCTCTACGTCGCATATGTATGAACGTGCAAGACCAGATCGTCTGGCAATTTCTTCTTGTGAGAAACCAAGCCGCTGACGTCTATCTCTGATTACATGGCAGCATGTAGCTGCGAAAGTTTCGGGAAGATGCATATTGTTTCCGCTCCTACAACGGCATGATTGTAGTGTCATACCTCGATGACACTAGTTTGTCACAGATGTAGAGAGTCATCGTCAGCCGAATTACGGATTTTGCATCTCGACAACTAGCGGATTGATAGTCGGCCACTTGTTTTGCAGACAGTAACGTACGGGATGTCAAGCATACCGTCAAACACATTTGAGTTCTGTCCACAGTCTGTCGTAGATTGCGATTACAGACCCGATATCTCCAATTTCTTCGCAATGAACAAGCACGTCATCTGGCGGATAGAGGTGCTTTTCTGCGAGTAATTCAGGCTTAACAAGTTTGCGCGCAGCTTGATTTGGTGATGCATAAAATGTGTAGTTTGAAAGTGCTGCTGCAACTTCTGGTTCAAGCATGTAATTCAGCCACAGATGAGCATTTTCAGGATGTGGTGAGTCTTTTGGTATACAGAGATTGTCTACCCACATTGATGCACCAGTTTTTGGAATCACATATTTCACATCTTTGTTTACGCGTGCAGCTTGCTGTGCATCACCGCTATATATGAGTGATAACCAGCTGTCAGCGCTGGCTAGAGCCGTTATCGCCTGGTCGGACGTGTAGCACATCACATATTTTTTTTGTTGTTTTAGATCATCACAAGCAAGCTTGATCTCTTTTTCGACTAAAGTGTTGACAGATTGCCCTCTATGTATGAGCGCAGCGCCGATGGTTTCACGCGCATCTTCCAACAAGGTCATGCGCCCTGCTATGCGTTCATCCCAGAATGAATCCCAGTCGTCGGGAAAATGCCTTCCCGCATAGCAGGGTGCCTGCGTGTTGTATGCGATGCCCGTAGTGCCGAATGTGTACGGAATCGAATACTTGCAATCAGGATCAAATTTCGATGATTGAAATCGAGGCATCAAATATTTGAAATTGCTGAGCTTATCTTTGTCGAGCTCTGCCAGCAAATTCAATTGCCTCATTTTGGTAACGTAATAATTCGAGGGGACAATAATATCGTAGTCTGCAGCGCCGGCTTGCAACTTAGCCAGCAAGCCTTCGTTTGACGAGACAGTATCATAAACAACTTCGATGCCATAGCGACGTTCAAACTCGTCGATTGCGCCTGGCTGAATGTAGTCAGGCCAGCTATAAATATTGAGTTGTTTGCTGCCTTTAGCTGCTCTTTGGGAATCTGTGCTGCAAGCCGTGCTCAGCATGCCACCGCATGCAGTGCCAAGAGATAATTGCAGAAACTTTCGACGACTGATTGACATGAGCGCTTCTCCGGCTTCAGCAATTTTATCACTCGGGTGTTTCGGGGACGCGTTCGTCTTTGAGCTCGACGAGATATTTTCCCACAGCAGAAATAAACTCGTATGACTCGATTGGATACCACAGCAGCATCTCAGCCCCAGTCGGCAAGTCTAATTGAGGCAAAGTCATATCGGCTGGTCTGCGGGCGAGAAAAACAACAGGAATGGCCTGCAATTCATCTTCTGCTTTGAGATCGTGAAGAAAGTTCATGCCCCAGCCTAAATCTGCCTGCAGCTCGCAAATAATGAGGCAAGGAAAATTTTTCTGGGTTAAGAAGAGCGCCAGAGCTTCGCTGCTGGCTTTTATAACGTCGCATTCAAAGCTTTTGAGCGCAGACTTAACGAATTCAAATATTTCCTCAGCCTGGAAAGCACATAGCACTTTGAGACCCACAGCGACAGAAACCTCCTGCTCAGACAAATAAAGATTATATCTCCTGAGAGCGAGGAGACGTGCATTTGGACTGCGCCACGTAACCAATTACCAAAGCCCATATTTGGCAAAATAACTGGAAAGCTACGCCTTTACTTGCTTGAGCGCCACAAAACTTGCGAAATCCCATTAACACTTCAGCCGCCACAAAAAGAAAGCCTTAGGTGCTATTTAGAGAGTGCGTGAAATTTAGCGTTGTTTATAGAGTTAGAATATAGGCGTTGCCCCCAGGCAGAAATGTCCTATGAATCGCGGCTTGAAACTATTTTGCCTCTCTATCGCCAGCATCCTTTTGCTGGCCTGCCAGTCATGCTGGGCCGATGGAGGCAAAATTGAGCTGATGCACGAGTTGGTCGATTTTCCCTTCGACCACAATACTTTGCCTCCAGATTATTTGGAAATGATCAAATCTCCGCAAACAGATATGCGCAGAGTTGCAGCATCATTAATGGAGCGAAAGAAGCAGTTTATTACTCGCTGGGAAGACCCGAGCCAATACGAGACTGAAGAAAACTTTCCCAAAACTGCCAATGACTTTGAACTGATTTGCATTTTCCCAGAGCAATACCTCGATTCACTCATGCAAAAAGGGCAACTAAATGTGCATCAGGTAGGTCACAGCCGCGGAGTCTGCGAACCTGCCATTCGCGCACATGCAGAAGACTTCATGATTGGCATACATCTTGAAAGTAAGTACGATGGCAATCCTGATTCGCGCCTTCATCTTTTAAGACCGAAATATGGCTACGTAAACCTTTTCAAACCATGCGGCATCAAAGTAAATCCATTTCGATTACTGCAATATGGGCAAGTCTTGATTGTGTACAACGATGAGGTCAAGCAACGCAGTAGTTTCACATATGGTGACAGCCTTGCATCATATTGCGAACCATGGGCTATAACGATGCGCCCGCTCGACCCCACTCCACTAACACTTTTGAGACCTCCAGATGAGAGAAAAGGTGAAGCAAGCAACTGCAGATACATCGAAGCTCAAATTTGGGGACCAATCGATCTCAGCGACATAAAAGAGTTTCGCATTCCCAAAGAACGTAAGGATCTGCTGACAAAACTCGCAAGCAGCGGCAAGCCGGTATTTAGTTATGACCGTGAAAAGATGGAACTGAACGACAATTACATCGACATTTGCGATTGCGGCTGGCTCAGGGGCGAAGCTTTAAACAAAGCCGCAGTAGAAGAGCTAAAGAAAGAGAAAGTAGCTCAGAAGCCTTAGGCGTTGAAGTCCTGGCGACGCATGGCGTCGCCCCTACAATTTTCAAGTGAGAGCGGCGTTATTTGGTGATGGTGAAATCGTCGAGGGGTTTGCCGTCTTCGGCGATTTGTTGCAGGTGGAAGGTTTTGCCTTCGACGTGGCACAGAGTCAGCGAATGTTGTTTGGCGGCAAATACTTTTGTAAAAGGCAGCCACTGAGCCGGGTCTGATTCGATTTCAGCCTTGGATAGGTGTGCGCCGCCGCCTCCGCTGACTACATAAATTACACCAGCGGGTTTGGTGTTTTTGTTACCGTCGAATGACTTATCAATCTTGAATGTGCCATATACATACCCGGCTTTGGCTTCTCTGTCTGAACTTGGCGCCTCGACTTCTTTGAAATGAATTGGATATGTTCGCTGGTAGGAATGACTGTGTCCAGAGAAACAAACATCAACGCCGCAACGCTCGAAAATATCTGCAAGATGGCGCATGCGTTGTTCTTCTCTGTGGTCCCAATCAGAGTTAAAGCCGGGTTGATGATAGGCAACAAACTTCCACGTTTTCTTGCTGTTGCTGAGATCATCTTCCACCCATTTGCGTAAAGAAGAATCTGTCCAATCAACATACTCATTGGCATCAAGTACAAGAACGTGGCAATCACCATAGTCATAAGAAAAATTGGTCATACGCGGATAGCTTTCGCCGGCGGCTTTCAAAAACTCATCTACCTTAGCCTTGTCGCCGCGAGGCACCGCGATATTGGCACCACCTGCGGTGGTGGGTCCATTCAAAGGTTGTTTCCAAAGTACAAAGTACGCCATACTATCGGGAGAAAGATCTAAATCACGCGCATCAAGACCGCCACCGACTGTTAAGTCGTGATTGCCCGAGACTCCGACAGTCAACATCGACTTCATTACAGCAGAGCCTTTGGCTCTACCACCATCGCGATTTAGAAACGGAAAAAAGTTATTTAAGTAGTGCCGAATAGTCCCGGTTGGATAAACAATGTCGCCGGTGACAATGGACATCGAAGGATGTTTTTCTTTCAATAGCGCGGCGATTTTCGACTCACCTTCTGTGCCCTGACCCACGTCGCCGAATACAGCAAAATCGACGCCGCTGCCTGCCGCAGGAACTGAAGGAGTTGTCGCTTCAAAAATCGATTCGCCCGCTTTCAAAACTCTGTAATTGATAAGCGCCCCAGGTCGAAGCCCCGACATCTCAGCAGAGAGCAAAGTCAACTCTGGATGTCCATTGATATCATTCCTGGTTAGCTTGGGGCATTTTTGCCATTCTTTGTCATCAAGAGACTTAAACTCAAAAGCAATATCGTCTCTTTTGCCATCTTCAGTTAGCCAGCTGACAGTGAGGTTGTCACCCTTGAAGTTGTAGCCCAACTGCACATATGGCGGCGCGGCGAAATACTCTTTCGGCTCTGCGCCAGACCTTGCTGCAGGTGATGCACACACGAGTGTCATCGTGAGCGCAAACATGATAATTTGCCTGCAAGAGAACCTGAATGTCATTGTAATCTGTCCGATCTAAGCGTAATAAGGGCACAGACTACACAAAATACACGCATCTGTAATGACTTCGGTTTTATATTCGGATTAGTTCAAGAATTCACTTATATTTTTTGATTTGTTGAATTTGCGCAGCTTCCTCATAGCTCTGATTGTGGCTCTTCTAACAAACAAACAATCTGTGTGCATTTCAGCTGCAATTTCAGCATCAGTGGGATGTTCTTCTCCACCGATACCATAGCGAAGCTCCATTACACGCTTTTCCTCTGCCGACAGGCGTCCAAGCAAGGCTTGAACTCTACGACTCAAGAGTGATGATTCAATTTCAGCATCGGGCTCTGCGCTAGATTTGTCTTCAACTACAAGCTCAAGTGTATCTTCACCCTCAGTGCCGATTGTCTCGTCGAGAGAAACCACCTGCACGTTGCTCGACAAGGCATGTTGCACTTCAGCAACTGAGAGCCCAGTGTCTTTAGACATCTCTGCTGCACTTGGCGCTCTACCGAATTCTTGAAAGTACGGTCTTGCAGCTCGTCTCAACTTATACATTTGCTGTGTGATGTGAATAGGCACACGTACTGGTCGAGACTTATTTGAGAGAGCGCGTTGAATTGCTTGCCTTATCCACCACGTAGCGTAAGTTGAAAAACGTGTCCCCTTTGAAGGATCGTATTTTCTCGCCGACTGTATCAAACCAATGTTGCCTTCTTGTATCAAGTCTTCCAGAGACAATCCGTGCCCCGAATATTTTTTCGCAATACTCACAACAAGTCGGAGATTTGATGTGACAAGTGAAAGCAAAGCAGCATTGTCTCCATGTTTGATAGAACGTGCAAGTTCAATTTCTTCTTCTGCTTTCAACAACTTATTTCGCGACACCGCATGCAAATAGATTGCTAGTGACCCAGGCTCAGCGAGACCAGCGGCAGTGCCATCAAGTTTTTGCTTGCTTACTTTTGACGCAGGTTTCTCGTGCTTGAAATAAACTTCCTGAGTTTTTTCGGCACTGAGCAGTCGCTCTTCCCAACTAGACTCGAAGAGCCATTCACCGCCATCTGAAGACAGTTCTGATGCTTCCATAAACATAAAATTCACCCCTGTGATCTAACGTTTTTTCGCGCATGATTAAGTCACGCAGTTGCATCGAAATCCCCCTCGATACATTGCGTTTTCTATTTGTTCAACTACGAATATTTTCGGCAGAACAAGCTCGACAAGCTGATCAATCCAACGAATTGGAAAAATTAGCAAGCCATACTGCAGTCATGCGCTTTCAGGCGCAGTATTGCTTTGTTCTATTGTTCGCAGGAAATGGACAGTACGGACGAATGAAACTCGCCTTGCAGTGCGTGCAAGGATGCAGGACGGTGTTCCAGCTCGCGTATTCAGGCGATAGCATTCAATTGCGTTTCAGCCTTTAATACACAAATCCGCTTCGTGTTTGCGAAAACGGTCTCGGAGAAGCTCTTTAGGAGCTTTTCTTCGAGACCGATGTTTGCCTTGGTGGCATTATTTGACACCTCGTGTTTATATAAGCAGCTCCCGGAAGGAGATAGCCTAAGAACCGGACACAAGTTTTTTTCTTTCACCCACTATTATTGCATTTTCTGCCGATTTTAGATCACTTTTTCTTTGCGGCGTCAAGACTTTGCTGCACCACCAATTGCGAAAACCGAATGCGGTGCCAGCTTTAGAGCATCAAAATTATTCGAAAATATTTTCTGCGTTGTGTAATTCTATTCTCAGTTTGCTCTATATCATTTTCACTCTGGTCATCTGAAGTCGACTATTGATACCGTTTTCGCAAACTCTAAGTGTTGATCATCAGTACAAGCAGTCGCATCACATTTGATGGTGAACATTTCGGAAATCAAAATCATAGTAGTTCAAAACAGATCAATTACTTAAGACAACAGATTGTTTATTCGAAAATCAATAACGCTTTGTGCCTTGCATTTTGTATTGCAAAATAAAGAAAACGCATTTCAATTTCCGCGCACTCATTTGCGTTTTACAAATGAATTTCAACGTGATTAGCCATCATTCAAACTACTCATCGGACAGCTCTCGATTCGAGAAAATATCCGAAAGTGGCACCTCATTTTCAATCGGTCGAATCGCTGAATAAGCCTGGCAGGACAGCGATTCGAGGCAGCAAGCTTGTCGTTTTAGCTTAGACCCGATAAATTTAGGCAAGATTGGCTACTAGTCAGATTCGACAAATAGTGCTAAAACTCTAATAGAGTCGGAGGTCGCATGAAGACAGCCATTTCAAAAACTAATAAGAGCAAAAGCCAGGCTAAAGCCCAGAGCAAAAGCAAGAAGAGCACTCGCAAGAAAGTCGATTCAACGCTTTCTATTTGCCCCGTTAACGGCGCCGGGTGGTGTCCTTACCCGTTTTCTGCCGCTCAGCTTAAAAAACGCATGAAGCGCATTCAAGAAGAGCAAGAAGAAGAGGAAAAGGAAAAGCAGCTTCTCGCCGGAAAAGACTCCTAGTCTCTCAATTGCTGATGTATTGCCTTAACTGTGAGGAACTGTTTTCAATTATCGTTGCTTCGTCGTTGCGCTTTTGCCTGCGAAGGAAGCGAGCATACAAATCATAGGCACTAATTGTTTTGTTGTTGTCTATAGGCGGAACTGTCTTTCTCAACTCTAGAACCCGCTGCAGCGCCAAATCTGCCTGGCTGATTTTCCCGTGGCGCTCGTACAGTTCGGCTATTCCAGGAATATAATCAGCAAATTGCTGGCTCTTTATGCCGCCCTCGCAAAAGTTTTTCAATGTATTCATAGCCATTTCGTAGGCTTGCTCTGCCCCAGCATCATCGCCTCTTTTATCCTTTACCTTCGAGATGCCTACAATGCAATCTACAAGAGCCATACCGTTTGCTTTCAACTCGTCTTTCGTACTGGTTTTCGCTTCCTCTAATAGCTTTTGAGCCTTTGTAAAACCATCTTCTGCATCATCTAATTTGCCGTCCTTCAAATCACTTTTGGCTTGCGCCATAGCCGACTGCCAATCTTCTGCCAGCGACTGATTAACACTGAAAGAAAGCGCGAGCGAAGCTATCAAAATCAGAATGGGCTGCTTCATGCCTGGAAACCCTCGAAGTTCAATTTAAAAGGCACCGGAAGGAATTGCTCCGCCCGGTGCCTGATGTTTTATGCTATACCTGAGCTATTATTTTGCTTCCGCTGGCTTGGTCTCTGCGTCACCCTTGTCGGTGGCTGCAGCGCCTTTATCGACAGATGCCTTAGACTTGTGCGATTTGTGTTTTGCACCGTCTTTGCAGCAATCGTCTCCGCCTTTGGCACCCTTCTTGCAGTGTTCACCAGCCATTGCAGGACCAGCAAAGGAACCACCCACAACAAGCAATGCCATTAATGGAATCAAATTCTTCATTTCGTGCTCCTTTAAAGTGAAAGACACCCTAAATTCTACAGGCAGTTTTAGCTAAAATCGAAAATAGAGCATGCTACAACTTATTTGCCCGCGTTTGCTCGCCGTCTTGTATAAGAATCATGTGCGTAACTTCCTTACGCACGTTTGTAAAAAATGAAATCTGGGCATCAGAGTCGCCGACAAAGAAGTCGCTTTCAGACTCTGGAAAAATCTCAAACGAAGGCTGCTCGCTGAATTGAGCAATCCAGCGCCCGTCCTCGACGGCGATTCGAAGTTTCAAGCCAGGCTCAACCTCGTAGACGCCAGTATAAATATGATACTTGCGGGGGTCGAGATGAATGACTTTCTTAATGCGAGGTATCTGGTAATGTTCGCCAAATACAATGGCCGCAAGGTCATGCGAAACACGTTCGGGTGAATATTGCCATGACACGACATTGCACAAAACCACAATGGTCAACTTGCTTTCAGGATAACGCACCATAATTGTGCAAAACCCATCAATGCCACCGGAGTGACCTACCCTGCGGCGACCGTTAAAGCTGTCTACATGCCAGCCGGCGGCATAACCATCGGGGCTCGGCGTGCTCATCGTTCTCAAAATTTCATGCGGAATGACCGGATGCCCGTGAGCAATCGCCTGGTCTAACAAATAAAGGTCTTCAACTGTGGAAATCAAAGCGCCAGCAGCGAATGGAATGGACATATCTAAATAGCCGGCATTTTCAATTCCATGTTTCGAGCGCACATAACCACGCGCGCGATTTTCCAAAACCAGCTCAGTGCGGTCATATCCGGTGTTGTACATTTTGAGCGGATGAAAAATATGCTGGTCCAAAAAGCTCTCATAACTTTGTCCGGAAACAAGCTCGATTATCGCTCCCAAAAGAACATAGGCAGAGCTGTTGTAGCGCGTCTGCTCCCCAGGAACGCTGAGCAGCGGCAGCTCGTAAAAGCGATCTATAGTTTGCCACGGCGAAGACGGCAGGCGCTGCGTGGCAGAATAATCAGGCAAATCAAGGAAATTGACAAGCCCTGAGGTGTGATTTATCAGATGCTTGATTTTGATGTCTTCCCACTCAGCCGGACCATCAGGAATGTAGTTGTTAACCGGGTCATCAACGGCTAACTCAGACATTGCCTCAAGTTGATAAATCGCCATTGCTGTAATCGGTTTTGTGATTGAACCGAGCCTGAACTTTGTTTTTGAACTGTTCGCAACTTTGTGTTCGAAATCAGCCAGCCCAAAGCCCCTGCATACAAGCGGCTTGTTATCCAAACTCAAAAGCACAGACCCGTTGAATTGATCGTATGCAACGCAAGCGTCCAAATATGCTTCAAGCTCAGCCTGAATGGTTTGAGTATCTACTGTATGGCGTGTCGACATTGAAGAATTCGCTTAGCTAAGCTCGATGCTCAGTTCGTTCATCGCTTCTTTAAGCCCAACGCGCATGCGTTCGCAGTAATGCAGGGCATTGATAGCTTTGTCTATTCTGAGTCGCCCAACTGCCACCAAATTTTGCACTTCGGCTGCTGCTTCAACTGTATTTGCACCCAGCTTGCCTGCCGAAACAAGAATCAAGCTGAGGTCGCCACCGTGTTTTGCTTTGACTTTACGAGCAGTCTCAAGGTCATCATCATTGACCAATCCGGCTTGTTTTAGTAGCTCGACAATTCTTTGCGCAGTAACATTGTCGCGCCCGGCAGGCGCTGCAGCCGGTGCGGCAGCTGGTCGCTGGGTTGGCGCCGTATTGCTTTGAGCTCGAGCGCGACGCAATGCCGCGTCAGGATCTTTAGCCCACTGAATAATGTCGTCATCTAAATTGCCGCCAAGCTCGGCTGCTCGTTTCATAGCCAGCACTGCTTGCTCGTTGGTGAGCTTTCCATGGCGGACAAGCTCTTGCAATTTAAGCGCGGCATCAAGACAGCGGTCGGGCACTATGCCGGCTTCAACCAACATGTGACCAAGCAAAAGATTCGGGGAGCCTTTATTGAGCAAATCAATGAAATTAGAAAACTCAGGCGTGGCAATCTGCGGAGCAGGAGCTGCCGCAGGAGCATTGGGATATGGGTTGTAAGGCGCCTGTTGCTGCGGCGGCGGGGGCTGTCCATAGCCCTGGTTTTGCGGCGGCCCCTGGTTGTATCCCTGCTGTTGCGGGGGATAATTTTGCGGGTAAGGTTGTTGCTGCTGTTGTGGCTGCCCAAAACCCTGTTGCTGAGGGTATTGTTGCTGTCCATAAGGATTTTGAGGAGGCGGATACCCTTGCCCTTGCTGCCCATAGGGATTTTGGGGCGGTGGATAATTCTGTGGATAAGGCTGTGGAGGCGGAGCTTGCCCAAATCCACCCTGCTGTTGATATTGCGGAGCCGGAGGCGGCGCGGCTGCAGGAGCGGGCACAGGCGGCGGGGCAGGAGTCGGAGGTGTCGGAGCCGGAGGCAAACCGAGACCACCATAATCTGGAGCTAACTCAGCAGGCATGGCGGCACCGCCACCGGCCGGCTGACAAGCCATGCAAACCATGTCAAAAACCATGTCCAAATCAGTCTGCGGACAACTGAAAAGTGGTTCTGAAGTAGTAGCAGAACCCTCATACATGCCCCATACAGTCTCGTTGCAGTTGTGATCAAACTGACAAGTGATCACATACAACTGCCCGAGCGGCGTCGGCCTTATCGGAAGCTCAAAAATTGTTCCCCTGATACGAAGTGCACCAGTGAAGAGGGTCGCGATATCCTCTTGCTTTGGCGGTCGCTCGACTATGGGTAACTTGTGCCTATTGGGTTGCTGAGGACCTGTCGGCTTCTGGGGCTTGAACATTCAGTTAGGGTGGATCCTGGTGTACAGATGATGGCCGGCCAATTGTGTTATGCCCATTCTTGCCAAGAATAGCGCGCAACTGCCCTTACAAACATAATACAAGGCAATCGCCTGCAATTGTTGCTCATGGCAAGTTTTGATGCATAAAGTCACCCAATCACCAGGCAGCGGTAATTTTGCCGTCAGCCTGACGTATACAAGGTGCCCAACAGAGGCAAAACTGCACTAGATTTATATTGCTTTTTTTCAATGGAATATTGATGCTCTCCAGAGCCTGGACAGCCGGGTCTAGCTTGGTCTTCAGGGCTTGCATTTCATTGGCAAATTCAGACTGAATCTGGTCCATTTTTTCATACAGCATGTCAACAGCATTTTGCGCCTGACTGACGTCCTGGCGCTGCTTGCTTACCTGTCCCATTTTGCGGGCTGCACTTGAAGCGCGCCTGATATTAGTAGCGCTGATTGTTTTGCGCGAAACGAGTGCCTCGAAAATCGAAGCACCCACATTGATTGCAGAGTCCATCTCTACAGACCTTGTTTCAGTTACCTCACGGTCTAAAGTTTGCTGAGCTTTTACCAATTTGTCTTCAATTGCCGATAACTTGACTTGGTATTTATTAGACAGCTCTGCCAAGAGCTTGTCTCTTTTTTCACGAGCCGCCTGCTGCAAACGAATGCGAAAGTCACGCTCACTTTCCTGGGGCGTTGAATATAAACCGGTCAGCGAACAACGAAACAACTCGAGCTTTTGATTTGCTAAAAGCCATGCCTGAAAATCGCTTGTCCATTGCTTGTAATTCTTAGGCTCTGTCGCCTCGGGCGGCAATGTCGAAAAATCAATATTCTCAGCCGGGACATCTTTAAGAGTATCAGCACTGAAAGTGGTGGCAAATGCTTTTTCCCACTTCACAGGAATAGGCTCAGACTTGATCAAAGTAAGGACATTCAATGGCTTGGAAAACTCTGTGTTTGTCTTTGTATCATTGAAGCGCAATTGAGCAGAAGCAAATAACATCGGCTTGTAAACCAATTTTGCATCAGGTGGAATTGGACGCCCTACCAGAGCAAAACGCTGAACCAAATCTGGTGGCAAAATCGGTCTATTTGATTTTGAAGCGGAAGAACTTCCGCTACTTTGAGCAGCAGTTTTGTTTTCTGCTGGTGAATCTTTTTCGCTTTTTGGCTCATCGAATGAGTCATTAACTTTCGCTGTCGGCGTCGCTTTGACAGCAGTTTCAGTTTTCGGCTTGAGCATTTTGAGCTGGGCGCGAGACAACGGGCCTCTTAAATACGAAAGGCTCCAGCGTGTTTTGAAAATGATCGGTTCGGCTTGATGAACGTTGTTCATCAAAAATACCTGTCTGCTCAAACTAGAAATAAGCTTGTCTATTTCAGAGCGATTAAAACTTGTACCAGAGTCACTTGCAGCGCCTTCCAGCCCATCAAGCACACGCATTTTGTCGCGCTCTGTTTGAAGTCTGCCGATAAACCAGGTGCCTGTATTGCCTAAAGCTTTGTAATCGAGGTCGACCGGATTTTGCGTTGCCAGCACTAAACCAAGCCCGAATGCTCTGGCTTGTTTTAGTAAAGTAATTAGCGGACCTTTGGACGGAGGGTTTGCCACCGGTGGAAAATATCCGAGAATTTCATCCATATACAAGATAGCTCTCAGGCTTGAAGTGCCGCTTTGGCGGCGCATCCACGAAAGAATTTGTGTTAGCAAAAGCGATACAAAAAACATGCGTTCGCTATCTGGTAAATGTCCAATCGAGATAATGCTGACTTTATTCTTGCCACTATCGCTGTAAAACAACTTGTCTATATCGAGCGGCTCGCCCTCAAGCCATGCTTCAAATCCGGGAGAGGCAAGCAAGTTGTTTACCGACATAGCCAACTCATATCGTTCTTTCTTGGGATAAAAACTTTCAAGCGGCATGGCACCGAGTTGTTTAATCGGCGGATTTTGAATTCTTTCAATTAGACTGTGGAGATCTAAATCTTCATGGTTCTTCCAGCAATTGTCCAAAATGGACGACAGCAAAATATGTTCTTTGCTTTTCAGCGGGTCAGCCGCGATGCCCAGCAATGCCAGAATACTTGTGGCTGTGCTGCTGATTTGCTCTCTAAGCAAATCGCGCTCTTCAAGAATTGCATCGTCAGGACAACCAAATGACTTAACTACAGAAAGTGGAATACCGGCAGAGCTTGCGGGTGTATAAATTTTGAACTCAGCGGAGTCCTTCAGCATTTTGACTCTAGATGCATCTTGTTGCCATGCAGCAAGACCATCTTTCCATTTGCTCGCTTCTTTGCCGGCAAGCTCATCTGGTGTCAAATTACTGCGTCGCGCTTCGTCAGGATCTACCCATGGCAAAAAGGACGCAGCATCGAGGTCTGGAAAGTTGAGCAGCAAGTTGCTCAAGTCACCTTTGGGGTCGATGGCAATGACAGGTATTTTGTCAATTGCAGCTTCTTCGAGAAGGTCGATACAGAGCCCGGTTTTACCGCTGCCGGTCATACCTACGCAAACTGCATGGGTGACAAGATCTCTTGACTCGTAAAGTATGAGTTCGTCATCGCTGCATTTCTGTTTGTCAAGATTATATTTCTTGCCCAGGTAGAATACGCCGAGTTGCTCGTAATCAACCATTGATGTACATCTCCAAGATTCGACTGTCATTTAATGCAAGCATTGATCATACAGCTTGCAATAGAATAGTTGCCTTAAAGCAAAGGATACAAAAGTGCCTGAGAGCAAATCACATATTCTAGTTGTTAACAGCGGCTCAAGCAGTGTCAAACTTTCATTGTTTGACCGGAGTAAAGCGGGTTCAGCCAAAAACGCTTTGTTATCTAGCGAAAACCACAACATAAAAGTGGCAGAAGCTTCAGACGAAGAATTACTTGAAATTCTTGTCAAAGGTGTTGAGAAAGCAAAGTGCTCAGCCGATGACATTGGCAGCGTTGCGCATCGAGTTGTGCACGGAGGTGCACAACTTAGAAGCACATGTTTTGTTGATGAGAATGTCGAAGCACAAATCGAATCGCTCTGCGAGCTTGCACCGGTGCACAATCCTATTGCCTTGAGATTGATCAAACAATCGCGCAGTGCATTTGCAAAAGCCAGACAAATAGCAGTCTTTGACACTGCATTTCACAAAACAATCAAGGAAGAAAATTTTCTATATGCCATTCCGTATGAATGGTATGAAAAATTCGGAATTAGAAAGTTTGGTTTTCATGGCATTAATCACAAATTTTGCGCAGAACAGGCAAAAGAAATATTGCAGTCTAGCGACGCGACAAAAAAGGTTGTCACATGTCACCTGGGAAATGGCTGCTCAGTTGCTGCAATTGAAAACGGCTTGAGCATCAACACAAGCATGGGTTTCACCCCACTTGAAGGTTTGATGATGGGATCAAGAAGCGGCTCGATCGATCCTGGCATCATTTTTTATTTGATGAAGAAGAGTGGACTGAGCGCCGATGAAATAGAAAACAATTTAGATAATTCATCTGGGTTAAAAGGCGTATCAGGCATCAGTAAAGATATTCGCGAAATCGAAAAAGCAATGCTTGAAGGAAATGCAAGAGCGAAACTTGCGTTCGAGATGTTTGTACAACACGTGATGTATGGCATTGCAGAGATGGCAGCCTCAATGAACGGCATCAACTCACTGGTATTCACAGGTGGCATCGGAGAACATTCAAGCTCTGTGAGAGAAGCTGTCTGTAATGGTCTTACTTTTCTCGGTATTTCTCTAGACAAAACTGCAAACAAAAACTGCAATGCAGACTCAATAATTAGCGAAAGCAATTCAGCTGTGACAGTCTTGCGCATCGAAGCGCGCGAAGACTTGCAAATTTTCCAGGAGTGCAATCAACTACTTTCGACCAGCTGAGGTTTAGACAAAGAATAATGCGTGGAAGATTTCTAAAAATAAAATGCTGAGATAGAAAAAGTCGAACTGAGTATATACCCGGAGTACTAATGGAAAAAAGAAAATACGGCAACACCGATATGAATGTTTCTGTGCTCGGATTTGGTGGCGCCGAAATTGGTTTTCAGGGCGTAAAACAAAAAGACGTAAATACGCTTCTAAACAAAGCACTGGAAATGGGTCTCAATCTTATAGACACCGCTGAGTGTTATGTAAACAGTGAAGAACTTATCGGAGAAGCCTTAAGCAAAAGGCGCGATGACTACTATTTATTTACTAAGTGCGGGCACGGCGCCTCTTATTGGGAAGAAGCATGGGGAAAAGATCAACTGCGCGACTCGATAGACCGCAGCTTAAAACGCCTGCGCACAGACCGCATCGACTTGATTCACTTGCATAGTTGCAGCGAAGAAGAATTGCGCAAAGGTGATGCGATCGAGGCTCTCAAAGAAGCAAAAGCCGCCGGCAAAACGCGCTACATCGGTTATAGCGGTGACGGCGCCGCAGCTTTGTATGCCATCAAGACTGATGCATTTGATTCACTGCAAACTTCAATCAATATTGCAGATCAAGAATCAATCGATTTGCTGCTGCCCGAAGCAATTAAGCGAAACATGGGTGTCATCGCAAAACGCCCGGTGGCAAACGCAGCCTGGAAAGAAAAAACTTTTCCGGAATATTTCTACATTCAGGAATATTGGAAAAGGTTTCAAGAATTGAAGTATGATTTTATAAAGGGAAATCTTGCAGAAGAGCTAGCCAAAGCTCTACGTTTTACACTCAGCATGCAGGGTGTGCACACTGCAATTGTTGGCACAACCAATGCAAAACACTGGGAAGCCAACGCAAAAGTCGTAGAAAAGGGTAGCTTGCCCCAAGCCGAAATCGAAGCCATTCGCAAGCGCTGGTCTGAAGTTGCAACAAAAGATTGGGTGTCTCAGGTTTAAGTTATGAAAAATCGCTTGTTTGCTCTGATTTTGCTTTCACTTGCTGTGGAATTGCCCTGCGTTGCTCAACAGGTTATTCAGGACAAAAACGGCTCTTCATTTATGGAAGAGGTGCCAGACAAAAACGCCCCGCCCCAGGGCAGGGTCATACGTTCGTCGCCGCCGCCAAGCTCGCAAGTAATAAAGCAAGACGACGGTTCTATATTTATGGAAGAGGTTCCTCAAAAGAAGAAGGCTCAGCAAAAATATATACCGCCGATAGATTACAGCAGCCTCGGTGTGCCGGTTGACGCAAACGGCAAAATAATTCCTTTAATCCAACCAGACGCAGGCCCGGTGATGACCAACGGCAGCCGAATGGAGGTTGAATATACCCCGCGCACGCTGTATGTGCCATACCAGATTAATAATGGACCTTATGGCTACGTGCCGCCAAATATTGGCGTGGCGCCTGGCCCAATGCCGCTTTATCGCTCACCAATGAATGGCATTTTGGCTGTGCCCCTGGGCATTCCCAACTATTATTCAAGTTCGTCAGACCTGCCGCCCGATCAACAGCAGATTAATTACGGGTCTTCCGGAAGCTCTTACAACTTCGCACCAGTGGGCAATATATGGTCCCCCTCCTGGCGCTCGCCCTGGGGCAAAAACCTCTGGCTGCCTCAAGAAACGCAATTTCAGCAAAGCGGGTCAATCAGGTCAATTTTTCCCAAAAACATGAACAAGCCAGACGACCAATAGGCTCTTCCATCGACAATAAGCTAACAAAATCGTTAAAAATCACGTAAACTGAAGTTTCCGCATAGAATTAAGACTGTAACCGCCAAAGACTTGGACTATACAACGGAGACGAAAAACACATGATTGGTCGCGTCGTCCTTTTCCTACTCGTAAATGCTGTTGTAGTGATGACCATGACGGTCATAATGAACGTCCTTGGAGTAAAACCATACCTCACGCAATATGGACTAGACGTTCAAAGTCTGGCAATATTTTGCGCAATTTGGGGAATGGGCGGGTCATTAATGTCACTGCTCATGTCGCGCGCGGTGGCAAAATGGTCTGCCGGTGTACAAGTCATACCAGCCGACACACGAGACCCAGCGCTTGCACAATTGGTTCACATCGTCCACGACCTTTCGAGAAAAGCCAATCTTCCCAAGATGCCTGAAGTTGGCATTTACGACTCGCCAGACCCTAACGCATTTGCAACCGGTCCGACAAAATCGGCAGCACTAGTGGCGGTATCAACCGGCTTGCTTTCCAGAATGAATATGGCTGAAGTCGAGGGTGTGTTGGGTCACGAAATCACGCACATTTCAAACGGCGACATGGTGACAATGACTCTTCTTCAGGGCGTGGTCAACGCATTTGCCATGTTTCTCTCAAGACTTATCGCCTTCGTCCTCACAAGCAATCGCGATCGCGATGAAGAAAGAGGCCCAGGCTTCATGTATTACATCGTTGAGTTCGTCTTGCAAACTGTTTTCCTCATTCTCGGCAATCTAATCATTGCCTGGTTCTCCAGACGCAGAGAATTCAGAGCCGATGCAGGCAGCGCCAAGTTGGCAGGCAAAGAGAAAATGATTGCAGCTCTGCAAGAGTTGCAGAGAACATATGAGCTAGTCGGTAGCAACCCACAACCGACATTGCAAACACTGCAAATTTCAAACAAGAGCAGCAGCTCAAACATATGGGCTTCACACCCACCACTTGAAGAGCGTATCAAGCGTCTTGCCGAAGGGAACTACTAACAGGTAAACTCTTTAGTGGATGTACCTGGAGACTGTTGTGCCCGACGAACCGAAAACTGCAGAAGGTAAAGACGTCAAGATTGGCGAACTACTCGTTGCCGTAAACGTGGTCACCAGCGGCGATCTGCAAGAAGCGATTCAAATTGCAAAACGCATGAACTTGCCAATTGGTAGAGTCATCGTGATGTCAGGGGTAATTAGCGAAGCTAATTTGCAATATGCGCTTGAAGCCCAATCGCTTGTCAAAGATGGTCTGCTTGAATTCGAAACTGCAACAACCGCTTTGAAAAATGCTTTGACCAAGAGGCAAACTCTTCAAGAAGCTCTTGCCGATTTACGATGGGCGCCAAAGAAAGATGCCACGTCAAATAAACTCGGCGAGCTGCTGGTAGATTCAAATATGGTGACACAAGCCCAGCTTGATAGCGCCCTGCAAGCCAGCTTCGACACCGGTATGCCGCTTGGCGGAACACTAGTAATTCAAGGCGTTCTCAGCGCTCAACTTTTGCCAATGGTGCTTAATGCGCAAGAGCAAATCAGAGACGGAAAAATTTCGAGAACTGGCGCAGTTGAAAATTTAAAAGCAGCTTTGATGTTCTGGGCTAAAGCTGATGATACGAAAGATGCCGATGCACGCGGCGATGTTTTTGGAGCAAGCCTCCAGCGCGGACAGAGCATACAAGCCGAGCCATCATATTCATTTGAAGCAAGTCCGCCGCCTCCTCCACACAGAGGACAATACGAGTTTGCAGCAGAAGCACCACCACATCCGGCACCACCTCATCCTACTTCTCATGCGCCTGCATACCAGGCTTCAATGAGCCCGGCAGTGCCCAATTCAACAATGGGCCTCGTAGACATGATGAAACTGGCCGGCTATTGCAATGACCAGGAAATAAACGACGCAATACAGCGCGCGCTTCAAAATGCTGATATTGCCTCAAAACTATTTATGGCAACTGGATTACTCAGCAAAGCAAATTACGACAATTTTGTCCGCTGCCGAGCTCTCATGTTGCGCGGAACACTAAAGCCTGAACAGGCTATTTATGCGCTGAGCGCCTGTAGACTGCGCTCGATTCCGCTTGAAGATGTCTTCCGAGAGCTTGGACTTCAGATTTCGGGTTAAGACTTCGACTACTAAGATTCACGCACTTTGGGTATCAAATAGATAGAAGCCACAAAAATCCATTAGATTGGTACATTCAACAAAGGAATAAACATGAGCGATCAATGCGATGCCGGAATAAGTTTGATGGATAGACTTAAGGAAAGCACCCGGTCGATGCATGATTCTGCCGAGGGTAGCCAATTTCAGGGTCTGCTTGCAAAAGGTATGCTGAGCGAAAGTGCTTATGCCGATTATCTCGCACAACTCTATCTGGTACACAGTACGCTAGAAAAAGAAATCAGGCGACGAGCAGACAGCAAAAATGGTTTTGACAAAATAGTAAGCAACGAGCAACTGCAAGAACCATTTTTAAAAGCAGATTTGGAACGATTTGGTAGAAAGGTTGAAGACATCAAACCGCTTCCATCTACACAACGATTACTTCGATTGCTCGAAAATTATTCCGAAGCCTGTCCCCCAGCATTGCTAGGCATGCACTATGTTTTGCTTGGTAGCAAACATGGTGGCAAGTTCATAGCCAAAACATGCAGCGAAACTTACAATCTGCAAGACGGAAAAGGCGTTATGTATTTTGATCCCTATGGTCAAAATTTCATGCCAATCTGGAAAGCCTTCAAAGAAGAAATGAACCAGCTAGAACTCAACGAAAAAGACCGAGAAAAAGTCTGCGCAGCAGCCGGCGTTATGTTCATGGCAGTAACAGAAATCGGCGGCGAATTGATGCCGGTAACAAGCAAGTAATTCGCTATCAAAAACCTCACCTGTAGGGGCGACGCCATGCGTCGCCCGGTGTTTAGAATCGATGTTTAACGGCCGCGCGACGCATGGCGTCGCCCCTACAATTGACGGAGTTACGCGGTTAATATCGAAAAGACGCGCAGGTTTTATTTCGATAGATCCATTTCGAAAAGAGCGGACCTGGATTATTTCGATAAGGCGCGGGCGTGTTGGTTTAGGCCTTTGCCTAACTGATCTGCTTTTTTGATGTATTCGGCGGCTTTGACTTTGTCGCCGGTTTGACGCAGGAGATCGCCATAGCTGTTGTATGCTTCAGCAAGAATTTCAGAGTCTTGCGATAGCTTTGATTGGGCTATGTCTAAGGCTGTTTTCAGCTCTTCACGTGCTTCTTTAAAGTCGCTCTGGTCTCTATCAAATTGACCAAGGCGTAAATATGATTTGACTAGCTTACGTGCAGATTCAGGATTTGATAAATCTGGTGCCTGCTTGCGAATGTTGTTTACCTGCACGAGCAATGCGCGCACTTCTGGCAAGCGTTGCTGCAAGGTTAGCGTTTCGGCAAGCAAAAGTTTGAAGTCAGCGGTTTTTTGATGACTCGCCAACTTCAAATGATCGAATGTGACGATTGCATGATAAAGCAGCTGTTCTGCTTCAGCAAACATTGAACGTGCAAGCAATTTTCTTGCACAGAGCATAATTGTGTCTGCGTTTGCTTCAGCCTCAAGCTGATTCATTGTTGCGCTGGTCGTAGAATCTGAGCTTCTCTGCAAACTTTGCAGCATTTGCTCACATGCATAAACCTCGTCTCTCACAAGTTGGTTGTTTGTTGCAACAATTTCTTGATTGGTGTTTTCTTCTTCGGCATACATGCCACATTTGCCGTAAGCTTTCGCAAGCAAAGTCAGCGTGTCAACCAGGCGTTTGTGCTTATCTTGGAATTTGATTGCAATACTTTTCGCATCAATCAAGACACGTTTTGCTTCATCATAATTTTGTCTGTCGTAAGCCTGCTGAGCGTAGTTTTGCTCAATCTGCCAGAGAAAGCGCAAATAATTTGGACCTTTATCGCCTTCGGGTCCGGGCCAGAGAGCGAAAGTAACGATGCCGCCCAAAACCACAACCAGACTGCCTGCAAGGAAGATGATCAGGTTTTTGTTGTTGCCTTTTTCAATCGGAACAGCATGTTGTTCACCGGTGAGTTTTACTCGTTCGAAAGTCTTGTTCATCACAGGATTTTTCGACGGAATCGTAACTGCCCCTGCGCGCAAGCCTTTAACACCGGCTTCAAGACCAGCATCAAGCAAACTCTGGCGAACTTCCGATGCGCTTTGATATCTGTTGTAAGGCTCTTTCTCAAGGCACTTCATGATGCAAGCTTCTACTTGCGGTGGAACATTCGCTTCAGGCGCAGTTTGACTGAAGGGTGGTGGTGCCTCATTTATATGTTTAACCACAGTGTTGACGAAGTTTTCACCCATCAATGGTGGCACACCGGCAAGCGTTTCATACATGAGACAGCCCAGCGAATAAATATCAGAGCGATGGTCCATATTTTTGCTGTTGCATTGCTCTGGACTCATGTATAACGGGCTGCCAAATATCTCGCCTGTTTGAGTAATGTTCTGCCTCGGCTTGCCGTCTTTCGGCATGAGTTTGGCAATACCGAAGTCAACGATTTTGACTTGAGTGGTGCCATCGTCATTTTTCATCAATACAAGGTTGCTTGGCTTTAAGTCGCGGTGCACAACACCTTTTTTGTGTGCGTGTTCTAGCCCTTCGCATGTTTGTTTGAAAATACTGATTGATTCGGCAAGTGGAAGTCGCACATCACGAGCCAAAACATCGGCAAGACTTTCGCCTTCAAGACAGTCCATTACAAAATAAGCCTGTCCGCTCTTGGTTCTACCAAAGTCGTGCACAGTAACGATGTTTTGATGTGAAAGTGAGCTGGCAGCCTTAGACTCATGTTCGAATCGTTGCAAAGCAAGTGAGTCGCTAACTAAGTGCTCATGCAATAGCTTCACAGCCACAACTCTATCCATAAACTTGTGACGTGCTTTATAAACCTTGCTCATGCCGCCTTCGCCAAGCACCGAAAGAATCTCGTACTTGTCGGCAAAAATGCTGCCGATTAGAGGGTC
The DNA here is from genome assembly GCA_964546815.1 of uncultured Candidatus Obscuribacterales bacterium. Lineage (GTDB taxonomy): Bacteria > Cyanobacteriota > Vampirovibrionia > Obscuribacterales > Obscuribacteraceae > JAIEPM01. The sequence continues at coordinate 17,773 of CAZJLR010000039.1, read as the reverse complement.
GCGCTGAGCCAGCACAAGAGGACCGCCGTCGTCGGGACAAGCGTCCATGTCATGCATGAATTCCTTGTTACAGGTGAGGCAGACTCTTAACTGGTAATCGTCTTCGCCCACCACACTATGCCTTGAGTTATCCACCAAAAATACCCATCACACCAACCACCATTTTAACCGCTGTTTGCTCGAAACAGGAAAAATAGTTCCAAGAGCCTTGCAGGAGAGCAACAAAACACTACTTGGCTTCTCTTAACCACTCTCTCGACAATTGGCGAAAAGCATTGTCCAGCAGGCATTTCCGAGCATTTCACCCTAGAAGCCAAGACTTGCGTTCTATTCAACAGGCTTTCGTGGATTTTGGGGCGGCACAGCCAAAACAACCCCAGCTCCCTTCCACTCGCCTTTCTTAAGTACGGGCACCTGGTCTTGATTAAAATCAGCCCTGCTTTCTTCGGCAACCCTTTTCTGAGCGTAATCGAAGGCATCCGAGAGCCGCTTATTCTGCTTTAAGCCATCTATGAGATGTTTGGTAAATATGCCGTTCTTATACCTGAGCGAATCGTGTGCGATTTGGTTATCTTCGGCAGAGGCAATAATCAATTGCCCTGTGCCCTGAATCAGGTCTGCATTGCTGAAACTCATGTTTTGCAACAGCGATTTTGCCCCCGGCTCTGCCGAGCCTGAATGGCAAGTGTCTAAAATGATGACGATGCGGTCGCTATTGAGGCGTCGTTTGATTGTCCGTGCCAGGTCTTGCATTTCTATGCCGGTGGCAAATGCGTTGCTGGGGTCGGTGTCGTAAGCCAGAAGAAAGTTTTTTCTGGCAATGTCCTGTTTGGCCGAAGTGCCATGCGAGGCGAAATAAATCAGCACCACATCACCAGGCTTGGCATTATTTGGCAGCCAGTTTGACCCAAGCACAGTCATGATATTTTCGCGTGTCGCTTTAGCGTTGGTTAGCAACTTAACGTGGTCTGCAGCGAAGTTTGCATCTTTAATCAAATAATTCGCAAAATCCTGGGCGTCTTTAGCGGGGTAAAGCAAATTCCATTTTGGATTTTTGAATTCGCTAATGCCGACAACAACAGCCCATTTATCAGCTACCTTTTCACCCGATGCAACCACCGGCGGTGCATTATTCAACTTCGCTACAGAAGCAGTACCAGGACTGCGAGACAGATCTGCCGACGTTTTTGCGGGCTCATTCTTAGTTGCAACATTTGCATTGGCAGCGCGGTGATCAAGCTCCATTTCAATCGCAAGAGCCTGATCTATATTCTTACTGACGAATGTAACAGCCGGCTCTGAAACGAAATTAGGAGGGTTTGCAGCAGGTTTGAAATCAGCCTTTGTTCCATCGTTCAAAGCAAACTCAATTGCCGCTTCTGCAGCCAATGCACTGGCACTGTGCTTTGGTGTAATCAGCACAGATCTTGAATAACTATCAGGCGCAGAAGTCAACTTCTTTGGCGAAAAAACCAGCTTTACCGTTTCAGTTCCCGCTACATTATCAAACTCAAGCACACCATTTGCAGGCGCCATCACATCATTACCAGCACTGATGTGATTGTCTTCCGCTGATCCCTTCGCGGGAAACAACAATGCCGAATCGCCCTTGCTGCCTTGCTTTAGCAAGATATACAAATAACCGTCGACGTTTGATTGAACATGAAAGCGCAATTGATCGCCGCTGACAAAAGGAAAGCGGTTATCGACAAGCGCAGTTTTCCCGTCTCTGTTTAGCTCAATAGAATACGTCAGCCCAATATTGTCTTTCGCACTTGCATCATTTATCTGTCGGTAGAACAGACTTTTTGCACCTTCGGCATAAACTGCCGAGCTAGTGCAGCAAGACAAAAGAGCGATTGAAAAAGCGAGCAGCTTGATTTTTTTCATGATGAAATCCAAGATTTACTCAATTCTACAGGCCAGAACAAAATATTAGAGGCAAAGAAGGCGAATATAACGAGTCAGGCGTTCGCCAACAGCATCCATGGCGTAGCCCCCACCGGCGTTTATGACCGCTGGTGATCGAATACTTACTGGTAAACAGCAAGGCTTTTCCTATTCAAGGTAGAATTGAGAGCTTATCTGGGTAGATAGTTATGGTCACAAAAGCTAAGCGCAAAGGTTTTTATAATGAGCAAAACGCCAGCAAACCTTATGGACACACTGCTTGAGGAAGCTGACAAGGCTGGCATGGTGAAAGAACACACGCTAGAACAGGCACATTACGCCTCCCAAAACGTTGTTGAAGTGATGGGTGGAAAGTTTGATGATTTAGTAAAACAAGTAGAAGGCGAATGGGGCTCGGCTCCCGAGCAAAACCTTCTGGCAGAACGCGAAGACGGACGCAAGGCACCACTGCCGAAATGGCTGCACGACGCGGCAAACGTTGCCGGCTCAAGCAAATTAATCAAAGTCGCTTACTGGAAACGAGGACAGGGCTATAGTTTCGTCATGCTCAAAGCAGAGCTCGACTCGAAAGACCGTCCCAACTACTACAACCTGGTTTTGGGCTCACGCCGCAGGCAATCAGAAGGTGCCCGGGTCGATAAACTCAGGCAAGAACGCCCCTGGTGGTCGTACCTTATTCCTGGCTACAAAATGTAAGTGGCGTAAGTATTCGGCCAACACAGGTGTAGGGGCGACGCCATGCGTCGCCCGCAATTTTATAGAGCGAAGCTGTCTAAGCGAGCACCGCACCTTAACTTCCGGGCGACGCATGGCGTCGCCCCTACAAGCAATTACGAATACTTACTAAGTGGCTTTACTGCCCTGATGGGGCGCCGCCCTTAAACACGTTGTAGTCAAAAGTGAATTTGATATCTATGTCGTCGCCGGCAGACTTTGGAAGTGCTGGAAACGGCGAGGCATTTACTATCGCTTCTTTGGCGGCATCATCTGTTGCAGCAAGACCAGAAGATTTCACCAATCTGATGTTTGTTGCTGTGCCGTCGGCTAATACTTTGAATTTCAAAGTGACATTTTGCGAGTCTGGTCCTCTTGGAGGGTGCCAGGTCTTCTTGATGCGCTTTTGCACTTCAGACAAATATGCACCAAAGTCGAAATCATCCCCCTGACCGCCCCCGGCATCACCGCCGGTGCCAGATGGAGAACCGCTTGGTCCACCGCTTGATACAGGTTCAGATGGAGCTGTTGCTGGTGCCGGGTCTGAGCTAACTACTACATTATCCGTCGGTTTATCAGACTTAACCGCGAAAGCTACAGGTGTAGGTTCAGGCGGTTTTGGCGGCTGTTTCGGAGGCTCAACCTTTTTCGGTTCTTGTTTTACTTCTTGCTTAGGCTCTTGTTTCGGCTTGGGAGGCTCTGGTTCCTTCTTAGGAGGCGCAGGCGGCTCTGGCGTCATGAGCACAATGTCTGTCTCTTGCACTTTGCTCTTTGGAGGCGCACAAAAGAAAATCACCATCAAAACGAGTGAACAAATAATCGAAAAATGGAACAGGTATGAACCGCTAGTTGCCTCAGGCATCGTGAGCTTGAAGCGTGGCAATTCTTTGCCAATAAGCTTTTCACGAGCTCTGTCATAGGCATCACGAGCAACAAAACCGGCATAGCTCAAAATCAGCGCCAGGTAGACCATTGTTACCGAGCGACCAGAATGAACAACCTCAAGAGCCTGTTCAATATTTAGCTTTGGTTCTGCATGAAAGATTGCAGCAAAATGAATCACACCTTGCAACAAACTTTCAGTTGAAAACAAAAGCGCTATCAAAATCAGGTTGGCAAAAGTGACACCGAGGAAAAGGCATCCTTTTACGATTTCACCGTTATATAACTGACCAAGCCCAGGAATAAGTGAAAGCGTCAATGCGCGCTTCGGCTCTGGACCAGACAGGGCTAGCAAATCTGTGCTGCCAAGCTCGGGAACTTCTTCCTGCACTTTAGATTTGAGCTGCCGCTCTTCAAGACTCTCTAAAGTCTTCATATCAGTCAGCTTTTTCCTCTGCTACGCGATAAGTCTTATATTCTCCGACATTTGATTGAGATGTCAGCAATACCTTACTTATTACTTAACTGGCAAAATAGCAAAAAGATGTCAAATAGTAAGGTGTGAAAGCGTATTAGGCTTTGATTAGAATTGTCACAGATTTGCAGTAAATATTCAAGGTTTTGAGGCTATTAGGGTATTTCAGAATAGAAGTGACCTAAATGCTGCCATCGCCAATGGTGGCGGCGTGGGCTGGCGGGTATATATTGGCTAAATGGGGTCAGTCGAGAAACCACCGTGCTACCAGATTCAGTTTTCGACGAAAAATATGAAATTCTCGGACAATTGGGCGAGGGTGGTCTGGGTACTGTTTATAGAGCCAAACAAATTGATTTTGGCAGAATTGTAGCTCTGAAAGTCTTGCACAACCAATTTGCAGTCGACGATGACTTCAAAACCAGATTTCTGCGCGAGGCAAAAGTACTAAATCAACTCAAGCATCCAAACATTGTGCAAATTTTTCATTTGGGAGTCGCAGCCACTGGTCAACCCTATCTGGCAATGGAATTGGTTGAAGGAAAAAACTGCAGAAAACTTTTAAACGAGCAAGACCGCTTACCCACCCTCATCGCTCTAAAGATAGTGCATGATGCCGCACTTGCCCTGAGTTATGTGCACGAAAATGGAATTGTGCACCGAGATTTGAAGCCCGAAAATATTCTGGTGCTAAACGAGCCCGAACCTAACACGGTAAAGCTAATAGACTTTGGACTTGTGCGCTTGTTAGATAGCAATGAGAAAAATCAAAAACTAACACAAACCGGAGACTTGCTTGGCACCGCAGCTTACATGAGCCCTGAGCAATGCAAAGGTCAAAAGGCAGACTCCAGGGCAGACATATATTCTCTTGGCGCTTGCTTGTTTGAATTGCTCACCGGTGAAAAATGTTATACGGCCGACTCAGATGTAGGCTTGTTATACAAACACGCGACAGAAGCACCACCTGCGGTGAAAGCCTCCATGGTTGAAACGTTTTCACCATCACTGGACAAGCTTATTTCAAAGGCAATGCAAAAAGAGCCTGAGATGCGCTTTCAAACGATGAAAGAAATGGCGGACGCAATTGAATCTGCCATTTTAGAAATCGAAAAACGTGGCGCCAAAAACAAACAGTTTGCATTTGGCGGCACAATGCCAGTTAAGATCATCGCGGCAATAATTCTAGTAGGCTTAGTGCTATTTGCATTCAAAACATATCACAAAGCCCAAGATGAATCAGGCTCACAACAAGTTTCAGCAAAGCAAAAGGAACTTATTTCAGCTGAGACTGTGCACCTGCCATTGCGAAGTGCGGACTTGCATGAGCTTGTGTACAAATACAATAAGGCGCAAGGATTAGAAGCAGGGCTAACCATTACGAAAAGATGGTTAAAGGCGCACGAAAGGCATGCCCCATTCGAAGACACATTTGCAGTCTACACACTGCTAGTAAGGTTGCTTGCAGACCTTCATCAGGACAAAGAAATGGAATACTACGCAAACAAGGTTTTTGCAAATCCAGAAGCGCATCTTCAATCAATACTTGTTGCCCAGACCATGGCAAATTGCTATGAAAAAGAACAACAACCTGCAAAAGCAATTGCAATAATAGAAAAAACACTAAACTCAAGACCTGCTTTCAAACAATATCCACCCATATCACTGATTAACATAGAAGCTTCCATTCTTGTTGATTTAGGAGAATACGACAAAGCCATTAAAATGCTCACCACCATAGAGAAAAACGGTGGGGAATTAGATGCATATGGCGAATTCGATTCGCCGGCATGGCGATTGACCCTAATAAGAGCCTATAGCAAATCAAACCAGGAAAGCAAACTAAAGAAACTGACCAGTGAAACAGTAAACCTGGTAAAAGCGCAGCAAGGCGACTCAGCTTTACCTCTTGCAAGGTTGTACTTAGAGATTGCAAAAAGACTTGCTGATCCCAATAGCGACAATGAAGACGCCTTGTATTACGCCAAGCTTGCGACTCCACTTCTTTTGCAAGCAAAGGCATATTCTGAGGCAAATTTAGCTGAAGAGATAATTGGCAGCACTCTTCAACGGCAGGGGAAATACACTGAAGCACTGAAGTTATACAGACGTATTGCAGAGCGACCGCCAGAAAGCATCGGCTCGATGGTCATAAACATAATTCATATGTACGAATGCGCAAAATGGTCAGCGGATTGGTCAATGGCCGATACTTACATTCAACGAGCCATGCAAATCCTTTCTGATGAATACAAAACAAGTAACGCAGCCTCATTCAGAAACGATTCCAACCTTTACTGGATTGGCATCTCAAGCCTTACAAATACTTATCTCGATAAAGGTGAATTCGCCAAAGCCGAACAACTACTAAATCAGTGGATGGACAATGCACGAAAAGAAAAAATCGCTGCTCAGATATATGTAGATCTGAGTTTTAGAAAATTTGAAGTCTTATTCAAAGAGAAACGTTACGCCGAAGCTCTCAAATGCACAGATAGCACACTAAAACTCCTGAACACACCCTCGTTCCGCCAATCACTTTCACAAGAAAATCTCTCTATTGATATACTTAGAACCCACATGTGGAAAAGCATGGCACTTTCATTCTTAAAGGACAAGGAAGCCTCACTAAAAGAAACAAGCTGGATTGCTCAAAATATCAAAGCAAATCAGCAAATGAGTCTGCAAGCAAAAGCTGCAACTTTCCTCAGTTTAGCCAACGTTTTCAATGCATGCGGACAAACAACTCAAGCCGGCATATGCTGCGACGAAGCAGAAACTTCTTTTTTGAACAAGGGCAGCACGCTCAACCGAGAGGAATTAGAAAGCTATGTGCAAATCGCTGAATTCAAGGCATCACAATTTCAGAATTCAGCCGCAGAATCTATATTTCGCACCTGTATTTCAAGGTTGAATGCAATTGGACTGAAGCAGTCTCAATTAATGCTTCGCTGCAAACTCAGTCTTGGCGATCTGCTAAAGAGACAAGCCAAATATAAAGAAGCAAAAGAAGTCACGACAGAAGCTCTGAGCCTGGCAAAACAACTAAACCTAAATACTCATCTCTATTATTTGTGTCACAGAGTCTTATACGAAATCTATTACAACAACGAAGACTACCTTAAAGCAAGAGAAATTGCCGCGCTCAACATAGATGCGGCTCCTGCCGATTACATAACTATGGCATATTGCGATGAAGCTAACGCCTTACGAAAACTGAAAAACTTTGCAGAAGCAGAAAAACTAATAATCAAAGCCATAGAAAGCGCTAAAAAAACTGGACGTAGCCAGGGCGAAATCAATTCTAAACAAGCCTTTGCCGAAAATGCTTACGCTCATTTATATTTAGACCAACACATGTATCAAAAAGCACTAGAGCATGCAGATAAAGCCATAACCTTAAGTGAGCAAGCCGGAGACTATTGTAGGTTCAGTTATTTAGCAGAGGCATTTCATGAGAAAGGCAGCGCCCTTACAAAGATGAACAAAAAGGCGGAAGCAATTCCGTGCCTCACAAAAGCAAGAGAATTGTTCGACAGCCTCGGACATACATGCACGAAAGAAAAAGAGGACATCGCTGTTTTGATGGGAATGTGCTCAAAAACAGAGCCTTTACCCAGTCATTAATTTCTTCGACATCTATGGAGTCAAAATGGAGTCGTCCGAGCTACCTGAGTCTATATTCGATGACAAATATGAAATTCTCGGGCAACTGGGCTCAGGAGGTCTCGGCACCGTCTATAGAGCCAAACAAATCGATTTTGGCAGAACCGTGGCGCTGAAGATTCTGCACAACAAATTTGCAGTTGATGATGATTTCAAAACCAGGTTCTTGCGAGAAGCCAAAGTACTTAATCAGCTTAAGCATCCAAATATTGTGCAGATTTTTCATCTGGGCGTAGCAGCCACTGGCCAACCATATTTGGCCATGGAACTCATTGAAGGCAAAAACTGCAAAAAACTCCTCTACGAACAAAATCGCCTGCCAACATTACTTGCACTAAAAATTGTGCGAGACACAGCACTTGCACTTAAATATGTGCATGAAAATGGCATAGTACATCGCGACCTCAAGCCCGAAAACATTCTAGTTCTCAACGAGCCGGAACCTAACACTGTAAAACTCATTGACTTCGGACTTGTTCGCCTACTAGACAATTCTGAGAGCAATCAGAAGCTTACACAAACAGGCGAATTAGTGGGCACTGCAGCTTACATGAGCCCAGAGCAATGCAAAGGACAGAAGGCAGATTTACGAGCAGATATATATTCACTTGGCATTTGTCTCTTTGAATTACTTACCGGCGAAAAATGCTATACAGCGGACACAGACGTGGGCATGCTCTACAAGCACGCGACAGAAGCACCGCCCACGGTGAAAGCATCTATGGTTGAGCGTTATGTTCCATCGCTAGATAAGCTCATTTCGAAATCGATGCAAAAAGAGCCGGCAATGCGATTTCAAAGCATGCAAGAAATGGCAAGCGCCATTGATGCTGTGATTGAAGAGATTGAACAAGTTGGAACTAGAAGCCCCCGCCTGCCTAATAATGCTGTAGTCCCCATTTCGATAATCAGTGCAGTCGCTTTGCTAGTGCTAGCCGGATTTGGATTCAAAGCTTATCGCAATGCCAGCAACAAGAGCGTTATCAACACATTAATAACAAAGAAGAAGAAGGTGTCTCCTGCGGCAGAGACGATTCATTTGCCAATGAAAGGTGAAGAAATGGAGAACCTCATTTTCACTTACAACAAAGAGAATGGTCCAGAGGCCGGGATAAGCATAGCGAAAAAATGGCTCAAGCTGCACGAAAGAGATGCGCAAAGAGAAGACAAAGATTTGGTTTATACGGCTCTAACAGGCACCTATGCAAGCCAACACAAAAACAAAGAAATGGAGTTTTATGCCAGCAAGGTTCTTGAAGATAAAGATGCGCTTTCTCAATCCATTGAAGTAACCAAATACCTATCAAGATGCTATTTAGCCGAACTCAAACCTCAAAAAGCACTAGACACAATTCAGAAGACTCTAGATTCTTACCCGTCATTCGCGAATTGTCCACCTCGCGAATTGGTTATTCTGCAATCAGATACACTAATGCGGCTGGGCAAATACGAAGAAGCAATCGGGAAACTCGAAAAACTTGAATCCAATTATAAGACAGAAAACTCGCAAGAATATGAAAGCTCGCTGCCCTGGCGCCTGGCCTTGATGACTGCTTACAAAGAAGTGAATCAAAACATCAAACTGAAGAAATTAATAGACGAATCCATAGCCATTGGAAAAATGCACGAACAAGACTCGCCGACTCTTTTAGCCAACATTTACCTGCATGCTTCTCAAACCGTATGGACGGCGGACAGCAATAATGAGAAACCAGTGTTATATGCAAAACTCGCAATACCACTTTTCTTGAAAGCCCACCTCGAAGATTCTGCGGCATTTGCAGAATTTACAGTTGGCAGCACACTCATGAAGCGAGGCAGTTATGCTGAAGCTCTTGCCGTTTTCCAGCGGATAGCTGAGACATACAAACAGAGCTTTGACAGTAAAGCAGAAAACCTGGTCAACATGTATGGGTGTGCAAGACACCTTTCTGATTCGCCTTTAGCGAAACAATACCTAGAGCAAGCGATGCAATGTCTTACAAATGAGTATAAGACCGATAATCCAAATTCATTCAATTCACACCAGTCAACCTACTGTAAATGCGTTTCACTACTGGCTGATCTATTCATCGAAAATCAAGAATTCGTGAAAGCTGGACAATGGCTAGACCAGTGGGTCCTAGATCCATCTCAAAACAAATTTAGAGAACAGTTCTATACAATTTTAGCCGCGAAGAAGTGCGAGGTTTTAATTAAGCTACGTCGCTACGATGAAGCGCTGAAATGCATCGACGACTCGCAAACACTGTTGAATGATGGTTCCTCTAAAGAACCCGGAGCTGAATACGACCATATTGATGCAGTCATCACAACCCACATGTGGAAAAGCATTGTTCTCTCATTGATAAATGACTCAGAGTCTTCAAGGAGAGAAACTAACTGGATTGTTCATTACATAAAATCAAACGATCTGATTAAGCCGGAAGACAAAGTAAGCGAATTTCTTAGGATGGTAAAAACCTTTGAATCTTGCAATTGCAAAATTCAAGCAAATATTATGTGCGATGAAGCAGAAGGTGTTCTGCTGAAAGCTACACCTGTAATCGGTCAAAATTATATAGGAAAGTATTTGGAAATTGCCGAAATCCGAGCCTCGAGTTATCAAAATTCCAGAGCAGAATCAATGTTTCGCAATTGCATTAGCAGGCTTAACGCGCTTGGCCAATCAAGGTCGGAGTTGATGATGCGTGCCAAGTTTGGACTGGGCAACATGTTAAAGAGACAAAGCAAGTACAAAGAAGCGGAGGCAGCAACAACAGAATCTCTGAACCTGGCAAAGCAACTAAACACACAAACCGATATTTTTTGGATGGGCCACAGAATTTTGTGGGAAATTTACTTCAGCACAGGTGAGTACAAGAAGGCTAAGCAGGAAGCCCAACTAAGCCGAAAGGGAGCACCTATTAATCTTGAACTGATGTTTTATTGCGGTGAAGCAGTTACTTGCATACACCTGAAAGAATTGACTGAGGCAAAGCAATTACTGGACGCAGCACTTGAACGCGCAAAACAATTGCATCAACCAGAATACGAAAGTTATGCTCTGGAAACATACGCTCTGCTTTCTATAGAAAATAAGCAATACAAAGAAGCTCTGGCACAATTAGACAAAGCGATTGAATTGAGTAATCATGCCCCGAAAAATGATGAGGGCATTGGCAAGGCCTATTTAGCTGAAGCCTATCACAGCAAGGGCATTGTTCTAGCGAAACTAAATAGAAAAGCTGAAGCAATTGAATGCCTAAAAAAGGCAAAGGGGATTTTTGACAGCATGGACTATGATTCCAATGAAGCGAAAATGCACATCGCCAACCTGTTGGAAGAACTGTCAAAAAACGAAGGTGGCAAAATCAAGGAATAAATGGGGAGAATCGGCGGGTATATATTGACTCAATGGAGTCATAAATGTACACCCCAGAGCCAACAGAGTCAATTTTCGACGAAAAATATGAGATTCTCGGGCAACTGGGCGCGGGTGGGCTGGGTACAGTTTACAGAGCGAAGCAGATTGAATTTGGCAGAACTGTAGCTCTAAAAGTGTTGCATAATCAATTTGCCATTGATGACGATTTTAAATCAAGGTTTTTGCGTGAAGCAAAAGTACTAAATCAACTCAAACATCCAAACATTGTGCAAATTTTTCACCTGGGCATCGCGGCAACAGGCCAACCATACCTGGCGATGGAATTAATCGAAGGTAAAAGCTGCAGAAACCTTCTCAACGAGCAAGATCGCTTACCCACCCTGCTCGCACTCAAAATAGTACGTGACGCAGCACTTGCGCTAAACTATGTGCATGAAAATGGCATAGTACACCGCGACCTCAAGCCAGAAAATATTCTGGTGCTGAATGAGCCAGAACCCAACACCGTAAAATTAATTGACTTTGGTCTTGTCCGATTACTAGATACGAGCGAGAGGAATCAAAAGCTAACACAAACAGGCGATTTGCTTGGCACTGCAGCGTACATGAGCCCAGAGCAATGCAAAGGACAAAAGGCAGATTCAAGAGCAGACATTTATTCTCTTGGCGTTTGCTTATTCGAATTACTCACCGGAGAAAAATGCTATACAGCTGACACGGACGTTGGTTTGCTCTACAAGCATGCCACTGAAGCAGCACCCACGGTGAAAGCATCGATGGTAGAAGTATTTGTCCCTTCCCTCGACAAGCTCATTTCGAAGTCTATGCAAAAAGACCCTGCGATGAGATTTCAAAGCATGCAAGAGATGGCAAACGCAGTCGATGCCGTAATGGTAGAAGTTGAGCAACGAATTTCTACTCGCCCTGCATTTGCCTTTGCCGGCAAGATTCCAATGTTAGTATTCTTTGGCTTGAAAGAGTATAACTCGCAAAAGGATAAAGAGTTAAGTCGCAGTTCTTCGTTGAAGCGAAAGGAACTTGCTCCTGCAGAGACTGTTCATTTGCCAATGAAAGGCGAAAGACTGAACGAACTAGTATTCAAATACAAACAATACAAGGGTACTGAGGTTGCTATCATCATCGCGAAAAGATGGTTAAAGCTGCATGAAAAAGATGCAGCACCAGAAGACAAACTCGCGGCATACGTACTTCTGGCCAACATGAGCGCAGAAATGCAGCACGACGAAGAGATGGAATACTTCGCAAACAAGGTTTTTGCATATCCCGAAGCACTTCTTCAAATAATAGCAGTGACACAAAGCATGGCAAAATGCTACACAACCGAAAATCAATCAAAAAAAGCCCTTGATTTAATCGAGAAAACCCTAAATGGATATCCAACCTTTAAACAAAACCCTCCTCACTCACTATTGAACCTAAAATCTTCAATTCTCGTCGATAGAGGCGAATACGATAAAGCAATCAAAACCCTTAGCCCGCTAGAATCCGCGGCAATGGCAAAAGACCTCTTCGGAAATATAGATTCATTAACGTGGCGATTGAATCTCATGAATGCCTACAACAAGACAAATCAAGAAGGCAAACTAAAGAAACTAATCGCAAAAACAATTGAAGTGGTAGAGAAAGAGAATGAAGGCTCGTCAGCAACATTAGCTAATACCTACGTGCACATCGCCAACACACTTAAAGATCCAAGCGGTGACAACAAAGATAGCTTGTATTACGCAAAGCTCTCAATTCCACTTTTTCAACAATGCAAAGACTACGAACATGCAAGAATGGCTAAAGATCTAATTGGCAACATTCTTCTAATGCAAGGAAAATACACAGATGCCTTAGCTGTCTTCCAAGATATTGCAAAAGACCCAGCAATGTCGTCCGAAGTAAAGGCAGTAAATTTCTTCCACCTGTACGAATGTTCCGAGCATCTTACGGATGCCAAACAAACACAATTTTATTTAGAAGAGTCAATAAGGTGTCTTAAAGAAGACTACAAGAAAAGTGCTGGTAGCTCGATTAGAACGCAGTCCAATATTTACGGAGTGTGCATATCACACTTAGTCGATTACTACATCGAAAGGGGGTTATACCCTCAAGCAGACCGATTTATTAAAGAGTGGATGTCCATCGCTTTAGAAAATAAGATGGAAGCACACTCTTATGAAATGCTCTGTGAGAAAGCTTGCAAAATACTCTTCAAGAAGGGGGATTACAAAGAATCGCTGCAATGCGTCGAGGACGCGCTAAAACTCTTAAATGACCCATCGACCCAAAAGCAAATGCTTCCAGAAACTCGCCTCTTATGTATTCTTAGAATGCACATGTTGAAAGACATTGCGCTATCCGCATTAAATGACACCGAAGGCTCTAAAAGTGAGACAAGCTGGATTCTTCACTGCATTGGAACGAATACACAAATTCCAGCCGAGGCCAAAGCAAACATCTGCATAAATCTAGCATATGAGTACTTTGCGTATGGAAAGAAATCACAAGCCGATATTTGTGCTGGCGAGGCGGAAAAGATACTACGAAATAGCGCCCCGCTAAGAGATCCCGATCTGATCGAAACAAATTTGAGCGTTGCTGAAATCATGTCCTCGCGAGGCAGAATCTCAGAAGCTGAGCCTTTGTTCCATGATTGCATTTCTGCACTTGTTGCAATAAAGAAGAAAGAGTCACTCTTAATGTTTAGAGCTCTACTTGGACTTGGCATAGACTTACAAAGACAACGAAAATTCGTAGAAGCAGAAAGCGCAATCATAGAAGCGCTAAAGCTAGCGAAGCAATTTAATACAAGACCAGACCTTTACTACTCTGCTCATAAAGTCCTCTGGGATATCTATTTCAACACGTCTAAATTTCAAAAAGCAAAACAAGAAGCAATACTCATTCTCGACGGAAGATCAGATAACTGCCAATCACTAGGATATTGCTTAAAAGCTGAGGCATGCTCAAAATTGAGAGAATTTCCAGAGGCAGAACAATCATTGCTTTCAGCACTAAAGATTTCGAAAAAGAACGGCAGCATCGGGGAAGAGATCTTTATTGAAAATAGTTTTAGTCAACTGTACTTGGACCAAAAGATGTGGACAAAAGCTGTTGAGCATGCGGATAAAGCGATTGAAATATGCAAGGTAGCCGCTACAGGCTTTAATATGAGCGATTTAGCGTCAGCCTATCACAAGAAAGGCAGTGCTCTATCGAACATGAAGCGAAAAGCGGAGGCTACTCAATGCCTCATTCAGTCCAGAGAAATATTTTCAAGTCTTTCCTATGACTATCCAGCAGAATTCAAAGACATCGATACCTTGATGCAAAAGCTCTCCAAACTAGACGATGAAGTCAGTCATTGAGACCAAGGATTTCCTTCAGTTTCTTTGCTGGACCCATTTTCGGTTTATAAAATGCCGCAGACCAATTCTTATTGAATGTCGAAGCCGAATCAAACATCTGATGTCCAGCCGCAATCTCTTTGAGGTATTCATAGATTTTTTCGCACTCGAGCCACGGAGTAATGCCCACCTCATTGCTATCAAACTCGCGTGGAAGGTTTTGTGTCTTATATCGATGAATATCAGGCTCAACTTCACCAACGAAGCGGCTATATTCAGCTTGCGCATCATCAAACCTGACTGAGAGCTCAGGTAATTTTTCCAGTTTACATAGTTTAGCCAGGATTTCTTTTGTCTTTTCTTGGTTCCAGCAAATCACTCTGGTTTTCGCAAAACCGGCTTTCAAAATTTTGTATATTTCGGGAAACTCTGGAGCATTAAACGCGTGCTTTGGATCGCAGCCATGTATTTTGAGTAGTTCGCTATTTACTGCTCCGTCGGGGCGAACCAGAACATCTAGCAAGGGTCTTTCGCCAGGTCCTAAAACAGCAATTGAAATCAATTCGGCTGCATCGCCGGGCATTACCCTTTTGCCGACGAGCGTGCTGCTTTTGCAAGAAATAATCACCCAGTCATTGAGTTCAACAAGGTCGCGTGCCCAAAGTATCGAGCGATTTCGATCCATCGGATTGGGGTGTGACGGCGAGTTGTCTTCAACGTGTTTCATATGCAAATCTCTTTGATAAAAGCTCTCCTATTTTATGGCTAGATGCCCAGTCAAAGGGATTAAGCTATATACACAAAGGTTCTTGGGACAAAAGTGCCACCTGAAGAGGCACCCCTCTTTGCAACACAGACGAACCCGAAAGACTGCACAATTCCGCAGTTGAGCCGGGAGGATTTGCCCATTTTTAAACCGGCAAAGCAAACATAAAATGAGTTTATCGAAGTAAAATTGGCGAATGCTTCGAAACAAAGGGCAAGCGGGTGGTATGCATGGCTACAAATATTTCCTCCAAGGAATTGGTTCAGTTAATTAACATCGAGAAAGATGAAACCAGAATTGAGCAAACAAAACTAAGAAACGGCGACATTTTGACTCGCAGTGCGGTCGGAGAAAACGTCAAGCTCACAAACGGCGTGCAAATCATGGTGCGACCAGGTTATTTCAGCATTACATCGGCGCCGGACTTGACGGTAGAGCGACACAAAGACGGAAGCACAGTCTTGCTTTTCCCAAATGGTGACGAACTCTGCTTTAACGACGAAGGCGTGCAATATTTAGGCCGTGACTGCCTCTTGTTTCGTTTTATCCGCAAAGATGCAGCAGAACCAAAAACTGAGATTTGCGCCGACGGCACATTTTCAGCATCACCATCGCAAGCTGCACATACAGTTTAGAACCGATTATCAGCCTCAGAGGCGACAGATCAAGTGTTAAATTAAGCTTGCCTTTTTCTGGGTAAAACTCAGCTAGGAAGGCTTATGGAAGAGCAAGCAGAACAAATTAAGACGCTTGTTTGTGAGCGATGTGGCTCTACGGAAGGGTGCAAATGTGCTTCCGAAGACAGCCTGACGCCTTTCGACCCATGGATTGGCAAAACAATCAATGATCAGTACGAGGTCGTTTCGCTCATCGCCAGGGGCGGCATGGGCGCTGTTTATCGCGCCAGGCATAAACACCTCGGTACATTCCGCGCCATCAAGGTCATTCGCCCTGATGTTCATCGTGATGAATCGGTTTACCAAAGATTTAAGCACGAAGCCAAGGCGGTAAGCGGACTGTCGCACCCAAACATTGTTAGTTTTTACGACTATGGCATAACAGAGTCGGCACCATATGTGGTGATGGATTTAATTGAAGGAGAATCTCTTGATGCTTTGATCAAAAGAATCGGCAAAATTCCCATTCCCAGAGCGCTAGACATATTCGCACAGGTAGCCGGCGCGATGGCACACGCACACAGCAAGGGCGTCTTCCATCGCGACTTAAAACCAAGCAACATCATTTTGCAACAAGACGAAAACGGAAAAGACCTGGTCAAAGTACTAGATTTCGGCATTGCAAAAGTGCAAAACAGTTCGGAAGAACACAAACTTACTAGCACAGGTGAAATATTCGGCAGCCCAGCGTACATGAGCCCAGAGCAGGGGCGCGGCGGTGTCATTGATGGTCGCTCGGACATATATTCATTTGCATGTGTGATGTATGAGTGCCTGACAGGAAGTGTTCCGTTTAAGGGCAACAGCGCCGTAGAAATTTTGATGAAACACCAATCGGAAAAGCCTGCCAAAATTCAATTTTCAAAGAAAGATCAAAACCCAGTTTCCCATGATCTAGAAGCAATTATTGAGCGCTGCCTTGAGAAAGACCCAGCCAACCGCTATAAGTCGATGTCGCTGCTTGAATCAGATATGAAACAGCTGAGTTATGGCGAGCGATTATTCATTTTGCAAAAGGAATTGACTCAAAAGCGGCAAACTGAATTGATTGCAAAATGGTATAAGAAAGCACTGATATTTAGTTTTATCGCGCTCTTTCCCACCGCATTTTACGTTGCCTATGTAGAGCCTAAAACTTGGCGTAAAGACCTTCAGGCGGCGCTTCAAGATCCAGACAATGCAGATAAGATTATTCAAGAAATAATCAACAAATTACCAGAAGGCGAAAGCAATTATAAGCGAAATCGAGCATTTCTAGTTCTAAGTCAGGCTCAGGCACTCAGAGTGAAGAGCTCTGGTGATCCAGAAAAATTGAGTCTTGCACGCGAAAAATACACAGAGGCACTCAGTTATTTGGAAAAATTCGAGAAAGAAAACAGCGGGAAGAACGTGTCTGTGACTCTTGGTATTGAAGCCGATATTTACCTAGGTCTTGCAAGGGCATATCTTGAAGAAACGCCTCAAACGACGGAAAGTCTGGCAAAAGCAAAAGTCATGTCGCTAAAAGCAATTGCAATTACAAGCAAAGCCATTGGAGTAAACAAGGCACTTGATCCCGAAGACAAAAACATTCATCTAGCCCAGGCGATTGATCTTTTCGTTGAAATAAAATTGGCTCAACGCGATTACAGTGATGTCGATACTTTGTTGAGTCAAGAAGAGCAAATAATAAGAGCCTGGGCGCCCGACGGCTGGATGCTCGAAGACTGCCTGGAGAAGCATGCACAAGCGTTTCAAATACTAGGCAAACCAGAACGAGCTAAACAGAAATGGAATGAAGCCGTGAAACTCACTAGCGATCTTTACGGCGAAAAAAGCAAAGAACTCGACCGTCTCAAGGCAAAAATTCTAAAACTAAGCGAAACAAATAAAAATTGACCCGCGGCGCGAAGCCATCTTTACCACTTGCTTGTAGGGGCGACGCCATGGATACTGCTGGCGAACTCGAATGTTTAGCGAAGC
>CAZJLR010000038.1:0-57315 GCA_964546815.1 uncultured Candidatus Obscuribacterales bacterium | reverse complement strand
AGCTCATATCATCGAACTTGATTCGGCTCCATTTTAGTTCGCCAGCAGTATCCCACGCGTCGCCCCAAGAGGGTGATATCTAATAGGTAGCAACGCATATACGAAAGATTCGACGATCTTTATTCTGAATAGCACCACTCATATCTGCGATTTCCACGCTATACTAAGCCCCTGTCAAAGCTCTGCGAACCGGCAATATATGCCGGATACAAGACGTAGCTGTCTTGCATATATTCATTACCTGGGAGTATTAGAAATGGTTGAACGTGTCACGCTCAAGGTCAAGCGCCTGGCTCACTGCAAGGAGCTTCCCAGATATGCCACAGCCGGATCGGCTGGCATGGACCTGACAGCGGCAATAGACTTGCCTTACACACTCGGCGCTGGTCAGCGCTACGCTATGCCCACAGGCATCATTATCGAAATTCCACCTGGCTACGAGGGTCAAGTACGTCCTCGTTCAGGTCTTGCATTCAAAGCAGGCATCAGCCTGACCAATTGCGTTGGCACCATCGACAGCGATTACCGCGGCGAAGTCAAAGTTCTTTTGATAAACCATGGTCACGCCCCGTATGTATTTGAGCCAGGCGAGCGTATCGCTCAATTGCTGGTAACTCCCGTTCCGGCAGTTGATATTGTCGAAGTCGACGAAGTCAGCGCAGCCGAGCGCGGCGCTGGTGGCTTTGGGTCTACAGGACGCGGTTTGGTAGCAGCCGGCAACCAGAACCAGTCTTCAACATAGTTCAGTACTAAATATTTTTCACAATCCCTTGAATCTCAGCCTTTGCGGCTGGGAATCAAGACTGGGTTGGCGCGACGGCTTAGTAGAGCTTAGACACCTTTGCAGGACCATTTGCTTTGCAAATGGTTCACGCATAATCGCAATCGGATCCGGAGCCGCTTCAGATCGGTTAAACTGCTATTTCCAGTAAAAAATCTGCAGTTTTGAACCAGCACCCCGCCTTTGGGGTGCCAAGGGAGTTTTGGATGTCAAAGAAGATAAAAGTAGCCGTAGGCGGCATTAACGGCCGAATGGGTCGCGCCAGCGTCAAACTTCTGTTGGAATCAGATGAATTTGAGCTTGTTGGAGCCATCGGCAAACCAGGAGCTGATTACATTGGCGCTGACATAGGCAGTTCGCACGGGCTTAAACCGCTGGGCATAGCCATCAGCGCAAACATAGATGAATTGCTGAAAAGCTGCAAACCAGACGTAATTTTAGACAACAGCGTTGCCGAGAAATCAGTTGAAATCGCAAAGAAAGCAATCGAAGCTGGTGTTCGCCCGGTCATGGGCACATCGGGTATACCCGACGCAGACATAAAGATGCTTTCTGAGCTTGCTGCAAAACACAAAATTGGCGCCCTGCAGATACCAAATTTTTCAATCGGTGCTGTACTGATGATGGAATTCGCCCGCCAAGCCGGAGCGTTTTTCGAGAATGTCGAAATAGTTGAAATGCACCATACGAAAAAACTCGATTCGCCATCTGGTACTTCGATGCACACAATTAAAAAACTGGCTGGCAGCCGCGATGAATACAATCGCAAAGAAATCGATGACCACGAAATCATCGAAGGCTCGCGCGGCGGGTTGGGGCAGTCGGGAGTGCGGGTTCACTCGTTGAGACTGCCAGGACTGATTTCGCACCAGGAAGTAATTTTTGGTGCGCCGGGAGAACTGTTGACTGTGCGCCATGACAGTTTCAACATGGACTGCTTCCCCAAAGGCATTGCTCTTTCACTCAAATTCGTAACCACAATCGACCATCTGATGGTGGGGCTGGACAATGTTTTAGGACTTGGTGAAAAAGCAAAAGAATGCGCTACTGCAAGATAATTTTCAAAGGAGAATGAAATGGCTTCAGGCAAGAAAGCAATCAATATAGCCATACTTGGTGCAACCGGCAGAGTTGGGCAAGAGCTTATCAAAGTTCTTGAAGAGCGAAAGTTTCCCGTAAATGAATTTCGTCCGCTAGCCAGTGCGCGTTCTAAAGACAGCAAGGTTACATTTAACGGCAAAGATTACCCTGTGCAAGAGCCCTCTGAAGAGGCATTCAAAGGCATTGACATAGTGCTGGCATCTGCCGGTGCAGAAATTAGCGAAAAGCTCAGCCCTCTTGCAGTCAAGCAAGGCGCCTGTGTCATCGATAATTCAAACGCATTCCGCATGGACCCAGATGTTCCGCTGGTGGTGCCTGAAGTTAATGGGCACGCTTTGAAAAGCCACAAAGGAATCATCGCCAATCCTAATTGCTCTACCTCACAACTTGTAGTGGTGCTGAAACCAATTCATGATGCTGCTGGTTTGAAGAGAGTTATTGTTTCAACATACCAGTCGGTAAGCGGCGCAGGCAAGGAAGCAATGGAAGAACTCGAGCTTCAAACCAAAGCCATGACCGAAGGCAAAGAATACAAACCACAAGTATTCCAACACCAGATTTCATACAATTTGATTCCGCACATCGACAAATTCATGCCCAACGGTTACACAAAAGAAGAAATGAAAGTTGTGCATGAAACACAAAAAATTATGGGACTGCCAAACTTGCCCGTAGTTTGCACAGCGGTTCGTGTGCCTGTATTCATCAGTCACAGCGAATCTGTTCTTCTCGAATTGGAAAGGCCACTCAGTCCAGATGATGCCAGAGCATTGCTAGCAAAGGCACCAGGAATTGAAGTCATGGATAATCCGGCAGAACATGTTTACCCAACTCCAATTGATGCTGCTGGAAAAGACCCTGTCTATGTCGGCAGAATCAGAATAGACACATCTGCAGAAAATGGCTTGAATATGTGGGTTGTCGCAGACAATTTGAGAATCGGAGCCGCGCTCAACGCTGTTCGCATCGCTGAATATATGCTTGAGCATGATTTGATTCGCACAACAGTTTCTGCTTAATTGCCGAAAACGGTAAAGCCTTTTCCAAATTTGAATCGAGAGGACATGGTGTGATTAAGACGACAGGAGACATCTTCGGAAGGGTGGTTACTGCCATGGTAACGCCTTTTGATGATAATTCGGAACTCGACTTTAAAGCCATTGAGCGCGTTGCCGAGCATCTTTTGAAAACTGGAACTTCAGCAATTGTTGTTGCAGGAACCACCGGCGAAAGCCCGACTCTTGATGATGCCGAGAAAAAGGAATTACTCAAGGCTGTTGTGAAAGTGAATGCCGGCAAAGCCAAAATCATAATGGGAACCGGCTCGAATGACACTCGCAAATCAATCAAGGCTAGCCAGGAAGCTGAAGCGCTCGGTGCCGATGCACTGCTGATTGTAGCCCCCTACTACAACAAGCCCAACCAGGACGGATTGAAAGCACATTTTTCAGCCATTGCACGCTCGACAAAATTGCCTATCGTTATATACAACATTCCTGGTCGCACCGGCATCAACGTCAGTGTCGAAACTACTTTGGCTCTGGCTGAAGAGTTTCCCAATATTGTGGCACTGAAAGATTCAACTGGAAGTGTTGAGCAAGCACAAGATATCGCGCGACTTGCAGGTCAAAACTTTCGCATTTATTCAGGCGATGACAATTTGACTTTGCCATTCCTGTCGGTTGGCGCTTGCGGTGTAATTAGCGTGGCAAGCCATCTTGTGGGTAATGAAATCAAACAGATGATTGAATTTTTCCACTCAGGAAAAACAGATGAAGCACGCGCGATTCATCTGAAATACCTTCCCCTGTTCAAAGGACTATTTCTGGCACCAAACCCTACATGCCTGAAGTACGCCATGTCCAAACTCAATTTGTGCAAGGAAAACCTGCGCTTGCCGCTTGCGCCTCTTGCTGAGTCACAAAGAAAAATCGTTGACGATTTGATCAAAGAAATCAAATCAACTGAAGCAGCAAGCTGCATTTAACCAGAGGAAAGTAAGGTGCCCCAGGAAAAAACACCAAATAGCAGTACTTTAGGTTCGCCGGCGAGCTTGAAAATAGTCGCGCTGGGTGGCCTAGCCGAAATAGGCAAAAACACGATGGCGATTGTCTATGGCAACGACATGATTTTGGTTGATGCCGGTCTTGGCTTTCCTTCAGAAGACATGCTCGGTGTCGACATCGTTTTGCCTGATGTGACATTTCTGAAAGAGCACGAACAAAAAATTCGCGGACTGGCAGTAACTCACGGACACGAAGATCACATCGGCGGCATACCTTATTTGCTAAAGGATGTGAGCATTCCAGTGATTTACGGGCCGGCGCTGGCAATCGGTTTGCTAAAAGAAAAGCTCGAAGACGTGGGGCTGCACGACAAAACCGTTATGCGCCAGGTGAAGCCCAGACAAATTGTGAAGATGGGCTGTTTTAGCGTGCAATTTATTCGATGCACTCACTCTATAGCTGACTCATTCAGTTTGATTATCAGAACGCCAATCGGCACGCTTGTGCATACAGGCGATTTCAAATTCGACTTCACCCCTGTTGATGGCGAATTGTTCGACATTGCCAGTTTGACCAAGGCTCAAGAGGAGGAAGGCATTCTGCTTCTTATGAGCGATAGCACCAACACCGAGCGTGAAGGTTACACACCATCAGAGCGCACTGTCTGGGCCAAACTAGATGAAGTTTTTGCCAACGCGACACAGCGCATCATCGTCACAACTTTTGCCAGCAACGTGCATCGTATGCGGCAAATCATGCAAGCTGCAATTAAGTACAATCGCAAAGTGGCTATTCTCGGGCGATCGATGCTAAACCTTGCTGGCATCGCCAGAGAACTGGGCTACATGATTTTCCCCGATGGCTTGCTCTTAAACATCAACGATATAAATCAACTGCCGCACAACGAAATAGTAATCATGACCACAGGCAGTCAGGGAGAGCCTCTTTCGGCTCTAACCCGTATTGCACGAAATGAGCACAAGCAGGTAAAAATCGTAAAAGGCGACACTGTAATTGTGTCTGCAACACCGATTCCGGGCAATGAAAGATCTATCGCCAACACAATCAACTTATTGTGCATGCGCGGTGCAAATGTAATTTACGGGCGCGATTCTGGAGTACACGTATCTGGACATGCCTGCAGAGAAGAGCAAAAGCTTATGATCAATCTTTGTAAGCCGAAGTTTTTCATGCCTGTACATGGCGAATACAGAATGCTGGTCGGGCATGCAAAACTCGCAGTCGAATGCGGAGTCGCAGAAGAAAACACATTTGTAATGGACAACGGCGATGTACTCGAATTGTTCAAAGACCGAGGCTCCAAAATTGGGCAAGTCAAATCTGGAGTAGTGTTGATAGACAACTCAACTTCATGGCCGATAGATCAACAAACAGTGCACGAACGCCAGATTTTGGCGGAAGATGGCGTGGTTAACATTGCCCTGACTGTAAACCAGGACAAAGAAATTATCATGGGTCCAGACATAAGTATTCGAGGACTCATCTTGCCGCGTGGCTTATCGCCAGAAGAATTCCTTGAGCAAATGAAAGTCGAATTCATCAAACTGATGAACGAAGACGAAGCTGCTATCAAAAAATTGGGCGGAACTGATTTGCGTGATTACTTGCTTGGCAAAGTAAATAAGCACTTTATTGACACGATGCGCGCCCAACCGCTGGTTCAAATTCTCTTGCAAGAAACAACGCTTAAAAGCGCGGGCAAAGTAAAGACACAAGCCAAACGAAGCAAAGACAGCTAAAGCGATTTAGTTGTTGTACGGATTTAAGTGAAAAGCGATTTGGCTCCAGTTTTTCAAAATTCGCTCTTCGAATTCGGTGTTGGGCCATAATTGCACCATGTACTCATCTTCGCCTTCAAAGCCAAGGTCATCAGATGAATCTAAGTCTTTCCAGAGAATGCGCATGCCATATCTGCCAGGCGGCAAAGTGATTTTAGCTGCTTCTTCGTAGTCTGTTGTGCAACCAGTTACAAGCAATTTGCCTGACGGAATATCGATATTGCATTGCACTGCGTGATCGTATTCGGATAAATCAATTTTGGCGAACAACTCTTTTTCGGTCATGGGTTCTTCAAAAATCTCAAGGCGCAAATCGATATCTAAGTCACGCACAGTACCGATGCCAACGAGCTTTTCGCCTACGACGTACAACTGGGTCAACAAGCCGTCATTCCAGTGCTCGGGATATTCACAGTCTTCGACCTGGTCTTGCAATTGAAACTGAAAGTTGTCTGCAAAAACGGTGATATTGTAAACAGTCTTTTTCTTTTCTGTATCTGTCATGGCGCTGGATGGCTCCTTTGAGCTGCGACTCCATTATAGCGCCCCCTAGAACACACGTCACATCACAGCTCAGGCTGCGCCTTAGCTAACCTTTCGTTCGAGTTCTGAAATGGGGACAGTGAGCAACACCGGGCAAAAGCTTTGTCTGCAAAGAGGCTCATCAGATGAATCGACAAGAACAATTTCATTTTTTGTCAGGCGAGCAATTTCGGGCCATCTGCGTCGAGCTTGCCCGACAAAGAGAGCCAGCTTATCGCCCAGGCAGCCAAGACTTGAACGCAAGAAGCACACTTCTCTGAACATTCTGTCACTCAAAACACGAATTGGATTGCTGTCCTTGCCTACTTTTACAAACTCTTGGACACTCAACGCTTCACCAAGAACAATCTGCGCAACCTTTCCACCATCGGCATAATTGATAGCTGCAGGAATGATAGGCAAATCAATGCCTTGTTCTGCCGCAGCCAAAGCAATTTTTGCTGCACCAGGCTTAAAATTGTGGGTACTGCCGTCGCGAAAAATATTTCCTTCAGGAAAAACAACAATGCCTTCGCCTTTGTTGAAAAGACTGATTGCGTGGGTCAAAAGATCGGCTCTCGGGTCTGCTGGAAAAGAGCCCATCGATGTAAGAACAGCGCCCTGAAATCCGACAAGCTCGTTAGGTGACACCATAAAGTTAGCTGGTCTGTCGATTGTTCTATAAGCAAGCAATCCATCCCAACGCGAGGTGTGGTTGGCGACAAGCAAGAATGGACCTGACTTTGGCAGGTTCTGTCCACCAATAATTTGAAAGTCCTTGAAATTAAACGCTATCAAAATTCTGTTTACTAATTGCCAAAACAAATAAACAAAAATGTTTTTGCGATCGCTCAAAGCTTTTTTCTTTCTCTTAAAAGTGTTCATGTGTCCTCCAGGTCTTTCATGCAAGCAAAACTGCTCTATGTCACTACATTAGCCCTCAAAGAAGAGGCGTAGTGACAGAGGCAAACAGTTCAGATACTGTTGCCGGTTTACTAACTAAATTCCTGCTTTAGTTGATTTTGCGGACTCGCTTACTCATGAAGATGTCCGGTTTGCCAAATCCGTTGGCGTCGGGCAACACGCCACAGCGCACAAAGCCCAGCTTCTCATAAAATTCGTATGGATGGCGCTTCAAGTTTTTGATGGCATAGAGGTGCTTAAGCGGGTCTGGGTAAAGGTCTTGACCAAATAGCGATGTCGCGCCTGACTCGTCGTCAGTGGCAAGCCACAACGTCAAAGCGCCAGTTTGGATGACACGGCTTTCGATTTCGCCCACAAGTGCCGCGCCCACGCCCGAATTGCGATGGTCTTTATGCACAACCAGGGGATGCAGCTCAAATGTATTGCCGTTATACTGCCTGATTGCGCCACACCAGCCCAGCGCCCGGCGCCCCTCTAGCGCCACGACTGAAATGCAACCTGGCGAGAAAGATTCTTCAACTTCCTCCATCGCAACCCTTACGCTTGGCCAGGAGTCTGGCGACATATCTGAAAATCCGGAGACAAGCATTTCGGCTACTTGCGTTTTTATTGAGTCGTCTTCGAATTCAAGGTCGCGAATCTTCATTTATTGATTCCATGGATGAGGCTAGGAAATTTTTGCGAGACAAAGAAAGTATCGTACACAAAATTTTGGCGCAGATTCTATTATCAAGAGGCCGGCGCATATCCGCTGGATATTTCTATAATTTATTTTCAGCTAACTCAGGGGCAGAGGCGGGTAACCCAAATGTCACCTAAAGACTAAAAAGAAAGAACTTCCCTCCAATTAGGTGGTGGAGGGAAGGACTTATGGTGGTGGATTAGGTAAGGAGGAAACACATTAGCAGTCTCCAAGAGACCAGCCGAATGTGTTCCTATAATAGCAGCGAAAAATCGGGTCAGCTGTAAAAAACTTTCAATGAGTGCCCCATTACAAGCGGCTTTCAGCGATTGACAATGTTCAAAGCAGCGGTCTACTGACAAGCTCGGCAAGTGTGCATGTCGGACATTTTTCGACTGATCTGGTGGGGAATTTTTGCCGGGCGACGCATGGCGTCGCCCCTACAAAATCGGATGAACGAGCTTGGATCTCGATCGCTGGATCTCGATCGCTGGATCCAGATCGCTGGATCCAGATCGGTGGATCCGGATCGCTGGATTCGGATTGGTGGATCCGGATCGCTGGATTCGGATTGGGGAATAGATGATTGAAATAGTAAATTGGAAAATTGCATAGGTGCTCGGAATAGCTCCTGTATCCCGAGCACCAGAAATGGACAATTTTAGAACTTAGCCGACGACTATTGTCTGGCCCAGAATGGTGAACCGAAGCCACCACCACCGTACTTCTCCTGACCTAAGTCGGGAAATAAAGCATCTAAAGCATAGTTTGACGAAGAAGATGATGAACTTGGCGAACTTGAATTTGCAAGCGCTCTAGTCAAACTGGTGCTGCTTGTTTGTGCTTGTGTTTTTGCTGCAGACAAAATTTTGATATTTGCCGGGCAGAAAACAAACACTTGCTCGGTCATCTTGTGGAAATCGCCATCAAGAGCTGCGGAGGCTCCGGCAACGAAATCGACGAGCCTGTTGGCATCGTTTTTCTTCAATTTATCGAGCGATATAGTGGTGGCATTTCGTGCACGCAGAGCTTCAACTATATCTAGTGCCTCTTCGAAAGAGACCGGTTGAAACATCGATATCTGGGTGCTAAGACGACCGCCACCACCTGCGGGGACAGACGGACTATTCAAATTGCGTTCGGCAATAGGTGGAAAGAGTTCTACCTCTTTCTTTGGAGTCCGGCTTGCAGAAGGAGTTATAGGCTTCTCCTGATTCGATTCTTTAGGTTCTTGCGACATAAGTTGTTCCTTGCGCTTTCCGAACACGAGCAGTCTCCCATCATTCTATATTTTTAAGATCAATTGGCAAGGGCCAAAACTTGCCACCAGGTGAGATGGCAGCAATATATCATGAATGATCACATTAGAGATAGTCCGCGAGTGCCTCTGCCAGCATAAGATCCAGAGGATCCGTCACTTTTAGATTATATTTTGGGCCTTCAAGAACAAATACTTCATGTCCGGCCCATTCCAAAAGTGCGGCATCATCTGTGGTAGCAAACCCGGCCAGAGCGGCTTCTCGATGTGCTCCGATAAGCTGAGCAAACCTGGCAGCCTGTGGGGTTTGTACTGCGATTAAATTTTCGCGAAGCAAAGTTTCGACTATAAGTCCGTTTTTTACTTTTTTGATGGTATCAGTCACTGAACCACCCACGGTGCAGGCACCACATTCGATGACTTTCTTAGCTACAGCATCAACCGTTTGGATATCAAGAAATGGTCGGGCAGCATCTTGCACAATAACAAAATCAGGCGGATCGCCGCTGGACTCAAGCTCTTGCAGCCCACAAAATACCGACGCCTGACGGCTGGCACCACCGGCAATGACTGAAATTTTTGGACGAAGATTATGCGCAGCAATGAGATCTTGAATTTCAGCAGTTGTTTTTTGCACCATATCAGACGGTGTCACAACGATTATTCGATGAAGCAAGTGGTGCTTACTTAGCGCAAGCAACGACCAGGCATATAGAGGAAGACCTCTAAACTGCAAAAACTGTTTTGCCAGGCCTTGTGAGCCCTTTGCAAAGCGAGAGCCTGAGCCGCCGGCGGCAATGATTGCAGCAAATGCTATGCCAGCATGTGAGGACATTAGTTGAAGCTATCGCTTACGTTAATGTCAACAAGTTCTGTCGTGGCAACAACCACTTTTTCAGCATCTGATTTCTTGGAATCGTCTTCGCTTTCAGAAGCTTGCATTTTTACAGACTCGCTGTCTGGTGCAAATGACAATGTGTCACCAGACGAGTTTTGTGAAAGTACAAGCGGCGCTACCGAAATAGTTGATCGTGATACCACAGCCGGGTCAACCGAGATTGTAGTTCCCGATGCAAGGGCAGGCTCTGGCGGGCTGCTGGGCTCTGAAGATGCAGAAATTGTCGACTCTGAGCTTTCTGCGACGAATTCAACGACTGAGGCAGGGTCTGCAATTTTGAAACCGGATGAATTAGCTGCATCTGCGGAAATGGTGGCGCCTGTAACTGACTTTGGATCTGCAGAAATAAGCATACCGGCAATCAATGTTGGATCTGCCGAAATAGTTAAACCAGAAACTGGAATTGCTTCTGCAGGCACAGCAATATCTGCCAACGGAGCCTGTTCATCTGTCACAGAGAAATCAGTCTCAGCCACAGGCGAAAGATCTGCCGGGTACATATCTTCGGGATTTCCAACAGAGGCTGGAGGCGGAGCAGCGAGCAACTCCTCTTCCTTATCCTTCTTCTTCATTTCTTTCTTGAGATAGGTTCTCAATGACTTACCGTCTTTGGTCAGACGGAAATATTCTTGGAATGCTTTGGTTGTGCTCAAAAGTGGAGAACGAACACCCTCGTCTTCCTTTTTGGCAACAAGCCCGCGCAAAACCAATTCTTTAATATGGTCATATGCACTGGCGCCACGTATGCGGATGATTTCAGACTGCATAATTGGCTGCTTAATAGCAATCGCCGACAATGTTCGCAATTGAGCAGCTGTCATTTCGATGGGCAAGAATTGGTCCATCAAATTTGCATATTGGTCTTTAACCTGGAATGAATAGCCATCTTCATCGGCTATTTCAAGACCGCCCTGGCGTTCTTCGTACTCATGAATGAGTTCTAGCAACGCAGTGCGAACTAGCTGCACCTCTTCACCAACAATGCCTGCGATGGCTTGAGCACGCAGGGGTTTTTCGGTCATATACAAAACGGCTTCAATTTTGGCTTTCAGTGACATGAGCTTAGAGCTCCTCTCGGTTCAGTTGTTTGAGCAATGGTCCAGGTGCATCCACAATAGCACCACCTTCGGTGCCGGTTGCCTGGAGAGTTTCTAATGGAGTGTTCTTCACTAGGTAGAGCGGTCCGTAGAAAATTTCCTGTTCGAGATTTAGCTTTCCTGAATTGGATAGAAACAGAACAGCGAGAAAAGCGTCTACCCAATCGCCTTTCCCGTTTAGCATTGAAATCAATTCTGTAAGACTGAGGCGCATCATCTCTTCCATCTTTTTGACCAGAAGAACTTCAATACGCGCAATTACATCTTCAATATCTTCATCGTGAGCAAGGTCGAGAATGTCATCCATGTCATGCATATCATGGTAGCCATCCATCTGAATGCCGCCGGCTTTTGGCTCGAGGTCGCGCTCGCGCTTTTCACGGCGACGTTTTTCAATGCGCTCGGCTTCTCTGAGCGATTCGATTAGTTGTTCGAGAGTTACTCTGCGATGACGCGAATTCTTTTGCTTTGACTTGCGCACCAGGGCGCGTTGCAAGTCAGCCAGGGTAATTTGCCGGCCAACAGCTTCATCGTTTGAGTCGTAAATAACCGGGCTGCCTTCGGTGTCGAAGTCCATGAAATCATCACCACCAACATCGAGATCTTCAATGCGGGTAATCAGCAGTGCTTCAGCTTTAAGTCTCAAAAGCACCGAAGCGTGAAAAATAATCTTGCCGCTCTGACGCAAGTTTTCCCGTGGCGCGGCGGCGATGGCTTTGAGGAACCTATCGGTAGCATCGATGATGTCGATGTTTTTCGCGTCTAGTTCGCCATTTTGGGCCATCTGTACAAGAATTTCGATACCGCCAGAATCTTTCTCTTGCAGCAACGAATAATAATTGACAGGTTCTGGCGTCGGCGCCGGTGGCGTTTCGATGACGGGTGGCGCCGGAGGCGGAGTCAATGGCAAAGCAGGAATGCCAACACCCTGGAGAGGAATTGGAACTTGCTCGACAATCAAAAATTCGTTATCTGAGTTATCAGGCATTTACTGCTTGCTCCTCATGATCTGGAATCTTCACTTCGGCAATGCCGACTACTTTGGAGAATCCATCTGAACGAAGCGAAACACCAATCGCGTGGTCTGCGTTTTCAATCATCGGACGGCGCAAGCTAACAACTACAAATTGAGCTTGACCCGACTGACGTTTGACCATGCGAGCAAGACGCTCTGCGTTTGCACCGTCAAGCATCATGTCTACCTCGTCGAAAGCGTAGAACGGTGCTGGAGCAAAACGTTGGAAAGCAAACACAAATGACAGAGCGGTTAGCGATTTCTCTCCACCGGAAAGTGCCTCAATTCGAGACATTTTCTTGTCGCGTGGCTGAGCACGAATCACAAGACCACCGGCAAATGGGTCTTCCGGGTTTTCCAATTCAAGCTTGCCGTGTCCGTGAGACAGCTCAGCAAAAATATCCTGGAAGTTTGCATTGATTGCTTCAAAAGCAGTCATGAAAGTAGTTTTCTTCAATTCACCATAGCCGCCGATACGCGTGTTGATTTCATCGCGCTCGGTGCTGAGAGTTTCCAGATATTCAGTCAACTCTTCCTGACGGGCTCTGGTAGTGTTGTATTCTTCCAGGGCTTTCATGTTTACAGGCTCAAGGGCACGCATACGTCTATCGAGTCTTTCAATTTGAGCTTTGAGCTGATCGATTGTTGCAGCGTTTGGTGTCTTGAACTCAGGATTTTCAGCAAGAATATGTTCTAGCTCTGCTTTGGCTGCAGCAAGCTGAATCTTCAATTCGTGCAAGGCCAGCTTATGCTTGTTGCGCTCTTCATCGAGGTGAGTAAGCTGCTCAGTAATCGTAGCTTTGCGAATTTCGACCTTGGTGATTTTGCCTTGAATCTTGTCTTTTGCTTCGTGCAATGCAACAAGTTCTGCAGAAATTTCCTGGCTCTTGCGCTCTAAGTCTTGAATTGCCAGAGCCAAATTGCGCAGGCTTTCTTCGTGAGCAGGCTTTTCAGCAGTCACTTCTTCCAGCTCTTTAGCCAGCTCTTCAAGCTGAACACCAAGTGCTTGCTTGTTACCAAGTTCAACACGCTCTTCAGTTTCGATGCCTACGATGAAGCGTTCTGTGTCTTTAGCACCCTTCTCAATACTTTCGATTTCAGACTTCAGCTCTTCAGCTTCGCCAATCAAGCGATCAAACTCACTGCGCTTGCCACCGGCGGTAAGGTCAGCCAGCTGATCTTGAAACTTATTGATTTGTTTGGTCAATTCTTCAGCTTTGCCATCGAGACCAGAAAGCTCAGTTTCGATTGACTCAATTTCATCACCCATGGCTCTCAGGCGTGGCTTGAGAGTTTCAACCTGGGTTTCGCAATTGCTCAGTTCTTCTTTGCGCTTGTCGAAATCAGCCTGTCTTTGAGCCTGACTTGCAGTAGCCTGGTTAAACTTGGTGCGGTCTTGGCTGAGTGTGCTGTTCAACTCTTTGAGTGAGTCAATCAACCAGCGAATATCATCGGCAAGTTGCTTGGCTTTGGTTTTCATAGAGCCAAGGTCGCTTGTGTCTTTCTGATTGAAGCGAAGTCTGTTTTGGGTATTTGCACCACCGGTGATGGTGCCATGCTTTTCGAGCAATTCACCTTCAAGGGTTACCATGCGGGCAGTGTTGATTAATCTGCGGGCTGAGTCAAAGTTGTCCATGATGACTGTTTGACCGCAAGCATACTGGAATGCCCTGTTATACGCAGGGTTGAAATCAATCAAATTGAAAGCAAAATCAATTACGCCAGGTTTGTTTGGCAATAAGCCAGGCGGCTGCGAAGCAATTTTGTTGAGCGGCACAAAAGTTGCGCGTCCGGCTTTCACTTCTTTCAAGTGTTGAATGCATCTTTCGGCAACGCTGTCGTCTTCGACGACGATATGGGCAAGACGACCACCGATGGTGATTTCTAATGCCAATTCATAGCGCTCGTCCACGCGTCCGAGTTGACCGATGGTGCCCAAGACGCCAGGAATATTAGCGTTGAGTACTGCCTCAACTGCCCGTCCATAGCCACTTTCGCCAGCTACGTCGCGAGTAGTTTCAAGCTGAATTAAACGACGGTTGAGTTGTTCTAACTCGTTGCGCTTTTGCTCGATTTCTTCTTCAGTCGATTGAGCTTCGCTTTCCATCTGGCGCATGCTGCGTCCAAGTCCGAAAACCTGGGTTTGCTCGTCTTGCAGCTTTCGCTCCAAACCGAGAATCATATTCTTCAATGCCGCTGCCTTACCGATTGACTCGGTAGCAGTTGAGCGGGCAATTTCCAGGTCTTTTTCCAGATTTTCTTTTCTGGACTTAAGCTCGGCTTTGCGCACTTCAAATTTGTGGCGTTCGTCACGCAAGCGCTGCAATTCTTCGTGCAAGGACATACCTTTGCTGGAAGAACGATCGCGCTCAGCGCGCAAAACTTCAATTTCAGCAAGAACTGCGCTCAGCGAACCTTGCTTTTCCATCAAAACAAGCTGAACTGCCTTCATGTCGGCATCATGCTGCTTCTTGTCGCGGCTTAGCTCGCCCAGGCGCTTTTCGATAGCCTTGACTTGAGCAAGCAGACTTTTCTGCAATTTGCCTTTTTCGGCAATTACACCATTTATGTGCGCAAGCTTGGTTTCTTCTCGAACAAGATCCCCTCGTTTGGTCTCAAGCTCTTGTCTCAAGAGAATTTGTTCGTTGCCGCCCTTATCCTTGATTTCGTCTTCAAGACGCATCAACTCAGCTTTATGCTCCATCAACAAGTTGTGGGCATCGGCTCGTTCGCCGCGCAGCTTGTCCTCTTTGTCATCAAGCTCGCCAATTTCGGCCAGCTTGGCTTCGTGTTTTGTCTCGAGCTCTTTCACGCGTACATATATAAGATCGCGTTCGAGCTTTTCTTTTTGCGACTTGAGATCTAAATATTTGAGAGCCTGGTCGCGGTCGTTTTGCAAGACTTCAAGCCTGGTTGCAATTTCAGCCAGGACAATCTTCTGGTGATCTATCTTTTCAGCCACCGTGAAAAGTTCTTTCTCGGCTTGCTCGATGCGTCGATCAAACTCAGCAACCCCGGCAAGCTCGTCAATAATTTTGCGGCGCTCGGTTGAGCTCATGGTGACGATGCCGGTTACGTCACCTTGCATGATGACATTGAAGCCTGTTGGGCTTACGTTATATTTGCCCAGCTCATCATGGATATCGGATAGAGTGGAGTTTTTGCCGTTAAGCGTATATGTACTTGTATAACCGCTTTCCTTAACTTTGAGGCGGCGCGAAACTTCGATATTGTCGCCCATGTCATTGGTGAACTTCACCGTGACTTTGGCTTCATTGCGCCCGCTGAGGTTGTTCAGGAGATCTGGAAGACGCTCTGCTCGCATGGTGCGTGTAGACGACAAGCCGAGTGCGAAGAGCAAACTGTCGATAATGTTTGACTTGCCGGAACCGTTAGGACCGGATATGGTTGTAAATCCATCAAGCATCGGCACCATTGTCTGTTTGCCGAAAGACTTAAAGTTGTCAAGCTCGATTTCTCTGATCCGCATTAAGACTCCAGATCACTAGCAAATCTATTGCCAGATCGCATAATCAACATGTCCCCAAATATGGTGCTACCAAATATAGATTTTGATTTCATAGTTATAGACATGCTGATTCACAGCCGAATTAGACTACACAACCGCCGCTGGTGTCAAGGAGAGAAGTCCCCGATACCGTCCACCAAAAGGCTTATTATACAAGCAAATGCAGCTTTGCTACACGCCAATGGTGGCACGCATCACGCCTCCACCCGCGCCACCACTATAGAGAAACGGATCGGAAAAGATATATCGAAGCGATCTCCACGGGTGGTATCTATATGATCTCTCGATACAAGGCTGACAAATGAAAATGTCTTGCAAGAAAATGATGATTATTTTTCTCTTTGCAGCGTTGCTTTTCTATGCAGCAGTTTATCTTTCGGCCGACGCCAGCCCAAATTTTGACTACCCTAAATGCACCGAAACCATGCGCCAGTACTTTGTGCAGCGCTATTTGATCAGCATTTGCTCACCGCTAGGGGCGACTGCTTGCATGTTTGTCGCCTTGCAAACAGGAATGGTGGCAAAGCTGATCGACAAATTCTCCAAACTGAAAAATTACCTCGCCCGGCTTTTGCTCAGTGTTTCCAGCATATATATTCTCGGCTATCTGATTAAACTGCCTTTTATATTCTATTCCTCTTATGTCCTCGAACATAATTTCGGGCTCAGCCCACAAAGCTTTCCAGCCTGGGCTCAAGAACAATTCGGATTTTTCGCTGTTTCTTTAGTCATAGTTCCATTCGTTGCTGCCTGCTTTCTATTGATTCGCCGCTATCAACATACCTGGTTTATTCCGGTTTGGATTTTGACTTCGATCGTCGCGATTTTCGTCGCGTTCGTTGAACCCATAGTCATAGAACCTCTATTCAACAAGTTTCAGCCACTGCCTGAATCTAGCCTGCGGCAATCGATCAAAGCGCTTTGCACAAAAGTAGAATTGCCAAATCTAGAAATACAAGTGGCAGACAAAAGCAAACAGACAAAGAAAATCAACGCTTACGTCAACGGCGTCGGGTCGAGCAAGCGCATAGTTTTGTACGACACGCTTGTTAAAGAACTTCCCGAAGACCAGATAATTGCAGTGCTTGCGCACGAGCTAGGTCACTACAAGCTCAAGCACGTACTCACCGGGCTGGCGATTGCAATTGCAGGCAGCCTGCCTCTTTTGTATCTAGCTCAAATACTGAGCGACAAATATGTTGCCAAATTACCTCGCAATTGGGGCATCAAAAGCAACAGCGACCCAACACTCTTCGCTGTGTATTGCATGATTATTTGGATAGGGCCGCTTTTCATCGCGCCTATTCCATCATTCATTTCTCGCATGTTCGAATCAGAAGCTGATGCTTATGCAATTCGAGTCACAAAAAATCCGATGGCAGCAGCTCGGGCGTTTGCCATGTTGTCTGAAAAGAACATTTCAGACCCAGACCCACCAGCATTCATAGAATTTTGGTTCTTCTCTCACCCAAGCATCAAACATCGAATAGACTATGCTTTAAGCCAGCGCGAAGCGGCGAAGGAGAATTGAGATGTTTGGCGGCGGACCTCCCATGCACCTTATGTGGTCGGGAATCTTCAATCCCGAGCGCAGCAAACTTAGCCGCCAGGTTGAGTGGAGAAGAATTCGCAAACTTTTCCATCCATATATAAAGGAAGAACTTTTACTTCTCACTTTCATTGCACTTCAATCTTGCCTGGGCTTGCTGCCTTCTTTGCTCACAGTGTCCCTGGTAGACAAAGCGATTCCGCACAAAAACATCAACGAAATTTTGCTCTGCACCGGCGGAATGATAGCTGCGGGGCTGGTCAGCGGCGGCTTGAGCGTTTATCAGGGATATATAAACGCCAGAATGGGTGAAGGCGTTATGCGCGACCTGCGCAGCGAAATCGTCTCACATTTGCAGAAAATGCCGATTGAATTTTTTGCAGTCACACGCGCCGGCGAGCTGCTCAACCGTGTGTCGAGCGACATAGACAGCCTCGACGACATTGTGTCGGGCACTCTGGTGACAATCATCAGCAACATCCTTGTGCTCGTAAGCACAGTCGTGACAATGTTTTTGCTCGACTGGCGTCTTGCGATTTTGGCGATTGTTCTTTTGCCCATAATGATTTTGCCGCTCTGGCCGGTTGGACGAAAAATGTACAGCCAGCGCAAAGTAACAAGGCAATGTCGCGACGCCGTGGCAAACCGCAGCCAGGAATCATTGAATATCTCTGGTGTAACGCTTACAAAAATCTTCGGGCGCGAAGAACAAGAGCACGATCGCTTTCGCATTCTCTGCAATGACATGATGAATTCCGAAATCGCTCTTTCAATGATTGGGCGCTGGTTCATGATGATAATCACAATCATGACTCTTGCCGGTCCGGCACTTGTTTGGATGGGTGGCGCCTATCTTGTGGTGAAGGGCAATGTTGGGCTTGGAACTGTAATTGCATTTGTCACACTCATCACCAGACTCTACGGTCCCGCTTCTGCACTGACAGGCGTGCAAGTGCAAATCGCCGGTGCCTTCGCTGTGTTTGAGCGCATATTCGAATATTTGGATCTAAAAGAAGAAGACTATGTTACCGGCGAAATTGTAGATGCAAAATCAGTGGCGGGGCGAATTGAATTTGAGCATGTAAGCTTTGGCTACAAAGAAAATCAACCGCTGTTCAAAGACTTAAATTTGCTGGCAGAACCAGGCGAATTCGTTGCAGTGGTGGGCTCTTCAGGCGCAGGGAAGACATCGCTGGCAGCTTTAATTCCACGTTTTTATGTCGTTCAAGAAGGCAAAATTACAATCGACGGCAAAGACATTCGAGAAATAAATTTGACCAGTCTGCGAAAAATGATAGGTATGGTGACGCAAGAGAGTTATTTGTTTCACGCAAGCATCAAAGACAATTTGCTTTATGCAAACCCTCAAGCCAGCATGGAAACCATCATAGAAGCCGCTCGTGCAGCCAATATTCACGACTTCATTTCGCAGTTGCCTGAAGGCTATGACACCATCACTGGCGAGCGCGGATACAAACTCAGTGGCGGAGAAAGACAGCGACTATCGATTGCTCGAGCGATTTTGAAAGATCCCCGCATTCTAATTCTCGATGAAGCAACAAGCTCACTGGACAATATAAATGAAACTGCAGTGCAGACTGCGCTAACCAGACTAATGAAGGGGCGCACGAGTATTGTGATCGCTCACCGCTTATCTACGATTCAAAATGCGGACAAAATTCTTGTTCTCAGTGGTGGCATCGTCGCCGAAAGCGGCAAACACGATGAGCTGCTACAAAAAGATGGACTCTACGCAAACCTATACAGACAACAAGCCAAAGAAACCCCAGAAGTCCCTGTCCCGTAGGGGCGACGCATGGGATACTGCTGGCGAACTCGATTGGATAAATCCAGCTTGAAGTGCGTTAGCCCTGGGGGCGCAGGCTTCCAGCCTGCTTCGGAAAGCTATTGGCGAAGAAGCAGGCAAGGATGCCTGCGCCCCCAGGTGGAACGCTCTAAGCTCATATCATCGAACTTGATTCGGCTCCATTTTAGTTCGCCAGCAGTATCCATGGCGTCGCCCCTACAGAATCCTGCAGGCACCAGGAACGGGACTAATGCAGTTTGGACAAAGCTTGATCGATCATGCTTGTAAAGCCTTCCAAACTGGTGCCACCAGCAAACTTATTTACTTGCTTTCCTTCCGAATCAGCAAAAACTACTGTCGGAAAGCCGCTCACTCCATATTTTTGGACTAAGCTTGCATTCGACGGCTCTTCAGCATCAAGCTGCGAAAACTCGCAGCGCGAGCTGTAAGGCGACTTGCTTTTCGCTGCCTGGAAAACAGGCTCGAAACCTTTGCAAACACCGCACCATTTGGTCTTAAACTCGATAACTTTCAAGCGACCACCAGCAAATGAACCACCATCGTTATCCATGGCAGAGAGCTTCGGAGCGCCCATGGGAGCATTCATCGGTCTTCCTGATTCGGGCGAATAAAGTGGTCGCCCTGAGCTTGCAGGCGAAGCCATCGCAGCAGAGCCAGCTTGAACATTTCGAACCGAACCATAACGGCTCAGTTGAGCCAAACCAGATTGAGCCTGAGCTCTGAGAATAGCATCACGACTCTTAGTGGCAACCCACTGGTATTCAGCAGTAGCTTGCCCGACTTGATTCATATATTGATAGCAAAGTGCCATGTAATAGTGACAGGCAGGGTCATTCGGATTCACACGGCTGGCCGCCTGAAATCCAGCCAGCGCTTGCGAATATTTTTTGCCCTGGAAGTCGGTAATGGCTTGCTTGTAATCAGCAGGCGAAGCCAGGGAAATTGGAGCGAATGAGAGCATCGCAACAAAAGCCAGCATTGAGGCTTTCGACATTACTGGCGCAAACGCCGCCATTTTTAGTGCATCCCCGCCTGACCAGCAAGAACACATGCCAGAGCTGTTTGAAGTACACAGAACCAACAGCAAGTTAGCATCAAGACTTTCGGCTTCATTTTCGACACCTCGTCCATTCCTACCATTATTCTAATACATAGAATGAGCAGGTCCCCGGGTCCTAATAATGAAATCACAGGGTAAGGCAGAAGAGGCCTTGAAGGGCGGCAGCCCTGGGGGCGCAGGCTTCCAGCCTGCTTCGGGAAGCTAGGATGCCTGCGCCCCCAGGTGGAACGCTCTTAGCTCATATCATCGAACTTGATACGGCTCCATTTTAGTTCGCCAGCAGTATCCATGGCGTCGCCCCTACAACAATAGAGGCAGTGGTTTGGAAATATTGACGGTTTAACTTGATAGTTTGCTGCGGACGAATGGGGGCATGGATCGTTGCGAAATGATCGAAACTTGGGGAGTGGCTTGAAAACTCCTGCCACCGCAAACGGTATCATTGTCGGGGTAATCGAGGGAGATATCAGGATTGTCAGCAGCATTGAGTTTCGAGCTTCACGCCGAATGCCCCTGGTCTGGAGCTCGCGCAGGAAAGTTTGTCACGCCGCACGGTGAGGTGCTCACGCCGGTGTTTATGCCTGTCGGCACACAGGCAACTGTAAAATCACTCACATGGCAGCAAGTCGAAGAAGCAGGCAGCCAGATAGTTCTCGCCAATTCTTATCACCTATATTTGAGACCAGGGCACAAACATGTCGCGGAAGGGGGCGGACTTCACGGTTTTTCAGGCTGGAACAAACCAATCCTCACAGACTCCGGCGGCTTCCAGGTTTTCAGCCTTGAAGAGCTGCGCAAAATTACAGAGGAAGGCGTTGCTTTCAAAGATCATTTGAGCGGCCGAGAGCACTTCATCGGTCCTGCAAAATCTATGGAAATCCAAAACGACCTCGGCGCCGACATCATCATGGCATTCGATGAATGCGTGAAGAATCCCGCGACTCACGAAGAAGCGCGCGATGCAATGGAACGCACCCACCGATGGCTGGCCATTTGTGTCAATGAGCACAAGCGACCATCAGACCAGGCTCTATTCGGAATTGTTCAGGGCAGCATTTATGAAGATCTCCGCACCGAATCTGCAAAAGCCGTAACTAGTTTTGACTTGCCAGGTTACGCCATAGGCGGCGTTGCGGTTGGCGAAGAGCGCCATTTGATCGAAAAAATGGTGAAGTACACCGCGCCATTATTGCCAAAGAACAAGCCGAGATACCTGATGGGTGTTGGTACTCCCTGGGACATCCTTCATTCGGTTTATTGCGGCATCGATATGTTTGACTGCACTCTGGCAACCAGACTTGCAAGACACGGATCTGCTTTTACTAGCGGTGGACGAGTCGCACTGCGCAACGCACGTTTCCGCAATGACTGGGGCCCGCTTGAACCAGGCTGCCAGTGCTATACATGCCGAAATCACAGTGGCGCTTACTTGCACCATTTGACCCACATGAAAGAGATGACGTCGGGATCTTTATTGTCACTGCACAATATTTTTTTCCTGCACCAGGAAGCAAAAGCCTGCCGCCAGGCAATTCTTGACGGACTGTTCAAAGAGTACTTCGAAGAGAAAAGTGCCTTTTTGAAAGGCCAAAAATAATTGTAGGGGGTCAGTCTTTTTTTAAGGAGGCTTTTAGGGCCTGGAGTTCGTCGTCGATTTTCTTTTCGGCAGAGTCGGCGGCGAATTTGCGGTCTACTTCGTCGCGGCTCAGTTCAGATTCGGCTTCATGGGCTACGATTTTGTTTTCCATGCGATCTATAGTTGAAAGTGTGGAGGAAGCAGCTGCGATTGCTTCCTTGCCAGAGCCGCCCGTACTAAATCGGCGGTTTTCAAGGCGAGCCAGTTCTTTCTTCAAATTGAGTGTGGAATCTTGCTGTGACTGCAGCTCAGTTGTGAGGTCGTTGCCAGTTTGCTGGCATTGCTTCACCCGCAGCTCAGCTTGAACAGCCATATCTTCGTGCCCAGAGGCGCGTGCCATCTCAGCTCGTTTTTCCCAAGTCTTCAAGGACTCAGAATTTTTCTGTATCTGAATCTGCATTTGCTTTTCAACAGCAATTGATCCCGCCAGCGACTGACGCACCTTTGCAAGCTCAGACTCTAATTCGTCATTCCACACGAAGAGTAGCCCCCAGTTCCAAATTCACAATAATGATTCTAATTGAAAACTGAATGCAGCGTCGTCATATAAGAGATTTAGTGCTTCTCTTCGACGTCTTCAATGTCAACCATGTCGTTGGCATCGACTAGAACTGGTTCTTTTGTTTTGATTGTGTTGTCTGTAATCATTTTGCTTGAGCTGCCGCCACCCTTGAGTGCCATCAACTCAGCTTCAATGTCAACTTGACCTTCAAAGCTTTTGAACTTTTTGTCCAGCTGGTCGCTGCCCAATTCTGCCATGGCTGCGGCTTTGGACTCGCGTTCCATAACTTTCTGTTCCATCTTGTCCATGACTGAAAGAGCGCCATCAGCCGATGACTTGGACAAAATTTCGTTTGCCTTGGTAGTAGCTTGAGCTGCTTTGTCTCTGGCAATGAGCACTTGCTTCTTTGTGTAAGCTTTTTGAACTTCGCCTTCGAGCTCTGTAAGCTGCTGACGGAGGCGGTTTGTGGTTTCTTTTTGTTGCTTTAGCTGACCTTCAAGGTCTGCGGCAGCTTGTGCATACTGCTGTTTGCGCTGCAAAGCCTGTCTGGCTAAATCATCATTGCCCTGCTGCACCGCCATCTGCGCGCGGTTTACCCAGGTTTGAGCCTGTTCTTTGTTCTTCTGGTATTGCTGTTCAAGCTGCTTTTCAGTGGCAATTGCTTGAGCAACCGCCTGGCGGACCTGGATCAGATTGTTCTGCAAATCTTGGTAGGTCTGCTCCAACATCATTTCTGGGTCTTCCATTTTGCCCATGAGGTTGTTGAAAAATGCCTTTACCAGTGCGGCAAGACGCGTGAACATGTTTGGAACTCCTTCCTTGCAACGAACCGAGGCTCATCGCCTACTAGAACTGATCAGATAGTTTATCAAAGAGACACTTCATCTTATGCCCAGATTTTGCTTTTCCCCCGCAATTCCGGCTCTTTACTTCAACGAGTTCAGATTTAAGGATGGAAGATTAAATTCTCCAGGTCAGGAACCAAGTGACTCCTCTTCTCCGTCTTGACGTGCAAAAGATTGCACTAATCAGGCAACACAAAACACTATAAAATTGACTATAGCAAGTAATGAAAGCTCTCGCAAAAGGAAAATCCATATGCCAGATGAAGATGACGACGGATTAGCCATGCGAAGAGCCCTATTCACTGTCAGCGACGCCGTTTTGGGTGCGGCAGTCTTACTTGTAATTGGTGTTTATGGGGGCGACTGGCTAGACAAGCAGCTGCACACCACGCCATGGTTATCAGTCGGATTGTCAATTCTGGGCGGGGGACTTGGTCTTGCTCGCATGGTAATCAAGGCAAACTCACTCGACACAAAATCAATCGGCAAAAAATCAGGCACAAAATCTGCCGCCGGAAAAGAAGCACTACCTCTCGTCAAGTCAGACCCGGCCAAACCCAGGATGCCATATGACGATTACTCCGATGAGTGACATTAAAGCCGCTCAATGAGCCGGGGCGAAATATCTCATCGCGGCCAAATCGATATCCAAAAATAAAAAAGGCAAAGAGAAGAACTGTCTCATTCTTCAACGCAATTGGTCTGCATTTTTGCAAATTGCTCGTATCTTGACACGCGTGCTAATGCTCCTGTTTAAGAGCCCTAAGAAGCGCTTAGAAACTCTGCCTTCATTTTTGTTTATTTAGTGCAGCGTAAACATCCATTGCAGATAGATCTTTAAGAAAGTCATGCAGACAGGCAGGAGACTCAGGTCTAACTGATATCATGCTGGCACTTAAGCCCCGACAAATGCGGTTTACCAATGCTTGGACAGAATCTTCCACTTAGCTACTTCCTCAAAGACACGAATCTCGCGAACAGCAATTTCCTAGGGATACCGGCACTCGGTCATATCGGCGATATACATGCCGATACCCTGATTCTGAGCTGGGCTTGCATGGGCATCATTCTTGCAGGAGCGGCAATCGTCACTCCGACATTGACTGCTCAAGGCGCTGGTGGCGCTGGGCAAGCAATCGCAGAAGCGATTTACGGCTTCATCGAAGACCTCTGCAAAGGTCAGATGGGGCACCACTACAAGAAGTTCTTTCCTCTAATTGCATCGATATTCTTGTTTGTACTAGTCGGCAATTTCATCGGCATCGGCCCATGGCGCGCATTCGAGCACATGCAAGGATGGCCGGTAATCGGCAACGAGCACTTCGAAGTTTGCTCACCAACCACTGACTTCAACGTCACATTCGGTCTGGCAGCAATTTCGGTAATCGTTTATTTCGGCTCAGGTCTTTGGGCACACGGTCCTAAATACCTCATGCTTTATTGCAGCCCGATGGCACCAATCGAATTTTTGGACCTCATCATTCGTCCAGCAACACTTGCTCTTCGTCTAATGATGGTTATCACGGCAGACGAGCTCATGAGAGCAGCTGCAATCCTCATGGTTCCGGTACTAGTCCCAACCGGTGTCATGGCTTTTGAAATGTTTATCGGGATTCTGCAAGCCTTCGTATTTGCTCTATTAACCAGCATTTACATCGGCTTAACTATCGCGCATCACTAAGCAGATTTATCACAAAAATAGTTATGTCAGTCAATTCAAAACATCGCAGCAAACTTCTGAGGACCGGGTCACAAACCCAGTCCGCAGAAGCGAGAATGCGGTGACTCAGCATCACGCTGAATTAGTAAGTCAGAGTACATTCGTTTAAGGAGTAGCAAGGTGGAACCCACACTAATCGCACAAGCCACAGCAATTGACAGCAGCACCATCATCAAAGCCGCCTCATTGGTAGGCTCTGGAATCGCTGCAGTAGGCGTTATCGGACCTGGTATCGGCATTGGTGTCGCAGGATCGAGAGCATTGGAAGGCATGGCTCGCCAACCAGAAATGGCTACAAAGCTGCTCGTTAACGCCATCATCATCGCAGCCCTCATGGAAGCTCTTGGTCTTCTGGCTTTCGTTATCGCAATCCAGTTGTACAACTTCGGCTCCAAAGAAGCTGCTTCACACGCTGCTGCATCACTGATGACCCTCATTAACCACATAGCCTAAGCAAAATGTTTGATATAAACGGCACACTCGTAATATTCGTCGCTAGCTTCCTCTTGTTCATGGTCTTGTTAAACGAGATCATGCTGAAGCCGGTTGGCAAAGTAATAGCAATGCGTCACGAAAAGATGCAGAGCGACTTGGAAGCCGGCAAGAAAGCCAGGCAAGAAGCAGTTGGCGAAGTTGAAAAATACGAGGCTGATCTTAAGAGAATTCGCGGACAAGCACACAGCGAAATTACAAATGCTGTGAGCTCCGCGAATCAAAAGAAAACTGAAGCGCTTGCCAAGGCTCATCAAGAGGGTCTTGCGAAACTTGAAAATGCAAAGACTGAAATCGCAGCCGAACGCACCACTTTAATCGACGGACTCGTTTCGCTCGAAAGAGAGTTGGTTGAAGAAATCACTCAGAAAGTTCTGGGTGAGCCGGTGGCGGTGAATCTCGATGCAAACAAGGTTCGTAAAAACCTGGAGGAGACATAATCAATGAATGGAATAGTTGAACTATTTTCGAGCAACTTGATTAACTGGCTCGTCCTCATGGCAATTTTGGC
This sequence comes from uncultured Candidatus Obscuribacterales bacterium, assembly GCA_964546815.1. Classification (GTDB taxonomy): domain Bacteria; phylum Cyanobacteriota; class Vampirovibrionia; order Obscuribacterales; family Obscuribacteraceae; genus JAIEPM01. The sequence goes on along the minus strand of CAZJLR010000038.1, from coordinate 31,560 downwards.
CTTCGGTTGGATGAAAATCACGCCGGCAATGTTTGCCAGCAGAAAAGAACAAATTGAAAAGGCACTTAAAGAAGCAGAACTTGCCCGCATTGAAGGGCAGGAATTTCTCAAAGCGCAAACAGAAAGAGTTGCAAACGCAGAAGCAGAAGCTGAAAAGATTTTGACTGAAGCCAAAGCTGCTGCCGCTCAAATGAAAGCTGATATCGAAGCTCAAGCAGCTGCCGATGAAAAAGCTTTGAGAGAACGCATCACTCAGCAAATCAATGCTGAATGGCAGCAAGCAAGCACAGAAATGCGCAGCCGTGCAGCCACAGTAGCAGTCAGATTGGCTGAAGCAAGCCTTCCCGGTGCAATCACACCGAGTTCGAAAACTCGTTTGCACAATCAATTTGTTGAGCAACTTGAAAGTGGTGGAGTCAAAAAATGAAGGCTGAAGATAGAGGTTCTGCTGTCCAATACGCAAACGCTCTGCTGCAATTGACAGACGCAACTGGCGATGCAGAAAGTGTGTTTACGAACCTGGAAATAGTAAACAAAGTATTCGAAGAGAATCCTGAGTTTGCCGTTCTATTCAGGCACCCGTCAATCTCAGCCCCACAAAAGAAGGCTTTTTTGCAAGAGTCAACCGTGGGACTAGATCAGCTTTCATCGACCCTGCTGCAAGTTCTCTGCGAACGCAGAAAATTGAACTTGCTGCCTCTTATTATTGAAGAGTTTCGCGATTTGCTGCGCGAAAAGCACAACATAGTTACAGGCACCCTCACAAGCGCCGATGCTATGGACGAAGAAGCAGTAAGCGGCATCAAGCAAAAGTTAGTGAAGCAACTCCGCAAACATGTGGAGTTAACAGTCAAAGTCGACAAATCTCTTATCGGCGGTTATGTGCTGAGAATTGGCGACCAGGTTCTTGACGGCAGTCTAAAGGGCCGCCTGCAAAGCATCGAAAAAGCTTTGCTCTCAGTTTAGTTAGGTTCTAAGCGAACGGATATAAGGTAGAGGATTAGAAATCATGGCAATCAAACCGGAAGAGATTACCTCGGTTCTCAAAAAACAACTGAACCAGTACAAAGAAAGCTTGACGGTAACAAACGTCGGCAGCGTACTGCAAGTTGGAGACGGTATCTCACGTATCTACGGATTGGAAAAAGCAATGGCTGGTGAGCTCGTCGAATTCGATGATGCTGAACACACCATGGGCATGGTTTTGAACCTTGAAGAAGACAACGTTGGGGTAGTTATCCTCGGTTCTGGTCGCACCATCACCGAAGGCATGAGCGTTAAGACCACAGGTCGTATCGCATCTATTCCAATATGCAACAACATCCTCGGTCGCGTTATCGACCCACTAGGTCAACCAATCGACGGCAAGGGACCAATCGTAGGCGACGAAAAGAGCCCGGTTGAATTCCGCCCAATCGAAAAAAGAGCACCTGGTATCATTTCGCGTCAATCAGTTTGCGAACCTTTGATGACTGGCATCACCGCTATCGACGGAATGATTCCAATCGGACGTGGACAGCGCGAACTTATCATCGGCGACCGTCAAACTGGTAAAACAGCCGTCGCCATCGACGCAATCATCAACCAGAAAAATCAACCAAACCGCCCGATTTGCGTATACGTAGCTATCGGTCAAAAAGAATCAACTGTTGCCCGTATTCAAAAAGTTCTCGAAGATACAGGCGCAATGGAGTACTCGGTAATCGTTTCAGCCCCTGCAACTGCTGCACCAGCGCTGCAATACCTGGCACCATTCGCCGGAGCAGCAATCGGTGAGTACTTCATGGAAAAGGGCATGCACGCACTCAACGTGTACGATGACCTTTCGAAGCACGCAGCAGCTTACCGTACAATGTCACTCTTGCTACGTCGTCCGCCAGGTCGTGAAGCTTATCCAGGGGACGTATTCTACTTGCACAGCCGCCTTCTTGAGCGCGCTTCCAAGTTGAACGATGCACTCGGTGGTGGTTCACTTACAGCACTTCCAATCATCGAAACACAAGCTGGTGACGTATCTGCATACATCCCAACAAACGTAATTTCAATCACCGACGGACAAATATTCCTGGAAACAGACTTGTTCTACGCCGGTATTCGTCCAGCCATCAACGCCGGTATCTCAGTAAGCCGCGTAGGTGGTGCAGCTCAAACCAAAGCCATGAAGATGGTTGCCGGTAAGTTGCGTTTGGACCTTGCCCAATTCAGAGAATTGGAAGCATTCGTTCAATTCGCATCAGACCTCGATAAAGCAACACAAGACCAGATTCGTCGTGGTCAAAAGCTAATCGAAGTATTGAAGCAACCACAATATCAACCGTTGACTTTGGCTCAGCAAGTATCACTCATCTTCGCCGCCAACAAAGGCGTTCTCGATGAAGTCGAAAGCAAAGAAATTGGTCGCTTCAAAGCTGAGTGGATCAAATATCTCTCAACCAGCGCCAAAGAAGTCGAAAGCAAGCTCAACAAGGGCGACAAGATAAGCGAAGAAGAAGAAAAGGCTCTGGTAGCTGACCTCATCAAGTTCAGAGACAACTACTTCAACGTCAAGAAATAAGGTTAAAGCTCATCTTCGAATAAGGCTCAAAGCTAACAATGGCAAATTTAAAGGCGATCAGAAGACGCATCAAGAGCGTCCAATCAACTCAAAAAATCACAAAAGCAATGAGAATGGTCGCTGCCGCAAAGGTTCGCCGCGCTCAGGCTAGAACCATGGCAGCAAGACCATTTACTCAAAGAGTGATTAATTTGCTCAGAGAGATTGTTCGCGAAGTAGCTGATATCGACTTGAATGAGATTCCAATGCTGCGCAGGCGAGAAGTGAAAACTGTCGGAATCATCGTGATCAGTTCAGATCGCGGATTGTGCGGTTCTTACAACAGCTCGATCCTGCGCGCGACACTCGAAAGAATTCGCACACTGGAATCTGAAGGCAAGAAAGTAAAGCTGATTCGCGTCGGCTTGAAAGCTACGATGTTCTTCCGCAATTTGAAAGTAGAAAAGCTTGGCGATCCTTATACATTGTTGCCGGCAATTCCAACAGTGCAAGAAGCAAAAATGATTGCAGACCGCGCTGCTGAATACTACGTAGACGGCACTGTTGATGCAGTTGAAGTTATGGGAACCCATTTCATCAACATGTTGCGTTCACAAGTTGTTTGCACAAAATTCTTGCCGGTAGAACTTCCACCAGCAGCTGAGCACAACAATACAACGCCACAAACATTGTTTGAACCATCAATCACTCAATTGCTCGAAGCTGAATTGATTCCGAAATACCTGGAAAACGTTATATTCCAGGCTTTGCTGGACGCTTCAGCCTCAGAATTGGCTGCACGTATGAACGCCATGTCCAACGCTGCAACCAATGCCCAGGAGTTGATTGGCTCACTGACACTAATCTACAACCGTGCCCGTCAAGCCAGCATCACTCAAGAACTGCTAGAAATCGTCAGCGGCGCCGAAGCCCTCAAAGGCTAAGCCAGCCGCACCGGCCTTAGATCCGATCCCTACCGGTCCCCATATGTCCGGCGGGCGAGGTCCACACCCCCTGTACGGGCGAGGTCCCCATTCCCTGTACGGGCGACGCCATGCGTCGCCCATGGCTTAGATCACCACACGGTCACTCTTTTCGGGCGGGCGAGGCATGGCCTCGCCCCTATATTTTTGTATTGGAAGGTCGTATATGAAAAGTGACTGTGTAATTACACAGTGGCAAGTGTCGGTAGATGTAATACATTTAACTTCTGAATTGTGACACGGACGTTCCGCAGCAATCGCCCCAGCGGAAAGTGCGCACGATTTGTCATTGGCTCAAAAGCCTGTGAAAACAAAGACCCCGATCGAAAGTTGGTTGAGCTGGTAGGCAGCTAGCATCGGTAGGGGAATGTATGAAAGACATTGAGCAGGGCAAGAAAGATAAAGACGAACCGTTTGTAGATTTCTCTGAAATTAACAACAGCAACAAATTCGATTACTACGCAAAACCTGAAAGCAACAACTCTCGCTCAAGCACGTCTGCCTCACAGTTGCCACCTCTGTTTGTGGATTTCAAAGGCACTGACAGCAGCAGAACAAACCCTTTCAATGCCCGAAATGAATTCGACTTATTAGACAGAATTTTGTCAAAAGATAAGTCAATATTCGGCGACTCAAAAGCAGGCGTTGCCCAGCTAAAGACAGATCTGGCCGGCAAAGATAGCGATGCGAAGCCAGACAACAAAGCAAACGACAACAAAGTTGCCGACAACAAAACTGCGACCAACGATAGCAGCGACAAGCGCGCAGATGTAACGCCGCCAAAAGGTCCTGTAAAGCTAGACCAGGTCAAATTCAACACTGACGATGTGGCAAAAGCATTTCAAATAGCCAAAGAAAACAATCTCCCAGTCATAGTCTATAAAGGCGCAGATTTCTGCCACAACTGCCCACCAGTCAGCCGCGCCATCGACGGCTTGGCCGACAAAATCAAAGGCGCCGGCAACACAGAAGCTGTAGTCGTCAAACTCAATTGGGAAAGACAGCAGCAATTGCAAAAGCAAAATCCTGAGCTTGCAAAAATGATCGAGCAGCTCATGCCGTCCAGTGGCAGCAGTTTCCCTGATGTGAAAGTCTACAATCCAAACGATCTTTCGAAACCGCTCAAAGATGGCAACGGTTATGGTGGTGATGCACAATTCCTGCAAAGCCTCATCGCCACAGGCAAAGAAGCCATGGCGCAGAACAAGGGCAGCAATGACAACAAGCAAGACGCAAGAGTCGACAAAAAGCCAGAGCCACAGCTTGATGTCAAACCACAGCCACAAAAGGACACAACAAGCGATCGCGTCGTAGGCAAAGACGAAGTAAAACTTGCTGACGGCACGTACAAACTGGATGCAAGTGGACGAGTAAGTGAAACTAAATCAGCCGACGGCAGCCTCAGTCGCCAGTTTAAGTATGAAGATGCAAGCAATCCAAACAAAATCACATCTTACGTTTTGAATGGCAAAACCGAGTTTAAGCGAATTGGTGAAAACAGTTTTGCTGTCTACAACCTTGACTCAATGGGCAAACGTAACCTGGCAGGAAACTGGCATGGTCAAATGGAAATGGGCAAAAACGGTGTGTTCTCATTCAAAGAATGGAATGAATCTACAATGCACCGCCGCGGAGCTTCTGCAAGCGAGCTTTCAACAGATCAGATTGCCCAACGAAGCGAGCTAAAACAAGGTGGAGACAACAACAAATCAAAAGTCATCCTTGTAGATTTCAAAGACAAAGTTGAGCCCAGCGATAGAAAGGAAAAGCCGCAGCCAGGTCCATCGGACAATCACAGATCTGCTCTAGACGACAGACCACCTGCAAAAGAACTTCCAGACGCCCTGCCCGATCTAAAAATCACAAGCTTAGACAGCAAGACAGTCAAACTTGAAGATGGCACCTACAAACGTGATGACCAGGGTCGCGTAGTTGAGACAATCTCAGCCGACGGCAAAACAAAACGCAATTTCAAATACGACGATGCAGCATTTCCTAATCGCATCACAGCAGAAACAATCAACGATAAAACAACCTACAAATTCATCGGCAACAACCGCATTGGAGGCGAGCCATACAAGATCGACGGCAAAGAAGTTAACAGCTATTCAATTTACGACGAAAAAGGAAATCTACAAGGCAACTGGTCTGGCATTCGCGAGATGAGCCCCAACGGGGTATACGCGTACAAAGACGACAAACAAGAAAAAATTGAATTCAAAGACGCCGGCAACAACAATCTAAGTGAAAAGGAAAAAACCAGCCGCGAAGAGGACGGCATCTGGCCAGGTCAACTCGACATAACGAGAGACGACGGCAGCACAATCCACGCTGACTTGAATGGCAAGAGACTTGCCAGCCTCACAGAAACAGTCAAAGAGAACGGTAAAGAAAGAGAAGTCTCCTGGAAGAAAGACGGCGACAAATGGGTTTCAAATGAAACACCGGCGCGCGAGCGCAAAAATATGTCCATCACAGCTGACGGAACCATCAAGTTCGAAAGCATGGATGGCAAGATCAAAAATGAGCTATACAAAAACGGCACTCGTTCTGAAACAAACAAAGATGGCACACGCAAGAGCTTCAATAAAGAAGATCAAGTAACCGAAATCAAGCAAGCCAACGGAGACAGCCGCAGTTTCAACTACGACGGCGCCACGCTGAGCAGCATCGCCGACAAAGTTGGCGACAAGCAACACAACTGGACAAGAAAGCCAGGCACCGACGAATGGACAAACGGCAGCAAAACAGAAACCAGAAAAGACCTCAAAATAGCAGCCGATGCATCGATTAAATTCACCAATGCCGACGGTCTTTCAGTCACTGAAACAGCAGAACTCGCACGCATCACAGCCGACGACAAAAATCGCCCTGTGAAAGTTGAATATCCAAACGGCAGCATGCGTTCTATCGCTTACAAAAATGACAAAGTCGATAGCATCACAGACTTAGTCAAAACTGCAGACAAAGATAAAGTCACAACCTGGGCTAGAAAGGGTGACAGCAACGAATTCACCAGCACAGATGCAAATGGCAAAACAAAAACCAGACAAGACTTTGATGTCAAACCTTCTGGTGACTACAGCTACAAAACACAAGACGGCAAAGACCACACTTCAAGATCTTACGACCTTGAAAGACAGGCAAGAGGCGAAATTGTTGTCGGCTCAGAATCGATGCAAGAAGCCAGAGATCGTTTCTTAGACCTTGCAAAAGACCGTGGACTCAAAACAGATAGACTGGAAAAATATTTCAACCAGCTAGAAGAATCTTCGAAGAGATATGGCACCACTCCAGAGCAAATCTCTAAAGCAGTAGATAATCTCGCAGACATTATGGACGCAGAGAAATCACCAATCTACAGCAAGCAAGAGCTTCTTTCCGTTGTCGAAACAGGCATGCACAATATCGCTAACCCAAGCGAAATTGACCAGGGCTATCACCCAACCTGCAACGTAACCACCACCGAAGTATACGCCGCAGCACGTTTTCCGGAAAAATACACAGACCTTCTAAAGCAAGTTGCTTTAACCGGCAGCTATCAGACATCATACGGCACAAAGGTCACCCCACCGGAAAAGGCGTTGAAACCAGGAAGAGACGAGAAAAACTACGACCTCGACAATGCCAACATCGACAAGAGAAACCAGGCCAGCCAAATCTATCAAATGACTGCAGTAAATGGTGTCTACGAGTTGGGCAAACACAGCAGCGAAAAAGACGGCAAGGACAACGGCACACGCTACGTGCTTGGTGAAGTTCGCAAAAAACCGATTCCAAATGGTTTCATCGATCAAGGCGAAGACTTGCTTCTAGACAAGAGCGGCAATCCGAAAATGCGTAACGGAGAACCAATTGATGGTCCTGAGTTTATTCAAGACGATGTGATTACCGCATCTGAAATGATTACAGGAACCAAGATGCCTTATATCGAAGCCCCATACAAGCTTGAAACTGAAGCCAACTGGCACTTTGACTTACCTACAAGCGAGCGCCTCTTCAAAGCCAAACAAGATGGACAATTCCCAATGGGCGTGCCCACCATCCGTGGTGCCCACGTTCAGACGATTCACGATGTTACCCGCGACAGAAGCGGCAACACCTGGGTATTGTTAGACAACCAGCATGGAATTCAAAAAGACGGCTGGGTGCCACTTTCCGACTTGCACAAAACCCAAACTCAGGACATTCAACTTGACCCAACGCGCAAGCCATGGCAAAGACCAGACCAGTAGTAAGCGTCAGGCAAGAAAAGAAGAAAAGAACAGGCGCTTATTCAGTGCTCAATGTATTTTGAGTGATTATTTCGCGCCATCTTTTCTCGATGAATTCGCGGTCTTGCGTTAGCGCAAAATATAAAACCTGCGACCTGTAACCGGCGCTGCTGCGCAGATATTCTGCCAGAGTGCGGCTGGCCAATTCTGAGCTTTCGCCAAAGTTCAAATCTTGCATCAGATTTTTAGCTGCTGCAGCGTATACATTTTCTCCGCTAACCATGGCATAGCGCCCCATGGTGGCTTGAACCGGGATTCCCTGCACTACCTGGTCCATCGAATGGACACAAGAAGCGAGAAAATCTACGAGCCATTCGGGGCTCTCTTCGCCCTGTTCAAAAGAAATCAAATATAGAATTATGCAAGTCAGATGCTTGATTGCGTCTGCATATTTATCGTAAGGAACAGGTTCGGTCGCGACAGAACGCGCTTTTTCGCCATGCTTGCCCAGGCGACATTGAGTAAGACTATCGGACAAACACTCTGCCGAAAGCATTGATAGAGTCGCTGTCAGATAGGCCAGCCGGTAAGACCCATCTTCGCGCGAGCGAGGTTGTAAAGCGGCGGCGATATATACAAAGTCGTCGTGATGAGCTTTTCCTGGCGCTGTAGTCAATTTTTATGACCTCGATCAATCAGATAAATTATTGCAGGAAAACGAATAGATAGTGCTCATTACGGGAATTATGCTGGAGTCACTTAATTTCTTGTTCCAATCAGGAGCACTGTTACTATGTCCGAAAAATTTGAACAAAAGGCTGAAAAGGCGCACACAGACAACAATATGGCTGACTTCAGTGGCCAGGGTATCGATAACAACAAACATTACGAGGCTGCAAAGATGACGACTTCGACCTACAGCAGGGCACTGGGCGAAGTTGAAATGAAAGATAAAACAGCTGAAAACGCTGAAAGACAAAGCAGGAAAGAATTCCCGCATGGGTGGGAGTGGTTGAAAGATACCCCCAAGAACTATGGACTGCCAAGTGAAGCTGCTTTCAGCACCATGACCCCTGTACTTCAAAAAGCCTGGCGCGAAATCAACCAGAAGTAGAAAGTCAATTTCGCTTAACTGAAAAGACATAGCATCAAAGGGGCGATGCAGATGCTTCGCCCCGATTTTGAAGCTTACTGACTTCAGATTGGAAAGCGGGCTCTAAAAAGGTCACGCAGCCCAAAGAGCTTTAGTGGCGGCACCGCAAGTGAGCCAAAAGCTTGCGATTAAGCAAATGTCCAAAAATCAAAATAGTATTGCCGGCCGTAATGATTGATGCCTCAACGATTTCGCCCCACTGGCGGGCAACGAATGTGGCAAAAAAGACGCAGCTGACACCTGAAATGCCAATCCAGATAAGGCGTTTGTCATGGTGCTTCAAATAACCCGGCACGTAGGCCATCAAACAAAAAGTCAAGACGAACCCAGCTAGCCCTACATGTACAAAATCGTGTTGCATGAGGGGCTTTGCAATTACTGGCAAAAGCACCATGATGATAGGCATTAGCACACAGTGTATGGTGCAAAGGGTGGATGCCAAGACCCCGGCAATGTCCATGAAGCCGACAACTTTAGAAAACGCAGTCTCAGGCACATGCCTTCCCTGCTTTATCGGCGCTTCGACAGCTATTTCATGCTGAGCATGGTCGGCATGCTCACAATTAGCATGCGAGCAATTACCAGATTGCTCGATCGGAATACTCATCTGACCCTCGGGTGGCTCACTCCGCAAAACGGAGGCATAAGCTCCATTGTAATTGAAACAACCAAGTATTGGGCTGTTCTCAAAGCAAAACCACGACCTGAGAAAAAATTGTACATATTGTCAAGAAGAAATTCCAGTGAAAAGCTAATTTCAAGTGGACGAATCTTAGGGCTATAATCCACTTATGGAAAACGAGAAGTTCACAACTTCAAATGAAGATAGCGTTGAGATAGCGGCAGCGCTGGCCGCCGTATATGCTTTTTGCCAGAGCGAAAATTCAAACGCTGTCATTGCTGACACCATCACCCCGAAATCAGCCTGGGGTGAGGCTGCGCGAATGGAGTCAATCAAACCTGGCGCAGGCAAAATCGTAGCTAACAGTCAGATAAAAGGAAACTTTTTCACCTGGCGAAACTCATATGCCCGTCGCTGGACAGCAATGTCACTAGCAATTTTTGCTATCGGATGTGGTATCGCCAACCCAGCCCTTGCGCTTGAACGCATTGACTTTGTGCCGCCCGGCAAGCCCGTGCTGAAAGAGTCTCCAAAAGAATTAAGTGCAAATGACGAAGCTGTCGATGAATTCGCAAATCTCAAACAGCCTCTCTGTCCGATAGCACCTCAGATGGTGCTACCAAATAAATCTCCGAGTCTAGCGCCTAATTTTAAGACTGCTGCGCAGGCTAATCAAACACAGGCGCCTCAAGTGCAGCCTTCGTCCGGACTTGCCCAAACGGCACCAATTCAGGCTAGTGGGCTGCAAGCTGCACCGTCAAACATTCAAACACAGAATTTAAATCAAGCAGAATTCGTAAATACAAACAACAATTCAGCTAAAACAATCAGAATTGCACTGAGCACAAGTGCCACCACCGCCGATATTATTGTTCCTGATGGTGCTCAAATAATCGACGAGTCTAACCAAAACCTTCTTGCCGAATTGCCGCCTCAAAGTCGCTGGCAACTGGCTATTGAAGCTAGCTCCAGCACAGCCAGCGGTAAGCGTCTGGCGCTCAGCGGCAAAAGCGGCAGCACGTCCTTTTCTAGAGTTTTGTTATCCAGTGGTACACGCAAGTATGACGACGCTACCTACACTCGCAAATTCAGCGCCAGCACTAAAGGTGGTTTCACCCGCCCACCCCAAATTATTGACGCAGACAATGCAAAATTCTTCTTGCCTGTAAAAGCGCAAGCACCTGTTATTGCATCAAAGCAAAATGACTTGCGCCCAGTGTCATATCAGTCAAGTCCTCTGCCTCTAAATAACACAGCACAAAACATGGCGCCACCGCCGGTGCTGAGCGGTTATTTGATTAAACCGAGCAGCCCAGATGCAGTAATTACCTATGCCGGAAAAACTTATCGCGGCAGTATTTTGATTAAGCCACGCAGCGGCGAACAGCCAGCTTTCCTGGTCATCAATATTTTAGACATGGAAGACTATTTGCTCTCTGTCGTTCCCTCTGAAATGCCATCAAACTGGAACCAGGAAGCATTAAAAGCCCAGACCATCGCAGCACGCTCTTATGCTTATGCAAATCTTGGAAAACACCAGAGCGAAGGTTATGACCTAAAAGCCAGCACTGAAGACCAGGTTTACCTTGGAGTGCAATCAGAGTCAGACTCGTGCAACAAAGCTGTGGCCGGCACACGCGGAGCAGTGCTAAAACATAAAGGCAAGGTAGTCACAGCTTTCTTTCATAGCGCCAGTGGCGGCTCTACCGAACAATCAGAGCATGTTTACGGCAGCAAATTACCTTACCTGAAATGCGTACCTGACTTTGACGACCAGTCGCCGCATTTCAACTGGAACCGCAGTATTCCTGTTGCAAACATCGAAGAAAATCTCAAGAAGCAAGGTCGTGACCTTGGCGGTATCCTTGGCATCTTTCCGCTTGAGCGCAGCCCATCACAAAGAGTAACAAGCGCTCTCATCTCGGGTACGCTGCAAAGCGTTATTGTCAGTGGCGAAGAATTGCGCAGAATTCTTGCTTTGCCAAGCACTGTCTTCAATTTGGGCGTCGGCGCCGACTCATACCTGGTGGCTGGACGTGGCTTCGGTCACGGCTTGGGCATGTCACAGTGGGGAGCAAAATTCCTTTCTGAGCAAGGATATAATGCATCTCAGATATTATCGTATTACTATAAAGATGTAACCGTTGACCAGTTTTGAAGCCTAAGAGGCACACCTTTTAGCTTTGAATTCCCGGAGTGTGTTCTGTGCCTAACTTCTTTTCAGTGCTTTTGATGCTAGGCATTTTAAGCGTGCTAATTATCGTCCACGAATTTGGACATTTCATCGTAGCTAGGTTTTTCGGCTTTCAAACGCCGGTTGCAGGCATCGGATTGCCTTTTGGTCCATCATGGACAATTGGCGAAAGGTGGGGCACTCAGTTCAAAGTTCATGCCATGTTGTTGGGCGGCTATGTAGCGATTCCCGAACTGGGCGATGAATCTAATGCCTCCGAAGAAGCCTATGGTGTGCCACTAAAACCATTCAAGAAGTTCCCTATCTGGCAAAGGGCCCTGGTGGCCGTTGCCGGGGTAACAATGAATGTGATTTTCGCTTATTTTGTCATGCTGGTTATGGTTGCTATGTTAGGCGTGCCCGGCGACAGAGTCGTCGTTCAGAGCCTGGCGCCAACGATTCCTATTGCCAAAGAAGCCGGGGTTTTGCCTGGCGACGAAATAACAGCCATCGACTCGCTCAAAGTTAAAACAGAAGGGCAGGTCATTGATTATTTCGGTCAACACAAATCAACCGAAGTTACACTGCATATTCTGCGCCGACCTGAAGAAATAAAGTCAACGACGTCTGAAGAGCCGAAAGGCAACCCTATCGACATTAAAGCTACAACAAATTCAGACGGAAAGCTGGGCATGCTGCTTTACCGTCCCAATGTCAAAATCGACGGCAACTTTGTTGAAATTGCAGGCAACGCTTACACTGAACTGCAAGAGCTTACAGTCCAAATGGTGTCCACACTTGGAAAAATGGGACATTCAATCCTTTTTGGCTGGATGGAGCACCATGAAAAAGGCGCCGCCGGCGGGCCGGGCATAGGTGACTTGCACGGTGTGCTTGTCGTGATCAAATGGGGAGCTGAACTGGCTCAGGAAGATTGGACTAAGCTATTTACATTCACAGCTTTGATCAGCATGGACCTGGCTATCGTAAACCTCTTTCCAATTCCGGCGCTTGACGGTGGTCACCTCTTTTTCATGCTCTACGAAGCGATTAGAGGCAAACCGCTTGACGAAAAAATCCACACTTCACTTGTGAAATGGGGATTCATTAGCTTGATTGCTTTAATGGCTTTGATCATGGTCAACGACGTGCGTGCACTGTTTAGCGGCGAATTAGATTTCAAAGCAAAATTAAAGAAGCCAGGTCAAAAAGCACCAGCATCTGATGCTAAGGTAAATAAAGAAGGCGCGACTCCAGACAGCAAAGCCATTGAGAATGGCTCGAAAGACACAAATTCGTCTCCCGCATCTGGTTCAGAGCAAACTAACAGCACTGCGCCTGCAGAAACAAATACAGCTCCTACAACTGCCAATCCGGCACAAACTACAACACCGACTAATACTTCTGCACCAACTACACCGTAAGAGGAATCCCTAAATGCCAAGCTACGATTATCGCTGTAAAGGATGCGACAAAACGGTAACCTTAGAACGTTCGATGATGGATGAAAGCAAACCTACTTGCACCTGTTGCGGCAGCGAAGAGCTCAACCGAGTATGGACTGTGTTTCAACTGGCAGCAGGCGGCAGCACTCCAGATGTGGGTCAGGGCACCTACAGCAGTTCAACTGCAGCGCCGAAGAAAAGCGGCTGCGGCTCATGCAGCAGTCACCACTGCAGCACCTGCTAAACATCATTCAATTCGGGGCTAACTCATTTCAACTATCTTTTGCTTTCAGCTTGCTTGCATTTAGCAAGACCAGCTAAGGCTACTTTGCGATAACCGCAGTCAGCATCATTGTATTTCTCGGTAATAGCCAGAGCACGCTTGAATAGCTCTTCGGCTAGAGCAGTTTTACCATTATGGACATGACAATCAGCCAGACCCAAAATGCACCAACCAGCTTCAGGCTGGTCATTCTTGTATAGTTTCTCCCTTATTTCCAAAGACCTCTTAAACTGCGGTTCTGCAACATTGTACTGTCCCATTTGGCGATAACATTCTGCCATGCCGAAAACAATCTGAGCCAACTCAATTTGATGTTGCTCAGTGTCAGGCGCTTGTATTGCCAGTGCTTGCTTGTACATTTCTAGCGCTTCCGCGGTTTTTCCTTGACCTCTGAGGCATTCTGCAATCCAATACCGGCTCAACGAGGCTTCAAGTTCAGTATTCATAGCATGCTCTAACTCCAACGCATGCTGATATTGCTCGATTGACGCGGCATACTTTTGCTCTCTGAAATAGCACTGACCTAAGCGCGCAGTATAGCGATCTTGTGCAACCGCCAATTTATTTTCTGTTGCCACTTTTTGTGCCCGCTTTAAGAGCCGCTCGGCCTTATCAAATCTATTTTGAGATTCATAGCAGCTTGCCAGCTCACTAACATGCGCAATAACAGTGACCTCGTTCAAACCTATTGTTCTTTCGAAAATATCCAGTGACTTTTCATAAAGAGGCACTGCCTCAGCAAATTTACCTTGCCGATGACAAAGAAGACCCAGTGACCAGAGGCTCTGGGCAATCTTAAAATGCTTATTGCCAAGTGCCTGCAAGCGAACTGAATAAGATCGCTTGAAGAGCGGCTCAGCTGCTTGGAACAAACCTTGATCCAAATAACAATTCGCAAGGAGTGCGGCGTAATCAGCGAACGCTGTCGAATCTGCACCATTTTGTTTTTCTACAATTTCTAGTGCTTGCTTTGCAAGTGGTTCGGCCTTTTCTGGAATTTTTTTTGTGAAATAGAAAACAATTAAGTTGTTGAGACTGGGCAACAACTTCAGGCTTTGCGTACCATACATTCTCTCAGCACGAGCCAAAGCACGCTTAAAATCGCGCTCTTCCTTTTGCGCGGGGCTCAGATTGGAAGTCTCATTATCGGTTTGAAGGACTGATTCCTTTTTTGTCTGGCGCAACGCCTGCACACCAATTAAACAAATGGCAATAACGCTAAATGCAATTGCGATAGGCTTAATAAATCTGCGGCGCTGGGCTGTCTCATTATCTTTCAAGTCACTTTCAAAATGACCTGCAAGAAGTGCAAGTGCATCATTCATTTCAGTTGCAGTTTGAAAACGCAAGGAAGGATCTTTTTCCATTCCTTTTCGAATAAATGCCCGCAACTCTGGATGCACAATTTTCCCGCTGCGCATCTGCAGTTCGGGAGCATCTTCCTTGATTTGCTTGTACATTACACCGACAGGAGTATCAGCGTAAAAAGGTAATTTCCCTGAAAGCATTTCGTACATGCAAACAGAAAGCGCATACAGGTCAGAGCGCACATCCGCTTTCTTTCCCTGGCATTGCTCGGGACTCATATAACTGACTGAGCCGATTAGCAGCCCGGTTGCAGTAAGTTTTTGCTCTGTGCTGTTATCAACTTTCACCAGTCCGAAATCAATAATCTTGACTGTATCGGGCTCTGGTTTTTGAATTAGCATGATATTTTCAGGTTTTAGATCCCGGTGGATAATTCCAGCATTGTGCATACATTCAACCGCACTGCACAGTTGTTTCATGATTCTAAAAATCCGAGGCATCGTCATTGGCCCGTCAGCTGTGATAGCAGCTCTCAAAGAGCTACCTTGAATTAATTCCATCGCTATGTAGGGCAAGTTTCCATTTGAAATTCCAAGGTGATAAACGCTAACTATATTTTCGTGTGATATCTTGTTTAGTGCCTTTGCTTCTCTCAAGAAACGTTGTGTTGTTTCATCATCAAATCCATTTTGTTGATGCAGAATCTTAAGCGCAATCAGTCGATCGGCATCGTTCTGCCTGGCTTTGAAAACAGTACCGCCGCCGCCGGAGCCAAGAAATTCGAGCAACTCATAACGTTGCTCAAATATTTCTCCAAGTTCCGGAAATCTCTGAGTCATACAATCCTATTACTTTGCCACGCCACTTTGCTTTGTGCTGGAATGCTTCGACGGCGGCGCATCGTTAACGTTCTTCCCATCTGAGCCATAACACTCTGCAAGACCTTCCTTCATCGCTTCTATAGCAGACAACGGTGTATTGGGCTGCTTTGCCGCCACAGCTAATGCGCGTTTATACAGAGGCACAGCCAGATCAATTTTGCCAAGGTGTTTGTAGCAATCAGCCAGGCCAGAAAGAGTCAATTCTGTTTCCATAACATTTTCTGGACGGTCACTTAGTCTGATTACCAAACATCGTTGAAAGAGCTGCGCGGCAACGTCATATTCAGCCAGCTGCCTGTAACACTCTGCAAGTCCATAGAGACTGCGTCCCATTTCCCAGTCATGAGGTTTCAGGATTTTTGCTCGAATTGCAATAGCCTCCTTATGCAACTTTATTGACTCATTATATTTACCTTGTCCTCTGAGACACTCGGCAATCCAATAATAACTCCAGGCAATCTCAGATTGATCATTTGTTTCCTGAGCAAGTGTTAGTGCATATTTGTATTTTGAAATTGACTCCGCAAAGCGGCCTTGCCTGAAATAACACTGGCCCAACCAGGCATTAAGCCGAATAGAAATCGATGGATTCTCCCTTTCATTTCTCTTTGCTTGCACAACGGCATCTTTCAACAATTTTTCTGCCCTGGCGTAGGCACCTCGCTCTTCATAACATTCAGCCAAATCACAGGTGCTTGTAGCAACACCCATATTGTTGACTCCAAACAGCCGCTTCATTTCAGCTAACGATTTTTCATAGAGTGGCTCGGCTTCAGCATGCTTTCCCTCTGTGAGATATAAGCGTCCAAGTTGAAAACGCGTTGCAGAAGATTTTTCCGAATTTGGTCCAAAAAGTTTATCTTCTATTGCCAGAGCACGCAGGTAACATGACTCGGCATGACTGAATTTTCTTTCTCCCTGCAAACAAAAAGCTAATTCCCGTGCAGCCTGAGCAACGTATGATGAATTGGGTCCATATTCCTTTTCCAGAATAGTAAGTGCACGCACAAATAGTATTTCAGCATCTTGAAACTTCTCCTGCCTCTGATAGCAAAACGCCAGCGCACTAATAGCAGGTAGAGTTTTCATGTTGTCACCGCCAAATATTCTTTCAGCCCGCGCTAAAGACCGTTTATAGTCACGTTCTTCCCTTTGTAAGGGAGTAAGACTCTTATCGTTTTTTGAAACATTTACGGACGATTCATGTTTGACAAAAATGAAAGCAAGGCTAATTGCGGTCAACACAAATAGTGAAGCAATTCCAACTAATATCTGTTTTTTTTCAATACCTCGCGATGAGCTTTCGCTAGCCGGAGCATCTCCATCAAACAAATCAGCAAGAGTGGAAAGCGACTCACTCATTTCATTCGCGGACTGAAATCGCATTTCAGGATTTTTCTCAAGACCCTTGCGAACGAAATCACGAATTGCCGGGTGAAGCAATTTGCCCGTAACCAATTGCAATTCTGCCGGCTCTGCCTTCATGTGCTGGTACATCAATCCGATGGGCGTGTCTGCACTGAAAGGCGGTGCACCAGAAAGCATTTCGTAGAGACAAATTGTCAAAGCATAAATATCAGAACGAGCGTCAGCCTTGAGACCCTGGCACTGCTCAGGACTCATATAATTGACTGAACCAAGCAACAATCCTGTTGCAGTGAGCTTTTGTTCTGAGGCTGCAGCAAGTCTAACAAGGCCAAAATCAATTATTTTTACAGTATCAGGGTCGGGCTTTTGTAAAAGCATGATATTTTCCGGCTTCAAGTCCCGATGAATAATTCCCGCATCGTGCATAGAGGCGACAGCACAGCAAAGTTGTTTCATTATTTTGAAAACCCGATGTGCAGGCAATCTATTTGAGTCAGACAGTACTTTTCTCAGTGACAGCCCTTGAATCAATTCCATAGCCAAATAAGGCAGACCAGACTCTGATATTCCCAGGTGGTAAACGCTGACTATATTGATATGAGACAGCTTGTTTAGCGCCTGTGCCTCACGAAGAAAACGTTGCTTTGACTCGTCGTCAAAACCAGATTGAGGATTGAGAATTTTCAGAGCAATTTGTCTGTCTGCACCAATTTGCCGCGACTTAAAAACAGTTCCACCCCCACCCGAGCCAAGAACATCCAGAAGCTCATAGCGCTGCTCGAAAACATCTCCAACAACAGGAAAGTTCGATGTCATTCTATTTGGCCCATCAAGTTGCTTAATTGCTCCAATTTACTTGGCGAATCTTCTCGAAGAAGACTCCAACAGTCTACAGCAAATATGACGCACTGTGGCTGTAACGCACTGCTGCTACGTAGTTTACACACTGACAGCCAAACATAATAGACATAAACTGGGCAGGCTGGGGAGCTTAGACAGGGACATGCCACCACTTAAATCGATTGAGGCTGCAGCCGAGTTGGCTGCCAACGCTGGGAAGGAAATCTTGCCCAAGCGTTTAGAGACTCTGCTGGAATCAACCTATGGCAAAGCCGCAAGTGCATTGGGTGTCGCCGGTGAAAAAGCAGCGCAAAATGTCGAATCTCGCGCAGGCAAAGACATTCTTGGTAGTTTTGAACTAACAGATAGAGGCATATTCGGCAAATCTTTCGGCCCCGGCAAAGACGAGATT
Organism: uncultured Candidatus Obscuribacterales bacterium; assembly: GCA_964546815.1. Lineage (GTDB taxonomy): Bacteria > Cyanobacteriota > Vampirovibrionia > Obscuribacterales > Obscuribacteraceae > JAIEPM01. The sequence continues at coordinate 13,345 of CAZJLR010000038.1, read as the reverse complement.
GTGAATGCAAACAGGGCTCTGGTCAGCCACATCGATGGACTGATGCCTCAAGTACAGAAAGGCCAATTAGATTGGGTGCTCGGTGGCTCAAGCGCAACAAACATGCTGGCAGGAGCCCGCCAAATTAGTATTCTGGACGCAAGCAAGTTACCGCAAATAGTTCCGCACAAAACAATGGAACTGAACGATGCTGCAGTTTCAGCATACAGACAGTTTGCCAGACAAGTCGGTGACGTCGATTTGTTTGTAGTGAATGGAGGACAAAATAGATTTCTCAGCTCGCCTTTTGTCAACTCAATGGCGGTAGAAGTGCCTGCGGCTGCGCATCCTGCGCTAAAAGCTGTTGGCGAATATAGAACGGTTCCCTTAATTCAGCCTGTAAAAATGGAGTTTGAACATTTAGAAATTGCAGCTGTCAAATCAGGTGACCAGACATTTTATGTAACAGGTCCTGGTCAACTGATGGGAAACAAATTCCGCCAGGTCTTGCGTTCGTTTGCACCGCAAGATGCACAAAAGCTAACAGGTGACTTCTCACATCTCATGGACGCAGCCTCTAGTCTTTACACCGAAAAAGAGATGCTTCAATTCGGCAGACAAGCCATTCAACGCAACAATCTCATTTACCAGGGCGAGCTGCTCGCACCATGGGAAAAGACTGCAGAGAACGAGAAATTTGTCTCATTTCTCCGCCGCGTTTTAGAAAGTGAAGAGAAAAACGGCAAGTTTTTGCAAGGGCTCAACATCGAATCGAAGGACTCGCTAAGCGCATTGCGTTTATTCGATGCTCATGCTGCAGCAGATAAAGAAGCACTGGCAGGATTTATAAACAAACACGGCGACTTCATCAAAAGCCTGGACGTAATGGGTTCAGGTGAAAGAACAGTGTACTTGCAACAAGGTGGAAAAGGCAAAGCAAGCGAAGCATTCATGAGAATGCTTCAAAACCTAAAACCCAGCGTTGATGGCAGCGCAAGCATCAAAACGCAACTAGAAAAACTAGACCAGCAACTGAGCAGCACGAAAAATTTGCCTTCACTAGATCCCGCGCGGATAGCATTTCGCAAGAACTGAGACTTTCTATCTCCAGAAAAAAATCTAAAGCTCATTAAAGGTGCACACAACAGATTCAAGTCAAATCACTTGTGGGCAGGTACAAGTACATACTGAGTGCCTGGCGCACTGAGCACCATTTGCCCACCATTCATTGAATATTGGAAGGTTGCAAAAGGAGTGCCGTCCTCTGAAATCATCCTCACCGAATTTCCAGACACAGAGAAATTACCGGACATGGTCATACCCTGGTTGAGAATTTCATAGCGCGACCCGACAAAGTTGAAATTTTGAGCCCCGGGTTCATAGCGTTGGCCATCTAGACTTACGACAGTCCATTCTCCACTGAATGGTCCAGCAGCAGCTGCACCACCACCTTTCATGGGCGCATTTACTCCAGCTTTGTTGGGATTGGCCGGAGGAGTAGCCGGCTGCTCAAATGCGTTGTGTCTCGGTCCGGGAACCTGGCTACCTCCTGGTAGAATCCAACGAGGGTCATCCGTGATGTTGTAGAGAATTCCGTTATCACCCTTTATCTGAACCCTCCCGAACTGATCTTTTCCAACAACAGTGCCGCTGTCCCATCTACCGAATCGAGGCTGAGATCCCTCAGCTCGGTCGAATTCGACCCGTGAGCCAACAGAAAATGCCCCTTGTCCAGCTTGCTTGCCGGGTTGAGTTGCTGTAGTCGGATTTCCGGTTTGGCCGCCGGTTGGCGCTCCCGCAAGCGTTGTACCGGGCGCATTTTGAGGCGCTTGACCGCCAGCTGGTTTCAACCATTTTGGATTAAGCAGAGATGCTCCGCTGCTACCGTCGATTGCAACCTTTACAAAACCGGAACGGTCGCCTGTTTCAGTGATAGTCCCATATAATTTAGAAACCTCACTGAATACGCGATCACCAACTTTGAAGTTATTGTTTCCCGCTCCGGGGTTCCACCAGGGACCATTTTGTTGCCCGCTGTTTTGCTGAGAAACAGCTCCGTTAGCAGCGCCAACTTGACCTTGTTGCTGACTGCCTCCACTAGAGTTCAACCATTTAGGATTCATCCAATTAGCCGCATCTCGAGGCGCTCCATCCAAAGACACTTTAACGTATCCATCAGTTCCGCCTGTCTCTACTACGGTTCCATCAAATCCCGACACAGTACTGTGGACACGATCACCAACTTTAAATTTTTGTGCGTAGACTGGCATCACGCAAACACAAATCGTTAAACTCAAAACTGCTATTTGCCTGTTCATGTTTCCCCTCAAACTTTGCAAATGAAGTTGTTTCAAACGATATTCCCCACTCATAGTCGAATGAGTCATCGATTTCATCCAGGATTAATGACCGGCTTCAACAAGTGAAGTCATGCGAGCAAAGCGCACCATTGTGTCTAGAGTAGGTCCCTTAACTGGCTTGTCGCCTTCTCCCCAGTAAGTGCCGGCCCAATAACCAATAGGTTCATTTGATTTGGACAGAATTATACGCACAGTGCCGATGCCCAGCCCATTTCGGTGTTCTTGATGTGCATTTGGTGGGAGCCTTTCAGGAGCGAAATGATAAACAGACGAGCTATCAATTACCGGCACTTCAAAAAAGCTAAAACCATTTTCTTCTTTAACACCGCCAGGTTTGCCAGCTACCATCATCACGTGCCCTGTATTTCCAGATGATGATGATTTGCCTTCTACCCAGGCGATAAAATCACCCGGGCTCAAATCGCGCCAATTGCTTATGCCAAGCCAACCATGAAATGCTTGTGTGCTATCGAGTGTATTGAAGAAGTGTGCCCAAATTTTTGCTTGAGGATAACTAGCTTGAGGTTCTCTTGCCTGTATTACCTGATAATGACGCGGACCAACAGCATCAACTATATAACTCATAAATCCAGAGCAGTCAGTTCGCGCTTCCATGCTGCCATCATCAAAAGTCACTACTTGCTTTGATGCAGGCACCTCATGGTGGCTGTAGCTCACGACATTTGCGTGCGCAAAAACTGATTCGGCCAATTTGAATGCTTGTTCGCCTAGCACAGAACTTTCTGGTCGTTCCATACCAAGTTCAGTATTGATACCCTTCGTGTTTGACTTCTGGTTTAGAGCTTCAGCTCGTTGATTTGGAGGCAGCGCATCTTGAATGCTTTTAGCAATAACAGCCGAAACACCCTCAGAACGTTTTTGGTAAAGCCAACGAAGTGCATGCAATTCCACTTCTTTCAATCCTGGCGTTTCTTCCGGATGTGGGCTGAGAATCAATACCACACCGCGACCATATTTGCCGAGAATCATGGCAGGTGCACCAAGCATCACACCTCTTTGCCCACCATCACCAACTACCTCACTGCGGAAAAAACCCACAGGACAGAAATTCATATCTGGACGCGGAGCGGGCAAACCGAAGATGGGACCGTTTTCGTAACCGATACGCACGTTGCGTTTTGGAATGCCAAATATTTCCATTCCCGCAGGAGTAAGTTCTACATCTACTCCAGTCATGTCATCTACTCGATACCAGTGGGCGGCGTCTAAGGTCGTAAGTGGTATCAGTGATAGGTCTAAATTGCTTTGTTCTGAAGCAAGATAAGCTCCTGCGCATACACCCATGTAGATACCGCCGTCTTTTACAAAACGGCGAACTTCATCACGAGCTGCAATTCCCATGCTAATTGCCTCTCGCCTGGCACTTCCTCCGGGCACCAAAATAGCATCGAATTTATTTAAGTAGCCATCACGAATGTCTTCACCAATTACAGTTTCATAATCGATGGTATCATCATCACTTCGGTCAAACTCTTTTCTAAACTCGCTCGCCTCAGCTCCGCGACCCACAAATATGGCGACTTTGATTTTGTTTTGCTGAGCTATTGCTGGACAAGAATAGCTTAGAAACAGAATGTTTAGAAAAAGTACTAGTAAAATTCTCGCAGCCGAAGCTAGCACATTGGCACTATATTTGAGATAGCAACTATTCATTTATATGTCTCACTCACCCTTTACTCAAGAACGAAATTACAATTTCGCTTTCAACAATCTCCAGCGTTCGTATTGTTTAACCTTAGACTGGTCGGGGTCTTCGTGCCCGTTCAACCAGAAATCAAACCAGTCGGCATTCGTTTCTTGTGAGACAAAACGCTCTCTGGGTTTCGACAAAACATGACCACCCGAGCGCATATACAGCAGATCAATTTGTTTATGCTGAAGACGCAATAGCGCATAAGAGTCCCAGCCGTAAATAAGTGAAATCGGATCATGTTCTTCCATGAGTATCGGCACGTTAATTTTATCAAGATTGAACCCTGGAGATTTGGAAAACCAGGTTTTCAACCCCTCGCCCCATGGTTTTGCACCGATAGAATCAGCTAAGCCCTGTGCGCGCTCGGGAGAAAGATAATCAGCATTGGCGCAATATTCGCCAATGCTTACACAAGTAGCTTCAGCCATTGATGCGGCTTTGAAATATTGAGGCTCGTTGATTAAACAGTCAGTTACGTACCATCCAGTGCGACTGAAACCGATTATGCCGACATTTTTCGGATCTATGAGCCCGTCGCTTGCAAGTTTTTCAATTGCCGAAACATAAATGTCTCTTGCAAGTAAAACTTCTTCCGGCGATTCATCTTTTGTTGATGGATCGGGTACTTGCAGCACTGCGATTCCGCGTGCCGCCAGAGCACGACCTGGATTTGCTGTACTGAAAATTCCGTCAGCTAAAAACGCCTGGGAGTCAAAACCATGAGTTTGAATAACAAGCGGATAGCGCTTTCCAGCAACGAAGTTAATAGGCTTGATGAAGCCTGCGTGCCACTCTTTAGCAGATTTATCTTTGAAGACCAGGTCAATGGCTTCACCCATTTCAACGTTCGCCAATTGCGGATTGGGATCTAGAACCCGCTTTGTTATTTTCGTTTTGTTGTTTTTTACCGCAAGTACCGGCGCTTGATTTATTGACTGATCAACATATATGGCCAGCTCTTTTTCAAAATCTACTCCCTCGGGCTGATCTTGTGTCGGCTGAGCATCACTTGCCTGCCAGTGACGACTTGCATCCAAGACCCTGGCCGCATCACCGCCAAATCTAATTTGCAATAACTCTCCGTCTTTAAGCCACTTTGCATAGTAAAGCGGCTTATTGCGTTCTTTAGGTCTTTCGGCTATAAATTCCCATTTTTTAGTGACAAGATCATAGCCCACCACACATGGATACAGGTGGGGATTACTGGAATCTTTATCGATTGGGATGAATGTGTTGGGCAAGATTACCTTTTTACTATCGGCTGACCAGAGCGGCTTGCCAGCGTCGAAGTAATACCAGGCAGTGCTTCCTAATGGCGCGTCTATTAAACTCTGGCAACTACCAGATTTAAGGTCAATCATTTGAAATTGTTCGGGACAGTGATAAATTGCAGTATCGTCCGAACTGAGTTGAGATTCCTTGAAACTTGCCATCGATGATTGTTTATAAGGAACATAGCGCTCCCATATTTTTGGCGTATGCAGATTTTTCACAGCAACTACGAGTTTAGTGCCGTCGGGCGATAAAGACAGATATGGATTTCTCGCCAATAACAAAGACAGAGGCTTTTTTGTTTCGCTTTGAATAACGGGCCTAGTTTTGCTGTTTTGCACCAGCCAGAGCTCTTTGGGATACAAATCGAATTCCGAAGGAATCCAGCGTGGATAAAGCAAATCAAAAATAGAACGGCCTGTGCCGATTTGAATATCTGGTATGCCATGTCCCAGCGTTTGATATACCTCATCGGAACTTAAGGCATCATTGGCGCTGTAAACCAGCTGCTTTCCCTGAAGACAATAAAAACTCACTTCCTGCTTTGGCAAAGACAGTCGCGTCATTTTCTTATCGTTAATATGATAGTTGTATAGCCCGAAACAGTTTTTTGAATCTAGCGCGCGAAAGAAAATAGAATTACCATCAGCAGACCATTTCACATCACTGATGATTTGTGTCTGGTCCTGGCGTGGAATAGCAGCGAGCTGGGCTAGTATTTTAATGTCGGGTGATTTAGCACCGTCGAGAAATTTTTGTAGTGAGTCATAGTCGCCATAATAAATAGCAGACTCAATTTCATTTGTTTCGTATTTACCTTTCGAAATTACTGTGACGAATTTTTTTCCGTCTGGTGAATCAACAATGTCTCCAATATTGGCAATCGTTACGCTGTCTTTTACTGAATATGGTCGAAAAGCCTTAGCCTCTGCGGCACTAAGTACAAGCAAGCAGAATGATATAAGGGTGCATATTACAAGTCGAGGCATTCGCTTGAATTCCAATAAAAACAGCCACAGCCTAAATGAAAGCTGCGCCAATATTAAAGCATAGAAGGGCAAGTAGCTGCTTAGCAGCTGATTTCTGATTCGGAGTTTTGAGTTCTGTCACCGCGCATCAGGTGTAGACGGGCTTCTTCTTCTTCGCTGAGTGCGAATGATTCTCCGGCGTTGGGGAAAGCCCCGCTGCGCACATCTTCTGAATAATTTTCGATGGCCTGTTGACAGACTTCAGAAAGGTTGGCATAGCGCCTGACGAAGCGAGGAATGAAGTCTGTGTATTTGCCGAGGAGATCGTCAGTTACGAGTATTTGTCCGTCACATCCAGCGCCTGCGCCAATACCGATTGTAGGAATTTTCAATTCAGCAGAAACAATGCTTGCCACCGCTGCTGGTACCATTTCAAGAACAACGGTAAAACATCCTGCGTTTTCGATTGCAATTGCATCTTCAATCAATTTTTCTGCTTCTTCTGCGCTGCGACCTTGCACCCGATTGCCGCCGAGTGCATGAATTGATTGCGGCGTAAAGCCTAAATGTCCGCAGACTGGTATGCCCATAGATACTAATCGTTCTATTACTTCAAGATTTAGCTTTGTGGCGCCTTCGAGTTTTACGCCATGTGCCTGTGCTTCTTTGATAAATCTTCCGGCATTTGTAATTGCCTGAATTACATCGACCTGATAGCTCATGAAAGGCAAGTCAGCCACTACAAACGCGCTTTGCACGCCGCGAGTGACGGCACGCGTATGATGAATCATTTCGTCCATCGTTACTGCGTGAGTGGTGGGATGGCCGAGAGCCACCATCGCTAAACTGTCACCAACCAAAATGAAATCGACACCCGATTTGTCCAATATTTTGGCTGTTGAATAATCATAAGCAGTCAAGGCGACGATTTTTCGACCTTCGCGCTTGTATTTTTGAAACGTAAGCGTGGAAATAGCTTTGCTTTGGCCAACTTTACTCATTAAAAGACTTCCAGAAGATATCTATACAGGTCGCGATGGACTATCAAAGTATAGCAGTCTACTAATAGCCTCTTGTCCTTCGGTTTTCTTCGATTTTTTGCTGGCGAATCATATCTTGCTGCAGCTTGATCACGTGCTGTGGATCGTATGGGTACTTGCCTGACTTCTGATGGAACTTGTCATACATTGCGCCCGCATCTGTTGGCAAATTCATCTTTTCGAGCAAAAATCCAAGATTGTAGTAAAGACCATCGTAGTCCGGGCAAACCAAAATCGCCTTTTGGTTTGTCGCCACAGCTCCGTTCAAGTCCCCCTGGGCTTCTTGCACTCCTGAAATACCCATCAAAGCTTCGACGCTGGCAGGGTTGAGCTCAACGGCACGCTCAAAAGAGGCTCGGGCGCCATCGAGGTCGCCGTCTTCTGTCTGGTCAATTCCCTTGGCGACAAGCGCATCGATTTCTTCAGGGTCATAAGTCAGCGGTTTTTTCTTTCGTTCTTTCTCAAGCAATTTGATTTTCTTTTTCAAGTCTTCAATGTGCTTGGCATACATGTCCGAACCCGTGATTCTTGCAAGGTCAAGGTAAGCATCGATTGCTTGAGACAGATGTCCCTTATATTCGATGCACTTTGCATTCAAAGTTTTGAGCTCGCGGACTTTTAAGTCTGGGTATTTTTTCTCAGTTGTATAAGTCGGATTGATTTTTTGTGCCTCTGCAATTTCAGCCATGCAGCGGTCTAAGTCTCCACGCAGATAACGAACACGCGCCAACTCCCAGTGGGCGGCAGCCAAACGCGGGTCGCACTTGCCCAGAGCAGTGCGATATTGTGCTTCGGCTGCATCAAGGTCGCCCTGTGTCGCATAAATAAATCCGAGGTGATAGTGAACCATAGGATTTTCAGGCGCCAGTTTGGCGCTCATTTCAAGCGCTTTTTGCGCAGTCATTAAGTCATCGTTTTTGGCTCTTTCGAAAATACACAAGCCAAGCTCTCTGAATGCAGGCGAAAAATCAGGCTTCAAACGTGTGACAGTTTCGAAATTTTCGATTGCTGATTCGAGGTCTCCATTTTTGTGATAGATGAGCCCCATGTTGTAATAAGGAAAAGGATATTTCGGGTCGATTTGAACACAAATCTTCCATTGCCCCATGGCACCCTTTTCATCCACTTTATTGCGTAGCAAGAAAAGTCCGTAGTCATTTCGGCACTGTACGAAATTATTGTCAAGGTTCATCGCAGTGCGAAATTCGCTCATGGCTTCATCATTGTTGCCCAGCGTGGCGCAATCTTGAGCCAGCTTGTAGTGAACTTCCTTGAATTTGGGAAACTGTCCGATAGACTTGCGGAAGAACTCCACAGCATGGTGCAAATCTCCAGCCTGTTCGGCCTGAAGACCCTGCCGGAAGTATTGCTGTGACTTCCCTTTCAGGTTTTCTTCGTACTCGTCAACAGCAAACGCAGCCGGAGCCAAGGTCGCTAAAAGAAGGGTGCTTGCAAGTAAGAACTTTGTACCTGTCATGCCAAAAGTCCTTTCGACTTAAAGATTCTCTGCCTGATTGTACAAGTTCCCCGTAAGCTCAGCCAATTCACTCCTTTGCTAGCCAAAAATTTGTAAGTAATCAAAAGGAAGGTATCACGCCTGATACCTTCCTTTATATCGCCCCGCCTTAGCTTATTTAGTGACCCGGTGCTTGCAACGAGTCGAGTGTGGCTTGCAATTTACGTTCATTGTCTACCATGTCGCGTGTTAGAGCGACACCGCCGTAAATGCTGGCTTTTGGTTCCCACTTGGAGAACATATCGCGCATCTTCGGTTCTGCCCTGGCAATTTCGCCGAGACCCTTGCCGATGAAACCGGCTGGCTTAAATACAAGCGTATTGAAGTCGAATTTGTTTGGTGATTTCGGAGTTTGAGGCAAGAAATTGTCGCCACGATATTGTGCGGTCATTTCGCGTGACAAGTTGTTGATGCGCTCAAGCAAGACATCTGGTGCAATATAACCAGGTTTGCCTGCTGCCGGGTTTCCGTCGAGAGCTTTCATCCAGCCGGACAAGCCTGCTGAATAGATATCTTCGATGTGGTGAGTATTTTTGTCGAAAGTAGCGACTTTCTTGTCGCCATTTCTGGCAGCAGCAGCCATTTGCTCAGCCAATCCGTCAACTCTCGGGAATATTTTGGTCATGTCTGGATATACGTCACGCAGCATTTTGTTGTTCAACGCTGGTAGCGGTGTTTCCAGCTGAGCTTTGACGATACCAGGGATGATGGCATCCCATTCTGCTTTGTTGACTGCAACAAACTTGCCTTTGTCGTCCATGTTAGCCCAGACATAGTTGTCGCCAGGTCTGCGGAGGTTTTCCGAAAGGGTGTCTAGCTTATCTGCATAGGCTGAAACTTTGGCATCGTTGTTTGAGAGCTGTCTCAAAACTTCAGCACCCAGTTTGATTCTCCATGCGTCGATGCCGTGTGGCTCGATACCTAGAGGATTCGATTCTGCATCGATAAATTCTTTTCCGTACATACTTCTTGTTTCAAGCTGACCAGAGGCACCTTCAGGCGCATTTGGAGCAGCTTTTCTCAAAGACCCAAGCAAGGTCGCAAGAGATAGAGGAGTATTCGGGTCGATTGCAGTTCCAAAAATGTCTGCAGTATTTTCATTTGCTTCAGCAAGCAACAACTTGGTGAAGAATTCGCTCTTTGGAATGGTTCCATGTCCTGGAACTTCCATTGGCGTATCAGCAATACCCTTGCTCTTCATGGCGGCGGCAACTACATCTTGCCTGAGAACGCTGTCACGGAGATTTTCAGGGAAACGGAGAAGATCACCGTAAATCAGGTCATGCCCTAATTCGTGAGAGTAGACGCCAGCTACGTGCACACCAAGCATTTGTTGATATTCACGCGGCACAACGATAACTGCTGTATCGGTAACACCTTTGATAGCTGGAATTGTGTATGGTCCAGATCCGTTGGAATCGAATATAAGGAATATTGGTGAATTGGTACCGCGAAGTACATTTTCAGGATTGATGCCTTCTTTGCGCAGAAGGTCCATCAAGTTTTTGTGCACAGAACGCGAGTACTGGTTGAGGTCTACAATCTCAGGCATCTGCTCTGGCAAGCCCATTTGAATGTTAGCTACTCGATGGTGCTCAAGTAGGAAACCTGCTTGTTTGATGTGCTCGGGAGTTTGGATTTCTCCAGCAAGCTGAACTAGAGCTTCGTTATTGCCCCAGTGCCCTTCATCTAGAGGTGGCTTACCTGTGCGCATTGTTTGCACTAGCGGAGACTGAACGCTCTCTTTGAAGTTGCCGATTTTCATGTCAGTGTCGGTAACTAAGCCGGCAAGATCACGCACTGTGACTGACATATCTGCAACGATTTTTGCGTCACCAGTTAGTGGTTTTGGCGGTGGTCCCTTTGGCACTTCGGCAGCCGCTCTGTCACCCATCGGATTTTGCTCAGCACCGCCTTCACCAGGCTTCCCCTCGGAATCAACCGCTCTGAGAGTTTGCTTGGCGCCAAGCACTTCGTTTGGTTTAACTGTTGTTTTGATAAGACCTTCTGCAATAGGACTTTGGTCACCTAGAAGCTCATCGATTTGCGATGGCATTCCATTTTTGTGCCAACGTTTGTGCTCAAGATAGGCTTTGAAAGCAGCTTCTGCATCGGGCGAGAGATCTCTGGGAGCAGCGTGCTCATGATCCATATTTTCTTGAATAAGTTTGAGTTTTTGCTCGATAGTCAAATTTTGTCCATCGGCTGCACCGCCATCTTTTATAAGGCGAAGTTTTTGCTCCATGCTTAGTTGCTCACCTTGCTTACCGAGCAGCTTCTCGGAAACAGCAGCAGAAGCAGAATCAGCAGTTTTTTCACTCCAGTTGAAAAATCTTCCGACTGGATTTGAATCAGACTTATAGAAGCCTTCTTTATATGTTTCGAACGCACGACCAGTTGAAGTGCTTGTCAGTGCTCTTCCGGTAAGCTTATCTGCAGCAATACCGATTGGCAGACCAGCAGCCATATCTACAGTAAACAGACCAAGTCCGTTACTCATTTTTGTAGCCGCATCATTTATATTGGCAAGACTCTTGTTGTCGGACACCTGACTCATGGCTCCAACAATCGGCATCACAGCATCGCGTGCCATGAAATATGTCATCGCTGTTCCGACGAGGGCGCGTGCGGCTCCAGCTTCAGGCAAGAGAACTCTCATGCCGACACCCATCAATGCAGCTGTTCCCATCTTCATGGCAAACTCGCCAGGATGATCGAGGTTGTGCTTGATACCATTGCCGATGCCCTGGGGTAGCAAGGCAAGCCCTTCAGCAGTAACCAAGCCATAACGGCCTACTTTGTATTCAGCAATGCTTTCGAGTGCTTTGTCGGTATTTGATTTGACACCATTCCTGGAGTCAATCAAATCACTTTTCGTCAAACTTGAACGAAGCGCTTCACTTGCGTCTTTCTGATCGTTCTTGTGCGACAGTTTGTCTGCCGAGTCCATTTGTACGTGATCGCCCATACCGTTTTGCCCCTTGGAGTTAAGCACCTTTATAGGAAGAAGGTAATTGAACGCGCAGACAAAGTCGATATGTTTTCCCCGTGTGCAGGTACGTGTATATCCCACTGAGATAATTCGTAGTGATCAACTCTAAAGGCTATACAAGTATGCGAAAATCGGCTCGTGGAGCGGATATTAACGAAGGAAATTCATTTCGAATTTGCAAGTTGAAGATCCTCTCATACGCACAGAGCATCTGTCCAAAATTCGGAAACAGGCTTTGTGAGCCGTCCAGCATCGAATGAGTTTCAACTCATCTCAATTTTGCGGCAACAAAGTACGATGTCACCGAAAACAGGCATATTCTCAAGAGCGGCTTCTGCTGTGCCTTCGTGAAATATGAACAGCGACTCAGATAAGCCGACGCTAAGGAGACTCGCTAGAAAATGAGATCGTTGTCGGACAAAAGTGTTGGGTAAAACAAGCATGACTACAGACCAAATGACTAAAACAGAAACTAATTTAGACCAGGCTAAAGAACTAAAAGATCAAGTGGCAATTGTCACCGGATCTGGACGAGGAATTGGCAGAGCAATCGCTGAAAAGCTCATGGCGCACGGCGCCAAGATTGTTATCTCTGATATCAATGAAGAGCTTTGCAGTCAAACCGCATCCGAATTGCGCGAACAAGGCGGCGATGTAATTGGAGTTCCTTGCAACGTAACCGTTTCCGAGACTGTTGAAAAAATGGTTGAAGCAGTTACCGCAAAATGGGGACGCGTTGACATTCTAGTAAACAACGCCGGTATCACTCGCGATGCACTAATCATGCGCATGGGCGAAGATCAGTGGCAAGCAGTAATCGACACAAATTTGACTTCAGCTTTCAAAGTATCGAAAGCAGTTCTGAAAGTAATGTCAAAACAGCGCTATGGCCGCATCATCAATATATCGAGTACATCTGGCGTTCATGGCAATTTCGGCCAGGCCAATTATGCCGCTGCAAAATCAGGCTTGATTGGTTTCACCAAAACAGTAGCTCTCGAATATGCCTCACGCAACATCACCAGCAACGCAATTGCACCTGGATTCATCGATACAGCAATGACACAAGCACTAAGCGAAGATGTCATCAAGAAAATTCTAGACAAAGTTCCAACCGGCCGCATGGGCACACCAGAAGATATTGCCAACGCAGTATTATTCTTCGCCCGCCCAGGTTCGGGATACGTCACTGCTCAAGTACTTGAAGTCAGCGGCGGATTGTACAGCTAATTGATTTATCGAATTCATTTCAAATCAATTCACTACAAACGATGCAACTTTAGTTAGAACTAAGAAAGAGAGACCCAGTGGGTCTCTCTTTCTGCATCTGCACAGGCCACGCCAGTCTGTATTTCTACGGGACGAATTTGTAGGCGCGACGCCAGCTTGGATTTTGTAAGGGCGACGCCATGCGTCGCCCTTGGCTTGGATCCCGGATTCGTTCTTTACGGCCGGGCGACGCATGGGATACTGCTGGCGAACTAAAATGGAGCCGAATCAAGTT
>CAZJLR010000037.1:24176-58268 GCA_964546815.1 uncultured Candidatus Obscuribacterales bacterium | reverse complement strand
CTTGATTCGGCTCCATTTTAGTTCGCCAGCAGTATCCCATGCGTCGCCCCTACAATATTTGCAAACACTGCGCGCATTGCGTCGTACATTATTTGCAAACACTTAGCGCACGACATCGTACATTCTTCGTAAACGCTTAGCGCTTGTCTCCGCCGGTTTCCTTTAATACTTCGCTTGGATTTTTACGAGCGTAGTGCAAAAACTGATTTAGATCTTTCAGTTTTTTATCGTCTTTCGCCAGATGCACAAATGCAGGCATACTGCCATTCTTATGCGACAAAAACTCTTTCAGTTTCTTGGGGTCGTCAAGCAATTTTGAATTTTGAATTTCCTTTTCCGGATTTACAAGATTGCGACCAATGAGATGGCATACCTCACAGTTTTTCATGTAGATATTTTTGCCGTCATCAAAATCGCCTTTAGTCGGCGGCTCAGCATTTGCTGCCGATGAACTCATTAGTGCAATCAATACACTCAATGTAAGGGAGCGCAGTGGTGCCAAATTTGTCATTTTATCTACCGAATATACTAACGACTTAATAGTATCCCCTTGACTCCCATCATAATAGTAAAAAGCCCCCCTGGATGAACCAGAGGGGCTGGAATGATTTAGCTAAGGTCGCTAATTAGGCTCTGGCAGAGCCACTTGCGACTGGCTGCTTAACAGGAGCAGGTTGCTTGGGCACTTCACCCATCGCAATCATTGTGACACCAAGACCGGTGTTGTAAAACATGCGTTGAATCACAAAGAGTGGATACAACGAAATGCGATTCAAAATGAGCTTGCAAAACGGCGGGAATACTGTCTTGAAAGGAATTTCGCGAATGCCGCTTGTTTGTGTTTGATAAACCATCGAGGTGCCGATTTTGTTTTTCTCCTGGCTATTGCGCACGAGTATATCGGAAATGCCATAAAGCATGTTTGCAATCGGCACAGCAACAGACCAAACAACATGGTTATCCAAGCCAGCTTTGGCCAATACATCAAAAAGATCTTGACGATCATAACGACGCAAGTGACCGACAGTTTCGTCTTCAAATGACCAGCAATCGCGTCTGCCAGGTACGGCGACAATCACGTGACCGCCCGGCTTGATGCAGCGTGCAATCTTTTGAAGGAAATCAACGTCATCTTCAACGTGTTCCATAACCATCATGCTGATACCAAGATCAACTTTCAGGTTCTCAGCTTCAAACTCGAGAATGTCACCTTGAATCAGTCTGTACTGTCCGTTTTCAATAAACTCAGCCAAATTTTCCTTGGCTTGTTTGATTGCTTCTGGAGAAAAGTCTAGACCAATACCAGTTAAGCCGCTTTGACACATGCGCTTGGACAAATCACCAGCACCGCAGCCTACTTCAATGAATGTCTTAGCACCACTTTTGGTGATCATTTCAGCGACTGCTTCGTTGTGACACCAAGTTCCTGGTGGATCTATTTTTACGAGCTTCATTTGTTGTTCTCCATTTCGGATACACCGTTAGCAACGATATTTTTGCCGAGGGTGTACTTTACTGCTGTCGTCAAAAAACTCTCTCTATCTTTATATCTAAGCCTGTAATTCGGGTCGTTTTCACAAAGCCATTTATGCACTTCCTTCATTTTGAATGTAGGAACATTCGGATAAAGGTGATGTATGTGGTGATAGTGAAACGAGAACTGGCTAAAGAAAAAACGTTCAATCCAACTTGTGTGCATGTAATACAGGCGATGTTCATCTGCGTAATCCTCAGCATTTTCGCCAGGCAAAACGTGCTCTGAAAACGAGCGCACTGCCTCGAAAAATGCAGAAAGAGTTACGATAGGTCCAACATACATCACAGGGTAAACCCAGAAATCAGAGCAGCTCCAGATGAAAGCCATCACTGTAAATTGGCAGGCGAGCAGACACACTAAATCGATAAGCACAGTATTTGTGGTTGCTTCCTTTGGTCCTTTGCTCGGCTGTGGCTTTGCAACAACAGCTTCAACATTCGACTGCTCAGGCGCAGATTTGCTGCCTGAAAGCACTCGTAAAACCAGCATGTTGAGACGGGCTACCAGGCTCAAAACACGAATTCCGATTAACTGAGAAAGGAAAAACCATGCAGCCTGACGACCAGGTTGACGACCGACAGTGGAGAACCAGACAACGTTGGGATCATTGGGAGCGCCGGCATAGCGATGGTGAGCCATATGCAATGCACGCCCATCGTAATATCTAGTACCTATCAACGCGGACAGGACACTGCCGACTACTACGTTTGCTGTTTTGTTTGTAAATAGTAAATAGTGCATGGCTTCATGCTGCAGAATATTCAGAGCCTGACCTCTGGCACCCACAAGGATAAAAGCCAAAATATAGGCGTACCAGGTATTCAGCTTGTACGCTAGGACGCCCGCGCCTACTACTACTGCAACATTTGAAATTACCAGAAAAGCCGCCAGGAAATTTTGACGAGCAATAAAATGATCGGGCAATCGAACCAGGTTTGGTACGCTTGACGCGAATCTTCTGGTATCAGAAGGGCGATCTAAAAGTTGAGTCGATGAAACCATGAAATAGCCCAAGTTACAGACTTATCAAGCATATCAAAGTAGTCTTGCCAGAAGGGAATTCAAGCATTTTTTTCACATGAGCAAATTGTAAGTTCGAGCTTCAAGTACAGCATTCAGAACTCCCCGAAAGGACGTCCCAGAAAGCCTTTCTCGATTCCACATCCAGTGCTTAACGCCCATTCAACCGGTACCTCCTCAAAGCAATTTTGTAAACCAAAATCCAAAACTCCATATCCATCGACGCCACAAGGATTCGCACAGGCGACGCATGGGATGCTGCTGGCGAACGCCTAATTCGTTATGTTCGCCTGTGGCGACGCCATGCGTCGCCCTGTAATTCAAAACCGAGATCGATAACATTTCTGCCACCAATTCTCGGTTTTTAATTATCGCGATTGAGTCGCATAAAAAGAAGGGCGACGCATGGCGTCGCCCCTATAACTTTAGCCCTGGTTTTTGCGATATGTTCGCTTATCAGGGTCTACTCTGTATTCATCTACATCTTTAGGAGGAACAGACCAGAGTCCAATCAATTGAGCAAATCTTGATTCAGGATCAACTTTGCCTTTGAACATGCCTGCATAATCCAATTGTTGCTTGATAAACGGTCTGGTGTATTCATGATTAACAGAGCGTCTTGGTTTCAATCCGAGATTGCTTCCTGCTCTGTGCATCAACAAACCATCGAAGAAGAAAACAGAACCAGGTGGTGCAATTACCTGCACGGCGTTGTCTTCCAAAAATCTCTCGCTTGGCACTTTCGAGAATTTGTGTGTACCTGGTACTACCCAGGTGGCACCACTTTCCGCATTGAAGTCATCAATGACAAACATTACGTTGAGCGCCAGGACTTTGTCTGCAACAAAATCTTTTGAGAAATCTCTGTGAAAGAATGATTGATAGTGCTTCAAGCCTGGGTCGAGCACAATGCCGTTTTGCAAATGCAAAATAGCTGTTTTGCCAACGACTTGCTCAACCACTTCCATAACTTTCGGGTGCATTGCCATCTTTTGAAAGTAGGCATCATCGCAAAGTAAATCGCGAATTACACCGTAGTCCTTTAGCTCATTCAAGCGGTCTTTTCCAAATTTCTCGATCTGCTTTCGATTGTAGAAATCGATTTTTTCGGAGACAAGGTCGCATTCATCAGTACTGAGAACATTCTCCATGACGGCGTAGCCTTTTATGTCTAGGTTTTCAAAGACATAGTCAAGGTCGTTCTCTAGTACCGTTCGGGTCATACCGAAGAACTCCATTCGAGCCATATTCCAATCCTCCTTGGATTTTATACAACCGGATTTCGGTTGTTTTTACTGGCATCTGCGGTACCCAGATCATCCGCGCAGACACTTCTTGCAACGACGAACAACGGGCGTTCTCGCACTTGCTCAAACACCTGTCCTACATAGAGTCCAACAATACCCAGGCAGACCAAAATGGTGCCGCAGAGTAAAAGAATTAGCACCGTAAGGCTTGTCCATCCTTCCAATGCTAGATGCATAAAATAGCTATAAATGACATACGCAGCCAAACAGAGCCCAGCAAATGACACCACAAATCCTAGTGTCACAATCGACTGCAACAAAACGGTAGTTTGGAAAAATATTCCTTGTAGCGCATGCGCGATCAGCTTACCGAGAGAGTATGAGCTCTTTCCGCCCAGTCTCTCGCCTTGCAAATATTCAACTTCGCCTCGGTTAAATCCGAGCCAGAGCAAAATCAACAAATAGTGGCGGTTGCGATCTGTGAATTTCAGATAGGCATCAACTACTGTTCTGGCAAGCAAACTGTAGCTGCCATAATTCCCGGTAAAACCAGGAGTCGAGAACATACGCAAAAGATATGCGTACAAATCAGCAAAAAATCTGCGGAAGAAACTGTGCTTACGCTCCAATCTCTTTCCTAAAACTATGTCAAATCCTTCTTGTGCTTTTTGATAAAGCTCTGGCAAACTCTCTGGAGGATCTTGCAAGTCGCAGTCCATGACTGCAGTCCAGTTACCTCGGGAATAGTAAAGTCCAGCGGTGATTGCAGCGTGTTGACCGAAATTGCGGCTGAGTTTATAACTGCGAACATGCGAATCTTTTTTCGCTAAATCAACCAATAATTGCCATGAATTATCGCGACCACAATCTTCGATAAATACGATTTCGTAGTCTGGCGAAATGTTTGCCAAAACTGCAGACAATCTTTCATACAACGGAACAAGACTGCGCTCAGAGTTGTACACAGGAATTACAACTGAAATTTCAACAGTGTTTTTGTCGGCGACTTCACTCGCTCGAAGCTGTTCATGAGCCTGTCCCAGTGGAACCTGAAAATCAATGACTGATGGATCGGACTTCACGATTGGTTCCTCCCAGCTGTCGCCGCCAATTGGGGCGCGCGCTCTAAATCAGAATTGACCTTGGGCACTTGTGCAAGTGTCATCAAAATCAATCCGATGTTACTTTGATAAAAGAATCTTTGAACTACAAACAAAGGATAAAGAGTAAAGCGATTCAAAATCAGTTTAAACACGGGAGGGAATACTGTTTTGAAGGGCACTTCTCTGATACCACTGGTGGTGGTTTGCTCAACCTTGCTCAGCGACATTTTGTTCACTTCAGTGGCACTGCGTTTTAGCAAAACATTGGTAACGCCGGCAAGCAAATTAACAACAGGAACACCGACAGACCATGTTGTTTTTTCAGTAAGCCCGCATTCTGAAAGAGCATTTTGCATATCGACGCGATCATAGCGCCTGTAGTGTCCTACAGTTTCATCTTCGAATGACCAGCAATCGCGACGCCCCGGCACCGCGATGATGAGATGACCACCAGGCTTAACCATTTTGATGGACTCACGCAAAAAACGACGCTCGTCTTCGATGTGTTCCATCACCATGATGCTTAAAGCCAAATCTACAGGCTCATCGAGAGGAGAGCCGTCCATAATGTCTGCTTGAATAAGCTTGTAGCTTCCGTTGCGAACATAGTCAGCCATTTCTTGCTTTGCCAGCGCAACTGCAGCAGCTGAAAAATCGACACCGAATCCTTTAAGCCCCATCTGGCAGAGCTTGCGGGAAAGCGAGCCATCACCGCAGCCGATTTCCACAAATGTTTTGGCGCCAGACTTCCGGACCATTTCAATAATGGCTTCCTGGTGGCAAAAGGTGCCAGGCGGTGGAATCTTAACTAGGCGCATTTCAGGCTCTGTATTGCCTCCAAGCATGCTTCCCCAGCTTTTCCGGGTAGCACTCGACAATTATACAAAGACTACAAGAACGCTTACTGAGCTAGATTTCAGCTTATTCAAGAATCGCCAGTCCGAAGCCCGTGGCTCCATACTTATTGCCGTTATATAACATGAACAGATCTTCATCGTGCTGAAAAATGCTGGCATATTCGACACTTTCTGAGTCCCAGCCGTCGGCAGATATATCGATGCCCACTTTGGAATCCATTCGCTGCCAATCTACTCCGTTTTCGGACTCGGCGTAGCCGATGCGATATTCAGAACCAGGGCGATATGAGTACCACATCTTGTAGAGACCCGCTTCTGCAATTACGCATGGGCGCGACATCGCCTTCTCTTCGGGCTCCTTAAGCGGCAAAACGGCGCGTCCGTCACGCCTCCAATTGATTCCGTCATCAGACTCGGCGCACTTAATTACATGAACAAGGTCTTCCTGTCGCTCGCCCCAACTTGTGTGAGAGCCATACCACATCTGCCATTTGCCTTGCCGGCAGAGCACCCAGGGGTACGAAACTGTCAGAGGGTCTAAATAACTTCGATCTAGAACCGGGCTGTGCGCATCCTTCTGAAACGCCGAATCGCCTGCTTTCTTAACGGCCAAACCAATGCTATTGCGCCAGGGCACGGTGACACAAAGGTTCCAGCCAAGGTAGTACAGAAAACTGTCACCATTGGGCAAGTCGACAATGCAGCCCATAGTCGTGCCACTATCATCAAAATAGCCTTTCTCACCAGGCGCAACCACGGGCACCTGTGCCACATTCAAGATTTCTTGCGGCTTCTTGACGTCAAAGTCAATCGAGCCTATGCTAGACCGCTTTTCGGCGTCACGACAGCTAAAATAAACACGATATATACTGCCCTCAAGATGCGATGCCACAGGGTTTGAGGCGTGCGAGTGCATCCATTTTGAGTTTGCCTGAGGATTGAACACCAATCCGAGTTTTTTCCAGCGCATTTGCAATTTTTATAATCTCAGAAGATTGCATCAATAAGTTTACATGGACACGATGCCTAAAACGCCGCGCTAGCTTAGTGTCTATTAAGCTTGCCAACTTTGCACCTTTTGCCGCGTCAAGATATTGCTAAGAACTAAGGCAAAGAGCAAATTACAGGCGACAATTGCAGATTGAGAGCATGTGCTCGCCAGGGTAATCGAACTATTTTCTCCAGGCATAGCCTGAGAAATCCGGAGGACAGAAATGAACAAACAGGCAGGATTTATTGGGACGCTTTTTGCTCTCACTCTGCTGTTAAACGGATGCTCGACTGGTGGCGGCGGACGCACTGAGCATTACGTTTCAAAAAGAATACAAGGCGAATCTCAACGCATCAATCTCGAAGAAGTTCAAAAAGCCTTTTGGGACACGAAAGGCAAAGACTTAAATTCATGGATGGCAGACTTCGAAAAGAAAGTAAACGAGATCTATGAAGGCAAAGAAGTGGTATCAATCGACGCCACACGCAAAGATGGCAACCTTGTTGTAGTCGGATATATCGACAAAGAAAATAAGGAAGGATATGTCGCTGGCGACGAAAAGTTGTTTAGCATCGAACAAACAGGTGAGGCAGTAAACAACGAAATGCCTTACCGCGTTTCTGGCTATAACGACAGACCATATTATGAAGGGCACCACAGCTTCTTAAGCAATCCATTTTTACAAGCGATGTTGATTTCGCACGTGATGGGCGGATGGGGTGGAAGATATCACACACCACCAACCCAAGTAATTGTGCTGCGCGATCACAGAGATGGGTTTAGACAAACACCTCAGTATGGTCAACAGCAAGCGTCCAATCAAGGATTCTTCTCCCGCTTTAAGTCCAAGGCATCAGGCGATTTAGAAAGCACACGCAAAATGGGAAGCACCGGATTTAGTTCATCCGGCAGTACTGAAAAGAAAAGATCTTGGGGCTTCGGCAGCAGCAGCGGCTCATCAGAAAGCAGTTCTACAAGTTCAAGTTCCGGCTGGGGCGGTAGACGTTCGTCGGGCGGCGGCTTGTTCGGAAGCAGCAGCGGCTCACGTCGCGGCTGGGGTGGAAGGAGACGCTAATGCAATACCTTATCAATTTAAGCGACGCGTCTGCACATCGCATGGTTGTTTTGACACTTCCAGAAGCGGCTGTCAAACAAGCAGCAATTGATGTGGTTTTTGAAATTATCGGCAGCAATACTGATGATGAATTGTCTCTCTCGGATATTGTATCTGAGGGACAAATCGACGATCTAAAGTCAATTCAGCAAGTAATTTTTGATCGTGATGCAGAAGGATTATTTATTCGCGATGGCATTTCATTTATCGCAAATGGAAAACCTTTAGATCCTGATTCGCCCATGATTTCTTCATTTGTGCCAGCCGAAAGCAATGGTTCAAAATATATGCGCTGCGATCTGCGTGTTGAGGGCGGAGCACAAACAATACAGGTCGCTCCGAAATCAGCAGCAAAATCATCAAACTCAGTCTCCGCAAACACAAAGCTGGTGGAAGGCACTGATGGTGCTGCGCCTGGCGACGACATACAAGCTCAGGTAGAAGAATATTCGCGCATTTATTTCCTGCACAAAGTGCGAGTTGGTCCAATGATCGATGTTACCAAGGAATATCCTGAACTCACCAATGTGCTGGCTTATGCAGAGAAAAAAGGACTCGTGGAAGTTGACGTTAAATTGGTGGCGTACAAACTAAGCGCAGAAGGATTGCGATTGCACGACGCATTTATTGCAGAGGCGCAAGATTTAATTCGCCGCTATGACATATATTCTGATGTAGAAATTGACTCTACCGGTAGGGTCAGATTTGACACCGGGCTGGGCAAAGACTTGAGAGTGCCTGCCTTTGAAATGGACGGCATAAATCCATTTAGAGCGCGCTTTCTGCTCGGTTTAAATGATGGCGAATGGGACAATCTCAGCAATTGGATGGATGTGTTTGAAAACCCCTCATGGTACGGCGAGATTTTTGAGCCTATAGAACACGCACCAAGCATCGACGATATTGGTCGCGATCGCATGGCACAAATAATGGACCAGGCCAGAGCAACTCTGCGCCAGGGTCAAAACTGAATTTCAAAAAAAACATTCGTCGGGTTCGCCTGTAGGGGCGACGCCATGTGTCGCCCGCAATATTATAGACCGAACCTGTCTAAGCGAGCACCGCAGCTTAAGGTCCGGGCGACGCATGGCGTCGCCCCTACAAATGTAACTTCGGCGAAATTAGAGTTCGCCAACCGCATCCCATGCGTCGCCCGGGAATCAAGAACAGAGTCCCACTACACTATTTCGAAAACACAATCCAAAGAGCAGAAGCTTTACCAGTTAGCTTCTGCAATACTCTTTCGAATACACCGAAGAATCCGAGTATGACGAAGGACTGAAGTCCGCCGTAGAAGATTGTCACCGGCGGAAACAACTTGTCAGCGACAGCGCGCCCAAAGGCACTCAACGCAAGAGAGTGACAGGTCCAATTCCAGAATACGGAAGAAGTATACGGTGATGAATTGACAATTTTCAGGTTTAGTCTATTTGCCAGTTTTTCAAACGTGAAAGTTTCAAACAAATACCAGTGCCGCGGAGCATGATATCCACCCCAGTGCTTGCTCTTGAACATGTCGAAGTCAGGGCAATCTGTGTTTGGCGTTTCGATAAGAATAATGCCGTTATCTGTTAGCAGCTCACTTGCTTTTTCAAGGAATGTATCTGGTCTGCTTACGTGCTCAATTACGTGAATTGAAATTATCACGTCGAAGAAATTCTTGGGCAAATCGACATCTTCAAAGCGACCATGGTAGACCTGGTGCCCTCGCTTGCGGGCTGCATTTACAGCAGGCTCACCAATCTCAACACCGTATGTTTCAGAATTGTCGAGGAAGCTGCGCAGCAAATCTAGCTGAGCACCAACGCCGCAACCAATGTCCAAGACGCGCAAGGGGCGGTCTGTTGGTATTGATTTCAAATTCGGAATAATCTTCGCTTTAAAGCCGTTGCTCATGTTTTTGTAAAACAGTTGCTGCACAAAAGACTTCTTACCGGTGTTTTGATCTGCCTCGTTCATTGAAAGATGGTACGAGTAGTAGTCTGGCGGATAGATAGTTCCCAATTCAGAAACATCCGGCCGCGGATAAAGATAAACAAGGCGGCATGAGCGGCAACGCATGATAGGAAACGGCATGCTCGTTGTGGTTGTATATTCGTGCTCAATCACTTCCCCAATTTGCTCACCAGGAGCCGGGGCACCACATACGATGCACTGCGCATCGTAATGCAGGTTGATTTGCGGTTTCGATTTTACATCCGCGACCGACGTTTGGTTTACCATGGTAGCTCCTTCATAATTAAGGCAAGATAGCCTTTGCGTCGAATTAGGTCAGGATAAGTCTTGTCCATTAGCTTCTGCACTTCAGGCAGACAGGAAAACGGCACGCTAGGAAATTTATGATGCGCTGCATGCAAATTGAAATTCATCGGCGCAAACAAAAATCGCTCAATCAAAGTTGGTGTAATAACCACATAACGAGAATCGCGCTGACCTTCCTGGTCGCCATCATAGTGCTCGACCCACTGACGAATGATGGTGAGCAGTGGATTGGTCAATACCAATGCGGCGTGATAAAGCAAACCATACCAGTGAAACATATAAACAAAGCCGACTAACATCGCTGCTTGCAAAGCAAGAACAGTGAAAACTTCTTTGGATGTAGTATGTTCAGCAGAATTCCATTCACCACGACCAGGCACATCTGGCAATGAAATTGCTTGTTTCAGAATTCCAACTTTATGCAGCACACCAGCAACTATCCACGGCCATGGAAAATAAAGAGGAATCAATGCTCTGACAGAACGTATGTGACTGGTTCGCTCTGGGTCGCGCTCTGTGCTTGCAAAACGATGATGTGTCAAATGACGCTTGCGAGCATTTTCATAACAAATCAAAGCAGGATATGCAGAAAGCCACTTGCCGCAAAAAAGATTCAAGGCTTGATTTTGAAACAGGCAACCATGCATTGCATCGTGGTAAATAGTGAAACAACGGTGCTGACAGGCGCCAAGTACAAACAAAGCGATAGGCACAGTAATCAACGGTTGTTGAACAGCCACGCAAACATCAAAAGTCAAAAACACCAATATCCAGGTGATAGCAACTGCAAATACAGAGTCGAGAAAGCGGGGCTGCAGATATGGCCTTATTTGCTGATGAAGTTGTTGCTCATCACTATCGTGTTTCCCAATGGATGGAAGCTCAAGAATTTCGGCTTCGGCTGTTTCCATTTATTCTGCTCCGTCAGCTAACCCGCCGACAATGGTGCTCGTAAGCGGACCGCCCCATTATCCCTGATGCCAATAACATCTGTCAGCAGAGTGTTCTACAGTTTTCCGTAAATAGTTTTTAGCTTGCCAAGTTTACGGTTAGCTTTTCTCTAAATTTTGTTCATTTATTTGTTTCCGAATCTTGTCGGCGCGACGTCAGGCTTGTAGTGGCGACGCCATGCGTCGCCCGCAACTTAAAGACGAAGCTCGAAGGCCGGGCGACGCATGGCGTCGCCCCTACAAGTTCTCAAATACTTGCAGGTTTGCGGACTATGATCGTGAATTCATAAAGTCCGTAGTCGTGCAATACAGCTACGTTTTTCGAAAATCGCTTTTTGCAAAGGTCAAAATATTTGCAAGGGTCGGCATAATAAAGATAGTCGCGACGCTTATCTAGATCTGAATAAGAAGTAAGCATGTTGAATGCAAAGCCCAGTCGGCTTGCTTTGTTAACGCTTTCCAGCGACGAGTCTATATATTCCAACCACTCACTGTCGCTAATTTCGAGCCTGACATTGTAGATGCCGCTTGCGATTGTGTAGTCGGCAAGCTCTAAATTGCTGCTCTGAATGAACTTGCAGTTTTTGTCATCGGCATGCAGCGATGTCGCCGCAGCAACCATGGCATCAGAAAGGTCATATCCCAAATATTGAAATTCTTGATTGTGCGTAGCTTTCAAAGATTTCATATAGTCATACATGGCTGCATATCCACAACCAAGATCATTGACCAGAAACGGCTTGCTCCAATCAATAACCTTGAGCAACTGGTCAAATCTGAGTTCTTGCGACTCTGTTGAATTCCAATCTACGCCCCGATGCGACACGCCAAACTCTTCGAGTTTTTTCGAGTAATATTCGGCAACCATGCCTTCAAGCTCTTCCGCGCCGCGAGAGCCTGGCGTTTTCGAATCATTCATTGATTTGGACAAAGAAAAGACCTCGTTATTTAGCCGTGGATTAAACGCCACGAAGAACAACTAATGCAATTTAGGATACCATTAGGCCTTTACTGAGTAGGATTTTGCTGTGTTGATACCATTTAATCATGCTTATAATGCGCCAAACACTGAGCGGTATTTGGCTGAGGTATTAAGCAACCGACATTGGTCTGGCGACGGTCCCTTCACGAAGAAATGCTCTGCGTTCCTTTCGGAGCAACTGGACGGAGCCCGCACTCTCGTTACGCCTTCGGGTACTGACGCACTCGAAATGTGTGCTATTTTGCTCGACCTAAATCCGGGCGACGAAATTATAATGCCTTCATTTACTTTCTCTTCGACGGCAAATGCATTTGTTTTAAGAGGAGCGGTGCCAGTTTTTGTCGACATCCGTGAAGACACCATCAACCTCGATGAGAATCTGATCGAGAAAGCAATCACTAGCAAAACTAAAGCTGTCATACCTGTACATTACGCGGGCGTGGCATGCGAGATGGACAGCATCGAAGAAATTTGCAAACAACACAAACTTCCTATTGTTGAAGATGCTGCGCATGCCATCGGTTCAAAATACAAGGGCAAAGCACTGGGCAACCTTGGGTTGATGAATGCATTCAGCTTTCACGAAACAAAAAACTTTTCCAGCGGAGAAGGCGGAGCTTTTGCCACAAGCTCAGCAGAAATGTTCGCTCGCGCTGAAATAATCAGAGAGAAAGGCACAAACCGCTCTCAATTTTTCCGCGGTCAAATCGATAAATATCGTTGGGTAGATCTCGGTTCATCATTCTTGCCCAGCGAATTCCAAACAGCGGTGCTCTGGTCGCAACTGGAAGGTTATGCGGCAATTCAAGAAATGAGAATGAAGATTTGGAATCAATACCAAACAATGCTTGCCCCTCTTGAAGAAAAGGGCTGGCTCAGACGTCCTGTTGTGCCCGCCGATTGCGTGCACAATGCACACTTGTATTACATTCTCCTGAAAAATCTCGATGAACGCACGCGGCTAATGGCCTATCTGAAGGCAGAAGGCATCAGCAGTTTCTTCCATTATGTGCCGTTGCACGACGCGCCGGCCGGCAGAAAATTCGGGCGCGAAGGTTCTAGCATGGCAATCACCAACGACGTATCGGAGCGACTTCTGAGACTTCCGTTATGGGCAGGTCTTAGCGAAGAACAAGTGAGTTTCGTTGTCGAAAAAATCGGCGCGTTTTTGAAGCTGCAAGCTGCACCCGTATCAGCCAACAGCGCTAAATAGGAATAATCAAAGCACCCCAGGGAGACAATCAAGTGAAAAAGAATCTGGTTATTTTTGGAGATAAGGACATTGCCGAACTGGCTTTTTTCTACTTCTCTAGAGACTCAGAATTCACACCTGCAGCCTTCACTGTGGATAGAGATTTCATGGGCAGCGACAATTTCAACGGGCTTCCGGTAGTGCCATTTGACGAAGTGGAAAAGCATTTTCCGCCCTCTGAAAATTCAATGTTTATTGCACTCAGCTACGCAAAACTCAATCGACTGCGCCGCGAGCGCTGCGATGCGGCTATGGCAAAGGGATATGAACTCGCAAAGTATGTCAGTTCGAAAGCATCTGTGTGGTCGCATGATCAAATCGGCTACAACGGATTCATCCTGGAAAATGTGGTAGTGCAACCATTCGCCCGCATCGGCAACAATGTCACCATCTGGAGTGGCACACATATTGGTCACCATAGCATCATCAAAGACGACTGCTTCATCACCTCACAAGTAGTCGTTTCAGGTGGAGTAGAAGTCGGTGAAGGTTCATTTCTGGGAGTCAACTGCACCCTGCGCGATCATATAAAAATCGGCGAACGCACAGTAGTTGGAGCCGGCGCCTGGATAAACGCAGACGTAGAAGCCGAAGGCGTTTACATCACCAAAGCTTCAGAACGCTCAGCTGTGCCCAGCACAAAACTTCGCCGCATGTAACGTATGCACATTTGTAGGGGCGACGCCATGCGTCGCCCGAAACTTAAGCTGTGGTGCACACTTAGACAGTTTCGCTCTACAAAATGGCGGGCGACGCATGGCGTCGCCCCTACAAACGAACGTATGGAATATGGCGCTGCAGGGAAGACTTTAGATGGATGAACTGCTGAAAATCGATCAAGTCTTCGACGACAAGTATCAGCTTTTGGAGCAACTCGGAAGCGGTGGTATTGGTACGGTGTACAAAGCCATGCAATTAGATTGCAACCGCCTCGTAGCGCTCAAAGTGCTCCATTTAGGTATTTCTCAAGACGAAGAATATCGAACGCGATTTTTGCGCGAAGCGCAAGCTCTGAGCAAGTTATCCCATACAAATATAGTCACGATTTACCACCTGGGAATTTCATCGACAAATATTCCGTATTTAGCAATGGAATATTTGAAAGGGCAAAGCTTGAGAGCCGTGTTAAATGCTCAGGTACGCTTGCCAGTACTGCTGGCTTTGAAGATAATCAAAGATGCCGCCGGCGCCCTTCAATATACTCATAACGAAGGCATAATTCACAGAGACTTGAAACCGGAAAATATGATTTTGGTTTCCCAACCAGAAGCAAACACCATTAAATTGGTAGACTTCGGTTTGGCGAAATTGAGCGATCAGACAAACAAAGAACAAAAGCTAACCAACACGGGCGAACTTATAGGCACCTGCTCATACATGAGCCCAGAACAGTGCATGGGTAAATCTGTCGATTTCAAAACAGATATCTATTCATTGACTGCTTGTCTCTATGAGCTGATGCTTGGTCAAAAGGCAATGCAAGGCGACACCGCCGTCGGTGTGATGTATAAGCACATCAATGAGTCAGCGCCAGAAATTAAGGCCGGACAAGTCGATAGATTTGACCCTGTGCTAAACGACATCATTTCAAAAGGAATGTCAAAGCAACCCGCAAATCGTTTTTCCAGCATGGAAGAAATGGCGAAGGAACTAGACGCAGCAATTATTCGTTTGCAATCAGTCAACAACACAAAACTGATTAAATCGCCAATCATAATAGTTGCTATAGCTCTAATTGTGGCGGCTGGGGCATTTGTATCGTGGGGACATTTGAGCAAAAATCAAAATCAGTTGACGAACAGCCAACTGGACAAGCCACTTAAAATCAACAGGGAACAAGACAGGGTCCTCCACCAGATCACAAAACTGAAATCGAGGTTTCAGAAATGGAATGATTTATCTGCAATCAAAACACCTGAATCACAACAACAGTTTCTAAAAGATATGTTTGCATTGGCAAGAACTCTCATGAAGTCAGGCAGCCAGACAGACTTAGCCGATGCAGAAAAGACATATTCACAAGGTCTGAAATTTTGCGAACTTCACGGGGATAAATTCGATAAACAGCGAATTGGCTGCATGGCATACAAAGCGGAAGCAGAATGGAAACAATGCGACTACAAAAGCGCAGAAACCGATTTTAATAAGGCAATTGAACTAGCTAACAAGAATCATTATGACGACACAATCAACGACGTTCTCGAATTACGCATTTCACTAAGACTGCACCAGAGAAGATTTGCAGAAGCATTGACCGATGTGCGCACTGCCCACGACTCTTTTGAAAGACTTGTTGCACAAACAGGAGCGATTACATACTTCCTTCTCAACGAGCAATCGCTCGACAAAGATGGACAGCCTCGTTTTGACCTGTTCCAGGAACATATAGATGAACTGGTCTTGCTAGTTCCAAAGACGGTTGAAGAGTCTGTCCAACTTATTGACCTCTCCAATTGTGTCGCCGGTTGCGCCATCGACGGAGAGCATGCCCGTGAAGCAATAAAGTGCGTGACATTCTCAGAATCACTGCTGGCAAACGTCGCACCCGAGAAGCAGATCGAATTCAGAAAGCAAATCAAAAATCTAGAATTCAGAATTGCGAAGATCCGCCGATCACCATCAGTGATTCGCTAAGCAATCTCAGATCAGCACCTGCGGTTGCCCGACGAACTCAAAGGCAAGCGCGTGCTGCGAAGCTCTTCATATATTTCGGCGCGTCAGGACCCTCATTAAAAAGAAGGTCTAACACAGTAACGGCGTGCTCAAACGGTGGGTGGATCTGTTTGTATTCTGGGTAGCCGGAATAGTCAGCCCATTCAACTTTCATTCCTTCAGCGTTGAATATAGACTCGTCGAGATAATCCCTGGCAGCCGGTCCTGATATATAAACGTCAGCGTTTAGCTGCTTACAAATACCAAGGAGTCTCTCGCTCTTTCCTTCTTCAAGGACAAACTCATCAGCCCAGCGAAGCGGTGTGTTTATGCCAAGCCATTTGCAAATGCGACTCAAAAACAAATGATTAACGGGGCTAAGTCTATTCATCTCACCCGCTTCGGCGTACATTTCCTGCAACTCTTTTGCATAATCATTAAAAAATGGCGCACGTGCATAATGGTGCTTCAACGAAAGGAAATGCTCTTTCGCCCAGCTTTTATCAGAGATTTCAGTTTCAGCAATACTCTGAAGAAATTTGCCTTTAGCATCAACAGGAATACTGAGCCAATGCAAACCATGCGGCGTTTTTATCTTGTTTCTATTTCGCCAATCACGTCGCGTATATTGAACGCAATCGTACAACACAAAAGTTTCTACAGAATTGATTTGGTCAAAGTAGCCCTTCCACGGAATATAGCTCGATTGAAGTATTGCTACTTTATTCACTTTCTTACTCACAGCATCCTCGTTATTGCTTTCAAAACTACTTGCACTGCAGTTTATCCCTTAATTCAATTTGTCTGATTTGAGCGTATAAATAGTGCGATATCGCCAGAAGATGGGGCTCCAATATTTCAATTTTGAAGTGGCGTGATAGCCATTTACCGTATCTGCCGCAATGATGTAATCGTCCTTTACCAGCGGCCACCAGCGCAATTTGCATGTCTCTGGAGTACCACGCATGCTATCTGGCCAGCCTTGACCTTGCTTGAAGCCTTGAGTCAACGGCAAACCGCCTGCATAGATGTCGTAAATCGGCCCCCCGTCAATTCTCTTAGCCGGTATCTTTTGTGCTTCGAGCTGCCTGATTGCCTGCCATTGAGCACGGGTAAAGTTCATCACGTCCATGGTGGCAATAGTGCCATAAGCGCCAATTGCAATTACAAGAGCAACTGTAATTGCTCTCAACTTCAATGGATTTAGATCGCGCCAGAGCGGTGCCAGACAAACCAGCAGGGGAGCCAATGCCACCATGTAATAGCGATCAAAGTTTGAAACACTCAATTGAACTAATAGTCCACCAGTTACACAAGCGACTAACAATGCCAGAAATATTCTTCGGCACAACTCATCGCTTTTCTGCATACCGGTCAAAAGTTCTGCCGGCTTCAGCACTGACATAACAACACAAAACGCAGTAGCCACAGCCGCAATATCGGCAACATAAGTGAATATTTTCAGATGCTCTGCGCGCCAAAACGGCACTCCGCCAACAAGACAGTATGAACCAAGAATTGGTGGCATAAACAAATTCAAGCTGTAGGGCATGAAAGCCCCTTGAATTTGCTGCGAAGCCAGGGGCGCAGCTACAAATAAGACTGCCAGAGCAGCAGCAATTCCCGCGTAAAGCCTAGCGTTTTTGTTTCGCAAGCCACATATAGCCAACGCCAATGTCACAGGCATCAGCGCTAGCCCTACATAACAGAGCCCTTGCGCCACAGACACAATCATTTTCCAGGGAGAACAAAGCAAAGTCAAAATTGAGTTTTGCGCCATTCCGGAAAAGCTTGTGTAACCGGACGGTATCATTGACGCCTGCAATAGCCAGTCTTGCAGATATGTATAAGTGAAAAATGGAATCAACAATGTAGACAGCAACAGCGCCCTGTCTTTATTGTCCTTCAGTGTGATTAGCCCAGCAAGGTATATCGGTGGCAACAAAATCAGTGCACTTTGCCTAGTAGCCATACTCGCTGTAAGGCAGAGGACGCTAATCAACCAGTAAGCAAATTGCTTCTTCTTCAGCGCCACAACAGTTGCGAAGAGTGCCCAATTCGTAAGTGCAACAGCCGGCACATCCGTCATGAATGAGAGAGACAGATTGATCATAAATGGGTTGAGCGCATATACAGCACTCAACAAAGCCGAGTCCAGCGGCTTCAGCTTCATCTGGCGCAATGCCAAATAGAGCCCGGTGATACCAAAGAGATGAAAGCCAATAGTTACCCAGCGAAGGGTGACAAACGAAAAGCCGGCCAGTTTGCAAACAACGGCACCGGTTACTAGCGGAATAAAATCGAAAGCATTGCTTCCAGCAATCTCAAAATCGCCGCCGGCAAACATAAGCTTAGAAAGTGACCTGGCAGCATAGGCGTAGAGGTGGTCATCATTAACCGGAAAATTACCGGAGGGACCAGCTAAAATCAGCGCGATCAAGGTTAAAAGCAACAAAGCTGAAAGTGCGAAAAATCCAGGCTTGCTTGGACCTTCGGCAAGCTCACCTTTACTGGAGAGGGTTTCCGGCTTCTCTTGGAGAATGTTCACAATAAAATTCTCTAAACCTAACGCATAAGATGGATGTACTTGCCAATGCTAACAGCAGGCTCTTGAAAGCGTCTAGGTTAATGAATTCAGGAAAGCAAATAGTTACTTTAGTAAAAGCTTGCAGATTCAATGTCTGTCAGTGGTCTTGAATCTGCAAGCAGGCATTATCAGCTGGCTTTTTTGCGAGTCACTTTCTTGTGACCAGCCGCCAACTTTTTCGCCGCCACAGTCGAACCTTTTTTCGCAACAGTACTACGCTGCGAAGCCTTTCTCTTGATGATTTGTTTCAGCTTTTTGATTCTGCGACCCAGCTCATCAAGGTCTGTACCGCTTGCTGCGAGCTCATTCAACAAGTCGCCCTCTTCTTCTTTGACGTGATGTTTGATCAATTCACAAAGCACAGTAACCTTAGCTTGAGTTTTGTCACTCTCGGGGCTCATCGATTTCAATTCTCGAAGCAATAATTTGACCACATGGTGCTCTTGGAACGCTTCGCCGGCGCCGCTGTGATCAGCCTTGTCGATGATTGGATAAACCAGTTTTTCTTCCACCGTTGCGTGAACTGTAAGTTCATTTATCAGAGTGTCCAAAATTTGTTGTTTAGATTTTGTATCTTCAACATTTTGAAATTCACTAAATAGTGACTCTACATTGCGATGATCTGCCTTGAGCAGGTCAATTGCATTGTCTGTCGGATCATTTGCTTTTCGAAGCTGCTTGAAAAAATCGCCGATGCCCATCTTGCTTTCCTCTTCTCTTGGATTTGTGTCAGTACAGACAGAAAGAGAGCAAGACAGTTCCCGATAGTTTGACTAAGACTCTTCGCTTATGAACAACTTCACCAGAGCCGCACCTATGATGAAGCCGCCAATATGGGCTGCATAAGCGACTCCAGACGTATCTTGAGCGTCACCACCAAGCATGCCTGCACTGTCTACCAATTGAAATACAATCCATATACCCAGGCACAAGTAAGCAGGTACTTGCATGAGGCGCTGGAGAAAAATAACAGTCACACGCTTGTTTGGAAAGAGCAAAATATATCCGCCCAAAACGCCAGAGATAGCTCCAGACGCGCCTAGTGAGGGAATGAGCATATTCTGATTAAACACAGCAGTACAAAAAACATGTGAAAGTCCGGCAACGATTCCGCAGATCATGTAGAAGAAAAAGTATTTCAAATGCCCCATAAGATTTTCAAGGTTGTCACCGAAGATCCATAGATAGAGCATGTTGCCGCCTATATGCGCCCAACCGCCGTGCATAAACATTGACGTGATCAAGGTCACATAGACAGGAAATGGACAGGGGTAAAGAGTCAGCGCTGGCTCACGCGCACCAGTCAGCGCATTTGTTATCTGCACCTGGCCTTGAACATCGTGCCCGCTCACAATTTCTGCCGGCACAACAGAGAATGCATTCGTAAATTGGTCGTTAGCCCCAGCCTGCTGAAAGAGCACAAACACAATCACATTGATTGCAACAATGCTGTAATTCACCCATGGAGTGATCCGTATTTCACTATTATCATCGCTCAGTGGAAACATTTAGAGCACCGCCTGAATAACTGCAAACACACTTAATTTTCTGCCAGAAACTTGACGCACACTGGAGATGGCACATTTATAGGCTTTCCAACCTGCGTAAGCAAACCTGTTTGCAGATTGATTTTGAATACAATAATGTTGTTGCTATCTTGATTGCAGACGGTTATATATAATCCCGTAGGGTCAATCGTAAAATTTCTCGGCTTTTGCCCGAGTGTATTTTGGTGACCAATGGCTTTTAACTTGCCAGTGTTTTCATCAATAGAAAATATTGCAAGACTGTCGTGCCCACGATTTGAACAATAAGCAAATTTACCAGACGGATGAATTTGTATCTCAGCGGCGCTGTTGTCCTTTACTTCAGACGGCAAAGTGTTGATAGTTTGGATTTCTTCAAGAGCGCCCCTGTGACTATCATAAGCGTAAACACTTACAGCCGAAGTCATTTCATTACTGACGTAAGCATGCTTTGCATTCGGTGAAAAAGCCAAATGGCGCGGGCCGCCGCCGGCAGGAGTTGTGCAAAATGCCGGTTCATTTTTCAATAACTGTGCCTTTTGAGAATCGAGTTTGTAAATCAAAACTTTGTCGAGACCAAGATCTGCAGCCAATACATAATTGTTATCGGGTGTCACATTGATTGAATGAGCGTGAGGTCCCTTTTGTCTTGCAGGATCGACACTTGACCCTTCATGTTGGATAACAGTCACCGGCGCGGCTAACGATCCATCAGAATTTATAGCCAACGAAGCAACACTGCCACTGTCGTAATTTGCAACCAACGCGCAGCTGCCTTTTTTATCGATAGACACATAGCAGGGTCCGGCTCCAGCTGACGATTGGTGGTTTATCTCTTTGAGCTTACCGCTTTTGCGATCGATTTTGTATGCCCAAACCGAGCCGCCCGGCTTCCCGTCGGTTTCAGCAACTTCACTAACAGCATACAGATATTCGCCATTTGGATGAATCGCAAGAAAAGATGGATTGCTAATGCCCTCAGTCACCGCCAGCGGTGCAAGCTTGCCATCGGCAAGAGACAACTTAAAACTGTATATTCCTTTTCCTTTTCCTTCACCCGTATAAGTGCCGACAAATGTGAGCAGGGCTTTTGGACTTTTAGCCTGTGCAGAGTCCATTAACAACACTCCCAATACAAAACAAAGAACTGCCACTGAAACGAAATAGCGCATTTACGGTCTCCCTAACTTCGCAACATTATACAGTCCATCGAAGCATTGTTAGACCAAAGCCTGCATATTAGAGTTTACGGATCTCTGCACCAACAATGCGTAATTCAACAGGCGATAGTTTATGCAAAATTCACGCTCACAGACATACTATGAGCACATCGGAAATTTCAAACGGGTAGCGAATAAGCGAGTCACTGAAAAGACCGAAACGAATACAGTTTTACTTCGCCAACAACCAAACACCAACAGAACGGACCGGCTCCCCACGAGCTGGTCTTTTCTGTTCCAACATCACAGTAGAGGACACCCAGCAAGGCTGCCACAGGCGCTCAGGCACAGCAGCCAACACGCAGGATCAAGGCGAATCGGTTAATTGGTGCTTATAAACAGCAAGATAATACGTGGTTCTAACATCTAATGCTTGGACATTTTAGGAATGTAGAGGCATTCTAGGGTTGGGGGAGAGCAGGGCAGGCATTTTCAAGGATGTAGGCACTATGCGCGAATTGGGACAAGAAACTAAGCAGCCGAAAGATACGGCTGAAGCAAGTGATAAAACTGAAGGCAAATCACTTAGCAATGACATAACAAAACAAGATTACGACAACGCTCGCAAAAGCTCGGAACAAAACAGTTCGTTGCCGGCGGTAGCATTGCCATCCTTAAGCGTCGATGTACCGGCAGATAACTCAAAAGCGGCAACGATGAAGCCCGCAAAAGTTATAGAGGTTCCAAAATCAGACGAACTAGACAGCCCAGACTGGCACAAACATGTCGAACACCCCAGAGGCTTGCCCGGGGAGTACATGCCGGTAGTCTCGCCGAGAATGACACCCGACGCCAGGGTACTTGCGGCGCTGAACAAAATAGACCAGGCCGAAATGAAACAACGAATTGAAGAACTTTCCGGCAACAGAGAAGTTGTTATCAATGGAAAGAAAACCACACTGGAAAGCCGCAGCACATATGGCACAGGTTATGAGCAAGGGCTTCAATATTTCAAAGAAAAGTTTGAGAAAGAAGGGTACGCAGTAACAATTGATGATTACACGCGCAACGGAGAGACCTATCACAATCTGCGCGCAATGAAACTTGGTCAAAGCAAACCAAACGAAATCGTCATGTACGGCGCACACATCGACTCTACCGCCGGCTATCCGTGGGACTATGAGCCAAAAGCACCAGGCGCAGATGACGATGGTTCGGGAGCCGTGGCACTGAGTGAAATTGCTCACGCAATCAAAGACCTGCCGCTCGATCGCACAGTCGTATTTTCAATGTTCTCAGGAGAAGAGGAAGGCTTGTGGGGTTCAAGAGCCATGGCTGAGCTCTACAAACAATCACAAAAATCAGTCAGCGAAGACCTTGAAAAAACAGGAGTAGATCTTCGAGACGGCAAAGACGGATTAGGAAAAATCGTCGCCATGTATCAGATGGACATGATCGGTTATGCAAAAGACAGCAACACAATCGAAAGTCATGACACCACATCCGATGCTCCGTCACACAAGCTGACCGAAGTGCTGGCGCAAGCACAGCAATGTTACAACCTTGACCTCAAGGTCTACGGAGCGCACAACGAGGGGCTTACAAACAGGTCAGACCATTATCCATTTTTGAGGAATGGCATACCGGCTGTACTAGTTATCGAGCCATATGACTCAACTGATAATTTCAATCCAAATTATCACAGCACACAAGACACAGTAGACAAAATAAACTTTCCGTATTTGGTAAATGTCACCAAGCTGCTAACCGCTGCAGGTGTTGACCTGGCCGGACTGAGACCCGCCACGAAATGACTTAAGGCACACATGATTAAACGAAGTAACTGTAGGGGCGACGCGTGGGATACTGCTGGCGAACTAAAGTGGAGCCGAATCAAGTTCGATGATATGAGCTAAGAGCGTTCCACCTGGGGGCGCAGGCATCCTTGCCTGCTTCTTCGCCAATAGCTTCCCGAAGCAGGCTGGAAGCCTGCGCCCCCAGGGCTGCCGCCCTTCAAGCTAGAGTCCATATTGTGCCGGCTTCGCTAAACATTCGAGTTCGCCAGCAGTATCCATGGCGTCGCCCCTACAATTTCAAGGTAATGCGATTATTTCAACGACCTAGGGTATTGCGATTATTCAGGGAATGAACTGCCGGCGAATAAGCGTCCCGAGTCTCCCTTGGGGGAGGCTGCAGGTTGAGCAGATGGCGCGTGGGCAGTTGGAGAATGAGTTGACTGCGCTTCGCTTGCATGCGCTGGTTGAGCACCCAAACGCATGAGTTCGTCTTTCAACTGTTTATTTTGTCGCTCCATTTCTTGCAACGTTGGCTTAGAAGCGGTTTTGAAAGGCAGAGTCGATTTCGAAGCACCACCAGCAGTGCTGCGACTTGCCGAAGTGCTTACCGGGCGAGGTGCGACAAGCGCTGAAATATCAGGATCGCCGGAAGACGAGCCTATTTGCGTAGGACTTTGTACCAAAGGCTGACTCGGCTTAGCGAGCATTCTATTTACTATTTCGTTTGTATCAACGGGAGAGACTGTGTGCTTTGTCCCTGCAGCAGGAGTAAGACCAGAAGGTGCACCGATTGCTGTTAGTCCAGAAGAGCCTCCACCTGTCAAAGTCGAGGCAGTGCCAGCAGAGAAGCTTGAAGCAGCACCGGCAACACTAGGCGTGACACTCTGCATGCTGTCGCGCAATTTTGTTATGAATGAAGACAAAGTACCAACCTGAGCGCTGCCATTAGCAGCTGACTCCTGCCCTGTCAAAGAAATAGGATTACCATCAAGCCCAAGTGGAAACTTAGTTCCAGGAAATCCCTCAGCTTGAATTTGAGCCGCATTGGCTGCAGGCTCTGAAGCCGGGCTTCCAGATTCAGCAAGTTTTTTCAAATGCATGGCGGCGCAAACATTTTTCGGGTCAATTTGCAAAACACTCAAATAAACATCTCTGGCTTGGGCTGCTCGCCCCATTCCTTCGAGAAGTTCGGCTCCATACATCATGTAGTTAGTATTCCCGGGACTATACCTGAGCGCATCTGCAACAGTGTTGTAAGCCTCAAGCAAATGACCTTGCGCCTCAAGCTTTTCTGCCGCGGTCACTTCAGTTTCAGCAACTTGCTTAGCCTCAGCCGCCTTAAAACTCTCACGAGCAGAAGCTAACGCAGGATGGGTCGGGTCTAAGCGCACAACCTCTTTGTACTCTGCTTTCGCAGATGGCAGGTCGCCACTCAGCTGATA
Organism: uncultured Candidatus Obscuribacterales bacterium; assembly: GCA_964546815.1. Lineage (GTDB taxonomy): Bacteria > Cyanobacteriota > Vampirovibrionia > Obscuribacterales > Obscuribacteraceae > JAIEPM01. The sequence continues at coordinate 33,790 of CAZJLR010000037.1, read as the reverse complement.
AGCCCGTGCCAAACCAAGATGCGAATTAGCGTCAGGCGAATTCTTCACATGGCATTGCCAAACTTTGACAAGATTTTGAGCAGCTTCCTTATCAGATGGATTAAGGCTAATTGCCTTACTCAACTCATCGCTACTGCTATTAAGGTCTGCCTTGCGCAAGAAATACATTCCAAGTTCATGGTGCGCCTCGGCAGAGTTAGGGTCAAGCTCTAAAGCTTGATCAAACTCGCTTTTGCCACCATCGGCAGCGTGCAAATTTTGAGCAATACGACCCAAGCCAAGATAGGCTTCTGCAGTGGGCTTGACTGCAAGCGATGTCTTGTAATTAAGCTCTGCCTCTATATATTTTCCCTGCAAATAAAAGTCGTGAGCCGACTTTAATAGCCCCTTTACCGTCGGGTCAGCCTGATTTTGTAAAAACGTTTTTTGCGCATCTGCTGTTAATCCTGCTGCATTCGCAGCCGCAGCAATAGAAAAGCAAGCCGCCAGCAATAACAATTTGCTGCTGCTTTTTTTCACAAATTCAATTTTGTACAACATTTTGGTAAAACGCCTAGAAGGGCAATATGAACGTAAATCCAATTGTATGGAGACAATTTGCCTTTGCATAGTGTACTTTTGCGCATTTTCCCCACTTTAATTAGACGCGTTTCAAGGCGCCTTTTGATTTAGTTTCATTACTTTTGCTGTTCAACTGGCGAAGCCCTTTGGTAGGGCACTCTTTTGGCGTTCTGCAGCACCCAAAAGCAATTGCAGAGAAATGCTATCCTACCGAAGCTTTATCGAGAAATTATCAAACAGTGACTACACGATTTTCCACATTACTTATCATTGCGTTATCAATTTTCCTGGCGCAGCCGAAAACGATAGCCCAGCCAGAGACTGCAAGCTCGCGTCCCATTCCCGGACATGTGAGCACAAATGCAACGCAAGGCAGAATTGATGCTGGTGTCAGCGTTGGCACCATTCAAAGCAACGTTCAAAGCAAGGGACAAAAAAACTACTCAGCGCCCGCTGGATTTCTGGTTACAACGACTTCAAGCATCGACGGCTATTCAATTTTGGAATACAAAGGACTAGTTGAAGGCGCAGCAGTGAGAGTCCCAACCTGGAATGAAGACGCGTCGGCAGGGCAGCAAGAAGTTTACGGTGGCAGCATCGATTCATACGCGCACATGTGCGAAGAGGCCCGGGTGCAAGCATTCACCACAATGATTGATCGAGCGAAGAAAATCGGTGCAAATGCAGTAATTGGTATTCATTTTGACAGCCAGGTCATGCCGCTGGACAAGGGCAAGTTTGCATCTGGAGTTGTATGCGTTGGCACTGCAATTTCAGCCAAACGGAAATAATGAAAGTCAAAACACGCAGGAAGTAAAATCAAAGATTTACGTTTACAGGCAACCAGAACTTGTCGTTTGCCACAAGAGATTCTTTTAAGTGCGCCCGCAATGAAGTTTCTGCGATGTACTGGTTAAACCGAGCTTCGCGCTCGTGCAGACTTCCTGTATAGTCACGATTCCAGGCTCTCTGGAGCCTCGATTCATTAGTATGGGCGCTTGCAAGAGCATCACCAAAAACATCACGCCCCTTAATCATACTAGCTTCAGACCAATCAGAAGCAGCTCCAGCGGGCATCTTAGCTAATAGAGCTTCGCGTTCTGCGCTAGCAACATGTCCTGAGAATATCTCACGTGCGATTTTCTCACCATCATCTGAGCTTTGTAATTTTTGCAATACGCTTTTAACTTCCTCTATCTTTTTTGGATCTTCAAGCACTGACTGATACCCCTGTATTCTATTCATTCGCGCTTGAATGTTATTGCCATACAACTCAGAAGGTCGCTCAAACAGCCCTTTGAAAGACTGCGTTAGCTGATCTGCTCTTTCAGCAGCGGGCACTGTCAATTGTCTTCCCGCGCGAAAATCCATAAATCGTTTGGCGATTGATTCTGTAAAATTGAGATGAGAAGCACTTTTCACTTCAGCAGTAAGCCTTAGCAATGCATCTTTGGGCGTGGCAGCAGAAGTAAAGCCAAGTTGATCTGCCCTGCGACACATGATCAAAAAGCCCTGCTCATGGTGCGTTATTTCGTGCACAGCAGTTCCAGCCTTTGTTGGCGTTAGTGGCGAAAGAAAAGATTCATCTCCAAGCTTTACCCGTCCATTTGACCAGGCTCCAAGCGCCGTTCCGGCTGGGCGTTGAGTAGTAAACTCAATGGTCGGCAAAATGTTAGTACCACCAACGCGCGGGTTGAAATTTATGTATTCAGACGAGCCCCATGACTGAGACGATTGATGAAGACGAATTGCTAACATTCGGTCACGCTCAGCATTCAGAGCCGATGCAATCTGTCCCTTTTCCGCCTTTAGAAGATCGGGCGAGGCAAGTGTTTCAGGAATAGCTGGTTTATATCCGTCGACGATTCCATGGAGTGATCTTTTCAGACCAGATTCTTGTTCAGCAACGCCAATATCCGCAGCCTTAAGTACTCGCCTTGGAGACCAGGCTTCGTGAGCAAGCGAAGCCGCCCTCTCAATAACTTCCTTTGCAACGCGCGATTCTGCGACAGCTCCAATTGTTTCAACTAATGCGCCGGGACTCGGCATAAGGCAATCTGCTCCATATGAATAAGCTAATGATATTTGCGCAGATAGCATCAAACAGAGTGAAATTACGCATTTCAAGAAATCGTGCAAGAATGCGCCAAACAAAAGCCAGAAACCTGCACAATTATTCAGTTTGCGCCGACGCAAAGCGCACAAATCTGAACTAGTTAAAATCGGAGGTACCAGAATTTCACAGGAAAACGAGATATTAGCTTCAAACCACAATGGAGCGATTCTCAATGGACTTCAACCCAAAGAATGCACAGGCAGAGAAACCCACTGAAACAGTTGACCAGGGCACGAGCGCCTCAAGCACATTATTCAATGATTTCTTCCATGCTTCAAGAGAATATGCCAACAAGGTTCAAAAAGTCACAGAAAGAGCCATCGAGCAAACAAAAGCACCAACAAGTTTTGTCGGCAAGGACGGCGGCATCACCAATTTAGAAGATGCAGAAAAAAGCCTTGCTAGCCGTTATAAGGTGAAAGCAATCACCAACGATGCGAAGGAAAACACAGGAAGCGAATACAGAAGGGCGGATGGAACTCTCGCATGCAGGATAGTAAAGGGTGGTCTGACGGAACAGACAAACTTCGACTCCAGCGGAACCATACCCACAGAAAAAACTTTTTACAACCACAAATCAAATCGCTCTGCTAGAGCAACATACAATGCTGAGGGCCAAGAAACGAGAAGAACAGGCTATTACTTCGACGGGCGCACACCTCAGGTTATTACAGTTTTGCCAGACAAGTCCGATCCTTCTTCTCGCCTCACTCGAGAAGTTCACAGATTAGACGGTAGCATGGGCCAACGCGAGGTATCATTCAAAGATGGGCAAACAACTGCAGTACGAACCTATTATGCAAATGACGGAGTGACAAAGACGCACGAAACCACCTTTCACCCTGACGGAGCGGCCGACGTTGTCACAAAATATGATGCTTCAGGCGAAAAACAGTCGACCGAAAAAAACCGAAATCACGAAACAGAATATCGAGATGATGGCACAAGAAAATTAGACATAAGCAGATTCACCCAGCCCGGTGGCAAGGACAGATTAGAGACACACTATGGCGCAGACGGCGAAACCGCTGAGAAAAAAACCTGGTATCGAGCAGATGGCACAAAAGGGCTACAGCTGAGCAGGGAAAAAAATCCGGACCACATCGTCGAAGAGAGATTTCAGCCTGACGGGAAGACGCTCAGCGAAAGAGGATATTACTATAACGACTTCTCAGCGGTGATAACAAAATACGATGGCAAAGGTACGAGGACATCAGAAACCGTGCGTTCTAACACAGGCGCTTCTGATACTACAAATTATGGAGCAGATGGTATTACTCATAAAAGCAAAACGAAGTCTGGTCCTGAAGTGTACAGCATCCCAGTCTTGTAAGCTAAGCAAAATCAACGCTCGTATTTTTGAGTTTTCATATTCCATTGTTCGCGCACATGCAACTTTGCATTTCCATTTGCATCATGCTTGAGATGCTCATTGTCGCGCGAATCGAGAAGCATAAAGCTGTCACCTTTTCTCGTAACAGAAAAATATGTGCCGCATAGTTCTTTGTTCATGTAGCTAAGCAACTTATCTACTTGCCCGTGGCCGCCACCAGAAAGCTTATCGTCTTGAAACGCGTCAGATAGAGCATGCTTGACGGCAATGTTAATGTTGCCGTTGATAGCAATGAATTCAGCCCCGTCTTTAGAAATTTTTTGATAGTGAGCATCATTGTCCACAGCCGGATTTACATGCAACTCTTTGAGCTGGGGCCCTGCGATGCACTCAGGACGCTGATTAGTGTCGTAAACCATTTTGTTGAATGCTGGATTTGTCAGGCTAACACTGTTATGCCACTTCTCTTCCACATGGGGTTCTGCCGCTTTCTGTGCCTTCTGCACATCAGCCCCGTCATTGCGCTCGCTCATGATTTAACCCACCAAGTCCGACTCCTCGTTTTATATACCCGGGAGCCACGCGTTATCTCCCTCTCAAGCAAATCTGAGCAGCAAAAGATGCAACTGCAGACTAGCCAAGTCAGGCTGACCGCGAAATAACAGTTCTTGATTTCATAAAAATCGGGACGACAGGATTTGAACCTGCGACCTATTGCTCCCAAAGCAACCGCGCTACCAAGCTGCGCTACGTCCCGAAACAGCCATGGGGTGCATGGCAGATGACTAATATAACATGGACACTAAGCGGTCGGCTAGGGCACGAACTCTGGCGCGGCTTCTGTCTTAACATCCAAAGCGTCTTTATGGACGTAGCCGACAGTGCCGTCGGGCATCTTAATCTTGTAACGATTGTTCTTCAAACCACTTAAAACGACTACATGTTGACCCGGTTTAACGGCTGAAATAGCTTTTCGGTGTTCGTCACGTAATGTCATAGGGCGAACGACCACGGCGCCACCGCTAGACCCAGGCGGCGATACGGTTGCAGGAGCAGACCCAGATTCATGTGTGGGCGGCTCGGCTGCGGGAGCTTCCGTTGTTTTCGTTGGAGGCGGAGCTTCTTTACTTGCTCCAGAGCCACCTTTAGCGTCTACTAATGGAGCGAATACATAGCCAATTTTTCCGCCGTAATTGACTTTGTACCAACCTTTCTTCTGGCCAAGAATCTGAATCTTGGTTCCGCGAGGAATTTCATCGATTGTGTTTGTATTAAGACCAGGTCCAGAACGTAAACGCACAGATCCGGTGCCAAGGTTGTCTGCGATTTTGCCAGAACCACCGCCGGCAGATTCTTCCTTGTCTTTCTTTTCCTTATCTTTCTTGTCTTTCTTTTCTTTTTCTAGCCTTTCTTTTTCAAGGCGCTCTTTTTCCTGCTTATCTCTCTCTTGTTTCTCTCGCTCTTGCTTTTCTTTTTCAGCCTTCTCTTTCTCTTTGCGTTCTTTTTCCTTATCGGCTTTTTTGTCGGGAGAACTATTTTTTACGTTGTTAGGAAGCACCGCCACTGGTGTCTTATTTTCATCATCCAACCACGTTGAGCCCTTAGTCTCAGATGGCTTATCGCCTGGATTTGCCGACTTGTTGTTGCCTGAGGCAAGCGGAGTTTGGTTTGGATTTTGATTAGCGGCGGGATTAGCATCAACTGGTGGGTTATTGCTTATCGGAGTGCCGTTAACAGGCTGCGCTGTCGCAGCACCATCAACCGGTGTCGCGCTTTTGTTTTGATTTGGATCCACAGTGGCAGTAGCCGTGCTAGGCGCAGTCGCGCTTACCGAATATGATGCCAGCTGCCAATCAGGACCCAATTTCTTTAATTCAAGATCTAACTTTTTCTTTGAACTTGCAATCGTGTAAAGCGACGATGGAGACTTATGTTTGTCTTCGCGTTTTATAATTACCATCTCTTGCGCATCAGACCATTGCTGCTCTTTCACAAGCTTTGCAGCTTGCGGACCCAGCTCAGCACCAATCGCGGAAGCTAACTCAGGGTGCTTGAGACTGCGCGCCAAAATCAGCATCTGAGACGATAAATCTGTTGGTATTTCAGCAGTAGGAACATACTTATCTTCTTTCCACTGATATTTCAATCGCATGGTTCTGTCTTGCGAAATCACAGGATTCATGCTGATTTTTTCGCTTTGAGCAATTGACGGCAAGGACAACTCAAGGTTGATATCGCTGCTATCTTTGGAAAATTTTGCGCTGCCCTCACCGGAGATGGAAGGCACCATGGTGGCAGTTTCATCAAAAATAGAATCAGGCAAAAGTGCATATGTTTGAATGAGCGGACGGTGAGGCAACTGACCACCCGAGTGCCCCAGCAAAACCAGCACTGCACCGGCGCGGTCATTTACAGCCTTGCAGTCATCATAGACTTCAAATCCTGGCAGCGGAAAAACTTTGATTTCATTTGTGCCTTTCATGATCAAGAAATCAGAAGGCTGCAGAACAGTATCTATTTCAACAAGCTTGAGCCCCTTCGGAAGTTCTACAACCAGAACTTCAAATGCGTTTGGCGGCAAACATGTCTTGATTCTCTTCGACAGAACAGATGGGGTATCACTGCCATAGCGAAGCAGCAACTTTTTGATGGCGTCATCCAAAGAAGCCTTCGACTGCTTTGCTTCTTCGGCTGATTTTGAACCACCTGCGACTTTTTTCGCCGCAGCGCTCAGTTGCTCTGCAGGGTCAACCATTTTTGGAAGCATGCAGGCCAGATAAACAGACCCACCTAAAACGACAGAAAGTCCAAACAGGGCAAGTTTTTTGCCCATCGACATGGTTTTTCGCTTAAATTTGGCGCCGCAAAATTTGCATTTGTATGCTGCAACCGAATTTCGCTTTTGGCATTCCGGACAACGCATTGCGGAAACTCTTCACCCGCATGACAGTACAATCGATTATTCAAAACTGACAGCACTCAAACCGTCAGACTTCCATTATTACTTAATTTCGAGTGCTTTTCTGGATTATGCAATTTTAAGTATAACGTCCCGCCTCCAATAATGCTCAATATTGTTCATCTTGACAGGACATTCATGCTCTACATAGTCGGCGATGTTAAGCCAGAATGGACGAAAACTATCACCAAAGAGGCACACTCGTTAAAATTTATGAGTCTGTCAAATGGGGAACGCCGCTTTGCTATCACAACCTGAAGAACTGGCGCAAAGACAAGAGCTCATAGAAGTAAGCCGCCTGCTTTACCAGCGGGGCTATTCTTGCGCTACAGAAGGGAATCTGAGCATTCGCCTCAACCAGGGATTGGTGCTGTCAACAGCTAGCAGCACTTGCAAAGGTAGAATTAAAGCGAGCGAATTGCTTTTGAGTGACATGGATGGCAACTTACTTCCATCGCTTTATCAAGGGACAAACAACAAGCTCTCGACCGAACTGCGCCTGCACTTGCGCGCTTACAAGAGGCGCCCAGACATCAATGCCATCGTGCATGCACATCCACGCACAGCAGTCGGCTTCACTGTGGCGGGGCGCAGCCTTGCTAGTTGCACTATTCCAGAAGTAGTTTGCACCTTGGGTACAATTCCAACAGCACCATATGCGACACCAAGCACAGACGAAATGCCAGACAGCATTGATAATTTTGTAGATGACTTTGACGCAATTTTGCTAGACCATCATGGCGCCATAACACTCGGAAATGACATTTGGGATGCTTTCTACAAAATGGAAACACTGGAGCATTTCGCACAAACGATGTTGGTGGCAGAAATGCTTGGTGGTGCAAAACAGCTAGACGAAACGCAACTAAGCAAACTAATGGGCATTCGCGCAGTATATGGATTGACGCGCCCGGTAAGAACTAGTGTTGACAAAGCCGGTGTTTAACATTGACTGAAGCACTACATCCCGAAGAACTAGTTACAACGATTGTGTTTGTTCGACATGGGCATACACAACAAACTGAGCAGGGAAAACTTTATAGTGATCCAAAAGCTCTTTTGACTGCAAAGGGTCTCAAGCAAGCAGAAGACATCGCCGTCTGGCTGCCAAAAGAAGCTCCTAACCTGCTTCTTTCAAGCACGGCAGACAGAGTTGTCGGCACGGCAAAATCCATTTCGCACGCGCTAGATTTGCCGATAACTTTGCTCCCTGGTCTCGATGAACAAAACGTCGGCGAATGGGAAGGGCGCAGTTATCTTGAGATAAAGAAAGAAAACCCAGATTTATACAAAAGCTGGTGCCAGGACCCTATACGAAACGCAGCCCCAGGCGGCGAATCACTTTTGCAAGTCTACGAACGAGTAAACGCAGATATTGCCAAAGTTATTGCAAGCTACGCCGGAAAAAAAATTGTCTTGGTCACGCATGCTGGTGTGATTCGTTCTGCAATAATTCATGCACTGCAAATGCCAATCGATAATTTCTGGCGCATTGCGGTGCCAACCGGGTCGATTAGCAAAATTGATTACAGCAATAATTTTGCCACGATGCAGTACATGTCAATGCGGTTTGAATAGCCTATTCGAGGGCTATTTTGAGGCAGACGGCTGAGCATCTTTCTCTTTCATCAGCTCAATCAATTTCGTTTTCTGCTCTGGTGAAAGCTGACTGCGAATTTTTAGCATTAACTTGATGCGCTCGGTGCTGAGGAAATTTTGCGCTTCGTTTATTTCGTCTTGCACCGCAAGGATTTTCTTTTCATCAATTTCGGGCTCAAGCGAGAGCTCTTTAATTTGCTTGGAAAGCTTGTGCAAACGCTCTACCTTGACCCTGGCTTCCTTGTCATATTCCTGCGCAAACTGGCGAATCTTGGCTTCTTGCTCGGGGTTTGCGCCAGCCTCGCGATATAACAGAACAGGGTCTTTCTTATCTGTCCCATTTTCTGAATCAGCCGCATATACGCTTGAGCAGCTTGAAAGAGTCAAAACGGCAAATGCAAAAATTGATGCAGGACGCATAAATTACCCCGAAAAAATCCGCTTCAAAGTAATTATGCCAGAGCGTTGAAATATTCGCCGCAAAAGCTTGCAGCATCTTTGCATGAAATTGACGCGAATTCAGGGAGATTCGGAGTTGGAATCATGCGAAGTTTTCGAACTTGAAATCTTGTCAGCTCCAGACAGAGAATCTTCATGGTGCGTCTTGCCGGTACTACCTGTAGTGCCAGAAGATTGATGGTTGTTTGCAGAATGATCATTGCCGTCGATGCGGAAGAAACTCTCTTTGTTGTTGCCAGAACCGTTGCTCGTGTGTTTTGGCAAGTTTTCTACAGTCTGAATTTTCCGTCTTTCACTCGGCATATAACCCGCATGTGAATAGCCGCCGCCAGAGTTGTTTGATGCTGCGGGACCTTCTCCAGAGCCTTGAGAATGGTTCCAATTGTAGTTGTGCGTGCCATTCGAATTTGACTCACCCGAATGATGGAATCCCCCACCACCATTATCATCTCCGTGATGACTTCCTTGTCCCCAGCCGCTCTGATGATCGCCGCGCCCCATGCCTACCTGGTGCTCCCCATGTCCCATGTTGCCCTGGTGATCACCATGTCCCATACCGAATTGATGGTCGCCGTGACCCATGTTGC
>CAZJLR010000037.1:0-24076 GCA_964546815.1 uncultured Candidatus Obscuribacterales bacterium | reverse complement strand
CCTGGTGCTCACCATGTCCCATGCCGAATTGATGGTCGCCGTGACCCATGTTGCCCTGGTGCTCACCATGTCCCATGCCGAATTGATGGTCGCCGTGACCCATGTTGCCTTCGCCATGTTCCATCCCACCATGATGGCCAAATCCATCGCCTGGTCGCCCCATGCCGACTCGATGACCCATGCCACCGGGACCGCCCATGCCGCCACCGGGACCACCCATGCCGCCGCCGGGACCGCCCATGCCACCGCCGGGACCGCCCATGCCACCGCCGAAACCACCCATGCCGCCGCCAGGACCGCCCATGCCTATTCCGCCGCCAGGACCGCCCATGCCGCCGCCGGGACCACCCATACCTTCGCCGCCAGGACCGCCCATGCCGCCATGTCCGCCCATCCCACCACCGGGACCGCCCATGCCTATTCCGCCGCCGGGTCCCATACCCATTCCGCCATTGCCGCCGCAGCCGCCGCCTGAGCCGCCCATGCCCATGCCGCCGCCAGGTCCACCCATGCCGCCGCCAGGTCCGCCCATGCCGCCACCGGGTGCGCCCATGCCGCCACCGGGACCGCCCATGCCACCGCCCGGTCCGCCCATGCCCCCGCCGAAGTTACCCATGCCACCACCGTGACCGCCCATGCCGCCGCCGGGACCGCCCATGCCGCCTCCAGGTCCGCCCATGCCGCCGCCGGGACCGCCCATGCCGCCGCCAGGTCCTCCCATGCCGCCACCGGGACCGCCCATGCCGCCGCCAGGTCCGCCCATGCCGCAACCATGGCCGCCCATGCCTCCGCCCGAACCAACCATGCCTCCGCCCGGGCCGCCCATTCCGCCGCCGGGACCGCCCATGCCGCCGCCAGCGCCACCCATTCCGCCACCCATGCGGCCGCCGCCCATGCCGCCACCGCCGCCGCCACCACCCCCGCAGTGACCGCCGCCTTTAGCTTCGGCTATGAGACTAAGACTGCTTGCACAAATGCAAGAAAGCGCAAATCCTGCGCACAATATATAGAATGAACGTCTCATCGCCTGTTCTCCTCGGGTGTTATGTGCCCCCATAAGAGAACCATACCCATCCAACGTGAAACGCGCGTGTGGAATCGGGCTAATGACGGAGGCAAATTTGCGACGCTTGGAGGATGTCGAAATTCGAGTTTGAGTGTAGCGACAGACGGAGGCTCTTAGCGGGCGTTAGCTGCTCGTTTTTTCTAGACGTTCGAGAATTTGATCAATCTTGCAAATGCGTTGTTTGAAATATCGATCTGCTTGAGTGGTGCCAAAGAGATATCCAAGCATTGAACAAACTACCGGTATGCCAACAGTAGCGATGACACCAGCGGCGATGCTTTCTGCCGGAGAGAGAAACAATATCAATTTAGAATATTCAGCAGCGAGCAAAGCCCAGCCGCCAAATAAGCCTAAGAGAAACATGGCTGCAGCTGCGTTGAGCCCCACGCCTTCACGAATGCTTTGAAAATTTCCTTCATAGAAATTACGTCGATTAATCTCTTGCATTAACCAAGAAAAAGTATTGAGGTCTGCGAAGCTAATGCTGCAACCATGATTTATTTGCAGGGAATCGCGCAGCAATTCCGGCAAACTCTTTGCTGTAAATGCGAGACTTGATAGCAACTCGCCATTGTCGCGAAGAAACGCTTTTAGACGCGGATTGCCGCGAAAGTTAGAGACTTGATCCCAGGTGATGCGTCCTCTGTGCTCAGAGTCAATAACAGAGAAATTTTGATTAGCCAACGAGTAAAGATCTCTCGCGATTTGAACTCCTGGCCGTTCTGTTTGCAAAAACATATTGGTGTCGTCAGTCGATGTTGGTGTAGCCAGCATAGCGTTCACTTCCCCTCAGTAAAACGAATTTGTGAGACACGCACATGAGGCCCCATGCAGATCGCCCTGATCGATTTGCATTGCCTTTGATTCATATGTGCGCTCTTTGAACTATACAGAATTCTCATTTATTGGCACACGATTTTGCGGAAATTCCCACTTATGTGTGTCGGTTAGAAATGAGTTTGTGTGAGTGAAAGAAGGCAAGGATTTAGGGACAACACGCGAAGCGAAACGGGCGACGCATGGCGTCGCCCCTACAATAATCGAATTTTTTTGGGATCGAATGATTTGGAAAGTGATCGCAAATCAATTCGAATTTGAATATTAATCTATGCCGAAATGGATAAATGGAGCCCAGGCGTGAATTGGTTGGCCTTCTTTTAGCGCCTTTGATTGTGATTGGCGCAAGGCTTCTGCGATGCCGGTTTTGCCGGCTTGCCAAAATCCGTGGAAGTCTTCCATTAGTTGTGCGGTTGATCTATCTGCGACTTCCCACAAACTTGAAATCAAATTTGGCATTCCGGCATAAAACAGGGCACGTGCAAGCCCAACTATCTCGCCACCACTCGTGATGGCATTAACCCCGGTTTGACATGCTGATAGAACCAGCAGCTTACCGCGGTCGGTGCGGAAAGAAGAGTCTTGCAATATTCGCGCTGCAGTAAGAACACTTCCATCGCCAAGTACAAGACCAGACGCTAATGGTTCTTCAGGATTAAACACGGCATGTCCAGCAAAGTGAATTACTGAATACTCGCGAAATCTTCCGATCAAGGCATCCTTCACCTGGTCGTTGGACAAATAGTGCGCTTCAGCTACCATTTTTGAAGCAAGACCAAATACAGTCTTTCCTTCCTCAAGAGTATAACTCAAGTCTTCCAAACCGGCTGATGATCGCAATCTTGAACTAAACGACACGCCATCATCGCGCGTTGCCGAATAATCGCTGATTGCAGATACGAGGTAGCTCGCTTCGTCGGCGGAAGCACCGTTGCGCTTACCGAGATGTCTAATAAGACTGGCAGACGGCAACATGCTCAGTGCATATTTTTCAATGATATATTTTTCTCCATCATGCAAAGCTGCAAATGGCAACTTGTGCAACGATGAGTGTGGTACCAGAATTATGCGATTTATTGAGTCTGGCAATTCTTTCATCACTGCTGACATAAGCTTATCGTAGAGCCGCTTACAAAGGCTAACAGGTACTTCCCATCCTTCTGTCGCAGACATTTCAAGGAAGTCAAACAAGTCGGACTCAAGTGCCTCTTGTTCTTCAGCAGTCAACAAATGAACTATTGGTTGAGCAAGCTCAGACCACATGGCGGCACTTAAAAATAGCCCATCAGACCAGAAGAATTCGATGATTGCTGCATTTTCGCCAAGCAAGCGTTTATCACCCTTCCACAGGGCGGCGATATCTTCAAAATTCAACGGGTCGACTGATACCATGCTTGCGTATGACGGGTGTCGTCGTCTCAATTGATCTACAACATCGTGCCACTGCCTGTAGAGGCGCGGCACATCTTCCATCGTAGGAGCGCCGCCACGGTGACCGGTGTCTGACTCTGCGTGTCCAAACAATCTTTCCAGCGCCGCTATTTGCCCGCGCAGCTCAAACTCTTTCTCGACAAGACGCGTAATTGAAGCGTCGTCCACATTTTGCAGCTCAGAAATATCAATCGGAGAATTGGCAAGCAAATCCAAGATTGCACGAGACTTCGCACGACCCACATATTCAAGCGCTTCAACACGTTTGCCGTTTTCAATGCAGAGCGAAATTATATCCTTATATATCTGTTGACCCGTGCTTGCAAAAGAGGTCTTCAAACTATCACTTTGAATAATTCGAGCACGTTGTTCTTCAAACAGATTGGCTGCAGCGGCGAGCTGTTTTAATGCCTCATCCGGACGCCCCAGACGACGCAAGACTTTACCCTTATTCGCTCGATATACACGCTCGCTTAATCTGTCGAATGTATTTACCGCGCCATCAAGCGCTTGTTCATAGCATCCATAGGCTTCTTCGAATTTGCCGTTTTCCATATGACAGTCACCAAGACTGTCTAGATGAGCAGCCTCGCTGCGCTTATCGCCTTCGGCTCTTGCAATTTGCAAAGCTTCCTGGCAAAACTCAGATGCCTTATCGTTTTGTTTTAGCTTCAAATACACATTGGCAAGATTGCCCAGCAAGCATGACTCTGCCCTTCTGTCCAGGCTCAGACGGGCCAGGCTAAGCGCTTCTTGCATGCAACTCAAGGCGCGCTCAAGATTGCCTTCTTCAAAGTAGACCATTGCTTCGCTAGCCATGCAGCGCGATTTCGACTTGTCATCGCCCTCTTCATCGGCAAGTTCAAATGCTTCCTGAAAGCGCGGCAAAGCGCCTTTCAAGTCGCCCATTTCAGCTAATGTTTGACCCAAATTACCAAGCCAGGCAATTCGATTTGACTTACTTTGACCAAGCTCTGCCGCCTGCCTGAAACATTCGGAGGCTTGTTCTAACCAACCGCGGTTGCGATAAATTTCGCCGATTTTACCCAGGGTCACTTCCCCTGTGTCGCCGTCGCCCGCTTCAAGCGATGAATCAAGCGCGCGCCAGAGCAAAGAAATAGCTGAACTTTCATCAGACTCATCGCAAGCCAACTCGGCAAGTAAGTAACAAACATGCCCAATTACGCGCTGGTCGTTTTCTTCTTCAGCAAGAAGAATCGCCCGGTCTAAGGCTTGTTTCGCTTCGTCAAATTTGCCCAGCCCTTTCAAGGCTAATCCAAGATAACTGGAAAACACAGCTTCGGCTGTGCGATCTTCTAAATCGCATGCCAGCTCGATTGCGCTGCTGTACTGATTTCGGGCTTCTTCAAAATCAGACCTGGCGAGCGCATCCCAGCCTCTGTCGGAGGCTTGGCTCATTTTTTCAGTCATGTCGAGAGAAGTCAAAATTCTCTACTCCTGAAACAGCAGATATGCTGTAAATCCGTGGTGGTGGTGGTGTTAGGAGTATTTATCCACAAACAACGAATTTTGGACATCATGATTAATTATAGGCGCTGACAAAATTTACAGCGCTCAAATCTGGCGCCCAAATTATTTGCGCACAGAAAACTTTTCATCTGCAAGACCGAGCGTATTTTTAGAGACTATATTTGTAGTACGGAGTATAGCTAGCCACATGCGGCGCAGCCTTCGGCTTGGCAGCAGCAGCATGGTGCTGAGCCGGAGTAGATTGCTGGTGATGTGCGCTTACCATCGCAATTGCCTGGCGCCCAGTGCGATGTGGTGGGTGATAGTGATTGACCTTAACAGACATCGGACCTGCCATGTGAACCGGCACATACGATTGGAAAGAACTTTGCGGCAAGTTTGAATTGCCACCATGCCAGGAGCCGAACCGAGCTTGCGCTCCAACCGTGGTATTAATTCCACGGCCGCGGCCTCCGACTAAATTACTCAACGGGTATGCGGCAGGGCCTGCCCCGGCTAACCCCGGATTACCCTGACCAGACTTCATATCTCCGTTGAAGCCTGCGTAGACGTTCTCGGGCATGTTCTCATTAACAAGCCTGTCGAGCTGGCTGGCCTCATATTTGGTCAGCTGTGGCGGTGGCACTACAACAGTGTTTGCCGCAACGTTATATTTTGGTACTTGAGGAATTCTTGTAATACCGCTCTTAACCGGCGGCGACGGAACTTGCACAGGCAGCGCGGCTGCAATTTGTGGTTCCGGAATTGAAGGAATCGAAGCAACCTGCCCAGGCATGACTGGGTTCATTCCTGGCACAGAGCGACCGCCAGAATATTTCTTAGCGACTTGCTTCACTTTCTGAATTGCCACTTGAGTGACACGTTGGATATATTCGCGGTTTGCAGGACGCGACATTGCGTAAGCAGCGACGGGTGCAATCACAGAACCCATCTCGGAATTGTTGGTGCTTACTTGTCCTGAAAGAACTGCTGAAGAATTGGTATAGCTGGGCACAGCTTGCTGAGCAGCTGCCTCGGCGCGTTTGGCCTGGAGGTCGGCTTCTGATGGCAAATATCTACCTGGTACGAATGGACGCAACTTCACGCCGTCAATAACGGGCGTCATAGCGACATAGTTGCGCTTTTTAGCCTGAGCGATCGGACGTGCTGCCTTGCGCTGCGCATTTGAGCCCGCGCTTGCAGATTTGGGAGAAGACTCGAGTGCCTCTTGCAAGAAAGATGCAGTATCAGCTGCATTCGCCGCCACTTGCGACGCGGCTACTAGATTGACACCAAGCAATACGACTGCCGAAAGCTTCATGTAATTACCAATACCACCAGGAAACCACAGACACCATGAACCAAACACTTAGTTCTCCTGTAATTTATCTTCTAGACCATGATTTAGTCATTCGTGAAACTACGCATGAGGCGGAGCTTGCCACCTTGAGGGTGGGGAAACTCCCATTTTTTGAGTGTTCATTTTTTCTCACATATTGCCGGAATGCCAAAGCCCATGAGCGTTTGCTCATTTGGACGTCCATTTCAAACTCAAACTGACATACGAAAAACGACTTCAAGGTGTTCCATATGAAGCAAACAGATCGTCCAGAGAGATTAATTAGGAACGGAAGTGGGAACTTCCCACTTGTACACTTCGCCCACAATTTATATGATGGTAGCTGAGCGTGCCCCAAAAAGGGAGCAGGAAACATGAAGTGGATAGACACCGGAAAAGAAACTGAGCCCGATAAAAAACGGCGAATCAGCTTGGGGTCGGTCGTGGTGGCAGAAGCTGGCGTAAGGTATCGAATAATGAAAAACGAAATCGGCCAAATTTTGCTAGATCCTGTGAAATCCGTCTCGGCATACGAAGCATGGGTTTGGGAAAATCCTGAGCACATCGCCTCAATCAAACGCGGCATTGCGCAAGCGGAAGCCGGTGAAGTCGTTGACATCGACCTCTCGGCATACGCGCCAGACAGCGAGGATGAGTAATTGCCTTTCGAGCTGAAGTACAGCAAGGAGGCTCAAGAACAATTCGAAAAGCTCCGCCAGGACAAGAGCTTGCAGAAAAGATTCAAAGCCGTAGTAAAATCACTGCGCTTCCTCGCAGACAATCCATCACATCCATCGCTTAAAACCCACAAGTACGATTCATTGGTTGGTCCAAACGGTGTTGAAGTATTCGAGGCCTATGCCGAAAACAAAACTTCAGCAGCCTATCGAATCTTCTGGTGCTACTACCCTCCCAAAAATCCAGAAGCAGAGACAGGCACCATCACAATACTTACAATCACCGCGCACCCATAAACAAAGAACCAGTTCTAAGCACCGCTTCCCGTCGACACCATAGATGGTGGCGAATTAGCAACACCCTGAGCTTTATTCCCAGATGAAACGGTAGCCGACTCCGCGCACAGTAAGTATGTGCTTGGGATGGCTAGGGTCTACTTCCAGTTTTTCGCGCAAATATCGTATATGCACATCTACGGTGCGACTTTCGCCGAGGAAGCTTGAGCCCCAAACTTGCGAAAAGAGCTGGTCGCGTGTGAAAACTCGGTTTGGTTGTCTTGCCATAGTCGCGAGGAGCTCAAACTCTTTGAATGTCAGCTCGATTGCTTCGCCTTTGATTTTGACTATACGGCTGTCAAGGTCAATCGACAGGTCGCCAGTTTTAATTTCGCGATTTATAGGCTTTTCGGTCGGCGCTTCACGTAAGTGAGCTTTAACCCGGGCGACAAGCTCTCTAAGGCGCACAGGCTTGGCAATATAGTCGTTAGCACCAAGCTCTAGACCAACCACAGTGTCGACTTCCGAGGTTCTTGCAGTCAACATCAATATCGGTGTTTTCTTGTCAGTAGCCCTTACACGTCTACATACTTCATAACCGTCTATTCCAGGCATCATCACATCGAGGATTACAAGGTCTGGATGTTGGTTTTCAATAACCTGCATCGCCTGCAAGCCGTCATGTGCCAGCAAGATTGAAAACCCTTCCTGCTTAAGGACATACTGAATTGAGTTGGCGATATCGACTTCGTCGTCTACTATCAAGATACTTTTCATACTGCTAACACTTCGCTACGTGCAACGGCTGCGGGCACTTCATAGTATCATCGAGAGCGACCTTTGTTCATGTTGAAAATAAGGTCTGCTTTTGTGGAAGATGTCATATAAGAGGACAAATTCCGCAATTCCCTAAATGTCTGTCAGAGATATATACGTGGCTGGGCTCAATCGAAAAATCGCTTCACTCTTGGCTGCAATTGCATTGCTGGCTACACCGCTGCTTGCAACTAAGAGCATTGCCAAGGCCAAAGCAAGCGCGACAGCCACAACAAAGAGAAGCGGGCAATTATTCGCCAATTTTCTGCCGTATCCGATGATGGTCAACCCCATCCGCATTGGCTTAGCCTGCCGGGCACCGGTGGCTCGCTTTGCGATTTGGGCGCCGGGTTATGTTTTTCTAGACCGCACTCCGGTTTTTGAGCTGCAGCCCGGCTTGCCATATTCAATTTCGAATGGATGCATCACCGAAATGGGCTCTGGAAAGAAATATCAAATTCCGGGCGACCAGAGAGTTCATATCACCGCTCAGGACTACCGAATCTGGGCAAACAACGGTTGGTACAGAGGCAGCCTCGAACTCATTAACCTGGGCGGAAGAGTCACAGTTATAAACTTGCTAGACCTTGAAGATTATCTCCTGGGTGTTGTGCCATCTGAGATGCCGGCAAGCTGGCAGATGGAAGCATTGAAAGCGCAGGCAGTTGCGGCGCGCAGCTACGCCTGGGCACACATGGGCGAACATTCGAAATGGAAAAGCGAGGGCTTTGACCTTGTGCCCGACGTGAGAGACCAGGCTTACAAGGGGCTGGGGAGAGAAGCAGCGAGCACTTTCCAGGCGGTTCAGATGACGCGCGGGCTGATTCTCAAAGATTCCGGCAAAGTCAAAGCCGGGTTCTACAGAGCCTGGGTGGGCGACCAGTACGAAAATTTGAATATACGTAAATCAAATGTAGACAAGCTTCACCTTGAAAAAATCACCGGAGTACCGAAAATTGTCGGCGTGACAGTAAAACGTTGGGACCCTAATGGCAATGCGCAATCAATCCAGGTGATGGGTGTCAAAAAGTCTAGAGAAGTCGACGGCATTAAGCTAGCGCAAATGCTCGGATTTTCAACAGCAGGCGTACTTGATGTGCAAGAACAGGGTCCAAACTGGGTATTCACTTATCGTGGTCCCGGCAACGGTGCTCGCGGTTTGAGCCAACATGGCGCCAATATGCTCGCCACTAACGGTTGGCATTTTGATCAAATTTTGCAGCAATACTATCAAGATGCTGACGGACAACTAAGATTGGATTATGTGTACAACTTCCGCCCGAGCGGAGCGCCCCAAAAAGCGCAAAAATAGAATAAGCGGAATTTTTCGCCTGATTCGAAATAGATAAAAGGAAAGAGAAACAATGCCGGAAATGTCAGCCCTCGAACATTTGAAAATCGCTAAAAGATATCATTTCCAGGGATTAACAAACGAAGCCATCTGGGAGTACGAAGCAGTACTCAAACTCGACCCGGACAATGCAGACGCAATCGGCGGATTGCGCGCACTTGGTGTAGAACCAACCCTGACTGAAGGTGTCGATGATGGCGCTGTTGGACACGCCGGTGGATTAAAAACAAACTTTTTTACCAACCAATCAAAACCTAGCACCACAGGTGGTGTGCAAACACAAATCTTCAATGCAATTATTTTGGGAATCGGCGTTGCCGCGGCATACGGACTCTACATTCTGGTGACCTATCTGCTCAACTACGACAACATTGAAGCTCGCAACAATGTTGATGTGCAGTTTGAAAAAGCAGCTGTGAAAGATGGTGTTGCCACAGTAAGTGTATCCGTTGTAAATCTAAATCCGGCACCAATCAAGCACATGAAAATTTCATACCGCATTGCCGACCCAACCGACGCTACATTGAAAGAAGGACAAATAGAGTTGCCAGGACAGGTTCCTGCCGGTGACAGACGCAATTTCGTCAACACTTCACTGGGAGAACTCAAAGGCGTTCCCGCTAAGTTATCTCCAAAACTCGAGTCGTTGATTTACGGACCAAAACCAAAAATCAAAGAACGTTATGTTGATGAGTTTATGAAAGCAGCTGCGTTGAGAGATAAAGATGCACTGGCTGAATACGAACAACTTGTTACTGACACAGAAGACTTTGCACCGTCATACGTTGGTCTGGGAAGAGCATATGCAGCTAAAGGCGACATGGATGAAGCTCTGAAGCAATACAAGAAAGCTGAAGAAATCGACCCAATGAATGCAAACGCGCACTTCTACTCTGCGGTAGCGCTTTACTACAAAGGCAATCGCGAGGAAGCGAAAAAAGAAATCGACCAGGCAGTGCTTATCGCCCCAGACGACCCGGAAATCGCCTGGAACCAAAAATATCTCTTCTCTATGAAAGACGCCAAGAAACCAGACGCTAGCACTGAAGAAAAGCCAGAAACAACTGAAACCAAAGCAGATCCGGGCAAAAAGAAAAAGAAGAAGTAAACCAAACGCCAGCTCACAAAACGTTTCAACAACAACTAAGTTTTAGGCTAAGAGCACCGGTAGGGGCGACGCATGGGATACTGCTGGCGAACTAAAATGGAGCCGAATCAAGTTCGATGATATGAGCTAAGAGCGTTCCACCTGGGGGCGCAGGCATCCTTGCCTGCTTCTTCGCCAATAGCTTCCCGAAGCAGGCTGGAAGCCTGCGCCCCCAGGGCTCCCGCCCTTCAAGCTAGAGTCCATATTGTGCCGACTTCGCTAAACATTCGAGTTCGCCAGCAGTATCCATGGTGTCGCCCCTACAAAATAATTCGGTCAAGATGGGTTGGACCAGATGGGTTAGGCGAATACTTATTTCGTTTCTAATAGTTGCTACCAAAAGCGGTGCGAGCTGCGCGCTGAAATTCTTTTGAACAACTTGCAATAAAATCTGTGCTTGAAACATTCAGAGCAGCCAGTGCTTTCTTGTGGTCTGCAATGAAAACAAAGCAAGCTGTGGAGAACATCATGCCCCACACATAATGAATCGCGTACTTCAAGTGCCAGGGAAATGAATCCATATGGTCTGCAAGAAATTCACAATGAAAACGCAGGTGAGCAATTTCATCACAAACAATCACTGCAAAAACATTGCTCAATTTCTCGTCATTGATGTTGTCCGAAACACATTTGTAAAAGCATTTACCGATTATTTCTGCAATCAGAATAATGAACAGCTCTGTTTTCAAGCCGCACAAGCGCCTCAGCGCAATGAAAGCAATGTCTGTCCAGTGCCAGTTCAAAACAGTTGCATTAAGCGAGCGCAGCACTTCAGCTAATACTTGTCCGTGCGTTTGCTCTTCTTTTACAAACAAATCGACGCACTGCATATAATCTTGGTTTGCTGTGCGACTCGCAAACTTACGCAGATGTTTTCCATCGCCAGTCTCACCGATTTGAAATTTTTGCAGTGACTTAATTAGCGGATCACGCAATTGTTCATCAAGCACAATTTGCTCTGGCAGCCTGATAGCGCCCTGGACTGCGCGATTGTCAACGAAATATTTTAGCCATCGTTTCGCATCAAAATTTGCAGATTTGGTACTTATTGCGCCTGAAATTGATGACTGTAATGTGGTCATGCGCAAATCCTCATACACTGGGTTATTTTGTCTTACTTGAGCCTATCATGCGGCTAAGCGATGAAATCATCGCCGTCACGACTTATAACCATCGTCTTACTTGAAGATAACAAAAACTATTTCTTAGTATCAGCCTGCAAGAAGTCGAAACGCTCTGCCCAATAGGGTATTCCGATGCTTCCTCTGTCAATCTTGCCAAGCAAAGCATCTTCAGTTAAATTCGTACCAGACTGTTCATAGTATGTATAAACAGCACCGCGAGCGAGAGTCCATTCTTTAGTAGTTTTATTCATCAATATAATGTATAGCAAACCAGGTCTACCAAGCGCCATTGTATAACCTGTACCAGGCTCCTTATCAGAACCGGACGCAGTAGTGCTGCTACTGCTGCTTCCCATGGTGATTGCTTTGGGTGCTGATTTTGCCCCGGCAGATGGTGCAGCTGATGGAAACACAGGCGGAGGTTCTTGAGAAAACACTGCGGGCAGTGGCACATCAATTTTGTCCAAAATCATATCGATATTAGCAAGAAGATTGAGGTCGTCCTGGCTTAAAGGCTTGCACTCAACCTCGTCTTTGGCAATTTTGAAGAAGCGCTGGAATAAACGAGCATAATCGTCTAGCCCATTTTTAGTGTTAGGTTCTAAGTCAAAACCAATTGCATTCAGGTCTTTGTCTATGCGCTGCGCGTCAATAAGCAGCCGATTGTATACATCAGGCGCCGGGTCAAGGAAGTGTCCGCGGGCTGCGCGACGAGCCACCTGAGGTTTTACTTTTTTGTCGACTGGCACGTTAGTCGGCGCACTAGATACAATTGGAAAACTTGGAATAAGCGTAGACGCATTTGCGCCAGTTTTGAATGGTGGCAAGTTTGATGTTGCGGTCGGCTTGAGATTTGATGGACGAGTAAGAGTTTTGATAGGAGTGCCTAGATTGCCTGTTCGTGCTGGCTGGGAATTCAGACCAATCTTCTGTCCAATTGTACTGGTTCCCGCAGCAGAGGACGAATAGGCAGAACTTGAATTGCCCGTCTTGTTTGTCGAAGCGGCGCTGGCACTTTGCGCAGGCGAGGCGGCTGTGTTCCCTTGCGCAGCCGGAGTCATTCCAGCCTTGCCTGTTTTCGATGCTTGAGGAAGACTGCTTGCTGTTGCAGGAATAGCCGCTAGAGCGGCACCGATTCCATCATCTCCAGAATTTTGCGCATCGCTTGAAGCATTTTCATCAGGAGTCGCAACTTTCTGGTCTACCGCATAATGCGCAGGGGCAATTGCAATGCGGCTATCAAGCCAGGCTGAGAAGGCAGATTCCAATTTGCGATTTGCCCAATTTTCTCCTCGCAAAGCAACTTGAATGCCATCTGGCAGCAAACGCCATGATGGTGACAATAGGTTCCATATGCGACATTCAACAGGCTGAACTTGCCCACCAAGACCGCGCCTCAATACCCAGCGTTTTAACTCTGTGACTGCTCTGGGCATGTTGTCGTCCATCGCCCAACTACTGTCCAACAAAAAGTTTCCCGCTTGCGGAGCGCCCCATGCATTTAGATCCAGAAGCGCCACCGGGTATACGTTTGTGCTCAGTCCAGGTTTTGGATAAAAATTAGCAGACCATCGCAACCAAGGGTCTTCCGGTGCACCAACCATCGGAATAAATTTGAATGCAGTGATCGCTTCTTTACTGGCCTGTGTATCTTCAAGATCAAAAATAGAAGTAGAACCAAGACTGAGCGGCTTTTGTTTTCTAACTGCCAACAATAATTTGGTGCGATAAAGCGGCTCAGACAGAGCCGACAGAGTCATCTTCAAGTCTGTAGAGTTTGTTTTGAAAACAGATTTATAGTCATGAGCATACAAATTTTTCTCTTGCCAGTTTTCGACTTGCGCGCCCAGCACAAACATTCCTTTTACCAAACGCATCCACGAGTCCATGGCAGGCTTGCCGTCAATGCGCGCCAATTCCAGGCTGCGATAAAGCAAAACAGAACGCCGAAAATTATTTACGCGCACACCGTCGCTTTCAAACGTCACATCATTTATAGGATAACTGAGTCTTGCAAGCCAGGTTTTCACACGAAAAAAAGTGATTAGGTTTGGGCTGCTCTTATACCAGCCCGCCGGACGATAGCAAGTAAAGTCCTCATTGCGATCATAAATTGCGCTGCGACCAGGCTTGGCAAATACAACCGCATCATAGTCAGCTTGAACCATTTGCGGCACTCGGCCCAGGTTTGGAATTACAAAGGAAGGGTCAAGTATTTTGAGCGGCAAACTTAAGAAAGCAATGTTGCACTCAATATCTGCGCGCACATCGGCATCATCGCTTTGCTTGTAGTCAGCTACCGCCACTTTCAGCATCGCAAGCAAAAGAGTCTTGCAGAGCGGCAATAGATGTCTCTCGATTGTTTCTGCATAAACACGATTTGTAAATGCGAGATATGGATGAAGAATGCAATCAACCGTGACAAAATTAGCTTTGCTGGTTTGCTTGTTTTCTTTATACAAATCACTCATTCGAATCGTATCAGTGTTACTGCGCACAACGAAATAATTCTCGCCGAGGCTGGCGATAGCCTTGGGTCCCAATCCGTTGATGGTGATTCCTTGCAGGGGGATCATCGGCGCATAACCGTAAGGGATGTCTTGCCGAGGAATCAAATCATCAAGCTTCTGAACTTTAGGACCAACTTTAATTGGCTGCTGCTGTGTGCTCTTGGGTAACTGATTTTTCAGACCCTCTTTGAGCATACCTTCAACATCAATTGCCAACGCTGATGGCGCAAGAATGTAGCTGAAAAGCGACTGTCCGATAAGAATCGCAACAAGCAGAGCTACTCCGATCGGACAGCGCCAACGCATCTTTTACCTCGACTTGACCGTCACTTGAGGCAATCTATCTAGTGATACAAATCTAGCGAAACGAATACCTGATGATTTTTCGATTTCGCCAATCAGGCGTTTGTCGAGCGGATCATCAAGACCCATAACCATAACGGCTTCTTCGCGTACACCAACTCGGGCAACCGACATCGTACTTATGTTGATGTTGAACTCTCCGAGAATTCCGGCAATTTTTGCAACCATACCCGGTTGGTCCTGGTGGCTGGTGAACAACATATATCGTTGTGGTGTCAAATTTACAGGGAAATCGTTGATGCGTGTAATCAGCGCTTCATCTTGCGCGAGCACTGTTCCGGTTAAACGTGATTCGCCGTTATCACCTGAAAGTACCAGCGTAATTTCAGAACGATCGTGATCGTCACCGACAGCAGATTGCTTCACATGAACGCCATGATTTTTTGCCACGATAGGTGCATTTACGTAAGTAACACCTTCCATGCGCGAAGCGAATAGCCCACGCAAGGCTGCTGTAGCCAGCGGCGATGTGTCTTTGCTTGCAAGCTCACCGCTTGCAATTATGTTCAACTCTTTGATGTTGCCTTGCAAATATTCACCGGCAACTGCGCCCATGGCTTCTGCCAACCAGACAAATTTGCCCAGTGTTTTCAAAACTTCCGGACGCATCGTGGGCAAGTTTACAGGGCTTCTAACCAGCTTGCCTGCCAGGTAATCACTGATTTGTTCTGCGATGTCGATAGCAACATTGAATTGTGCTTCTTCAGTGGAAGCACCAAGGTGTGGCGTCAGCACAACTTTTGAACCAAGGTCGCGCAATGGCGAATCTTTCAATGGTTCATCGTTAAATACATCGAGACCTGCGCCGGCAATTTTGCCATCTTTGATGCCTTGTGCCAGAGCTTCTTCATCGATAAGCCCACCGCGAGCGGCATTGACTATGCGCACGCCCGGCTTCATTTTGGCAATAACTTCAGCGTTGATTAGCCCTGTGGTATCACGAGTTTTAGGAGTGTGCAAAGTTATATAGTCTGCTTCTTGCCATATTTCATCAAGAGAAACAACGCGCACATTCAGCTCGCGTGCGCGCTCTGCGCTCATGAAAGGGTCAAAAGCAATGACTTTCATGCCCATCGCTTGCGCAGCAGATGCGACACGACTGCCGATTTTTCCAAGACCAACTACTCCGAGTGTTTTGTTAAACAACTCAGTGCCGAGGTATTTGTTGCGGTCCCAACGGCCGGCTTTCATCGAAGCATCAGCAGATGGAATGTGGCGTGACAAGGACATCATCAATGCAATTGTGTGCTCAGACGCACTGGCAGTGTTGCCCTCGGGTGAGTTGATAACAAGCACGCCTTTTTCAGTTGCGGCTTGCAAATCAATATTGTCTACGCCGACTCCAGCGCGACCTACAATACGCAAATTGTCTGCTTTCTCAAGCACCTCACGAGTTACTTTGCAGCGGCTGCGCACCAGCATCGCTTCATATCCGTGAATTATGTCCAGCAATTTTTCCTGGCTGACGTCTGGAATGTAATCTACATCGACAGAGCGTCTCATCAATTCGAGACCTTCTGGACTGATTTCATCTGCAACGAGTACTTTCGGCATTTTTCTTCCTCAATTACCTGTAACCCGGCGCTGAAAGATAGAACTTGTGCCGGCACTGTTTGTCGATTTGTGCTTCCGAGAAAGCAATAGGCAAAGGATCTGCTCTCAGCCAAGAACGCAATTGGTCTTGTCTGAAGGGCGAGAAATAATGGCCTGATTGTCCTAGCGACAAATTGCCGTAGAACGCATCATCATCAGCCATGTCAATTAGCAAACGGACTGTCGGGCCGTTGTTTGATTGGAACGGACCACCAACAGATTGCCTGTCAACGTCGCAAGCATTCAAGCAATTGGAGTCACCACCGACTCCAATACCGTTTATGTCAAATATATAGCGCATCCATGAAAGTCCTTGCAGACCCACAGCTTTGAAATTAGCCAGGTGAGCCTTCTCCCACTTCCAGCCTTCAATATCATCAGTCTTAAACAAGAGCTTGAGCCTTGTGTTGGCTTTGGCAAAAGTCGTAAGCAAAAATGTATCGTGAGTGCGGTCTTCCGAAAGAAGATCGTTTGGCTTATGCCTCAAATAATCTTCGACGAATGTGCTCCACAGTGGCCAGTTTTGGAAGTATTGATTTGTCAATTCACGACCAAGCTTAGGCTCTAAAATTCGCCTGGCAAGTGTACTCATGAATGACTCGTAGACTGTGGCTGCAACGCTATCGCGCTTGACGGTGTTGTCCCATCCTTGCATGACATTCATTGCTTTTTGCTGCACAGCATCGATAGATTTGTTAGCATCCATTGATTTCTTCAACTCAGAAACTACAAGGTTTGCCACCATATTTAGTTCATCACCCTGATAGGCGGTGAAGTCAAAGAGGTCTAACTTCTGAGCATTTTTTCCCTTTGGCAGCGAGAGCGCAAGGCGGTTGGCTCTGTATGGTGGGTCCCACTGGTGTCCCCAGTTTTCGGGGAACTGTCCGCTTACACCAGGCAATAATTTTTGCCCTGCTGCTACACAAAAATCACCAGAGACTTTGCCGACAGAGCCTGCTGGAATATAAGAATGAGGCAAGTCATCATAAGCAACATTTGAGACCCATTCACCTTTAGAAAGCCAACCTTCTGTCATTGTGGTGCCCTGAGCACCACCAGCTCTAATTGGTATGATGCCGGCTGCGTGGCAGCCAACATTTCCTCGTTTGTCTGCAAAGCAAAATAATTGCGGTGAGCCTGAATAATTAGACAGAGCAGAGCTAAACTCTTCCCAACTAGATGCAGCATTCATTGCACAAAGCGCATTCAAATAAGGTCTCTTAGTTTCAAATCCTGTCCACGAAAGCGCAATGGCGCTCTCTTTGTCACGCAACAAGATTGGGCCGTGCCTGGTTGTTGTAATTTTGTTTTCTACATCTTTGCCAAAACGCACAGGAATACTTTCTCGAAGTTCTGTAGCCACTTCGATTTTGCCGAGAGTTTTGTATTTGGATTCAAACTCAGAAGAGAAATGCTCTACAAACAAGTCTTGCACGTCCGCGTGCATCGAAGCACCAGACCATGCGATAAAGCGATTGCGCCCAAATGCGATGCCCGGCACTCCGGGAATGGCAGCGCCAGAAACTTGCAGACGGTTTGAAATTAAAGTGCACAAGAAATATTCACATGGCGCTGTAAGCGCAGTGTGTTTGTCGGCAGCAAGCATAGCGCCGCCAGATTTCGAGTAAGCAGGTGAAAGCACCCATGAGGTGCTGCCCCAACTGCGGTCGGGCTTACGCAGAAATTCATCTTGCTGACTGAATTTAGCGAACTTGTCGAGGAATGTTTCGTCCACAGCAGCAGCGATGTTCTGCGTAGATGATTGATTCAGCGAAGCTGATGGGGATGTACCAAATTGCCGACGCGGCAGCATTGTTCTTGTTCTGCCGACTAGCGAAGGAGCGAAGCCAGCACGCGGACTCAGCACCTTTTGCGACCCGGGTACTTTTGGTGTAGCCGTTGACGGAGCAGCAGCCCCTGGTTTCACTTGAGAGTCGGGACTCCAGCTTGAGACTGCCAGATCGTCGTTGAATATTCGCGCGGCTAAAGTGTCGCCAACCTTATTTGTAATTTGCCAACGCAATTCATCTAATTTCCAGGACGAATCGAGTTCATAAGACAAATATTTCATGATGGCTAGACTGTCTACATCTCGCCATCCTTCAGGCTTGTAGCCAAGCAAGGTAAATTCCGCCGACAATTTGTCTGCGTTTTCGTTTAAGTAAGCATTTACGCCGCGAGTGTAAGCATCGAGCGCAAGCTTTGCTTGCGGCGACAAATATTTCACTTCTTGTTCTGCAAGTCTTTCAAAACCTATCGTTCTCATCAAACGGTCTGAAGGCAGTGCAGCCAAACCGAACACTTGCGCGATACGCCCTTCGGCTGCGCGACGCAGCATATCCATCTGGAACATGCGTTCGCGTGCCACCACATATCCCTGAGCGGCAAACAAGTCTTCATCAGAATCTGTTTTTATGCTTGGAATAGCCCTTGAATCATAACGAATCAAAACAGGCTTTTCCAAACCGCTAACCACACCAACGCCTTCCAGCAAAGGAACAGGACGTTGAGCAATCCACCAGGTTGCTCCAGGTACTATAAGAATTACAACAAAAACGAGTGCCAGCAGCAGCTTCAACATCAAAGGCGCCTATTGCATTTAAGTGCGAACCAGCCGGAATGAAATTTCAGAGCCTTCTAATGTTTGAAAGTACTTTGTCTTTTAACAGTTAGCAAGAGGACTTGATCTCTATTCCAGGCTCATCTAGTCTAATTCATGAGCGTGCGAAAACCTGTCAAAGAAACACCGGGTAAAGATGAGAAAACGTTCTTCGCAAATTATTGCCATATGCGGCGGGTCTGGGTCGGGTAAGTCTACGCTGGCAAGAAAGTTTGTCGGCGCCTCGATTGTTGCCACTGACCACTTTTACAAGAGCCTGGACAAACTCGATCTAAACCCTGATGGGACATACGATTTCGACCATCCATCAGCCGTAGACATCGACGCCTGCGCCGAAGCTTGCCTCAAGCTTTCGGAGGGTGATGACGTTTGGATACCTGTCTATGACATGCGAACTTGCCATCGCATGGGCACGCAGATGATTCCCGCCCCGCAGACCGGTATAGTCATTGTCGAGGGGATATTCGCTTTTCATAGCCCACTTGATGAAGTTTGCAGCCTGAGAATATTTATAGATACACCAGTAGATCAACGGATGGCAAGACGTATAAGGCGAGACGTCGAACGCGGCCGCGACACCATTGAGACTATAAAACACAGCATTCATGTCGAAGAAGCCTACACGCGGTATATTGAGCCGATGCGACAACTAGCCGACCTTGTATTGATGGGCGACGAAATTAAGGGAGGAATTCCTGTTTGAAGCCATGAGGCGCTTTAATTAAGCACCTGTAAGCAGATAGAGCTTAGCTTTAATTCAGAACGATTCCACGAAATGGATCAAGACATGCAAGAAACAAAGCCTGCAGCGCAGAGCAATTCGAGCCTGGCGCAAAAGGCAGTCGAAGGCTCAAAGAGCCCTGCAGTTCAAGCAAGCGATTTTGTTTGTTTGCTGGGAGCGTACTTGCTCTTCCGCATGCCATGGCTTTTTATGTTGCCAATGGTTGAAGCACCAGATGAGTTTGCTCATCACTGGGTTATCCAATTTTTGAAAATGAACTGGCGCCTGCCCAACGCACAAGAAGTCGCGGCAGGCGGACCATCGGCTATCTATGGTTCATTACCGCAACTGGGATATATACCTCACGTATTCGCCGGATTTATGATGCCCGGCGACCAACTTGCATTGTCAACTCGCTTCGGCAGTATTTTCATGGGAGCGTGGATGCTTTTCGCCGCCTACAAAATTGGCGGAATCCTTTTTCCAAAAAATCGCCTTCTGGCAATTGCCGTGCCCGCCGCAATTGTTTGCCATCCGCAATTGGTTTTTATCCATTCTTATGCAAATTGCGACTCGACATCATCGGCACTTGCAAGCATTCTTCTCTGGCTTACGCTTGAAACAGCAAAATCAGGAATTACTCTTAAACGCACATCATTGATGGGCGCACTTGTCGGCTGGCTTGCCATAACGAAATACTCAGGACTCGCGATCATTCCTGTTATGGGTGTTGCAATTCTTGCTTCCATTTTTGTGCATGGCAGCTCCGTTGCCCTTGCAGCCTCTTCAATATCATTGGCGGCTGTGCTTGCAATCGCATTGAGTGCCTGGTGGTTTATTCAAAATGAAAAACAATACCCCGGCGATTTCATGGGCACACACACAATGTACGCATCATGGGCGAAAACATTTCACCGCGACATGCACTACTATTTGCCGGCCTCACATATCATCAAATCACTTCGCTGGTGGCGTATGACATTCTTCAGCTTCTGGGGATTGTTTGGCTACATGAATAAATATCTATGGCGCCCTGTCTATTTCGTCTACTTGGGCCTCGCCATTGCCGCAGTCTTAGGCGGAATAAAGGGGCTAGTAAATCTCTGCAAAAATAGAGCTAGTGAAGCTCAGGGCTGGCCAAATTTTTTCAAAGAGAAAAACAATCAAATCAACATTATTATGTGGGGCAGCCTTGCCTCAACTGCAATCATAAACATCATTTCTATGATATGGGCATCGATGTACAACCTTGGCGGTCCCCAAGGCAGATACCTCATAACTTCAGAGCTTCCGATCATGGCACTCATCGTCGGCGGCTTGGGACTTTTCGGAGCAAAGCACGGCAAAATTATGGTGCTCATTTTTCTGGCATTCAACATTGCAGTGTGCATCGGCTCGTGGATTCATCTATTCCGCATGTACGGCGGCTGGCACTTGAATCCGCTTAACTAGGGCTTGATCCGCTTGTTGTAATTCATCCACAAATCAATGATGTGTTTGTTAGTTTCAAACTCTGTATATTTCGGTGCTGCATTTGTGCGCGCACCACTGGGGTCTTTTTCAGGATAACTATGGTCTGCCAGAGGCAAGTCGAAGACTGCTAGCTGGCGAGGATTTGTGGGATCTTTCGACTTAAACAAAATTTCGCGGTCTTTAGCATTGCTTGCAGCAGGCGTAGCAAATTTAGTGACGTCCTTTGTATGAGCGCCCAATCTATCTTCATACATTCGCATTTGCTTGCCCGGGTCTGACTTGATGTTGTTTATTGCTGCAAGGTCATTGAGCTTTTCAAATTTGCGCTTTGGCAAAACGGCATGCAAAAACACCTCGGTGCGATATCTCGCATTTTCGCTATCTTTGAATGGCAACGTTTTGAAGTCTGCCCTCAAATTGACGATGGCTACATTTTCGGCATTGCCTTGCTTAATGTCGTATTTGTAATCATTTTGAATTGCAGAACCAACCAGTCCGATAGTTGGGAAAAGATTCGGCACATTGGCTGCAACGTAATTCAAAAATACGCCACCTTGCGAAAAGCCGATAGCAGCCCAATCTTTGTGATTAGCGTCTACGTTAGCGACTTGCGGCAAAATATCAACAATGCGTTTTACGAAATCGAGATCATCATAACCAGCAAATTTAGAATCTTTCTTGTCAATTAGCGTGCCACCTTTTGGGTCTAGCACATTCCATCCATAAGCGGGTTTATTAGAGCCGGTGCCGAGCAAGTGCTTTAGCGGCAGAGGATATACAGCTATAAATTTGTGATTTTTGTCATCAGCGTAGGTGTTAATACCTGATTCTGGAACAAAGTCTTTAATATCATATTGGTTATGGGCAGAACCAGAAAAAACAAAGATCACCGGCAGTGGCGTCTTACCGTCGTTGTCCGGAACATGCGCAATGAACTCGCGCCCATCTTTCAGTTTAATGGTGTGGTCACCTGGCAAGAATTTTTCCAGCGGAACTTCTTTAATTTTGCCGTTGCCGTCTTTAATTAGTTCAGTCGCCTTCCCAGCAAGCGGATTAGCGACAACATCAACGGCACCAAGCACCGCATTTGCATAGTTTCGCTCGCGCGCAATTTCGGCACTTCCGGTTTTTAATGTTGAGCCCGGAGTGGTCAAAAGTTCCGCAGCATTTAACTCTTGCGCTTCAGCAGGCTTGCCCGCATCAGGCTTAGTTTCAGCCTTCGTTTTTGCGTCTATTTCAGAGACCATTAAGACCCCATTTTGGGATGCCCAGACACTTTATTCTTACCCTTCAGTCTGCATAGCCAATCTGGCCTGGAACAGGTTGAAATCGGCCGGATGCTAAAGCAGGATACGCAGCAAAGCTGCCAAACTCGTGGCACAACATATAAGGAATGCGCTGAAAGGACACAAATGTCGACAGATGCAGAAAAAAACGTAAGACCCAGCCTTGTTTTGCCTGTTGGCACTCAAGTAGTGACAGTTGTAGAAATCTTTGACAATGAAGGCAGAGGAATTCGACGAAGCGGGGCGGTAGGAAAAATAGTCGAGTCACCAGCAGACAATTCAAAGGCGTACAAAATTTTGTTTCCCGATGGCGAAGCTAGCAGCCTGCATCGACATGAACTAGCCATACGAAAACAGGTCCAAAATCTAAATTTTGACCGACCAGGTGCGCTGGAAGGCGACATGGATTTGAACGAGTACATAATCTATCGCTGCATCGTGGGCTCACGTGCTTTTGGCCTGGATGTTCAGGACTCTGATGTTGATAGGCGAGGTATATATCTTCCGCCGGCAGACCTGCACTGGTCGTTGTATGGAATGCCGGAGCAATTGGAAAACGACGAAAATCAAGAATGCTATTGGGAGCTGCAAAAGTTCATCGTGCTTGCGTTAAAGGCAAATCCTAATGTACTTGAATGTTTGTACACACCTCTTATCGAATACGCCTCCCCTATTGCAGAGCAAATTCTTGCCTCGCGTTCTATTTTCTTGTCAAAGCTGGTATACCAGACTTATAACGGCTATGTACTATCGCAATTTCGCAAACTAGAACAAGATTTGCGAACAAGAGGCGAACTAAAATGGAAACACGTTATGCACCTGATCCGCCTGCTTCTGTCGGGTGTCATAATCATGAAAGAGCAAGTAGTGCCAGTAAGGGTTGAAGAACACAGGGACAAATTCATGAAAATTCGCAATGGCGAAATATCGTGGGAAGAAGTTAATAGCTGGCGTCTAGAGTTGCATAAAGAATTTGACAAAGCATTCGAACAAACAAGCCTGCCAGAGCGCCCCGACTATGACAAAGCAAACGAGATACTAATAGCAGCAAGACGTAGCATGGTGACACCATGAAATTCCCTCCGATCTTAAAAGCGACAGCACGCAATTACAA
The DNA here is from genome assembly GCA_964546815.1 of uncultured Candidatus Obscuribacterales bacterium. Lineage (GTDB taxonomy): Bacteria > Cyanobacteriota > Vampirovibrionia > Obscuribacterales > Obscuribacteraceae > JAIEPM01. Next base: position 862 of record CAZJLR010000037.1, on the reverse strand, counting down.
ATATCCACTTCTGTTCGCCACCGTCAGTGGTGCGCATCTCTACGGTTTTCCTTCGCCTGACTCCGACTACGATCTGCGAGGCGTACATGTCCTTCCTGTGACTGAGGTCGTTGGGCTTAAGACAGGGGAAGAGACCATAGAGGTTTCAGAACACACTGAAAATATTGAACTTGATTTGGTTACTCACGACATTCGCAAGTTTTTCAATTTGCTGCTAAAGAAAAATGGCTACGTATTAGAACAACTCTATTCGCCTTTGATCATTCACACTTGCCCAGCGCATGAAGAGTTGAAAGAAATAGCGACAGGCTGCATTACCAAACACCACTATCATCATTATCGTGGATTTGCAGACACACAATGGAAATTAGTCACAAAGGAAGAACCGCCGAGAATCAAGCCTCTGCTATATCTTTACCGAGTGCTGCTGACTGGCATTCACCTGATGCGCACCGGTATTGTCGAAGCAAATCTTCTTGAGTTAAACGAAGAATTCAGGCTTCCGTACATCAACGACCTTGTTTATCGCAAATCAGAATCGCGTGAAAAACAATGTCTCGCTGATGCGGACATCGATTTCCATAAAGCTGAGTATGACAATTTGCTGCAAAAACTTGAGCAGGCATCAGCGTCGAGCAAACTGCCTGAGGCACCCAGCGCGCATGCCGCGTTGGATGATTTGCTCAAACGTGTCAGGCTGGAAACGTTGCAGATCTATTGCGATAGCAAGGTTGAAACTTAAGAAGGCAAACTGATGTTGTCGGCGAACGCACCTTGCCGAAGACACATTTGTAGGGGCGACGCATGGGATACTGCTGGCGAACTCGAATGTTTAGCAAAGCCGGCACAATATGGACTCTAG
>CAZJLR010000036.1:0-60679 GCA_964546815.1 uncultured Candidatus Obscuribacterales bacterium | reverse complement strand
AGAATAAATGTCCTCTTCTCCGACAGGCTCTGGAAGCCTGCGCCCCCAGGGCTCCGCCGCATAATTCAGTTCTCGTTAGGGCAGCATGCCTGATTAGCGGGACAGCCGCCACACCTGGACAGTAGGGGCGACGCCATGCGTCGCCCGGCGGTAACAGCGATCTTTGTATCTAAGCACCGGGCGACGCATGGCGTCGCCCCTACGGATTTGCTTAGATGCACAGCTGACCGGTGATGACTGTGATGGCGTTGCCGATTAGCTTTATGGTTTCGATCTTGTCGGGTGCGCCGACAACTTCGAGCACTGCCTGGCCGGGCCGTTGCATCCAATGACCTTGTTGCGCAACGATCTTGCTCTTCTTAATCAATTGGCGATGCCACAAGTAGGCGAGCATGCAGCCAGATGCTGAACCTGTAAAAGCATCCTCATATGTGTCAGGCGGAACTCCAAAATGGCGAGCAAAAGTATCCCCTTCGTTGTTGATTCCTTGCAAACAAAACAAATGCGGACTAAAAAAATCACTTTTGCTTTTGTAATCAAGATACTCAAGCACTGACAATTCGGCTCTTTTCAGAGCATCAAGACTTGCAAGAGGCAGCATAAGCATCGGAGTCCCCGTGCTTACAGTTTGAATTGGCGCGCATTCTAGCCAGTCATCTTCACGCAACGAAAAGAGCGGCATGATTTCACTAGCCGGATATGTCTGCATAAACTTTGGTTTGAGCTGATGCATGATTACCAGAAAACCTTCTGGTGCAGGCTCGATGTCCACTCGAATAATTCCCGCGGTCAATTCGATAGTCACAGACACAGGTTTATTATCGAATTCGATGCGTCCCGTTTCGACAAGCGAATGAACAGTCGCTATAGTCGGATGGCCAGCCAGAGGTATTTCTTCGCGCGGAGTAAAGTAATGAACACGAAAATCTGCGTTAGCTGATTTTTTCACAAAAGCAGTTTCGGACAAATTCATTTCCAGAGCGATAGCCAACATGCGCTCATCATTGAGATCGTCGGCATCAAACACAACGGCGCAAGGATTACCCTCAAGAGGAACCCGCGCAAATACATCAACTTGCATAAACTCGTATTTTTTCATTCGCCTTCGCAAATGCTCACATGGCTTTTGTAATTTCGATCAAACCATCACAAGGAATGTGATAAACGGCGTTGCAGAAATGGCAACGTCCTTCAGCTTCTTCGCCCTTATTTGCCATTTGAATCAAATCTTCTTTGCTCAACACTTTCAATGCTTGAATGAATCTTTCTTTGGAGCAGCCGCAATCAAAGCGAAGACTTTGTCGCTGGCTAAGCTCTGCCAGTTCGAAGCCTTGCAGGCCCCGTCGCAAAATATCTTGCAATTCCATGCCACGGCGTTGAAGAAAAGTGAAAGTACCGAATGATGCCATGTTGTTTTCCAACTTGCATATTGTTTCCTCAGTGTGGTCTGGCAGCAGCTGAACCAGCATTCCGCCGGCAGCCTCGACGCCATTGCGGCTGAGGTGCACCCCAACAATCAAGACAGAGCCGGCGTCGTGACAGTCAACGATATAACGATTTACGTCTTCGCCTATTTCACCGGAAACAAGCTCAACAGTAGATGTGTGCTGCTGTCCAAACCCATTGTCCATGGTGACGTGGAGATAGCCGTTTGTGCCAACAGCACCCCCAACATCAAAATTCCCCAGGGAGTTTAACGGTAACTCAACCTGGGGATTTTCAACATAACCTCTAACAATGCCCTTTGACGTAGAGTCAACAACCACTTTTCCGAGGGGGCCGTTGCCCTGAAACTTCATACTCACTTGCCCTCTGCGTGCCACTACCGGTGACACCAGCGCAGCCGCGGTGAGCGCCCTACCTAGAGCTGCAGTGGCAGTGTAGGAGAGCTTGTGCTTTTGCCTTGCCGCCTCAACTAGATTGGTAGTCGAGACAATTACGGAGCTGATGGTGCCGTAGACGTCCATCGCCATTAACAGACCATCTTCCATAAGCGCACCTCATCAAAGTCCTATCATCTTATCAAATTATAACAATCTTCAAAAGGGGCTAATTAGCTATTGAAGGACAAGACTCTGGCTATACCATTCAGATCCATATAAGTACCGGCATGCGCCCATCCGCAGCCCATAAAGATATCTTTTACCGCCTCAGACTGATCGAATCCGATTTCCAAAAACACAGTACCACCCTCGGCAAGCGCAGCCGGAGCCAAACGCGCAAAGTCTCGGTAAAATCCCAGCCCATCGTCGCCTCCACCGAAAAGAGCCACAGCCGGCTCCCAATCTTTAACCTCTGCTGCCAGAGTCTCGCGCAAAGACGCGGGAATATACGGAGGGTTCGCCAGCACGCCTTCCAATTTAGATTGACTGCCCAGCCATCCTTTCCAGTCACAGCAGTCAATCTTAAGTCGCGCAGAAACATTATGGAGTGCAGCATTATCAGCAGCAACGCTGATTGCATCTGATGAGATATCACAGGCGCTGATTGTGGCATTTGGCAATTGCTTCAAGAATGCAATTGAAATAATTCCGCTGCCGATGCCTATTTCGCCAATATGAAACTCTGATTTGGCTCCAAATCTGCCTTTGAAATGCTTCACCGCAGCTTCGACCAGAGTTTCAGTATCAGCGCGTGGAATCAAGACTCCCGGTCGCAGCAAAAATCGCAAGCCGTAAAAATAAGTTTCGCCAAGACAATATTGAATTGGTTCTCTCTGCTTGCGGCGCTCGATAATTTCCCTTGCGCGGGCAAGCAGGCTATTGTCTAGCTCTTGCTCAGCACGGCGCAGTCGTTCGGCTTGTCGCCAGCCACTTAGATGAGTCAATATCAAGTCGCACTCTGCGCGGCACTCAGAATCTTCCAAGCCCAGCAAGCTCAGTTCAGACTCTAGAAATTTTGTGAGCTCAGCGAGAGTCACAGCAATCAAAATGAGGAGCCGTTGCCATTGTCCAAGCCGGTTTCATCAGCAAGCAAACGTTTTTGCTCATCGTGAATGCAAGCTTCGATTACTTTATCGAGGTCGCCTTCAAGCACTGGTTGCAGACTGAAGTTCATGTTCAAACGATGGTCTGTCATGCGATTGTCTTTGAAATTGTAAGTGCGAATTTTCTCAGAGCGATCGCCTGTGCCGACTTGCGAACGCTTCGCATCGGCAAGCTGCTTTTGTCTTGCTTCCATTTCAATTTTGTACAATTTGGCACGCAAAATTTGTTTGGCGCGCTCTTTATTTTGCAGCTGGCTGCGCTCTTCCGAGCATGCCACAAAGAGCCCCGTAGGCTTGTGCACGATGCGCACCGCGGTTTCAACCTTGTTGACGTTTTGACCACCGGCGCCGCCCGAACGCATTGTTGAAATTTCAAGGTCGCGCTCGTCGAGCTGAACATCTACTTCATCTACTTCAGGCATGATTGCGACAGTTGCGGTAGATGTGTGGACGCGTCCCTGAGCTTCTGTGGCAGGAACACGCTGCACGCGGTGCACGCCCGATTCAAACTTCAGTTTGCTGTAAACGCTTTCGCCTTTGATATTGAGAATGACTTCCTTATATCCGCCCAGGTCGCCCTGGTTGAAGTTGGCGACTTCGGCTGTCCAGCCCATTTTGTCAGCATACTTCAAGTAAGTGCGGTACAAATCGCCGGCAAACAATGAGGCTTCGTCGCCGCCCGTTCCGGCGCGAATTTCAACGATGATGTCTTTCTCGTCGTTTGGATCTGTAGGAAGCAAGAGCAAACGAATGTGCTCGAGCAGCTCAACTTGCTGTTTTTTGGCTTCAGCAAGCTCTGTTTCAGCCAGCTCTCGCATTTCTTTGTCTGTTTCTTCACGCAAAATCGACTGCGCGTCATCAACTTCTTTCTGCAAAGCATCCCATTTAGCGACGCTTTCTATTTTGGGGAGCAATTGCCTGCGCGCGCGTGAGAGACGCTTCAAATTGTCAGGGTTGCTTACAACCTCTGGGTCAGAGAGCTTCTCATCGAGATCTTTGAATGACTCGACAATTTCGTCTAGTTTTTTTCTCAGTTCCGGGTCCATTGCTGTTGCACCGCGCTAATTCAGAATCCATTTCGTTTTGGGACAAACGAAGAAATCCAAGTTTACCCCAGCCGAGCCAATCATTGGCTAGCTATCCCAATTCTTATCACGTTTTGTCAAGGATCACTCCGAACTTAGCAAAAAATGAACGCGCCCGCCGTGGTCGTGGCGGGCGCGATTGATAACTCGGAGAGGGAGGGATTCGAACCCTCGCTGCGTTTTAGCGCAGACAGTCTTTCCAGGACTGCACGATAGACCACTCTGACACCTCTCCATAGTGTCAAGAGTAGGATTATATCCCATCGACAATTGTTTCGCCGAACTCAAGAGCTGCCATATGAAGCTAGCAAATTCTGCCCGCTTCGTTCCAGACAATTTCAGTCCATGGCGGCAATGGGTTGTTGGCTTTGAGAATCTCCAAAATGATGTCGGGACCCTCGTTTTCGCCCGGCTCCATGTTTACTTGAATAATTCTGATGTTGTATGTACCGGGGCGCACCTTGAGTTCATAAGCGCCAAAAGGCTCGTCATCAGGTAACTTAATGTCGTCAAACTGGGCACCCATCGTCAAGTGACCATAATCGCAAAGTATCAAACGGCTACCGGCGCACATGATTGAGCCGCTGGTTTCGCGAGCACCACTCATTAAAACCGGTTCGTGTTTGATGCTGATGCGCCAGGCGCCTTGCGGTCCGGTCGAACAAATTAAGAACCTGTAGAGCCCCATTTGTTGGATGAAATGGTCTTGCAGCCTTTCAAAGTCCCAAAAATTGGAAACAAAAGTCTGATAACAAGCAGGGTCATAAATGGCGAAAAATGGATAATCATCGGCCACGGAAAAATTGCCGTATTCCGCTGCGTGCGCCTCGATTAGCCAACCGGCATCGTCATCATTGGCTTCGTTCATCCAGCGGTAGGTAATCTGATTTATTTCTTCGCGCGGCTCAAGCTTGCCCATCACCGCATCACGGCGGGCGGCCCAAATAGCATCGCGGCTGGACGCTTTAGTCAAAACTTTGCCGTTCGGCAAGCGTATTGAAGACCCCATATCTAGAACCTCGCTGGCTGAAAGCAGCCAATCATCTACCCAGCGATCTAAAAATGCCCATTTACTGGCATTTCTAATCGCCCAAAAGTAGCTGCAAACCGCTTGTTCGCACGAGGCATTGCATCTGGCGGTGACGCCTTGCATTTCGCGGTGACGCCTTGCATCTCGCCTTGTAGGGGCGACGCCATGCGTCGCCCGGGATACCAGGTCTGTTCTTAAGCAACGGGCGACGCATGGCGTCGCCCCTACAGGTTGGAGGCTTATTTGACGGCGCTCAGACGAGCACGTTTGGTGGCTGATTTGACGATTGAAAGGAAATCTTCGGCTTTGAGACTGGCTCCGCCAATCAAGCCGCCGTCGATTTCTTCCTGAGCCAAAAGCTCATCGGCGTTCTTGGCATTCATGCTTCCGCCGTAGAGTATTGGAATGGTTTCGGTTTTGTCTTTGTTTTGCTCTTCAAAGAATTGCTTCAAAGACTTGCGAATTACGCCAATGACACGCGCAGCCTCAGCAGACTCGCAAACTTTGCCCGTGCCGATTGCCCATACTGGCTCATAAGCGATGACTATTTTGACCAGCTCTTCCTGAGTCAAACCATTAACGGCTGCACCGACCTGGCGCTTAACGACCGGGTCTGTGAGGTTGTTTTCGCGCTCGTCAAGAATCTCACCGACACAAATAACCGGAACAAGATTGTTGTCCAGAGCGGCTTTCACTTTTAGAGGAACTGTTTGATTTGTTTCTCCGTAATACTGACGGCGCTCTGAATGCCCGATGAGCACATATTTAGCGCCAACATCAACAAGCATTTTGGCTGAAACTTCGCCCGTATAAGCGCCAGAATCATGGTTGTCTAGGTTTTGCCCACCAAATGCGATTGCACTCTTGTCTAATGCCGTGGCAGCTATGTCCAGGCAAGTAAACGGAGGAAATACAACAATTTCGGGCAGGCTTTGCTGCTCTTTAGCGCCCTGCACAATTGCATCGAGTAGCTCTTTCGCCTCAGCGCGAAGCTTATTCATCTTCCAATTGCCGGCGATTATTGTTTTTCTGTTCATGTTCTGCACCCGGGTTAACTGACAAATCACAACCCGCCGAGGCAGGTCTCAAAAATCCAGACCCGAATTGTAACCCGTCAGCGGGCTTTTTCGACGATTTTGCACCCGGCGTAATGGGAGAGCCGACAAAATTGCCTTACAATTGTTTTCAGAACTTATATCAAGACCAACTTGGCAAGAGTCTAGCGAAGGCGATCAAATGTCTAACGACGCAGCCGCTCAATCGGACGAGCAGAAAAACAGCAGCCTGATCGAACAGGCACGTCACCTTTTTGAGCGCGCCGACCTGGTTGGCTCCTTCCTTTTATCAAAAGCACACTGGCTTGTTCACCCGGAAGATCTTTGCGCCGTAAAGCTCTTAAGCGAAATCATGAAGAAAAACGGCAAGAGCGATTTGCATAAACATCTCAAAACGCTGTCTCAGAGCCAAGAACATTTGCTAAACAATTCACAAGCATTGTTCGAAACCGGCTATCAATTTATCGAAGAACGCGAACCAGAGCTAGCTGTCATGCTGCTCGAGCGTTGCCTCAAGCTTGAACCAGAGCAAACCGTAGTTAGATATGAACTAGGTTTTGCGCTTATGCAATTGCGCAGATTTCAGGACGCAATAAGAGAATTTGAGCACTTGCTTAACGCGCACGATGGTGATGATTTTGACACCAAGCTCAACTTGACAGTCTGCCACTCGCTTACGCGCAATTTGCCGCGTGCAAAAGCGCTGGTCAAAGAGCTGGAAAAACTAGCCAGCAATCAGGAAGAAAAGAAAGAAATCGCATTGCGCAACTGGGTAATCAAACGCCTGGAAAAATTTCAGCCCAAACAGCAACTGGAAATTCGCGATTGGGTTTATTCCTTATATGGTTCTGTTTTGCTCAGCGAAACAACACCCAAAGACTTGAACGGCAAACCAAGGAGTTTGGCAGCAGACTACCCGGGTGTCGCGAGCACGCTAATAATATTGCACGGGCTCATCAAAGAGCTTGGTCTTGAATTTCACGTCATTGAATATTACAGCCCGCTTTCGCGACCTCTGGCTGAGGCACTTGCACGCATGATGGACATCAGCGCCGAGTCATATGGCGGACCAGACCGCAAAGAAAACGCACTGCTTGTGATGGCATGGGCATCAGACATAATCGGACCACACAAAACATTCGTGCCACACAGCCCTCGGCGCACAATTTTTGCATATGGGTTAAGCACACTCGCGGCACTGCCGGTGACACCAGACATTATAGGCTGCCTTGCCAGCGAATGTGAAATGCCCTGGGCAAAGCAACTGGAAGAACTAGAGCCAGACGACGAAAAACGCCCACCCGGCACCGTTCACCCGATGAATAAAATTCAGGAAGAAGCCATGAATGAAATCCTGGCAAAATTTACTGATTTAGAATCAAACCCGTTAATCATCGAACAAGTAGAACAATTGCACGCATATTACACACCGAGAAAAGAATTTATGGTGTTGAACAATTCAAAGATATTTCCAGAGCGCCCGGAGTACACAGCTGAGATTCCATTCGCATGAATCTCTTCAGACGAATTGCCCTGGCAGCATCTTACGTAACAAGCATCCCTTGCCTAAAGAAAGCTGAATCGGAAGACGAGTTGAAAGGCCTGGCCAAGTTTCTTCCAACAGTCGGCATAATTATTGGCGCCTTTCTTGCAGTAATTGCATTTGCCTGCAACAGAGGGCAAATTAGCCCTTTGCTCACATGCCTCTTTTTGCTGTTTGCCTGGCTGGGCATCACTGGCGCCATCCACATGGATGGTTTTATGGACTCAGCCGATGGGCTCTTTTCTCACCGCAGCAGAGAAAAAATGCTTGAAATAATGAAAGACAGCCGCGTCGGAAATTTCGGCGCTATTGCCGGCATGTTAATGCTTTTGGCAAAGTATGTTGGATTGCTGTCTTTGCCAAGCTCATGGCTTTTGCCTGCAATTCTCATAATTCCTGCATGGGCTCGATGGGTAGAAGTTTTTTCAATTGCAAGCTACCCTTATGCACGCGATGAAGGCATGGGCAAAGTCTGGCATGACAGCACCCAAGGCGCAGACCTTCTTAGCTCTGCAGCTCTGCCAAGCCTGCTTACAGTGGCTTTATGTTTTTATTTCCACAGCCACGCTTTCTCATTGATAGTACCACTGACGGTACTACCCGGAATTGCATTCAGCTATTGGGTCAACAAAATTCTAAACGGACAAACCGGAGACACCTATGGGGCTGCAGTTGAGTTTTCTGAAGCTGCGGCTCTTGTTTTGCTAGCAATGCTGTACAAATTTATGTAATTTAGAGAGACTATGCCATCGCATTCCGCGATTATTCACAAACACAAATACTCAGCTAATAAACGAGCGAAAAATGCAAACTTACAAAAACAAGCAATGGATATATGTAAAACGCCCAGAGCAAAGAGTATCTGAAGAACACTACGAATTGCGCGAGAATGATTTACCCGGCGAACTGGCGAAAAACGAAGTAATCGTCAAGGCAAAATATATAAGCGTAGATCCCTACATGCGCATCCAACAAGCAGCCCGCAACACCTGGGAGCGACCGCACCCCATCGGTACAGTGCAAGGCGCTGGAGTAGTGGGACAAGTAGTAGCAAGCGCCAGCGAATTATTCAAAGAAAACGACTGGGTATTAAATTATCAGGGCTGGCAACTCTACGCTAAACAACACGAAAAAGACCTGAGCAAATTAAACCCCGAGGCAGCCCCGGTGAGCACAGCGCTCGGCGTGCTGGGCATGCCAGGGCGAACTGCCTGGTTTGGTCTTCTAGAAGCAGGAAAACCAAAGCCCGGAGAAACATTACTTGTATCAGGAGCAGGCGGAGCAGTCGGCTCTCTTGTTGTGCAATTTGGAAAGCGTGCCGGATGCAAAGTCTATGGCATCGCCGGCGGTGCCGATAAGTGTAAATTTTTGACTGAAAAGTTGGGGCTAGATGGCGCAATTGATTACCGCGCATTTAATACAACAGAACAACTCAGCGAAGAAATATTGCGCCAAACCAATGGAGTAGATATTTATTTCGATAATGTCGGCGGCAAAATTACCGACGCAGTCATCCCCCTCGTCAAGCTTCGCGCGCGAGTCATCATATGTGGTGCAATCAGCCAGTATGACGGCAAGCTAGACCAACCAGAGCTCGGCCCTCGCTTTCTTCAACACATGCTTTTCCAAAGAGCAACCATTCAAGGAATTCTTGCACGCGATTACAACCAGAGAATGGACGAAATGCTGGCCATAGTTTCACCCTGGGTAAAGAGTGGCGAAATAGTATTTCAGGAAACAATCGTCGACGGCTTCGAAAAACTACCCGAAGCACTAAATAGCCTATTTGAAGGCAAGAATTTGGGAAAACTGCTGGTCAGAGTTTAGCCCCCGCAGCAAAACCATAGTCCCCTCTATGCCGAAAATCTCGACGGTTGTTCGGCATTGAAATAGTGCCAAACTTTTGATATGACCTGCAGAATCAGGGGATTTCTTCATCTGCGGCGCCCACAGACGTTTCAACCAATATGGAGAGCAGAGCCTTGCCCCTTGCTCTGTACGGAAGTTCGCCGTACAATCGCAGTAGAGGGTTTAAAAAATGGCAGTAAGAGACAAAAAAGAAGAACGCATTGATACCAGGCTGACAGCCGAGGCAAAGCAGCAAATTGACCAGGCTGCTGCATTGCAGGGACGTTCCACATCAGATTTTATGGTTCAAGCGGCGCTCAAAGAAGCAGCCCAGGTAATCGAACAACAAAGAATCATTCGCCTGACGGTAGAAGAAAGAGTTGCGTTGGCAGAACTGATGACCAGTGAACCAAAGATAAACGAAGCCTCTGTCGCTGCAATGCGCCGCCATAACGAGATCACAGGCAGCTAAGGTGAAGGAAAAGCCAAAGTTGTCCGTGGCTATCCTGCCCTGGACCAAAGAACATGATGCGTCGCAGTTCATATCAAATCTTGCGAGCATAAGTAGATACATTCAAGAACAGGCTCACAGAGACGTTTCTAGTTACACATCCTCTTTTTTCGTTCTGACGGAACCTGGCAACACTGTGCTCAGAGGCTACTATTCCCTTTCAAGCATCAGCATTGTCTTCAATGAGCTGCCGGAAAATATTCAAAGCTTACTGGGCTGGAATTACCAAATGAAGAACCAAGAATTGCCAAACAGCGCGCCAGGAAATCGGCAATTTGTTGCACCACAGTACACAGAGGTTACAGAACAATGAGGCTAAGCAGGCTGAAGAGTCTTTCACGAATTACCTTGTCGTGCGTTTGTGTTGTAACGTTCCTAGCGACACCAGTCCGGGCTCAAGACACTTTTGACTCGCACCCAAATCCCGAGCATGGAAAGCAAACCCTTGCGCCTCCAATGCTGCAAGGGGCATACAAAGGCGGTGATGCTTCTGTAATTCAAGATATTAATACACCCGGTGTTTTTCGCAGTAATTCTGGAGCCAACGTGGTGGCACTGCTAAATATCCTTATGCAAGGTGTTCAGATAATCGGAGTTGTAGCCGGGTTAGCTTGCATTATGGAAGGGAGTATTCGCCTCAGAATGGGAGACAAAGCTAAGCTCAAGAATTCCGGGCGGCTGATGGTCGCGGGGACGAGCGCTGCCTTGATTTCTCTACTAGGATCAATAGCCGTGTTACTTAGTAAAATTTGCGACTATTCAGAACCGATTTGTCTCACAATCTTGGCGCTTGGCCTGGGCGGTTTCGCTGTTGGTGTTATTTGTTTGGTAAATGGTGTTAAGAGCTCCAAAGGACACGTAATACTGGGTTTGGGCTTTTTGATGGGAGCACTCTTTCTTCCTGTTCTGGCCATTTGGAATATGGGGTGTGACCGAAACTCCTTAAAGAACATGTTTAGCTGGTGCGTGGAAGACTGTGCACCACGAAATGGATAGGGCACATTGGATTTCGAGACACAACAACTGTTGACGCATTTGGCATCCCTGCCGCCTTTTATTGGATGGAGGATACAACGATCGGGAGTGACAGGCGATCAATGAGCTTGCTCGCTCGTAAGTGAGCTAAAACAGTCTTTAGACGCCAGGCCGCTCTTGTAACAGGCTCACCAGAAGCCGCCGCTGATGAGGAGAATCAAATATTGCGGCACAGATCTGAAGCTTGCCAAAACAACACGTTGGAACATGCTCCCAAGGCCCAGCAGGCAAATAGTGAAATTGCCTGAAGCACCACTGGAAAGTGATGTCGATCTCGATTTGCTCAGCAAACAAAAGCAAATCCTTGGACGAATAAAAGCGACAAAGAAGCAGGAAAAACCAACCATAGCCAAAAGGCTAATTATATTTCTAATGCGTTCGCCGGACCACAAGGGGAATTATAGGAGAACCCATTTCTGGTTCTACTCTATGGCTGATAGTCATCAAGAAAGCTATCATAAGCAGCCAGCTTCCGAAAAGCAGACGGATCACATTGAGAGGAATTCAGAGCACAAGATCGGTGTTGAAGCATCGCACTGTATGGAATGACTGAATAAGACCGTCGTTGCAAGGAAAAGGCTGGAGGACGGCAGCTTTTGATCTCAGGGCACCTAACGGACAGATAATCGAATTTCAAATACTTCCAAAAGAGATCAATGAAGCGGGCAAAATAGAGCATTCGACTTATAAACTTGGACTATTGAGGCTCTCATTATAAGTTCCAATTGGAAGCTTTGCCCAGTGGGGCTGATTAAGTCGTCGTGCTATCTCGGCGTCAAACTCATCCCAACCCAATTCAGGACTAAATCATTACCTTGAATTTGCCGGCACCGGAAGGGGCTTTTTATGCTGAAGTTTTTGCATAACGAATTCAGCAAATAATGCATTTGGCCAGCCAAAATCAGGGCGCGTGAATTCTGTTTGCTTATTAGGATTGAAAGATTCATGCAACAAATGATCGCCCGGGTCACTTGCAAGAATTTCTTTCAAGATGCGGTCTTGCGCTTTAGGCTCACTTTCTGTCAAAGCTTGCATTACCATTGCAAGCGGCCAGACGTAACCATAGGGAGTGTGTTCGCTGCCGATGCCACTCGCGATAGATCCACTTGCATAATTTTTATTTGCTTGCGACAAAATCATTTTTCGCGTGTTTTGATAAACCGGATAATTACACCATACATAACCAAGATATGGCACCGAAAGCAAGCTTGGAATATTTGCGTCATCTTCTAAAGTGTAGTGCCCAAGCCCATCTACTTCAAATGCAAAAACCTTGCCAAATTCTTTCGTCTCAACAATTCCATATCTTCGAATGCCTTCGTCAATTTCTTTTTTCAGCTTATTTACTTGATTTGCAAATGCCTGATTTTTGTAGACTGATTTCTCAATTTGCTCAAGTCCGCGCAGCGCTACTACAGCCATCATTTCAGAGGGAATTAGGAAATGATATTTGCAAGCATCATCCGATGGGCGAAAACCGCTCCAGCTCATGCCGGTACCGTTTGCTACCGCTGTATCTCGCCCCTTCTCCGCAATTTCAGGATGAGTAAATTTCGAATTTGCAGCATGGTCTTGCTCGAGCACCATAACACCAACAGCTTTTTTCATTGCCTCTTCAAATTTCGGGGTGAATATACTGCTGTCGCCTGTAACCTGCCAGTAAGTCCACGCCAAAATTATGGGATAACACAATGAATCTAATTCATACTTGCGCTCCCATACTTCATTGTTTTCCTTGAATGCGTTTGCGTAAGGGTCAATCAAAATATATGCAGCCTGCCTGGCTATCACTTTTCGCAAATAGTCTCTAACATTGGCATCTGATTTTGCAAAGTATAAATATGGTCGCACTTGCGCACTGCTGTCTCTAAGCCATTCGGCGGGAATGTCACCTGTTTGCACGTAGATTGTGTCGTCCGGCTCAAGAAAAGATTGCTTTTGCACGGCATTTGTAATGCCTGCACGGTACATTTGCACAAGCTCTTTGTTTTTGTTTGAGAACTTTTTTGCGGCCTTGTCGATTGACTCAAGTTTTGTGGGCTTGCCAGTCGGAGTGTTTTGGTCTGCCAATGCAGCTTGCGGCAAAGTACTATTGATAGAGCTCAATGCCATCGACAAGCACAGTAAAATGCGTGCCCTGACATGCTTAAAGCCCGCTCGTCGCGATTGATTATGACGACACTTGGTTACCGCATTGTTATTGAACAACTCAACTCTCCCCTTATTCCAGGCCTCCACATTTTACATGCTTTGACGAGTTGCCCGGCTCATTACTTCGCGACAGAGTTAGAAATCGGCTCTGAGTGGAACGTAGATTTTGAATGGAAGGTGCTACTTATAGGCCCAGGTAAATGCAGCAAATAAATAGAATTCCATATCGCACACCCAAACAGGGCAAAGACTATTTCCTCGCGGAAAATTTTTTCGACAATGCTCTCGAAATAAGAGAGCGCTGCCTGGCAAGAACAGACTGGACTCTTGGATTTCCGCATCGCAACGAATTTTGGCCTGGCAAAAGATGCCCCAATGGTTTGTTGCCAGCCGAAATGGAAAAACTGGAAAGCTGGCTTAAAGAACAAACAGGGTCTAAACGCCTCTGGCAAGAAACCGTAGAAGGCGGCGGGTCACTCTCGCACAACTATGTGCAACTTGTAGGCGAGAAAGAATCAGGCGCAAGACCACACACAGACTCTAGAAAACTGTGCCGATATGCGGGTGTGGTTTATTTGAATCCTGACGCGCCTAGAGAGGGTGGCACATCCTTTTATCGGCTTCAGTTTCCAGACGGAACTAAAGGCGGCAATTGCTGCCCAGCACCGTATGCCAATCTGAGAGAAGCCTTAGGCGTAGCGCAAATGCCCGTTGAATTGTGGAAAGAAGACCTCACCATTGAAAATGTTTTCAACCGGGTCATCGTTTACCGCGCTGAATTTGTCCATTCAGCAACACAATATTTTGGCGACACCGATGAAACTAAGCGCCTTACGATAGTATTTTTCTGGATGGCAGAATAAAGGCTAGTAGCCCGAACTTGCATTTGAGTCAGGCGCCGGTTGTCCCTTGGTGGTGGCGCGTTCTTCCATTGAGAATCCAGATTCGCGCTCTTTGTCTTTCAATCGAGCATCATCTAAGCCCTGGCGTTCGCGAGCAGCGCGCGCTCTGTTTGCGGCTTCATCTGCGAGGTCTTTCTGTTTGAGCATGAAATTGCCTTTCTTCATGAAATACTCTGCCCGGGCTTTAACATCTGGCTCATTCAGGCGGCGAGCGGTCTCCATAATTTCTGTGACTTCAGTGGTTGCTTGACCCAAATCATGCGAAGTGTGATCTAACGCCTTGCGCAGAGCATATCGCACCTCATCGCGCATTCCATATTTTTGAATGTGCGTTGCGATTTCGCAAAGTGGAATTGATTCATCTTCGTCGTCAACAACAAGCTTCAGTGCTTTGCGCATAAGGTCATCCATGCCCAGAGCCTTGCAATTGTCCACAAAAGTGAAAGCGTCATCCTGAGTTTTAATGCCTGTGTATGCCTTCTCCAGGGCAAGATGGGCTACGTCATTGAGCGCAAGCTCGTGAGCCTTTCTTGCTAAAACAAACAGCTGCGGCATAGTTCTCGAAGTTTCAATCAGCTTGTGAATTGAGTCGCGCGTCACTTCGAAAAATTGATATTTCCGCGCTTTCAATGCCATCAACAAATAATCGTCATCTGAGCTGCACAATGACAGCGCCTTGTCGCAACACTTGCGACGCACATCCATCATCGGGAAACCATAAGCTTCGGTGTACTGAGCAATTGCCAGACATTTCGGAACATCATTGGCAGACTCAAGTGCCGATAAAATAATCGGCTTAGCTTTGTCATACTTGGCCGCCTTCATTAACTTTCCGGCGCGGGTAAGACTAACCTGGCTTTCGACAGGCAAGGGCGAATCAGCCCACTCAGCGCCCGGTTTGGCTGCCAGCGCAGGTGTCAACAGAGAACCCACTGATATCGACAGGGCAAATATTAAGCCAAAGAAACGCCGCGAAGGTTTTGGCACAGAAGTTTTAGCGACGTCGTGCCTGTCAACGGTACAATTCAAAGATAGGTCCATGATTGCCTCAATTGCTCCAACCAGAGGAGTATTTGCCATTTTATACGTAAAGAGGTTAGTCTGACTGGGTAAATTCGAAATTGACGGTCTTAGCACTTTATTCCCCGCTGTCAGGATGAAAACGAAAATGAAGCATCTTAATTTAAGGCTCGCTCCAAGCTCCGCAATCATTGCCCTGAGCCTGAGCTTGATGCTGTTTACCCCGCCAGCCCTTGCTGCCACGAAGTTTGAGCAATTTAACAACGCCGCAGAAATCGCTTACAAGCAAAAAGACTACCCTGCAGCGCAGCTAAACTTCGAACTTGCCATCAAAGAAGCCGAAAAAATGGACAAGTCGGACAAGCGTATCGCAACCACCGTTTACAACCTGTCCTTGGTTTTCCAGGCTGAAGGCAATTACGGCGAAGCTGAAAAAAACATGCTCAAAGCAGCAGACATGATGGTTTTCCTTTATGGTCCCGAACACCAGAGAATCGGGCAGGTTTATCAGGACATCGCCGATTTATACCTGGAACAGTCTGGGCAGGAAGAAAAACCTGAGTTGAAAAAGAAAGCAGCGGAATACTACAAAAAGAGTGCCGAAGTTTTCGAAAAAATATATGCGCAAGCCGCTGGAAGCGAAAACGCCGAAAAAGAGCAAGATAAACCCAAGGACAGCGCGCCAAAGGATGGCACAAAGAAAGGTGACGCTGAGGAATCAAATAAAACACCTGCTCAATCGGCTGCACTGTTCTTGTCAAACTCATTACGACTTCAGGCTGATTTGTACGCAGAAGACGAGCTTTACCCTCAGTCAGATCCTTTATATATGCGCTCTTTAGAGTTGGAAGAATTTGCCTCTGGCGCAGACGACCCTGAGCTTGCGGCTCACAAAGCGAAGATGGCCGAATACTGGTGCGTTCAGCAAAAATACAAAAAGGCAGAACCGCTTTTCAAAGACGCCATCGCGAGCATAGAAAAAACCGCTCCTGATAGCAATAATTTCGCCAACATACTCTACAATTGCGGCGGGATGTACTATGACCAGGGCGCTTTTGGCGAAGCCGAGATTTATTTCAAACGCGGTTTGAAAATTTGGGAAAAGTCGACTGAAATGAAGCCTGACGATATTGCCCAAAAGACACTCGCGCTTGCCGATGTTCTCGATATGCAAGGCAAGCACGACGAAGCACAGGGAGTATTCACCAAAGCACTCTCGACTCTTGAAAAATCTTCGGACAAGGGTGTTTTAATCAGAAGCCTGAAAGCCTACCAAAAGCACCTGCTAATGCAAAACAAGAAAGACGAAGCAGGAAAAATTGCCAATCGCATCAAAGACCTCAGAGCAGCTCAGCCGCAGACAAAACAACAATAGAATTTGTGCTGAATCTGATTTGCGACTTTTATGGTAACCCGTTCTGAATATGAGCCGCAGGAAGCATGCGCTTTGATGCCTTTCGTCGAATACGATTTCGGAATAACGTTAAAGCTGCCAATGCAATAGGAAAGAATCGAATGCAGCAAGCGTGATGATATAATTGCCTGCTAAATTTCGAGGATCTATTATGAACTCTCAGCTTCCCGTTGCAATTGTTACTGGAGCCTCTGGTGGCATTGGTCAGGGGCTTGTGCAAGCTCTGTTAAAACGAAACTATTGCGTTGTAGGCACATCACGAAAAATATCAACCTCAAAGGAATTTGCAGCTAACCAAAACCTCTTGCTTATAGACGGCGATATCGGCAAGAAAGAAACAGCTGTAAGAGTTGCTCAAGCAGCAATTGATAAATTCGGTCGTATTGATGTACTAATTAACAACGCCGGAATTTTCATGTCAAAACCATTTACCGATTATACAGAAGAAGATTTCGCATTGATGATTTCCACGAATGTAGCTAGCTTCTTCTACATGACCCAACAAGTCATAACACAAATGCAAAAACAAAGAGAAGGACATGTAGTAAGCATCTCTACGACTCTCACAGATCAGCCTATCGCGGGAGTCCCTGCCGCATTACCTGTATTGACGAAGTCTACAATTCCGGCAATGAGTAAAGAACTTGCTATTGAATATGCAGCAGACAATATACGCTTCAACACAGTTTCACCAGGAACAGTTAACTCACCGATGCACGCAAACGAAGATCACGAACAACTCAAGCAACTCGCCCCATTACACAGACTTGCAGAAATCTCAGAGATTGTTGATGCAGTTTTATTCTTGAATTCTGCCAAATTTATTAGCGGAGAAAACATCCGCGTTGACGGCGGCGCCCACGCTGGCAAATGGTGAGTTTTTGCTGGAATTAGCGCGAATGATGGAAGAGAGAATAGATGCCCACAATAATGGCAATAATTAGGAGCACAAAAAGAGTAATCTTGATCCAACTGTATGGACGTTGCCCCTGAACTTCACCGGTGCGGCCGTTGATTACAATCTGATAGAGCTTTTGTTCAAACCGATAAGCGCCAACGTAAATCGGCAAGAGAATATGCTTAAAAGTGATTGCTGAATAGTGCGTATTGAGAGACGAAATCATCTGCTCATCGCCGCCAATGTCCATGCGCACATCTGCTTCTATTTTAGGTGCAGCCAGCTGTTTGGCGCGCTCAAAACCTTCCGGTAATGTAACCTGATAGCGCTGAGCTTTATAGCCAGACAAGAAAGCCGGGTCATAAGGTTTTAGCTCGACTACGTCCCATGGCTCTAGCTCAAGCAAGTTGTTTTCGGGCAGAGATTTCGTAGCCGGAACTAAAATATCGTCAAACCAACGCTGCACAGATCCAGCGGCTAAATACCAACGTGTATGGCGAACCTCTCTGGTTTTGGTGACCGAATTCCCCTGTTCATCTTGCTCGGTATATTGTTCTGTCACGTAATACCATTCACCGCGCTGACCGGTGTAATAGCTAGTAGTGTATGTATCATAAGTCCAGAATGGAATGTAAACGCCAGAAATTGCCCCAGGCACAGCAAGCTGCTTCAGTGCATTTGGCGCAAACCAACGCGTGGAAATCCACTTTCGCAACTCTGCAGATGCTTGCGCTTTTTCGACTTTAAATGGAAGAACCGCTTCAGGACATATTGTGGGATCAGCTGATTTAGGCTGAGCAACAATTGGTGCGCCACAAAAGCTACATTCCGATGCCACCTCTGGTGGTGTAAAAGTAACCAGGGCGCCGCAACTGGCGCAATCTACTTGCAGAGCCTCTTCGGATATGGACTTTAACTGCGTCGGCAAGATTTGTAAGTACTTTTCGAATGATCTTTCCTCTATCAGCTCGCCGCTCTGCGGAATTTCTTCGCTATGCTTACAAAAGGGACAACTAAGTGCGCCGTCCTTAGGCTCGAACACTAAGTCAGCACCGCAAGCTGGGCAACGATAGCGACGCACTTTTTCTTGCTTGAGCCTAACCGGTTCTTGAATTTCTTTCATTATCATTCCTATTTAGCATGTTTCTTGCCAGCAAGATCTGGTCGAACCTTTTCGGCGACGATATGCTTCTTCTTTGAAGACCTTTTCCCTTCATCAAGGTAGAAGAACTTTGGGTCAACGCCTTTCGACTCGTTAGCAATTTCCCCGATTTGAATGATTTTAACAGGCTTCGAGCCTGGAAATGAGACTATCAAATCAAGGGTTCCACCCATTGCCTCCACGTAACGTCGTATCGTGCTTAGGTACGCATCTGTCCGTCGCTCCAATTTAGATAAATCTCCTTGGCGCATTTCAAGCAGCTCTGCCAACGTTTCTTGTGACAACTCTCGCGCCTTGCGCAGTTCTCTTAGAGTTAACTCCTCGCCAATTAATTCTTCCGCACGAGCTTCAACCTTTGCCCGGCGGGCAGGAGAGAGCTTTTTCATATAGTCGTCATGAGTTAATTTCATCGCCGTTTTCTCTTCTTCAATTTCTGTTCTTCAACTTTGAGTCCTTTTTTTCTCGCCTCATCTTCCTTCCTCTGTTTTTCCAGATGCAGGTCAAATAGTCTCTCAGCGATCGGAATCTTTTTTTCGTACCATCTTTTGTCTCCACTCTTGTCGCCGCCCAGAATGATTACACCTTGTCGCTTTGGGTCGAATGCGAATAGGATTCGTATTACAGCATTTTGAAACTCAAAACGCAGTTCCTTAAGATTAGCCAAACGAGAGCCTTTTAGTGTATCCACATATGGTCGCCCCAAGCCGGGGCCAAAATTCTTGAGCATCTCCAGGTGCGCCAAGGCTTCATCCTGCAAGTCCTCCACCTGACCATCCAGCCAGTGCATGTATTCATCTAGATAAATCAGAGTCCAAGGCATTATTACACAATATTGCTTGGAAGCAATATTGTCAACAGCCAATAATA
Organism: uncultured Candidatus Obscuribacterales bacterium; assembly: GCA_964546815.1. Lineage (GTDB taxonomy): Bacteria > Cyanobacteriota > Vampirovibrionia > Obscuribacterales > Obscuribacteraceae > JAIEPM01. The sequence goes on along the minus strand of CAZJLR010000036.1, from coordinate 41,172 downwards.
TTCGACTCTATTTAGCTCTAACTATTTCTAAGCGATATAGCTAACTACACGGCGCCGGCTCTCTGGTGAACCGGTACAGCATTTTTGACAAGCAAGCAAATATTCGAAAAACAAAACGCGCTCAGTCTGAGGGACCAAGCACGGTTTGCATTTGGAGGGGGAGGAGCGTATTGAAATTTTTTAGGCAGATTTGCTGTCACTGCTGTCTGTCATGAGCGAAGTGTCATGCAGTTTGTTGAGTATCTGCACTTGCTGTTTCATGAATGCTTTCCAGTAACGTTCGACTTGCTTGTTAAGCTCAGCATCAGGTTGTTTTTGAGAAAGCTCACGAAGGTCTATCAGTGCTTTTTTCTCTTCTGCCATTCCTTCAGCAAGCCCTTTCATCGCGAATTTGTATTGATCGCTTTGTGGGTCAAAGTGCTTAACCACATATTCGGCAAGTTCGGCACGGCGTTGAACATCAGCATAACTGCTAGTGCAAGCTTCTTCGGCTTTCTGGACTCGCTCTTCGAATGGCAACTCTGGTTTTGTCGTTTTATCATCGGGCTTTTTGCCATCATCTGTTGGTTTGGTTGGTTCAGGCTTGGGCTGTTCAACTTTCGGAGGCTCAAGTGACTTTTTCAAATCTGGCTCAGCTTCTTTCTCAACTTTCGCCTTTAGTGCTGATGCGAGTTTTTCACATACTGGATCAACCTTGCCGTCCTTGAGGTCTGTCTTCCCGTGAGCGCGGTCATAGTCATTCATCATGTTATCTACTAGCGTTTTCTTTTGCGCGTCACTAAGCAAATTGAACTGCTCGCCACGGTGCAATACATGTCGATTTCCATTCACGGCTTTCACTTCATGAGAAAGCTTATCTAGCTCTGCCACCGACATGCCAGGATTCATCCGCTTCAGCACCTGATAATAACCTTCACCATGCTGAACTTTGTCACTTCTATTTTCTTGATCAAGCAGCTTCTCTACTTCTTTCCTGTAAGCATCTCGTTGCTTCGTTGCTTCAGCTTTAGAATTGTCGACATCAGGATGTTTTGCTGCATCACTTGGAACCGACGTTCCATCTGGCTTCGTTACGGCATCTGTATTTTTTCCATCATTCGCTTTCTTGGTTTCATCAGCCTTTTGCCCATCAGTCACTTTCTTAGTTTCATCAGTTTTTTGCCCATCGGTGCTTTTCTTGGATTCATCAGTTTTAGATGCATCGCCACCTGATGCGGAAGTTTTGTCGGCATCTTTCTTAAGCTGCTTTGCACTTTCTTCGACAAAGTCGTGGTGAAGTGTGAGCTTTGTTAGGAAGGGGGCCGCGGTAGAATCGTTGGAAGAACTGGAGGAAAAACGCTTCTCCACAACTGCCATCAATAAAGGTGCACTTTCTCGCAGTTTTTCCGCAGTTTCGTCTTTAAAAGTCGGCTTTTCCGAGTGCCCGGCCAGCGAATCAATTGTCATTTATCCTTCCCTCACATACGCAACAAGTAGCCGGATGAGCAGGCTATGCTCTCCGCTGACTCGCAGCTCCGATTTCCTTATGGGAACAACTTATCAAGTCGTCTTGAAAACAATTTGAAACGGTGAAGCAAATCTCTAAGTTTCACTAATTTCTTTCGTGTCCTATGATCCAACCGTGGGTGCACAGGGGCTTAAGTGCCTGAGGTCACCATCCCAACACGCCGGTGAACAGCCCATCAAATTTTCACTGAATATCTATCCAAACCCCATTGGAGGTGCGATGGATAGCCGTTGCCCAAGGTCGACAATGAATGATACTATGCACGGAATTGCCTTCTCTGTGAGTGTTTGCAAGATTTGACCAAGCGACGGAACGCAATCGTAATCGCAAATCTGCCGATAACATTTATGCTCGGTGCGATGGGCTGCTATGCAAAAACAGAAGCACCAATGAAAATGCCTGGCATGGATATGAGTGGCACGCAAACGCCAGCCACGAAAAAAGCCACACGCGGCATGCACAATTCGAAGACTGAAAAAAAGATGCCCGGAATGGACACGCCCGGAATGAAGATGCCGGGCATGAACATGAACAGTCACGATATGCCTGGAATGAACATGCCGACAGTACCACCTTTGAAAAACATAAGCGAACAACAATTCAACCGATGGTTGTCTGCCCCCGCCCCACCATCGGTTGACCAACTCTCACTTGCAGACCTTGAAAAAATGGCAGAGCAACACAACCCTACACTTGTGCAAGCAAGAGCACAAATAGAAGCTGAAAGCGGACAGGCTTTGCAGGCGGGGCTCTTTCCTAATCCTGGTATTACATATAATGGCGATTTGATGGGGTTACCCGGACCAGGAAATGGCGCAGGAGAATTTCAAGGCGGCATCGTCCAACAAGAAATTATCTTGGGTGGAAAGCTAAAGCTGAGTCGAGAAAAATACAAAGCAAGAACAGAAGCTGCCCGGCATTTGTATGATGCGCAAAAATTTCGCGTGGCTAACGATGTCAAAATCAATTTCTACCATGCACTCGGCGCCCAAGAACGCGTAAAAATGCAAAAGGAACTTCTTAAGACACATCAAGACCGCTGGCTTACCATCAATGAAATGATAAACCTGGGCGAGGCAAACCTAGCTGATGGACATCAGGCTAATGTAATGCTCGAACATCAAAAACTCAAAGTCGCAGAAGCAGAAAACGATCTCAATTGCACATGGCAGGAATTAACCACTAGCGTTGGAGTAGATTTGCCTTTGCGCCCACTCACAGGTGACCTCGATGGCGACGCGCAAGACATGGGCTGGGAGCCAACGCTAAAGCGACTGATTCAAAACAGCCCAGAGATGGCGCAAGCAAAAGAAAAGTTAAGGTCAGACGAAATAACTTTGAAAAGAGAAAAACGCCAGTGGATACCAAATGTGGTGTTGAGCGGAGGCGCAGGCTACGATCCACTGGACAAAGGATTTGCATCAAAAGCCAATGTAAATATGGGAGTGCCACTTTTTGATAGAAACCAGGGCACAGTGCAACAAGCCCAAGCAGATTTGAGCAGGCAGCACGCTCAAGTTCAACTTACAGAGTTGCAACTTCGCAGAACTCTGGCTCACCAATACAGAAACTATGTGACTGCTGTACAGCACGTGCACGCATACAAAAATGTAATTTTGCCAGAATCTGAAAAACGCTACATCGCACTGCTGAATGGATATCGAAACACAAGAACAGATTGGCCGACTGTGCTTGAAGCCCAGAAAGACTTTTTTGACCACCGCCTGGCATTCATAAATGATCTTGTCGAATGGCGAGAAGCAGAAACATCAATAAATGGATTTGTATTAAGCGGCGCATTAGTTGCACCGCCTGGAGTCAACCCGCCAGGACACATCGACGCTGTGCCCAAACCACGATAGTCGGAGCCTTTCATGAAAGACAAAAAACCATCAAGACGCGATTTTCTCGCCGCAGGCTCTGCACTAGGATTTGGAACTCTTGTCGGCAACAGCAGCGAAGCTGCAATAATCCATCCCAAGGCCGAGCAAAACTCTAAAGACAAGCAATTTACAGAGTATTCACGCTACAAGCCCAGCTTCGGCGGTCCGCCGAACAGTGACCACTATCTCGGAAAGTTAGTGCATGGACTCCGCGCATCAGGATTGCCACCAGTGCCGGTGCATGCACCAGACTTGCAAAAGCTTGAATACAAAATGGTAAACGGTGCAAAAGAATTCCATTTGCGTCCGATGGCTGTAAAACGTGAGTTTTTACCAGGCGAATTTATGGACGTTTGGGGCTACAACGGCAGCATGCCCGGTCCGATCATTGAAGTTTATCAGGGCGACCGTGTGCGGATTGTTGTGCACAATGAGCTGCCAGAAGCGACAGCGCTTCATTTACATGGTTTTGAACTACCGAATGCGATGGACGGCGTGCCCGGTTTGGTGCAGTCACCAATTGAGCCGGGCAAGACTTTCGTATACGAGTTAGACATCCATCAAACCGGTACATTTTTCTACCACTCGCACGTAGCGATGCAAGAAACAATTGGCATGATGGGCATGTTTATCGTTCACCCTAAAATCGCCTACGATCCGCCTGTAGACCGCGACTTTGTCCTTGTTTATCAAAATTTCTACGTAATGTCCAATCAAAGCATTGCAGATACTTCACTGATGGATTGGAACTGGCATACTATTAATGGGCGCAGTGGTCCTTTCACAACTCCAATGGTGGTGCGCCACGGAGAACGTGTGCGCGTGAGGCTGGTAAACTTCAGCCCAGTGCAACACCATCCAATTCATTTTCACGGACATACATTCTGGCTCACAGGCACAGAAGGCGGGCGCATTCCTGAATCGGCTTGGATTCCTCGCAACAACACACTTGTGGGGGTCGCAATGGCTCAAGACTTTGAGTTTGTAGCTAACAATCCTGGTGACTGGATTTTCCACTGCCACATGACTCACCATATGATGAACCACATGGTGAGACAAGTCGGTCCGCGTATTAGACAAGCCACTGTTACCAACGACTACATGGCAGCATTGCCAGATGCGCCCAATGCCATCGACGTCTTAAACAAACCGGAGTTCAAAACTCCTGGTTTTCCACAAGGAATGACAGGCATGATGATGAGCGATGAAATGTCGCCCGAAAACATGAAAAAGATCCTCTCGCGTCGCGAAACCAGGGGCATGAGAAAAGGCTGGAACACGGGCGTCCACGGCTTGATGACAGTGCTGCGCGTATTACCAGACGAGCTGTACGACAAGGTTATGCTGAGCAACGACGACGTGCCCCCAGGCTCAATTTTCGACGCCGTCGTTCAAGGCAGATATAAGAAGAAGGTCTAGAAGAGTTTCAAAAACTTCAACTTAAGCCGAGCGGCAGCTGTATTGAAACCGCTAAGGACTCTACGATTTCAATTCTTGTATTGCACGATAAGCCTGGTCAATTGCTTTATCGGTGTAAGCAGCGGCTGCTGCATCAGAATTAGCGATGCTGATTCGACCGAATGCTTTGCGCCCAATTTCGCAAGGAGCCTTGCCGGGCGCCCATTCAGGATCGAAGAGATGGTTGTATTCATAAGCATAACCATGCGCCCAGCGATTGACAGTGATCGCGTCAATGTCGCGAGCGGGGTCAAAACCACCAGGACCAAGAACACGCCGCAATTGATCGCGAAGCTTCTTTTCGAAAGTTTCAAAACTGGTTGAAAGTAATTCGGCGCGGCCAACTTTGTGTTGGTCGCGTTCCGGCAAGCCGGGCAAACAAGGCGTGCGCTGCATGCAAACAATAATTGGTTCGTCGGGCGATGACGGAGCCTTATATCCTCCAATATTCACAGGCCGCTCAAGCACCAGACTGTTGTGATACATTCCCGGGCAATTCACATTCGAGATGCCCAAATTTTTGAAGGCTCGCCAATTTTTCAAAGCAACATTGGTATAAACGAGTGGAACTTTAGACCCATAATGCAGTGCATTCTTTTGTTCTTTTGGAAGCTCTGGACATAGGTATGGAATTATCATATTCCAACATGCAAGTACTACACCCTTAGCTTTGGCGCAATACAATGCGTTTTTTCCGCGAGCATAAATTACTTCCACATCTGATGCGCTGGAACTTTTAGTTCCAACTTTCACATTGCCTGAATGCTTCACTCTCACAACGGTGCTACTGAGCCGTACACGGACATTGTTTTGCTCGCGATCAAGACGCGAATAATCGCAAGCCGACGTCACAATGTCTTCCGCATCTTTGCCAGAAAGAACACCTGGAATCAAACTGCGAATCAGAAGTCTAGCAACAGATGCATTGCCGTCGGGATAATGAAATGCATAAGGCTCATCTGCGCCGGCAATACCTCTGGCTGTGTAACCCATGCGGGGATGTGGACCGGGCTCAAGCTTCATTCCCGCGAACCCTGGAGAACCCAAAGCCCAGCAATCTAAAGCATTTACCGCATCGATGCCGACACCATATAAGCCATGAGTATCGGTTTGAAAAAATGGCAGCACCGCAGCGTCAACCTTTGCGATTTTGAGTAGAAAGTCCTTATAGCTCATGTGCGAAAGACGATCTTTCTTCTCTTTGCTTGAAATACCGGGAAGAAGATCAACCTTATCATCATGCAAGCTCGCAATCTGCGCTTGGGCATGCTGATTTAAAGGAGCTTTTGCCAGAAAGCTTTTCCAATCTGCGCGAGTGGCTTCTCTTCCCGGACCATTTTTCACAAGTCTGTCGCTGCCAAAAGTTTCTTTATCGAAAAAATAAGCCGAGCCCAAATTATCATATTGATGCCCATCACATTTTTTCGAAAGTTTTCGAGGGTCAATACCAAGTTCGTCCATTAAACCGCGCGAAATCTCGCTAAACGCAAAGGGAGATTCAATGCCGGCACAGCCACCATTTACCACGAGCAACCTTCCACCTGGCTTAAACTCGTTTCTGGTTGCATGACCGCCGAAATCATCATGATTATCTAAGATGAGTATTTTGCTTGCTGGATTTTCCTTCTTAAAAAAATACGCTGCGGCCAATCCGCTTATGCCAGCGCCAACAACAATCAAGTCATAAGACTCAACTTGCTTAACGCCGCTGAATGGATCATTGAATTTACCGTCTCTCAAATCGTGCGCGGTTTCGAAAGTACCTGCAGCACTACCACGCATACCGACCAACTTTGGCGGATAATAAGCAGGTTGATTCTGCCCGATTGCTGCAGGGTTGGCCGCCGCAGCCTCTTCATTTGACAACAGATTCGTTCCTACCGCAGCGGCTGCACAAAACGCAACTCCATTGAGAAAATCTCTTCTGCTTATCTGCTTGTTCAAACCCAGAGCATCGTCATCATCCATAAAACTGTTTCATTCCAATTGTTCGGTGCGTCATATTCTACCCCGCAGAGGCAAGTATCCGCTTAACAATTATTGGAATAAACTCAAGCAAACTAAGGGGAAAATACTCAAGAGAGATTTACGATACAGAGACTAACGAAATACTTGGTATTACCGGCAGTAATACGAGAGGAAACAATTATTGAAGGCGTCATTCAACATTGGGTCTCATCAAAATTAGTGCGTACGATGATATTGCTACCTTAAATTCTTCCATTTCCGGCCCTCACTAGCTAAGGCGCGCAACCGATGGGCCAAGCACCTGTTGTATGATAGTAGTGTTTTGCGGTGATGAATTAAGAGGAGTAAATGGCTTCAATTCATAATAGGTTGGCGGGTATTGCAGCACTACTAAGCCTGGCTATTTCACTTCCTCTTTCAAGGGCGAACTCTGCGACCCTCCCAAATTCAACAAATACCAATACATCGGGAATCAACCTAAATCTTGCTTCCACTGCGGTCGGCCCGGGGCTCAGTTCACAACAATCACCGGTCAACATTATTGTAGGGGGGCACGCCACTACAATTCTCCCAGGACAAGCGGTTACTGCGGCTGAGCGAGTAGCGGTTTACCAGGTGTTGCATGGAGGCCAGGCTTTAACCATTGGAGCTGATGGTGCGGCAACCGGCGGAACAATGTCCATCAACCAGCACTTCGCCCAGCACATCAGCAGCATCACGGTTCCCACTGGCGTAGCCATTCTTGATAAGGCGCAAAACCTCAATCTTTCAGGCAATCTAACTAACGCTGGCTCAATATTCGTCATTCCTTCAAGCCAATCACAAACAGCAGCAGCCATCGGAGCTTTAAACATTAACAATCTGCAAGGCGGCTTGATTTCGTCATTAGCCAGCAATGTTAATTTGAATCTCAGCGCGCTTACCAACATTATAAATGCCGGAACAATCAGCAGTGCAGCTGGGCTCAATTTGAGCGCCGGTGGCTCTATCGTGAATGCACTGCCTCAAGGAATAACAGGACAAGTTCCGTCTATACAAGCGGTAAACAACCTGACGCTCACAACAGCTGCTCTTACTAATAGCGGCTTGATTAGTTCTCTGACCGCCAATGTTGCAATTACGCCTGCTTTGATAGGGTCACAAACAATCCAAAACTTGCTCATCGACAATACTGGCGGTTCGATACAGGCCCTCTTAGGCTCAATAAATGTAGGTGATCCTGGCAACATAATAAACACAAATATCAATTTGATCGGTGGCGACTACTTGTCCCAAATCGTCAATTTGAACGCGGGAGTTGGCTCAGTCACTGCAAAAGTTAATCTCATCACAGGCAGCATTAATCTCACCGGTGCTAGTGCAGACATTTCTAATAGCTCGGGCAACCTTATACTTGGCAATTTAAATATTTCCGGTGATCCAATTTTTACCAGCTCAGGAAATTTGACTCTGAGCAGTTTCACTGCGGCCACTCCTAGTGACTTCATCGCCCTGGCCGCGGGTAACATCACTGGAAACAATGTCACTATCGACACCGACGGCGGTCAACTTTTCATTTCTGCCGGATATCAGTTTACCGGTAGTTCCGGCGACTCGTGCACCAATTGTACCGGGCACTTCAGCACCAACACAGGCATAATTCTCAGCGCACCCGCTGCAATCAACCTGGGCACGGGGTCAGTCTTGCGAACTTCAGGAACAGCTGCCGGTGGGCAGATAACTCTGCAGGCGACAGGACCCATCACGGTGGGCACCATCACTACTGACGGAGCTGCCAATAGTGGTGCCAATGCCGGGCCGATCACTATTAATGCAGGCGGCAGTGTCAACACGGGGGCCATATCAGCCGTGGGTGGCAGTGGAGTGGCCGCCGGTACAGATCCACAGCCAGTTGCCATCGGGGCGCATGGAGTTGACGGCAGCTCCCCAGGTGCATCGGGCACAGATGGTGGCAATGGATTGGTCCTCGACAGCCAAGGCGGCGATGGCGGTATCGGAGTCGCTGGATTTCTGGGAGTTGGCGGTGTAGGTGGCGGGCGAGGCGGAGATGGTGGTAACGGTGGGGCTGGCTTCTTCGGCAACGGCGGCGCTGGTGGCGGCGATGGCGCTGGCGGCGCCGGCGGTATCGGCACTGTTATCACTCTGAATGGTGGTGTCGGCGGTGCCGGTGGCAACGGTGGAGCGGGCGGCAAAGGTGGGCAAGGGGCATTCGGCGGCATCGGTGCAGCTGGAGGGGTTGGTGGCGCAGGCGGTGCCGGCTTCGCCCCCCTCAGCCCTGGTGCCAATGGTGGCGCCGGAGCAGCCGGCGGAGCCGGAGGCATCGGTGGTGCGGGAGGCAGCGGCGGCAATGGTGGCAATGGCGGCGCCGGTGGCAATCTAAGCATCGTCAGCAGCGGGTCTGTCACTACAGCAAGCATTTCTCTTCATGGTGGGGTTGGCGGCACCGGCGCTGCAGGAACAGCAGGCGCGGCCGGTGGCAATGGTGGCGCCGGCGGTGCTGGCGGAAACGGACAAAATGGTAACAACGGCCCCGATGGCACTACATCAAATAATGGCGGCAACGGCTCTGCAGGTGGCTCTGGTGCTAATGGAGGAGCTGGAGGTTTTGGTGGAAACGGCGGCAGCGGAGGGACGGGCGGCAATGGTGGCAACGGCGGCAATGGCGGAGCTCTGTCAATATCCGCTTTGAATTTCACGGCTACAGCTATCGACGTCGCAGCGGGAGCTGGCGGGGCAGCAGGCAACGGCGGCGTAGGCGGCGCGGGAGGCAATGGTGGCGCGGGTGGTGCAGGCGGCAGAGGAGGCAATGGTGGCACCGGCGGAGCCGGCGGACCAGGAGAACCAGCCTTCGTCGTGAACGCAGGCGCAGGAGGCAATGCTGGTACCGCGGGCGCAGGAGGCAATGGCGGGAACGGGGGCGCTGGCGGTGCCGGTGGAAACGGCGGAGCCGGTGGACTCGGAGGTCTGGGAGGCAATGGGGGCAACGGTGGTCTAGTTTCAATTCCATTAAATTCAATCACCGGAAACGTCAATCAGTCTTCGGGCAGTGCTGGTGCAGGCGGTCTGGCAGCTCTTCCCGGCGCAGGAGGTGCTGGCGGCTCGGGTGGGAATGCCGGTAACGCCGGTGGTGGAGGCGCTGGTGGAGCAGGAGGAGCCGGTGCCCCAGGCACATTGACGAACCCGCCCGGCGGCAATGGCGGCGCAGGTGGCAACGCGGCAATTGGTGGAAATGGCGGCATAGGTGGCACAGGTGGCGCCGGTGGCTCTGGTGCTACTGGCGGCGTGGGTGGTTCTGGAGGCTCGGGTGCCAATGGAGGCACTGGCGGCGCTGGTGGCGCCGGTGGTGCTGGCGGACCAGGTTTCGCCGCTCTTGGCGGTGCTTCTGGAAACAGCGGGACAGGAGGCAACGGCGGCAATGGCGGAGCTGCTGCCAGCGGCGGTGACGGCGGGCTGGGCGGATCAGCAAATTACGGCGGCAACGGTGGCGCCGGCGGAAGAGGGGGAAGCGGGGGCAATGTCGGTCTTGGCGGAAATGGAGGTGCGGGCTCCACAAGCGGCGTCAACGGCTCAAATTCTCTCGCTTTCGGCAACGGCGGCAATGGTGGCACCGGCGGTGCAGGAGGAACAGGCATTAACGCTACCAGCAGCGCAAGCGACGGCGGCGCTGGCGGGATTGGCGGTGTCGGAGGCGATGGCGGACGGGCTGGTCTGAGAGGCCAAGGCGGCAACGGTGGCGCAGGTGGCGCTGGGGCAGGAGCAGGTTCGGGTGGACTTCTATCAGGCAACGGCGGCTCAGGTGGACTGGGAGGTACTGGCGGAGCCGGGGGCAACGGTGGTTTACTCTTTGGCAATGGCGGCAACGGCGGTGTCGGTGGCGCTGGTGGTGCAGGCGGAACAGCACCCGGGGTTGGTGTTTTTGGTAATGGAGGCGCAGGCGGTAACGGTGGAACAGGAGGCAGCGCGCCGGGCGGCACCGCTGGTGTAGCGGGCTCTACAGGTGGTTCGGGTCAGAATAATAGCGCCACAGGCATCAATCTTCCTACGGCTAGTAACGGGCAACTTGGCATAGCTGGAACTTACTCCAATTCAGGCGCACCGCCGGCGCCACCAGCACCTAAACCACTGCAGCAAGCACCAACAGTAGTTCTATCGTTTCCCACTGCAGACGCACCGGCATTAGCACTTGCATCCAGTTCAGCGATCACACAAGTCTTAATTCCAGCATTTGATATCTCGTCGGGCTTAATTCCAACGGACTTAACGAGATCACTTGGGCGCGGAGCTGCTGTTTCTGAGCTAAAACAATACATTTTGGGAGGCTTTTTGACTGGAGCTGTCGCAATGGCACAACCAGAGACTGCCTGCCTGTTTTTAGGGTCTGAATTTAATACCGAGGTTCAAAACAGCCTGGCCCAAAGCGGCATTTCGTTTGGAGCTAACACAAGCGGCAATCATCTAACGCTCGACCGCGGGGTTATGCTCCTTGCACCAAGCTCAGACATAATAGTCACGACAAAAGAAGGCGATGTTGAAATAAAGGCTGGCGCGGTGGCGTTGATTTTCGAGGACGGACATGATGCGGCCGTTCTAAATCTAAGCGATAACAAGAGCGGCGACGTGAAACTGGCTGGTATCACAAATGGTACCGTGCTTCCAGGACAACAGATAGTTCTAACAAGAAATCCATCAGGCAAATTTGGAGAAATAAATCCCGCGTCTGGCATCGCAACCAGAAAAATTTCTAAAGCGCGCCTGAGCAGCGACATTACTGCTTTTATATCTGAGTTCTCAATACTCTCGGCATTGCAAAACGCTGGCTTGCACAAACAATTAGCACAAACTAGCGCTGGTCGTGCTGCTCTAGATAAAATTCTGCGCTCAGCAGCCAGCTTACTGCTAGTAACTAGAAGCCATGGTCCATATAAAATCGAAAAGAACTAACGCAATAAAAGCGCGACCAAGTGACTTTTTGGGGAACCCAGGCCTTTCTCCATCAAGCATTTAGGCGGTAGCCAATCGCATTAGCGGCGACCACCGTATTCCCGACGAGTACGATAATCCAAATCTGCCACTTCGATATTGTCTCCATTGGTCATGGAATGCTTAAACACAATCCAGTTTTTGCTTCGCTGGCCCATTTTCGCATCCAACAAAACAATGCCAGCACCGCCCTTGTCGGACTGAGCCATTTCCTCAGGAGTGGCGTCTATGTATCGACCCGATATTCCGTTCCAGGTGTAGTGGCCATTTCCATCAATAACCAGATCGCCGGCTTTCGCACCATGCTCACTTGTGACTAAGTCATAATTAGGCTGAAATTGACGAACGCGCGTTTCACCACCAATTTGTGACATATCCCACGCCCCTTTGAAATATTCTTTGGTAGCGGGCGGACCAAAATTCTGACGAATCGCATGGGTGACATTGCTAAACACCTGATAATGGTTGACAGCGTCAATGACTTTTTGTGGCGCAGAGTCAAATCTAAAGTCAACACCCCGATCGCGAATAATTTTCGCAACTTCGCCATAAATTTGTTCATTTTGAGGCCAGCTCAACTGCTTAGGATCACCAATTTTCGCAGCAAACAAATTAATCACATCATCGGCAGTCATCACCGGGCCAGCTGGTCCGGGAGCCATCGCAGGTCTTGCATTGTTAGGTGCCTGCACTTTATTTGCAGCTGCTTGATTTGCAGCTGGTTGAACTGCAGGCACGGGGAAATGTGGAACGTCTGCAACTGCGGGCTGAGCTTGTGGTATCGCCGGCAGTTGCGGAGTTAGAGCAGGCTGCGCTGCCGCAGGAGCTCCTCCAGCTTTCAACTCATCCAAATTGTATGCTCTGGTATTGCCCTGCGGATAATATTGATTGGGCGCTTCCCGCACAATAACTTGTTTTCCACTTGGAGTCACGTACTCCACAGTACCAACTCCACCAGGATAACTAACCTGCATTCCAGGTGTAAATTGCGCTTTGGCGGTATCAACTGGGTCTGGCGCAGCCTGTCCGGTGAACGGACGCACTTCATCAAGCGCATAGGCACTTGTACCACCCTTAGGATTGTAATCGTCCGGCTTCTCTCGCACGATTACTTGCTTTCCACTTGGAGTCATATACTCGACTGTGCCAACCTTCCAGCCAGGCGGCCAGGTCCGCACCTTGTATTCTACTTTTTGCCCTGGTTGATACTGCGCCAGCGCAGGGCTCGTACTTACCAAAAGGTTAGCCGCAAGCAAACCAAAAGTCCAAACGCTAATCTTCTTAGACAAGTGCATCACAGCGAATCTCCGAATATCAAGGTTGGCTGCAACGGCTGAAATTCAAACCGTTGGCAGCTTGTTTGCACATTATAGAATGAAACCGCGTTTTTCTACGGTTTTCTAATATAGGAATGTCCTATTGCTACGCCCTGCGCTTTCGTATGGCTTTCATACGATACTCAAGATTCCACCATCCAAAACATAAAGGGCAGCTCAGCGATCACGTGAATGGTAGCTACCGTAATATAAATCTGGTTAGCAGTTGCATAATCTATGGCATATCCCGCCCAGAGTGCGGGAATAGCGAGCATCCCCGATACAGGAATCACCAAGGCAAGGACACCTGCAAGCAATGGTCGCTTTCTCACAATCGGAGCATAGTCTAAACGCCAGCGCCTCCAACATCGAGTTGCAAGCGGAAGTGCAAAAACCCAGATGCCGTAATGCACCATCTGCAAAAATCCATACAACGCCATAAACAAAGGCGCTAACTCATCAGGGAAGATACTGAAACCCGTATTTGTATTTGCCGAAAGAAATTTGGCAGACACAAGATCTGAAGTGACACCATGGAAATAATAGATCAACGCAATTATGCAAGGCGGAATTGCAAACAAACACCGATGATAATTCTTGAGCCAGGATTTTCTCGTGCGACGTAGCTCTCGTTCAAAGATCCACAGTCCGCCAACGGGATGTGACTTTACGCGATAAATGCATCTCTTTCTTACGCGATAAATATAACATCCGACCGGTCTACTCATTTCCTCTTGATTCTTGCACTTCTAACATCGAGCTTTATCAGGTGTTTGTTTTTTGAAAAAAGTCAAAGCTTCCTGGACTTCTATTTGAAATAACCAGTAGTGTTTTGCAAATATTTGAAGTCGATCATGAATAGACTTAATCGCTCCCACCAAAGTCTTTGTGGGTTTGTCGTGCCTAGTCTGTACTGTGTTATCTAGCCCCACATACGGTGCTTCGCCGAACAAATCGCTTGGCAATGTTAACGTGCTATCTTCTGCCGAACCGCATATAAAGCCAAAAATTGCTGCTTTCTCCTCTTGACAGCGGGAGGCTGCATATGCTAATGCTAACATTGTACGACTTTGTACATTTGGCGCAATTGGCTTACTGTCCGGCTTTCAGCGTTAGGTACGCTAGGTAAACAAAATGGCAAGAACAAAAATTCAACACAAAGGAGATACGGCACAAGCCCATAGAATGCCGTTTCTAAAACTGGCATTCAGCTCTGGACTTGTCCTGGTCTGTTTTGTCGCCATGGGCGCCGGTGCTCAAAACCTGCTTAAGGGCAACGTTCAAAAGCAAATTGATGCTAAACCAAATACAGATCTTGTGGACCGCTACGGTGATGCAGCAAATGATCCTGCTGTTGCTGATGCTCTCCGGAAGGCCCAAGGACCGCAGACAACGGAAGAACTCAAGGGAAAATCCAGCGCTTATGAGGCGCTTCAAAACGGCGAATTCAAGCCGGGGGCCGATCCGACAATGGCGCTCATGTATGGCTATGTTCCGCCGAACATGTCTCCGGAGCAGGCACAAGTGCTCTCGAAGCATTTACCGCGCCTGCCAAAGATGCCAAGTCAATTGACACCAGAACAAATGGCAGGGGAGCCAGAGCGTCAAATGACAGCTATAGAGCCAATGTCACCTTACATTGCCTATCCTGACTCATTTGCAAAGGCCAGAGGAATTCCAAATTCTCGCCAATTGCAGAGAATCCCTCAGCAAACATTTCCGGGTCAAGTTGCTGGCATGCCGGGGTTACCTAACATTCCAGGAATGCCTATTATGGGCTTCGGCGCTGGAACAGGATACGGACTTAGCAGAGAGGAAATCGCTGCTCAAAATCAGAAAATCGCTGAAGAATGCATTCGAGCGCGCTTTGGACCAGTAGATTTGCAGTCTCTCCAGCCTGGCCATACCGCCATTGCGGAGCAAGCTCGAAAAAAATCAGATATTCAGCACATTGCAGAAAGCGATCATCAGTCTGTAGTCGGGGTTTGCGATGCAAGCGGAAATGAAATAACCTCGATTCAATACGACCCATGGGGAAATCAAACAGTATTGTCCGGCGGCACCGTTATGCCTGATGCTGGCTTTCAAGGCATATATCCACATCAGCGTAGCGGCCTATATTTGACGCTCTTTAGACCATACAGCCCGAAGCTCGGACGATTCCTCTCAAGAGATCCTCTCGGCGAAGGCGCAGGCACGAATCTGTATGCGTATTGTGGCAACAACCCAATAAGCCGTCGGGACCCGCTAGGCGAGAAATTCTACGTTATTGGCACCCCGCAGATTCATTCCGATTTCAATGCTTGGGCTAATGACCAACCGATAATTGCGAAGTACATGGATGACTCTTCCACGCCAGTTTATGTTAGGTCAGAACCCAATTACACGGAGCCTTATACAGAGCAGCTGGACAACGGTAAGGGAATTATGATCCATTACCCTGGAATTCCTGCAAGTGGCAATCCTAGGCCATCTTGTCCGGCAAAAGGAAACATGGCTCATGAGATGGGGCATGCCCTTGGTCTAATGGGGCACATGCAAGCTGACATGCCCGACAATCCTCCATTTATTCGAGGAACAACGCCTGCTTTTGAAACGATTCCTATGATTATGGAAAATTGGGAAAGAACCCGGTCGGGGCTTCCCCCGCAAGAATACTATGGGCCTCCACGTGCCCCTTCTGGAGGATTGATATTTAGACCATGAACTTGAAAATAAAGTGCCTAGCTGCTTTCTATATAGCGGTTTCGCCCGCTGCATATGCAGCAGACGGAACTGAGACTATTGATTCAACCACAACAAAACCAGCACCATTTTATGCAACTTTAGCTTGGAATAATTGGCACAAATCAGTCAATGATGCTCTCACCCAAATTGCAGAAACAGCATGCAGGGGACAAAAAATTGAGGCAGAAGAAGCCAAAAGCTGTGCATGGTCATTCAAGATAAGCAACGATGGCACCATTAGTCAGATTTTGTACATCGAGAAAAGTACTGATGCTTATTTCAACTTGCTTTGCATCAGATCGTTGGAAGAGCTTGGAAAGAAACAAGCTCTTACTGCTTTTCCAGCTGAATCAAAGGCTTTATTTATTCGAGAATGTGCAACGTTTAAGATGCTTCCGAAAGAAGATAGTACTCCTGTAATACAGACGACCCTTGGACCGGGGCAGCGTCAGAAAGAGAATCCTAGTTGGAACTAAGCTTGGAGCGATGTTCGAGTGACGAAAAATGAGAATGAGAATTTTACTTTTGATTGCTGTTTTGCTTTTGGGTTTCACTTGTCCCAAAGCTAGTATTGCCTTGGATTCCCATGCAGAGCGGTTCCAGCAGTTGCAACAGGAAGGTATCAAACATCTTCAGGCGAAGGATTATGCAAACGCTCTCAAAAGTTTTGCGGCCGCAACAAAAGAACATTCTGATAGTTGGCAGACCTGGCTAAACATTGGAATCTGTCACTTAAGGCTTGGAGACTATAAAGCAACGATTGCCGACGTGCAAAAATCCATCAAGCTTGGAGGCTTGCAACCCGGACAATGTACAACTATGTCCGGAGCTTATGAGGGACTGGGAGATCCAGGCAAAGCACATGCCTGGCTTGATTTAGCCTGCAAGGTTGAACCAACAAAAATAGAGCATCCAGCAGTACAAGCCAAAATGGAATCTTTGAGAGACCCAATACATAGCCCTTCAGGTAGACCAGATGATCCTGATTATCTGGGCGGGCTGGTCTCCATCGAGAAATGGCATTTAGCAGATTTTCCTATCAAAGTGTTCGTGCGAAAAAATATTCAGATGCCAGAATTTTATGACCAATTTGATCAATTGGTCCGAGATGCGCTTAACCAGTGGTGTAAGGCAACCGATAACGTAGTTAAATACAAGTTGGTTACTGATAAAGAATCTGCGAACCTCATTTTTGATTACACAGAAAGGCGCGAACAAGTTTCAGCTAAGCACGACCCTGGAATAGACGGCAACGCCGAAAACCGAATTAGAATGAATGACCTTAGCGTAGACCATTCAGACATCACTGTTCTTGTAAAAGACACACCGGGGGCAATCTCATACCGAAAACCTTTTGCAGTCACAAAAGTCTTGTTGCACGAAATTGGTCATGCTCTAGGTATGCATGGACACTCACCAAATCCACAAGATATGATGTTCTCAAATGCTACGCCAGAAGTAACTTCGACACTCACCAAAAGAGACATAAACACGATTCGTAGAATTTACGATCTGCCGCCAGCCGATCCGCAGATCCAAGGCTTTATTTTTGTCAAAGAGAAAAACTTTCCAAAGGCTATTGCCTACTTCAATGCAGCTTTGAAAGAACATCCAAATAGTTGGCAAATTTTGCAAAATATTGGAAGCTGCAATATGGAGCTCGGGCATTTTGAGACGGCTATAGAGTATTTTGAAAAGTCTGTCAGGCTGGGCGGTCTGCACAGCGTAACTCAATGTAAAAGTTTGGCCGGTGCATATGCTCATGTTGGAAAAAATAGCAAAGTATTCGATTGGTTGGAACTTGCATGTCAAATCGATCCAGCAACAGCAGCCGATCCCCAGGTACAAGCGGAATTGAAACAGCTGGCTTTTCCTATCGACCATCCAGGCGGTTCGCAGACTTCAGCCGATTATTTGGCTGGCATCTTCAAAGTAAGCAAATGGGATAAACAGTCAATTCCATTGAAAGTTTTCGTGAAGCCAAATCCAAAGCTTGCAGCCTTCCACAAAGAATTTTCTGAGATGGTTCGCAACGCTTCAGACCAATGGTGCCAAGCAACGGCTGGCGTAGTCTCGTATGAATTCGTTGAAAAAGAGGACCTAGCAAACGTTGTTTGGAGTTACACGGATAACGAAGCCGACTGCAATGTAGTTTGCGAAATGGGTTTAGACGGAGCTACTGACCTGAAAATTAGGGCAATGAACGATAAGCCAGAACTTGCAACAATTGCAGTACTAGTAAAAGACAAACCCGGAGCAGCTTTTAGAGACGGAAAACTGCTAACGAGAACATGCCTGCACGAAATGGGTCACGCTTTAGGAATGAACGGACATTCGCCAAATAACCATGATGTGATGTTTCCGACCGCTAACATGGATGGCAAAGTGACGCTCAGTGAGCGCGATAAGAACACGATCAAGAAGCTGTACCAGGTCATAAAATGACCTTGGAGCAAGAGAGACGAAATATATGGGACAGGGCATGGTGACGTTTACCAAAATTGAGTTTCTGTTGCGGCAATCGATCTCTTGACTTTCGCAGCAGTGACGGCTTAGCTCTCTCCGAGCCTATTGGAGCGACCAATCAATCGATCGAGAACCTAAATCTTTGACTCTCGAAAATATCTGTAGAGAGTTGTGAAATGCACTCCAAAAGTCTCTGCGACATAATGGATACTTTTTCCTTGCTTCAATAGCTTTCTTGCAAGCTTCAATTGCTCGTCAGACATTTTGATAGGCCGGCCAAATTTTACTCCGCGCTCCAAAGCTGCTTTCCGTCCCACGCCAGTCCTATCTCGAATCAAATCTCTTTCGAACTCTGCAAGCCCAGCAAAGAAAGTCATGACTAGCTTGCCAGATGGCGTTGTGCTGTCCGCCCATGGTTCATTTAGGCTCTTGAAAGATGCGCCCACTTGCGTTAACTGTTCCATGGTTTCAAGAAGAGTTCCTGTTGAACGAGCCAATCTGTCTAATCGCCAGATAATCAAAACATCATTCTTGCGTATTTGTTGCATCATCTTCTGAAACTCGGGCCGGCTGCGCCCCACACCCGAAACCTTTTCTTGATATATCTGCTTACATCCTGCACGCTTCAATGCGTTCAACTGGATATCGAGATTTTGATCCTTTGTAGATACTCTTGCATATCCGATTTTCACGATTAATCGGTTTCCTTTCCATTAGCAAAACTTATAGCGATGGCTTTTCTTTTCACTCCAATCTTTTGCTAGTCTTTCCATGCCACTTTTAGAGTGGTGCCGATTTTTAGCACAAGTTAGGATTTTTGCTACTAAACTTTACTACGGATTTGCGCCTTTGAGTGATTTTCCTCCTACAGACGATGAAGATTTAGACTTCGGTAAATACCATCTTATTGCGCCCTGTATCGAAAAAGGTGTAAGTCTGAAGAAGCGCGCGATTGAAACTGGCGTTCATAGAAGCACCCTGGCTAGATTAGTCCGTCGTTTCGAAGCTGGAGGAATTGATGCTCTGGAACGTAAGCCACGATCGGACAAAGGGACTTTTGAGATCGCACCTGAATTAACTGAACTCATCAAAGCTCATATCATTGTCCAGCCAAATCAAAGTCTAGCAACCATACAGCGACTGGTCGCGCGCATTTGCGCAAACCAAGGTTGGGTCGAGCCATCTTATCGCACAGTTTACTCAATCCATAAGACGATTCCCAAAGATCTGCTGACTTTGTCAAAGGATAGAGCTGAATACAAAAAGTTTTTCGAAATCATTCACAGGTTTGAAGCTACTTACCCAAATGAAATTTGGCAAGCGGATCATAATTTCATGGATATTTTTGTTTGGGATCAGTACGGTCAAGCCATGAAACCAGTTCTAACTGCCGTTCTTGATGATTACAGTCGAGCAATCACAGGATACTATTTAGACTTCAATCCTCCGTCAGCACAAAGGACTGCCACAGCCTTGCGGCAAGCGATTTGGTACAAAACCAACCCAAAATGGCTTGCGTGCGGAATTCCTGACAAACTTTACACGGATTCTGTGGCACGCCACAGAATCGGTGTTTTGTGCCGTCTTTAATGATGTGGCGGCTCTTTAATTATCCTGTCTAGAGTCAACTCTATGTAGGCTCTGCGACACATAATTTTTCCTGCTCAGATTGGGAAATGTTCTCTTAGTTTAGCAATAAGAGGTTCATTGCTCATGTTAGAACGACATTTTCTAAAACCTGAAACACTTGAAAGAATTAGAGGTTCTTGGTTGGGAGCCGCAATTGAACGATACGTTGATTGGATGGACGAGAACGGCTATTCAACCAGAAGTGTTGTGAAGCGGGTTCCCGTGTTGGTGCAATTTGGCGAGTTCACAAAATCCGCCGGCGTTAAAGATTTTGCCGATTTGCCAGCTTATGCTGAGCCATTTACAAAGCATTGGATTTCTCAACACGGTCAGAATGCGAAAACTCGTACAGAGCTTAGAAGTGTGGCTTACGAAGCCAGTAATCCAATCGGTCAGATGCTGAGATTACTTCTTCAGAATTCAACGAAAAAACCTAGCTCGCAAAAGAGTTTCCAAAATGCATGTCTATTAGATTTCCTGAAATATCTTCAAGAGGAAAGAGGCTTATCTCCAAGAACAATCAAGCTATATCGACACTGTTTGAAAAGACTGGAGGACTTCCTTGCCGGAATCGGAATTAGTGACCTGGGGCAGCTTTCTCCACCGGTAGTTAGTGCGTTTCTCACTGACTCGCGCATTGTGGGCAAGAAGGGACCGCAACAAGGTGCTTCAAGCGTTCTTCGCATATTAGTGCGCTTCCTACACAGAGAAGGCATTCTAGCTCGTGATTTTAGTAGTGCTGTAGAGCGAACAAAGAAATACAAGTTCTCAGAACTTCCGAGATCGATCTCATGGGAGCAGGTTCGCCTGATGTTAGAGTCCGTGGATACGCGGACCGCATTAGGACGGCGCGATTTTGCAATGTTGCTTCTTATGGTGACCTATGGACTGCGCGCTCGCGAGATTGCGTCGTTGACGCTTGACGATTTTGACTGGAAAAGAAACAAGTTTCACGTGCCTGAGCGAAAGGCGGGTCACTCTACTACGTATCCATTGTCTGCTGCTGTAGGCAGCGCGATTATCGACTATTTGAAAAATGGCAGGCCGTCGACAAATGATCGGCATATCTTCTTTAGAGTTAGCGCTCCTATGGTGCCGATGAATTTTCAGTCAGTTTCGATGCGAGCGACTCACTACCTCAAGCGTGCGGGTATTCCAGTATCGCGCCCTGGTTCGCACACTCTTCGCCACACTTGCGTGCAGCGACTACTCGATTCTCATGTCTTGCTAAAAACGATTGGCGACTATGTTGGTCACGCTTCACCGCAATCCACTCAAATCTATGCAAAAGTAGACATTCACAAATTAAGGGACGTTGCGCTTGGCTATGGGGAGGACATTGTATGAAAGATGTCGATATCGAGAAACTGCAAAGTCCATTTGCCAACAATATTGCAGCATATCTGAAATACAAGCGACAGCTTGGAAAGCGCTACGAAACCGAGGAATTTGATTTGCGACTTTTTGATCGATTTCTTTGTCAGCAAGGAATCGCAGACAGGCAGCAAGTAAGAAATGTGGTAATTGTAGAGTTTTTGAATTCGCGTCCAAGACATACTTCACGCAGCTACAACGGACTTCTGGGATCGGTAAGGCGATTTTTCTCCTGGCTAGTAACACAGGAACTAATCTCCAGCTCACCAGTTTCCGTCCAACCAAAGCGCCGAGGTGTTTCGCGTCGTCCATTCATTCTGAATAGTACTCAGGTTGAACGGCTTTTGGATGCTACAGCAGAGCTCAAAACTACCAAAAACGCTCCTCGACGCGGACACACCTACAGAATGATCTTTGCTTTGTTGTACACGCTCGGATTACGAGTTAGCGAAGCAATCAATCTACGAAGAAAAGATGTTGATTTCGAGAGAAATATTTTGACCATCCGAGAAAGTAAGTTCTCAAAAACGAGATTGGTACCATTTGGTCCAAACTTAGCCGTGCGCTTGAACACGTACATGAGTGCAAGTCGTCCGACCGAAAATGCCTGCGAAGACCTGATATTTTGTTTTCGACCAAGTCGACGGCATCCCATTAGGCGCCAAACTGTTGGCAGTGTGTTTCGCTTACTGATTCCTCTTATGAAACTGAAATTGCTACCCGGACAATCCCAGCCCCGTTTACACGATCTGCGACACTCCATGGCCGTTGGAATTGTGCTCCGTTGGTACCAGGAAGGAAAAGATCCATCCAGTGTTCTTCTTCAGCTCTCAACATTTCTTGGACATGCTGATGTCTCGTCAACAATTGTTTATCTAGATATGACCGAAGAGCTTCTGCAGGCAGCAGGAAAACGGTATGAACTTTTTGCGAAACCGCTGATTGGAGGAAAGAGTTTATGACCATGCCAAGTTTGGGCGCTGCATTGCAATCATTCCTGATAGACCACCTCGAAATGCAAAAAGGTCTTCGTAGAAGTTCCATTGCAAGTTACCGAGATACTCTTCGCCTATTTCTCCAATACCTGGCGAAGTCTTCAGGGAAGGCAATCGTGAAACTGAAGCTTTCCGATTTCACCTATGACCAGGTCCTGGGTTTCCTCAATTCAATGGAACGGACCCGAGGAAATTCAATTCGTACACGGAATCAAAGATTGGCTGCTATTCACACTTTCTTCAAACACGTTTCAACTTATGTGCCAGAAATGATTTTTGAATGTCAAAGAGTAGCAGCTATTCCGGCTAAACGAACTCCTCCTCCAGAAACAACTTTTCTGGAACATGACGAAATCACAAAACTGTTTGCAGAACTTCCAGCAGCGGGACAATTCTCATTGCGAGACAGAACTTTGCTGCTCTTTTTGTACAACACCGGTGCCCGTGTACAAGAAGTGGCAGAGCTGACTGTGGAAAATCTGGACTTTGCAAAACCGCCGAAAGTAAGGCTTCACGGAAAAGGAGACAAATGGCGTACATGCCCATTGTGGCAAGACACAACTGAAAACCTGAAGCGGTTGGTTAAGGACTCTGGAGCCAACGCGCCTGTTTTTGCTTCACTTACAGGGCAGGCGTTAACACGTTTTGGTATCTACAAGATTGTCCGGAAATTGACCCGCACTATTTCGAGTTCTCGGACAAAAAACATATCGCCCCATGTATTTCGCCACAGCTGTGCGGTACATCTTTTAGAATCTGGCGTTGATGTAAATGTGATTCGTGGCTGGCTCGGCCACGTTAGTTTGGAAACGACAAACCGATATGCAGAAATCAACATTCGCATGAAATGCAACGCAATGGACCTGTGTGAACCACCTCTGACCACCAAGTCCCAGAGACAGATCAATTGGAAGGACGATGAAACTCTCCTAAAATGGCTTCAATCCATCTAGAAATTATGTTGCCAGATTCACGTTCTCCGCCAACTCAATTGGCGGTTCTCGCAATGGCGGCACAAAATAATAGTGGGCACAAAATACTGACAGAGGTTCTGACTTTCGTTCGCGGAGGTTGCAACAAATTTCTCTTGAATTACAATTTGAGCTAATTTTTGGTCGTCCATACCAACCGCAGGGAAAGGGCAAAATCGAACGCTTTTTCGAAACTATGAACCAACTTCTTCTTTGCGAATTGCCGGGTTATTCCTCTGAAGGCCAACCTCCCCAAAAGCCTTCTATGGACATTGAGCAACTGAGAATCGTTTTCCACGATTGGTTGGTTAACGAGTACATGCAGCGAAAGAACGAAGACACAGGTGAAACTCCGCAATCGCGCTGGAGCAAGAAGCTTCAAATCCCACGTTTACCGAGATCACTAGAAAGTCTGCATTTGCTTCTCATGACAGTTCCTGACACTAGATTGGTACGGAAGGACGGTATTCGAACTCTGGGACATCGCTTTGTAAATCCGGAGCTTCAAGCTGGTTACATCAGAGAAAACGTCTTAATCAGATACGATCCCAAGGATGTTTCTGAAGTCTATGTTTTCTCTAAAAACGAATTTGTATGCATGGCATATTGCGCCGAGTTGTCCGACAAAAAACCTAGCTTGCAAGATGTCCAAATAGCCAAATCTTCGAGACTAAAATCATTGCGAACCAAGATATCTGATGCTGGAGTGTTAGTAAGAAATTTCTCTAAACAGGCAGCAAGACCACTCCCTGACACCCAAACATCACCTGCGAATCCAAGCGTCGTGCCCATTGCACAGCATCAATCCATAAGGAGGTACAGTGTTGATGAATAGTTCTTCACCAATGTCGATATTTGTTCAGACAAGACAGCATTATCGGTTCGTCGAGGTATGTGAAACCTTCCGGAAGGACCGTTCAATTGCTGTTTGCACTGGCAAATCAGGAGTTGGCAAAACGGCCTCTGCCAATTATTATTCTGGATGGCCATCTATCGAACCTTATATTGAAGCTCCGCGCCGTAACTACTCACCACCTCCTAAATTCGAAAGAAACAACACCGCTGTCCTAACAGCTGAGTTGAATGGTACTGTAAAAAGGATGCAGTCTCGCCTTGCGATTTTGCGAAACAGATTCAATTCCTTGATCCAAGAATCTGCCTACTGGCATAATCCGGACCTCTTTCGCCAAGCTCCGCAAAAGAACTTTCTTGAACTGATATTGATAGACGACGCTCATCGTTTGTCTTCCGGTTGCCTTGAAGCAGTGAGAGAATTTTCTTCGAACAACCAGATCGGCATTGTTCTTATCGCTATGCAAGGCTTCGATCGAAAGATAAAGCTCCACGAGTATATTGATAGCAAAGTGGGTCTCTATCATCAATACAAAACTCCACGCCCGGAGGAACTGAGATTGATTCTCTCCTCACGCTGGCGTTCCGATGACGTTACGATAGAGGACAGCGCTATTACTGTCATTGAACAAGTTACGAGCTTAAACGTCCAAAAAGCAATCAACATTCAAGCTGAAATTGAGCGAGTCCGGCGCATAAGCTCAATCACTATCATTACTCCAGATCTTGTTAAAGCGGCAAGCGCAGGCCTACTTCTTGAGCCAGCAACGGCCAATATGAAACCTTAACCGCGAGCGTGGCCAAATCTATTGCAGCCGGGTACCATACATATATCCGATGCGCAAATATCGTGTAAGTCACACTTATCTCGTAAGAAAAAGGTGCATTTATCGCGTAAAGTCACAACGGGATGAAGGAAAGTAAGAGCTACCATAAACATCGGCGCTGACAACATGTTCGCAAAACTACTCACTAACGCGAAAGCAATCGCAAGCCATGGCTCACTATTTTTGTTGTAACGCAAGAACGATAGAACTGAATGGCTCCGCAGATTTTGCCAACACCTTGCCAAACGAGATCCATATAATGCTAGCAAGCACATTACTACGATTGTCCTTTTCTACACCTTGTTAGATGAATCACTCTGAAAAGCTCAAGAGGAGCGGCAAAGAGAAATGAGAACTATCTGCCTGCTTTTGCTTGTCTTAATTGCATGCCAATCGCCCGCAAAAGCCCTGGATCAATGGGGCTTCATAGACCGCAAAGGCAAGTTCGTAATAGAACCCAAATTTTTCGCCGTCACCGATTTTGAAGACAACAATTTAGCCAAAGTTGCTTTGTTTGACAAAGAAAACCCACAAAAGGAAATCTGGATCACCAACCGCGAAATTTACGAGATTGAAAAGGATGGCAGCCGCAGTACCCGTTCAAAAATCCTAATTGCAAAACAACTTGGTGAGGGTCATAGCTATGGTTTCGTTGACAATCAAGGAAAGATCGCAATTGAGCCGAATTTCAAGCACGCCGTAAATTTCGATTCTGAAGGGGATGCGTCCATAGTTCAAAGAATAGACTCAGATCATTTCGAAATGATTGATCGCAATGGAAAAACGATAAAAGAATTCGGACGGGAAGTCGACTTTTCACGCCTGGGATATAGCCCGTGGAAAAACGGATTGCTTAGTATGAAGGCTTACCAGAATGGTCAAGCAAAGACTTTAAGCTGGGACAAACAGGGCAATCGGGTTGACAGAGTATCAGAGTACAGCGAAGGACTTCGCCCTGTTCGCAGTGCTGATAAGACCTGGCAGTATTTAAACCAATCAGGCGAACTTATGATTAGTTTGAAAAACGAAGTCACGCTTGCTTTTCCGTTTCATGACGGTTTGGCAGCCATTGTCGTCGGAAATCCAGATACTCACAATGCAAAATTAGGATTTATAGACAAGTCAGGCAAAATCGCAATTGCTCCACAATATAACCGTTTTGACAGGAAAAGCCCTCCAGAATTCTCTTCAGGATTGGCACCCATTTTTGTAGAAACTCCAAAAGGAATTTTGGTCCAATTCATTAATAAGCACAACAAGGTGATAATTCCTCCTCGATTCAAAGACGCGCATAACTTTGAAAACGGACTGGCGGCGGTCAAAGTTGGCCCCAGCGGATTTGTAAAAGAAGACTGGATGCTAAAAGCGCAGATTAATTGGTTTGACCGCATCGAAATGTCTAAGCTGTTTCTGTCGGACCATCCTCCAATTGGAATGAGACGTACAGAAGTCGACAATTATCTTGGTTCAGCTCTTCCCTTAGAGGCAATGATCAAGGATGAAAATAAGACTAACGCCGCATTTCCGAATTCAGTACCTTC
This sequence comes from uncultured Candidatus Obscuribacterales bacterium, assembly GCA_964546815.1. GTDB lineage: Bacteria > Cyanobacteriota > Vampirovibrionia > Obscuribacterales > Obscuribacteraceae > JAIEPM01. Next base: position 14,678 of record CAZJLR010000036.1, on the reverse strand, counting down.
GAACAATGAAGCTTATTGTGTTTATTCTTCGTGGTGCGGCCAAGGTGGAAGCACATTCCTACAATTTGAGTATGACGAAAACGACCGTGTAAAGCGTTATCGATTCTTTAACACCATACGAAGTAAGAACGAGTGGATTTCGGAAGCAAATGCTTCCAAGAAAACGTTAATTGTTCCAGCTGAATGTCAAAACACCTGGCATTGAAAGTTTTGAATCAAGAAGGTCTGAGTTCAAACATCAATGTTACCGTAGCATTGCATCAAATCAGCCATGTCATCTTTCTTTTCCATTTTGAGATTTTGCCAAACGCCGATGCGATCTTTGACCTCGCGGTTTTGGAATCCGCGCAGTTCCTCGAGCTTGCACCATGACATAATTCCAAGTTGGAACAGCCTTACCATGCTCTTCTTTGCTCGGATACCACTTGGGCGAGATATAGGCATCTAGAACTGCAAAAGACGCACCAGCAGATTTCATGGAGAGATCCTGATGGTGGCATGGCACTCTGGCTGTGCCTTGGCGAAGACTCTTCGGCTGTGGCACAAGCTCTCGAAAAACAGTCAATACTAATCAGTCCCGAAAAGGTCTATCGATTAGATGGAAAGAGTGGCACTCATGTTCGCCTTGGATTTTCCGGCAGAACAGTTGCAGAAAATAGCACAGCCTTGAGGGAAATGTTCAGTTTCATCGACTGACAAAATGCGTTTTAACTCAGCAATCTTCGAGGCGTGATCCGTCCACCGTCATCGCCTAGCACTATTTCTTTTGCAGCAAATTCCAAGTTTCATTGTATGCGCGGCCAAGCAACCACGCTCCGGCGATAGCTGCAATTCTAATTCTTCGTTCGGGCACGCTAGCTGCAGCACCTTCAAGTGCTGCTTCAAAGGCCGAAGGTTTGAAAATGGAGTTTTTTGTACCATCACCAAAGCGACTGTCGAGCGACTCATTAACCAGAGTCAAACCGCCAGCAACAAGGGCCCCTCTGAAACCGCCACCAAGCATTTCGGATGAAGCTTTCTGAAAACCAGTGCCGGGAATCTTCTCGATGCCAGTCAAAACTCTAGCCATTACCTGCGATCGCGACATGCCTTCAACCGGCGTGGTCCAAGCCGACCATAAAGTGCCACCAAGAAATCCGTCAATTGCATGAGGTAAATACTGGCTTTTGTCACTTGTCGAACCCGACTGGGTCAAACTTTGTTCCAAGTTATTTTTAGACAAAGGCGGAGCATAATTTTCATTGAGTTTTAGCTGTTCAAGTTTTGGCGCGCCCAGCGTGCTCGTTCCTGCAGAGTTTTGAAAAGCAAAAGGGGAGTCATAAGCTAAGTCGAACAAGACTGAATGCATGCTTGTTGCTTCATCATGTTTTGCTGAAGAATCATCTTGCTTTTCAGCCTTGTTAAAATCCATTCTTTCAATCCTCAAAGAAGGTCTGCTTTGGTAAAAGCAGAATGAATGTTTGTTCATGCCCCCTAAATTAGAATAGGCGACTCAATCGCCCGCAAATATGTGTCATTAGGACGAATACACCTTACCGGGCTGCGCTTGTATGATCTTCCGAATGCATATTTATACAGCGCGCTTTTTATGGCGCGCGCTCAGCTTATCTTCAAAGAATAAAACAACGCGGGTCTCAAAGCCGGCTCAATTTACACACTTCAAATCAATTGAAGTGCGCACTCCCAGGAAATCAATCGAAGCTCACGCCTTGCTTGCGCTTACCAGTTTGAGAAACTCATTGTATTGACGAATGTAGTCCGCCGAATCATAAAACTCGGAGGCGAAAACCAATAGCACCGCATCTTCGGAATATTTGTACTGAATGCCCCAGGTCATTTTGGGGAGAAAGAGACCGAGGTTCGGCTTGTCCAATACGAACTGTTCTCTGCGTTCACCGTCGTCAGCGACAACGTGGACAGATCCTTTCACAGCGATTAGAAACTGGTGGCATGTACGGTGTGCATGCTCTCCCCGCGTTTCCGCAGTGGGCACATCGTACACCAAGAAATAGCGCTTGGGAACGAATGGAATATCGCGCTCAAATTCGCCCACAGACAGGCTCCCACGCATATCAGCGATTGCGTTGAAAGTATGCATCTGCACACCTGTAACTGCCGATGCGCGTATCCTTTGCTTTGAAACTCCAGATGGCTCGGCGTCGTTTACAGAAACAGTATCAGTGTCTGCGTAGCCAACAATCTTTGCAGGATTGCCCACAACAACCGCATTTGGCGGAACTGAGCGTGTAACGACCGCACCAGCACCTATCATTGCGTTACGGCCGATGCGGATGCCTGGCAAGATGGTAGCGTTGGCACCAATCGAGGCACCTTGTTCGACCACCGTGCGCAGGAAAGCTTCTGGGTAAACCTTGCTGCGCGGGCGGATGTCGTTGGTAAAAGTAGCATTCGGCCCGACGAACACATTGTCTTCAAGAGTCACGCCATCCCAAACTTGTACGCCGCACTTAATGGTGACATTGTCGCCAATCGTGACATCATTTTCGACAAACACACCATCGCAGATGTTGCAACCTGCACCAATTGTCGCGCCGGACAGCACATGGGCGAAGGCCCAGATGCGAGTCCCTTCACCGATTTTAGTTGATTCGCAGAGTCCCTTTTCGTGTACGAAGAAATTCATTTTGGATTACCGGGGAAGGTGAGATGAAGCTAACCATGAGTGAAGTGAATATACGATGGTGAAAGTTGGAAACTATCAGGATATTTACTCCGCGGTCAATTTTACCACTGCCCGGACCAGAGTTTGGATTAGGGTAGCCTTCCGCAGAACTCAGATAGTCATCGGATTGAATTGCACCATTTAGCTTTTGCTCTGTCAGCCTTCTCAAGGTCGTACCGGCCCATCTTATTATAGGCGTCTGCGCGTTTTGCATACAAACCAGCGGCACTGAACATAGGCATATTACAACTTTTGATTAATTTGGTGTATTCTGCGGCAGCCATTTCGTATTGCCCAAACCTAAAGTAACCATCGGCAAGCTCAAATGAATCCTCTAGGTTTTTGCCTTGTTCATTTACTTTCTCGAGAAATTTGTCATTCTCCAGAGAGGGTGGCTTAGTCACTTGAAACACTAGCCCCGTTTTCCCAGACCCCGAATTGTTGCCTGCAATATGTTTTGGTTGTGTAATTTTCGGTGCTTTCTTTTTAGAACTATCATGGGCCGGAGCAGCAAATGACTGGCTTGAGAAATCTGTTAACAGCAAAATAATTGCTAGTACCATCAAAGGCTTTGGTTCAAAATTTGCAGCTAGCTTAAACATGTGCGTATACTCAAAGAGCAGATAAATTGCGTGAGACCACTATTCAAGCGCATAATAACAGAGCCTTCCATTAAGGAAATAGTTTGAGTCGTCAGGTTTAAGTCTAATCGAGCACAGTGGCTAATTCGTGGCATGAGTGCTGCACTTTTATGCACATTTTCATTCACTACTCCGCAGGCCAAAAATTTCGCGCAGAGCCAAATTGCAACACAAACTCAACGCCAGAATGGCTGCAATATCAGAACTTATGCATCGCTCTATAGGTATCTTCGACTGAGCCTAGCGGCGCGTTCAAGACTTTGTTTGCAGCCTTTGCTTTATCCTCAGACGTTCCTTTTGGCGGGGTCTCCAAAACCGATTTGCCAACCATGCGTCCAATATCAGCAGACAGATTGTCGCCTAACTCATCTTTCCAAAACTTGTGAAGACCCTTATAAGTATCCTCGACCGTTCCCAAATCAGAATTCAAAATATTGCCAGCTGCCGCTGCGACATCGTCCGACCGACCGCGCGTGGAAGCAGCCTTGTTAGACTCAGAAACCAAAGCACCGATTTGCGGAAAGAGATTGCCCACAATATCGTCTTTGAGCCAATTATGTAGACCTCGGTAAGTATCCTCAGCCGATCCCAATTCTGCATTCAAAACATTGCGGGCGGCACTAGCTACATCGTTTGACCAAGCCTCAGAAGAAAAAGCAGAGTGCACATCATTGGTCTGGTGCTCTTCATTACGAGCAAAGTGAACTTCTCTATCTATGTTTTCAGTCATCTTAATCACCTATATTCCTATTCCGGAATTTTTTTCGAGAACGAGGCAGTAACCAGTTCCAATCGTGTATCCATTTACTCGGAAGCGTATAAAAAAACATGGGAGAATTTGGGTCTAGCTAGAAGGAATCATTTGCTTCAATATTCTCCCAAAAATATTAGATCAAGCTAGCTGGCAAGCATTTGGCAAAACCACTGTGGAATTGCGCAGGAATAAAGTCTTTCCGCCAGATCCTGCGAATTAGCAGAAAGACTGGAATATTCCTAGCATTGTGATCAATTACCGATACCTGAGTGATTATGGAATAATCACAAATACCGTTCAATATCACAAAACACAGGGTTCGCGGCACGAGCAAACAGGCCGTGATGTGTTCTTGCGCGAAAGTCCAAGCGAAACGCAAATTAGCTTGAAAGCAAATGCCGACTGATTATTAAACGCTGAATTTGACTGGTTCCCTCGTAAATTTGAAATATTTTCGCATCACGCATAAGCTTTTCGACTGGATACTCGCGAGAGAATCCATAGCCTCCAAAAATTTGCACAGCGTCAGTTGCCACACGCATTGCTATATCAGCAGAGAATGCTTTGGCTATTGCTGCTTCTCTTGTATTACGCTGTCCGTGGTCGATGAGAGATGCTGCTTTCCAGCACAAAAGTCGTGCAGCCTCAATATCCTTGTCCATATCGGCAAGCATAAAGCTGATTGCCTGGTAGTTGCTTATCGGCTGCCCAAAAGTTTTGCGCTCTTTGGCATATCGCACTGCGTGCGCCATTGCTGATTTTGCCAGACCTACTGCCGCAGAAGCCACAAGAGGCCGCGTGTGATCGAATGCAGCCATAGAGATTTTGAATCCCTGCCCCTCACCACCGACAAGATTGCTTGCTGGTATTTTTACGTCTTCAAAACTGATTGAACGCGTATCACTGGCTCTTTGTCCCATGTTCATTTCTTTCTTGCCGATAGTGATTCCAGGACTATCAGCAGACACAACAAATGATGACATGCCCTTATGCCCAAGGCTGGGATCTGTATAGGCCAGAACGTAAAACCATGAGGCAACTCCAGCATTTGTAATCCACATCTTCTGTCCGTTGAGAATGTATTCGTCCCCAACTTTTCTTGCATGTGATTTTATGCCCGCTACATCAGAACCGGCATCAGGTTCAGTAACACAATAAGCAGCAAAAAGTAAGTCTTCTGTCATTGGAGTTAGAAAGCGTTTTTTTTGCTCATCAGAACCGGCAACAATCAATGGAGCTTCAGCCAGATTGTTAGCTTCCATAGCAGTGCCGATGCCGGTGCAGCCAGCTGCAATTTCCTCAGCCACGAGGCAAGAATCAAAAACCCCAAGACCCAGTCCGCCGTATTGTTCCGGTATATGTCCATTCATCAAGCCCAATTCCCAGGCTTTTTTACATATGTCTCGGGGAAACTCGCCTGTCTGGTCGTGATGAGCTGCTTTAGGAACAATTTCGCGTTCCGCAAACTCGCGTGCCAAATTCTGAATTTGCGCTTGCTCTTCACTCAATAAAAAACTAACCATGGCAGCCTCCTATAGATTTGCCTCGCAATAATATAACTGTTGCTCGCAATCAAACTTGCTTTAAGCAACTTCTTTGTTCTCACACAGCTTGATATAAAGTAAACCAAACACGAATCAAATTCGTAAGCGCTAAACCTATTTGCTGAAATCGCCTTCAATTCTGGTTCACCCGATCTTTGTTGAAGCACTGCGTTTCTTTCGGGTGCGTGATACCGAGGCAGGTTTTTCGGCAGGAACTTGTTGCAAGCGAAACTCGATTGTTTTGACTTCATTGGCGTGGAAGTTTATGTCGAGTGCGCAAATTTCTCTGTCGGTGTCGTTGCCGTCTTCTGCTTCTATTTTGATGTACTCCCGGTATAGAAACACCTCTTCGCCGGTTTCTTCATCAAGTCGGCAAAGGTGTGCAGACTGGAAATCGAAATCTACCAAAACACGAGTGCCTAATATCTCAGTGCAAATGTTCTGCAGTCTGACGAAAACAGAACTAGAGTCTTTTGACATGTATGCACCCAAAATGCGAACAGCTGGATTGTCACAGCTTAGTAAGGAATGCGTGGCGGTGTCGCGTCTGCTTGTTAGCGCGGTGAAAATCTCTTGATCATATGCTTCGGCAAGATCAAATGCTTCGCAAATGGAACTATCTTCTAAAACATCAGAAAGCAAGCGCCGTTTTGCCAAAACTTCAAGTGGCGCCCAGGCATAACTTACACGGTTTTCTCCCTTGCAATCTGCACCTGGCGTGGCAAGGTGTGGACCGGCTCCGCCGCCGCGGGTTTGCATTCGACCACGCGATAAAATTGGCACAGCTCTGAGCAATGTCATTGTCACGCTGTCGCCTTCGGCGCCATACTCAGGCAAGCCACGATTCAAAAACAGTTGTCCGTTTGCCACCACAAATCTTTGAGTTGGAAATCTATCACAAGGCGCTTCGAATCCTACTTCTACAGGCAACTTCATTTTTTGAATGTTGTGAGTTTGATGATAGCGGCGCACAAGGCTGAAATGATTTTCGGAGAATGTCGCATGCACAGGGCTGCCGGTTGACATGCGAAGTTCTAACCTGTGCGCAGAAGACTGGTTATTCCAGCTCGTTTCAAATTCTAAAATGCGACTTCCGCGCTTGAGGAAAATTTCAGTTGTAATTTCGTGCTTGATTTTATTGGTTGAGCGCCTGAATGTTTGCACCTTGGCGCCACCTTTAGTACCAGCGGCAGATTTCTCTTCAACGATGCCTTCAGGTATTTGTATCTCATACTTCAATAAAAGCGAGCATACAAGCGGTCCTTTCAATTTTGGATGGACAGATGTCAGCTTGGCATAAATCGGTTTGTCGCCCGGCAGTGGATCATAATTATAAGTATCGCCACCGTCACCGGTATCACAAATCAAATGACTCAAGTTGAATTGACGATTAGTGCCATCATTTGCTCGCCATGTCACAGCAACCTGCGAGTCGTCGTCCACATGCACTGTCAATATGCCATTTTCCATGGCTTTGCCGCGCATTTTTGCAAGCGGATGTTTACTTTCCTTCGCCTCAAGAGGCCAGGCCAAATTGTCTTCGCCAAATGGCACAAGGTCTTCAACCCATATCCATCCTTTTTTACGATCTACCATGGCGTAATATGGCACTCTGCCGAAGCCGCCAAACAATTGGTCAACAGATTCAGTCTCGCAAATTTGAGCAAAATCAGTGGCATGAGCATCAGCTTCACCTACAGGAACGTACCACTGCTTGGGCACGACTCCGCTAAAAGCTCTACCGTAAGGATTGAGAGCCCGCAAGCGTTTCAAATTCGCAGTAGGATCTTCGGGCAGCACTGGAGTTCCCTCTGGAAATGAAGATAGCTTGGTCGCAGCATCTTCCAAGAGCGGATTAAGTACTTGATGAATACGCGAAAATCGAGTCATCATTTCATCATGCACTGCGTCAATGCTGCATCCACAAATGCTATCGTGTGGATGATTTTTTAAAAGCAACCTTATCGCGTGGTTCAATTCACCATAGGGATAAGCAGCCAATTTACGCATTGCCAAAAGACTATACAATGGCTCTACAAATCGAAAAATGCGCCGCTCGGCTTCGCGATTTTCACGCTTTAGATAAAGCCTGCTAGAGAGAACACCCGGCAGCAAGTAGGCGTTGCCATATTCTGCCGAAGCGCTATTTTCACGAAGTTCCTTTGCCACCATACCCGCCAAAATCTGCGGCGCAGCAGCTTGTTTTTGCAAAACATCTACGAATTCATGTAAGTGCACAAGTTCTATTTGAAGATGTTTTGCCTTCAACTTTGAATTCAAAATTTGCAAACTTTCTGTCAAATTGCGCGGCGGCGCGGTATGGTCGGCACCGATGGGATAGAGCAAAGCATCTGGAGTCTTGCCGTACAAACTTGAATTGTCCCACTGCTTTTTGTCTTCAGCAAAATTGCTAATTTCTTCGCACAGTTGCTCAACAGCTTCGCTAGAAAAGCCGCTTTGAATTTTTTCAATCATTGATGTCTGGTAATAACCGCGACTCAAATGGTAAGCCAAGACTTGGCTGCCATCGGGGCTTTTCCACCAAAACGATGGTCCAAAGCTGAGTTGCGGAACACCACGCCACACAAAAGCAGAGTTAATTCCAAACCCAGAAAGAATGCGAGGTAAATCTTGCGTGTGCCCGAATGTGTCTGGCGAATATCCAACTAGCGAAGGAGTGCCATACTTACGAACACACTCAATGCCAAACTGCAAATTGCGCACAAGGCTCTCGCCTGATACAAGCATTTCGTCAGGCAAAACATACCAGGGGCCGGCGGCGAGTTCTCCCTTTTTCATCATTGCCGAAACGCGGTCGGCCAGCTCTGGTGCAATTGCAAATGCATCTTCCAAAATCACAGCTTGACCATCGAGGTAAAAGCGCGTCAGCTTGCCAGACTCAAGGTCATCCAAAATATTTTTCAACATTGAAACCAGATAAACGCGATAAGTTTCAAACGATTGATACCATTCGCGATCCCAATGAGTATGCGCGTATGCAAATATTTTTTTCACTAAGTGACCTCAGCAGCTTATTAGTATTTGACTAAAGGTGCCAGCACTTTGATGCTGCCATCAAGCGCGTCCGCAAGCCCCTGATCATCGCCAGAAGCAAAGTCATCGTTAAACTGAATTGAAAGACAACCGTCGTACTCATATAGCTTCAGCGCCTCTATAAATTGCGCCCAGTCTACTTGCCCCTTGCCGACAGTCATGTATTGCCAGTAAAGAGGTCCGAAAACTCCGTTTTCCGAAATAATTTGCCTATTTAATTGAACATCTTGAGCCTCAACATGACCAATCGCCTTGCTCAATCCAGACAAAATTCGCAAGTAATCAATGCCTTGCCAGGCGCAATCAGCCACAGAAAAACTCAATTCAAGGTCTGGAATGCCGGCAAGCAAATCGCGCCATTCTTGTGGCTCGATGGGGCGCCACACGCGCAACGATTTTCCCTGAAAAGCCTCTGGTGTTGAAAGGCTCAATAAAAGGCCGATGCCTTTCTTTTTCATCGCTGCAACAATTGGAAGCAACGCTTCTTCGGCCTGCAATAGCCAGCCGTCATGGGGCTCGGCAGCCATGTAGAAAAGTATTTTTTTGCATTCAAGCGCGGCGGCGACTTTAGCCAGCTTATCAACCGATGACTTGAATTCCTTCACAGATTTCTTGTCACTGACTTTGAGTAAAAATCGCAACTTTAGACAAGCGATTTCAATTTCATTTTGCTTGGCCGTTTCGAGAACCGTTTGCAAATATTCCTTCTCGTCAGCACCAAGCTGCCAAGCGCCTTTTGCAGGCTCATCAAATTTATCAAAAGCAAATTCACAAGCAGACAGTTTTTTGTCCGCAGCCAGGTGCACAGCTTCTAGTAAGCCGGAACCAAATCTGGTGGCATCGAAGCACAAACGCATGTGGCTAGTCTAACACACTGACAACGACTGTCTTACATGTGGGTCATGTAGTCTCTTCGGATGCGTGGGTCGATAAGCTCGTTAATATCCATTCGCACGCAGCTGTAGGCGGTGTAATCACCGTTACGCAAAATTGACAGACTTACCTGGGTGCCGGGCGTGCCGACAATTAAGTCGAAGACTTCATCTTTAGTAAGGCCTGAAGTAGGAACTCCATCGACAGCAACAATCATGTCGTTGAGCCTGAGGCCAATTTTGTCAGCCGGTGTGTTGGGAAAAACTTCATTAATTACAGGGGGGCGACCCATAGTCGCAACGAATTTGACACCAATGATGCCAATAGAAGACTCGGCCTGGGCTTTTAATGCGCCATCGTCTTTAACATTAGCCTTCAAAGTGTCAGTTTGACCTTTTTTGACACCAAACATCAGGCGGCCGGACTTCTTGCTGCCACCTTTCTCGGTATGCTGAACCGAACCTTGCAAAGTAGACTTTATCTTCGCAGGCGGAGCTTCCGGCGCTACGACATCCATTTTTGGCTCGGCTGATTGGTAATTTTGCGCCAGCGCGGCTGTTTCAGGAACGACCGACAATACAAGCATGAGACCAGCGCCAAACGACATCAATGTAGTAAGTTTTCGAGTCAATCTAATTTTCTCTTGCATAACCATGCCTGCCCAGAATATGAACGACAACCAAACTAGCAAATCAGACGTCAAGGTAGCTTTAGGGTTCCCTTCAGTTCTAATTAGATTATGCCCCACGTCGCAAAAAATCCGCCAGAGGGTAAACACCGAAACAGCTAAAACTGCAATTTCTGCACAATCTTCTAAATTCAGTCTTAAGCTCAATTCGCCAGGCGCGAACCCAAATCAGCCTCAGCAGCGCCATCCTGGCAGATCTGCCCCTTCCGGCGCCGTGTTACCCTGATTTCATTAAATCAAGAGCACTCGGCAGGGCGAGAGCCTCATCGAGCATCGAGATGCCACCCGGAAGAGGAGAAAAACCGTGAGCAAAGTCACCGTAATTGGTTCTGGAAATGTCGGAGCAACAGTCGCTCAATATACTGCCGAGAAGGACATCGCCGACGTGGTTCTCATCGACATCGTCGAAGGTATGCCACAAGGCAAGAGCCTCGACTTGATGGAAGCAGCCCCAGTTCATGGGCACGACCGCAAGATTTTCGGCACAAACAACTATGCCGACACCAAGAATTCAGACATCGTTGTCATCACAGCCGGCATCGCTCGCAAACCAGGAATGTCACGCGACGACTTGCTTAAAATCAATGCAGGCATCGTACAAAGCTGCTGCAAAGAAGCTCTCAAGAATTCTCCTGACGCAATCTTCATCGTCGTAACCAACCCACTCGACGTAATGACCTACCTCACATGCGAAACAACCAAGTTGCCTTCAAACCGCGTAATCGGCATGGCAGGCGTACTTGATAGCGCTCGCTTCCAATCATTCATCGGCATGGAACTCAACATGTCAGTCCAAGACGTCCGCGCCATGGTTCTCGGCGGACACGGCGACCTCATGGTGCCAGTACCGAAATATTCAACAGTCAACGGCGTGCCAATCACCGAGCTAATGCCGGCAGACCGCGTAGAAGCACTCTGCAAGCGCACACGCGACGGCGGCGCAGAAATCGTTGCCCTGCTCAAGACAGGCAGCGCATTCTATGCTCCTGGCGCATCAGCAACCCAAATGGTCGAAGCAATCTTGAAAGATCAAAATCGCTTGCTACCATGCTGCGTCAAAGCAGAAGGCCAATACGGACTCAAAGATGTCTACATCGGACTTCCAGCAGTACTCGGACGCGAAGGCGTCAAGAAGATTGTTGAACTCGACCTGGCAAAATCTGAGCTCGAAGCGCTCAAGAAGTCAGCCGATTCAATTCGCGAAAACATCGATGCAATGAACAACCTTCTTGTAACTGCATAATTGAGCGACGAAGATATAACGTAAGGAGGAGCAGATTTAAGACCTGCTCCTCCTTTGCAATTGTAGGGGCGACGCCATGCGTCGCCCGGAAGTTAAGTAGCGGTGCTCGCTGAGACAGTTTCGCCCTATGAATTGGCGGGCGACGCATGGCGTCGCCCCTACGATTTATTAGCAAGTCCGGAAAAGAAGAACCAGCAGCTGGCACTTTTCAACGCATTCAATTGGAACTTCCAAGCACCGCAGAAGACATGTCAAGAATCAATTTGCATTTACCTTCAAAGCAAATTGAGCAAATTCGTGTGATGCGGCTCGGCTCTCGCTATAATGATGACTTGCTTGCTTATTGGAGATTCTTGTAACCCGTGCAACCTAGAAAAACATTCAAAGTCGCCCTGCTCAGCTTGAGCACATTATTGCTGGCGCAATGTCCGGCTGTTCTGGCGGCAGACAGCACACAAGACAACTCTGCACCATCTGTAAGCAGCGGTAATTCTGATGCTGACCAGATGAAGAAAGACCTTGAAAAGCTTTTGGTCGCGTTTGAGCATGACTGGAATTCACACAACCTGGACGCAGTCATGGCTTACTACGCAGACGATTACTACAACAATGACGGCTTTGACAAGAAAACAATTCAGCAGCTCACTCAAGAATTGTGGAAAGCATATCCAGACATCAAGTCGACCTCTTTGACAAAACAAATTCGCGTTGAAGGTCCATACGCCACAGTAGAGTCCAGAGACGAAGCCACCGGCAATACTGCCGAAGAAATGGTAGGACTTGGCACCAAAGGAGAACTCAAATCAACATCCGAAGGGCAGCTCTACTTAAAGCACCTCGGCACACGCTGGCGCATCATCGGCGACCGCATCGACTTTGAAAAAATCACAGTCGGATATGGCTTGGCTCGCCAACTTCAACCAATTTTTGCTGCACCAGAACAAGTCAAAGGCGGCAAACAATTCACAGCCAGACTCGAAGTAGATTTGCCTACCGGTCTTGCAGCATCTGGCGCAATCAGCCAGGCAACAGTTTCTTTTCCGTTGTCGAAAAGAATTCCAGACAAATATAAGCCAATCGGCGATGCAATTACCGACCGCCCACTGCTGGAGCGCGTGATGGTTGCTAACACCAAAAACCGCAACGAGCTGCTAACAGCCTCAATCGGTCTTACAAACGCATCAGGCAACTCGCTGATGGGCGCATTGACTCTTACCCGCCGACTCAACGTCATTCCAACAATGGAAGCAGACGAAGTCACCACAACAGCAGCAGAACCAAGCAAAACACCGAAAACTGACGAGCAAGCCGCGCCAGTTACAAAATAACGAAATCAAAACGCGATGAAGCCTGTATTCCATAAATGGTTAGTGCCAGGACTTCTTTCTGCTGCAACATTCGCCGGAGACTTTTGCACAAAGAGCTGGGCGAATGCAAACTTACATTATGGCGACTCATCAATATTCATTCCGGGGCTATTGCGGCTGACCTTGACGCGCAATACAGGTGGCGCATTTGGTATCGGCAGAGGCCACGGAATAATGATGGCGCTGCTCGCGACATCTATCGTTCTGGGCATCATTATATGGATGTGGAACAGAGAAAAATCGAGCAGCCCACCAACACAGCTAGAACGCTGCGGCGTCGGACTCATCGTCGGCGGCGCATTAGGCAATTTATTCGACCGCATCACGCGCGGCGAGGTGACTGACTTTCTCGAATTCAGCTTTATCGATTTTCCCATATTCAACGTAGCAGACGCGCTGATTGACGTGGGCGCAGGGTTGGTTATCATCGGAGCACTTGCATTCAGCAAGGCACAAAATAACGCAGCCCAAGCGGAAAACAAGGCAAGTGACTGAGCTCATTGAAATTGAAGTAGAAAGTGATCTAGACGGGCTTCCTCGCTTAGATCAATATCTATCGGCAAAGCTTGAATCAATGGCAAAACATTTCAGTCGCTCGCGAGTGCAAAAGCTCATTGATGACGGCGCAGTTACCGTTGATGACAAGCCAGCGAAAGCGGCTCTGAGACTCAACGGTGGCGAGTTGATTCAAATTGAAATACCTGAGTTGCAAGAACTGGAATTGAAAGCTCAAGACATTCCGATCAACATTGTTTATGAAGACGATGCACTCATCGTTATAAACAAAAAAGCAGGCATGGTGGTTCACCCTGGCGCTGGTGTCTACGATGGCACCCTGGTTAACGCTTTGCTCAAACATTGCGAAGGCAATTTGGCCGGCATCAAAGGCACAATCCGCCCAGGCATAGTACATCGCATCGATAAAGACACTTCTGGATTGCTTGTTGTTGCTAAGACAGACAACGCGCACAACAGCCTGTCAAGCCAGATTAGCAGCAAAGAAGCAAGGCGTGTTTATCTTGCATTGCTTGAAGGAACTCCGCCACAAAACTCAGGCTTGATCGACAAAGCAATTGGGCGGCACAAAACAGATCGAAAAAAAATGGCAATAAACGAAAGCGGTAGAAGTGCCCAAACTCATTTCGAAGTGCTAAGCCAGTGGCCAAAGTTTTGTCTAATAAAGGCAAGCTTGAAAACAGGCCGAACGCATCAGATTCGTGTACACATGGCAAGCATCAATTGCCCGGTAGTTGGTGACATTGTGTACAACAAGAAAAGCACCGGAACAGAAGCCGCACGCAAGAAACTCGGCTTAATTGGGCAGGCATTGCATGCAACTTATCTGTCCTTTAGACATCCAGACACAGGACAACTGTTAGAATTTGAAGCGAAGCTTCCTGACGACTTTCAAACACTGATTGATAGCCTTTAACAAATATGCCAGCCAAATCTAGATTCATAATTGTCAACATGGTCGGTCTTGTCGGCGCAATCACATTTTTTGTTCTCAGCAGAGAGCAAATTACATTCATGCTTTTTGGCGTTGAGCTGAGCACCAGCCCTGGGCTCTTGGTGTGCATCTCTTATGTGATTGGAGCACTCATCGGCGCGTCGTCAATGGTGCCATTTCTGTCCGGCAAACAAGCCGAAAATGTCGCCAAACTAAAGGAATGGCAACAGCAAGATGCAAAGCTAGCTGTTGAACTGCAATCCGACAAAGAAAAGCTTTTAGAAGCGAAAATTGCTACGCTTGAGACTGCGCTTAAGCAGGCGCTTAAAAAAGAATCCTAGAGAGCTAGAGGCGCCGAAGGTACACTTGTAGGGGCGACGC
>CAZJLR010000035.1:50599-60694 GCA_964546815.1 uncultured Candidatus Obscuribacterales bacterium | reverse complement strand
GGCTTCGCTAAACATTCGAGTTCGCCAGCAGTATCCATGGCGTCGCCCCTACAAGATAGCAAGAAGCGAGCGGCAAGCGTTGATCAGGCAGGTGGCTTCCAGTGGCAGAGGTCATCATTGAGTTCGAATTTTCGTTTTTGTCCTCTCAACCAAACTATGGTGCCGAGGACGCCGAAGACTACCATCACCAGGTTTATCAATCCGCCATCAGGACCGAAGTCACCACCAGTGAAAACTGGATTCCCAGTTTGTTGAATTTCAAAAATACGCGATTGTTCTGCTGTTCCGCTTACCGGAAATCCAAATATGCTGCCTTCAGCAAAATCCCAGGCAGAGTGAAATCCAAATGCGAATAAACCACTGCCGGTGGTGATATAGCTCAACGAAAGAAAAAGACCAGACAGAAAAAGCATCACTACAGATTGAGTATTCACATTGCTGTTGACCAGATGCAAACATCCAAAAATAATTGAACCGACAAGCGTTGCAATAATTATCGCTTTGTCTTTGCCGATTGCTTTTATTCCAGCAAGTCCCTCACTTATATTTCTGATTTGATAAAAGCGCAAAAGCTCTTCGTGAAAACCAATCAAAGTACATGCCAAAAATGAGTCAACAATTCCGAATGAGAATTGCGGATTCATGAGCAAAAGCCAGTTTAGACGCGTGATATGAACGGCCCCGCAAAGGAGTTCAATTATCAACATCAGTGCAACTAAACTGAATGCTAGAAAATAGCCTGTGAAATAATCAAGCCACATTGTTTTGTTTTTTACTATACCAACGTCTGACAGTGGACGTTTGTCGAGCAATTTTGTGCAGAGCCAGACCGACCCGAAAATTGTTAAAAACATCAAGCCGAACTGAAAAGTTTCGCTGCTAAGTACACGTAAAACAGCTGCTGTTGATTGAAATTTAAGTGATGCAAGTTTGCTTGCACCAAAAAGAAATGGCACCAGCACAAAATAGAAAAGAAAGAATTGAATTGCTACTCTAAAGAACGAACGAAGCCTTGCTTCTTGAGCATTCCAGATTGGATTTTTCACAAAAAGCTCTGCCCCTAGGCTCCTCTATATCCCATAACCACAAGAAGACAGGCGCCACCTGAAATGACGTTGATGCCTGCAGCTTCCGCTTTTTCAATAGCCAGAAGACTCTCCGCACCTGGCTGCATCCAAATGTGCTTGACACCATTGGCAATGGCATCATCAACAATTCGTTCGGTAATTTTTGGTGGCGTTATTACAGAAATCGACTCAACTGGTTCTGGCAATGAAGCCAGATTTTTGTAAGCGGGATTTCCCATAATGGTTGTGGCTGTTGGATTTACAGGATAAGCCTTTCTTCCGTGTTGCAAATAACATTTGTAGCATCGATAGCCGTACTTCGACGGATCGTCGCTTGCACCAAGTACAGCAAAAGCGGGGGCTGCAAGAAACGTCTCTATTTTTTCATCGAGATTCATGAATGACTCCGTCGAATTTATGGGTGCCCGTGGACAATGCAGAAGATGAGAAAACGCTAAACAAAACTTGCTCCAGAATCCCAAAATTTAGTCTCTGCAACTAGACTGAAGAATTACGTATTGACTCAATCTACGTTCCAATTTAATGTTGCGTATATCTTATACCTATCTGCGCCCGTGTAACTTCTAGTTTTCATGACAAATACCCCCGCAACTGCAATTCGTCGACGACGGACACCGCCTCGAGCCTGGTTCTTGCTGGGCGCAATTGTAATTGTTGCGGTCAGTGTTCCTCTTGTCCTGCTAAAGCAGGGGGATGGATTTAATTTCGGCGATTTCGGCAAGAGTTTGCAGTCATCGTCAAAACCCAAAGATGCACCCGTGGCGGTCGCTCCAAAGGCTCCAGCAAACATAGCTGCAAATACGGGTGACAGTGCAGGTTACGTTGAAGCTTTAGATCAGGCTGCACGCAAGTTGTCGGCTGAAATAAGCAAGTCACCTTCAGACCCTGCATTGCAAAACAGACTTGGCTATATTTACATGACACTGGGCGATTCCAAATCGGCAGAGCAGTGTTTTACAAATGCTGTGAGCTTGAGCCGCAGCGCAATTGCATCGCATGTCGACGCGGTTGAAAAATTGCGAAGCGCCGGCAAGATGAAAGACGCATCTAGTGTAGTTCTGGAGGCTTCAAAAGCAAATGCTGAGCTTTCTGCAGCCCACGCAAACCTCGCCCGAGTCTTCGACCAGCGTGGCGATAGACAGGCCGTCATTGCCGAGCTTGACCAGATAAACAAAGACGGAATGCTGTTTAACGGGTTTTCTGCTGCGGGCGGCAAACTAAAGTCTAAAGACGGCATGTTGAGCACCCAGGATGCGCAGCAGTTAGCTCGCGCTGAGGGACTCTTTAAGGCTAACCAGATGCCTGCTGCTTTGCAGGAATTCCGCAAACTGGCTGAAGCCAATCCAAAACTAGCTTTTGTTTATGACCGCATTGGTCTCATTTCAGTGATGACAGGCGATGTTGGCTCTGGAATACAAGCCTGGGAAAAAGCCGTTCAGCTAAATCCGAATTCCGCCGGAATCCGCAGCAATTTGGGGCTGGCATATCATCAAGTTGGAATGGACCGCGAAGCAGAGCAGGCGTTTAAGAAGGCACTCGCACTCGACCCCACAATGGAAGAAGCAGCATTGAACCTTGGCGAACTTCTGTCTGCCAGAGGCGAATTGGCTGAGGCTACTGCTGTCATGCAAGAATCGGCCAAGCGTAGCCCCAATTCTGCAAGAGCCGCTAATAACCTGGGCACTTTCCTTTCCCTTTCCGGCCACAACACCGAAGCCATTTCATCTTTCCACAAAGCTATTCGTATTGACCCAAGCATGGCGTCCGCGCATTATGGAATGGGAGTCGCTTTGCTCAAAACTCGCAAGTTTGTGCCTGCGGCTCGCGAGCTGAAGATTGCTCTGGCCCTTAATCCCAAAATGCAAGAAGCCCAGGCGAAGCTTGAAGAAGCCCAGAAAATGTCTGGCGGACGCGGTTGATATTTGAGCTTGGACACACAAAGAGCTGTAATTGCCCTCATCGGACCATCAGGAAGTGGTAAGTCAAGCATTGGCAAAGTTCTGGCGTCTAAGCTTGGCTGGGCATTTCTGGATTCTGACAGGGAAATAGAACGTCAGACTGGACGAACAGTGGCAGATATTTTTCAGAACTCCGGCGAGTCAGAGTTTCGCAAGCTTGAACGCGCAATTTTGCTTGATATCGCCGATAAAGGCCGAGAAAAGCTAGTACTTGCAACAGGCGGCGGACTTCCAGTTTTTGAAGACAACTTCGCTTTGCTTGAGTCAGTTGCTGTTGTTATCTACCTGACAGCTCCGCTTGAAGTTCTCGTTACACGAATTAATCACGGCGAAGAACGCCCACTTCTTGCCGGGGCAGACGCAGACGGCAAAGGCAAGGATCTCACTTTGATGCAGCAGCGCCTTGGCAAGCTAATCGCCGAAAGAGAAAGCATTTACAACCGCGCGCGGTATAAAATTGACACCGCAAGCTCTATGGTCGAGCAATTGGCTGATGACATCATGAGTTTGCCCGGACTGGTTTTACAGTTGGGTAGGTAGGGTAAGGATCACTCAAGGCGTTTGGGCACGGAGGAATGAGGCTTGACGGTTACCCAGGAAGAATTGATGTTTTTGCAGTCCCAGCTGGAGGGATTAGAGTCCATATTTTTGGAGCTGATTCCATTTGGCGTTGAGCTGAAAAGACAACATGTTCAGGATTACTACGAGAAACGTTTCGACCAGGCTACACGACCAACTGCCAATGTGGCAGAAAATGAGCTGAAACGGCAATTCAACACTAAAGCAAACAATGTGCGTAACCTTGTTGACGCCGCTGAATCGCTTGGTGATGCCGGCAACAAACTAAACCTCATTAGAGCAGCGGCAACTCTGCCTGACGAGCGCACCAAACCACTCAAGGGCAATATGTCGGTTGTCTGCCAGAAATTGCTCTACGAAAACTCACTAGACCAACAAACCCTGGCTCAAGCAATGGCCAGCGGCGAACTTGCACACGTTGAGGCAAGAGTATTGCTTGGTTCGTTGATGTTCTTAATTACAGACCAGCTCGAATGCAACGGACAACAGGTTGGAGTTCAAGAACTTCTTGGTAAGATTATCCAGTTCGTTAGCCAGCGAGGCATACTCGCACGCAACGATCCATTTTTGATCGAGGCACAATGTGCCCTAGAAGCGATGGCAGACGAATAGCGAGTAATGCCGCATTCGGTGCCTGAGATTACAGACACTATGTTGAAAACAATTCGAATACAAGTCGTAAACGGCCCCAACCTTAACCTGTTGGGGAGACGCGAACCTGGCATTTATGGCGGCATCACGCTTGAAGATATTTGCCTTGGTTTGGCTGATATTGCCAAAGAACTAAACGTAGAAATCGAGTTTTATCAATCAAATATTGAAGGTGATCTGGTTACTACTATCCAGAAATCAAACGAAAAAGCCATCGATGGAATTTTGATAAATCCTGGTGCATATACGCATACATCAATTGCTATTCGCGATGCACTACTGGCGGTGCGTGTTCCATTTGTCGAAGTACATATCTCGAATACATTTTCGCGTGAGTCGTTTAGACATCAGAGCTATCTGTCTGATGTGGCAGCCGGTGTTGTAGTCGGTTTTGGACCTCAGGGATATGAACTTGCTTTGCTTGGTTTGATTGGTCACATCAAACGCAAATTTGCAGCACAATAAGCAAATTCAATATCAGATTTTGCTCATCTAGGAAAATTACGTAACTGTAATTTATGCGGCGAAGCGCATGATAGCAGGAGAAAAGGGGCTTGTAGCCTCTGTAAAACGGCGACCTAGTACTGGATTCAAGTTATAATCATATTGCCGGAGAACGGCTGAGATAGCGCGGAATTCAGGAGGTCACAATACTAATGGCAAATAAGAGGAGCATCATAAGCGCCGGTAGCCTGATTGTATTGTTTTCAGCTCTCTTGCCCCTTTCGCCAGCAGCATTCGGTGAAGAATCTGGCGGCGCCACCGCGACTGAAACAGGAACTGAAAACAAACTGAAGCCTGCTATGGCTGAGTCTACCGAAAAGAAAAAAGATAAGAAAGGCAAAAAGAAAGCATCTGGTAAAGACACACCAGAGCAAGAAGCCGTCAATAGAGCTAATGGTGAAGAACCAATTATTTGGCCGGTAAAAGGCAAAGACAATCCAAAGGTAAAAGAACCGGCCGCGGCAGCGAAAGAAGAAAAGCCAGAAGAAAAGAAAGAAGAAACAAGCAAAGCTCCGCCGCCCGACCCATCACGTCCATTCAGCCCACAAGCAATCAAAGACTACAACCAGGGTGTTGAGCTTCAGCAGCAAGGGTTCTTAAACCAAGCAATTCAAAAATACAAAAGTGCTTTAGAAGCCGATGATCGCATTGAACGCGCATATTGCAATCTTGGTTTGATTTACATAGCACAACGCAATTTCTCCAAAGCAAGTGATGCTTTCAAAAAGGCGCTGGCAATGAAGCCAAACAATCCGTTTTCTCTAAACGGTATGGGCAGCGTTTTCTTCTCAAAAGGAAAATTGCAAGAAGCAATGGAGCGTTGGCAAAAAGCAGTTGAGGTAGATCCCAACTTTTTCTCTGCCTATTTCAACATGGCAAATGCCTGGAAAAACGAGCATGACTTAGACAAAGCGCTCGATAACTACGTGATGACCATTAAAACCAATCCAAACATGGCTGATGCTTATTACGAAATCGGATTGATTTTTGCAAAACAAAAGCATCCAGCTCAGGCACAGTCGATGCTCGCCAGAGCAGTGCAATTAGCACCAGAGGGAGACTTCGTAGGTGACGCTAAAAAGCAACTGACGGGACTTGAGAGCATGATGGGTAAAGATGAGGCTGATGGCGAAGTTAAGATGAGCATTGTGGCTCCGCCAAGTAAAGACGCAACAAGCGAACAAGATTCAAGCAGCAAATAAAATGGAGCTTGAGGGCAAACAAAACGCAGTCGCCAAAATCATCGATGGTGAACCAGTCGATGATACCGACCGCGTAGCCGTTTGTGTCAAAGGATATGTTAATGGTTTTCCAGCGCGACTAGAGTCATTCATGGTTGGATGGCCTTTCAGCGTTTCATATGCCATCGAAACAAACCTTGTCGAAGCCCCTGAGAAAGAAGAAGTAGCGCAGGCAAAGATTACAATCCTGCCTCGCATCGGCCGCGGTCCGTGGTCATTTTTCGCTCATACATTTTTGTTTGAAGACAAAGGAATGTCTGTCAGCGACAAACGCCTTGAGAAGAAAATGATCTTCAACTATGACCGCAGAGAGCCAGCCTTGCGCATTATCAAATATCCTGGCATTCCAGAAATTCTCGCGACTTTGGAAGAAGACTGCAAAATGAAAGAGATGATCATCAAAACCGATGCAGGCATCTTTTTCAATCAAGGAGTAAACTTCGAAAGCCTTGATTTAGACCTCTGTAGCGCTACTTTTAAGTACATGGGTGAGATAGCGAAAGTTCTTGCCGACATATTTTGAGTTGTGTAAATCATCGTTTGCAATCAGTTTTGAATCTACATTTTTGGGCATAGACATTAGTAGACTCCACCCCCCAGGAGACACCAATGGAACTACCTCATTCGCCCCATCAGGCGACTGCACAGAAAAAGTGGAAACTAAAAGTTATCCAGGTTGAGAGCAGTCGTGAGGTCGATGATAATACTGAGCAGCTTTACCAGGAAGCACTCCATGACGCAGCACAACAATATGGCCCAGACCATCCTGATGTAGCTGAAGCGTCAACATATCTCGCCGACCTGTACATGTTTCTCCAAAGATATTTAGAAGCTGAAGTGCATTACAAAAGAGCCCTGAAAATTTATGCCAACTCACATGGAGAGGAAAGCATGATTTATTCGATGGCACTGCGCAATTTAGCCGAAGCTTACTACGCTCGCGGCAAGAATGACGAAGCCAGCAGGCTGCGTTATCAGGCTCGAGGCATTTTCGGGTAGAAGAGATATATCTACCTGACTGTCCCTAAAGGGCTGAGTGCTATGAAAACCAAATGTCGATATGAACGCGGTAAGTTGACAGTGACCACGTTCAACACCTGTAATGAGCAAACGAAAGAGCTGTTCAAAACTTGGGCTCTGAGTCTCAAGCCAGATCTTGACGGTGGTGAATATGGCTCTGACGAACACGGTGATCCGCTGCCGCACAGCGCATATCTGTGGGTAATCGAGCAAAATGCAAGTCCGCAGTTTAGAGCATCGAGTCTCTACCAGACATTTATTTTTCTGGACAAAGAAACAAGCGAATTCGTAGCCACAGGAAGCATCGTTCCTGACGACAGAAATATCGCCAAGATCTATGAAATTGCTGGCAAAGGCTTTTGGGGCTTTGTTAATGTGCGCAGAGATTTGCGCGGCAACGGCATCGGCAAAATCGTGGCTTCTCACATGGACCAG
The DNA here is from genome assembly GCA_964546815.1 of uncultured Candidatus Obscuribacterales bacterium. Classification (GTDB taxonomy): domain Bacteria; phylum Cyanobacteriota; class Vampirovibrionia; order Obscuribacterales; family Obscuribacteraceae; genus JAIEPM01. Next base: position 53,218 of record CAZJLR010000035.1, on the reverse strand, counting down.
CATGTCCAAAAATATGTGGATGAAACGAATGAAGCAACCGATTTTAGCCTCTTTACCGCCAATCCGATAGCTGTGCCGATCTATACGAATCTTGGATTTAACTTCATCCGCCAAATACATATAAAGGAATTCGATGTCACCGAAGATCTCTATACAAAAACGTATACGCCTCCGGAAAGCTTGCTGAAGAAAACCTATCGTCCACAAGCTGGAGACTAATAATCTATAAATCGAAAGGAGCCCGGCGTATACCGGGCTCCTTTCTTATGTGGCGACGAATAAACTTTTCGTTTGCTCAGTTGAGGTAAGCGTCCAAGTTGCGCATACGACTGTGTTTGCGAAGCTTGTACATTGCTCGTTGTTCAACTTGCCGAATTCTCTCTCTGGAAAAGCCGAGGATTTTTCCCGACTGTTCTAAAGAAAGTGGCTCGCCAGTTTCGAGGCCGAAGCGTAATTTGATTACTGCTTTCTCTCTTTCTGCAAGGCAAGAAAGCAATTCATTTATATCTTCAGTCATCATGTGACTGGCTGTTTCCATTTCAGGCTGCCGCGAGCTTTCGTCTTCAATGATGTCGCCCAGTGGCGTATCATATTCGTCTCTCACTGCTGAATCCAACGAAACGAGGTCGCTACCCGATTCGAGTGTGAGCAGAAGTTTTTTCTTTGACCACTTGCTCGCTTCGGCTATTTCTTCGATTGTTGGCTGGCGTCCAAGCTTTTCTCTCAGTTCGCGCACAGACTTGCGAAGTTTGCTCATCTGTTCATGCATGTGTACAGGAATTCTTATCACACGTGATTTGTCTGTGAGAGCGCGTGTGATGCCCTGTCTAACCCACCATGTTGCGTAAGTAGAGAACTTGTAGCCCTTCTCGGGATCGAACTTTTCGGTTGCCCTCATCAGGCCTAAGCTACCTTCTTGGATGAGGTCGAGAAGGGGCAAACCTCGGTTCATATAGCGTCTGGCTATACTCACTACGAGTCTTAGGTTGCTTTCTACAAGTCTGTCTTTAGCCTTTTGATCGCCGGCTCTTGCCTGTCTGGCTAATTCAATTTCTTCGTGACCTTTCAACAGTTTGTGCCTGTTGATTTCGCGTAAAAAGGACTTCACTGAATCATCGTCAGCCATTCTTGTCGACTGAGCTACTTGCTCAATCGGTTCTTCTGCCTCTAATGTAAAACTATCTGGGTCTAACGCATCTACATCTGCGACAAATTCATTTTGCAAGGGCTGCTCATCTTTCAGCTCATTCTTAGCAAGCGAACGTGGAAATGCTTTCGGTTTAATTGCTCTTGCTGTATTTTTGCTGGCCATTTCTGTCAGTCCTATCTTTGTTATGTGACACTGAGCACGTTGCTCGCCTTAGAGGCAGCCAAACGGATAAGTGAAGGGCACAACGCTGCCCAACACTCGAACTAAATTTTTCGGTCGCCACTTGTCACATGATCGAAGACGCCGGGGGTAGGGTGAGGTTCCCTAATAAATGTTAAGGGAAGGTGAAATTCCTCAGCTTATGGACTGAATCTGCAAGTCTTGACTGCCGCTATTTTGGGGTAGGCGAACAGCAAGTAGAGCCTGGGTTTCGGAACTATTTCGACCCGAGTTTTCAACGGAAGGATTTGGAGTGGATATACTCCACTCTGACGATGATCTGCAGCTCCCTTTCGAATGAATTTGATGCGTGAAGACTATATATCCAATGAAAAACTGTCATGGCAAGATAAGCGTGCAGGTTCGCCGCTGTTCTAGCACTCCACAAGCCCGAAAGCAGTGGCAGAGCTATATAATGAAAGCAGGGGACATGGGTGCGTGCCTTGGCTAGGCTAATAGAACTACTTATGCGTGGGCAGGAGGAGCTTGATTCCGATCGGCTTGTTGAAGCCGAGAAAACATTCAAGCTTGCTCTAAAGTCGTGCAGCATTCCTGATGATTATCAGGAAGTTTTGCGTTGCCTACTGAAAATGGCGAGCAAGTATATTCGCCAAAATGAATCTGAAAAACCAAAGCTCCTTTATGAATATCTCGAGAAAACTGATGTTGAAGAACGTACTCGCGTGCTTGAAATGGTTGCACGTCTGCATCATCAAAACCAGGACATCGCCGGCGCAGAACGAATCTACACCGACATTTTCCAAGAACGTGTGAAGCATTTTGGCTCAAATCACCCTGATGCAATGGGCGCTTTGAAGACCGCAGCACTTCTAAGGCAAATGCAAGGGAAATCGGCAGAAGACCTTTATGTCATGGCGTTTCAATCTAGCAAATCTTCGCCACCGGCCGCCGTTGCGGCAGCGAGTGCCTCTGCGCCCGCACCACAGGCGGCGACAGCACCGGCACAGAAACAGGCACCTGAACCGGCAGTAGCATCTCCGGCGCTGAAAGAATCTCTTGCCGAGTCTGCCAAGAATGACAAAGATTCAAAAGTCGAAAACGATAAGCATGCACCTAAAGCAAAGGCTGAGAAAGAGTCCAAAGCAGATTCCAAACATGCACATCACGAGAAGGCCGCTCAAGTAGAGTCCAAACGAGAGAAGTCGATCGAGAAAGCAGAGCAACCTGAGGAGAAAGTAGAGCAGCCCGCAGAGAAAGTAGATCAGCCTGCGGAGAAAGTAGAGCCGCCT
>CAZJLR010000035.1:0-50499 GCA_964546815.1 uncultured Candidatus Obscuribacterales bacterium | reverse complement strand
GCGGAGAAGGTAGAGCCGCCTGCGGAGAAGGTAGAGCCGCCTGCGGAGAAGGTAGAGCCGCCTGCGGAGAAGGTAGTGCCGCCTGCGGAGAAGGTAGAGCCGCCTGCGGAGAAGGTAGAGCCGCCTGCGGAAAAAGTTGAGCCGCCTGCGGAGCAGCTAGAGCAACCTGCAGAGAAAGTAGAGCAGCCCGCTGAGAAAGCCGAGCAGCCTGTCGAGAAAGTAGAGCAGCCCGCTGAGAAAGTTGAGCAGCCTGCAGAGAAAATAGAGCAGCCGGTCGAGAAATTAGCGCAGCCGATTGAGGAAACAACCGAGTTAGCTAAGAAGGCCGATGCAGAGGTTGAAGCAGAACCGGTTCTGCAACCTGCGCCAGATCTGCAGGCAGAAGAAGAGATAGCAAAAGCAAAAGAAGACGAATCGAAGGACAATTTTGCGGACGATCATGATCCGATGTCTGCTGCGTCCCGTGCGATCGATTCCGCTCTAGAGTCACTTTCCGAATTTAAAATCGCTCCATCGATTGCACCAGAAAGCACAAAAGATCTCAAAGAATCGCCCGTGCTTCCTGTAGTAGAGAAGATTCAAGAATCACCCGAATTATCTGAATCAGCGGAGATCTTTGAAGCAAGGAAACTTGCAGAACCAGAGGAAGTACCGAATACAGAAGATTCTTCTAAACCGAAGGAGACGTCCGAGGCAGCTGAGCTGGCCGAGACAGTTGGGATCATCGAGACGGTTGAGACTACCGAGTCAGCTGTGATTGCAGAAACACCTGATGTCACAGAGACGGCTGGGATCCCAGAGACAATTGATAGCACTGAGACCGCAGAGCACTCCAAGCCAGCAGAGTTCCCCGCCACAGTAGAGGTCCCCGCAAAAGCGGAGGTCACCTCGACAGCGGAGGTCCCCGCAACAGCCGAGGTCGCCGAAACAGCGGAGTTCCCCGAGACAGCGGAAGTCCCCGAGACAGCGGAAGTCCCCAAGACAGCAGAGGTGCCCGAGACAGCGGAGATCCCCGAAACAGCGGAAGTCCCCGAGACTGCAGAGGTCCCCGAGACTGCAGAGGTCACCGAGACTGCGGAGGTCCCCGAGACAGCGGAGATCCCTGAGACTGTAGAGATCCACGAGTCAGCACAGATACCTGAGACGGATGGGATCACCGAGACAGAGAACCAAGAGCCAGATACCGAGACTCCGATAGCTGCTGGAGAATTGCTCGATCCAGCAGAGAGTGGCGTGTTGGTGGAGCCAACTGACGTAACAGCAAGCGCCGAATCATCATTAATTCCTCCGGCGAAAGATGCCTCCGAGCTTACGTCTGTAGCTGAGTCTCTCGATAAACCCGCAAGCGCATTTGCTGCGGAGGACAAATCGGAACCAGCTGCGGGCGACAAATCAGAACCATCCACGGAAGTGTCTAGCGAATCAGAAACAAGTGAACCTGTTTCTGAGCCAGTCATTGACACGGTAAAAGAAGCAGACGCATCTGTCACTAATGAATTGGAGTCAAAGCATAAACCTGGCAAAGGCAAGAAAACCGATGCAGGTGGCAACGCCAAACCAAAAGTCCGCAAAATCAACAAAAGAGAAACAGCAGAGATTTCAGTGCGCAAGGCTGCTGTGCAAAGAGCACAGGAAGAGAAAGCAAAAGAGGTCCTCGAATCACTGGAAACAGCGGCTAAAGACAGTAATGATCCGCCAAGTGATCTAAGCGATGAGATAAGCGAAGCAAGGAAAAAAGCCAGGAAAACATCTACGCTTATTTTGCTTGATGATTTGCTCATCAGCCAATCCAAAATCGAAATGGAACAACCTGGCACGCTTACGGAAGCTGAGCGAGCGCAAGCTCTACCAGTCTCAATAAGCCTTCAGGCTAGCTTGCAAGAGTTGATTACCCGGTGGGAACCGTTTTGCAATTTGATTGCTAGGCAACTTGTAAAACTCCTGCAGCAAAGTTCAAATCCGGTTTATCGCAACACCCTAATGCAGCTGACAGGATTTTTGACTGAACCTTCTGGAATCAAGCAGGTTGATTTAGAACATCCTTTCGCTGCTTGCTCGAGAAATTCAAAGAGCCACTTGCTTGATATGAAGATCATCAAAGAGCTCGCCCCTGTTTATGCCGCATACGATGGTGGCTGGGAGAGCTATCCGTTTGAAATAAGCATCCTCTACGCGTTTTTGCGCCGGACATTTGAGCTTGGTCCATTGCACGTTGATACACTTCAAAATTTGTACAGGCTTTCCAATATTTATGCACACGAATTGTTTGGATGCTATGACAGCGAATTTGCTTCAGCAGGTTTTCGAATTTGCATTTTTGCATTTAAAGACCACCCTGAAATTGAAGAATTAGCGCGCATTCGATGCCGCACCAGTCTGGCGTCTGTGCTTATCGAGAAAGGTGAGCATGCCGAAGCGAAAGAGGTCTTGAAAGAAGCCATCGTCTTAGCAGATGCTTGCGAACAGGTAAGCCGACAAGAAATGGTTTCTATTTTGAAGTCATTGGCTGAGTGCATCAAAAAACTTGATGAGTATGATATTACAGCCGCCGTTTATGAGCGCATCAGGAATTTTCAGGAGGCTGTTTCTAGAGGTCCAGAACTGTTTGAGACCCTGCTTGAGCTAATTTACAGCTATAAACGCATAGGTCAGACTGCTCAAGTACATACTTATAGCCAGCGTGTTTTATGGGAAATTGATTGGGTTGAAGATCCCAATCCACTTCGAGAATCAACAGCGATTAAAGCCTATGAATTGAAATTGTACGAATTTTCGGAGCAGTTATTGAATGACATTCTTTCGCACTCAAAACCATTCGAACCTATTGCAGGCAGAGCTGTGCAGATGCTGATCAACATTTACGAGAGTACCGGACGAACAGAGCTTGCCAACAAGCTCAAAACACCTTTTAAGGCTTAACTCTATGACACTGCATGTAGTGGCGTTAGACGCTGAATTATTTAAATCAAAATACGAATCAATGCCCAATTCTGTTGAGCAATCACACGAAGGCTCGCAAGAACAGGTCGCTGACCTTCTTTTGAACAGCTGCATAGAAGAATGCCAGATAACAACCTTCAGCGGTGATTTGATTATGCCCGATGGCGCAATGTTTGACGACTGGGCAGAGGCAATTCCCGATTTCGGCACGGTGAAAAAATGCATGTTGTTTCTCACCCAATTGCAAAAGCAATCAGATGACTCTGCTCCCTGGTTTATCGCTAAATCAACTCAAAAGGTAAAGCTGAGCACGCCCGAAGAGCTCAATCAATATTCCAAAGACGTTCATGCCTGCAAGTTTTACGAAATCTTGCTCTCAAACCTCGTCACAGGACAATCTGCTTATAGCTTTATTGAACTTGGTGAGTTCTTAGAACTAAGCAGCAGCAACTCTTGCTGTATTTTTTCTTGGATTAGCTGAAGAAGAAAAATCAAGCCGATGGGCTCAATGATTTTTCGTCTTTGTCGGCGGGGTCAATCTCAGGTAAAAATGCGTATTCTTCCGGCCAAAGCATGATGCTTGGTATGCTCAGATAGCGGATAAATAGTGAAGGTGAGCTGTCAACCACAGTGAGGCGTTCGCCGGCCACAAGTCTTGTTGGAATAACGATTAAGGTGTTGTCCCAGAGTGCGCGGTCGAATTCCATTCCTTCAGGGGCAAACCAAGAATTGCTGTTTACTGAAATTTCCTGCTGAGCCGGGGTAAGCGCAATTGGAATGTCTTTCAAACGTTTGTTTGACTCTCTTAAATCGCTTACTAGTTTGCTTGGGCTCTCTTCGTTGACCCCACCTGTAAGGCAGAGCAGATGTGGTTTCAGGTCTAAAGCTTTCGCCATATCGAGGCAGGAGTTGATGTAGACCTCATTGATATGGTCAAGCGAAATCATTATGGAAAGCGATGTCCAGGCCTTGCACTCATCTTGGACAACCAGTAAAGGTCTTGGGCAATCGTGTGACAGCGCTTCTGCGACTGATAGTCTCAAAAATTGACTGCGCGGAAGCTCGCGGGGCTTGCTTGCGCGGTGTCCAATAACAACGAGTTTGTGATTGGCTGAACGGCGGCAAATTTCAGTAATCGGGTTGCCCTCCTCAACGATGCAAACATCATCGATGCCTTCAGCCTTGGCTTTTGTAGCATACGACTCAGCAAGTTTTTCGCCGAGTGAGAAAAGAGAGCTTGTAAGTTCTTGGTAGGCATCGAGGTAAACCTGGGGCTCAAGGAAGCCCGGATTTTCATGCCCAATAAATTCCCATGCACTGTGCGAGTCGACCACGTGGTGTGCGGTTATTGTCGTTCCCAGGCGTCTTGCCAAATTCCAGCAAACGTCAGTGGCATAGCGCGATTGTGGCGAGCCGCTCAATGCCAGCAATATTGACTTTCCCTTCATAATTCTAGCCTCGCTCACCGCTACCTACTTATATGGATACCACTAATTACTGCCAAGTGTGTCTGCTCTTAAGGTCTTCTTCGTTTCCGCCGTATTAAGACTGCAGCTTGGTATCTACGGAAAACACAAAATGCTAGTTTGCTCTGCCTGGTCTTTGTGTATTTTTATTAGGCAGCCTTTTTTTTTACAGCATCCGGCAAATCCAGATCAAGCCTTGCTACCGCCTGTGGTGGCGTTGGCATAGAAAACTGATTTTAGCACGCACGCAATTCTGCACAAATCCACAGTCTAGCGAGCTACTTCCTTGGAAACTTATAAGTATCATAAATAGAGCATTTTGACTAAAATCGAAGAGTTGACAAGTAGCGCGTGGGGCACTTTGAAATGGTTGATGTTTTAGCCGTAAGTGGGTTCTGGCTGTGCATGATTCTCCTGATATTCAAGGGAGCCATTAAAGAGCGCATTTTACTTAGCGCTCCAGCTAAGGCTGATCAAAACGAAATCGCCGAAATGAAAAGACGAATTCAGGCGCTTGAAGGTCGGGCTGCTGTAATGAGCGCAGAATTGAGTGAATTAAGAGAACTTCAGGATTTCGACCGCAAACTTTTAGGCAAAAATGAGAAGCAGCCGGCGTTAGGACAATCGGCGCGAACGATTACAACCAGCGCCGCTTCCTCAAGTAGACCAGCATTGCCCCTGAAGTAATCAGCATCAGCAAAATTGAAAGCGGATAGCCAAAATACCAGTTCAATTCGGGCATGTTAAAAGGACTAATGTCAGTCCGAAAGTTCATGCCATATATTCCCGCAATTAAGGTTGGCGGGATAAACAACGACGTGATGATTGTGAGCACTTTGATAATCTCGTTCATCCGATTATTCACAGAGCTCAAGTAAATGTTTAAGAGGTCTGTTGATAGTTCTCGGTACATTTCAATCAAATCTATGATTCGCGAAAGATGGTCATAACAATCGCGCATGTAGACGCGCGTGCCTTCCGTAATAAATGGTGTTGTGTCACGACATAGTGAGTTAATTGCATCACGCATCGGCCATACAGCGCGCCTTATAGCTAAAACTTCCAGCTTAATTTCGTGAATTTGCGCAGTTGCCTTGTTAGAAGTGTCTGAAATGATAACTTCGTCAAGTATTTCGATACGCTCGCCGAGGCGCTCTAGAATCGGGAAATAAGCATCTACACCTGCATCAACAATCGAGTAAGCAAGGTAATCTGCACCCATTGTGCGCAGCGAGCCCATGCCCTTGCGAATGCGTTCGCGAAGGGGCTCCAGGCAATCGCCACCGTCTTTTTCTTGAAATGTGATTACGAAATCTTTGCCCAAAAAGATTGCTAACTGTTCTGTATCACAAGAATTTATATCGCCGGTCGGCACGCGCAAAACGATGAATAGATGGTGCTTGTAGTCTTCTACTTTTGAGCGCTGATGAAAGTTCAAAGCATCTTCAAGAGCCAATTCATGCAATTGAAAAAGTTCTGCCAGTGGTTGCATAGAAACAGCAGTTGAGCAGCTAGGCAAGTTGATCCAATTTACTTGATGCTTACCGAGATGTTTGCTCAAAGCATATGCTGAGTCAACGGTAACGTCTTCCATTGAATCTGGTCCATAGCCCAAATATTGCATCTTGAGCGGAGTATCAGATGCCAAAATGAGATTGGCGATGTCGCCGACATCTTTCGATTGACCTAATTTATAGAATCTGCTGGTTTTTCGCACGGGAGGCCTCATTGGCTGCAGCTCTGTCAAAGGTTAAGCTCCCGGCGAGCTAATGTCCAGAGGCGCTTCTAATGGCAACCTCAATGATATCTCTAAATTGTGCGAACAATGGCAAATTATGCATTTTGAGTCGGCCTATGGAGACCATAGTAGCCGGTATACTTAGTGAGTACTTCTCGATTGAGAAATGTGAGATGGAGGAACGTTCATGCTGAAGAATATGTTTGCGCTGGCAGCTCTGGCTGTTTTAGTTGCGATGCCGGCCGCAAAAGCAGAAGATGCTGCAGCCCCGGCAAAGAAACCCGGAATTATCAAAGAAGCCGGTTCTGAACTCAAGAAGGGCGCAGGCGCTGTTGTTAAAGGTTCAGAAGCTTTAGTAAAAGATAGTGCTAAGGGTCTTGAAAAGGGTGCCAAGGCGGTTGGCAAGGGTACAGTTGCAGGTGGAAAAGACCTGGTAAAAGGTACTGAAACTGTCACCAAAGATGCAGTTAAGGGCACTGAAACTGTAAGTAAAGACGTAGTTAAAGGCACCGAGAAAGTCGGTTCTAAAGCTGGAGATCTCGTCAAGCACAAGAAGAAAGATGCGCCAGCAGCTGCTCCTGCAACAGGAACCAGCAACTAAAGCTGACGTGTTTGCAATTATGCAATTGACTGGATGACACGGCGCGTCATGTATACGCCAGGGTTGTCCAGTCAATTAGCTAATTGATATGTGTTTGAGTTGAGATGATATAAATTCATCACTAACTCTTTAAAGCAGCAAATATTTGTTCTAGGAGAGCTTAAGACATGCGTGCAATCGTAATCAAGCAGCCGGGCGGACCAGAAGTCCTGAGCCTGGAGCAAGTCGCAGATCCAGACCTTGGCAAAGGCGAAGTAAAGGTCAGGGTTAAAGCCACAGCCGTCAACCGAGCTGATGTTTTGCAACGCATGGGCCACTACCCGTCTCCGGTAGATGCGCCACCAGATATTCCTGGGCTCGAATTCGCCGGTGAGGTTGAGGCCCTGGGTGAAGGTGTCAGTGAATTTGCTGTCGGCGACAAAGTGTTTGGACTGGCTGGCGGCGGTACTTATGCCGATTTTGTTGTGGTGCATGCCCGATGTTTGTCACGCATGCCAAAAAATCTTTCATTTGTTGAAGCGGCATCAATTCCAGAAATATTCACCACTGCATATGATGCGATGATTTCTCAGTGCGCATTGGCTTGCGGAGAACGTGTATTAATCCACGCTGTAGGTAGTGGAGTCGGTGTTGCAGCATTGCAAGTGGCAAAATTGATCGGTGCTACAGTCATCGGCACCGCGCGTACTGAGTCGAAAATCGAGAGTGCCCGCAAATATGGGTTAGACCATGGAATTGTCGTGCGTGATGGTAGCTTTGCTACGCAGGTCAAAAACTTTTTGGATGGACAGGGAGTAGACCTGGTTTTAGACCTGGTCGGCGGACCCTATGTTGGCGAAGACATACATTGCACCTCAGTCAAGGGGCGCATCATAGTCGTAGGTCTTGTTGCGGGATTGCACAGCGATATAGACTTCGGACAGGTTCTCAGAAAGCGCCTAACAATCAAAGGCACCACTTTGAGAGCACGTCCATTAGAAGAGAAAATTATTGCAGCGCGATTGTTGCAAAATCAAATTGTGCCACTTTTTGAAAACGGGCTGCTCAAGCCTGTTATCGACGAAATATTGCCTCTGTCTGCGGCTGCCGAAGCACACGAGCACATGGACAAAAATCAAAATTTCGGCAAGATCGTTCTTGAAATTTCAAAATAAGATCAGTGCAACTCATTGCCACCGAAGACGGTTCATTGAGCCTGCGGGACGAAGCTACAGGCGAGCTTTTTCACAATCGTGCCGGAGCTTTCACAGAAGCGCTGGTCAATTACGTTCAACCTAGCGGCGCAATTAAATGCCTGAAAGAAAAGTCTCGCCTCGCGGTTTTGGATGTTTGCTTTGGGCTTGGCTATAACAGTTTCGTTTTGATTGAAGAAGCGCTCAAATCTGCTGCGACAGGTTCGATATATATTCGGGCTATAGAAACAGACGCAACTTTACTTAGCTTCTTGCCCGAAATTTTAAAAAACGCAAAATTTGAAAAACTTGCCGGTACTCTCGACATTTCAGAACTGGCTGATAAACATTTTGTGCGCACAGAAATCGCCGGATTGCATATTGAGCTAGTCGTTGAAATTGCTTCTTTGCGAAAGGTTGTCCCGGCGCTCAAAGAAGATTTTGACATGGTTTTCCATGACCCGTTTTCACCAAGTCATAGACCTCAGCTTTGGACTGTCAATTTATTTCAGGAATACCACCGATTATTGTCAAAGAATGCTGGTGTTGTTTTGACCTACAGCTCGGCTGCCGGCGTGCGTGGAGGGCTTGTAGAGGCCGGTTTTAATGTGAAACGGACATGCCCCCTCGGAGGCAAGTCTGGTGGCACAATTGGCCTTGTCAGCGCAAATGACGAATTAAGGCAAGACTCAGATGTTTACGAACTAGATGAATCAGAACTGGCCAGGCTCAAGACACTCTCTGCTGTGCCATACAGAGACGATAAGTTCGGCCTCGACCGAAAGGCTGTATTGTTGTCAAGGCAGCACGAGCAAGAACGCTACAGGCACAGCGATTAGCAGCTGCATATCCCGGGTACTTAGCCCATAAGGCGCACGGACAGGTATGACTTAGCGAATTCGGGTGCCTTTCTTACCGACAACAAGGGAAATTCCGATAATTATGGAAATGGTAGCGGCTTTATTAATTTGTGGTGCCATTGGTGGGCTCTGTTATGTCTTGCTAACTCTTTTCAAAAAATATCAGGACCTGGTTGAAACGCAGCAAAGCAAAGCCATAGAAGCTCAACGTGAAACGCTGAAGTTGACAGCCGATGCGCAGACCGAAGCCTTGACCAAGCGCATTGAGCAATTGCTCGAAGCGCACAGCGAATTGATTAAAAAGCACCATGCTGATGAACTACGACACCAGAAGGCGCTTACAGACCTACAGTCAAAGCTAGATCTGGCAACAATTCAAGAATTGCTAGAACACATTTCGAAAGTCGGCGAAATAAAAGTTGTGTCGGAACTTCTGCCACTTGTCGGGCACAATCGCGAGACAAATCGCGCAATCGAATTTACTATGTCATTCCTGCGAAACCATGAAGTTATTCAAGGAATGCGTGGGCTTATGCAGTCGACGACCAAGCCACTGCTGGGTGAGCTCGCCACTCACACCAACGCCGCTGCACCTGCGCCCGCAGCGCAGCCTGCTCCGCCGAGTTTCTTGCCATCATCTGTGCAAGCTACTGCAGCTGCAAGCCAGGCTCAACCGAGCGCAGCAGCGTCGACTGCCACGCCTGCCGCTGCCTCCGTCAGCGCAGCCCAGACTACAGCAGCGACAACTGCGCCAGCACAGCCCGCCACCGTCCCTACATCGGCTCCTCCAGAAGATCAAGCCGTACCTCAATCTGCAGCTATTACCGAAGCGGACGAATTGAGACTTGCCGCAGAGGCAATCGAAAAGCAACTGGCCCAAGAAGCAGAAAATTTGCGTTTGCAACAAGAGGCAGAGCAACAGCGACTTGCCCAGGAAGCTGAAGCGATAAGGTTGGCTCAAGAGCAAGAAGCACAACGGCAAGCGCAAGAGGCAGAAGCTGCCAGGTTGGCTAAAGAGCAAGAAGAACAACGTCTGGCTGCGGAGCAAGAGCAACAGCGCCTTGTCGCAGAACAAGAAGCGCAACAACGCCAGGCTGCTGAAGCAGAACAACAGAGACTCGCTGCAGAAGCCGAGCAAGCCAGGCTTGCTGAAGAGGCTGAGCAAAAACGCCAGGCGGAAGAAATTGAGCGCCAGATTCAAGCCGAAGAAGCTGCCAAAGCAGCGGCTCTGTCGGATGAAGAAAGACAACAAAAAGAGGCTGAAGAAGAAGCCGCTCGTATTGCCAAAGAAGCCGAAGACAGGCTATTCGGACACCTGTTCGGCTCATCTAGCAACAACAGCGCAAATGACGAAGCCAGACGCATGGCAGAAGAGGAAGAGAGACTGGCTGCTGAAGCCGAAGCTAAGCTACTCGCTTTTGATCTTGAACAAAAGCGACTTGCAGCGGAAGCAGAGCAAAAACGTCTTGCAGCAGAAGCAGAACAAAAGAGACTTGCAGCAGAAGCTGAACAGAAAAGGCTTGCAGCAGAAGCAGAGCAAAAGAGACTTGTACAAGAACTCGCCAATCGTGTTCCGGCTGATACCAAGGTTGTTAGTGCAGCAAGTGGTCCTATGGACAGTAAACAGCTTGCTATGGATGCTGCCGAAAAGCGGCTGGCTGCATTGACAGGCGGTCGCCCTAATGACGAACAGCAGCGCCAGTTCGAACAGCAACGTGATGAAGAAGCCCGCAAATTATTGGAAGCAGCAGAACGCGTTAGACCTGAAGAAAAACTCGATGCTGCAACTGAACGTTTGATGCAGTTGGAAGCGCAAGGTAAGAGCCCGCTCAACGCACCGTCCTTCGACACGCAAATGACCGTTGAACAGCCGTTCTCCGAAGCCTTCACTCAAGATGGTAATCGCTTGTATGAGCAAGGTAAATATGCGGAAGCAGAAAAACACTACAGAGCTGCGCTGCCAACTTTGGAAGAAGTTATGGGAAGAGAGCATCTTGCGGTTGTAGAAATTTTGCACAAGCTAGGCATCATTTCATTCAAACGCGGCAAGTATGGCGACGCTGAAGAAACATTCCAACAAGCCCTTGTAAGGCGCATGATGGCACTTGGCGGCAACCACCCAGACACAGTTCAGACCTTGAACGACCTCGGGCAGCTTTATACAAAACGTGCAAACTACAAAGAAGCAAAACGTGTGCTTACCGAATCACTCGAACTGCGCAGGCAGGTATATGGCGATGAACATCGCGCTCCAGCCCAGACCTGCCACGACCTCGGCTGCATGTACATGCTTCAGGGCAACTACACTGACGCCACCATCATGATGGAACGCGCGCTGAAAATTCGCACTAAGATTTTTGGTGAAGACCATTTAGACACGGTTCAAAGCAAGGTTGATCTTGGACGTCTTTGCTTGATTTTAGACAAACTCAGCCAGGCTGAAATGCTATTGTCACAGGCACTTGCATTTAGAAAGGAAAAGCTGGGTGAAGACCACCCTGATTATGCTGATGCACTTCTGGCTTATGGTGACTACCTGTGCAGACTCGGTCGCTATGCGGAAGCACAACCATTGCTTGAGCACTCTTTGAGCGTTAGAAAGAAGAGTCTGGGTGAAAGACATCCAGACACAGCGAGCAGTTTCAATCAATTGGGTGTTCTGTATTTCTATCAAGACGAATTTGAAGAATCAAAGCGCAATCTCAGCCAGGCGCTCTACATCAGGAAAACAACACTTGGCGAAAATCATCCCGATACGGCTTCATCAATGCACGACTTCGGGCGCCTCTGCTGGCGCCGCGGCACACTCGGCGATGACACTCAGCTAGCTGAAGGCATGCCGCTTTTGGAAAAATCACTGAACATAAGAAAGAACAATCTAGGAGACTCGCATCCAGATACTCTAGAGTCTATGAACAGCGCCGGAGCCATGCTGACCGCGCTGGGAAGCCCAGGCGAAGCTGAAGCTGTACTGCGTGTTGCGCTTGCAAAACGCAAAGAAATTTTCGGCGTCAATCACCTCAGCGTGGCTGAAAGCGATCATTCTCTGGCACTCTGTTATCTGCGCCTTGGTCGCTATCAAGAAGCCAAGCCGCTTCTTGAAGAAGAAGTATTTGTTCGCGCCAGTGTTCTCGGGCACGACAATCCGCTCGTTTCCAATGCTCGCATGGAAAGCGCACGTTTGCTTGCACACTAAGTTTTAGACTACACCAGCTCTCAGCAAGTCTTTCAGGTGAATGACACCGGCAGGCTTGCATGCCTGGTCGAGAATCAGCAAATCAGAAATTGAATGTGTTTCCATGATTTGCAAGGCTTCTACAGCCAGGGCATCTGCTTTGATTGTTTTCGGGTTTAAGCTCATGAATGCCTGTGCTTTTAGCTTGAATGCACGCGCACCCCAGCGAACAAGCGCCCTTCTAACGTCACCGTCCGTGATGATGCCTGAGAGTTCGCCGTCATCTTTTAGAACTGTGGTGAAGCCCAGTTTCTTGCGGTCTATTTCTTCAAGTACTTTCTCATAGCTTTCATTTTCGACCACCGCTGGAATATCAATGCCAGAACGCATCAAATCGGTGACTGTAATGAGTTGTCGACCAAGGCTTCCACCTGGGTGCGAACGCGCAAAATCTTCGGCTTTGAACTTTTTGCCCACCATAAGTGCCACAGCCAGTGCATCGCCCATAGCCAGGGCAGCTGTTGTCGACGAGGTCGGAGCTAGATTTAATGGGCAAGCCTCACGTTCTACACCAACATCTATAACGATGTCGCTGAAGCGAGCAAGTGTTGACTGGGTGTTGCCTGTAAACGAAATGATTGGTAGTCCGAGCCGCTTAATCGGGTCAAGGACAAGTTTTATTTCCTGAGTTTCGCCTGTGGCTGAAAGTGCCAGAACCACGTCGCGGCGCTCAAGCATGCCGAAATCGCCATGTCTTAACTCTGCCGGGTGAACAAAGAAAGCTGGTGTACCTGTCGAGGCAAGCGTTGCGGCGATTTTGTTACCGACATGCCCTGACTTACCAATGCCAGTGACCACAACCTTACCGCTGCAGTTTGTTAAGAGCTGTATCGCCTTCACGAAGCTTTCGCCCAGCTTTTGGGAGAGGGCCAGGACGGCATCAGACTCCATTTCCAGGACTCGGCGTCCCTCGGCAAGCATTTGTTTTGCTTCGACAGAGAAATTGTCCGGGGCCAGTGCTGTCAATGGCTCAAAGCTGGTCAAATTCTGCGAGAATTCAGTCATGTAATTTGTTTCCGACTAGATCTGCGGTCATATTACATTGCCAGAGGAAGAGATACTTGAGAAGTGTTCAAGATGATAAGTCTCTAAGATGTGGAACAAAGGTTCTGGGCTGACCTTTTTGGCGACTTGTCCAGATTTGCCACAAAGACATGAAACAAAATTTCTCCGGCAAAATCCAATTTAACGGAAGGACCAAGGGTAATTAGTAATGTTTACGCCAGGTGATAAGCTCGAATTTGGTCACTATACAATCTTGCGAGAACTTGGTTCTGGCGGAATGGGTATTGTTTACCATTGCCGCGACGAATATTTGCAGCGTGAAATAGCTATCAAAATGCTTTTGCCTGAGTTGATGGCTGAAAGTGATACTGTTGAAATTTTTCGCCAGGAAGCCAGATTAGCTGCCCAATTAGAGCACCCGAGCATTGTCACTATTCATAATATCGGTGTCGAAAATCGTGGCGGAAGTGTACATCACTACATAGCCATGGAATATCTGCCAGGCGGTAGTTTGCGCGGACGCATCGGAAAAGAAAAAATCCCTCTTGAGCAAGCCGTAGAGTGGATGAAACAACTTGCCACGGCACTAAATTACGCGCACAAACGCGGAGTTGTTCACCAGGATATTAAGCCGGACAACATTTTCATAACCCAAGATGGAAATCTCAAAATCGGTGACTTCGGACTGGCTTTAATTGCAACGGGGCCGGCATTCGAGCGACACGCCCAGGGTAAGGGCACGCCAGCCTACATGTCGCCAGAGCTTTGTCGTGGAGAGCCCAGAGACCATCGTTCGGACATATATTCACTCGGCGCTGTGTTTTACGAAATAATGACAGGCGAACGCCCTTACAAGGCTAACGGCATGATCGAAATGGCGCTAAAACATGCTACAGCGCCAGTTCCGGCTGCGTCAAAATTGCGCCCTGATATTCCGCCGATTTTGGACAAAGTCTTGAAATATATGATGACAAAGCAACCGGACGAAAGGCTGCAATCGCTTTCCGACCTATTGCCCACACTAGAAAAATTGCTTCTAGAAATGAAAGTGCTGCGGCTTGGTGTTTCCATTACACCAAGTTCGGTCGATGACTCACAGGGCATGAAAGTCGACAAAGCAGAGAAGACTGAAAGCAATGAGAAAAGCGAACAAACCGAAAGCGCTGAGAAAAGCGAAAAAGCTGAAAAGTCAGAGCAATTGACTAACCCAATTTTTGACATTACTGGTCCGCACTATGTCAAACCAGTTACTACAGAGGGCGAAAACTCACCGCAAGCAATTGATTGCAGCCCGGCTTCACAAGCTGCAGCAGCGGCAAAGTCCGCCGGCAAAGCTGCGGGAGATAGTCAGCCAAGAAAACCGCAGCCGCTCGACCCTGAAAAAGAAAAACCGGTTGATTTGATCTGGACATTCAAAACAAACGGCCCAATTGGTTGGTCTGCAACACCGGTATTAAATAGAAGCAAAAAGCAGATATATCTTTCATCAGCTGATTGCACTTTATATGCACTCGATATGAATAACGGCACTTGCTTGTGGTATTACGAAGCCGGTTCGCCATTGGTTTCAGCCGTGCTGGTTGCCGGTGATGAAATATATTGTCCTGGTACTGATGGCACATTGCATTGCCTTTCAGCAGAAGATGGAAAAGTAATCTGGAAATTTCAAGGTGCCAGCCCAATTGTGGCAAGTCCAATTGCTTCAGGCGATCTGATTTTGATTACTGCGCTTGATGGAAGCATGAAGGCGCTGTCTAAAACAGATGGTTCTGTTGTTTGGATTTACAGATGTGACAAGGGTATAGTTTGCAGTCCGCAAATTGTCGAAAATACCGTGTTTATCGGCAGCAAAGACAAGGGCTTGCATGCGGTAGACCTGGCCAAAGGATGGCGCAAATGGTTTATAGAATCAAGTGCACCATTGCTTGCAAGCGTATTGGCTTCTACCGACAGTGTTTATTGCGCGAGCATCGATGGAAAGATAATGGCTGTCGACATTGAAACCGGCAACCAGAGCTGGGTCTACGAGGCGACTTCAGCATTCCTTTGCCGAGGCAATCTTGAATTTACCTCATTGAATTACTGCACCAAAAATGGTGGCGTATTCTGTTTGGATAAATTCAAAGGTACTTTGTTGTGGCGCAATGACACATCTGGCCCAGTTTTGGGTGGTTTGTGCAGCGCTGGCGGTTCTCTTTATGCTGCAAGTCGCAACGGCGTACTTCATTCATTCAACATTAAAACAGGCGACCTGAACTGGTATTCTGTTTTTGAATGCGCGCTTGAATCTGCGCCGTTGGTAACAGCCAGTGTAATCTACCAGGGCACCCTAACAGGTGATTTGCAGGCTTTTGCAGCACCGGCTAAAGTGCGTTAATCAATCAACGGAAGAAAATTCTGTCTGCAAATATTGCCAGGAATGTGGCAATGCTAACCATGCCGTTAATATTGAAGAATGCGGCGTTAACCTTTGAAAGATCATCTGGCTTCACCAGAGAATGTTCGTACTTAAGCATGATGCCCACCATGCAGACTCCGAGCCAATATGCCGGACCCAAATTCATCAGCGCGCCCATGAGTGTCAGGGAGGCAACGGTGACCAGATGCAGTGCAGAAGAAAACATTAGTGCATTTGCAATGCCAAAACGTGCAGGAATGCTGTGCAATCGTTGAGCGCGATCAAAATCTACGTCTTGCAATGCGTAAATCAAGTCAAAGCCTGCGACCCATGTACTAACAGCGAGCGCAAGCAACCAAGGGTGAATATTGTTCAATTGTCCGCCGGACGCAATCCATCCGCCCAATGCAGCGCCACCAAGGGCAATACCAAGTACTATGTGGCAAAGCCAGGTAAACCTTTTCGTGAATGAATACAAGCTGAGCCAGAATACTGCTATGGGCGACAACATGAGGCAAAGTGGCGGGAGCTGAGTGGCGGCTCCAATCATCAGGGCGAAAGATGCTATGGCAAATAGCAAAGCTTGGGCAGAACTTATTTTTCCAGCCGGGATTGCTCTCATGCTCGTGCGCGGATTTATCTTATCAATGCCGGCATCGATTAGCCTATTTAGAGTCATTGCAGCCGCCCTGGCGCCGGCAAAGGCCAAAATTGTCCAGAGCCAGGTGATTGGCGCTGCGATTTTGTCACTACCTAATAAAAGACCAGAAAGAGCAAAGGGCAGAGCAAACACTGTGTGCTCTATCTTGATCATTTCAGCCCATTCTTTAATGCGGCCAACGGCACTTTCATTTTTCTGGGTCGGCAGCGGCTGGGGGTCGGATTGGGCGTCGGACTCTTTGGTTTGCATAGTCGATTATTGATTACTGATTTTTCTGTTGAGTGTTTTTGCGGAAGCGTCTTTCTGCAATTTTAGTGGAAACTAAGCGGCAGCTTTACTTGTTGGAATGATGCTAGAATTAATTGATGATCTCAAGTGCCGCTTCTGAAGCGGTTCTACTTGAAACTTCAGGGCACTAGTGTCACTATGGTAGCGGTTTTCCAGTTTATTTCGAGGTCCTTGACAATAGCATGACAGGCAACGATAAGTTTAATTTCACACAAAATGCCGATGCCGGACAAACGGTCGACTTGCAAGGTGTAGCCTCCTTCGCCAGTCTGGTGGAGATTTTGGCAACTGAGCTAGGTACAACCCCCGGAAAAATTCAAGGGCTATTACCCAACGGTCCATCCAATTTTGACCAATTGGTCGGCGAAATTTCGGTAAACAGTCAGGGCTTCGTCCGCACGGTAAACTTGTTTACTGCGCCCGGGCAGCCACTAAAAATGCGCATCAGTACCTCATGGCGCGATGCTATAGCCAACGAGCGCGCAGGCATCAGCGGCATCGAATCGCAAATTATTTTGGGCGCTTCAGTCGACAAAGTTGCTCCCCAGGCACGCGCACTAGCAAGACACCTGGAAGAGTTGTTCTCTGTATTAGACCGCATGGCGACATTAGGTCAATCTGCCAGACTTTCAGCAATGTCCATTTCTGAAAGCGAACTTGCCAAATTTGAACAGCAAGAAGCAGCCAACCTTGTTAAATCGCACACTCCACGCACAGAAAACATGCGTTAATTCGCGATTTTTCTTTTAGCCAGATTTGCGTCTGACAAATTCACAATTTCACTAATCAATTTAGCTGTTTCAACACTTGTAGTTGACGCGCCCATTTTGTCCTTGCACTTTTTCAAAAGTAATGGGTGCAAAATGATGCTTTGCGCTGCCATTTGTTTGCGAAAATCTATAAGTGCCGTATTAGCCAATTGGAATTGTTTTGTGTCTAGCAGAGTCATCAGGCATTCAACAAAATAGGCTTGCGAACTGAATGGCCCTTCAAATCTGCCGTAGAGCATTTGTTGACCAAGCAATCTGGTTCTAGGCAGATCTTCACCAATGCCGAAATCAATTGAAGTAAGTGAATGCTTTAGCGTGTCTTCTGTGCCAAGGACGATTAGTTTGCCGATCATCTCGCCTGGATTTTGGAATTGGTCCTCTGATTTTGCTGATGTACTCAGCAAAATACGCAGTTCGCTTAGAACTTCGTTCGAGGCTGAGTGCATTTCAGTGTTTTTGTTCAGTGCAGCCAGAGCCTTGATCTTGAGGCAGCTCATTGTTATCCAATAACCCTTATCTTCAGCCAGTTCTAACGCTTTTTCGCTGATTTTCAATGCTTCATCGTATTTCTTCAGGCGCAAGAGCAGTGAAGACTCAACACAGTAAATTGACCGGAGCTTAGCAGTGCCAGGTCTGTCCAGTGATAGCTCCCTCATGATTTTGAGAGACTCGACCGGGTTTGATTTCTGAAGAAAACAGCCAAGTTTATAAAGCGGCTCGTTTGAAAAGTTGGGGCGTGTTCGCAGGAATGCTTCCAGCTGCTTGTCTAAGCCACGGCTTTCACAAATGTCGCAAAACTCATCAATTTGTACTTCATCCATTGTGCTGGGACCATACTCAATTTTTTCTATGAAGAAACGCAGTAAGTCCATTAAACTGAGCAAGCTCTCGTTATCTTGCTGATCTAGTTCCGCAAATTTCAGTCGACTACGTACTTCGACAAAATATTCGTAAATTCGCTTTGTTCGGAACTTAGACTTAACGATCTCCCGCAAGACAATTAGGTCTGTGTCATATAGCGCTTTTCCATTAGAAGGTTCACCCAGCTTTATTGTGTTTAGGTTTTTCAGCATATTCCATGCCTCATTCAAACGCTTTGTTCGCTGTCTGCTGTCCATCTCTCCATTAATGGATGCGGCAAATTTTTTTAGACTTGAAAAACAGTTCTTCCAGTCATCCTTTTGAAAATACGCTTGAGCCTCGTGTAACTGTGTTGTTGGATCGCTGCTTTCGCTGATTTGAGATTGACTATGCCGTAAAGAATTTGAGTAGAGTTGGGCTGATATGGCAAAGACCAAAATAAGAGCAACAGCAATTACAAGCAGATTTGTTTTCTTTTGCTTCTTAGGCTCAATTCGCTCCTCACGATATAGCTGCAACGCCTTGCTTGGTTCAAGTACAATTTGCTTCAATGAATTTGCAATCTCACCCATAGAGCCAATTCTTTTCGCAGGGTCTTTGGCGAGCAGGCTTTCTAATAGTTGGCTTAATGCATCAGGTACATTCGGCGGCAATATCTCAAAGCGCTGCCGTGGGTCCTCGTTCTTGTGCTTGTATAGACCTGCAACCGCATTATCTACGGGAAATAACAATTCGCCGGTGAGCATTTCAAAAAGTATGCAGCCAAAAGAATAGATGTCGCTGCGTTCGTTGGCTTTGACTTCTGCAAGCTCAGGAGCCATATATTGAACACTGCCGACTAATTGACCGGTAAAAGTAAGCTTTTGCGATTCATCGTCTGAATCAAGTGCTTTTGAAAGACCGAAATCAACTACTTTCACAAAATCAGGCTCAGGAAAGTCTTGCAAAATTATGTTGCCGGGTTTTAGATCCCGGTGAATTACTCCATGTGAATGCGCATATTGCATCGCCTCGCAAATTTGAATTCCAATTCGCAGCGCACGGCGCCACTCAAGCGCATCGCCGTCTGCCAGAACTTCGCTCAGCGTGTTGCCTTCGAGATATTCGCAAACGGCAAATGGCAGCTCTTGCTCATCGAGTACGAGCCCGTACACCACCATTATGTTTGGATGCGAAAGCCTGGCGAGTGTTTTGAATTCGCGATAAAAGCGTGTGACTGACTCGGCGTTTGTGCCTTTTTCAATGCGTAGTAGTTTTAAAGCAACGTCGCGCTTTGCGTCTAGCTGCTGGGCATGGTAAACAACGCCCATTCCGCCGACACCGATTTCTTTGATAATCAGATAGCGTTCTTGATAAATTTTGCCGACTTCTGGAATTGACACTGAGCTAGTCCTGAATTATTTCGGCCAACGCAGTTTCCGTTTACCACCAATTGTCTTTCTTTTTCGGGGCAGGATTTACTGAACGCACGGACATTAACAATCCTACCGCTACCAGATCAATAATCAAAGCGGTTCCGCCATAGCTCAAAAATGGCAAGGGTACACCTGCTACAGGCATGATTCCCATAGTCATACCCAGGTTCAAAAAAGCGTGAAATACAAACATGCACATTATGCCAATCGCCATGAGGCTGCCGACTGGTTCTTCTCTGCTTTGAAATGCGATGATGACAGCCCGAAAACAAATCATGAAATAGCTGAGAATTACCAATAAACAAGTCTTGAAACCGAGTTCTTCTCCAACAACAGCAAAAATAAAGTCGGTGTGTCGTTCAGGAATGAAAGCTCCCTGTGTTTGATTGCCCTTGCCCAGACCTGTGCCATTGACTCCACCCGAGCCTATGGCGATGAGACTTTGCAAAATGTGGTAGCCAGACCCACGCGGATCTGTATAGGGATTGACGAAGCTGGTAAGTCGCTTTTGCTGATATGGCTTTAGTACATTCCAGAGATGAGGTCGTTCGTACGCGGCTACGAAATTGATAGCCAATATTCCGCAAATCAAAAACAATCGCACAAAAACATTGAAATCACGTCTGCGCCAGAATATAGCCAGAAAGGCTCCGAGAAAGGCGAGAAAGCCAAGCCAAATATAGCCTTCATAGCCAGTCGGCGCGACGCCGCTCATATCTGTACCCATCGGGACACCACGATAAATCCAGGCAAGAAGCGGGGTGTCCACAGCGTTCAAAATGAGTGTTATGACCGGGCTTGCCAAAATCAGCAAATCACAAACTGTAGCGCCAGCCCAGTATGTCATGCCTAGCAATACAGCACCGAAAACGAGCGATGTACCAAGGTCTGGCTGTTTGAACACAAGCAACGCAGGCACGGCGATAATCGCAATAGCCAGAAAGTTATGCCAGAACTTTTTGATCGGTTTCCAGGCCAGCCATGATGCAAGCGTGAAAATGATAACTAGTTTGGCAATTTCTGATGGCTGCAATTTGATTGGACCCAGAGACAGCCAGCGTTGAGCTCCCAGAGCTGAATGCCCTGCGACCATGACCGCAGCCAATAAACCTATATTGACTATATATAAAACGGGCAAGACCCATTTATTTGTCCATGCTGTGTATGGGATTCGCCAGAAGATAATTGCAGCCAGGACGCCGGCATACAAAAACTCAGTTTGCTTATCGTGAAACTCAGAGCTCAGCCCAGTTGTTGTGTATGAAAGTGTCGTCAGACCGACTGACAAAAGGAATCCGGTGGCAATAATCAAAATCCAATCTACGCTGCCCAGTAAGGATAGAACAGCGCGGAGGATGCCTGGTATAGGTGATGAATGCCGACCTTCTGAAATCAATGGCGACCCAAACGTCAAATTACGTCTTCGACCTCTAAACAAAACTGCGTCACAGCTGCATATTGTGGCAGATCAAAAGCATTTGTGCCGGGCTTCAGCATAACGTAAGACATTGCTAAGAAGCGCTTTGCTCTGTGACTTGCCAAGCCCCGGCTATCGTTATGCTTCTTCATGAAAAAGGGGATGCGTTGAGCGCACCCCCTTGATACATGGCCTTACTTAAGTTCTGGCACTAACTCTTTGAGCGAAGCAGTGGAAAGTTAGCAACAAGAGCTGCCCGTCTTTCGTACTGCTGAAGATCAAATCGAGTTGTTTCTCTGTCTATTTCAAAATATCTGCTAACAACAGCGATTAACTCTTCTTCAAGCCCGGCCAATCTGTCGGGTGGTAGTTCGAGACGGTCGTGAATCAACATTAGACGCATACGGTCTTTTGCTTTTGCTCGAGCGTCGTCGCCGCTTCTGCGGAAAAACCAATTTAGAACTTGCACAATCAATTCCTCCGCCGATTAAACTCGCACTGCTGGGTTAAAAAATTTGACAACCTTGGTGAACCAAGATGGATTTAGCGAGTCTAAATCAAGGAAAGGTACTTCTTCGCCTTGCAAACGTTTGGCGATATTGCGGTATGCCTGACCTGCTCTCTGGTTGTCTGATGTACCTGATAGAGGTTCACCTTTGTTGGTGGAGACAATTACGTCATCATCTTCCGGCACAACACCGAGCAGTTTGACAGAAAGAATCTCAAGAACATCTTGCACGCTCATCATATCGTTGTTCTTCACCATTGCTGGGCGAATACGATTGATAATAAGTCTGTACTGACTGATTTCTTCTTTGCGTGCTTCAAGCAGTCCGATTACACGGTCTGCGTCGCGGACGGCTGACATTTCAGGGGTGCAAATTACCACTGCTTCTTCAGCACCGGCGATTGCATTTTGAAAGCCACTTTCGATGCCTGCAGGACTATCAATCAAAACATAGTCAAACATGCTCTTCAATTCAGTAGTGAGAGCTTTCATTTGCTCAGCGTTCACTGCTGTTTTGTCTCTGGTTTGTGCTGCAGGCAACAAGCAGAGATTTGGAAGACGCTTGTCTTTAACAAGTGCCTGGCGAAGTTTGCATTTTTCTTCGACAACGTCGACGAGATTGTAAACAACGCGGTTTTCCAGACCCATCAAAATGTCTAGATTGCGCAATCCGATGTCCATGTCTACCAGAGCCACGGACGGTCCGCTTGCGGCAAGAGCAAGACCTATGTTTGCAGAAGCAGTAGTCTTACCGACCCCGCCTTTGCCTGAAGTAACCACGACCACTCTACCACTCATTTTTTGTTCCTCATGTGGAGAATCATTTTGAACGTGCCAGTTTTATTCTGGCTCGCTTCCGGAGATGCGAATTTTTCCGTCGACTACGCGAGCTGTCTCCGGACCGGTAGACGTAAATCCACCGGCTTTGCTGCGATCGGGTGAGCGTGCTATAGCTTGTGCGATGCGCAATTGAATAGGTTCGAATTTTAGAGCTCTGATTTCGGCATTTGTGTTGCCGTTGGCACCAGCGTGTGCCATGCCTCTGAGGGCGCCCCAAACAGTGATGTCACCGTCAGCGACAAGTTCGGCGCCGGGGTTGACGTCGCCGATTATGACCAGGTGTCCTTTATGACTAACGCTTTGTCCCGATCTCAAAGTTTGTTTCATCATCAAAACTGCAGGTGTCGCAGCTTTGCTTGAACTTGTGTTAGCGTTGTTTGTTGTTGCCAGAGGAGCTGTATGAACAGGTTCAGCCAGGGGCTCTGCCACGGCGAACGCTTCAGTGCTGCCTGCCCTTGCAGCTAGCCACAGGTTTGGAAGTGCGCTTGCAGGACGCTCCTGCGTTGCTGTTGCGACCGCTTCAGCTGCCACTGGTACTGGCTTCTCCGATGATGAGTCATCCGACCAATTGGATAATTCAACTATAGCTGTGGCAATACCGCCGGCGGTGACGGGCGATTCTATTTCTTGTGCGTTTTGCACTAAAGCCGACAGATCATTTTCGGCCTGCACTCCTGCCGACTCTTGCTTGAGAAATGGATTCTCATTAGCTTTTGTTGGAGCCGATGAAGGAAACTGCTGAGGGCCTAGCGGCAATCTACATTGAATTAGTGATGAGCGCGTGATTGGACTCAAGGAAAAAATTTGTCTTGGCTGAACGCCAACTTCAGAAACAATAGCTTGAATTTCGTTGACCTGTTCTGGTGTAAGCACAAGTGGCCCGAGGTTGAGGTCTACAATGAGACCCTCCCAGAAATGGCTTGATACCTGCAATGTAGACATCAAATACTGTTTTGCCTCAGCCAGTGAGGAGCAACCGCTGATGTCGATAAGTACGCCTTGTTCAGCCTGGCTGATAATTGCAATTTTTGTCATTAGTGAGCCGCTTTGCTCCTGCTATATACAGGGACGATATAAAACGCTGCGACCGCGTTGCTGCAGTCGCTGTCTAATTACTGAGACTAGTAAATCGTAGAGTTTGACAAAATTCGTGTCAAGCCGGGGCATATGCCGTTCGCATATCGATGCGATGTGAATCTAATCAGTAAATTTGATCTTTTAACATTAGGCTTTTAGAGAGTTTCCAGTTTGCCATCATAAGTGGTGCGTTGGCATATATACTTCGCCACCACAGAATTTTTTCGCTAGCGGTATCAAAATACCGCCAATATTTTTTGCAGCGATTGAATGTTAATTACAGCAAGTCAGTGGCCAAAAAGAAAAATTTCCAACTAAAGAACCCTTCTGGGCGAATGATTCGGGTCTTTGTAGATTAAATGGCAAGCTTTGGGCAAAAAGTGTTAGACATAGGCTAAATGTCTGGGAATAACCCCTTATAGAGGGTTCCTGTGGGATTTATGATGACACTTCAAACAATGCAGCTTGAGGGCGAAAACAAAGTGGTAGACACGATTGACGACAAAGTAAGCAGTCAGCTTAGGCAGATGATCGATGTCCAGACGCAGACCATTGTCACTAATCAGCAAAGAATTTTTGAGATGCAATCTAATTTGATGCAGCAACAGCATGCTGAATTGGTCAAGCATCTGGAAATGATCTGTAGCCTGCTAAGACAGAATTTGCCCCAGGGCGCGTCGATGACGGCGTCTACTCAAGCTGCGGTAGAAACAGCCGAATCTGAATTAAAGCGTTTGGCAGAAGAGGCTCAAAAACAACGTGCGGCTCAAGAAGCCGAGTTAAAGCGATTGGCTCAAGAAGCCGAGACAAAACGGCTAGCAGCCGAAGCAGAGCTTGCAAGGCTAGCCCAAGAAGCCGAATCATTGCGTTTGGCTGAAGAAAAACGACTGGCTGACGAACTTGAGCAAAGAAGATTGGCTCTCGAAGAAGAGCAAAAGAAAGCTGCGCAGGAAATCGAGAATCAGCGCCTGGCTGAGCAGGCAAAACAAGCTGCAGCTGCACAAAGCGCGACAGATCCCAAGATAGATCAAAAAATTTCCGGTGGATTTATCTTCTACTCCGGTCCCGTAGATCCAAATCAACAGCCCGCAAGTCTCGCTGCTTCAGCGTCTGTTCCTGCGGCTGCTGCACCAGTTCCACAAACCCCGGCTGCTGCGGTGGCTGCTCCGGCTACGCCGCCACCAAATGTGGCAACAGCTCCTTCAATTCCACCTGTCGCGGCTCAACCTCCTACCCCAGCTGCTGCTCCGGCGCCAGCTGCTCAGACGGTTAATCCATTTGCATCGTCTGTCCCGGCCGAATCAGCGGACGCCAAGCCTGCCGTTGCTGCCCCCGCCCCCGCGCCGAGCAGCGCTCCACAAGCTCCTCCATCTCAAACTGCAGCAGAAGCTGCTTCGCCCGAACGATTGAAGATGTTAGAACAAAAGCGTGATGAAGAAGCGCGCTTGTTGTTGGAAGCAGCTGAAGCTGCCAGAGCCCCGGAAGAGCTAGATGCTTCTACTGAGCGATTACTCAGCCTCGAAGCAGAAGGCTTACCGATTACGCCTTCATTCGATACACAAATGACAGTTGAACAGCCTTTTTCAGAAGCATTCACACATGACGGCAATCGTTTATATGAATCTGGAAAGTACAGTGAAGCTGAAAAGCACTACAGGGCGGCTCTACCTACTCTAGAAGAAGTTATGGGACGCGAGCACCTGGCAGTTGTAGAAATCTTGCACAAGCTAGGAATTATTTCTTTCAAGAGAGGCAAGTATGCCAACGCAGAAGAAACATTCCAGCAAGCACTTGTTCGCCGAGCGATGGTCTTGGGCGGCAACCACGCTGACACTGTCACCACTATGAATGACCTTGGCCAGCTATATACGAAGAGAGCTAACTACAAAGAAGCCAACCGGGTATTGAAAGAAGCTCTGGAATATCGTCGCCAGTTGTTTGGTGACGAGCACAAAGCCACCGCGCAAACATGCCACGACCTCGGCATTCTGCATATGGCTGAAGGCTCATACGCTGAAGCCGCCACATTGATGGAGCGCGCATATGCAATCCGTTCAAAAATATTTGGCGATGACCACAACGATTCAATCCAAAGTAAGAGTGAGATGGGAAGGCTGTTTTGCTTGCAAGACAAATTCCCTGAAGCAGAAAAATTGCTGGTTCATGCACTCGGCTATAGAAAAGAAAAACTTGGCGAAGAGCACCCAGATTTTGCAACAACAATGCTCTATTGCGGCGAGTACCTCAATCGCCTCGGACGTTATGTTCAAGCCCAACCATTGCTTGAGCGTTCGCTGGCAGTGCGCAAGAAAACAATCGGAGAAAGGCATCCAGAGACTGCAGCAAGCTTTAATCAACTCGGAATACTCTTCCTTAATATGAAAGATTATGATGAGGCCAAACGAAATCTGAGCCAGGCATTGTATATCCGCAAAACTTCGCTTGGTGAAAATCATCCAGATACTGCTGCCTCAATGCATGACTTTGGTCTACTTTGCTGGAAGAGAAGTTCTGAAGGCGAACATGATCAATTGGCTGAAGCAATGACTTTGATGGAAAAATCATTGAACATTCGCAAGAATATTCTTGGTGAGCGCCATCCAGACACGCTTGAGTCGATGACAAGCTTGGGTTCGGTCATGACATTACTTGATAATGCAGCTGAGGCTGAGCCAATTTTGCGAACAGCACTGGCGACTCGCAAAGAAATATTCGGCTTAAATCATCTAAGCGTGGCAGACAGCGATCATGCACTTGCGCTTTGCTTGAAAAAGCTGGGCAAAGATGCTGAAGCTAAGCCATTGCTTGACGAAGAAATTCAAGTACGCACCAATGTCCTTGGCGCTGACAGTCCATTAGTTGCTTCTGCCATTGCAGAAAACGCCGCGCTCTAAGACAGATTGCCCTAAGCGCGAAGCATATCCAACGATTGAGCCGGGCATTTGCACCGGCTCAATCTATATGTTCTTGAAGCGATGACACAAATAGCCTAATATATACTTGTGGGTCTAAGAGTTCTACATAAGGGCTTAATTCTCGTTGCAGTGCCACTTGCGCTGGAGCTAGCCCTCATTGGCTCACTTTCATATCTTTTGTATGAAAGTGACCGCGAACAAGCGCGAGAAGCACAACGTTGTCATCTTGCCATGACTGGCTCTAGATTGATGTATGCAAATTGCAATTGCGGCAGTCTCCTGATTGACGCTTTCCGCGTACAAAACATACATTTGCTTGACCATTTCTATGAGCAATGCGATTACATCGATAGTCTCAACAAAGAAATGGCAACCGTCCCAAAAGACGACCCTCTCGAAGATAGAGAAACGCAGCTGAAAGTTTTGAAGGCTCAATCCGCTGTAACTGCACGCCTTCGAGAGATTGCCGATGCCACTTCCAGCGGATTTGGCATGGGGACATTCAGAAACGTGCTTGCGTCTTACAAAAAACTGGTCCAAGAACTAAACACCGTATTTGGCCTGTTGAGAGTGAGATACCAGTCGCTAGACTCTAAATTACCCGACAGTTGGCTCTACCTTGAAAAACTCAAAAATCAGGAATCGGCTGTACTTTACGCCGGGTTGGCAGCAACTGTTCTTGTTTCAGTAATGCTTGCACTCTTCTATCGCAAACAATTTTTGCTGCGAATCGATCAAACAAAGAAAAACGTTGAGTCGCTAACACTAGGGGCAAGAATCAGCTCACCACTGGCTGGTGGCGATGAAATTTCAGATCTAGATGCATCCTTTCGGCACATGAGCATGCAGCTGGCCGCAGTTGCGGAGCGAGAAAGAGCGCTTTTCGAAAATAGCAGCGACATGATTTGCGTACTCAACAAAAATCTCAATTTTGTAAGAGTCAACCAGGCTTCGCAACGTTTTTGCGGAAAGCAGCCAGATGAGCTAATTGGAAAGCATTTTTCTTATATCATGGCCGAAAATAACCAGGCCGAGCTTGAGCAAGTGGAAAGCAAGCTGAGGTCTCTAACAGGCACAGGTGCTGCCGCGCAATGTGAAGCGACGATGATGGGCCCGTCTGGCGCGAAGATAACAACTCTCTGGTCTGTTTTCTGGTCGCCAGATCAAAGTACCTGTCACTGTGTGATACACGATGTAACCGAAGAGCGCGCATTAGACAAAATGCGAGAGTCGTTTCTTCGTTTGATTGCAGCAGATTTTAGAAAGCCACTGACTGACATTGCCGAATTGGTGGACAAACTGGCTTCAGGTGAGTCAGGGGCTCTGCCCGAGATGGCAACCAAAAAGATAACCGGAGCCACCGGCACACTAGCTAGAATGGTAACGATGGTTGATGAATTGCTGCAATTGGAAACAATAAAAAGCAATTCGTTAAATCTAAATATCAAAACTTGCAAGGTTAAGGACGCTCTGGACGAAACCATTCGTGACACCGAAGCCGCAGCCGAGAAGCGCAAGGTCAAGGTAATACAGGAATGCTCAGACGATCTTTCGTTTGATGTAGATTTCGATCGCATCGTGAGGGTTCTAACTAATTTTGTATCAAACGCGATCAAATTTTCTCCAGAAAATGGCCTTGTCCGATTGACGGCCTGCAAATCGAAAGAAAATGAAATTGTTCTTTCAGTAATAGATCAGGGCCGAGGAATTCCCAAAGACCTTATCGGTTCTCTTTTCCAAGCCTTCAAACAAGTTAGCAGCGCGGACGGCAAACGCGGAAAGGGGACGGGGCTTGGTCTGGTTGTATGTAAGCGAATTGTTGAAAAACATGGTGGACAAGTCGGCGTTGAGAGTGAAGAAGGCAAGGGCAGTCGCTTTTTCTTGACGATACCCATAAACAAATCGCTGTTGTCGCCGGCTCAGTTAAAGCAGGGTAACGAGCAATCCATAGCTTTGCAGAATCAAGACCAGTTAGCGAAACCAGTTAAAATTGCCAGACGTAGTAATTCTTGGGAAAAGCTATCCTTTAAACAAAAAGGAATGATGTTGATAGGACTTCCCATCGCATTTCAGGCTGTCTTCGTCGCTGCAATGATGTGGTTTATGCACGAAAGCCACGAGGCTTTCGATCGGCAAATGTACGATCGCAATGTTACTCGCAACGCACAGCGCACAGCCCCACCATTTTTCCAGCTCTTGCTTACATTGAGAACAGAAGGTGGAAAGAGTGATGGCGAAAAAGCCTGCCAGGACGTTATCGACGAAATCAACATACGATTGAAAAAGCTCTCTGACAGCGTCAGGGGAGATGAGGCTGCTACTCAGCAGTTCCACATGATGTATGAATATTTGCGCACCACGTTGATACCACTTACGGGGAAATTGCGCCAAGATTTACATGAGTCGGATGGTGTTTTGAGCGAGGCAAAAAATCGTCAGTACGCCAATATGATGGTACTTATGATTTCTGGCTTAACCGGGCATATTCAGTCAATAGTAAATGTCTGTGAGCGCCGCGACAAAGATTATCCGGCGAAGCTAAAACAGTTGAGACAGTATGAAACTGCGGCGTTGCTTGGTGCCCTCACAATAAATGTCAGTATTGCAGCATGGTTAGCAATTTACTTTTCCAGTGACGTGGTCAGGCGCTTGCTAGTCCTTTCAGATAACAGCCAACGACTAGCCCAGGGTATGCCCCTGAATGAGCCACTAACTGGTACTGACGAAATCGCTCATCTAGACAAATCATTCCACGAAACCGCAGAAAGACTCGCTCTGGCACGGGCAACTGAGAGCAGCTTCCTTGATAACGCTAATAACATAATTTGTTCGCTTGCTCCTGACGGGCATTTTGAATCTCTCAATCGGGTTGCTGCAGGCAAACTTTCCATTCCTTATGAAAGTCTGCAAGAATACAGCTTGCCTTCACTGGTGGTTGCAGAGCAACGTGCGACATTCGAAAAATTTCTTGAAAGCTGTAAAGAAAATGCTCAGGCATCAGTCATTGAGGTGAAAATCGCGGTTGAAGATCGCATTTTAGACGTGGTTTGGTCGGTACTATGGTCAACTACAGAGCAGCTTTATTTTGCTGTCGCATATGACATAACGGCAAGGCGAGATTTAGACCGAATGAAACAGGAATTTCTCGCCCTGGTTACTCATGATTTGCGTACTCCTCTTACAACCATTCAAGGAATGGCAATTATATTAGAAACCGGCAAGCTTGGTGCTTTACCAGAAGAGGCAAGTGCCTGTCTTGCACAAATCAAAAATGAGTCAGACCAAATTCTTGAACTTGTTAATGACCTGCTCGATTTATCTAAATTAGAAGCTGGAGAGCTAAAAGGTGACTTCTCTGCCGTGCCTGGCAATATGCTTGTAGAGAAGATAGGAGAAGCGCTCAGGTCTAACTCAATCGAGCTAAACAGCTCAGCTGAAGTGGCCAAATTCAGCGTCGATGCCGATCTGGAGAGACTGCCATATTCCATAGCTGGTATTGTCGCCGAGCTATTTACCGAAGCAACGAAAGAAGTGAAATTGAGTGTACTCGGCTTAAGTGACCACGAGATAAAGCTCTCTTTTACTGCCCTTGCGCAAAATGTTTCGCCCGATAGCATGATTGCAATTAACAGCGCAGATGCAACGCAGCATAGCAACAGCTCAAAGCACAGACTTCGTTTGCCCCTCTGCAAGCGCCTCTTGCAGTTGCATAACGTATCGGTCTCGGCGACGAAGAGTTCAAATCAAATGTGTACTCTGGATTTTCGAATTGTTTTGGCGAAAAAAATTCACTGATTTTTTTCAACGTTTTCCGGTATATTAAGTAGCGGAATATTAAAATTCGAGGGCTAAATGCGCAGACCAGTCTCTTTGACGTCCGTTCTCTTGAGCACCGTTTCGTTGGCTCTGTTTTCTAGCCCCTGTTTTGCGTATGAGGTGCCTCCGCCCTGGGTGGTGAAGGGTGATTCCTCCGACAAATACGAGGTGAAGATTGACCCAAGTGTCGTTCACAATGGCAAGCCAAGCGCATTCATCTCTTCGAAAGAGCCCAAAATCGAGGGCATGGTAACCATCAGGCAAAAATTCTCGGCCGAAAAATATGTTGGCAAACGCATTCAATTTTCCTGCTGGCTCAAAACAGAAAACGTGAAAGAGGGCGCGCTCTTGTGGATGCGAGTAGACGCGAACGATAAGAACCCACTAGCCTTTGATAATATGGAAAATCGCCCGGTAAAGGGAAACACCGATTGGAAACAGTATTCGGTTGTCTTGGACGTACCTGAGGGGGCGAGAGCCATACTTTTTGGTGTCTGGTTGTCCGAGACCGGCAAAGTTTGGGCAAACGACCTTGAGTTTCGCGTGGTGGGCAACGATGTTCCGGTGACCGATCTCATGAAAAAAGAAGATCACCTGGCGGGAGAGCCAACGAATATGGATTTTAGCGAGAAAAAATAGCCGTGTATAAGATTGTACAGTGGCTCATAATCTCGCTTGGATTGGCATTAGCAGCCAGTCCGATTGCTGTGGCCCAATCAGCTTTGAACATCGACCGAGAGAAACCGAGAGTAGACCCCGAGCATTTCAGATTGCAAGACAAAGAACGTCAGTTACTCGCCGCTTGCGACGAGTTGCAAAAGGCCGATGTCGAACTCCAGGCAAAAATCGATAGTCTTCAAAAGAAAAAAGACGATGTGGACAGTGCAATTAGAAAGATACAGCACGAGCTGAATAACATTCATCTACAGCTTTTAGACTAGCCTTTCACCTTCTTTGCTTTTTCCTTTGTAGCTGTGAGTTCCCGTTTTCTCTTCACGACTTCGTCGTTGTGATTAATCAAATCTCTTGCAGGCAAGCGTCTTATTGCTTCTGCAATTACATCGAGTGCCAAGTCATCGATTTTTTTAAATCGAATGCAAGCCTTGCCCATCGATAATTTCTTGCCTGATCTGGCCCATCTTTCCTTAAACCACGTCATGTTTGGAGGTTCTGGAGCATTGGGTCCTTCGCCGCAGCCGCAAAAGGTTCCACCTAAATACAAAGATAAATATGCCTTTCGCGATGCCACAGCAGCAATCATCAAAGGCTGGTCAGGATTGTCGTTATACCCGGTAGGACACATAGCCTTAGGCACCGAATAGCCGATTATTCCGTAATGTATTCCTTCTTCATATCCGTTATCCAAATTCTCAAGGATCACTTTTCGAAGTTGCTCAATTGTTTGCCGTCGATCATCCGGCAATGTTGAAAGATAGTCTTTCACGCTGCTTATTTGAGTTCTCATCTAGATCTCACCAGCCCTAACCGCAATTGCACCCGAAGAATCTCACCAGTGTACCTTCAATTAGATACAGAAATGTTGGCGCCAGCGCTGTTCTGGTGTTCATACGCTTTGAAGTAGGGGAGAATTAACAGTTACTTGAACTGAATAATGCCCTTAAATTGAGCTAGTATTTTTCAATAGGAATAATGCGAAGGCATGCGAAAAGCGGAGCAAAATTCATGAGCGAACAGTTGCAGAAACACTTGGGGTATCTAACTGGTCCACGCGCGATTCGCTTCGAGAGAATCTTTCCTCAACCTATTGAGCAAGTCTGGCAGCATCTCTCCGATGAAAAGTTGCTTCCAGGTTGGATTGCTGATGCGTCGGTGGACCTGCGTGTTGGCGGACACATTGAATTGCGCTTCAGAGAAAGTGATGACCCAGATGGTTATTGCAAGGGTGAAAATGTTAGTGGTGGCAAAATCATTGCCTGCCAGGCTCCCGAGCTGCTGACTTTTGTTTTTTCTTCTCCTCATGCAGGAGAAACCATTCTCAGCTATACGCTCAAATCTGTTGACGGAGGCACTCTATTCCTCCTTGATCACAGTGAGCTGCCGCCGGAATTGATGGTGGCATTTGCAGCTGGATGGCACGGCTATATCGAGGCTCTGGCAGCCAGACTTCGAGGAGAAGAACCACAGCCATTTGCGCCCGTTTTCGAGGCACAGATAAAGCGTTATACATTCGTTCTTGCAGCATCTGCTTCAGTAATCGCATCTCAGCCAGCATCAGCACAGGTCGATCCTGCTCTTTATCAAGCTGAAAAAACAGAGCACAATCGATTGATGCGAGAATACGATAAGCTGTGCCATGACGAGGACGAGCTCAATTGGAAAATTGGAGAACAGTTACGTTCAAACTCAGCTGACTCTTCTACAGATCTCAATTATTTGACCAAAACATTGAAGGACAAGCAAAGAAAACTCCACGAAATTGAATTAGACCTTCGTGATTTGAAAAAACAATATGTCTTCAAATGATGTTCTGGATAGCAGTCCATCATTCGCATTTAGGCGGCTAGCTCGGTGACCAATTTCTAAAGCGACTTTAGTTCTGCTTCGAGTTGGTCGCTTACGCTGGCGTCTTTGTCTTTTTGCAGGAATGCCCAGAGTGAAACTGTGAGCCAAACTATTCCAAGAGTTCTTGCAACGGCGCGCTTCGCTTCCTCAGGATCATGCAAGAAGTTGCCGCTGATGCCCGAGAATAAGAGCGAGACCGGGTCTGTATTGTCTGGTACAGTGCCTCTAATCCAAGTCAAAACAAGCATTGCAAGCAAGCTATATGAAGCCCAAACAGAAAGGGCGATCCATCGAGAACTGAGTTGAATGAAAAACACTTTCAGGCTGGAATCATTCCGTCTAATTAGCACGAATGGATTTAAGAAGTACAGAGCGGCAACGGCTGCGAGCAGGGCAGTTACAAATGCTGGAATTGAATTTTGCATCCAGGCAAGGCTTCCGTAAGCAACCGCGACCAGCCCCCAGGTGCCGATCAATGACTGTCTTATGCGGTCAAATCTTTGAAGGCGAGGCGAGAATGTGACGTAGAGAATGGTGGTGAGCAGGGTGGCTGCCCATGCAATTGTCCACAATATAACATCAACGGCCGATTTAGCTTTGTCTGATTGGTAGCGAGCTAACAAGGTGGCAGACTCAGCGTCTTTTCCGTAAACTTCGAAATATGAATTTGAAAAACTTTGATAGGCAGAGCTCGAATGGAATTCGGCAATCCGATCTTTGAGAACATTTGAAACAGCGCCTTCAAGGGCATATCTTACGTTGGCAAAGAGGTTGTAGCCGAACGCACCAACTACGGTATCATTAGGTTCTTGTTCTGATTTGATGCTTACGGGGTGCAGAAAATCTGGCGCAGACTGGAAGCGACTGTGAGCCCAGCTTCTCACGTTCTCGAGCGACTGCACATTGGTGGCTGTGTAGGGAGACTCGAATAGCACAAAAGCGAGACTGTATGAGTTGGCAACGCGTTTGGATAGTTCGTCACCACCAGGATACTGCGCTGCAAAGCCAGGCAATTCCTGCGCCGGGCTAACTAACTCGCCGTTTGGAGCCTTTGGTTTAACGAAAAAACTGAGAAGTGATGCGAGCACAAGGAAGAAAACAGCAGCTGCCACAAGTGCTCTTCTGTTCCGAAGCAAAACGCCTTTGGTCAAGAACTGCTCGCCGGGTGGAAGGGTGAGCGGATCTTCAATTGGACCTGAAGGATAATTTCGTTCAAGAGTATTTGATTCTGCTTGCTTGCGGCTCACTATGGCTCTCTCCGGTCAGATTGCCTAAACGATACCGCAAACTGCTCTTGCTAACATTCAAAGATGCTCAGTTTCCAACTGCTGGGGACGGGTTAAATGGTCGAACATTGGTAACGTTGCATGTTCGGAGTTCAATCACGTTGCATGTTCGGATTGTAGTAATGTTCCGCCGTCGCATCGTAGGAATGTGTAAAAGTCGGACATTAAGAGATACGACGGTGAGTCCTGACGTCTTGTCGTAGCGTCAACTGTACAGCTTGTCGTATTGTCGACAATGTTTTCGCCTCTTATCGCTTTGCAACTACGGCTAGGTGGCCCGTTTTAGCAAAAACCAGAAAGTGCTACCTTTGCCTAATTCACTTTCGACGCCGATTGTGCCACCATGGGCGGTTACAATTGCTTTGCAAATTGCTAGTCCCAACCCAGTGCCTTGCGCTTTTTGTTCCTGCTCGGGAACCTGGTGAAAACGTTCGAAGATTAGCTTCTGCTGCGACTCCGGAATGCCACCGCCCTGGTCTGTAATCGTCACTTTTACAAGGTTTTCGACATCTTGCAAATCGATTATTATCTCCGATGATTGCGGCGAGAACTTCAATGCATTTCCAAGCAAATTTATTATGACTTGAGAAATTCTTCTTTCATCCACAATGACGTTAGCATTGCGTTCTGGCAGAAAAATCTCAATTGAACGTTGTTCTGCAAGTGATGAAACGGAGTCAACACAACGCTTGATGATGGGCGCTATGGCAACTTCTTTTAGATTTAGATCCATTGTCCCCGACTCCATTTTGTCGAGGTCTAAAAGGTTATTGATCAGATCAATCGAGTGACGAAGATTCTCTTCCGCAGCTTCGACCTTGTCCATACCTTGAGGAGTTAGTTCGCCCCATGCACTGCGCCTGAGCAGCTCCAGAGTTGAGTTTACAGCGTTTAAAGGAGTCCGCAGGTCGTGGCTGATCATCTCAACAAATTGCTTCTTTAATCTTTCAAGTTCAATGCGGTCAGTGATATCGTGAGCCACACAAAAGAGCGAATTCTCTGCAGAAGACCAATGTGACGACCAGAGCATATGCACCAGAGTGCCGTTTTTCCGGAGCACTCGATTTTCCAGTTCTGCCGATTGTTCATGAGCTTTCTCTGCTGTTTTCAGCTTTTCAAACCACTTAAGCGAGCGCTCGATGTCGTCTTTATAAATCACATCAGTCCAGGGGCGGCCTATGAGAGACTCGGGATTTCGCCCCCAGAGCTTCTCAGAAGCCTGACTTACCTTGCTAAATCTTGCTTCAGCATTTACAGAGCAGATGACGTCCACAGCATTATCCACAACAGCTCGTTCTCTTCTTGCGGCTTCATTTAAGGCTCTGGCCGCATCGTGAAAGGTGGCATCAATCAATGCAATTTCGTCGTTTCCTTCCAGTACAGGACTCAATTCCTGTCCCTGTCCCAGTTTCATACTATTTTCCATCAGCCGGCTAAGGCGCTTTGCCGTGCTTCTGTGCAATACAATTACCATCAAAAGAGCGATAGAAAATGTTGATACACCAAAGACCAGCAAGGCTATAAGCAGTTGTTTTGACGATTCGCCACTGTGTGGGTTTCGCTTTTGTTTTTCCTTTTCCTTCTCAATAATTGAATTTAGCCTGCGAATAATTCGGTCTAACTTCTTTTGTAGCGCCAAACCTTCCGATATTTGCAGCCCGCCGCCATCTTTAATTCGCTGTTCGTATGTGTGAATAAGAGGTAGGGCGGCATCACTATCTTCGGAGACCAGGTCTAGTGCGCCCATATAGGACCTGTTGTAACTCAAATGCGCTTTTAGGTCTGCCACGTCTTTTGGCAATCGTGCAATTAGAGTGTCCAGGCGTTGCTGGAAAAGATCGATAGACTTCACATTGAATGCAACCAGAGCCACACTTGCATCAAAGAAGTCTTGCTTCGTTTTGTCTGTTTCTTCGATTACAGCCTTTGAACGGGCGGCAATATGCGCTTCCTGCTCGGTGTAATTCCACAGGTAGGCAATAGCGACCAGCAGGGACAATTCAAAAACAAGCGGCACTGCTACTAAAAGAAGTGCTTTGTGAAAAAGCGAAAGATGAGTGCGCGACCGATTCAAACCCTGCCTCAGCATATGGTGCGAATGACTGCAGATTAGGTCCGCCCCATTGTATATGCTTTAATTGTGTTGTATACGTTTGTGATCTGGGTCTAAACCTAATTCTACGTCCTTAACTGCACAGGGAACTGAATGGCCAAAATTCTCGTGGTAGATGACAATATTGAGCTATCAGACAACATTTGCAAATGGCTCGAAATGGAAAAGCATATTGTCGACAGGTGCAATGACGGTGCTGACGGGTTGGCTCATTTGCGCACGTATGAATATGATGTTGTCATACTCGATTGGCAAATGCCGAAGATGAGTGGCATCGAGGTGTTGAAGGCTTTTCGTGGGCTGGGTGGTGTTACACCAGTGTTGATGCTTACAGGAATGCGCACCATCGATGATAAAGAGCAGGGCTTGGATGCTGGCGCAGACGACTATTTGACTAAGCCATTCGAAATGCGTGAGGTGTCCGCGCGAGTAAGAGCATTGTTGCGGCGTGCGGCAAGTGCTCCGTCTGATATGTTGAAGATTGGTGATATTGTGCTCGAAAGAGAAGCTCGGCAAGTTACTAAAAATGGTGTTGCGTTGCGGCTAATGCCCAAGGATTTCGCCATTCTCGATTTGCTGATGTCTCATCCAAAGAAGGTTTTTAGTGCCGAAATTTTGATTGAACGAATATGGTCTAGTGATACTGACGCATCTCCAGATGTGGTGCGAAAGCATATAAATCGCATACGCACGCAAATTGACACGCCTGGCTCAACATCTTTAATTCGAACAGTTCATGGTGTTGGTTACGCATTTGAACCAGCCTGATTATGGTCTTACAACAGCTGGTGCAGTAGCCATTTCTGGGCACATTGGGAAGTCGAGATTTTTGAACCAATCTGCACTGCGGCGTTCCCAGATGGCGATAGGAGCTGCTTTCTTACGGCGATCGCATTGTTCTCCGCGTGAGAATGTGTCGGCCATTTTGTGATTCATGTTTGAAAGTGAGTTGTTTCTTGCGCTTGTTTCGAAAGTGTACATTGTGATTTCCTCGCCCTGTTTTGTGTGCCCCGCTCAACAAAACTAAGATTAGCGAGCAGATGTATCCAACTTGTTTCCAGAATGTCCCCGAATTGTCCCCAAAAGCCGCACTCAGCGAGAGACCTTTTTAGGAGTGAAATCGAACGAATTCGAAATTACTTTGGAACACATTGGTCCGTTCTTGTTTATATAGAATGCCAAGCTTACATCCTTTAAGTGTCATTACGCTAGCGGACAGTTTAATTGTCGACAATACGACAATTTGGGCGCACGATCATTGTTAATTATGAACTTGGGCAAGGAAACGAAGAGCCTTGCTGTGCGGTATGCTTTGACTTTAGACATGCCAAAAACCAACTATTTTTTACTCTTAGGACTTCCAACCACAGCTACCCCCGCTGAGGTTGATCAGGCTTTTGAACGACTTTCTGAAAGCCTGAAGCCGTCAAACTTTATGGGCAATCAAAAGGCGCTTGAACAGGCGTCATCAATTCTCGCAAGGGTTAGGGAAGCTCATACTGCACTTAAAGACGATACTTTTAGAGCTGGGCATAGCATCGAGTTCAAAGACGCTGCCGAACCATATTCGCCAGACCAACTAAAGCCTTTCCTGGGGCACGTTTGCGTTGCGGCCGGCATCATCTCATATCAAGACTTGATGGATGCGGTAAGTAAGCAAATAGACGTTGACTTACCTCTAGGTCAAATTTTGCAGGACAGACGCCTGATTTCGCAAACAGAGCTGGAAGGCATGCTCATGGGGCAAAAGCTTTATGGCGCGCCGATGCGACCACTTGAGCCCATAGTTAAGCGACTGCTTGCACTGCAAACAATCAACCTGGACATGGTGAAGATTGCGTTGATTGATCAACGCACGTCGATGGCACCACTTGACGAACTCCTTTGCAAACGAGGCTGGATCGAGAAAGTCGTGCTCGACGCACTGAAATAAGGCTATCAATGAAAAACAATCCATTGAGACTCTTTGTAGTTAGCCTTCTCATTCTCTTTGCCGAAGTTATGTGCATTCGTTGGTTTGCCGTAGAGATACTCTCTTTGAGGATTTTTCCAAACCTCACACTGATGGTCATTTTCATTGGTGTTTCTGTGGGCTTGTCCACTTACAAACAAGCACTAATCTCGCCTCTGGTTCAAGCAGTAGCAGTTGTAAGCACTCTGGCTTGCATCCTTTTGGCTCGCCCTTTGCACTTTGGGCACCTTACTTTTAAGACAACGCCTGAGATTCTCGGCTCTCTCTTGCTGCTCGGTTTTATCGTTGCAAATCTATCGACTGTTTTCATAAATCTGGGCAGAGTTTTGGGTGCTGAATTCAATCCATTACCGCCTCTAAAAGCCTACTCGATAAACCTCTTAGGTAGCCTTGCCGGCGTCGTCATATTCGGGCTTATTTCTCTGTTTTGTTTGCCACCATTTGCGTGGATTGCAATCGCAACTGTGCTTGCATATTTGCTTTCCGATAAGAAGTATGTGATAGCCATTGGTGCAATTCTCTCTATTGGCGCATGGTTCAGTTATGCCGATGGAACCTGGACGCCCTACGGTTATATTCAAATCGAGCCTGACATTAAGACTGATAATTGCATGCCGGTAAAGGGCAATTATGTCCTCAGCACTAATGGTGAGTATTTTCATGGTGGCACACACATTTTGGCGGTGCCTTCATATCAGGCAATTGCCGATGTTTGCAAAAACTTGACCCAGTTGCAGCGTGATTATCGATATGGACTTGAATTGCCTTTTGTCATGGGCAATAAGTTTGATAGCGTTCTGGTCTTAGGTTCTGGCTCTGGCAACGATGTTCAGACAGCGATGCAGCATGGCGCAAAACATATCGATGCGGTGGAGATTGATCCTTTTATCGCTTCGTGCGGTCGAAAGAAACACCCCGACCGTCCCTATTTAAATGACAAAGTGTCTGTGCATGTTGAAGACGCTCGCACTTTTCTGAGGTCTAACGAAGGCAAGTATGATCTGATTCAATTCGCGTTTTTAGACCCTGGTGTCACCCTCAGGGTTAGTTCTTTCTTGCGACTGGACAACTTTGTCTACACCGTAGAATCGTTCCGTGGGGCGCTGAGACATTTGAATCCAGACGGAGTGGTCTCGCTGGCATTTGCCACTGGCGGTGGTGAGTTGGCGACAAAGAGACTGTATGCCACCATTACAGAGGCTTGTGGCAAGCCGCCACTGTGTTTGGTGCATGACAGCACCGGCTGCTGTTATTTCTTCTTTGGCCCCGGCGTAAAACCATTACCAGACAATGTTCTGATGCCAGACAATCTGCGTATTTGGCCAAGCCCGGATGAATATACCGGTACGAGAGCATCTACCGATGATTGGCCTTTCTTGTATCTTGATTTCAATAGGTCTGCAATTTACATCTACTTCTTTGTTCTGGCATCAGCAACCTTCCTGCCTCTGTCCGTTCTCTTCAAGGGCATCTCAGGCAAGCTTGTGGTCAATGAAGTGGTGCCCATGTTCTTCCTTGGTATGGCATTCATGCTTATGGAAACCAAATCAATCACAGCATTATCTTTGCTCTTTGGTTCTACATGGATAGTTAGCTCGCTTGTTATCACTTTGATATTGCTCCTTGCCTGCCTGGCAAATTGGTCTGTTGATAAGTTGAAAATCGACAAGGTTGCGCCCTTTTATGCCTGCCTGGTTGTTTCACTTCTATTCGACTACTATTTCCACGTACCTTCATCGAGCAGCCTTCATCCTTTATTACTCGATGGCATTTCTGCATTCATCTGCTGCCTGCCGGTATTCTTCGGCGGCATCATTTTTTCAATTCTGTTAAAGCGAACAACAAATGCCGTATTACCACTTTCGGCAAATATTCTTGGAGTGGCATTTGGCGGTTTGTTGGAAAACCTGTGTGTCTTAATTGGCATCAAGGGCCTTTCACTTATAGCCCTCGGCATTTACTTGCTCTCTGGTTTGCCTTTGCTTAGATCAAAAGAGTCAAGTACAACAAAAGCAGAGCGAAACAACTGAGAGCTAAGTCATTGTTTTGAGTGTCTGTGTTTATCAAGTTTAGTTTGCCGATTTTCAAATTCAGGGACAATCATCAACCAAATTGTTGAAAATCGCTCAAATTGCGAAAATAAATCGAGAGCCACAATGTATTGTCAGGCAAGCGTTTACGGTCACGAAATTGGTCAATGAAACATAATATACATTATGAGACCCTGAGCGATTTCCTCTTTGGAGAAAGAATAGATCGTTGAAGAAAAAGATTGGTGCCACGAGTCGGCGCGTAATACTTGGCACTATCGACAGAGTCCAGTAGAGTCTTTTCAGTCTATGCAGTTTATGGAACAGACCAGATGACCCACGTACTTCCCGAGATTACAAAACAGCTGTTACTTAAGCAGTGCCGTGAGATTGGATTGTCGGCAGGCGATATCGTAATGATTCACGCTTCCATGAGGGCGGTTGGTGAAATCGTGGGTGGACCCGATGTTTTAATTTCGGCATTGCAGGAGGCTGTTGGATCACAAGGAACCTTAATGGCATATGTTGGATGCCAATTGCCTTTTGATGATGTTGGGCGCGGAGTTTTTACCCAGGAAGAGGAGTCCACCATACTTGAGCACTGCCCCGCGTTTGAATTTGACAAAGCACGAGCAAGCAGAGATTTTGGTGCCTTTGCCGAATTTTTTAGAACTACGCGCGGTGCAATTTGCAGCCAACATGTAAGTTGCCGAATGGCGGCGATGGGCTCGAAAGCCGATTGGCTGCTTTCCCCTCACCCCATGGATTACGGCTTTGGCAAGGGGACTCCGCTAGAGCGATTGTGTGAGGCGGGCGGAAAGGTACTATTGATTGGTTCTGATCTTGATTCTGTGACACTACTGCATTACGCCGAAGGTATCGCACCAATCAGCAACAAGAGAATCGTAAACATCAAGGTGCCCCTATCTCATAATGGTCAGAGGCAATGGCTAGATGTGGAAGAGTTCAACAGCTCAACGGGCATATGTGAGTGGCGCGATAACTACTTCGCTGAAATCGTTAGCGCATTCATTGAAAAATCAGGGGTTGCTGCTGGCACCATCGGTAGAGCCAAGAGTTATGCTTTAGACGCGCAGGGGCTAGTTAATTTTGCTCTTCCTTATATGGTAGAAACAGCAAGAAAACTCGACAACAATGGCTCAAATTAGCTCGATATTTATTGATGGAAGGCTCAAGGAGCTACTGCACTTGCCATTGCAAGAGTGTAAATGCCACGCAGAGTTAGCGCCGTGTCAATCTTGTCTACCAGTTTGCATTGCGAGCCGATGAGTTCGCTCCATCCGCCTG
Source organism: uncultured Candidatus Obscuribacterales bacterium (assembly GCA_964546815.1). GTDB lineage: Bacteria > Cyanobacteriota > Vampirovibrionia > Obscuribacterales > Obscuribacteraceae > JAIEPM01. Next base: position 9,284 of record CAZJLR010000035.1, on the reverse strand, counting down.
TTGCAATTACAGCGGTGTCATCGCCCATCTTGTTTTTGAACACTCTTATCCATTCTTCTACAATGCCAATATGGGCAGAAACAGTTCCTCTGCAAATTGACGAATAAACATCTGTGCCCGGCTCTAGTGATTTTGCTTGTCGTGGGTCTATCGCAGGCAATTCAGGCAATGCGTCTGTCAAAGCCGAGCAAATCGCTCCAAGCCCGAGTGTGATGAAACCACCGCTGAAAACACCATCACGATTGGCGGCAGTAATTGTAGTAGCTGTGCCCAGTCCAATGACAGCGACCGGTCGTTTTCCACCGTACTCAGCCCAGGCGGCGCAAATGTCGGCAATGCGATCGGCACCCATGCCATCATAAAATCCTCTAACTGGATTTTGGATTGAAGAATCGATCAAGAGGCAGAGCTTTCGCCCCTTTTCAGCCAGGGCTGCGTTGATCTGGTAGTTAGCTTGAGATCTAACCGATGACAGTGCCACCGGCATTTCTTGCGCCGCAATTTCTTTGGCTACCCTGCCAATTTCGGCCGTGGCATCGCGCTGAATATTTTCAATCTTGCCACCTGATATGATGGCGCGCTTGATTTCACTGTTGCCGACATCAACTGCAAGAAGATTCAATTAAATACCTCGGGCGAGTCTGCTAATTATAAAAGCCCCGCAGACTTTGGGTCTACGGGGCTTTTGAATATTGGACTTTTGTCCTTAATTAGCCAACTAGAACAGCGGCTTTGGACATGTTGTTCAAGCACTCTTGCATGAATGCTTCGATTGTTTGACGAAGAACTGCTTGATCAGCGATGTTCTTGCCATCTCTTTGAACAACTAGTTGACCCTTTCTAACGAGCTCAACCAATTCATCCAAGATTTGGATTTTGTCGCGCTTGCCATTGAGGAGAACGAGCAGGTTCTTAGAGAAAGCATCAACTGCGATTGTTTCGTGCAATTGGTTGGTGATGAAATCTTGCACTGGAGCTTGAAGTCTTACCAATTCGCTTGCTTTCGGACGATCGGAAACATGCGTGACGAATGGAGCTTCTTCTGTACGGAATACAACTGTGTTTGCAGCGTATGCTGTGAGAAGGTCATTGCCAAGAAGCTGTTTTCTTTCGTCGAGAATTTGAGGATCGGTTACAACACCATCGCCCAATTTTTCGCTTGCTTTGTTCAACAATTCGTCGAAGCTAACCGATTGTGGCCAGATTTCTGAGAGGTGAAGGAAAGCAGCCTTGATTAGAGGATGTGGTGTTTGGATGTTGATGCCGTTTGGCAATGTGAATGTTTCAGGCTGGCTGGACTTCACATCGACTTTTTCGTTTTGTGGCTTCAGTGGTGAAGCAATCAAGAACTGTGTGATTGCTTGATATACAACGTTTCTGTTGATTACGCGATCTGCCTTGCAGAGCAATGTTTGACGGAATGTACGGTTACGTACGAAGTCCATGTATTGTTCTGTTCTGACGATTTCGTTAGAAATGCGGCGGAGAGTTTCATCAACTGATGGTGGGAAGTTGCTGGTGAGCATTGAGCTGAACTCAGCTTCGCCGAGGTATTGAAGACCGTTGTTGTTTGCGCGGTCAACAAATTGGTGAAGGTAGAATGGCTCGTTTGAATCAGCCATGAGATCTTGCAACAAGTAAGAATCTGGCTGTGAGCTCAAGAATGCCAATTCGTTACGCAACATAATTCCGTATGCGTTGTCTTGAACTGGAACTGATTGAGCAAGGAAGTCTATGAGAGCGCGGGCTTGTGTAGCGCGCAAAGAAGCTGGCTCAAGATGTCCTGCATGATAGAGCATCATGTCGCGGATCATGCCGCGGAAGTGCCAGCCTGGGAATGTGTTGTAGCTGATGAAAGCTATGCCGTTTGGCTTGAGGTGGTCTCTGCAGATTTGGAAGATTTTCTCTTGAACATCTTTCGATACCCATGAGAAGAGACCATTAGCGATGATGTAGTCGAATTCGCCCAAGGTTTTGTCTACTTGGAAGTTGTCTACAACATGCAATTCAAGGTTTTTCAATCCCAATGATTTAGCTGCTGCCTTACCTTGTTCGATCTGTTTGTCTGATTGATCGATGCCCACGAAAGTGGCGCCTGGTAGTGTGCTGGCAGCTGGAATCAGGTTGACTGCATTGGCACAACCGATTTCGAGTACACGCGCGGTTTTCGGTGCTGCAGCATCTATACCGAAAAGTTTAGCGATTGTTGCCAAACGATCAGGGTGCGATTGTGGAGTCGCAACGGTGATTCGCTCATTTGTATTTGATTTTTTTGGAGCTATTGTGTTCATCTAATTCTCTTTCAAGCGTGAGTACTCGCGTAGCTTTTGATTCGTTACGCCTATCGCAAGCAAGATGATTGGATCAATCTTAGAGAGCGACACTATTGGATTATGCCAACTGATAGCGTCGATACAGCGCATACTTATCCTTTCTTAAGCATCGTGGATAGCGGATCTATAGGTTTTCGGATAAAGAATCCAAGATGTTTTATAGCGTATACAAAAACTTGCAATAATCTTTCTATATGACGGGATCTAGTTTACTTATAAAGATCGCTTTGTTCTGGCTTCTCATTCTCGTTATGGAGAACGGAACGGGGGGCATGAAGTTTTGACACTCGAACATTCGACAATACGACTGCTGGTACTTCCGAAACTTTCGGATAGTCAACATCAGTAGAACAGCCCAGAAGCATAGACTTTACAAATGCAATCGCTACCGCTTGCATGATTGCTAGAGTTAAAAACTAATCCAACGAGCCGTTTCCCGACATTTCAGGACCGGAACAAAGTGTCAGCAGGCACACGTGTCGACAATACGACATGTGTTAACGCCGACAATACGACACGCTGTAAATAACACATTTACCATTGTTATATTGATAACGGTTGCACATGTTCACATGTCGAGCTTAAGAGCATACGAATGGAGAACTGGTGCTCCGTTCTTTATGTATTAAATTGGTACTGTCATAAGGTTGACAGCTCAACTGGTGGACCATAACTCATGTCAACTACCTCACGGTTGCAACTGACGAAAGGTCGACAGTTGCAACCGTAATAACGGCGACGTGATGTATTGTCAAAAGTTAGGAGTTTTGAACATCCTAAGTTTTGAAGGTTAGAACAGTTGCACTAATAGCTACTTTGATTTCTTTGAATCAGTTTTCTTTGGCTCTTCGGCCTTCTTCTTGTCCGCTTCAGCCAGTTCATGCTTTCCTAGTTTTTCGTAGGCGGCAGACCGACCGGCGTACGGGCTCGGAGATAGCGAAAACCCGACAGCGCTCATCGTTTTGAACGTGGTTGCCGAATTTAGGGAGTCGCAGTAGCGGATGGCTTGGGTGTAATCATCAACGGCTTTGTCAAATTCTTTTGAATCACAATAGAGTGCGCCTCGACTGTTAAACGCCCCGGCTAGCATCATTAGCCCATTGAGTCGCCCCAGCTCGTCCGTTTGAGCTGGTGGATGTGCTGTATAAACCGCAATCGCTTTGGTGAAATCATCAATCGCAGCTTGGCGCTTTCCGGCATTTTTATACACGTAGGCCCGAGCGGCGTAAGGTTGGGGATTTGTCGACTGTAATTCTGCTTGCTTGGTGTAATCAGCGATAGCTTGATCAATTTTTCCGAGATGCGAATAGGCATTCGCTCGATTGCCATAAGCGATAAAATCAGCGCGATTTATACCAAGTGCAGTATCGCAATCTGCAACCGCCTTGTCATACAACTTTAGCCAGTTGTAGCACTCTGCCCGTCTGTCGAAAATCGCAGCATCTTTAGGATTGAGTGCGATTGCTTTGGCCAAGATTTCTATCGCTCCTTTGTAATCTTGCTTGCCGATCAAGTTGTTGTATTGCTTATGAAGATCCGCATCTGGCTTGGCGAGCACGACTGTGCCAGAACTTAGCAGTGCAAGGATTGTAAGAATGACTCCTGAAATTCGCTTCGGTTCTAACACGGCAACCTCTACTCAAATTACTCTGGGTAATGATACCAAAAACTCACCCCTGTGTATTGAGATTATGCTGAAGATCAATTAGTAAGGATAGATAGCGAACTTTCTAGAATCGAAATGGATCGTGCCAGTTTTTAAGGTCTCTGCCCGTATGATGCAATCAAGCGTAGAGCCTCCTTCTTGATGGCTTCGTCCTTGACCAACGGTACAAGGTCATAAAGATTTTCCACCGCCTGACTGATTTCATTACTCATATGCAGCTTCACATACACGTGGCAAATATGGATATAAATTTCGAGAAGGTTAGATGCATCTTCCTGCGTCTGCGGCTTTTGCATTTTCAATCTATATTCAAGTTTGTGCAGCAAATCGCCTCTTGTGTTTGCGAAATCGTCGAGCAATTCAGTTTCAATTGAGACTAAATCCACTGAGTCTATGTTGTCCAGATTTATCTTTTCTGTGCTGTCATCGACGATTTCCATGTCTTTCAATATTGCCTTGAGATCGTAGTTATCAATTTTGCAATTCATTCTTTCCAGCAAAATCTCTTGTTTGTAGGGAACAGGCAAATCAACATCGGTTACCACTGAAAGCGCTCTCTCAAAATCATCTTCGGCCTTCTTAAACTCGCCAAGCTTCCACTCAGAACGAGCGATTAACGCAATACAGGCAGCCCTTCTATTAAACAAGCAGTATTGAGGGTACTTATCGAAAACTGCACATGCATCAGCAAAGGTGTTTTGCGAATCCTTTATGTCTCGCAGCTTTGTTGAGTTGAGTTGCAGCAATCCAACGGCCATAATGTCATCGACATATCTTTTTGTGTGCTCACGATCAGAAAATGTTTTTGGATTACGCTTCGATCGTGCAATGTGTTGCTTCAGTTCAAAAATATTTTTCTCTAATCGGCTCGCTGTCGTGTTTTGCATAATGCTAACTTCAGCCATCTTCGTTTTTTGTTTCAAATACATAGTGGACAGGCCGATAGATCCAAATAGTACAAGAACGCAAAGTAATAGATTTCGGAGTTGATCGTTCCTGCGTTTTTCGCTCTTTTCCCCAACGGGCTTTCCCTTGTTCTTGCTTGAAGTTTCTTTCACAGCTTCCAAAGTTTCTGCGAGTAAATCGAGATCTGCAATAAGTTCTTGCATCGTTTGATAGCGCTGCTCAGGCTGTTTTGCTAGCCCTTTTGCAATTACGTTGTTTATCTTCTCGTCAAATCTATCTACTTGCGATTTTTTTATAGGCGGAAATTCATCGTTAATGTGCTTGTACATAAGGCCGACTGAGTTGTCTGCACTAAAAGGCTTCTGACCAGTCATCATTTCATAGAGGCAAACTGTGAGTGAATAAATGTCGGCTCTTTTGTCCGCAGTTTTGCCCTGACATTGTTCTGGGCTCATGTAGCTGGCGCTACCAATTAGCGTGCCAGTTCTGGTTAGTCTTTGTTCTAATTCGTGTCTCGCCAGACCGAAGTCTATCAATTTGATAGTGTCTGGTTCTGGCAAGTCAACGACGATGATATTTTCTGGTTTTAGGTCTCGATGCACGATGCCAGATTCATGAACAAAAGAAAGCGCATCAGCTATTTGACGCGTCATTCTTATTGCACGCAGGGTGCCCAGCGACTCTTCTTGTTGCAACAGTTTGTTGAGGCTAATACCATCGACAAGCTCCATGGCAATATAGGCAAATCCAGTGTCTGACACGCCTATGTGATAAACAGTCACAATACCTGTGTGATTAAGCTGCGCCAGAGCTCGAGCTTCGCGCAAATATCGTGCTTTCAAATCATCGTCGCTGTCTATCTCAGCTCGAAGAATCTTGATTGCAATTCGGCGATTGCAATCCAACTGAATCGCTTTGTAAACGACACCAATTCCGCCCGCACCTAACTGTTCCAGCAGCTTGTAGCGCTGGCTGAACAATTCACCTGGCTGTGGAAATTCATCCATGGATATCCTGCCATAGTTCAATTTGTACCCAATAAATGGCTGAGAATTCGAGATAGTGCGAAGTTTCGGTGAGAGCATTTTGCGGGTGGCAGAGATTTTGATGACTTTAGATTTTGTCTACATCATTGGCTGGTAAGGGTTAGGAGAGCTGCGCCAACACTTCACGTCAAGATACAAAAGCGCCAAAGTTATGCCGGGCAAGCGTTTCTGAGAAAAGCCTAAAGCTATGTCCAAATGGACGTTTCTAGATATTTTTGGCGACCGATATTGCTCGAGAATTAGCCTGTCTAATTGAACATTGTGCGGTGAAACGTACTCTGTAAGTGCATTAGCATCATTTGCTGCGTTATAAACGAAGCAGATTCTTTCAGTCATCAATTGTCACAAAGCAAAACAGGGCTAGCCTCTGAGGGATTTTATTAAGAGAAATTAGACCTGTGGGAGATTCCCCATATGTCTATTTCGCTTTTTTGTTCATCATAATATGCAAATCTCCCTTGCCGGTGGCTCAAAATTGATGGAACCAAAACGAATTAACAGAATCAAGCTAGCTCAGCATATTTTTCTTTCGATGTCATATCTGATTAGCTTCGTTCCTTCTGCGCTTGCAGATGGTGGAGGTCAACCCAACAATGGCGGGCATTCCGGAGCCGGCAATTTTATAAACAACCACAATGTTGGCGGCGCTAACAACCATCAGTTGGGTCACAACACAAACAATATTGGAAACATATCAAACACTATCGGTAATATCACCAATGGTATTACTGGTCAAAGCAATCAGAATATCGCAAGTTTGGTCACACCAATACCAATTGTTCCTCACAATCCTGTGGCACCAGTTGCGCCTGTAGTGCAGAACCTGATCGGGAACACACACACCAATTTTGCTAACACCAACAATTTCAATCTCAATAACAACAATCTGAATTTTACCCCAAATCATTCGACTGCCAATTTGGGACTTCCGGCAAACACACAAAATCTCGGCAGCTTGCTCACTGGCGGCACAAGCCTACCGACAACGCACAACCAAAACAATGTTAACGTCATTCCCAACATCAGCAATTTGGGGAATATTGCTGGCGCCGGAGCTCATTCATCTCTCAGTGGAAGCATTCCTGGTCTCAATGCAGGTGGTGGCATCGGCGCAGCGACTCATGCGGCACTTGGTGGAGCTATCGCTGGTCTCACTGGTGGCGGAGCAATTGGCGGAAACAGCATTCCTGGTACGCAGCATTCCAATACAAGCAATATTGTTAGCTTGACTGGCGGCTTCGGTGGTGTTACTGGCGGTGGACACAATGGTTTCGCCAACAGCACTCATAACAACAATCAGGTTCTATCAAACCTCGGCGTTGGCGCAATTGGCAACGCTGGTCTTGCCGGTGGTGGACACAATGGCATCACCAACACCGCTCATAACAACAATCAGGTTCTATCAAACCTTGGCGTTGGCGTTGTCGGCAACAATCTAACCGGGGCTGGGCACAACGGTGGTCACAATAACAATCAAGTTTTGACAAATCTCGGCGGCGGCATTTTCAATAATCAAGGAAATGCCGGGGGTGGACACAATGGTGGCAACGTCACAACGCACAATGGTAACAATCAAATAGCCAATTTAGGTGTTAGCCTGTTTGCCAACACTGGTATTACTGGTGGTGGCGGACATAATGGCGGCAATAATGGGTCGCATAACAATAATGCTAACCAGCTGCTCACAAACCTTGGCATGGGCAACCAGAGTGCCCCGAGTATTACACACAACCTTGGGACAGCGGGCACACATTCAGGTCATTCGTTTGGGAATTTAGGCGTCTCGTCATTCGGTGCTGGACTTGCTAACACTGGCGGCAATAACGGCGGTCACAATTCACACAATGTGCAACTGGGATTCGGCAACAATGTTTTTGGCAACAATTTTGGTGCTGGTGGCAGACAACATCAGTTCAATGGAAATGGGGGCTCAAACGGCAATTCACACAGCGTAACCGCACAAGTTCCGCAGTCTACGCCGCTGCATGCACTCACTCTCATCGTTCCAAATTCTGATTCCGGTTCCCATTCCGGTAAGTCATCGAGCCTCTTCCAACAGACTTTCAATGACCTGGTCCAAACCAAGACCTCAATAAACGCCGGGCAGAACGTGAACACAAGCAGTGTTCAAAGTATTTCGTCAGCACTCAGCCTCGCAAGCATCAATTTGAGCAGCATTCAAAGCGGCGGTTCTGGCTCAAAATCAGGTGGAGTTCAAACAACCAGCCTGTGCTTAAACAGCCCGTCTGACTCAATCGGCGTTTCATCTGGCTCCTCCGGCTCTTCGAAGGAATCATCGGGCGGCATAGTTTCGTATTCTGGTTCTCATTCAGATGGCGACTCTAAAGGGTCCATTTGCATAACCAATGATCATTCAGATTCAAACGGCGGAAATGGCAACTCTTCCCACGGATCAAAGAAAGATGACCGCGACGATTCCTTCAAAGCATATCTAAAAGGATACGTGTTCGTTAACGAAAAAGGTGTCAGCCAAAACAGTTGCAAAATTGAGTTCATCACACCCGGTGTTGGTGGCAATGCCGGCGGCGGTCATGTTAGCACCGATTTCGGCGGACATCGCAATCATTCGAGAGATGAAGGATTGCTGATTGCGCTTGCGCCCGGGCAGTCATTCGGACCAGGCTTTGGCGCCTGCAAACCCAACGTACCCAGCGGCGGCACACATAATGGTGGCGGCTCTGGCACTCCAGGCACCGGAGGCTACGGCTCGACCGGTGGCACACACAGCGGTGGCTCGGGTGGTTATGGCTCAGGCGGTGACTCACATGGTGGCAGCGGAAATTCAAATTCCGGCGGACACAGCTTTGATCATGGCGGCACAGGAGTTGGCGATCACAATCATGGTGGGCAAGGGTCAGGCGGACAAACCCATAATGGACAAGGCAATGACGGCCACAACGGACAAGGCGGTGGCATTAGCGGCCATCATAATGTAGGGAATTGCGACAACGGTTCCGGTGGACACGGTGGCAATGGCGGTGGCGGTATCGGCGACCACGATCATGGACACGGTGGTAACGGTGGAAGCGGAAACGGCGACCACGATCATGGACACGGTGGTAATGGTGGCGGCGGAAACGGCGACCACGATCATGGACACGGTGGTAATGGTGGCGGCGGAATCGGCGACCACGATCATGGACATGGTGGTAACGGTGGTGGCGGAAACGGCGACCACGATCATGGACATGGTGGTAACGGCGGAAGCGGTAACGGCGGCCACGATCATGGACATGGTGGTAACGGTGGCGGCGGTCACGGCGACCACGATCATGGACACGGTGGCAATGGTGGCGGCGGTAACGGCGACCA
>CAZJLR010000034.1:0-60706 GCA_964546815.1 uncultured Candidatus Obscuribacterales bacterium | reverse complement strand
GCCGGCTTCGCTAAACATTCGAGTTCGCCAGCAGTATCCATGGCGTCGCCCCTAGAGGTTCTAGATCTCCAAAAAGGTAGAAAAAGGACAAAAAGAACAAGAAAAAAGGCCAAAAAAAAGTGCAAAAAGCGAAAAAAATGGCTTGCCACTCCGGCTTGTGCGATATCCCTTTGCTTTGAAAAGCATCGGGATAATCGCGACAAGCGGAGTGGCAAGCCGGCCAATTAGATGGCGACGTAACCTTGCATGTCCATCATGCGTTGAGCTTCCTCGGCATCTTCATCCGGCGCTTCATCAGCGACGAGTGCGAATTCGGGAATCTCGACATGACCTTGCATGTTCAGCCAGCGGTCGCGCTCTTCGGCATCTTCGTTGTCGTCTTCGACCTGCTCGGAGGCGCCCAATTCCGCCTGCGGGAATTCGACGTGACCTTGCAGTTCGAGCCAGCGTTCGGCTTCTTCGCGGTCAGCGTGCGGCGCGCTGCTGTCCAGTGCGCAGGCGGAATGTCCATGGCCGGCATTGCGGTGCAGGCGCATCGAGTCGCAGCCGAAGAAATCGAGGTTTCCAGTCGTAGTCATAGTCTTTCTCTCTTTCGTAAAAGGAGGCTTGTGGCCTGGGTTGTGGAACTCTCCAAAAACGGTGGCAACGCTTAACGAACGTTGCCCATCAGCTTGCGCAAACTCGGAGTGAGATAGGCAAGCAACCCACTGGCAAGAGTCAAGGCGATTGCCATGGCTCCGTACAGCAGGGCATTTTGCGACATCACTTTGTTGTCGTAGTAGCTTGCCAGATGGCCTGCCAGGAAATTTCCCAGCGCTACAGACAGGAAGAAGATGCCGATGGTTACTCCAGCGAAGCGCTTCGGCGCAAGCTGGTCGACTGTTCGCAAACCGACAGGCGAAAACATCATTTCGCCGACAACTTCCGGCAGGAAGATGAGCACAAACCAGACCGGGCTGACCAGTCCGTGGCTTGCGAAAAGAACCGCCGGAACTGCGAAGGCGATGCCGATGCCAAGGCAGAGCAAACCGAGACTGAACTTGATTGGGCTGCTCGGCTCACGATTGCGATTACCCAGCATCAGCCAGATTTTCGCAAACACCGGTGTCAGCACCAGGACAAACGCAGCTTGCAATGTCTGGAACCAGCTAGACGGGAAGCTGAATCCGAAGATTTCGCAGCGAACGTGCTCATTCGCGAAAACTGTGAGGCTAGAGCCAGCCTGTTCGTAAACAGCCCAGAACATGGCGCTGAAGAAAAACAGGATAGCAATCACAGCTATGCGCTTGAGTTCGTTGTCCTCGGCTCCGCTCTTGCTCGTGCTTTCTTCCGCCTTCAACGCAGCTTTTGAGAAGCGGCTGCGATGTGCGACGAATTGAATCACACCAGCAAGCATGCCCAGCCCTGCCGCAGCAAATCCGAGGTGCCAGCCGAGGTTAGGGTCCCATCCATGTGCAGCAAGACTTGTCCGCACCCATGGGCTTTGCGCCAGGAAGCCGCAAATCAGCGGTGCCATCGCTGCACCGACATTGATGCCCATGTAGTAAATTGCAAAGCCGCTGTCACTGCGCTTGTCCTCGGTGCCGTAAAGCGAACCGACGAGGCGTGTGATGTTTGGCTTCAGCAATCCGGTGCCCAGGACAATCAGCACGAGTGCTGCATAGAAGGCATGGATGCCGTGGAAAATCATGACGAAGTGTCCGATGGCGATGACGATGCCGCCCACAAGGACAGCATTCCACGGTCCGAGCAAGCGGTCTCCAATTAGCCCGCCGGGCATGGCCATGAGGTAAACTGCGCTGCAGTAGTATCCGAAGATGACTGCTGCGGTGACGTTGTCCATGCCCAAGCCGCCATCTTCGACCGATGCCAGCATGAACAAAACCAGAATTGCTTTCATTCCGTAGAACGAAAAGCGTTCCCACATCTCAGTGAAAAACAGGGTGCTAAGCCCTGCCGGATGAGCTTTGAAAAAGCCCTTTCCGCTTGTGTGCGCGTTCATGTCAGTTCCTTTGCGTAAAAGAAAAATTGAGGCGCTCGAAAGCGCTCGGTAAATGCGGTCGTGGCCGCAACTTAGACACACTGTGTCTTTAGAACCTGCTGTTGAAGTACAATTTGGATGCTTCTTTCGTGTAACTCGGTGGGTGGGGGTGAAATGTGTTGATACCTGACCCTAATAGATCTAGATACTGATCTCTTAGAGAATCTCTCGTAAGAGCACGAAACTGATTTATAAAAAGCTAGTGCTAACTTGCAGCTGCATTCATACGCGTTGATTATGAGTTTGCTGCAAAGCGTTGCTAATCTTGATTGCATGAATGCTAATCTAGACATCTGTTTGGGATTGAACGAAATCAGAATTTCAGTCATCATGTCGCGTTAGGTAAATCAATGCGAGCTGCTAAATGAACAAATTTCCAAGGCTGGGTAAGGCAGAAGCTTTTTTGCTGAGCTTCTTTTGCTTGCTTGCATTTGGACCGGCCGCGATTGCAGAGACTGAGGCAAAAGGCGAAACTAAGGCTGCCGAGGCTTCGGCCAATGGTTCAAGCACTCAAGCTAGCGCCGCTGAGCCAGATGCGCGTAAGTTGTTTGCTGAAATGAAGTTGCCTAGCGAAGGGACAGCGCGTTCGATTGGGACGGCAACTTGTGGTTGTATTTCCGGTGCAAAACAGTTGCCGCTCGATGGTGCGCACTGGCAAGTCATGCGTGTTTCCCGAAATCGTTATTGGGGACACCCAAGCATGATTGAGTATGTGGCGAAGCTTTCAGAGCGTGCTGCAAAACTCGGCTGGACTGGTGTTCTGGTTGGTGATTTGAACATGCCCAGAGGTGGCCCGATGCCTAGTGGGCATGCCAGTCATCAAAGAGGAACTGATGTAGATCTCTGGTTAACTGCTGCTCCCGACCATAAACTGAGTGCTGAGGCTCGCGAGACTATGGAGGCAGGGTCGGTATTGAAAGCTGATTCTGCCGAATTAGACCTTTCGATATGGACTAACAGTCACGCCAATTTTGTGCGCACTGCGGCTCAAGATGACAATGTTGCCCGAATATTTGTTACCCCTGCAATAAAGAAGTTCTTTTGCAACTGCAAGGCTGCAAATGGGGCCGATACTGTTTGGCTGCGCCGTTTGCGCCCATGGGAAGGACATGACGATCACATTCATGTACGCCTGAAATGTCCGCCGGGTGAGCCCTGTGTTGAGCAAGAGCCGCCTCCTGAGGGCGACGGCTGCGGTGATGAACTAAGTGATTGGATGCGAAAGACTGAAAAAGACCCGCCTTTCAAATCGAAGCCGTCTCCAGATACCGATGAATATAAGCCATATCCACTAAGCAAAATGCCTCAGGAGTGCATTGACCTGCTCAAAGCTAAGCCATGAAGAGTATGGTATTACAGGTGATATCATGCGCCGAACGAAATGTGTAGTTACATGTGATGAACTGCAACTGCTTTTATTTGGTTTTGTTCAAGCAAGCAAAGAGCTTCATTCTCTTGCTCGAGCTGCATTAATTCGAGCGAAATGCCGCATATCGAGCTTGACAAGCCTGCTGGTGTTGGAACAGTACGACATTTTATTTTTGGTCTTAGAGCCTTGTCGGCCGCTAAAACCTGAAACACTGTTTCAAAAGTAAGGATCAATCTTGTCATGATTTGCTCTGGACTTAACATGAGGCTAACATTAATGTGGCACAATTGGGAATAGATTAAGTAGTATCTGTTCGCCTTTACAACTCCGCGTTTCTGGGAATCTCAAGAGCTATGTCACACCAAATATGTCCTCGTTGCAAATTTAGACTTACTAGCGCCAAGGCTATTTGCAATACTTGTGGTTATGCGTTGCAAACTTCACGCAAGCCAGAGCCAGTAAGCTCTACCCATACAGCGCCAAAACCAGTTTATAACAACGTGTCAAGCAGCACTGCCAGCTCATCTGGTGCAAATGCCGCCAGCATGCGTAAGGCTCAAGCCGCACAAAACAGCGGCGGCACCGGCAACTTCTGGCGTTCGTTCTTCGGTTTAGACCCCATGCCGGCAGACAAAGTCGATCGCGACGAGCCTGCTCTTGGCGAAACATAAATCAAATTACTAACATTGAAATAAGAGGATGCAGTTCTTGCATCCTCTTTGTTTTTGTCTGCTCAATTTCCACAGTTGAAGATGCTTTTAGTGAGCACCGCTGCCTGCGGCCACTTTTTTCGCTTTTTGCGCCTCAATTAAAGCATCAACCTCTTGGCGATAATAACCCTGAGCCTCCCAGAGTGACTGGTCTGGCTTGATGCCTAGTTCTTTCAAGGTTTGCATAAAGTCGTTTTCGATAATTAGCATCGGACCTGGGCTTTGCAGTCCATTTAGTTCGCCTTTTGCTTCCAGCTCTGCAACTATTTTTCCGCCTTGCGAAATCGGTTTGTTATTGTTTAGAGTGAACATCAAATGCGACCACTCTTCAGCTCTGTTGAATGCTGCTCGTGAGTTGCTGATGCCTTCATCTCCATGCTTAAACACAGTAAGTTCCGTTCTGGCTTGAATTGCTCCGTCAGAGCCTTCCGGTGTTTTGTAAGCCACACGGAAAGTTCCTTTGGTATCATTCAAAATTGCCACAGCCAGTGCGCTTCTTTGATGGTCTGTAAGTGCTGTTCTATCTGATGGGTTGGGTGGCCGAACATTCTTGTTGCTGGGGTCATAGGTGGCGTTGAATCCACTATTGCGTACACTGCTCAATTCGCGATAAATGCGCTGTCCATCGGGGTGCTCGGCGAGGAAGCGACGGATGCCTTGTTGGGTAGTTAAATCAATTGGTTGCCCTTGCGCTGGTCCTCCCACTTTGGGAACGGTGTAGCGATTAGACATCTGAACGTCAAAAACTGGTTGCATGGCTGGCTGGAATGATTCACCAACACGAACGCCTGCCTCTTGCAAAATTGGGGCGAATTCAGTGTCAAAGCGTTTTGCCAGTTCGCCCATTTTCGCAGCTTTTGCGATGCCAAACAATTTGCTTGCTTCAGCTAACTCAGTCATGTAGGTGTTGTATGCGGCTTCTACTTTCTTGAAGTTTTCTGGAGTCATGCTTATTTCGGCTTTCATCCCGTTTGGAAATTCCATAGTCGCCTTTCCATTTGAGATTGCTTCGAAGTTGCCTGGATTCAACTCTCTGGCTGTGCCTGGTTTTTTGCTGCTCGCATCTGCGGGCAATCTTTCGCCCGTTGGTGAATCTGTGCGTTTGAGAAAGCGGTAGAAAAATTCACGCTCGCCTGACATATGTTGGTCGCCTAGAATTTTTTCCACGGCTTTTGTAGACAAGCCGCCTTCTCTGAGGCTTGCAGCAATATCGATTTCGCGCAATGCTTCGCGAATTGAAGCATCTGGGTTGTTGCTTTTCTTTTCCCAGTATTTTTTCAGTTCTTGATATTCAGGTGAGTGTTCAAACTCAGACGTCAGGCGTGAAAGACCGCCACTGCTTGTTTGCTTGCTGTGTCCCCATTCTTCCATCAAGACCATGGCGGTTTTGCCGATGAGTGCTTTGCCGCTTTCTGATTTTTGAATCGACTCAATAAAAGCTTTTTCTTGGGGAGTGGTTGCTCGCTGTTTTCCGTTGTCGTTGATTGTGCTTGAGTCGCGCAGGCGAAACTCTTTATTGTCTGGAAGTTGAATGATTGGGTCTGTGGCTTTGATTACTTTGTTTGTTGCGTTAGGATTGTAGGCGTCGGGCTGTTCTGCCATTGCCTTTCCATTTGCAAGAATTGAAGAGAGCATAGTGTTGAGCGCTTCAGGATTATTCAACTCAGAAAGTTTGATTCGTTTTTCTACCCAACGCAGCTCAGGATTTGTACTTGTCGGGTCGGGTGAATCTGCTGATTTTGTCATGGCATTTATTTGATTCAACGCGCCGACAAGGTCTCCTTCATCAAGCTTTTTGGTGAACTTGGATATTTCTTGAACTGTATCGCTCGACTTGCCTATTGTTTCTGGTTGTTTGAAATCGAATTTACCGCCTTCGGGAAACATGTCTGGAAAAATGCTATGAGCAGGATATTCTAGTTTGCTCGCTCGTTCAGCCATTTCAGCAAACTTTCCTTCTCTGGCTAGCTTGGCAAATTCTTGTGGCGCCAGATTCATAAATTTCTCTGCGCCTTGTCGAGTATCGGGGCTTAAAGCAAGCATTGACTTGGCAGTGTTGCGATCAAGGCTGCCATTTTCAATTGCAGTCTTGTAAGAACTCAGCGTTTCTGGGCTGATTTTTCCCTGTCTGGCATCACTTACTAGTTGTTGCAAGTTTTCTTTGGCAACTCGCTCTGTAGCTGCTTTTTTGCTCTGGCTAGCAAGCAAGCCTGAAATTAAAAGGTCGCTGCCGTGTGGAGTGGCTAAGATGCGCATGGTTGGCTCGTTTATCACGCCTTGCTTGCGCAATTCTTCTATCGGTTTCATGCGCTGCATAAAGTCTGTTACAGAAAAACTTTCGCGCTTTCCGCTGTGAGCTTCTATGGCGAGGCGCTCAAATAGTGCTTTGCGCAAAGGCAAATCTTGTTTAAGTATGTCTGTCAAAGTTCCCTCTGGCAGCCATCCGAGTAGATGTGCTGTGCCAAGATCTTTAACTTGCGCGCCAGTCATTTCGCCTGTGCCGAGCTTTTCCATGATTGATTTGCTTTGCTCGGCGCTTAGCATGTTTGAAGATAGCAGTATAGATAGACCAGAGCGAGTGGGCTCATCCAAGTTGCTAAAATCTTTGATGCCTTGGCGGTCTATTACGCCATTTTGCAAAGCTTTTGCGAGTGCCGGCGCGTCGCTAATGTCTACGCCGCTCGACTTTCTTACAGGCGTCGATAATAGCATCGCAGCGTCTTCTGTGCTAAGAGATGCGACTCCCTTCGGCTGAGGGTTCATCGAGTTTGCCAGCTCTGTGCGGCTTGATTGTGGAAGGTCTAAAAATCGTGCTACGAGTTCGGGACTTAGTGATTGATGAGGGTCAGCCACAGCTTTTTCTAAGAAGCTCAGCGAGGCGCGGCGGTGGCTGTCTGGCTGCGACAGTAGTTTGTTTAGTTGGGTGCCATCTATAATGCCGCGCTCTAGTGAAGGCAAAATGACGTTGTTGAATGTGCGCTGAGGCACACTGAGTGCCTCGGTGATGCGACTGGCATCGAGTTTCATGAGTCCGTCGAATGCTGCTTTTGAAAGCCTGTCGTTTTTGAGCATGAACTCGATTTGTCCGCGGTCTTCCGGCGCCATGGCAAGCAATTTTTTCGCTTGCTCTGCGTTCATGGTTCCATCTTGCAGCTTCTTATCGTACATGCTGCGGGTGGCTTCCCATCCGCGCGAGTCTGGGTGCAACGAGTCGCCTTTGACGGCGCTGGCTGCAGTGATTGCCTTAATTGCCTCAAATGGAGTGACACCGCTGGGAGTGGCAGGAGCAGCGCCGGGCTTGCTAAACTTGTCATAATGCAGCGGAGACTCGGCTCCCCAGGCTTCTTGCTCTGTTATGCTGAAATAGTCTTTGGCGAGCTGCGTGTGCTCTTTGTTTACTTTGGCAAGTTCGGCTTCTAGTGCTGCTTTTACTGTGGCTAGCGCTTCGTCTCGTCTGAATTCTGTGCCGTTTTCTCGGCTCGATTTCCACTCTTTCAGCGCAAGCTCAACTTGAGGCGGCATTCCATCTGGAAAGAGCCCCGCTTTCACTTTTTCACCATGTTCTTTTGAGCTTAGATGTCCGAAAAGGTGCTCCAGGCTTGCTTTGTTGCTGTCGCGATTTAGGCTGTACAAGCGTCCTTCGATAAATGTTGCTTTCTTGAACAGCTCTGATGAACGTTCGGCTAAGTTGGATGGGTTTTCTTTCAGGTCTTTTGCTAGCTCTTTAACCCGTGCTTCGGCTGCTGCCGTCCAGTTTTTTGTCTGTGGATTTTTTGCTGCTTCGGCAATCAAAGTGCTTTGCGCCGTTCTACCCGTCAGGTCTTTGTAGATTTCGGTCGCCTTAGCCTGGTCTCCGCCTGCTTTGTGCAGAGAGTATTCGGCCAGTGATCGATCTTGAGCAGCGTGAATTAGCTCGTGAAAAACAGTTCTATGTGCTGTGGCTCCGTGTGCAGCTAGTATGCTTTGCGTGGGTAGGTAGAGTTCGCCGGCGCCGAAATTATACGCTCCAGCCGAACCTTCGAGGTTTTCTCTGCTTTTTAGTTGTACTTTTGGCCAACCGTGTTTTTCATGCATGAAATCAAGCTCCTTTTGGAGCTCGGCTTTGCGGGCATTCAGTGTTGTAGCAAGGTTGTTGTTTAGGGTTTCGTATTCGTGGTTTAGTGCATCATATTCTTGTTTGGCTTTACCGAGAGGATGAGCTGGGTTTTTCTCCAGTTCGGCGATCATAGCTGCCTCTCTGGTTCTCATATACTCCGCTTTTTCAGTGAAAGTCATCTTCTTGTACGAGGGGTCTGCTCTCATTCCTGTAAGAAGTTGATTTGTGAATGCGTCACTGGATTTGGTGGCAAGCACCACGTCGTCGTATTTGTATTTGGCGTTGTAATATTCTGGTTCGAGAAGGCGCAGCCGGCGCAAATCGCGGTTGTGATCATCTGTCCAAGATTCTTGCAGAGCTTTCAGGCGAGTGTCGAATTCAGCAATGCTTTTTCCGCTCATTTCAGGCATGTGTTCGTTTATGCGAGCAAGCATTTCTGGGCTTGGCGGCGGTATTTCTGGGTGATAGACGTCTCTTTGTCTAGCTGCAAGTAATTCTTTCTCTGCGCTGCCGGCAGCTGTCTTTTCTCTGGCAACTCTTTCAGCACGAACTTGAGATGGTTCTGATAGCTCCGTATTTGCGCGCGTTTTGCTTGCTAATTCGCCAAGTTGAATCTGGGCAATTACAGCTTTACCATTGGCGTTAGTGACCCATTCTGGCGCTTTGTAGTCTTTCAGCTTTGCTGCAACAGCTTCTGATGGTCTAAATTCAGTGCTTCTGCCCTTTGCATCGATGGCTTCGAATGCACCGCCCTCACGCATTTTGATAGTGAAGCCGTCGTTGTGCAATTGGAGTAACTGTTTGTTTAAGATCTCCGGTGCTTTGGCCAGATCGTGATTTTTAAGGTTGAATTCGGTAAAGCCTTTCTTTGGTGCAAAGCTGCATCCATCAATGGTGCAAATCGCCAGTGATACCAGCAAAGGTCCATACTTGTCTAAGTGTCCTTCCATCAGGGGTTGCAGCAAGTCTTCGCCCACAGCTTGCTTGGTAGCAAAACTGCTCTGCAATGCAATTTGATGGAAAAACTCTTTGACAAATCCCTTTTGGCCGCCGGCTGCAGCAATGGCTTCTGCTTTTTCCAGACCCTTCGCTAAATCCGCCAGCCCTGCGCCTTTTTCGGCGAGCATTTTGCCAAAAGTTGCTTGTCCTACTTTGCTGATGCCTTTGGCCAAAACGTTTCCGAGCCCCATGGTGGCCACCGAAATGGCCAGGTCTTGCGCATATTGTTTGGCGTATGAGCCGGCGACATCGTCAAATGTCATTTTGCGCATTTGTTTGGTTTTTTCGTCGTAAACTTCCATGCCCCGGGCCATTTCGCCCAGGAGAGAGCCTTCTTTCCTGAGTCCACCCCACTGAAGTCCTTCTTTTGTAAGTTCGCCTGCGGTCATTGCAGCCGCCGGCGCTACGATCAATCCTGCCACCACTATTGGTGTGGCGGCGCCGGCTGTAAGTGCGATGACAGCGGCGGCTGCGACGAGTGAAGCAGCAACCACCGGACCATCTTTTATCAACCAATTCTTGAATGTTGTTTCGTCAAAACTATCTTTATTCAAGATTTCGTTGAGCATATTGCGGACTTGCCCGCCCATTGCTCCGCCGAAAAGATCTAGTGCACCTTCATAGCCTTTGATGCGGTCTTGAAGTTGTTTTGCGATGGTCTCGTCTTTTGTGTTTTTGAGAGTCTCTTTCATTTCTTTAAGAGCTTCTCGGGCTGCAGCAAGGTCTTCTGGCTTAACAGAATCGAGTGCTGCTTTGATTTCGCTGGCGTGCTTTTTGGCAGTGTCGACAAATTCTTTAAATCTGCTGCCCTGCATTCCGCTGCTAAACATTTCCTGTAGAACCGGTAGGCGCGCTGCTACTTCGGCAGAGCTTGCCTGTATTTTTCCAAATGCGGGTAGTGAGTCGATTTTTTCGAAAGCTACTTTTTGCAATGCGTGATAATCTGCGGCAACCTCTTTGCCTGCGGAATATTGGATGCCGGGCAAGTCTGCTAGCGCGCGTTTGAATCCGTCTTTGCCGCTGTAATCGGGCAGATTGTTTAGATTGCCTGCCTGATTTAGTTTCAGGCGCTCCATTGCAGCAGGTATTTGTTCAAAATTGCTGCGAGTAAATTGCGCTAACACTGCCGGCCCGTGTTTGGCCACCATGTCCATCAACATTTTGTCCGCGGCTTTTTGATTTTGTGTGCTCAATTCAAAATGACGCGATGCTTGCTGGGCTAAATGAATATAGGCCAGGTCGGCTTTTGCTTTGCTGCTTTCAGCGTTGAGTGTTCCAAGCCTTGCGTCAAGCGTGGCGATGCGCCTGACATTCATGCCCTGGTTTTTTTCGAAATCGCCAACAAAATCGGTGCCCATGAAGGTGTCTGCAAAACGCGACCCGAGCCCGACGCGGTCTTCTTTTGTATGTTTCCCAAGTGCAGTAAGTGCAGTGCTGCGAAACTTTTCTGTATTGCGGTAGTCAGTTTGCAGTTTTGATAATTTGTCGTCTGTTTCGCGTTCTTGCTGTTTGAGCCATTTATCTACATCAGTAAATAGCGCGTTTTTCGGCGGATGATTTGCGTCTATACTGCCTTTAGCCAGTTGGGCGGCAAGCTGGCTCATGTCTATGCCTGCGCTTGAGCCGGTTAATTTCTCTCTTAGATGTGGCGGCAGCGCGTTTATGGTCGTGGCGTTGTTCAATACTTGTTGGACGATTGTTTTGCCGTCTACGCCTGGGCTGCTGTAATTCGCTGCTGCTCTTTCGGCTAGTTGGAATAGTTGTTGCGTACTTATTTTGTCGCCACCGACGCCGAGGTCTTTGAACTGCCCTGCCAGCGGGCGACCCAGCCCGGCACCATAAACAAGATGCATTGCTTCTTTGTTTAGTTCAAGATCCATGGAGCGACCCTGAGCATACGCGATTATTTTTTCTCTCAATTCCTGGCTGCCCAAAAGCCCCGGCCAATCTGCTTTGCGTCGAAATGATTCGTACGCTGCATCTTGAACTTTTGGATTTGACGAGCCCATCATGCCGAGCAATGTTTTGCCGGCTACGTCCAGGAATTGTGTGCTCTGGGCTTCGCTCAGCCCGGCGCGGGTGAGTTCTGCCTTGCCTCGGGGAGTGGCGAAAAATGCTAGCTCTGATGCAATTTCTGGTCCTGCATATTTGGCGAAAGCTGAAAGTGCTTGTACTGCGGCAAGACGTTCTTCCGGGCTGCCTGTGGTTACAACTTCATGCTGAGCTTTGATGAATTGAGATCTTAGTTCAGGATTGAGCTTGCTTGCCAGAGCTGGCAGTTCTTCCATCATATCTGGGCGCAGATTGCGACCGAGCGCTTCGATGTCTTTCTTTTCCCAATTTTCGGCCAGCGATAGAAAGCCGGCTCTGGCGCTTTTGTATTCAGCCGAATTGGTATTTTTGCTAGAGCTTTCGAAAGCGTCGCGTATTAATTGCATAGCTTTGGCGCTGGCGGGGTTGTCTCTAGCCGCGACATCGCCCATGGCAGCTAAAAGTGCACCGCTGTCACCTTTGTTTTTGTAAGACTCAAGCATGACGTTGAGTACATGGTCTCGGTTGCTTGAGTTCTTGCCGGCTTCTTTCAGTGTGTATGCTGCGCTTGCCGCCTGTTCTGGGGTTGTGGCACCGCCGGCGATACCGGCAATTGTGCGCAGCGCTCCTTCGTTGTCATAACGCGAAAGCATGCTTAAATGGCGAAATTGTTTGTCTGTGAGCCCGCCGTCGGTGGCAATTTTGAGCATGGTTTCAGAGAGTATTTCTGCGCCCGGTTTCTCCGAATCCATTGCTTTTATTAGGCCATCGCCAATCGGCTCACGGCTGCTTGTTTTGAGAGCTGTGCCAAGTACTGCTTCAACAGCCTTTTGAAGGTCTGTGTTGCCGGAAACTTTCGACTCGATGAGAGCTTTGCCTAATGCAGCTCCATCAGATTCGAATAGTGGCGTTGCATTTGGATTTTTCTTTAGTGTTTCGTTGATTGCCAGCGCTGAATGCTGCCGCACTATGCTGCTTTCTGCTGCAGAGAGCTTGCTGAGGTCGGGTACTAATGGCCCTCTGCCTTCTTGCGAGAATTTCCATTCGTCTTGCGAAGCCTTGTCTGTGCCGTGTACAAGCATTCCCATAAGAGCGCTGCGAGCGACAGTGTTGCCGTCTTGCGAGAGTTTAGATAGCCGATCCATCTCTGATTTGATAACCAGCGCTGCCGCTTTTACGCTTTCTATATCGTCGAGATTGCGTGAATTTAGTGCTTCGCTAAGTTTTTGTGTCGATTCGCCTGTGCTAGTCCAGTCCAAAAGTTGCTTAGCGCCGCTGTTTCCAAATTTGAGCTCTTCCTCCAATAATTTGCTTGCTTGCTGCATGTCAGCAGAGCTGGAGTTTGTACTCAGTCCTTTCATAATCTGGTCAAGTCTGTAGTTGTTCATTTCCCCGGTCATATCGGGAATTGAAGACTTGAGCAAAGCAAGTGCTTTCTCGGCGCGCGCGCCGCCTGAGGCAAGGTCTTTTTCCAGCTGGTCTAAGGTTGGGGCGCCAGGCTGTTTTCGCAAGGCAGTTTCTGTCTGGTGCAAATATGAAATAGCGCTTGTATTTTTGTGCACATCAGCCATAGTAAGCAAAGTGCGTATTTGCTCTGCTGCAAGCGTCGGACTTTTAGTTTCGCCGATTGTCATTACGGCATCGATTGATTTTAGATTGCGCGTCAAATAGCTAAAGTCATCGCGAGCCATAAGGTTCAGGCGTTGCTCGCCTGCCTTTTCCAGGCGTTTTATTGCGCTTTCGCGCATATCATGTCTTTGCTCCGGGTCTGCTTTGTCTACGTCGCGACTGAGGAACGAACCATATGCTGCGTTGGCCGGCGCAAATGTCTGAGTTGCGATATCTCTGGCTGCTTGTCTGGCTGCGTCCGCCAGCGGATGAGCTTCGCCTTTCATGCCGCCGCGCTTACCGTCAGAGCCGTTCAAAATGTCCTGTGCAAGTTGAGAACTCGATTCGAGCGAGGCAAGTTGGGTGAGCGCGCGAAACGCGACTTGTTTGTCTCCGTTTGCTTCAGCCTGTTTTAGCTCGATAGCCGCTTTGTGCGCACTAAGTTGCTGGAGAATAGCCAGTGAAGATGGATTTTTGCCGCTGTTGACTTCGTCGCGAAGCCCCTGCATCGCTTCCTGTCTTAGTTTTGGATCGTTTGTTTTGTAGAAAACAGCCTGGTAATAATCATTTAGATTGTGCCCTTCAAGTCCCGCCGCTTTGGCGAATTCCCCGACTGTCATTTTGCCGACTGCCGGGTTGTTTGGGTTCTGTTTGAAATCTCCGGGAACCGGAACGCGCATCTCTGCGAGGCGCTCGGGAGTGAATGACTGCGGCAGCGGTATTCCCAGGTCTTTTGCTTGTTGAGCAGTCGAATATGGCTGCCCTGTTTTTGCATTGAATTCGGGCGTGCTGAAACGCGATGTTAGTGGGTCTAAATCTAGATTGTTTTGGACAATCGAGCTGTCTTTAATCGTGGCGCCCTGCCCGGGCTGAATTTTTAGATCAAAGTTCTGCACTAAGCCAGGCACGTTGCCCTTCACGCGCAGGCTAATTTCATCAGGTTTTCCTGGAGTACTTCTGTCTTCGATAGAGCAGCCGTTGAGTTCGCCGGCCTGGCGCAAAAAGGCATCTTTGAATGCTTCGTGAATTTTGCTTTTCGAGGCCTGGGCAAATAGGGCCAGCGTGGCTGGTCCAAGCTGACCTGAACTAAGCTCATCAAGCGCCGATTGTATGTTTTTTTGAAATAATTCCCTGTCTTCTTTGTTTGGAATTATATTGGCAAATGCTTCAAAACGCGCCGTCAGTGGGTTTCCATTGCCCGCTGCGTCGTTTAAAGCAGGTGGATTCAGGTCTGCGCCTGCTTTTGGCTGAACGTCGCCTGCTGGGGGCGGGAGTATTGCTGAAACTGGGCTTTCAAGGCTGGCCGGGTTCATCAACGGCGGCGGTGGGCTGTCGTTTGTGTCGAACTTCTCTTCCTTGTCTGATCCGTCTTCTGGTTCTGGTTTTGTGAAAGTGGCTCCGAGCCCGGCATTGCCAACCGTGCCAAGCAAAAACTGCAACTGCTCAGTTGCGTCTGTGCTGGGAACCTTGGCCACAGCTATTCTTTCTTTACTTTGCGACCTGTCTGCTTCTTCTGCAAGTTTTGAGCCAGAGCGATTATGGGCGTCAATGTCTTCGGCCCGCGTGTCTGGAACTATCGAATTTTCTTCCAGCTCTGGTTTTTTCTTATCTTCTTCGTCGTTGTCTGCTGTCATTGTTTTCTCAGGCAATCACATGCGCCGAATTCATCTTGGAATCTCGGCTGCGCGGGAAATATATACTCAACACCTTATGTCTTATGCCACACATAGGTAGCATGTAACCATGCGGAGCTGACATTCATGTGAACAGCGGTGGCGACTCAGGCCTGTTTGGCGCTGTAAATGGCTACATAATTCCAATAACTGCCGAAAACCTTGCGCACATAGTCTCTTGTTTCGGTAAACGGAATGTTTTCCACGAAATAATCTGGGTCGGCAAGCGAATATTGTTTTGTCCAGCGCAAAACAGCATTGGGGCCGCCGTTATAACTTGCGACGGCAAGCATGGCATTTCCGTCATAGCGTCCCAGGGTGTAAGACATGTAGTCGATGCCGAATTTCAAGTTGTTTTCCGGCTTGTGAATGTCTTCAGTAGAGCTGACTTTTACGCCAAGTCTTTTGGCTACTCCCATGGCAGTGCCCGGCAAAAGTTGCATCAAACCAATGGCTTTAGAGCTGCTCAAAGCGCGAATGTTATAACGCGACTCTTCTCGAATGAGTGCCTGAGCCAGAAGTGGGTCTACTTTCTTGGCGGCGGCTTCAGCAGCAATTGTTTTTGCATGCAATAGCGGGTAGGCAAGCTCCCATTTAGCTTGACCGTTTGGTCTGCCCTTTAGCTCATAAGTGATTGAGTTTATCGACTCAAGTGGCAGGTTCATTTTGGCAAGACAGAAAGCGCGAAGCTCAAACATGCTTGTGGCTGGTAAGAGCTCAAGGCATTCATCCCACTGGTGCATTTCGCAAAGGCAAGCGGCTGTTGCACCACATTCCCGCGCTATTTCCTGGTATGACACCAGCTGCGGTGGCGAGGGGAAGCTCCATCCACCTTTTGCTGCGATATTTGCGTAGACGTTTAGATGTCTGTCGGCTTTGGTAGCCCAGCCCGGGTCTGCTTTTCCAGCTAAGGCATCAAGCCTTGCTTGGGCACGCCAGCCATAATATATTTTTCCAAATTTGGCGACTGTTTCTTCGTATGCCTTTTTTGCTGCGTCTTTATGCTGAAGCTTTTCTTCGAGTTTTCCGATCCAATAGCTATAACGCGAGCCTGACTTTGCCTTTTCAAAATTTGCGGCGCAGCTTTTTAGGTCTGCCAGTGCCTCTGCCGTTTTACCTGATTTTATTTTGTCCCAAATTATCCACCATTTTGCTTCTGGAGCATAATCTGAATTTGGGTTTTTGCTGCTGAGTTCTTCGTAAAGTGCCAGCGCTTCGTCTGGGTCTGAAGCCCTTGTAGCCAGATTGTACAAAGCCATATCGTTAAGTTGTGGGCTGACTTCCTGCACCATTTTCCAGACTTCAATTGCTTCTGCTTTTGTGCCTATATGAGCCAGCAATTTAGCCGCGTCTGCAACTTCAGGAGAAGCAGGATTTTTTTTGATGCCTTGAGTTAAAAGGTCTTTTCCCTCGGCGTTGCGTCCGCTGCGGATTAAGGCGCTGCCTTGCTTAAACCAGTCTGCATCGGCTTGCAAATCTTTCCACTCAGCCAGAGCCTTGGCACATTCACCAAATGCGAAATATGTATGCGCGAAAAGAAGATGGTCTGCCGCTGTTAGTGTGACTGCCGTATTGCTTTTCAGGCTCTTCACGATGTCGCGTGCAAAACGCCCGTCAGGACTCTTTTGTAAGTATTCTCGCCAGAGTTTGAGACCACTTTCAATAGACTTGGGATCGCCAGATTGGAATTGTGCCTGCCCAAGATAATATCTGGCGCCAAGTGAAAATTGAGAATCTTTGCTTTCTTTGAGAATCAAATTGAATTCTTCGTTTGCTTTATCTGTTTCTTTTGCTCTTAGATAGCTTTGTGCAAGCGAGTATTGGAGCTTTGTTTTGACGTTTATATCGTTGGTTTTTTTCAAAAGATTGTTATAGCTTTCGCGCAAAAGTTCTTCGTTGCCAACGCTATTAGCGCAGTCTGCAATGTGCCATTGGCAGCGCTCCCAGAGAAGATTGACATTGGCTGCTTCTTGATAAAGAGGAATTGCTTGTTTTAAGTCTTCGGCGCTGCCGCTTTTTTGCAAAAGCCGAGCTAAAATGTATGCGCTTTTTTCTTTTGATTTTGCATTTGTATTAGAGCTATGAAAGCGGGCTATTGCCTCTTTTTTTGCGTCAAAAGATAAGTCATCAAAGTTTTTCAGCAATGCAGCCATTGATGCATCAGAAACATATGCGCTTGCATCAGTCTTTGCCGGGCCAGGCTTGTTGTTAGAGAGGGCCTCAGGTGCCATGCTGCTGGAAATTAAAAGGCTGATCGCCAGAAGCGAGCCGCTGAAACTGAGTCCCAATATACATTGGCGATGCTTTCTGAAATGCTTTAACGGAACGGTCATTTAGAGTCCGTCTTTGGAGTTTTGGGAGCTTACAAATAAAGATGCTAGCATAGCGATGCCCTGCTTTTCCAAACTCCGGCCAGGGCGAGGTTGTAGCTGCGCTGAATAGTATTATGGACAAAAAGCCGCCAATTTATTTTGACAACGCTGCAAGCACGCATCCAAAGCCCGAAACTGTTTATCTGGCTGCAGATAGGCAATTTCGCGCCGGTGGCAGCCCCGGTCGTTCAGCCCATGCACTGGCGATGCAAGCATCTCAGATGGTCTTTGAAACCAGGCTGAAAACGGCATCCTTTTTAGGTGTTAGTTCGCCCGAGCGCATTGTTTTTACGCCAGGTTGCACGCAAAGCATCAACATGGTTTTGCGCGGAATTGGTCTTAAAGCCGGAGACACTGTGCTTGTGTCGTCGTTAGAACACAATGCAGTAATGCGACCGCTGCAACAATTGAAAATTGAAAAAGGTATATCTGTTGCATGTCTGTCATACAAGCCTGGACAAATAATTGACTTGCAAGAACTCGCTGACTCACTTGAAAGACTAAAGCCAAAGCTTTGTGTTTTCATGGAGGCAAGCAATGTCACCGGGGAAATTCTGGACATGCCTGCAGTCTCACAAATCTGCTCGGCTGCGGCTGTTCCGCTATTGATTGACGCAGCTCAAAGCGCGGGAGCCTTTCAAGCCAGGCTTGATGTCGCGCCGGCAACTTATTGGTGCGCTTCGGGACATAAAGGACTTTTTGGCATGCCAGGACTGGGTGTACTTTATGTACATCCTTCTGTCGATATTGCGCCTTTTGTATATGGTGGCACCGGCTCGCATTCAGAACTTCTCGAAATGCCTGTGGCATACCCTGACAGGCTTGAACCTGGCACTATGTCTGCGCCAGCCATTGCTGCCCTGGCTGCTGGGCTTGATTTTATTGAAAGCACAGGCAGGGAAAAAATAGCTGCCTACGAACTAAGCCTGTGCCGAAAATTGCTCGATTGGCTGAATGAGAGAGAGCGCTTTGAAGTAATTTTGCCCCATCTGGAAAAACGCGCGCCGCTTGTATCATTCAAATTGCGCGACAAAGACCCGGCTTTGCTTGCCGAGCTGCTTGATAGAGAGTACGGAATAGGCAGCCGTGCTGGTTTGCACTGTGCCAGTTCTGCGCACAATGTATTGGGAAGTATTAAGACCGGGCTATTGCGAATTAGCTTTGGCTACTTCAACACTGAGTCTGAGTTGAAGATTCTTTGCGACGCACTTGAGCATATTGAATGTATGTAGACTGCTTCGTCGCCTGTACAATCGCTACACCGTATGCAGTATCACAGTTTTATGAAAGCGGTGCGTTTGGCGCTCTTTGTCTTGATTTCTAATCTTGAGACGATTATCAGTTCATGTCGTTGAGGCGATTTGTTTCCTTGTCTATATGCAATTGATGTGAACCTTATTCTTTGACGGAACGTTTTGTTTATTCAGACGGTGCTGTTTCAGCTGTTGCGGAGCCTGATTATCAGCTGCTATTTTTGCTCAAAAACAACTTGATCAATATCTGCGGAAGCCTTACTATCACGTGCATAATCACCGTGGATGGTGCCAATTTGGCAAGCTACCGTGACTGTGATAGTAACCAAGATTCAGAAGGCGAAGGACAATTACGGACACTTTAACGAGCATCAATAATAGTTTTGCATTGCCAACTGATCATTATCAGATATCGGCAAGCGATCTAAGCGCATGGTTTTTGGGGCTGTTTCCAAACAGAATTTCATCTGTCGTAAGACATACTCCATCATCGAAATGGCATGAAGTAAGCCGGTTTCACGTTTTGAGCGATGAAGACATTCTTGAATGTGTTCGACTCAGCAATAAGTTTCAACGTGGTTTTCGTTTCGAGTCGACTACTCGATTCCTCGTTATGCAAATTGCTGCAGATAGTCCTTATCGCAATCCTGAAGGAATTGCTGAAATCAGAGCAGCTTTAAGCTCACTGTCTGTGATACCACGCCATTATCAGATTGATGATGAGTGGTTTCTGTATATATATTTGAGCGAACCAGCAAATTCTATTGAGCTTTCAACTTTGCTTGCTCAATGGGCGAGCTCCAGAGGGCTGAATGTAGCTCCTGGTGTTCTTGAAATACATCCATCCGAACAGCCGCTCCCCTTTCCTTTGCAAAAGCATTTCACCTGGGTGAACGACCGCTGCCAGTTATTGGTCAGACGTGAGGAATTGAGTTTTGATGATGCTATCGGCTTCTTTCTTGAAGATGCGGTTAAGCACTTAAACGATCCCCATATATTGTCCTGCTCAATCAAACACCTTTCCCCAGCGCTTGCGCAGCCTGTTGAAACTAAGCCACAGCTTGCGGTTGTAGATTTTGCAGCTCCTGAAGCTGATTCTGAAATTGTGCAAAGCAGCTCAGCTGATTCTTCAGAAGCAAATGATGCTGTGTCTGAATTTACTGAATTGATATACGAAGTCGAAGAAGGCACTAATTTGGAAAACCAAATTACAAGCGTGGCAGAAATGCCAGAGCTTGAAAATGCTGATTCAGTCGCTGATTTGCCGACTCTAAGAATAGTTGCTCGCGCAGAAAGCGAAGATTTGGGCAGTTCAGTAGAGCTCGACGAGTTAAATTCTGGTGCAAAGCTCATCATTTTTCATGATGAACATGACGTTGATGAATCGAGACCAACCGAACTTGTTACTCAAATAGAAGATCATGAAGGCGCGCAGCTTTTACTCTTTCCGGTGCGGCTGCCTGTCGAAGAGTCTTTAGAGGCAATTGAAACCCCAACGCCACCGCGTGGGCCAAGAAAACGGAGAAATCTGAGCATATCAAAAGGAACGGACGAATCCTGAGCCGTTTTATCAAGCTTCTGTGCCGCTTTTGCGGCACAAATCGGGTAGTTAGCTGCTGCGAATTCCCGCAGATTCTGTTGCAGCAACGCACATAGTATGCAGCCTGGGCGAGAGCTAAACTTTTAGCACAAACGAACCCAAGCCTTACCCGAGTTCAGCAGACACCGTGTTCAAAAGACACGGTGTTTGTGTTTTTGCGCAGAATTTAGCGCCGCAAGAAAAAAGACCCGACAGCAATGTCGGGTCTTTTTCAGAGAGTGAGAGAGAGGTATCAGTGTGAAATCTTATTCTTCGAGTTCTGCGGCCATCCATTCGCGCATTTCAAGGTCCATTTCTTCCAGCATATCGTGGTCGATTAGTCCGCGTTTGAAGGCTTCGAAAATGGCTCTGGCTCTAGTATTGTAAACTTCAAGACCGGCCGATTCTCTGGCAACTACGTTTTGTCCTTTGAGCAATTTGGCTTCCAAAATAGATACTCTGTTTTGAACGCCCCTTACTGATACGTGACGACGTCGTGCAATGGCTTTGTCTGTAAGTCCCAGGCAAATATCTACCAGTGTTTCATACTCAATATCGGAAAGAGATTCGTCTTTTTTGGTGAGACGGCTTTTGATGTTGCGAACAACTGGGTCGATGTATGGATTGTTGTGCTTCAAAATGCAGTTGACTGCGTATTCGAATTTGTCATCTGTTTCGCTCTTAAGAATGTAGCCGTGAATGGCTTCATCAGGGAGAATGCGAGCAAGGTCACGCACATAAATTTCTCTGTGATATTGCGACCAGAACAAAATTTTCATTGATGGAATGCGGCTCCAGATTTGCTGTGCTGCTTTAATTCCGTTGATCAAAGGCATGGCAATGTCCATGACTATGAGGTCTGGTTGATGCTCGATAGCTAGCTGAATGCAGTCTTGACCGTTGACCGCTTCGTGAACTTCAACATTATCTGGAAAAATTTTGCGGACCAATTCGGCGGCATAATTGCGCATTCCGGTGAGGTCTTCAGCAATCAAAATTACTGTTTTGTCGCGCATAGGTTTTGCGCCCATGCTGCTTACGCTCTCGCGCAACGGTGTCTTGGTGAAACTCAAAGTGTTGAACATTGCCCGATTCCTCTCAGCAGCCTCAGTGTTGCGTGCAACAACTGATTACCATTCCCAATCGACTCAATTTGTACTGTTTGAGCCTTCGTCGAGCCTTAAACCAGCGGGCTCGTCTATGCATTTAGTATCGCGTTGCTTTTGCCTTTGCCATATGTGTAATCAACGCCGGGTCGACTGAATAATTACGCAGTGCTGACAGCACATTTGTTTAGTTGTCTTTTGTGACTGGCTTTCTGGCATTGCAAGCAATGATGAAATTGGCGGCGCTGAGCAGACTTGCGATGGCGAAGAGAACGAAGTAGGGGTTTATTATTTGATGGTTTTTCAGCAAGGCATCATAGTGAATCGGCACATAGATATAGACTACTAAGGCCAATGCCATGACAGTTATTGCAATCTGGCTTGCTATGCCAGTTTTGCTGGCTTTTGCCTGCTCGGACAGCGGCGCTGTTTTTTGATTGAACAAAGACAAAGCCCAGGGCGTGAGCAATAAAAGATCGTAGTCGTGGCAATGTAATGCACTAATTAGCCCTATTGGCAGTGCCACTTGCAGCAGACCGCGTTCAAAATTTGCACCTTTGCCATACTTGAACGCTACAAACGCAATGAAACACTGGCTAATTGCCATGGCGATTGAACTTATTGTGTTTGCGAATGCATGATCAAAGCCCGGTAGGCGCAGAAGCTGCCCTCGCAGAGTGGCGCTGAGTTCCGGTTGCATAAATTGAGTATTGCTGGCGCTGTCTTTCAACAGTTCTAAATAACTTTGCCAGACTCCCGTGCCGCTGGCGATTGAAAGCAAAGTGAGTACAGCAAAAACGGCAAGCAGTGCAAAAAGCACTTTGAGCCGCCTGGCGCCTGCCAGATACACAGCTATCGGCAGAAGTTCTTGCGGTTTGACTAACATGAAAGCCAGGGCAAGACCTGCAAGAAGCTCAGTTTTGCTGCTTGATTTGACCGAGCTTTGACTGCTTGATTCGCTGCTTTCGGTTTTTGCATCAGGCTTGCAAGCTAAAAGTAGAAAAACACTAAAAGACAGCAGTAAAAACGGAGCGAGCTGAGCGATTTTCATTGCCTCGAAAATCGGGGCGCTGAGACAAAGCGCAGTCAAGAGCCAGATGCAGCCGTCTGCTTTGAGGGCAAAATGTTTGCTCAAAACAATCGTTGAGCCAATCAAGCTCCCTATTGAAAGTAGCATGTACAAAAAATACGACTGTTTAGGCGGGAAAATTCCGATTGGAGCCAGCAATGGAGCCGAAAATGGCGGAATGTAAAAGCCGATGCCTCTCTGACCAAGCTCTGGAAAGTCTTGCTGCTGTTGGCTAAACAACTGGGGAAGCTTGTACATTTCGGCAGCCCGTCCGCTGCAAAGCAGCTTCATTGCCCCATAATATTCGGGGAAATCGCTGACCTGGCCGAATGATGATTGCGACCCCAGCAATGCCATTGCCGGAATTGTAATGCAGACACAAAGTGAAAGTATTCCAAATATAAGATTTCGGCGAGACAGTTTTAGCCTGCTTTCGTCGCCGCCAGTTTCATCTTTTGCGCTTGACTGATCCATTTCAAAGATAAACTGGGGTACGGATCTAGTTTACTCCCTGAAGCTTTAGCACAAGAGCAGGCTTTGTAGAGCTTACAATAATAGAGATCGGGCTTTTGGTTGAAAAGGAGTCGAAAGTGGAGTCCCAGCAACAGGGAACCGAGCAGGAGAATAAAGCCTGTGTGCTTTGCGGGAAGGAGTTTCCGGGCACAAGCGAAGTTTGCCCAGACGACGGCACGCTTCTGACTCCTATTGGCAAGGAGCCCAAAATTGGGGACATCTTTGCTGATAAATATGAAATTTTAGGTGTCCTCGGCGACGGGGGCATGGGTAAGGTTTACAAAGCACGGCACAATCTCATGAAAAGAGTTGTGGCTCTCAAGATGCTTTTGCCGCATTTAGTGTCAAGCGCGGCTGCTCTCAAACGTTTCCAACAAGAAGCTCAGGCAGCCAGCGCGCTGAAGCATCCTCACATTCTGACAGTTCATGACTTCGGAATTTCGCCGAAAGGCATGCCCTATCTTGTCATGGACTATCTCGAAGGTGTCAGTCTTTCTGCTTTACTGCAAGACCAGGGCAACCTACCGCAAGAACGCTGTCTCAACATATTTATTCAAGCCTGCTCTGCACTTTCTCATGCTCACAAAAATGGCGTGGTGCACAGAGACTTGAAGCCTGCCAATTTAATGCTTATTGATTATGACGGCACTCCTGACTTTGTCATGATTGTCGACTTCGGCATTGCCAAACTTTTGCTGAGCGAAGGCGCAGAACAACTCACGCACACCGGCGAAGTTTTCGGCAGCCCACTTTATATGAGCCCCGAACAATGCCGTGGCAAAGAGTTAGATGCGCGTTCTGACATTTATTCACTTGGTTGTGTTGCATATCGCACAGCCACTGGCCGTCCGGTTTTCGGCGGGCGCGACGCCATGGAATGCATGTACAAGCAAGTAAATGACTTGCCGGCGCCTTTTAGCGACGTTTGCCCAGAGCTTGGTCTGTCAGAAAAATTTGAAGCCGCCATTTTTAAGGCTATTGCAAAAGACCCGGCAGAACGCTACGAATCCATGTCAGATTTTCGCACGGCACTTGAAGAAGTAAGAGGGGGCGCCTTGCCTCCGGCACACAAAATATTTGCTGTGCCTCCAAATTCGGGGCAGTCTGTTGCTTATGATGCTGCTACAGATCATTTGCGCAAACCCAATTTGGGTGCAACTCAGATGAGTGAATCGGCTGCTGCTGCTGCCCACGAAAAATCGCCCACTGAAATAATTGGTATAAACGAAAAGGCCGTTGAGCCCACAACTCAAGATGTTGAGGCTCTTTCCAATTCTGCTTCGTCTGCGGCTGTTTCAAATACCATGCCGCCGCCTGTGGTGCCACCTGTGGCGCCTACTGCCCCCGCAGGCACAGAAACAGCAAGCATTCATTCAAGCAATTCATCTCAAATAAACCTGGCACATTCGACCGGGTCTACTGCTGAATATGCTTCGCCTTCAGGCTCTAATCCTGCATTTGGAAGCAATCCTTCTATGTCGGCCCCGCCGCCAAATCAGGCAAGCGCCGGGCAGGCTTCATCCTCATCGCCGGCGGCAGATTCGAACAATTGGGTGAAAATCGCAATTGCTGTGGCTGTGATTGTAGTTGGCGCCGTGGCATTCGCCATGATGAAAGGTGGCGGTACAGGTAAGTCGCCAGACAAAGGAAGCGATGTCGGCACGACCACTAGTACTGGTATTACTGGCGCTGTGTCGGCTCCGGTGCAAGGGTTGTTGTCTCAAACGAAAGCTCAAATTGAGTCAGGCGACTACAAGACAGCCGAGCAAACACTTAAGTCTGCAAGCGAAACTGCTATGGGTAAAAACTCCGATGCTGATTTGCTTGATATTTTGCCGGTGCAGGCAAGCGTATATGAGCAAGCTGGAAAATTTCCGCAAGCTCAAGAGGCGCTCGCCAAGCTGCTTGAGATACAGCAAAAGCTTAATGCCAATGCTATCGATATAGCTAGAACAAAAAGCGCTCTTGCCCTTCCTATGCTAGAGCAAGGTGATGTAGCCTCTGCCGAACCACTTTTGAATGATGCTTTGAAAACCCTTTCTGATGCACCAGAAGACGAAAAGCGCGGGCTCTCGCACGTCTATTACGGGCTTTCAAAAATTGCTGTTAGTCGCGGAGACTACAATAAAGCTACTGATTATTTGCAGCAAGCAATTTTGAGAAAGAGCAAGGTAAGCGGTGCTACAGACCCAGACCTTGTGCAATTCTGGCAAGACCTTGGTGAAGTATATTTGGTGCAAGGTAAGCTTTCTGATTCTGAAGAAGCCTTGGGCAAAGTTTTGAAGATAGCTGATATGCGCTTTGGCAAAGACTCAGCCCAGGCTGCAGATGCCTATAAAGACTTCGCTACAGTCTATTTTCAAAAGGGTCAGCTAGGAAAATCCGAAGCGTTTTTCAAAAAAGCGCTGGCAATTAAATCAAAAGATTTTGGCGCTGACAGCGTGTCGGCAGCTGAAGTTATGGCAGCCATGGCTATGTTGTACACTCGTGAGCAGAAGTACAAGCTGGCCGAACCTTTGTTTCAACAAGCTCTCGAAATTCGCACACGCGAATTGGGCGCTGATTCGCCGCAAGCAAAACGTACTAAAGAATTATACGCAACACTTCAAAAGCGTATGAAGGGATCCAAATAGTCATTCGTTTTCGCATATAAACTAGCTGGGGTCTGTCAGATGAGCAATGAGATAATCGGCCCGCCAACTCAATCAGAGCAGTCTCAGGAAGAATTGTTTTGTGTTGAGGAAAATACAAGGCTCTCTGAGTCGCGTTTGTGGACTTTGCTGGAAGAGTATTATTCCAATGCCAGCATTTCTGCGTGGAATCAAATTCCATTTTATCCAACCAGCAATCCGTTTATTGCAGATACGTATGCAGATATTATTCTTGCGTTCTTGCGCGACTACCAATCTGAATTGAATTACGAGCAGCCAATCTATATCTTGGAAATGGCTGCTGGCAGCGGCTGCTTCAGCTTTTATCTGCTGAAGGAGTTGCAAAAGCGGCGCTCTTATTTTGAAAAAATGGCCAAACTCGATATTCGTTATGTGATGGCTGATTTTACTGAAGACAATCCGAAAAGTTGGCGAGAAAGCGAAAAACTAAAGCCTTTTGTTGACGAGAAAATTTTGCATTTTGGAGTGTTTCGTCCGCAAGATGATCTATGCGTGATGCACGCGGCAGACCCTGCAACAGGTGAACCGGGAAAAGTCTTGCTCGAAAAAGGCACTAGCAGCAATCCCCTGATTGTTATTGCAAATTACTTTTTTGATTCTATAAAGCAAGATGCGTTTCAAGTTCAAGACTCAAAGTTGACTGAGGCGCGGCATAGTTTCTATTGCAAGCGCGACCCTGAGTCGCCCGACTCCATAGCGTTTGAAAGGCTCACAAAGAGCGAGACTTACCACGATGTGCCGCGTGAGTTTTATGATGACGAACGCTTGAATGCTGTTCTAAAAAGCTATTGTCGTGATTTCGAAAATGCATCGGTGCTTTTCCCTATCGGTGCATTTAATTGCATTTCTAATTTGCTTGAGATTTCAAACGACAAACTCATGCTGATATCATCAGACAAAGGATTTGCCGACCAGAGCTACGTGAAAGGGCGCCGCGAACAACCTTTCATAGCGCACCATGGCATTTTTTCTTATTCGGTTAACTTCGACGCTATCAGGCGTTATTTCGAAAATCTGGGCGGCTGCAGTCTCAACACATCCGATGATAATTTGTCTGTTTCTACTGCAGTAAACATCTTGCTAAAAGGTAGCGATTGCAAGCTTGAGGAGTCGAGGTTCAACTTCGACGACAAGGTAGACCGGCAAAATCTTCCTAATTACTTATATTTTTTACAAGACTTGCTCACTCAAATTGACCCAGGCAAAGTTTCGCCAGAAAACAAGAATGAGACTTTAAGAGCTTGCATGGGCTACGTTCAGCTCTGTAATTATGACCCAATTGTTTTTTGTCTTGCTGCGCCGCGAATGTATTTTGCCCTTGATACTCTTAATTCGATTCAAGAGCGCAGAATGTTGAACTTGTTAGAGCGCGTGCGTGAGAATTTCTATTCAGTGCAGCAGCAATATGATGTCTATTACTGGGCCGGCAGAATTTATTATGGAATGAATCGGCTTGATGATGCGCTGAAAGCACTGGCTGATTCATTGCTGACTTTCGGAGAAAGCAGCTCTGCGCTCTATTACATGGCAGCTTGTTATGAAGTCAAAAAAGACTTCAATACAGCGTTGCGATTTTACCGAGACACTTTGCGTCTTGAGCCCGATTGCCAGTTTACTCAAGCTGGTATTAAAAGAGTAGAGAGCCACTTAGGACGGAAAAAAGAGTAGAAGACAGACTTCTGAAGCCTGTCTTCTACTTGTGACTTTTAATTGTCTTGTACTTACGCCTTTCACCTATACAGGTGAAATTGTATGCGCAAATACGGCTTCAGCCATCAGGGCTCTGCGTTTATCCAGATAGTCTAGTACGCACATAACCAATGTCGCGTGGCTCCATGTTAGCGGAGACACTGATAGTGGCTCGTTTGTATATGGATGTACTTGCTCAGCAAGAACACCCGATGGCAGTGCGTGGTCTGCTACCCAGTCGAAAATGTTGACTGCGTCACGCAGAGCCTCAGGGTCATGCCCGCTTGCAATGTCGTATTGAGCCAACCACATTGAGCAAATGAACCATGGGTTGCCCGGGACATTATCAATGTCTTGGGAGATTTGATGATAGTAGTCGTTTTCATAACGAGCACATCCACCAACATCAGTTTTGACCCAGAGTCTTTCGCGAATTGCATTCATTGTTGCTTTTACTTTAGGGTCTGAAGCAGGCAATGCTCCAAACGCAAAAATGGAATACATCGCGGCATCGATGGTCATATCAAGCTTGTAGCCATCTTCGGTGCGAGTCGCCATGCGGCAAAAACGTCCGTGCTCTTCGCTCCACATATGTTTGACCATGGCGTCTTGAACTTCTTTTGCTGCTTGTTCAAAACGATTGTGATATTCAACTTCGCCAAAGGCTTGCGCGAAATTGGCTGCAGCATGCAAGCCACCTATCACGCTTGCAACTGTGAACAAGTGCACACCATAACGCTCTTCCCACAGGTCGTGCGATGCCAGTGGCAGCTTTGTTTCAGGGTCGCGGAAACGCACCATAAATTCAGCGGCGCGCGTAATCAGTGGTTCGAAAAGTGAACGCACAAATTCCACGTCTCTATGTTTGCGGAAATGTTGCCACATGCTCCAGAGAACCAGCGCAGTTTCATCTTCCTGTATCGGTAAGTCTGGCTTGCCATCACGTATCCACGGGTGCCAGCTTGAGGCTAGCGTTTTATCTGGATTGTATTTGTGCAGCAAGTAACCTTCTTCCTTAATCACATCAGCGCAAAATTGGAAGAAGCGCTGTGCGATGTCGCGATAACCTGCTCGGGTCATTGCGGCTGCAACCAGGGCGCCGTCGCGCGGCCACATGTATGAATATGTATCGCGTGCAAACTGAGCGATATCATGGTCGTTTGCGGCTATGATTGCGCCGCCTGAGTCAACCTGCGAGCGAATAACTAGCAGACTTCTCTTAAATAGGTCTACAACTTTTGGCGGCAGATTTTGGAAATCGATATGCTGCGGGTTTACCCAAAGTCGCCAGTAGTTTTGATTGCGCGGCACAAAATGGTTTGGCGTGTGTGTTTTTACCTTTTGGTCTAGTTCTGCCACATCTTCATAGCGCTGCCCAAAAGCAATCCAATAAAATGCTTTGGCCTCGCCACGCGCAGCCACTTTGACTGATGTTCGCAACGTAGAATCTACCGAGCCTTGGGCAATGCCATTGCAGCCCAGTTCTCCATCTTCAGCATCGCGCCAGGTGCCTTCTGCTCCGCCGACACCTTTCTTTCCGATTGACCATTGTTCAACGCCAAGTTGTTGTCCCATTGCGTTGGCTAAAAACCAGCGATTTTTCTTGTAATGAATTACAGATTCTGTTCTTGGGTCATAGAAAGCCGTGTCGCCGACTTCGTTTTCAGAAATGTAGAAATCATGATGGAAGAAAAGCCTAACTTCTCTGTCTTGTCCCTTCAGGTCTTTAACAGTAATTTCTTTCAAAAAGACATCATATATATAGTCCACCACGTCATGGCAGCGCAGCTCAAGCCCTAGCTTGTCGTGCCGCAAAATGACGTCGGTTACGAGTGTTTCTTTCAGATACTTGCGGTCAATGTGCCATCCTGAGCCAACCCAGGCAAATTCACCGTCCACCCATACGCCAAAGCGCGAGAGATGTCCAATAGTTTGATTTTCTTGTCCAACGTGCGGATAGTAAATGTCCCGCATACAGTAGTCTTTGTCGAAATTGATCAGGACTTTTCCATTACCAACCGGAATATCGCGCGGCATAATATGACCCTCTCCAAGTCAGGGCTGTTTCCTACTTACATTTCGGCTGTTTCAGATCCGAAACGATATTTGCCATATGCCGCGCGTTGTGTAAAGTGAAACTCAATTTGCAAAGCTGCTCTGTGCCGCTCTGCGCCGTATTTCTCAAAAATACGGCGCTGCCGATGAGGGCATTTCGGTTTTTGTCTATGCCAAGCCGCATAAGGCCCGCTGAAAAAAATACGCAGTTTTGAGTATGCTTTTTGGGGTGCCCGGCTCTTGAAACATTTCTTGAGAATTAATATGCAGCTTGCATAAACGGCATTTTGCCGATGTATTGCACGTCTTTCAATTGTGCTACTGCCGCTTTGTAATCAATTGCGTGAGATCTCACGCTGCCCTGCACTGAAAGTGCTGCCCCGATTATCTCGGCTGTGAGCGCACCCTGCTGAACAAGCGTTTGGCCTAGCGGCTTGCTTGATTCGGCGCTAGTGACAAGTGCTCTGCCGAGTGTAACTTCGCTTACCAGGCCTGCATCAATGAGCAATTCACCCAGGCGGCAACTTCTAACGTTTTCGGAGTATGAATCGAGAGACTCAAGTATTTCATCTGCCATTGTGCTGCCCAGCATGATGTCGCGCATTGTTCTGCATGATAGTTGCAGCGATATCATTCCGTCGGCAATTAATGTTTGCAGGCGCACGGCGACTTTGAGAAGTTCGCGGCTCAGCTTCTTTTCGCGAACGAGAAGATTGCCTAGAGGCAGTCCCATGAATTTGGCAAGGGTCAAGAATCCGTCGACTTCATGACGTGTGATTAGCCCGGCGGCTACTAAAAGCTCACCAAGTTTGAGATTCCTGCTAGTCTCGCTGTCGTCCATAGTAATTATGATGCTCCCCTCAGGTAGCTTATCAACGCCCATGCCATCAGTATATGTACAATTTTGTGGAAGATTCGTGGCTTCAACTGCATATTTATGCAGTTTGCCTGTAATTCTCACAAAAGGTATGCGATGACTGACACGTCTGCTTTCCTGCCTTTAGTTTAGGTGCGCTTTGCCCTAACTCAAAGTTAAATGATAAAACGGTCAAAATTGTGAAAGCTCTGGCCAAAAACGAGATCTTATCTTTCTTGCCGCGCCTTTTGTCTTGCTTCTTCAAGTTTGTCTTTTGCTCGTTCTAGATCAGAAACTGCGTCTGATGATAGAGCACTGTTCTTGTCCAGAAAGGAATTTATGTCTTTCAAAATGTCATCTGCTTTTGCAAATTGTTTGTAATGAGCATACAAGCGAACCAGCTGCGAAGCACTGTTTACAGGATTCGTCGGGTTTACCAATAAAGGGCCCTGGATGGCACAATATTTTGCAACCGCGTAAGCTTCAAGCCTTGTTTTTTCGCTTTGCTCATAATTGTTCAGTCGTTCCCAGAGAGCTGCTATGGCTTCTAACTCGTCAAAACGGGCCATTGTTTTTGCCGGAAAAATTTTGTTCAGTTCAAGACGAAGATTCTTCAGGCGTTGGCTCGCCTCTGCGTTTTTTCCTTGCTGTATCAATGCAGAAATTTCGGTGCATTCAATTTTGATTTCTCTAAAGCCCTTGTCACCGCTTGATTTTGCCAATGCCGCCTTGGCTTTGGCTAGCTCTGCATTAGCTTCTTCGACTCTGTCGAGGTTGCTGTAAACTTCACTTGAACTGCAGTACCATGCGCACGCGGCGTCGTAGTTTTCGCAAAGTTCAAGAAGCTTTGCTTTGTCATCGTAACTCTGCGCTACGTCCGGCATGGGGATGTCTTCTATGTCTTCCATGTGCAGGTGTATTAATGACTCATACATTTTTTCGCAGTCTTTGGGTTTG
The DNA here is from genome assembly GCA_964546815.1 of uncultured Candidatus Obscuribacterales bacterium. Taxonomy (GTDB): domain Bacteria; phylum Cyanobacteriota; class Vampirovibrionia; order Obscuribacterales; family Obscuribacteraceae; genus JAIEPM01. The sequence continues at coordinate 30,058 of CAZJLR010000034.1, read as the reverse complement.
AAATTTTCTGCGGCTACGCATAACCGACGAAGTACCGCCGCGCGTTTGTGTGCAACGGCGCTAGGATTGGTATGGGGAAAGCGCTGTGCAATGTATAGCAGCGTTCTATTCAAATAATCTTCCAGTAGTTCATTGTTGCCGTTTTTCTTGTATTTTTCGACTTGCAGGCATAGCGAATCTGCTCTGGCAAGCGGGTCTGACTCTGCTAATTTTACGCCCGTGTTTTGTGTCTGGTTTTGCGAAGAGGGTTTCAACCAGAATTGATATGCTGCTATGCCGCCTATGACTACAGCGCAAATTAAGCCGAGCACTGTGAATATCTTGTTGTCTTTGCTGCTCTCACGTTCTTGAGTTAATAGTTTTCCTAGCTCGCTGTTGCGGCCATCTTGAAGCAACTCAAGTGCATTTTGAAAATCAGCCATTGTCTGAAAGCGCTTGTTTGGGTCTTTCTGCATCGCCTTGAATACAATGCGTTCTATGTCAATTGGAAATGTTTGCTTGCTTCTTGTGTCGACAAATTTTTCGGGCATCTCGTTAATATGCTTGTACAAAAGCCCGATCGGATTGCCGGGGTCGAATGGCGGTTTGCCGGTGAGGCATTCATAAACAATGCAAGCCAGCGAGTAAATATCGCTGCGCTGGTCTGTTGCCAGTCCAGCGCATTGTTCTGGGCTCATATAAACGACACTTCCGAGCAGTTCGCCGGTTTGTGTCAACTTTTGAATGGTTGCTTCGTTTTTATTCAAAATTCGGGCTAAACCAAAATCAAGAACTTTCACCAGCTCTTCATCCTGGCTGTTCAAAACCATTATATTTTCAGGCTTCAGGTCTCTATGCACCACACCTTTTTTGTGAGCAAATGAAACTGCCTGCGCGATTTGAATCGCTATTTTGAGTGTGCTGGCCAGGCTTAATTTAGAACGTTCAATCAAGATCTGGCGCAAACTTTTGCCATCTAAAAATTCCATCGCCAGATAAGCTTGATTTGTTTGTTCGTCAAATCCGATGCTGTAAATCGAAATGATATTTTCGTGCCTTAGCTCGGCGAGAATTTTGGACTCCTGGGCAAATCGGGCGAAATCTTCGCTGCTTTCATTAGCCTGAGCCTTTAGAACTTTGAGCGCCACAATTCTGTTAAGGTCTTTTTGTTCAGCTTTATAGACAGCCCCGGCTCCGCCTTCACCGAGCTGGGCTAGTATTTTGAATTTGCCTTTGTCGAAAAATTGCCCAAGTTTTTCGTCTTTCATCCTGAGCCCCAAAAGTGTCAATTCGAACTTATCTAAGTTGCCGTATCTCTATTTTTGCCCTTTTGTGTGCCTTGGTCTGCATCAAAGTCAATTAGTTGTCAGTTGTCCGGCGGGCTAATTGCTGGGCAGGGCTTTTCTAGCATATGCCTTATGTTTTGGCGCCAATTGCTTTGTGAGAAGTTCCTTTACGTCTGACCAGACCGCGGGCTGATTCCTGTAAAATCTAGCGATTGGTTAATTTTTGAGGTGTCCGGAGTGACTTCCACGCAGACGGCTCGTTCAAGCTCATCGTTGAAAGATGGCGTACTTAAAGATAGCATCGCCATACTTGATTTCGGTTCTCAGTATTCTCAACTTATTGCCCGGAGAGTTCGAGAACAAAATGTATTTTCAGAACTGATTCACTACAACATATCTGCGGCTGAACTAAAACGTCTGGCTCCAAGCGGCATCATCTTGAGCGGCGGACCAAACAGCGTTTATGACAAGGGCGCGCCAATTTGCGACCCTGAAATTTGGAAACTAGGCGTGCCTGTTCTCGGTGTTTGCTACGGCATGCAGTTGATGGCGCAAGAGCTGGGTGGCGTCGTAGAGCCAGCCAAAGTGCGCGAATTCGGACGGGCGATGCTTACTGTAGTGCATCAAGGCTTGCTATTTAAGGGGCTTGACTCTAGTTTTGACAGCTGGATGAGCCACGGTGACAGCGTAATCGGCTTGCCGCCAGGCTTCCAGACTATCGCATGCACTATGAGCACTCCAACCGCCGGCATTGCCGACGAAGAACGTGGATTTTACGGAGTTCAATTCCACCCTGAAGTGGTGCATACCCGCGGTGGACAAGACATTATTCGCAATTTCGTGCAAAACATTTGCGCTTGCAGCGGAAGCTGGACAATAGATAAGTTTCTCGATGAAGCGATTGCTGAAGTAAGGCAGAGAGTCGGCGAAAAGCGTGTTCTACTGGCACTTTCAGGCGGCGTCGACAGCTCTACCCTGGCGTTCCTCCTGCATAAAGCCGTTGGCGACCAGCTAACTTGTATGTTCATAGACCAGGGTTTCATGCGCAAAAACGAGCCAGAATGGCTTGTTGAGAAGTTTGCAAACGATTTCCATATCAAGGTCGAGTACATTGATGCCAAAGAACGTTTCCTCAAGAAAATGGAAGGCGTCATAGACCCAGAGCAAAAGCGCAAAGTCATTGGCAACGAATTCATTCGCACTTTTGAAGAAGAGTCCAAAAAAATGGGTCCTTTCGAGTATTTGGCTCAGGGCACGCTTTACCCGGACGTTATCGAATCATCGGTTTCAACCGTAGACCCCAATACTGGCGAGCGTGTTGCCGTAAAAATCAAGTCACACCACAACGTCGGTGGCTTGCCTAAAGACCTTCAGTTCAAGCTGGTAGAGCCATTTGCCAAGCTGTTCAAAGATGAGGTACGTAAGGTCGCCGCTGAGTTGGGCGTACCCGACGGCATCAGAGAACGTCACCCATTCCCGGGTCCAGGTCTGGCTATCCGCATTTTGGGCGAAGTGACACCCGAAAGACTGGCTACACTGGCTGATGCCGACTGGATTGTCCGCGAAGAAATTAAGTCACATGGTCTCTATAACCAGATTTGGCAAGCTTTTGCAGTCTTGCTGCCCACTAAGTCTGTTGGCGTCATGGGCGACCAGCGCACTTACGAAGACACTGCGGTTATCAGGGCTGTCACGAGCGAAGATGGCATGACCGCAGACTGGGCTCGCTTGCCCTATGATCTTTTAGATTCTATTTCCCGCAGAATCGTAAATGAAGTCTCTGGCGTCAATCGCGTGGTTTTTGATGTGACATCTAAGCCACCCGCGACCATTGAGTGGGAATAGCAAACGGTAATGCTTTGGTATACTTAACAAACTTCGAGGACATCACATGACAATGGAAACAGCCTTCAAACCCGAGTATATCGAACACAAAGGAATCGACCCGGCTGTCTTGGCCAGCTTTCTTAGCCCGGCGCTCGACGAACTCGGCTGCACGGAAAAGCAAATAGATCTCAAGGCGCATCGTATTTTGGCTAAAGCTGTGTATGGCGATCACCGAATTTTGTTCTGGTGGGCTTCTGAGCAGGAAGAAACAATCAGCGACGGCAAGCCGATGTACACGGTTGATAAGCAAAACGCCACTTTGCTCGGCATTTGTTCATTCCCTCGCACGGGCAACAATGGTGATGCCGATGCTATCGCCAGATTGAACAGCCGCATCAAAGCCAAGCTAGAGCATTACATCAAAATGCGCGAAGACTCATTGGCTGGAAATCCGCAAGTCTAAAGCTGCGAACGCCAACTCAAATTCGCTATCTGCGATTTGCTAGTAGCTCTTCGATGGAAAGTCGAGGTATTTACCTCTTTCCAGGAATGATTTTGCGACTTCTGAAACTGTTGTTTTCAGTACTTCGCAACCACTTTTGTAATCTACGGGTGCTTGATCTGCTGCAAGCTGTTTAAATGCGTCTAGCCCTGCTTCGTGATTGTTGTCCCACGCGAGCAATGCCGCATAGAGGCGACCGGACGCACTGCTGCATTTTAATAGTGATTGCACTGCTGCGTCATCGGCTTTGGTTTCATGAGATAAGAGAGCCTTGTATGCGCTGAAATATGGGCTGGGCGAATTGCCTTCGCCAGTGGCTGCGCTGTCTAATGATTCGGCATGGGCGAGTATGTCGAAAAGCAATTGGTCACCGCTTTTGTTTTGAATGGCAGCTGATTCTGATGGTACATCATCTGCTTGTTTGTTTAGTGTTGAAGCAATCGGAAAATAGCGATTGCTTCTGTTGTCTGCATCAACAAGGTGCCAAACTAACTTGTCACCCTGTAGGTTGAGGCGCACGTGTGCTTTGTAGCCGCGCCTGTGCGAGACTTCGACTTCGGCTGTTTTGCCTTTGATAGAACCTTTCAGGTCTGGTTGCAGTTGATCGGTGCTTGCTGGAAGTTTGCCTTCCCAGCCGATGAGTTGCTGGTCTTCTTGCTGAAGCTTTAGATTGAAAATGCGTCCATTTGTATATTGTGTTGAAACCCATGCACCGGTGAAAGGCGTTTTCTTTGCGGCCTCGCCGGGGGCAATTGTACATAGAGCTAATGCTGAAACGAGTAAAACAGTGTTTGCTATTTTCATATTGTTCCGCGCAATTCCAAGTCGACAATTCCGCCTATTATATGGCTCTTTCCCCAAAAAGCGAATCTCCCTCCTTATCTGTTGGCGCGATGCATGGGATACTGCTGGCGAAATCGAATGGATAGATCCAGCTTGAAGTGCGTTAGCCCTGGGAGCGCAGGCTTCCAGCCTGCTTCGGAAAGCTATTGGCGAAGAAGCAGGCAAGGATGCCTGCGCCCCCAGGTGGGACGCTCTTAGCCCATACCTTCGAACTTCCTTCGTTATCCATTCGAGTTCGCCAACAGCATCCATGGCGTCGCCCCCTGGATCGCTTGTTGTGTCGTGGTGGCGCATGTGGTGGCGTGAGTTTTGCGTGGTTCTGTCACTTTTTCTTGTGCTTGATCTTGTTTGCGATTTTGTTTGTGATCTTGGTTGCGATTTTGTTTGTGATCTTGTTTGTGATTTCGTTTGCGATCTTGTTTGTGATCTTGTTTGCGATTTCGTTTGCGATCTTGTTTGCGATCTTGTTTGTGATCTTGTTCCTGTTGTTCTCGTTGCTGTAAGTCTTCTTTGCCAGTCCTACCTTGCCAAATGGCGAAGAACATAAAGCAAAGATGTACTTTGTTTGCGAATGCAAATCCCTTAACCGGACGTTTACCTCGTCATTCTATTCTTAGCGAAGGAGGTGCCGAGAAATGGTATTAATTGTAGAAGGTCTGTATTACGCCGGTGTTGCTGCGGTTGCCGCAGCTGGTTTTATTTACGTTTGCTACTGCATTTGATCTGATTTCTCGTCGGCATTCTCTTTTATCTTGCTGAAGATTTTTCTTCACTAACTGGTATTTCATTCCCGATTGTTTCCGCGGGAGTGGCCGCCGCGCGGCTTGTGCTGCGCATTTCAGCAGATAGAAGAGGTGTCGCGAGGAGCTTACTAAATTTCTTCGAGACCAATTTCTTTAATTCAACCCTATGCTTCACCTTGGGTGCGCATTCTTCCACCTACGCCGAAGCTTCAGTCGTTGGGGCGACGCCATGGATACTGCTGGCGAACTCGAATGTTTAGCGAAGCCGACACAATATGGACTCTAGCTTGAAGGGCGGCAGCCCTGGGGGCGCAGGCTTCCAGCCTGCTTCGGGAAGCTATTGGCGAAGAAGCAGGCAAGGATGCCTGCGCCCCCAGGTGGAACGCTCTTAGCTCATATCATCGAACTTGATTCGGCTCCATTTTAGTTCGCCAGCAGTATCCCATGCGTCGACCGGAACTTAGGATGCGGTATCGCTTAGACAGTTTCGCTTTATAAAATAGCGGGCGACGCATGGCGTCGCCCCTTCAAACGCATAAGATCAATAACTGCGATTTGAAAATAGAACTACTATCGCGATCGATGACTGCGATCTGCAATGGGGATCTGGAATTGCGTATTAATGGATGCGGCTTAGCGTTTTCTTATCTTTCTTGAGAGCTGGAGATTTTTGTGTCGCTCGTGCGATCTGCCGCTGGATAGCTGGGTTCTGCTGAACATACTCTAGTAGGTTGTCATCAATTCTTGTTAACTGGATTAGCATATATTCCTAGCAATCAAGAGGGGGTGCTGGTTAAGATCTCTTAGCTACCTTAGACTCAATGTCTTAGTAACGTTGGACCCATCCGATAATCACTGGGAGTCACCAGCAAATGAGCCCGAATGGACAAGTGGCGGAAGAGCGAACTACAGCCGACGCCAAAAAACCTTTAAAAGTCATCGTGACCATGCCTGCCTACAACGCGGCTAAGACGCTGATCAAGACCTGGACTGAAATTGACAAAGACCTTGTCAGCGAAATCATTCTGGTTGATGACTGCAGTAAAGACGACACCGTTGCTGTAGCAAGCACTTTGCCAATCAAAGTCATTCGCCACCCACATAACGTCGGTTATGGCGGCAACCAGAAAACCGGTTATGCCGAGGCTTTGCGCGATGGCGCTGATGTAGTAATCATGCTCCATCCAGACTATCAATATGATCCTTTGAAAATTCCTGAAATGGTGGCACCAATCGCTCGCGGCGAAGCCGATATCGTTCTTGGTTCACGATTCCTTGGTGGCGGCGCGCTGAAGGGCGGCATGCCCATGTACAAGTTCATCGCCAATCGCTGTTTGACCGCTACGCAAAATTGGGTGCTTGGCACCAACGTTTCTGAGTTTCACACAGGCTATCGCGCATACAGCCGCAATTTCCTTGAAACCGTACCGTTCTTGCGCAACTCTCTGGCTTTCGTTTTTGATGCAGAAATTTTGTGTCAAGCTTCCTACTTTGGTTTCAAGATTGCCGAAATCGGTGTTGAAACTCGCTACTTCGCAGAAGCTTCTTCCATCAATTTCTGGAACAGCGTCAAATACGGTCTGGGCGTGCTTTCCACGCTGGCAAAATATGCCGGTGCAAAAGCTGGCATAATCAAATGCGATTTGTTTAGACCATAGTTTTTGGCGAGCATCTCACAACAATCTCAACTTTAACTCCTAATATGCCTGCAAGCGAGAATCTTGCAGGTGAGTTATGGTTTTCGACAATCCATCAAACGAACAGAATGCGGCGTCATCTGAAAGTGATGCTGCGTCTCGGCGTTTATTGTCTACAGCGCAGGATTCGATGCAAAAGTCGCCGTCAAATGCGGCAGACAGGAGCGGCTTTCCTGCAATGCTCAACAGGCTATTGTCGGGTGAATCGCTTGTAGAAGGTTCGGGCGACGAAACGCGACAGCATTCGAGTTTAGAGCATGCACCAGAAAAGGCCTTGCCGGTGTTTGTTCCGCCTCCGTTTCCGCCGTCAAAGCTGCTGCCTGACGGCGGTCCTACCAGGCCTGATTTGTCGGATCGTCGGTCCAATTTGCCGGGCGGCAGGACCAACAAGCCTGAGCTGCCTGCCGGTGGTGATAGGGATGATCCGACTGCGATGAATAAACCAAAGTGGAACTATCAGCCAGGTCGGACACCGATTCCTGAATACCAGTCCTTCGGCAATCAACGCCCGATTGATAATCCGAAGCCTTTTAGCGATCAACGCCCGCTTGATCAGCCGAAACCTTTTACCAATCCAAAACCGTTTGAAAACAAATGGACTCGCCCTGCTGATGATAATTCGAGTCCTGCTCACAATGAGCGTCCGCTTGAGCCTTACCAGAAATCAGGATTTCACACGCAAGAAGAGCGCGCGAAGTTTGAGGAGTACGCTGCACGTAAAGGGTTTTCACCCGAAGCAATTCGGCGTGCAGAACATATGAGCAAGGAGGAGTGGGCAGCGTTTGACGCTATCAATGAAGACCGTGCGAGAAATGGACGGCCGCTTTTGCAGTTTTCCCCGCGAGTAAAATTGATTAGCGACTATCAGGCAGATAGGCAGGCAGCGGCGCGGCAAATGACGCACGGCAACCCTGGGCACGGCTATAACCCGAGCTATCCATACCATTTAGACCGCCTCAAGCGTGTGGGTTTGGGCGTTGATGGAATGCACGATGGAGAAAACGCCGCTTACGGAACCCGCAGCGGTAGGGCAGTCACCAACATGTGGCTCAATAGCTCAGGGCACTTGCGACCGATACGCGATGGCTACCTCAAAATTGGTGCGGTGAGTTGTGCGAAGTCGCCTGAGGGAGTTCCATACTGGACGTTTAACGCCAGTACGGGCAAAACCAGAGGATGACGATGCGATTGGCTATGTCACTGGGAAACCGCGATCGCGCATGAGTGCATTGGTATCAACGGCTCTGCCGCGGAAGTTCTTAAATGCGACATCTGGCGGAATCGAATTGCCGACTACAAATATTGAGTCGCGGAAGCGATCGCATGTTTTGCGGTCGTAGAAGCTGCCGGCTTCGACGAATGCTTCAGACGCATCTGCCGACATTGTGTCTGCCCAGATGTATGCGTAGTATCCGGCTGAATATCCATCATCTGCAAATATGTGACCGAACTGCGTTGGACGGTGGCGCATCACAATTTCTTTGGGACATTTGATTTCAGTCATTGTTGCACGTTCAAATTCATCTGGATTGATAGTTTTGTCCGGCGTTGCAGCGAGGTGAATCTTCATATCGTAAATTGCTGAAGCAAGGTATTCGGTGGTGGTGAAGCCCTGATTGAATGTTTTGGACTTGCGCACTTTTGCGACCAGCTCTGCAGGAATAGGCTTGCCTGTTTTGTGGTGAAGCGCGAATTTGTTTAGCACTTCGCTGGTCATCAGCCAACGTTCATTGACCTGGCTGGGGAATTCGACAAAGTCGCGTTTGACGTTTGTGCCGGCAAGTGTTGGGTAATTTACGTTTGACTGCAAGCCATGCAATGCGTGTCCAAACTCGTGAAATAGCGTGTTTGCGTCGTCCCACGAAATCAAGCAAGCTTCGCCTGGTTTTCCTTTAACGAAGTTGGAGTTGTTTGAAACAATGGGAGTGATGACGTCTTTGAATTTTTCTTGGGTGCGATATTCGTTCATCCATGCGCCAGAGCGTTTGCCTTCGCGTGCGTAGGGGTCGAAATACCAGAGACCAATTTGTTTGCCGTCGCGGCGAACTTCATACACTGTGACGTCGGGGTGAACAACCGGCAAACCGTCTACTTTGACCATTTCAAGCCCGTAGACTTGATTTGCTGCCCAAAACATTCCGTCGCGAATTTTGTCTAACTGCAAGTATTGCTTAACTTCGTTTTGGTCGATATCAAATTTTTCTTTGCGAACTTTTTCTGCGTAATATCGATAATCCCAGGGTTCTATCGTGAGTTTCTCTTTTTCTTTGTCAGCAATCGCTTGCATGTCTGCGACTTCCTGGTGCACTCTGTTGATTGCTGCTTTCCAAACTTTCATCATCAATTCCATGGCTGCATCAGGTGTTTTAGCCATGTTGTCTGCCAAAATCCAGTGTGCATGTGTTGGATAGCCGAGAATTTTTGCACGCTCTGCGCGGAGTTTTAAAATTTCGCCGATGGTTGCTTTGTTGTCGTTTGCATCGTTGTTGTCACCGCGGCTGGTCCACATGCGCCAGCCCTTTTCGCGCAGGTCTCTGCGAGTAGAGAAAGTGAGGAAAGGTTCCATTGATGAGCGTGTATTTGCGATTGCCCATTTGCCTTTTTTGCCGTGTGCTTCAGCAGTCGCTGCTGCTGCTTCGCGCAGGCTGTCTGAAAGCCCAGCGAGGTCTGCCTCGGTTTCGAGTTCGAGTACATATTTTTCTTCGTCAGCTAGCAAATTGTGGCTGAAGTTTGTGAAAAGTGTCGCCAGCTTTTCATTTATTTCGCGCAATCGTTTTTTCTTGTCTGCGTCTAGCCCGGCGCCCTGACGCTTGAATTGATTGTAATAAACCTCGGTTAGCCTTTGTTGTTCTGGCGTAAGTCCAGATTTTTCGCGGTCTTCATATACAGTTTTTATTTGCTGGAAAAGAGGGTCGTTCTGGATGATTTCGTCATCGAATTTAGCCATGAGTGGTCTCATTTCGCTTTCGATGCCTTGCATGGTTTTGTCGTTCATCGTCGAGGTGTAGATGTCGAAAAATCTGTTGGTGCGACTGTACGGTCTTCCGGCGTCTTCAAGAGCGACTGTGCATGAAGTGAAAGTCGGCTTGCCGCTGTTGCTTGTGATGGCCTTAATTTCGTCACGCTTGAGATCCATACCTTTCAAGAGTGCTGTTTTGATCTCATTAGGTTTTACAAGATCGAATTTGGGAAATCCGTCGTGTGGCCCTGTCCAGGGGTCAAGCAGTGGACCCAGCGGAGTCGTCTCAGCCAATGACCTTCTTACGCTCAAAATAGAACCTCCACCAAGTGCCGCGATAGCGATGGCGCCCTTAAGAAAACTCCTTCTCTTCACGGAAGATCCCCCTAAATTGTTGAAACTGTTTGGGAAAGCATACTACGTCAGCCTCTAAGTTTTTAGCTCTTGGTAATCAACCCTTGTTGTCATCTTTGCCCAATTCCTAAACTTCCCCTGGATGGCTCCCACCTTCAAGAGCGTTAGCCCTGGGGGCGCAGGCTTCCAGCCTGCTTTGATGCAGCAGTTCCTCCTTCCCTAACTGGAGATGGATTCGATTGTTTTTAAAAGCAGGCAAGGATGCCTGCGCCCCCAGGGCTATCGCTGTTCAAAACGGAGATCCGGTGGTGTTTGCGCGATCATTTCTTCGGGATAGAGGCGGCTTGTTTTAAGACCCATTGGCGAATGCGTTGTTCGTAGCGTTGTCTGTAGAGGACGCTGATGTGGGTTGACTCAAGGGCTCGGGCTGTGGGGGCTTTGCCGAATGGAACGGGGTGGCCGGCAAACCAGGCTCTGAATTCCTTTTCTTTGTCGGCGCTGTCGTAGGCTCTGCTTAAACTGCACAAATCAGTCAGGCTGCCTTCTGGAAATCTGTGCATTATTTGGTTCCAGTTCTGTTTGATGAAAGCCCAGCCGATGTCCCTTGTGTAGCGACTTCTTGCGACTTCGCAAAGTAGTGCGATGCCTTCTTGTAGTTTGACTTCTTTGCCCATGCAAAATGCGATCGTGCGTTTTGCTAGAGCAGCTTGACGGAATGTCCCCAACTCGTAAAACACTTTTTCCTGGTCTGCGGGATTTTTGGCCGTTTTCCAGAGTTGCATCATTTGATCGTACTCTTTTGCGCCGCCGTTGTAGCTAACAATGCTCAGCATCGTGCTTACCAGGTCGGGGTTAATGGTTGTGCGATCATTCACGTATTTGCCAAACATGAAGAAAGCTTCGCCGATTGTTTTCTTGTCTTGTCCGATGGTGCCGAGGTAATCGAGTGCCTCTGACCTCAGTGATTTTGTTTGTTGTGAATCTGTCGCTTTTTGATTCCAGCCGTCTAGCTTTGTTTTTATCGGCTGCATAACGTGGCAAACCCATCGTTCATAAGCTTTGAGTGTTGCTGGGTCATCCATAACAAAATGATGTGGTGCACCCACAAACCCAACAAGGTCGTTGAGCACCATCGGGTCTGTTTCGTCTTTGATTTTGTTGCTGAAGTCGAATAGGTCTTCAATCGGCACATCACCAGACAATACAAGTTCTTTGCAGTCATTAATGAGTACTATCTTTTCTTCAGTGCTCAATTGTTGGAACGCATCACGTAGCTGTCGCAATTGTTTTGGTTCATAGCAGGTGTTGTAATATCCGTTGCCGCCTGCGTTTAAGTAAACAGGCTTGCTTGATCCATTCAATGAAAAATCTTGGGTGCGCTTTGTCAAAAGCTCTGATTTGCTATTGCTTGATTTATCTGTTGCGGAACTGTTTGCGCCGCTCAGCTCGCGTCTGACTATCGGCACTTGCCAGATTGATGGGTCTTTCAAGTCCTGCCCCAGTCGCAAATGTCTGTATTGTGAAAGCTTTACTTCTTTGTTGTCCGCTGAAAATTTCGCATTGACCTGCGGATAGCCTGCTTGATAAACATAGCTGTGCATTATCTCTGCAACAGGCACTCCTTTGCTTTCTGCCGCGATGGCGTTCCAGAAATTTTGTGCTTCTGAATTTGCAAAAGAATGTTCTTTCAAATATTTGCTGATGCCATTTTGGAAAGCCTGCTCTCCCACAAATGTCTCAAGCATTTTGAGAACTGCTGCGCCCTTGGCGTAGGTAATGCCATCAAACATTTCGTTTGCTTGCGAAGGGTCGTTTACATCGGCGTGGATGGCTCTTGTGGCTTTAAGTGAATCTGTATGCATGGCGCCAATGCGAGAGAAAATGGCTTCTGTCATGGTGCGCCATTCGGGGTGCAATGCGTCTTCAACTTTGGTGCACATCCATGTGGCAAACGATTCGTTTAACCATAAATCGTCCCACCATGCCATGGTGACGAGGTCGCCAAACCACTGGTGAGCCATTTCGTGAGCTGTTGTGCCGAATATAGATTCCTTTTGAAATGATGAACCTGTTTTTTCGTCAAGCAAAAGTTCGCTGTCGTGGTAAGTAATTGCACCGATGTTTTCCATTGCGCCAGCGCTAAATTCAGGCAAGGCAATGAGGTCTAACTTTTTGCCAAGGTAAGGCACGCCAAAATATTTGGCCTGGTAGTCGAGAATTTTTCCTGCTTCGGAGAGCGCATATTTGCCTAGATGTTCTTTGCCGGACACCGCCCAAACTCTGATAGGGACGTTGGCGCCTCTGGTTTCGCCAGTGCATTTTAAGTCACCGATGACCAGTGCCATCAGATATGTCGACATTTTGGGAGATGCTTCGAATGTGACAATCTTTTTGTCTGCTGTTGTTTCTTCGTGTTCGACCGGCGCGTTTGAGATTGCTACAAAATTTTTGTTGATGATAGCTTTGATGCGGAAAACTGCTTTGTATGCCGGCTCATCAAATGCAGGAAACATGCGACGCGCATCTGTTGGTTCCATTTGCGTGGCAGCTAGCCAGGCTTTGTTGCCTGACTCATCTGTGTAGCCCGATCTGTAAAATCCGCGCAACTGATTGTTGAGCGTGCCTTCAAACTTGCATTTTAATTCGTAAGCTCCCGGTGCAATGGGCTCTTTGGCTATGAAGCGCACCTTTTGTGTTTCCGGTTCTAACTTTATTTCTAAATCGCGTGCAGCAGACGAGTTGGCTGCCGCACCCGCAGGAATAATTTGTGCTGCGCTTATTTTTAGCTCGAGCGCATTCATTTCTATTTCTTTAGTAGCGCTCAGCACCTGCATTTTTACTGATTCGCTGCCAGTGAATGTGAACTTGCTCAAGTTTGGTTCAAAGCTGAGTTCGTAATCGCTGGGAATTGCATTTTTGGGCAGTCGGTATTTATTGTATTGACTGCCAGCTTGCTTGGCGTTTCCAGTGGGCGTCGTATCGACTTTTGCAGAGTTGCCAAAACAGTGAGGTAAACAAGTTGCACTTAGAAGTGAAATCGTAATTGCTGCTGTAAATAATTGTGCTCTACCTGGCAGACGAGAAGACATAATTCACTCCTTGCTCGAGGACTCGTAAATGTTAAAAGCAACCCTTTAACAAAACCCGGAATTATGTCATATGTCATGTCGTCTTGCTTTAATTAGCCTGGAAATCCAAACTTATAACCGTCTTTTTCAAGTGATGGAATAAGTCTTTTCAATGCAGCAATCGTTTCGCTTCTGTCGCCACCGGCATCGTGCATGAGGACAACGCCACCGGGATACAATTGCTTGTTTACAGTGTTAATTATTGATTCGACGCCTGGTGTTTGCCAATCTTTTGAATCGACAGACCATCCTAGCGGCTTCATTCCCCAGGCAGTGACTACCTTTCTGATGTGACGATTCCAGTTGCCGCCCGGAGCGCGGAAGTATTCGATGCTCACTTCTGGAACTACAGATGTGATGAGTGCTTGTTCTGCGAGTATTTCGTTTTTCAGTTTTTGGTCTGATTTGTTGGTGAGAAACTCGTTGTGGTTCATTGTGTGATTTGCGATTTTGTGCCCTTCGGCAACAATTTGTTTTACAAGTTCCGGATATTTTTTGACCTGGCGTCCCACAAGGCAGAAAGTTGCGTGGATGCCGTGTTCTTTCAGCAAGGCTAGAATTTTTGGTGTGTACTCTGGGCTGGGTCCGTCATCAAAAGTTAGTGCCACCATTTTGTCTTCGCTGCTTTTGCCTGGCGCTGCAGAACATATGAGGCGGCAGGCGCGCTCTTCCTCAAGTGCAGCTTTCTTTGCTGCGGCAATTTTGGCTGCCAGTGCTATCTCTTCTTTGCTCAGTTCTTTTTTCTTGCCATGTTTGCCTGAATTATTTTGTTTTGCTGCGCTTTGTTTTGTGTTGCGGCGAGCAGCTTGTTTTGCTGGCTTGTGCGTATGTGCTGCTGTACGTGCGGGTTTTACAATGGGAGCTGTTGGCTTTGTGATTGCCGGGTTTAAATTCACCGGTACTACTGCTGCAATATTAGATGCTATTGATGGTGCTACTTCTGTTTGTTGTCCTAGTGCTGCTGTGTTTATAATCAAGGAAAGTGGAAGGGCTAACAGTGATGCAGTGTTTTTATTCATGGCGGTATGTCCAAAGTAAATGAGCTACTTCTCTTTGAACTTGCACTTATTATGTTGAGAGCTTGCCGGGATGCTTGCCGTCAGCATTCGTGTTTGTCTTCAAACACTGTATCGAAACTAATGTTATGCTAGGGAGTTGCAAAGTAAGGGCTGCGTAAAGGTCTGCTCAATTAGCGTAAAGTCGCGCCGTTGTGTAAAAGCGATGTAAAAGCGAGAATAAAAATGCTCGTTTTTAGTTCGATTCTAACTTTGCGATTTTGCTTTTGAGGCTTTCCAGATTTTGCCCGTCTTTCTTTCCGGCGCTTTCTAAAAGCATTAGCGCGCCTTTGTAGAGTGGCATGGCTACTTTGGTTTTGTCTTGCTTTGTATTTAGGTCGCCCAGCTTTTCCATCACCGCAGCAAGTGTGGCGGTAGATTGATTTTCGCCTGTGCGTGCTAAAGCCATCGCACGATTGTACGCTGCCTGGGCGCCATCGAATTGTTCTAACAATGCCAAGGCATCGCCCATCAAAACAACCGAGCGCAAAATTGTGGCGCCGTCTTGCCCCAGTTCTTCGCGGGCAGCAATTGCTTGCTGCGCTGATTTCAATGCACCGTTGCCGTGGCGCAATTCTATTTGCAGTTCTGTTAGGTCTTCTAGTGTTTCGATTGTGTCGTCGTGATTATTTCCGAGCGCGTGCTGCCTGTGTTCAAGCGCCTTTTGCAACATGGGCACAGCTTCTTCGTGGCGCTTTTGATCTTGAAAAATTCGTGCAAGCGAAATGCATGCTTTAGCAACAGTTAGGTCGCCGCTAATTGTCGAGCCCCAAATAGTAAGTGCGCGTGAATAGTAAACTTCGGCTTGCGGTTGATCTTTTACTTGCTCATACAGAGTTCCGAGCTTGTAGGCAATGGGGGCGAGTTCTTGCTGTGAATTTACTGCGCTAGATTCTGCGCCGACAAGCTTGTCTAGTTCTGATGCGATTTGTCTGTACACTTCAAATTTTTCTTGATCTGTGACCAACACACCTGCTTCATGCAGCAATCTTTCCAGCGAAATATCACGGCGCGATGCGCGCGTTAAAAGTTCTATCGCCAGCTTCTCTGAAAGTACACCTTGTGTCACGCAAAACTGCGCTTTCAATGCCGATTGCAATTCTCTGTCGCCAATCATGCAGTTTTCGCGCAAAACAATGCCGAGTGGCAGTGATGTTTGCTTCGACATGCGCAAAGCAGTTTGCAATTCTCGTTCACTCAGCAAGCCTGCCATTCGCAAAATTTCGCCCACCGGCAGCGTTTTTCCATCGCGTGGTTTTGCACCATGAGCAACTTTGGTTAGCTTTTTCAAAATTGCAGAATAAGCACTTAGTTGCCCTGGAAGTCGCTGCTCTAAAATGTCGAGAGCAGCAAGAAATTCCTTGACAGCCAATTCCAGGTCGCCCTGCGCATTGTAAAGGTCTGCCAGGCTTTCATGGGCATGAGCCAGCTGGGGATCATCTTCGGCAAGTGATTTTGTTCTGATTGCCAAAACCTTTTCGTAGGCTTCCTTTGCCTTGTCAAACGAATTGGCGGCCAGATAAGTGTTACCGAGGCGAACGAGAACAGGCGCCAGGTCTATGTGGTCTGCGCCTAAAGACTGCTCAAGAGTCGTCTGGGCGCGCCTGTACTGAGCCAGTGCCAGAGTGCAGCAGTCTTGAATCAGCAATTTGTCGCCATTCTTAATTAGAGTCTCTGGCGTTATGTCATTGTCAAGCTCAATTGAGGCAGCTTTTGCTGCTTTAGCGGCGCCGGCTTCTTCAGGCGCACCAATAGTGTCCAAATGTTCATCTTGCAAGGCCTGGTCCATTGATATCTTTTCTTTGCAAGCTCGCTTTAGGGCTGATATGGCTAAAACAGGCGAGAGACCACGTTTTATGAGCTTTTGAGTTTCAAGCGCCCGCTCAATGTCCTCTTCCTGCGCGTATTTCAGCAGTTTCATAACCCTGCCGAGGAAAATACTCTTTGCAGTGCCGTACTCCAGCCCGTCTGAGAGCTGTTTTGCGGTTATTAATTCGGCTTCGAGTAAGATTTGACCAATACGCATAGATGCCAGTGCTGTCCGCTCAAGATCTGCTCTGTTAACTATACCAATCAATACTGCTTAGAATCCTATGATTCATGCACTTTTCATGACTCGGCTTTTCATTAAACATAGAGAAGCGAAGGCCGCTGCGGTGGCTGCCTGTGAGACTTTTCGAGACTATGTTGTTCCCTAGGGAGCCGTAATTTGCTTTAAAAGCTTTTCGGCTTCTTCCTTGTGACCCGTTTTTTCTTCAAAAGTGGCATAAATACCGATCTGGTGAAGTGTTTTGGGATGCTTAGGACCGTAAATTTCAGTATTCATGGTGATGCATCTTTTGAGCAGCGGCTCTGCTTCACTGTATTTCTTTTCACGGTAAAGAGTTTGCGCAAGATTGTTCAGCGCAATTGAAAGGTCTGGGTGCGCTTTGCCGGCAAATATTTTTTCCATTGTGGCAACCAGCGACTTTTGCAAATCTTCTGCTTCTTTGAATTTGCCCTGGCGTGAATAAACTTCTGCAAGATTATCTTCAGTAATCAAAACGCGCGGGTCTTCCGGCTTCAGTGTTTTTTTCAACATCGCCAGAGATTCTGTCACAAGTTGTTCGCCCTTTTGATTTTGCTTTTCCTGCAAATATATTTCGCCGAGATTGCACATGGTCATTGCCAGATCTGGACTATCTGGTGGCAGTGTTTTCTTGTAAATTTCGATGGCGCGTTCCATCATTCTTTGCGCTTCGGCATCTTCGTGAAGCATCAGAACAACCTGCGCTGTGTTGTCTAGCAAAGTTGCAAAACCTGCGCTGTCTGCTTTGCCCATTTGCTCACTGATGGACATGCACTCCAAATAGAGTGTGCGTGCAGATATCGGGCGCCCAAGATGTCTGTAGATGCCTGCAAGTTGGTTCATGCTCAGCACCACTTTTTCGTTGGGCTTTGGCATTGTGTTTGCAATAGAAAGTGCTTTTCTAAAACTGGAAAATGCACCTTTGAGATCGCCTGTTTCTCTTTGGTGCTGCCCTGTGGCGATGAGCCCGTTAAGAGCCGCTTCGCTCTTGTCTGCAATTTTGTCTGGTGGAAAAAGAGGGTCTTTTCCGTCAATAATGTCAGCCGTTTCTTTTACCATTTCAGTGCCACCTTTGCGGTAGCCTTCATTCGGCAAAATATCAACCATTTTTGGCTTTACCGGCGGCAAGTGAAAGCGTTTGCGAATAGCGAGCGAACGGGCGAAAGCCGCGTCTGCTTCTTTTGTTTTTTGTTCTTGTTGAAGTGCTAATCCTAAATTTTCTAAGGCTTCCGAAAGGCTCAACTCACCTTCGCTTTCTTTCTCGAGCCCGGCGATAACTTTTTCAAGCAAATGTTGCGCTACGTCGTACTTCTTTTCTTTGTATGCGCTGACAGCTTCATGGTTTATCTGCGCAAGCGTGTCTGGTTCTTCGCTGAGAGCCTTTGGCTTAGCACTTTTGTTGGCGGCTGGTTCTGGGCTAGAAGACTTCGCGGTGCTTTTGTTTTCAGCCTTGCTTGGTTCGTTGGCAAAGGCGCCTGTTTGAAGCAGCACGAAAGCGGAAAGTGTTAGGCACGCAAGCGAACGAGTTATCATGAGCTGTCCCCATAAACGTTATGATGCCTAATGCTACTCCATTTTTTCGCTGACCGCCCTCTCTTGACGACGCTGCGGAGTGTCATTTGGCTGCTATGCCGGTTTTGTTTCGCCTGTGAAGCCGCGCATCGCTAGTCCAAAAGCAATATCGAATCGACGAGCTTGTCTTTGAATAACAGTTTCTTATTGCTTCCATCGCTGCCAATTTCAAACACCGCTGTACCATTGGTGTAAACCAGCGAATTATCAGTGTCCATGTCGTAAGAGAGAACTGCACTTGCGATCACCTTTTCATTGCCGGCAGCATCTCTGCAAATTAGCTCCCAAGATTTTGGAACCAGGGCTGGGCTTTCTTCTTTTCCTTCTTGCTCTTTTTGCAATTGCTGAGCATCAATCAGTCGTCCGCGCAAGAAAAGTGATTTCTCGTCTGGTCCTTCAACTTTGGGGCCGGACGCCGTAGTTAAAGGCTTTTTCGAAAACGTCATTGAGAATACGTTTAGGAAATCGAAGAATGCGCGCGCTAATCTAAATGGAAATAGAATTGTGTCCAAGATTGCTTTGCCTGGTGAGAAACCTTTTGAGAAGAGCGGTTCGTAAGGTCTGCGAATGTAAAACAAGTCACCTTTCTTATTCATTTTTGGGCAGAGGTAATCGAACTTTTCGTTTTCGACCAGTGTGCTAACTTCGCCTTTTTCAAGGTCTAACTTTTGAATATGAGCTGGACCCAGCCCTACCATAATGCCGTTCCCGTTGCGTGCTACGCCTGCGCATTGATAAACGAGTTGTTTGCCTGGTCCTGGTACCCATGAAGGAGATTCGTCAACAGAATCGCCTTCTGTCGCTTCATCAACATAATTTCCCCGCACCAGTGCAATTGACGCTATGCCATTTGGAAAACGCTGACAGCATGCAAGCAATTCGCCGTCAGCATGTTTTGCGAAGTCTGAAATAAACAAGCGTTCTTTGTGGAAAATGCGAGTTTCTTTTTGCGTTTTCAGATTGTATTTGAATAAACCACCAACAGACTCTGTTGAAACGACATACATGAGTTCGTCAGAGCTGTCTGAAGGCGCCACCGCCGTCACTTTAACATTCACAGCATCGGGACCATCTCTGTCTGTTCCCCAGAGGCTTCGTCGGCTGTATAGAGCCGCCTGGCTAGAACCGCCAGTTTTCCATTCATTCTTGGCTTGGCGTTCCAGCGCCCTTTTAATTACGTCTTGACCATAGGGGCTGTCGATTTGCTCGCTTTTGCCCTCGCTACGGTAAAACAGCTTGCCATGTCCAAGATATGCGAGTTTGCGCTCCATTATTTCCTCTGTGCCGCCGCACTGAAATTTTTGTGCCCAGTATACGCTAGCTTGATGCAGTCTGTCGTGGGAGGTAGGCTTTGTGCACATCATAGGTCATCACTTTTGGGGGGGGGCGGCCGTGTGGCGCCCGGCATGATGTAGCAGTATTTGTCGTTGTCCAGAGGTCCGTTTTGCTCTGAACGACTTAGGCTTGGGCAAATTTGAAGCTAAAATCCAAGCAATCCAAAATCACTTGAGTAAAGCTCGTCCATCAGCTCCCGTTTTATTCTTATATCCATGCCTTCGGGCTTGAGTTTTCTTAGACAAGATCGCAGCCTGTTCGCTTCATCAAACTGTCCGATTCGTCTGTTGAGGCTAATAAGTTGAAGTACCAATTTGGCGTTAGCATCATTTTGCAATTCGGATTTTTCTTGAATACTCAAGGCTTTCGTATATTCGGTAATTGCTTCATTGAAATCTCCTCTCGCAACTAAGCTTCTGCCCATGCGCGCATGCTCTAATAAATGGAAATCTACTATAATAAGAATCGCCTGCATTCTAGTTTGAATTACATGAGTCCTGATGAATTCGAACAACGAAGCACCTGTGCAGTGTGAGCAATTTTTCCTTGCCGACTGTCTACCAGAAATGGGTAACATAAACATGAATCTGAGCCTCCGACAAAAGAAACTTCGAAGGCTTCTTATCCCTGTGGCGGCTTTTGTTGGATATTATTTCGGAATTCTCCCATCATTCCTTACTGTTTTAATTTGGCCGTGGCTCGCGTTTTTACCTTTGTGTGGTAATTTTTTTTACCAGACAGGTAATCTTGATTGGTTTCGTCCAGTAGCCACAACCTCATGTCAGGTAGTATTTGCAATGCTATTTGGGTGCAGTATTGCGATGAGGGAAAAGCGAATTGCCTCTATAACTTCAGGGATTACAAGCCTGATTTTGGTATGGGAACATCTAAGGAACTCTTTCGCGAATGGATTTACACAAAAAATTGCAACGTACGAATTTGCTGCTGCAGTGATAGTAACTTTTATGTTTATTGGAATTGTATGTCAGCAGACAAATCCAACAAGGAGAACATAATGGTCCAAGTCTGTAATCCAAATATACCATTGAGATGCTTGTTGGGTTCATTTGGACTAGGAATGCCGTTCGTATTGCGCGCTACGCCTGCGCATTGATAAACGACTTGTTTGCCTGGTCCTGGCACCCATGAAGGAGAATCCCTTCTGTCGCCTCGTCAACATAATTTCCGCGCATCAGTGCAATCGACGCTATGCCTTTTTGAAAACGCTGACAGCATGCAAGCAATTCGCCGTCAGCATGTTTTGCGAAGTCTGAAATAAACAAGCGTTCTTTGTGGAAAATGCGAGTTTCTTTTTGCGTTTTCAGATTGTATTTGAATAAACCACCAACAGACTCTGTTGAAACGACATACATGAGTTCGTCAGAGCTGTCTGAAGGCGCCACCGCCGTCACTTTAACATTCACAGCATCGGGACCATCTCTGTCTGTTCCCCAGAGGCTTCGTCGGCTGTATAGAGCCGCCTGGCTAGAACCGCCAGTTTTCCATTCATTCTTGGCTTGGCGTTCCAGCGCCCTTTTAATTACGTCTTGACCATAGGGGCTGTCGATTTGCTCGCTTTTGCCCTCGCTACGGTAAAACAGCTTGCCATGTCCAAGATATGCGAGTTTGCGCTCCATTATTTCCTCTGTGCCGCCGCACTGAAATTTTTGTGCCCAGTATACGCTAGCTTGATGCAGTCTGTCGTGGGAGGTAGGCTTTGTGCACATCATAGGTCATCACTTTTGGGGGGGGGCGGCCGTGTGGCGCCCGGCATGATGTAGCAGTATTTGTCGTTGTCCAGAGGTCCGTTTTGCTCTGAACGACTTAGGCTTGGGCAAATTTGAAGCTAAAATCCAAGCAATCCAAAATCACTTGAGTAAAGCTCGTCCATCAGCTCCCGTTTTATTCTTATATCCATGCCTTCGGGCTTGAGTTTTCTTAGACAAGATCGCAGCCTGTTCGCTTCATCAAACTGTCCGATTCGTCTGTTGAGGCTAATAAGTTGAAGTACCAATTTGGCGTTAGCATCATTTTGCAATTCGGATTTTTCTTGAATACTCAAGGCTTTCGTATATTCGGTAATTGCTTCATTGAAATCTCCTCTCGCAACTAAGCTTCTGCCCATGCGCGCATGCAATTCCGCAAAATGCTTAAAACTCTTATCAATTCTCCTGTAGGAGGCTTTGGATTTCTCGGTATTTCCAATTAGTAGATAAAAAACGGCGAGGGTTGCATGTACGCTGTCTACAAATCCAAATTCATTCGTGTTACACAAAATATGCTCTTCGTACCTCTGTTCTATTTCGCTCAAGAGTCTTGCTGATGGAAAATAACGGTAAAGCCTGAGGAGCAAGTAGTATAATCTGTGTCCTCCTGGAAGTTGTGAGGCTCTTCTAGCCAATGCGAACGCTTTCGCTTTGTCATAGAAAAACATGTGCGAGGCTGCGCGCTCCGCTTTAACCAAGTCAGTAGGGTCGTTTTCAGCATCTTCGAGATACTCTTTGGCTTCGAGTTGATGGCTCCGCGAACGATATGACTTTGTGTACGCTCTCAAAATTCGCGCCCTGTTTTTCGATGGCACATCGACACCGGGTCTCAGCTCGAAGGCGGAGAAGGCATCACCATTGAATCTAACCACTAAATCAGTTTGAGAAGGTAACGATGGTGGCGGTGGTGGTATTCCTTTTCGCGTCCAGGATTGGAGCACAGCTAGTGCATTTTTCGTGCTGAGTGAAGTCAAATCACCTTTCAGAAGCACTGGGTTCGAAATTTGTCCACTTTCATCTATGCTTAAACCAAACAAAATGTCGCTGACTTCCTCGCATGCAGAATCGTCATCTACTGATAGTTTTGAGATGCCATCAAAAGCAATCTGTTTCCATCGAATTGCGTCCTCGTCTTGTTCAAATATAGTTTCAATGCGTCTGGAATAAACTCTCCGATCGTACATGAACTTAAAGCAAAGCTTGAGCTGAGCGGGAGTCCCCTCTGGAAGTGCTGGTGCATCAAAGTTCGCGAACTGCGCAAGAAGGAATGCGGTAAGTTTCTCATTGTTGGGTGCTTCTAGTACATCCTGTACTTCTGAAGCAAGACTGAGCAATTTGCCTTCTCTCGAAAACACGAAAGCCAAAATACTACTTTCACAGTACTCTCTAGTCATTCGCTCTGGGAGCCTGTACGCTTCAACCAATTTTGGAAAAAGATCGGTAGAAATGTAGTCGTTCAAGCGCTTTGAATAAGAATTCAAAACGAAACGCTTTCCCTCCGGCGAGAACTGAATGAAGTCTTTGATTTGGGACGAATCAGGACTCACTGTCTCTTAACTCTTGTGTGTAGTTCTCTCTCGGCATAAAATAATCTCTAATTGACATTGTCTCATCTGAAGCAAATTTTCTCTATGCCGGCTGGTTACTTTCTCTGAGGAAGAACGCACCTGAGTTTATTGCGCATTGCAATTTGCTTCGCTCTTCGGACTGCGAATTGCTATGCTTGGTGCTCAAATCGATTTGTTGTCCCGGAAAGATGTTTAGGTCTTGCGTTCCCGGTATTAGCTTAACGGCTGCAAATCTTAGCGTCTCTTGGATGATGGTTGACGACAACGAGCAAAATATAGAAGGTAGTCACTCAAACTTTTAGCGCGTTTTATGAGGGGAAGGGAATTGTGAATTATTGGAAAACAATTTCGGTTTACCGAAGAATGTTGATTATTCCGCTTGCGTCGATTGCAAGCGAACTCGCCAATAATTTCGCAGACTACCTAATTCACCATTTCATAGTCATGTTTCTGATTACTAGGATTGGCTGGTGGGAACTTGCATTGCCAGGCGGCACATTCTATGTTAGTCCCATTACGCACGCACTGAGTATGCAAACCTTCTTGACTCTGGGGAGATGGCTTGAACCTAAGCAAAAAGGGTTCGTGGTATTTTTTCTTGCAACTTACTGGCTGTACCTATACCTTAATTACCCTCAGAGAGCCGCAGAAGGAGGCGATGGTTCCGGCGTTTTTACGTTAGGAATGTTCGCCGTAATTGCAGTGCTGAACATTGCATTTGAGATCTTCCTTAGAGCGAAAAACTTTGTTGGTGCGAGAAAAAGGCAGTCACTCTATCAAACAATTCAAAGTTACCTGGATGTGACAAGACGGCTCCTGATGCTCAATTGCGCTCTTCTAGGCGAGTATGTCGGGGGCAAACTAGCAAACCTGCTTCATAAGATCTTGTTGCGTCCAGTTTTGGTGAGTTTACTTAATTGGAAAGTTTATGATAACAGCTTGTGGTTGGTTCCTTTTTGGGACGTAATAGAAGTCCAAGGCTGGATGGTGCTAGGGCTGGTGGCGGAACCTTCTGATAAGTGGAAAGCCGCTAAAGTACTGTGCATTTACTGTGCCATAAGATCAATAAATAGAGCAATTCGAATTTGGGGTAGCACGCCTCACTGGTTGATTGTTGTTGAACTCATAACAATTTCTTTTGTTCTCACTATTAATTGGATGTATTGCAAAAAACTCTTTGGCTCTACGCTAAAGCTAGAGTCTTGCAATACTGTGTAATCCGCAAAATGCACGTTTGGATGATTTGACGCTTAAGCAAATCTGTTGGTTCGTTTTTCTTGCCCGTAATTTGGAAGGCCGTCTTCGACTTTATCAGCAGTCGCCAGAATATTCACCGAATCGAGGCTTACAATTACATTATGCCCTGCCGCCTCGCTGATGTTACCGCCACTGTCGCCTTTCGGTATGAGTTGAATCGCACCGGCTTGTTTGCTCAGGTTTACATCTGCCGCTTTGCTTAATACCTCTATCGTTATCGAATCGTCGACCCCATCGGCGGTGTCGCTATTTGCGGTGACTATGAATGATTTATTTGGCAGGCGCACCAAGCAACAAGAATGCAAGCTATCAAGAACATCGGGAGCTGCAAGTCTCAGCTTCCGAATTTCAGCTTTGACAAAGACTGATTCTATGCTAGCGTCCTACAGCTCACCCAAAAACTGAATAAGTTGAGCCGGTCAGTTGTTTGATTAGAAGTGGGTCGAGGCTGAGTCTTCAATCTATTTAACTTATTCATTCGTTGTTGGAAAATTGAACTTAGAAATTGATCTTCGCGGAAAAAGCTAATTGCAATCTGAACTCTCACTCTCAATCAGATTATTCGTCAGGTCCCTAAAATCGGCGTACTGGGAGAGCGCCAATTTAGCGTGTTTCATTGAAGTATAGCTGTGATAAAGGAGCGAGCTGTGGCATGAATAGCAAAAATACAACGAGAAAAGCTGGGAAAGCCGCGGTTGATTTTTGGCAAGAAAAAGTTAAGCCATGGACAAGAAGTGTGCCAACGCAGAACTAGTTTTGTGCGAAGGAAAACTTGGCCCTTACTAGCTTCAACAAATGGAAACAAACCTTTGAGCAAGCGATCTTGTCCATATGTTGTGAGCATGGGGCAAGCGGCATTTTTTTAAATACTATCTATTTTCTGGTATGTTTGCCGCATCGTTGCTTTGGGGGACAGGCCAATCAGCTTTTGTTTTCAGCAGGCCGAATTTTGCCAAGTGACTTAGATCTTTCCGAAGCACTTGGGCCCTCCTCATTGTGAACGAAGCCAGGATAATTTATTGAAATGAGTTCTTCATAGGTCATTCCAAGCTTTCTAAGAGCCTCTTGCTCTACATGTTTAACGAACTCTTTGTCTCCATCCCAAGTATCTCCATAGCAATGAGGAAGACTGGGAGTCTCAGCTAACCCAAATCTTTGCTCTATTATTGTTTTCTCTTCAGGCAACAGTTTCTCCATTTTTCTTTTCAATTCAACCATTAGCGGTTTCCTATCGCCTCGATCATTATCATCTATCCGTTTGCGCACTTCTGCAGCTTCTGTCAATCGCCCGACTCCTTCTAAAGCTCTTGCTAAATAAGATGCGTCTACCGGATTGCAAGATTGCAACTCTACGGGATCAATGTCGGAAAAGCGATTGGAAAATAGCTTTAAGGCCTCACTGTATTCACCTGTTTCTACAAGTAATCGCATATAGAAATCCGTGTCGTATTGGCGCGGGTACTTTCGGAAACATTCCATTGCTAATTGGTATTGGCCTACGTCTGCGTAAACAGCTGCCAAAGTATGGTAAGCGAACTGTTCTTGCTTTGTCGTCATGGGTTTGTAGGTCAAAAGCATTTTAGCAATAGTTTCAACGCTATTTACAAGCTGCGAGTTTGAAGGATCCAGGCTTAGGAGATTTCTAATTGCTACTAACCACAACCAGGGGGTTCCAATAGGAAACGGTGGACGCGATGTCGCCATACTCGCAACAAGACTACTTAATATCGACAAGCTCCGATTAGTGTCAGCTCCGGGTGGAATGTGATGTGGTAGGTAGCCCAAGAATCTGACTATAGTCAACTCATCAGCAGTATTCTTTTCCACGCGATGTTGCACTTCTAAGAATTGCATCAGCCGCTCGGCTGCATCCTTGTATAGCTGTTCATGCCGTTCACACATCTTAAATACCTAACCAACCTTGATTCCGAGTTGACACACGAGCCGGAAATACGTATGGTCCTTTATTGCCGGTTATTACCATCAAGGACGCCGACGTTTTTAGCGTGTCGACAATGATCCGTTTGTCTACTGGCAACTTTGAGTGGACCATTGAGAGCAAAGTCGCATCTTGTAAGATCAGCCAAGGGATCGAAATTTCAGAAATCTCGGCATAATTAATGCCAGGAATATTCAAACGGTATGTTTGCCTACAGGCAACTTCCGCATTGATTTGTTTGTCTCCAACCACCAATTGCTGAGCAGGAGCAAGGGTTACAGTTTTATCCTTTATTTGCAATTTCAATGAAGACCGCTTTCGATCGTTGAGGTTTCTCAAAATCAGGTCGGTTCTGTCACTATGAATCAATTGAAATAGGCATCCAGCCTCGACAATAATCCGATGACCACTCACGGAAAAATCCATTTTCTTCTTAGCGTATATTGTAGCCGTCAAGCTCTGGTTAAGAATCTGCTGAATATGGTCCATGGCCAGCGGCGACAAGCGAAAGAGCAACGGCTGTCTTTATCATACTTCTCACAATTGATTTATGTGTAACTTAAAATTTGGTTGTTTAAAAGCACGTTGCCTAAAGACTCTTCACTCAATTGATTAACCCCAGGAAATCGGTTCCTAAAGCCCTGGTTTGCAACGAACGGGTTTTTGGTAGATTAGGGGAGATGAATTAATATGCGTGAATCGCAGATTCTAGCCCCAGGCAATCAGCGAATCACGGAGCTTCTTTATATCGGATTGTTTTAACCCGAATTTTTTCAGCGTATCAATTACAACTGATTTTTCTGAGAGCAAAAAATACATGACGTCCTCGCTTTCTATCTTTGAAAGATTATGTTTTTCAGCTGCCTTAACAGCATTCTCAATAGCTTTATCTAGCAAAGGACTTAATGGGGTATCATGGTCATATGGCCCAGTGCTGGAAAGAATGTACTTTTTAGCAAATGGAAGTACCAGTTCCAATGTAATATCCCAAGACTTAAATACGGAAGAAGTATTGCCTTCAATGTCTGCTAACAGCGCCAACATGACACAGCATGAATCGACACTCGGAGCTCCATAACTTCTGGCCCACGCTTTTGCGGTACTCATCATTTTGTTTGCACCGTCACTAAAACGAGCGTGAAAAAATGGGTATTTCTTCCAATCATCTGGTTGTGGAGGCGCAGCCATTTTCCTTTGTGATAACGGCGACTCAATTTTCGGTGAAACCATTTCTGGAATCAAAATTGGGGTTCCCAGCAAACGATTCAGAATCACGGAAGAATAATGTTTCTGAGCGTAGGTTGGGTTAGGATTGCTGCGTAAAAGTCTTGCTAGATAATCCGAAATCTTGATTCGGGTGGACGGGGAAGAAGCCTTAATGCATTCAAAAAGTCTTTCAATTGCAATTCCAGCATCAGAAGTGATAGTGTCCGGAGTTAAGTTGCACAGTGAGAACTCTGTATATTTAGCAGCTGCCCTGGCAAATTCGCGATTTCTAAAATGCGCTTCCGCTTCCTTCCAGATTCTCGACGGAGTGTAGTTTTTGAGAAACGTCATCCTCAACTCTTGAGTCTCTTCAAGGATAATGCCAAATTCGTTTCCAATTTCGGCATAGGTTCCAGACAAATTTATATCGCCTATTTCTGCCAAGTATTGACTGTTTTTATTTTGAAGTGCAAGTCGACCTCCCGCGACGCTAACCGCACAGGAAAAATCATCGACCTCAAATCGAGGGAATATCTCAGAGTCGAGCCCAAACAGAGCTTGAAAGCTTATTAAACTAGCACGTTGATCAGGAAAGCCAAACGGTTTTTCAAGCTGCAACTTGACTAAGGCGTCTACAAAATTCTTAAAGGCTCTAGCGCTGGGCCCGAGTGCATTTTGCAGGTATGCGGGCGATTGGCTCTCAAGCAGTGAAACTTCGTTGAGGGAATTTTTCTTTAGTGTAATTTTTAGATTAGCTTGTCTCGACTCTATGAGATGGAGCTTCCACAAAGCAAATAGCTTCACTTCGATCACTTTACTCAGCCAAGATGACCAGATGCTCGCCAATTCATCGAGACCTTCATGAGTATGCTGTTCATTGGACTTTGTAACAGGAAAACACACTACGAACGAAGGCCCGATTGACAGAGCTATTAATTGCTCAAGATACTGAGCCCTCAAACTCCGTGACCGAAAACACGTTATGTAAATTCCATCTTCACTGATGTGTCTAAAATTCTTCAATCGTGACTAGTACCCAAATTACTTTTTGTTATCTACCCATTGAAAGAAGGTCATTTGATTTTGCGATCACAGATAGCCCCTGTTGCACTTCTATGATTATGTGTACCGGGTCAGGGAAATCGTCTGGTAATGGGAGAAAAACCAATTCGCTGATTTTTTCGATCAATTTTTTGTTTAGCTTGCTGCTCTTTGTCTTTATCAAGCAGGTAGTTTCCAAAAGTTTCCCGTCCTTCGAAATTACTAAGCCCAAGAGAGGTCTGTTGCTGGATTGAGATAACTTCTCGAACAAATCTTCTAACTCTCTTCCCAATACAATCTTTGCGATGACGGGCGCTACATGATTTCTAGCATAAGTGGATTTTTCAAAATTTAGCTGCAAAGAAAAACCTGCGAAAGAAGCAACGCTGTAGAAAACTCTCAATTGAACTTCGCGTGGTGATCCGGCAGGAAGTGGCGGAAATCTGCTGGCGGTGCTTCTTAAAAAAAGAGCGGATATACTAGCGTCAATCTCGTCATAACCAGATGATTTTAGGCGCCAGTTCTGAATTTCACCGCTTCGGGAGAGCGTAGCGAGTATTTCAACTGCGGTCTGCTTTCGGCTCCACAGCTCAGATTCAATCTCATTCAATTTGTACTGCAAAAATCTTGCTTCGAATTGCTGGGCATACTCATGAATTCTAAATTCGATGCTTTGCCTGGCAAAAATCTGAAACTCGGTCAGTTTTTGAGTCATCGCTTTGGCAAATCCTGTCCGAGGTAAGGTCCGTAACTCGTTCCTTTGACAAGGCTTAATGCCGCGGCAGTTTTTGCAACCCTTTTGTAAATGTGGTTGTCACTGCAGGCATGAGACACAACTTGGTTTCGCCTTAACAGATCAGCCAGAGATATCTCTGATGAGGATATATGTGAATTTCCAATTTGAAATTGGTTCACAACTCGCCGTCCATATTTACAAGAATCATGACCAAATTTATTTACCATAAGATTCTCGCCCGGGTTAAGGGGAAACCACGTGCCATTATAGTTTACTAGCAACGAATTTCTTCTAGAATCTGCAAGGTTGGAAATACTAATATTTCAATGCTGAGTTTCTCAACTATGCATCACTGTTTTGCTTACATAAATAGAAAGTGAAAAAATAAAGTGTGGATTTTGCGCAAAACTATGCGTTGTGTTAGCTAGGATTATTTTGGACAATTTCAACGCGGGCGGAAAGCGCAATGGGAGAAGATGAGGAGAATGCCAAAATTCCACCTCAAGAAGGCATAGCCAATGGCTTCGCATATCAATTTGAGGAAGCTCGAAAACTCTATTTAAAAGAGTTCGGGGAATCATGTTCAAATGAACTCGTGATTTTTGCTTCAGTGACCCTGCCTCACCGTCAAATTACTTCGTTTATGAATATGGAGCTTGCCGAAAAATACTTTACCGAGATGATGCCGCCATTTGAGGGAAAGGATAGGGCTTATCTGCAATACCAGCGAGCCCTGGCGAGAGCTGTATTAAAGAACTTCGAAGGGGCGTTGTCGGATTTGAACGATTCCACTCCTTATTTAGAGCCGACCGATGCAGCGTTGCGAATTGCGCGGTTCTTTGTCTCTTACAAGAAGGAAGAGTTTCAAAATTCGACTACTGAGCTCAACCAACTAATTAACCTGTATCCCTCATCTTCTTTGCTCTATTTGATGAGATCTCGATATGGTTTTGGTACTTCTGAAGAAAGAAAAACCGATGAGAAGATGAGCCGAAAGCCCCGAACCAAACGACCTTCTCCTGCTTATGAAAGGTTCTTTTCTATGATTAACACTTTGATGTCCAAAACAAATTAGCGGGATTTGAGAATTGTTCCAGAGGAAGGATCTGGTTTTCTGGTTGGTGTTTTATGGACGAGCGACACATGGGATATTGCTGGCGAACTCGAATGTTTAGCGAAGCCGGCACAATATGGACT
>CAZJLR010000033.1:0-62021 GCA_964546815.1 uncultured Candidatus Obscuribacterales bacterium | reverse complement strand
ATCGAACTTGATTCGGCTCCATTTTAGTTCGCCAGCAGCATCCCATGCGTCGCCCCTACAGGATAAGGGACCAGCAGGATGAGGGACCAACAGAATGAGGGACCAACAGAATGATGGTGCTCAGGTCATTGGAGGGGTGCTGAGATCGTCTAGTTGGGCGGCGTCTTTTATGGTTAGTAGAAGGAAATCCATGTCGTGGAAATCGTTGCGATCGATTAGTTTGCCCAGGTGTACTACGAATGAACTGAATAATCCGACGAAACCGATGATGCAAAATACACCGGCAAGCAAACTAGATCCATAAACCGAAATGCCACCAGAATGATCCATCGTATATTTCGATGCACCTACAAATGCCACAAACATCAACATTCGAACTATGCCATCCCAATTGGGATGCAGACGCCAGCGGCATTCGGCAATCTCTTTGCCGTCAGTGCATGCGTATAAACGCAAGAACAAGCCAATCTGGAATGGATTTAGCAAAAGTGGCATATTGCGCCGCAGAAAATAGTCCATGGTGCCATATTTGCAAAGGTCTAATAGATGGCTGTTATCATCAGAGCGCGAAGCTCTATCGAGTCGCGCCAGAAATTCAGAAGAAGAAATTTTCAAATGGAAAACAAGGTCGGGTTCACCAGCCAGAATTGCGTATGTTCGCCGTTGTCGAATATCGCTTTTTTTCGGCATAGAATTACTTATTCACTGCTTTTAGATTGGTTTTTCCATTGCGGTTTCCAGCCTCAGAGCCGAATTTACCAGTTGCTCAATCCTACCGATTATATCCGGATCTGAAAGTTTTCCATTATGGAATGAAGAGCCGTCGGTATAAACAAATCTTGGAACTATCACGCTACGAAAATCGAGCATGAGACTATTAGCCAGGCTCATGATTGACATATAGCTTGATTTGCCGCCGGCAGCACAGAGGAATGCCACTGTTTTGTCTTCCCAGGCGCTACCGGTGAGCTCCACCAGGTTTTTCGCTGATGACCCGCAATCATAGTTGTAGATTGCTACAGCCATGAAGATGCAGCTAGCTTTCTCGATTCTCTTGGTCACGAGACTAACATTAGGATGCGCATAAGACTTGTCGCCATCGCAGTGTGGCAACTCAACATCACGCAAATCTAGCCAGTCGGTTTCCTGCCTGCTCGATAAAATCTTGTGAGTCTCACGCGCAAGCAGCGAACTCTTGCTTTGAGGGTTCAAGCTTGTACTTATGACGATGCAGCTCACAATCTTTACTTCGCTTTGAAGTATAGAATGATCAATCCTAATGTCCCAATGACCATATTAGGCAGCCATGCAGCTACGATTGGCGCAAGTCGTCCAGAGTCACCGAGGGCGCCCGAACTTGATTGCAATACGTAGTAGATGAATACGACTACAGCTGAGTAGATCAAACCAAGGTTGTTGCGTGACCTTCTAGCCAATAGACCCAATGGGGCACCTGCCAGAGCTACGATCAAGCATGCAAGTGGTTGAGAGAACTTCTGGTAGTAGCGCAGCAGCAAGTCGTTGTGCACTACGTTTGATTTCTTCATCACTTCAAGATAGTTGCCCAGCTCGTTGATGCTCATGTCTTTCGGCGCAACTTTTTGAGCCGTAAGTGCATTTTGAGCAGAGTTAACCCCCGGAATAACGAGGCTGTCAAACTTCATAATGCGGGTCACGTCGCTGTCGCCAGCCAGTACATAGGTACGACCTTTCTGGAGAATCCATTGACCGTGGTCCCAGAGTCCGTGGGCAGCACTGATGATTTGCACCAGTTTGTCTCTAGTGAAGTCGAGAATAATTACGTTGTTGATGGACGTTTTGTCGGCCATCCCGATGTAATACACACGGCTCAAAGTTAGGTCTTTACCGCGTTCCATGTAGGTAAAGTTTGCCGTACCTTCAGGAAGAGTTTGTTTGTACAGGGCAAGGAATTCAAGTTTTTTGGATGTGCGGTTTGCCAATGGCACAACAAATTCGTTGATGCCGAAACTGGCAACGCTGGTGAACAAACCAAATACAAGAGGAGCGATCATGATGCGGTAAAAACTGATACCGCTTGTTCTGATAGCAATAATTTCAGAGTCACCGGACAATCGGTTGAATACAAGCAATGTCCCCAGCAGAACCCCGATGGGAATTGTAAGTACAATAATTTCAGGCAAGTGCAATCCGATGATTTCGAATGCCATAGGTAGCGGCACGCCCGAACGCATAATCAAATTGAAGATTGTCTTCAATTGATCGGCGCCAAACCACACACCGGTAACGATGCCGATACCGAATAAGAGTGGTTGCCAGAATTCGTTGGCTATGTAGGTGTCGAGTAGCTTGAGCCCGATCATAGAATAAAGTCCTCACCTAGATACTGTTTGCGTGCTACAGGACTATCGGCCAATTCTCTGGAGGTTCCTGCAACTAGTACTTTGCCGTGGTCTACGAGGTAGGCACGGTCTGTAATTTTGAGCGTAGCTCTGGGGTTGTGGTCAGTAAGCAAAACACCCAAGCCCCATTCGTCGCGTAGTCTGCGAATTAGTCCCTGGATATCAGCAATTGAGATAGGGTCGATACCTGTGAAAGGCTCGTCCAATAGGATAAATGTTGGTTTTGATGCAAGGCAGCGTGCAATTTCAAGTCGGCGTCTTTCCCCGCCTGATAGCGCCATTGAAATGGTTTCGGAAAGATGCAGAAGACCGAAATCTGTTAGCAATTGAGTGATTGTTGCATCTTGCTCTCTTCTGTTTTTGCCTTTCAATTCGAGAATCAAGCGCAGGTTGTCGTAAACAGAAAGCTTACGGAAGATAGATGCTTCTTGCGGCAAATATCCGATGCCCAGGCTGCAACGTTTGTGGATTGCCATATTTGAAATGTCGACACCATCCAGGGTGATTTTGCCTTTTTCAGGCTTCACCAGCCCCAGGCACATATCGAAACTGGTTGTTTTGCCGGCTCCGTTACGTCCCAGCAGCCCGACTACTTCAGCCTTTTGAACATCAAAACTGATGCCATCGACTACTCGTCGTCCGCCGTATGTTTTTTGGATTTTTTCAACTACGAGGCTCATTGTGGTGCTCCTGAAGTGGTTGAGCTTATGCTCCTTTTTCCATTCGGCTCTGCCAATCTGTAATCATGTTCTCGGGCAGGAGTAGGAGCAGTTTTGTTTGGTGTATCTGGTAGAACTTTTGTTCTCGATGCCACGTTGCCGTTTGGATCACCGAGAATCATCGCTCTGGCATGTCCGTTAGCAACGACCAATTTTTCATCAACTATGTAAGTGATTTCATCGGCGATCCAACGTCTGCCAGGTTGAGAAATTTGGGAACGTCCCTTGAAATAAACTTTGTCGGCTCGGCCATCAGGCTTTTTCACAAGAACGATTGATGGACCCACTCCATACATGTCACCAGACACAACGCGGCAATTGCCGTGTGCTGAAAGGCGTCCATTGTCGCGGCTATAGTCCTGAGCATCTGAGTAAACCCAGAATGGTTTGTTATCGTCGGCTGCAAGTGGTGAGACTAAAGAGGTTGGTTTAGCATTGGCAGAAAGTGACTTCTGGTTTGATGCCACTGCTGGTGCCATACCAAAGTTAGCTCTGGCTGTTGGATCTTCAACATCTTCTTTGTTCTTTTTCTTTGGTGCCGGCGCAGTTTTTTCTTGAATTACTTTTGACTTCACGTTGCCGGTTGCTTGCAATCGCTTGGTTGAAAGTGAGTAATTCATGTTGTCTGCCATGGTTGTGTTTTTGCCCTGATTAGCAATAACGTGACCAGTAAAGATGGCAGTTTCTGGTTTGTTGTTTAGCGCACCATAAACCAGCTGTAGTTTGTCTGCAAA
The DNA here is from genome assembly GCA_964546815.1 of uncultured Candidatus Obscuribacterales bacterium. Lineage (GTDB taxonomy): Bacteria > Cyanobacteriota > Vampirovibrionia > Obscuribacterales > Obscuribacteraceae > JAIEPM01. The sequence continues at coordinate 58,187 of CAZJLR010000033.1, read as the reverse complement.
AACTGTGATATCGCCATTTACGACTTTGACATGGCCGAATGCGTCGAATCTACCAGTGGCAGAATCGTATTCTTGTTTTTCAGAATCGGTGATGATTTTTTCTGGTGGCTTAGATGCTTTTTTCTCGCCTTTTTTGGCAGGAGTTTCAGCAACAACAGGAGCTGGCGTTACTGCTGGTGTTTCACTCGCATCTTCATTATCAGGATCTACATTTGTAGGCGTCGGATTTGTGGCTACTTTCGAATTAGCGGCTGTTGCTGCTGGAGTAGCATCTCCGTCATCTTCAGGAATATCGACTTCTGAGTGTGCGTTTCCTGTGGCAACAATTTTGTTGACTGCCATTTCAAAAATCAGAGTGTTAGCATCAATTTTGCTATGACCTTGAGTCAAACGAGGATGACCAGAAAAAACTGCTCTGCTCGGATTGCCACTTGGATCTTTATATAAGGTAGCTAAGGGCGCGAGAATGACGCTGTCTTTGTAGACAACTCTCACATTCCCTTTGGCAATAACTGAATCGCCTGCAAATTCTTGCTCGTTGGCAGTTATATCGATAGGACCAGAAGGTGGTCCACCGGCGGCGCCTGGTGCACCGGGAGCTCCGGGCATTTGCGCACTTGCCAGTCGAATACCGCTAATTGACAGGAATGCTGCCAATGCGACCGAGGTGATGATTTTTGTATTGTCTTTTCTCATTCGAGTAGCCATTTGACATCCAATCTACTTGACAGCTATTACTGCGTGAGTGTGACCCACAACCTTGACATTTTGAAAGCTTCCCTTGTCCAACTTTCCTCTTGCTTCATTGCCAGTCACCTTGGCTACTTCGGTCCACTCGATGATAACACCGCCGGTAGCAAAGAACTGATTCTTTTTGTCTAATTCAACCGTTTCGGCCTCGAAAGTGCTCTTGCCACTATCCCCGTCCCCCTTGACACGCTGCCCTTTCGAGGAAGACAGCTTGACATATCGCGTATCTGCATTTACGTTACCAAGTGGTGCAGTAACAGACATCTTGACATTGGGTCCGTCGAAAAATTTCATGGTCACACCTTCGACATCAATTGTTTTATTGTCTTCAGTGCTCTTTCCGTGCTTGGCAACCAGTTGCCATTTCACAGTGTTAGTGTCGTCGACTTCTTTTAGCTCATAATCAGTGACGTTGGTTCCTGATGTAGTGGGATGTGCCTTGGTCTGATTTATATGGTCGTTGTAATCGATTTCAGCCTGCTTTTGCGCCGCCATAAATCCCCAAACCAAGCCAACAGGAATGGATATAGCACCAATAAATTTGATGCTGCTCTTTATCCAGGGACTGTGAATTGAAAAAGTAGCCACCGACATCAACAAACCTTTTAATAACCCATTGCTCTAAGTGCAATTGCCTTTGACACATTATTGATGGACTCTTTCAGGTTGCCCATCTTGAGGTAACCCTCTCCAAGGAATAAATAGGAAGCAGGATTGTTTGGATATTTTTCACTGCATTGAGTCCAGACTTTCATCGAATCACTGATGTTGCCTGAGTACTCTGCGCGCAAGTGTGCCCTATATTCTTGAGCCCAGATATCGTCAGGCTTTTGAGCGAGCAAATCGTCAAGTTTGCTTAGAGCAAGCTCATAATATTTGTTGATTTGCGGAATGTCTTTCGCCTGTACTCCATCCATTACTGAAGGAAGTTTTGGAAGCGCGCCCGAGTTACCCTGGGCGACTGCTCCGACTACACCAGCGATGTTTGTGAAGTCGAGCTTTTTGCCGGCTTTTGCATCTGCTACTAATGACTGTGCAGCTTTAGCTGCGTCACCCGTTAGAGGAACAGCATCTTTACTGGATGAAGCAGCTGCATTTGGAGCGGCTCCGTTTGCAGTTGGAGCTGCGTTTGGCGTAGCACCAGCTTTGGTATCGTTTTTGGCAGCATTCATTTTAGCTAGAGCAACCATTGGGTCGCCATTTTTGGCAATCCAGGCAGCTTCTTTTCTGGAATTGCTAGCCAGCAAATAAGCCTTCATGTAATACGCCCATGCCAGCCCATAACGAACACGATTTTCATTTGGATATCTGGTGAGCATCTCTTCGTAGGTATTGATCATCTTATCGAAGTAAGCCGGGCCGCCAGCATTGTTGGCTAATTTTTTCGCACGCTGAACAGCTTTCAGAGCGTCTTCTACTCGGCTGGTGCGTGTTAGTGCGACTGCCAAAATGAATGCGGCTTCTGCGCTTTCGGGATAAGCCTCGACTTGTTTGCGGGCAAGCTCTACGTCATCAGTTGGAACTAAATCTTCTGATTTTGTCTCGACAGAAAGCTCCATTCCTGGACGCCACTTTGTCGGGTTGCCTGTTGTAACTGAAGTAGTTGTGTTGTTTGTTGCCGGCTGGGTCGCAGCAGAGGCAGCAGAGCCTGAAGCATTAGATGTAGGTGTTGAAGCACTTGCCGCAGTGTTCACTGAAGAGCTTGCCGCTGTGCTTGTTGATGCGCTTGCCGGAGTGTTAGTTGATGCACTCGACGGAGTGCTGGCTGCTGCGCTGGACTGAGCAGCTGTCTTCACTGCAGCAGCTTTAGCTGAGGCGTCTGTTTTATCAGTACTTGCATTAGTGACTGCGTCTGCAGCATATACAAATGAATTAGAGCCGATCGAAATGCAAGCTGCTAATCCGATTGCTTTCCCTGTTTTGAGATTGAGATTTTTTCCGAACATTTCAATTACCTTCAATTTCGTAATTTTGGGAACACGTATAGCGCGCTTCCAAACTGGTTAAGCAAGTACCACAGAGGTTGCAATTAGGTGGTACCGGCTGATCATAGCAGACGTGCCGAGGTAGTCATTGGTTTCGTATAAGGCCGCCATTTTGATGAAATAAATTTCCGAAAATCGCTGCAATATATTAGCCGCAACCAATGGAATTCAGCTCAGTGGCTCATCCAAGCAATAGAGACAGATCTCGCGATTTGCGCAGAATTCTTGTGTTGCCTTGCATACATTTTGGTGGCACTTAAACTGCGCGACCATTCAAAATCAGTGGCAAGACTTCTGAAAGCCCCTCTACGACCCACCTTGGCTCAGATTTTGCCAGCAGTTCGCGGGTGTGAATTCCAGTTGTGACACCAATGGCATCAACCCCGGCATTGCGCGCCATATCTAAGTCGTAGCTGCTGTCACCAATCACAACAGCATCTTGCGCAGCAACGTTAAGTTTGGCCAGAGTCAGCAAAACCGATTCCGGTTCTGGTTTATGCCGAGTAACTTCTTCAGCTCCAACGATAAGACTGAAATACTTTGTCAGACCGTGATACTCAAGCACAGTGTCGATTAAGTGCCGTCTCTTCGACGAAGCTATGGTTATAAGAATATTAGCATCGGCCAAATTTCGCAGCATTTCTTCAAGTCCGGCAAATGGCGGACAAATTTCGATAGCTTTGAGGTCATAAATTTCACGATATCGTTTTGCGACTTCTTCGAAAAAATCTTGCCCATGATCGGGAAACAGAATCTCGACCTGACGCACCAGCGGCACACCAATAAGATGCGACCAGAGCTCAAGTGTTTTGTCACTAAACTTGTACTCAACACATACTTCGCGCATCACATCGACAATGCCTGGTGCACTATCAACCAGAGTACCGTCGAAATCGAAAATGGCTAACTTGTACAACTTGATTTACTCACATTCTTGCTTGACTCAATCAGACCACGAAAGCGCGCAAACAGATAAGCTGAATCATGCGGACCTGGGCTGGCTTCCGGGTGGTATTGCACACAAATTATGGGCAATTCTTTATGGCGGAAACCTTCGACACTATGGTCGTTCAAATTCAAGTGAGTCAACTCTAAATCTGCCGGCAAGCTGCTTTCGTCAACAGCAAAGCCATGGTTTTGCGCAGTAATTTCAATTTTTCCTGTGCTCAAATCTTTAACTGGCTGGTTGCCACCACGGTGTCCAAATTTGAGCTTATAAGTTTTTGCTCCCAGAGCAAGTGAAAGCAACTGATGTCCAAGACAAATTCCAAAAATAGGCAAACGTGTCTGAATCAATTTTGGAAGCTCTGCAATGATTTCTTTGCAGGCCGCCGGGTCGCCAGGTCCGTTTGAAAGGAAAATACCATCGGGATTTGTCGCCAGAATTTCTGAAGCTTTAGTTGAAGCAGGGTATACGGTTAAGCTCATATCTTCAGCAGCTAAAAGATTGAGAATGTTGCGTTTGACTCCAAAGTCCATTACTGCAACTTTGAACTTCCCATTGCCCATGTTGTATTTCTCTGGCGTGCTTACTTCAGATGTGAAGTCTGCGCCAGTCATTTCGGCTGCTGACTGAGCGACCTTGGTCAACTCAGCCGGGTCTAAAATTTCGGTTGAAATAGCACATCGCATCGCACCTTTATCTCTGATGTGACGCGTAACAGCTCTGGTATCTACATCTGAAATACCTATTACTTGCTGTTCTAGCAAAAACTGATGCAATGATTTTTCTGCGCGCCACGAACTGTGCTTGCGGCTAAGGTGTCTTACCACCATTCCTCTAGCAAAAACTTTTCTCGATTCGAGGTCTTCGCTGTTGGTTCCGTAGTTGCCCATCTCAGGATATGTCATGGTGACAACCTGTCCGGCATAACTCGGGTCACTGAGAATTTCCTGGTAGCCAGTCATGCTTGTATTGAACACTAGCTCGCCGGTGCGCGTACCGCTGTCTCCAAAGCCTGTCCCGGGAAAACTGCGTCCGTCTTCAAGTGCAAGTAGACATGGAGTTCCTTGACCAGAACCGGGTCTCAACGGGGAATAAGTCATTTGTTATTACCTGCGATGATTTCTCGAGCCGGGTTGGCATGAGAACTGCTGACAAGAGCATTGGAATCGCCGACAGACAGTTGCGTCATTGAAACTGACCTGCCAACAACTGGGATTATACAAGCTGATATTAGCTTTTCCCATAAGCTCTTTACTTCACTGTTGCAAATCATGCAATGCTTGGACAGTTTTAAGTTTTGAGCAGTACCCCGCAAATAGCTTAGTAAAGCGGCTTGTTCACTGCCATTCAGAGATTGAAAGAATTTTGTCTGAGTTATAGCTCCAATATTCGCACCGTGAAGTCTGTAAAATAAGTGCGTTCGAAGGAAGAAAGGCAAAAACGAACTAATGAATAACCTCTTTACTGGAGTATTTCCCTGTCTGGCTCCCCACATGGTGGTGGTTGCTGGAATTGTAGTGGCAGCACTTTGGAATCTGTTTTTCCCAACCAGGAAAGCAGTGACACCGATTGTCAGTCTCATCTCTTTACTAGCTGCTGCAGGAATTTACATCGGACAACTTGACGGGCCATACGCAAAAATATTTGTCGAGTTATATACATCCGATAGCCTTTCAACAACGTTCGGTCTTCTTTCATGCTTGGTCGGCGCCATCGTCGTCTTTATGACAATGGGGTACGAACGAAAGTTTTCGCCAAACCAGGGTGAGTTTTATGCGATTTTGCTGACTGCGACTTTGTCAGTGATGTTTCTCGCCGGAACCACAGACCTGGTTATGCTTTTCGTAGCATTAGAAACACTCACAATTTGCTGCGTAATCCTTGCTGGTATGAACAAGCAAGACGTTAAGAGCAATGAGGCATCTCTCAAATATCTTCTATCGACTGCAGCGACAACAGCTACATTTATGTATGGACTTACATTCTTGTACGGGCTAACCGGTTCTACTAATTTCTACGAAATCAGAGAAAAGTTTTTCATGGTTGCCCAATCACCGTCACTGGTGGCAATGCTACTTGTTGTTCTGCTTATAAGCGTTATCGGCTTCAAACTGTCTATCGTGCCTTTCCACATGTGGACACCTGACGTATACGAAGGCGCACCAACTCCAGTTACTGCATTCCTATCTATAGGCTCTAAGCTTGGTGGTGTTGTAGTTGCTCTCCGACTTTTGACAGTTGTATTCAGCTCGGCTTCAGCAAACTGGATTCCACTAATCGGAATACTTGCAGTTCTATCGATGGTGGCCGGCAACTTTATTGCCCTTTGCCAGAAATCTGTTAAGCGTATGCTTGCATATTCTTCAATCGCGCACGTGGGCTATATGTTGATTGCTCTTTGCGCAAACACCACAGAAAGTCTTACATCGCTGATTTTCTATGTAATCGTCTACGGTTTGATGAATCTAGGTGCGTTTACCGCAGCAATCATGATCGAAAACGAACTTGGCACCGATGACATGAATGAGTGGAGTGGCATCATCAGAAAGCGCCCATTTGTAACAGTCGCAATGGCTATTTGTTTGATGAACCTGGGCGGTTTGCCTGTTCCTCCGGCTGGATTCCTCGCCAAATTCTTTGTGTTCTGGTCAGGTATTCAAATGTATTCGACCCTTGGAAATGTCCTGGTAATCGTTGGCTTGCTAACTTCTGTACCAGCACTTTTCTACTACACAAGAGTCGCTATCAAGATGATTGTCAGAGAGCCATCACTGGCAGTTGACAGACTTCCAGCCCGTCGCTTGCCGGTTGCCGACTCACAGTTTGGACCAATCGTTGCACTATTGATTGTATTGGGCGGAATTATCGCCTCAAGCACATCAATGGTTACACCGATGATGACATTCTCTAACCGTGCTGTCAGATCACTTGGATTGCCACAAGCAGTTAGCTCATTACCAAACAACGTGAGATAGTGCTGTCGAGAATATCGGCATCATGAACGCTGCAGACAAAACAAGCGAAGCGCCGCAATTTCAAGACCTTGATCGAAACAACCTCAGATATCTGTGGCTATTCATTATAGGGCTAATCGTATATTTCTATTGGCCATGCCTTAGTGGACAAGCTGATTGGTATGTTTCGGACATAACCTATTTCTTTCAGCCGTTCTCTAGATTCATACATGACGAAGTCATGATGGGGCGTTTTCCGCTGTGGAATCCCTATTTGTATTGCGGTATGCCTCAAATGGCCATGCCGTCGCCGGGGCTTTTCTATCCGTTTAGTTGGATTATGTTCTTACTGCCGTTTTCGGCAGGCATGTCCGTTTACATGCTTGTTCACCAGCTTATCGGTGCACTTGGTGCTTATTTGTATTTGCGAGACCTCAAATACAGTCGTTGTGCCGGCATTTTTGCAGCGGCGGCTGTTTCACTATGTGCATACAATTTTGCTTTCATTCGAAATTGCACCCTTCCCGCTTCAATGGCATGGTTGCCGATATCGCTCTATTTTGAACGCAAGATCCGAGACGATAAAGCCTCTCGTACTCTCTGGTATATGCTGGGGCTCGCTTTCTTTGTCGCAATGATGATGCACACCGGACGCCCAGAAGTAGGTGCGCCGGAGTTACTTCTCTTATGCCTGGCTTCAATTGCAAAACCAGCTTACATTCTGGTGACAAGAAGCCCAGAAAAAATAAATTGGAAATTTCCACTCTTCAAATTTGCTGCAATCGGGTTGGGATTAGCGCTCTCTTTGCCGACAGTAATTCCAGGAATTGAGTGGACACCACTTTCACCAAGAGCACAGGGACTGGCCTTACGATGGGTATTGATGTGGAGCGCTAACTGGTACGACTTTCTCAGCATCATTTTGTCTCAGCCAATGGGCAACTTGATGCAGTTAGATGACCACAGTACCAAGCTGAGAATGCTTGTCCTTAGTCGCGGGGGATATCTTCCATTTCTAAGTTCGGTATATCTCACCCCGTTTCCTTTGACACTTGCCATTTGGGGACTGAGTGATAAAAGCAATCGAATGCGCTGGATATCGATTGCTCTACTGGCCGGATTTGTTTTTATGGCGGCTGGAGTTTACACGCCATTTGCACCGTTTGTAGTGAAACTTTCTCCGATATTTGCAGCGTTTAGATATCCAGTGAAGCTGATGTTTTTCCCTTGCATGCTGCTGATTTTGCTTGCTGTTAGAGGTATCGACCTGATCATGCAAGACAGGCTTTCACTGCGAATGATAAAAGCAGTAACTATAATTTGGGGCTTAGTGTTTGCAGTCGGGATTATTCTAGTTTTTGTACCTCAAGTAGGACTGATTGCTTCTAAATGGCGCTGGCTATTTACTGCTCCGGTATCTGAGTCAATACTCAAAGAAGCTCAGTCATTAATGGCACGGAGTGTGATTCAGGCAGCTCTATTAGGCTTGTCGGCATGCGTCTGTGCGTTTTTAGCAAGCGTCAAAAAGCTAAGTGGAAAGAACTGCGCGATTATCATCACAGTACTTATGAGCGCGGCACTAATACAATCTTCTATTACCTACAGACAACTTACTGCAGGCGGCTTTTATGAAAAGCCAAGTATGCTGGCTCAAAGAATTCAGTATTACCGCAGCAATCCTGAACCCAGTGAATCAACACCCGTCTTAGATGCAGACAGCATGCCGCTGGGTGACAACTCAATAAAGATGCCTTCTGGAAAAGAAGTTTTATCCCACCGCATTTTGAATTTGTACTTCGATCCTCTTACAGTGCCACCAGGATATAAAGCTGGAAATCATTCGACAATTGACGAGAATTTCTTTGCTTACTCAAGGGACATGCTTCTTTATAACAGTGTTCAGTGTTGGCATTTGCCAGCAAGTTTTGCATACGAAGCTGCAGAAACAGGCGATTACAAGTCATGCTTTACTGAGGCATTCTCTAAATGCAGTCAGGCCAAAAAAGAGAAAAGCACTAAAAATGAAAAGGTGAGTGATGCTCCCGTTCATCGTTTTGCAGTATTAACGGCTACGGACTACGCAAACACACAAGTGTTTAGAGAGAATGCGACCCACTTGTTGCCTTATCTGGACCCCAAATATTTTCAGCTGATAGAAGAAAGTAAAAAGCTGAATTACAGAATATATCGTGTAAAGCATGGCAGACCTCGTTTTTATTTCACAGACAAGCTCGTATTTGTAGACAAGTTCAAGGAATTCCAGAGCATACTTTGCAGTACAGACGACACCCAGGCTACTCAAGCACAAGACCAATCGTCAGACTTAAGCTATGTATTGAAAGGCGATTTTGAAAAGCACAAAGAAGAATTCAACCAGGTAAACACAAGCATATTGAGCCATCCCAAAGGATCTCCGTCAGGACAAAAATCAAATGTGGCTGATGCACCAAACTCGGCAGCACAAGCCGCGGACCACAACAAATGCGAGCTAACTGAAGACACAGGTCAAAAAACTTCTCTCAACTTAGTTGCGGATGCACCAAAACTTCTGGTCATTGCGGATCATTTCTATCCTGGTTGGGTTGCAGAGCTTGATGGGCGTGAAGTTGAAATACTCAAGGCTAACATAGTGAACAGAGCGATTCTCATTCCAGCGGGCACTCACCATCTCACGATGGAATACAGACCGAAATCGCTACTTTTGGGTTGCAGTGCAGCAGGTTTAGCATTGATATTGTTCTTTCTGGCATACTGGCTGTTTCAAAAATTCGACAAGTCTAGAAAAAGTGAAGTTAGTAGCACTTCGAATATTCAAACAGCCTGACGCCAAAAGATAAGCAGTAATACCAGACGAAAGATCTACAGGAATGTCGCAGAGCTGGTCGACAGCGCGAAGTAATTTCCGAGCGCAAACTGCGCAGCGCTACACCATTGGTGGTGCATATGATGCGTTGAATGAAATTCTGTTTGCAGTCGACCAACTGTGCCTATAAGCGATATTACACGTGCGGGCTGCCGTGAATCTAGATTCGCTTAGATGTCTAGCATGCTAGACTTAAACTCCTATTTGCTATAATGCAAAAAATCTGTGCCCTGGTAGTTCAGTTGGATAGAACACCTCCGTCCTAAGGAGGGTGTCGGGAGTTCGAGTCTCTCCCAGGGTGAATTCTCGTAGGTCTGCCAGTCATTAGCTTTCCTCCTTTCGAAACTGTGGGGGATAAGTTTTAGTACTTGCGGATGGCGGCAGTGTTTTACTTGGCAAGCCTCAATTGCCAGGTAGTGTTTGTGCAAAATTGTGAAATCAAGAATTAGCTGCGCACAAGCGTTGGACGCGGACGCGAGCGGTATCGACTGGGTGGCTCAGCTACAGTAATTGCGCGAGCCCCAGCAAAAAGGTCATCATCAGCCAGGTCTTCGGGACCTGCGTCATTCCCCTGTTGCGATTGCGAGTTGCTTACTTTGTCGCCATCGCGATTGGAAGCCATTCGAGGTGGAAATGAAAGTTGGGTAGCGGAAATAACAGGGGTAAGACGCTCGCGTCCCTGGCGGTCTGTCCAGTGTTCCATGATAAGACGCCCCGAAACACCTACCTGATTTCCTTTATTCAGATATTTCTGGGCAAGCTCTGCCAGCCTTCCCCATGTTTCTATTCGATAGAAGTCGGCCGTATCACCTGCTTTATCTGCGCTCTTTTGAGTTTGAGAATTGACAGCTATAACCAGCACTGTTTTTATCCGCCCGCTGGCGAAACAGACCTGCTCGGGTGTGCGAACTAGATTCCCAACCAATGACACATTCACCATACTCATAAGCCTACCTCCAGCTAGAAGCCACCCTGGCAGGTACATCGCTGCCGTGGCTTGTCTTTTGTCTTTACGTTGATTAGATTGGGGAGATATGTAAAAGATAACAGCCATACGGATGTATGTCAACAAAATTTTGAGTAGACCTTTTACGGTTCATTTTTCTTACGCTAGACGTTACTCAGTAGAGGGTTTACGGGTACGTATTCAAATGAAAGGGCTTGTCAGTAGCTCCATCCTCAGCTGTTGAAACAATGGAAGAAGACGACGACGAATGGCTCAGAAATTTTGAGTGGCTACAGCCCCTCGGAGATGGGGGTATGGGCTCAGTCTATCTTGCCGAAGATAAGCGCAACGGCAACAGTCCTTGTGTGATCAAGATGATCTCCAAGGAAAACAAAGACCTTTACGCTCAAGCAGAAATGATCAAAATTTGGCAGCGCGAAGGCGAAATGCTGCGAAAGCTAAATCACCGCGGCATCGTCAAATTTCTAGACGAGCATTTTTCAATGGAACGGCTCTATGTCGTTATGGAGCACATTCCTGGAAGCAACCTCGAAACAGTTTTGCAAAGAGAAGGTGCGTTGGACTCAGAAACGGTTGTTCGCATCGGCTTGCAATGTTGTGATGTACTCGAATATTTGCATAGCTTCGACCCACCAATTATTTATCGCGACCTCAAGCCCAGCAATCTTATGCTGCGTCCGGATGGGCTGGTCGTATTTGTAGACTTCGGTATCGCCAGAGACTTTGAACCTCAAGGACCAGCTACACGGGTCGTAACATCAGGCTATTCTCCGCCCGAACAATATTTCGGCAAACCAGAACCAAGAGGTGACCTGTATTCGCTTGGTGCCACCATGCACCACTTGCTCACGGGTGTAAGGCCAAAACCACTTACGCCATGCAGCCCAATCAGGCTAAATCCAAATGTGCTTCCTGCCCTTGATGCGCTTATCAAAGAATTGACCTGCCATGAAAAAGAAGACCGCCCGCCTTCAGCTAGAGCAGTTCAGTATGAGCTGTTCCGCATCTACAAGTCGATTCATCCTGAGTTTGAAATACCTGAAATAGGTGTTGATGATGAATATGATGAAGACGAAGATGATGAAGACGAAAGAAGAGAAGAAGCACTCGAAGCTGCGCGCTTTCGCAATTTGAATCTCAAATCAGAAAAGAGAAATTCGATGAACAACTCACAGTCGAATTTACGCCCGACAAAACGACCAGAAGTTAGCGATACCGAATCTGGTGGCAGCGAAAATCTTGTCAACAAAATAAAGTCATGGCTCAAGAACCGCACAGGCAAGGGAGATTAAGCGGTTCTCAGAAAGCAATCCCGCTGACATCGATGAAAAGAGTCCGCGTATTTACACCAGAGCAGACACGCTCTTGGCAGGGTAATTACGCAGAAAAACTCTTGCCACCGTTTCCCATTACATTCATACTAATCCACATTGGCGATGGCAAGGCTGGCGTAATATCGCGGAGTGTTTTGAATGAAAGTACGTGTTCGCGCAAAAATCGAATACCTGGATGAAGTCTTGTACTGGGTATTCGTAGCGCTAGTAGCCTTCGGCATCGTAAACAACACATTGATACCACCGAAAATCGACGCAGTCGTTTTCTCAGGCATAGTCTTCTTCTGCTGTGTGCTAAAGCCAATGATTCTAATACGCAATCATTAAGCGCTACACATAATTCTTTGCAGTTCTAGATTTCACAAATTTGTCAAAAGCAACACTTAGCTTATGCACAATAATGCACAGCCGAGATGATGTTTTGCAGCTGAGCAAAATGACTTACTTGTCAGTGCCGGCGCTCATCAGAATGCGCTCTACAAGCTGGTCATAGCCCATGCCTGCTTCCTGCGCCATTGCCGGCAAATCTGATGTGTCTGTCATACCTGGAAGAGTATTCACTTCCAGTACGTAGTGCGCACCATCAGCAGAAACCATCATATCCACGCGCGCATAACCACTGCAATTCAATGCTTTAAAAGTTTTGACCGCAGTTTCCTGGCACTTCTTACTTACATCAACAGGCAATTCTGCCGGCAAAATAAACTCTGTCATGCCCTTGGTATATTTCGCTTCGTAGTCGTAGAAGCCTGCCTTTGATTTAGGGCGCAATTCGAGAATTGGCAGCGCCCAAATGTCCTTGCCGTTACGCTTATCGGCGGGCTCTTCCAAAACACCAATTGTGATTTCTTGTCCTGTGATGTACTTTTCCAGCAAAACGCCACCATAGGTGTCGAGCGTTTCAACAATTCTTGGCTTAATTTCAGACTTTTCAGTAATCTTCAAAACACCAACTGAAGATCCTTCATTCAAAGGCTTGATCATCACCGGCAGCCAATCAATGCCTGCAAGTATCTCGTCAATCTTTTCACGATCTCTTTCGGTAATAACAATGGTTGGTGCCGACGGCAAATCATTTGCGGCCAGCAATTTTTTCGTAAGTGGCTTGCTCATCGCAAGAGCACTCGACAAAACTCCAGACCCTGTATACGGAATGCCCAACAATTCGAGCAATCCCTGCATTGCACCATCTTCACCATACCTGCCATGCAATGCCATAAATGCAACTTCAATTCCCTGCGCTTGCAAAACGTTCGAAACATCTTTGCCCACATCGACGAGCACAGCGTTTTCGTAGCCCAGTCTCTTGAGCGCTGCCAAACAATTATTGCCAGAGCGCAGAGATACTTCACGCTCATTGGATAATCCACCACACAGAACAGCGACCCTGGTCTTTTTGTTGATTTCGATTGCAGTTTTCATGATTCACCATTCCAGATTTCGGAGATTATTCCAGGGAATTTACCAAGTGTTTTCCATTCCGGATGCATATGCACACCATATTTTTCGTGCACTGTGTCCTGCATTCGTCTTAGTAGAGTGAGTACCTCATCAGTTGTGGCACCACCCAGGTTTATAACAAAATTGGCATGAATAGCGGACACGGCCGCATTACCTTCTTTGAATTGCTTCGCACCAGATTGGTCTAACAACATGCCTGCAGTTTTATCAGGAGCAGGATTTTTAAATGTGCTGCCCAAATTTGGCCATCCAAGCGGTTGTGTACGCCATCTATATTCTTCGTTGTGCTGAGTTACCTTTTTGATCTCATCTTGCGAGCCGGGCACAAGCTTCAGCCTCGCTGAAACGACTACATGCCTTGTCGGGTCAATTGCAGAATTGCGGTAAACAAATTTGATTTCTTCGTTAGAAGCCATGCGCAATTCGCCTGATTGAACATCTAAGAAAGTAACCGACTCAACAATGTTTGCCATGCAACTGCCGTGTGCACCAGCATTCATTACCACGGCTCCGCCCACGGTGCCCGGAATACCAACAGCAAACTCAAGCCCCGATAAGCCCAAACCAGCGGCATATTTTGCAAGATGCGGCAGCCTTGTTCCAGCGTCGGCAACAAGGATGTCTGGCTCTGGTGTGGACAACTTTGTCATCTGAGTCATTCTGATGACAGCACCATCAACACCTTCAGAAGACACCAGCGTATTTGAGCCACCGCCCAAAATATGCCATGGTTCGCCGCTGCGCTTTAGTCTGTCGATTAACTCTGCAAGTTCCTCTGCCGATTGCGGCTGGCAGAGACGTTTCGCTTCACCACCAACTTTCATGGTGCTAAAGCGCCATAAAGGAGTGTTTGTCGTTTCTTCCATCAAAGTCCTTCGTTTGAAATAAGCCCAAGAAGTGGCTTCCCAACATTGGTAATATCGCCTGCGCCAATGGTCAAGACGATGTCACCTGGAATTAGTAACGGCTTTATTTTGCCTGCAAGTTGATCGGTAGGTCCGCCCAGATAGCGCACATTCTTGTGCTTTACTTCAGTGCTAAACTTCTCCGAATTAATGCCTTCGATTTGCCCGCCCCGCGCGACATAAACATCGGCGAGCAGTACAAGGTCGGCGTGGTGAAACGCATCGCAGAAATCATTCCACAAGTCGCGCAAACGTCCTGGTTGGTGCGGCTGAAACACAGCTACAATGCGCCCGCCATTAGCAGCACTTGAGTTTCTGCCTTTCTTGAATTGTTGAGCCGCCTCAAGAGTGGCTCTTACTTCTGTCGGATGGTGCCCATAATCATCAACTATCAACACACCGTGACTTTCGCCGATATGCTCAAATCGACGAGCTACACCCGTAAACTGCGATATGGCATTGGCAGACTCTTCAAAACTCAATCCCAGTTCCATACATACTGCAATTGATGCCAGAGCATTCATTTTGTTGTGATTACCAGGCACTCGCAATGAGAGCTCGCCCAGGCGTTGTCCCTTATGATGTACGGCAAATTTGCCGTTGTCCAAATGCTCTAACACGTAATCTGCATCTGCAGAAATTTGTTTCGAGCCATAAGTTACTACCGGTTTTTCAAGCAATGGTATCAACTGCTTGCAGCCAGCATCATCAAGACAGACCACCACAGCTTGCTCCGCCCGATTGGCAAAACTGGCCATGGTCGAAAGAATTTGCTCCATACCGCCTGGATAATTTTCCATGTGGTCGGGCTCTATATTCGTCACCACTGCAATTTGCGATGGCAATGTGGCGTGAGTGCGATCGCTTTCGTCAGCCTCCGCCACGAAAAACTCACCCTTGCCTGCGTGAGCATTCGATTTCATGTATGCAAAAATGCCGCCGACAACCACGGAGGGATCTTTGCCGCACTCCATCAGCATCTGCGAAATCATTCCAGTGGTGCTGGTTTTTCCATGCGTACCTGAAACAGCAACCAGCTTTTTGCTGCTTGCTAAAAACGCGAGTACTTCAGAGCGGTGATAGATTGGAAGCTTGCGCTCGTTGGCTTTACAAACTTCTGGATTTTCGTTGTTGATTGCCGTTGACACGACAATTGCAGCGGCATCGTCAGCATTCTCTGCCTTATGCCCAATGAAAATCTCGGCGCCAAGCTCTTTCAACTCATCAGTGATCGGACCGGCGGCCTTATCTGAGCCTGAAACTTTCGCACCGTCGGCAAGAAGCAATCTTGCTAGCGCTGACATACCAATGCCACCGATGCCAATAAAATGAATAGGGCCGACTATCTGCTTGAGAGCAGGTTTCGTCGTGGAATTCGATGTGTCTGAAGTTTCTGGCACTAACTCAATGGGGATGGAAGTGTCGAGCTCCAATTTGAATTCCTCGCAAGAATCTAACCTTGTCCTAAGCATAGCTTGGACAAAGTGTTTTAAATGCTAAACGGCTGTTAAAAGCAGGGCAAATTCCCGATTAGGAACCCTTGACTTTTGCTGCCAGCTTGGTGAGTCTGGACTTGCGGCGAGCGCCGGTATTTTTATGAAGAACGCCTTTGGAGATAGCGCGATCGATAATCGAAAACGCATGTTTTAGTGCTTCAGCGCTGGCTTTAGCATCATCTTCCTTGACTGAATCTTCAACGTGAGTGCGTGCTGTGCGTACAGCAGACTTCCATGAACGATTTTTCTCACGGTTGCGCTCGGCAACTTCGACTCTTTTAATAGCAGATTTGATTTTTGGCACGGCTAGGAATTCCCAACTTCTTATATATTGCAAATAATGGGTTTCAATTTTAGCACAGTAGGCGAAAGGCTCTTAGTTAGCCATCCAATTGTGAAGCTGACATAAAACTAAGGTCCCCGCCATTTAGTGACGGAGACCTCGAATACTTTGTTTGCTCAGCTTAGGCTTCTTTGATTTGCGAGTTGAGCTTTTCCATCAATTTTTGGAAATCGCCCAAACTGCCATCTCTGACAACGCCTGCGAGGAAGCTGCCACCCGTGGTGACATCAGCTTTTGCCGGGAAGCCATTCTTTTCTAAAGCGTTAATACGTGCGCTTACTGCTGACAAGCGCTCCATGATTGCAGCTTCGTTCTGCTGCGGTGTGCGTGTGCGAGCGAGGTAATCAGAATAAGCTTCGCCTGATTTCTCGTCGTAATTCTTGTCATACTTTGCCTTGATAGCATCGCTCAGGTCTTTGTTTGAATCTGCTGGTTTAGCAGCTTCTACCTTCGCAGCAGGAGCTTCCTTTGCAGGCTCTGGTCTTGCTAAGCGAAACGCATCAAGAGCATCTGAGTGAGTCTCTTCGTGGGCATTTTCCTTGTTAAGAGCATCTCCGCCCTTTGGTGCCTTGTTGTCATTTTCGAATGCCATAAATACCCTGGTTACTCCGCCACTTGGATCGTACTAGTAAGTTTTTGGTCTAAATTTGGTGCTTTTCATCCTCACCTCTTCTACATTAACTTCCATACAGAGTCCCGTCAATGCGGTTTCTACGTAGTAGTGCCATTTTATGAGCAAAGATTTCATTTCAATCTAGTCATATCAACACTTTCGGGACGGCGTCGGTTTACCTGCCCTCACACTTGACCACTACTTCTCCGGACGCATTCTTTAGCCACGATGGTGCTCCGGGGTATCCGAAGACTTGCTGTGGAGACCCCGTCATGCGTGGACCCTTGCTCAGGTCCAGATCCGTTCTGCACGCTCGCAGTCCAACGTCTCAGTCCTTGAACCCAGCCCATTAATGATCAAGTGCCTAATGTTGAAAAGCTCTGGCAATGAGTAGGACAGTTTGAAGTAAGCAGAGTAAGCCCATGACAGTGACCAGTTGAAAGTTGTTTAACTTCAGCACAGGCTTCAGACCCATGAAGTTGTAGAAAAGCCCCGCAGGACCAACCAACATACCTATTACAGGCAGTCCGGCAAACCATCCAAGACAACTGCAATATGCGAAAACGCGAAATATGGACTCAAAGCTAGCCTTACTTCCCTGGCCTTTAGCCAATGTCATGGCTGCGCCCGAAACTATAATGCAGGCGACTATTTCGAAAACAAACGCCCCAGGAATTTTCAAAATATGGAATCCATTGAAAACACATGTAAGGAATGTAGTACCGAAAGCACTGAAAGCAAGGAACATCGCCGGCTTAGTCAACCCGCTTTCCAAATCGATTTGGCTAAAGAATGAAGATGGATGGGTTAGCAGCTCTTTCGAAACAGCCAAATAGTCCCAAAAGAAAGCGGTAAATGCGGGCACTAACTGATTGTCGTTGACACCAGAGCGGGGTTTCC
Organism: uncultured Candidatus Obscuribacterales bacterium; assembly: GCA_964546815.1. Classification (GTDB taxonomy): domain Bacteria; phylum Cyanobacteriota; class Vampirovibrionia; order Obscuribacterales; family Obscuribacteraceae; genus JAIEPM01. Next base: position 40,670 of record CAZJLR010000033.1, on the reverse strand, counting down.
TGGCGCTTGAATCAAATTCGTTGAATGTATTGCTTTGATTGTCTGGATAGCTTGGATTGCCGGGAATGCCTGAATTGTTCTGATTACCAGGATAACTTTGACTGCTGGGATTGCTGGGATTATTGGGATTGTCTGAAAAGCTTGGATGGCTTGGATGGCTTGAATTACTTGCATCGCCAGGTCCGCTTTGTGATTCGTCCCCTGCACTAATCTCAGTTGAGTCGTCCCCAGAAATATAGTTCTGCAGACGTTTATCTTCTGGCGTTCCCATACTACCTTTTGGGCACTTTTGCACCCGCGCTTATTGCCCGCCTACCCGAGTTTTCCAATCAAACACATACTTTATAGAAACTGATTTTGGAGCCCCCTTTGGTAGAGGGTCTAAAGGCGAAGCAGCTTTTAACGCCTCAAGGGCAGACTTGTCCACAGCTTCATTTCCTGAGCCTTCGACAATTTCAGCATAGTCAATCTTTCCGTCACTCTCAATGCTAAAAGCAACCGTCACCCGGCGAGCTTCCAGCCCCTTAGGCATTTGCCATTTCTTTTGTATGTCTTGCTTCATCTTAGTCATATAAGGTTTCATGTCTAAAGATGGATCGATTTTCTCGTCATCAGCGTCATCATCAGATGTCTCTGCCATAACAGTTTTTGCTTCGTGAACTGGTTTTGGTGGCACCGCCGCAGCCAAAACCGGTTTTGACGCCGTCGCGACTTTCGCCGTAGTAACAGGATTGCGCGTTGCTAACTTCACTCCGGTTTTCGCTGTATTCAACGTAGGCGCAACAATATCGGGGCGATTCATTCCAAGCGTATCCATAGGATGGCCAATTGCAATCTGGCGTGGTGGCATTGAGCTTCGCACCATAATTCCGATTGGAATGGCGTGTGTTTGAGATTGCTCACTGGCTAAGGACATGATGGGCGTTTGCTGCCCTTCAGGCGCTGTTTTAGTGAACTCCTGCACTTTCTGCCAAACATATTCTGCCACCATAGCTAGTGGATAATTTCCACCGCCGGTTTTCATTGCTTCAACAAAATAATGCACAAAATATGTTTGCATTTCGCTTGCATCGTCCAATGAAGGCTTCCCAAGCTCGTTGGCGCTCAATACACCAATGCCGCTGTTAGTAGCCAACCATTTCGAATCATGCGCAAACTTCTCACCAGTTGCAGTTGGATTCGTATCCAGCAAGCACAACATATGCCCTGACCCAACGCGTTGTCTTGCATTCTTTAGTAGCTCAGCTAAATCAACGCCAGTTTTGTCAATGTCAGCCAACTTTGTGTCGTTTGCACAAAGCATCAAATCGCCATTGGCATTTTTCGCAACACGAGAATTGAAATAAATCACAACAAGGTCGCTAGGAAGCGCCTTCTTAAACAACCACTCGTTAAACGCTTGTTCAATACCGGCTTTGCTTGCATCAGGTCCATTCACTACCAGCACATGGTCTAGCCCAAAGTGACCGCAGTCGGCATCCTTTAGAGTGCGTGCCAGGTCAGCCGAGCTCTTTTGAGCAAACTTCAATGGTGGAATACTTGTGTCTGCAAAGCGATTTACCCCAACCACGATTGCCCATTTATCTCGTATTTCCATGTCTTCCATGGGGGCGGTCGTTGCAGCAGGCTTCTTATTGGCAAAAGGCAACGCAGCAACTGAGTTGCAATAGAAAGGACTCAGCAGCAATGAAGCGGCAATTGGCAAGGCAAGCAACAAACTTTTTGTTGTCATGAGATTCAAATCCGTCGACGAGCATAAACAGGCTGCATCTAGTCTATCGCTGCTGTGGCGTTTTTTCCTGAGTTAAGCTGAATGATTGGGTCAGACCAGCAACGCCTTAGCGCTGAGGTCATCCCCATCAAACTTGTAAGATTCATGAGAAACACAGGTCAAAACGTGCTGCTTCATAGCCTCACTAAGCCCAAATAATTGAAAAACAGCATGGTCAATTTCTTTAAGTAATTGAATTCGCCTTTCGTTCAATTGAGCTAATCTAGTTTGACTAAGAACAGGTTGAACAGCAACCTTTCGTCTAACTTTCAAATCTTCATTGGTATGCGATGGCAATTCGGGCACTTGCAATTTTGCAAGCTCGGCTGAAAGATGCTCAATTTCGTTTTCGAGCACGGCATCTCTCGGTGGCAAAGGCAGATGCTCGACAGTTTCAATATCTATTTGCGCGAGAGCTCGCTTGTGTTCGCGTGTTTTCAATCTATAAAAGTAGAGATAGAAAGAAGAATTTAGCAAAGCAACGTAGAAATTCAAAAGCCTGCTTCGAGACTCGGTCTGCCTCGGTACAAAGCTATGTACATTATTCAAATGATATAAACCTGCATAATCTGCGGCCGCAACAAGTTTGTCACCGGTTTGTCTCAACATGATTTTCGGCTCTTCAATTACGTGCTTGTTAAATCCACCCGCGAATAGTTTTTTCGGTTCAACATCAAGCCAAACGCCGCCCCATTCAACGTGAAACGCTTTGACTTCCGCCCCTGACTTTATTGCCTTCTTGTGATTTGGACTGCTCTTCGATGTTGAAACTATCGCTGCCTGTCCAATGCGAGATCTGATGCCAGTGTGTCCGCTTAAAGCCTCACCTAACCAGGAGAACTGTCGGCAAAGAGCAAGCAGTTCCCTGTCTTCGTTTGAGAAAATTAGTTGAAACCTACTTCTGTCTTTTGAAACGAACTCATCGAGACCTAGCTGAAACTCTGAGACTGTTTCGTCGTTGATGCTTTTAAGTTTTACAGGCTGAGTTTTTCTGCCAGGCTTTTTGATCTGGTATTGAGCAAGACACCAGCGGCCAACAGTGGCACCACCAATGGTGTCCTCAGGCAATTCAGTAAGCGCCAAAATATCAACCTTGTCCAAAATCAAATGTCGTAGCTTTTGGTAATAGCTGCCAGTCAAGAAAGCATCAGGCACTAAATAGATGCACTGCCCTGAAGAAGCCCCTTCTGTGGCACTTAAATCGATGCCAATTTCCTGGAATATAGATGTATATCTGATTTTATATTCACTAGATGCAGGAAAGCGCCTCCTGAGATGCTGTTGCCAATCTAGTGTCATGCATTGTTGGTCGCGAGATCCAAAACTTATATATGGAGGGTTCGTAATCACAAGATCAAATCGATTTCCATCGTCACTTGCACAAGACAAAAGAAGACTGTCTTGCACTTTGAGGTTTGCGTCGAGCCGCGCACAAAGCTCATTTAACTCAAATTGGCGCTCACTTGCATTCAGCTGTTGAAAGCCTTTGCTTAGAGAAATAAGAACTGAGAATTTTGCAAGTTCTATCGCGCGTCCATCTATATCTTTTCCATGTATAGACGCCTCTACAAATTTTCTTATTCCCCGAGCGCTTAATCCCTGCTTTTCAGCGAAACGAATTCCTGCTAGCAAAAAATTTCCGCACCCACATGACGGGTCAAGAATTTTTGGAAACGCCGAATCATCGCTAGACTTTATTCGTCTGAGAAGATCATCTCCAACAGCCTCAAACCATTGCTCCATCGCATAATCGGCAACCCAAGCCGGTGTATAGAACTCACCGCCCACACGCTGATCAGATTGCGAATCTATATGCGGAAGGTGCTGGTCACTAATTGCAAGCGGCGACGATAAGACCTGTTGATAAATGTCACCAATGAGTTCTAAGCGGGCTGCGAAACTCTGCTCTGCAAGCGGATACAGCTTGTCACAAAGAGACTTGATCACATGAGGATCTATATGTAGTTGCAGTGGATATCGATCTGCTAGTGAAGCCCAGCTAAGCAAGGGCATCTGCTCAAAAGCATTATGCGGAGAGATAGTCGATGTACATATAGGAAAACCATATTTGGTACTAAGCCAGTTCAAAATTATGATCAAGCTATATTGGTCACATAGTTCTGCTATATGGTGATTACTATGTATATCGTTAGCTAATATCTCTGTATACGTAGCGCTTTTCAGCACTTCGGCAGCTGCAGTCAATCGAAAATTAGCGATTTTTTTCTTCAGCGATTTTTCGTGGCTGGTACTGCGCATTCAGAATCTCTCTTTCGTTTTGCCGCATGAGAAGCCAATCTTACACTAGATTGCAAATCAAGAAAACCATATTTTGTTTCTAGCACAACGTGGAATGCGATAAAAAATTTGCGCAAGTGATCTAGGCTTAGTTACCGATTAAATTATCTACAGCTGTAGATAAGCCTGTAGATAACCCCGCGATGTCAGGAGGGCGCCGATTTAATCTTGTTTATGCTAAGCTCCCCAAAAGCTTCTATCTCAGGATTTGGAGCTTTGCTACCGAATTAATATGGGGTATACCCATGCCAGGCACCTTGTATATAGTCGGGACACCGATAGGCAATCTCGAAGACATATCTCCGCGAGTAAAACGAACCTTGAATGAGGTCGATGCAATTTTTGCTGAAGACACTCGCGTATCAATCAAACTTCTAAGCCATATCGGAGTGAGCAAAACGCTCATCAGCTGCCATGACTACAACGAGTCGGGCCGCACAAGTGAGATGCCAAAATTTGCCAGCGAAGGAAAATCAGTCGCGCTGATTTCTGATGCAGGCATGCCGTTAGTATCAGACCCTGGCTACAAGATGGTCAGAGAGGCAATACAACTAGGCATGAAAGTTGTTGCCATTCCTGGTCCTAGTTCTGTTTTGCAAGCGCTGGTTGCCTCCGGCTTGCCCAGTGAGAGGTTTGCATTTGAAGGATTTTTGCCCGACAAATCCGGCGAGCGCCGCAAACGGCTTGAAAAGCTAAAAGACGACGACAGAACTCTTATATTCTTTCTGCCCATCACGGATATAAACAAAGTACTTACTGACATAAATGAAATCATGGGCAACCGTGATGCCTGCCTCTGCCGCGAAATGACCAAGTTTTACGAGGAATATATCAGGGCAAGCGTGCTAGATATATTGGAAATAGCCAGAACCAGGCAACTGAAAGGCGAATGTGTGCTTGTCTTAGCAGGCACAACAGTTGAACAACAGATGATGACAGAATCTAATTTGTTGAGCAGACTCGAATCAATGCTCAGTTCTGGCGCTCGGCTCAAAGACGCCGCGGCCCTATTGTCAAAGGAGACAGGATGGGCTTCCTCAGAGATCTATAAGCTCGGACTCAAGCTTCGCGAAGACAGATCGACTTGAGAAAATGCGATAATCAATCGCTGATTGAGCAAGAGAACAATGTTTAAAGAAGGACAGGTCTACAAAGTAAAAGTCGAGCTGTCCCCCGATCTCATGGGTTTTGGACGTGCAACAGTCATCGGCGTCGATGCTAATCGCATATACATTCAACTCAAAAGCGGTAAAGGAAACAAGCTCAATGTACCGGCAGGCACGAAAATCTGGTTTGTAGGCAGTTCTCTAAACAATAAATTCAACGGGCTCTGGTCTTCAGAAGTGAAAGGCATTCGCCTTCAAGGTGGTATCACTTCCCTCGAATGCAGACTGCCAAGATTTGAGAAATTCGCACAGCGACGCAATCAAGCTCGGACAGAGTTGGTTGTCTCCGCCGAATTGTGCGGCGACGAGTGGAAAGATCTTGCAGGCAAGGTCATCACACGAAACATATCACGTTTAGGACTGGGCTTTGCTGTCAACGCCGACTGTGCAGAACGCTTTACCACTGGCGTTATAGCGTCGATTATATTGCAGGTTGGCAGCGCAAATTTGCAGACTAAGATCAAACTGGTAAACAGCAGATATAACTGGCTGCTAAATCGCACCGAAATTGGTGCCGAATTTATAGATATGGATGCTAGCGCTTTGGAAAGTCTTGACAAAGTTTTGGTTTGGCTGGGAAATCGTCCGAGCTGTTCGAAAGCTGCTTTATCAGAGTCAGGCTCACTGGCAAAGTGGGTCAAAGCTGGTAAAGATGACCACAGTTTTCTAAATCCAGCAGAGCAAACCGCTATCGACTTAGAGCAGTCTGTCGATGATGACGACGACTTCGAAACAATGGAACCACCAGATGAACTTGAATAGCGTTCATATTTTTCAAGTAAACATAAGACCGAGAGAGTGAAGGTAAAACAATGATGACCGGAAACGAAATGTCAATTATGGAAGCTGTTGTTCTCGGCATAGTGCAGGGGCTGACAGAGTTTTTACCAATTAGCAGTTCTGCTCATTTACGAGTTGTGCCAACGCTCATCCAAATATTCGACAAAAGCTTTCATGACCCTGGCGTTGCATACTCAGCCGTAATACAGCTTGGTTCTGTCCTCGCGGTGCTCACTTACTTCTTCAAAGATCTACTCCAGATTGCCACAGGCTCTTTCAAAGCAATTCAAGAAAAGGACTTTTCAAACCAAGACTTTCGTCTTTTAGGCGCCATCATAGTTGGTACCATTCCAATTTGTGTCCTGGGGCTGCTACTTAAGCCGATCCTTGAGTCAGACAACAGTCCCTTACGTTCGCCAATGGTAATCGGCATATCAGCCATCGTGATGGGGCTAGTATTGCTAGCTGCCGAAAAACTGGCCAAACACACCAAGAGTATTACTCAAGTCGCAGGCAAGGATGGCTTACTCGTAGGCATCGGACAAGCGCTTGCCATCATTCCAGGATGTTCGCGCAGTGGCTCTACTTTGACCTTTGCACTATTCATGGGATTCAAAAGAGAAGAAGCCGCACGATTCAGTTTCCTACTGGGCATTCCTGCCATTATAATCAGCGGGCTGGTCGAACTCAAACACATGCTGGAGCACGGGCTCGAGGGCGTTGGCGTCAGCAGCCTCGGCGTCGGTCTCATAGTCTCTACGCTCGTTAGTTATGCAGCCATTTGGTGGATGCTCAAATTCCTCAAAGATCACTCTACTATCGTATTCGTTATCTACCGACTAATTTTCGGCGCTGCAATTATTGCGCTCGCAATGAACGGCACAATACACTAATCCCGCTACATCGAGTTGTCGAGACTCTTGCTCTCGTTCAGTTTTGACTCGAAACTGAGATTGCGCCGCCGAGAAGTTTCACGTTTAAACTTCCGCCGGTGAATAACATGTCTTCCAGTGCAAGATTTATGTGTTCAATCTTCAGGCTTTCAGAACCAGGCTCTTGCAAGAGATTTTGCGCTGAACGTCGCATCAATTCCTTAATGAATGCTGGACTCGCACGTTCGGTTCTATCTACAACGAAGCTGCAGAGCTCGTCATCGAGGGTTAAACCACAGGAGTAGAGCTTTACCAGCTTACGCCTTCCTTCTTTGTCTGGTAGTGGAAATTCAATCGCTTGATCAACTCTGCCTGGTCGCGCAGAGAGAGCCTGCTCAAGACTTTCCGGGTGATTTGTCGTCAGCACAAAAAGCACGTCTGCATCGGCTCGAAGTCCGTCCATTTCATTTAGAAGACGGTTTAGCAGCGTCTCTTCGCATCCGCCTCGCATTTGATTTCGATCACGTGCAATCAAGTCAACATCCTCCAGAACCACCATTGCGGGCTGAAGGAAGCGAGCGAGTTGAAAATATTCTTCCAACAATCCAACCTGACTTGCAGTGATCAAAAGAGTGGTATGGTCGGCTAGTTGTCCGGCAAGATAATGTATTGTGTGTGTTTTTCCAGTCCCGGGTGGTCCATAAAAAAGCAGTCCTTTCTTTGTTTGCATTCCCAGTTCTTTTAGACGATGACGCTGCTGAATGAATGCGGTGACGTTGCGATCTAACATAGCCACGGTTCTCTCGGGAAGAATTAGTTCGTCGCGAGAGACTGATCGCAGCTTATGAACTCGCACTTGACCAGCCTTTCCAGAGTAGCGCACACCTTCTTCAAGCGACAGCACTTTCCCCCGATATGAGCCGCTACGAGCAACCAATTTTTCGATTTGGTCTAAAAGAGAGCGCGACAAATCTAATCCGTTTTCCCCAGCAGGTACTGCGATTTCGATCATGGTGCCACCGGCTTGACCATACTTCTCCACTTGCGCAAGGAGCAAAGCAAATTTCAACTCGTTAGTCTCAGCAAGAAAGAGGGCTTGGTTAAGGCAACGAGAGGGAAACTCATCACCTGTATCTATTTCATCATATGCAAGTGGACCAATCACAGCAGGATAGTTAGAATCGTGCAAGAGGTCTGAGAAAGTCACTGTCGAGTGAGAGTATTCACGATGAATACCTAGCACTTTTGCACTGATATGCCCCTCAAGCGCCTGTTCGATAGCCTTTTGCAAGTCAACTCTAGCAGTTGAAGGAAACTCTCGTTTGGCAGTGACAATGTCACTACTCAACGTTCCGCTGAAATGAGTCATTATTGCCGAAGAAAGTAAAACACTGTCATCTTGCTTTTTCTTTTTCCGGGTCATAGCAAAGCTCCTTCTCTGGATAAGCGGCACATACTTACCAGCATATCAGGAGATGAACGAAGAAGTTGTTATGCTCGCAAAGGCTGATATGGCAAGCGTTTTCTACTACTTCCCACTTTTGCGTAGAGCATCGAGCATCTTTTGTCCGTCTATAGTGCCCCATCCTGTGGTGGCATCCCAGCCGGGTCCGGCGTTATATCCGGCGTTATCGCCGTTTGTGATATCGTGGAATATTTTTCCGCCGTTTTTGCCTTGTTCATAGAGGAACGGATTTAAGAAGCCTACGGGATGGCCGAGGGCACCGTTCAAACGCATCGTTAAAGCGGCATACAATGGTGCTACAGCGCTGGTTCCACCAATTGGCATTTCTTTGCCACCAAAGCGAACCTGATAGCCTTCAAGTACACTGGCGTTGCCGGCAATGTCTGGAACACCACGACCAGGAACTCCTGTTTTATTGGCATTTGGCGGCATCTTCACCCCAGCCTGATAGTCTGGAACCTGGAAGAAAGCGCTTATTCCGCCGCCACCAGCCACCGTTTTTCCAAGCCCAATTAGCCAGCCATCGTTCCAGGCATCTTCCGACTTGCGGTGACCGCTTGCATCAACTTTGAGTTTAGTGCCACCAGTGCCGGTGACCCATGGGTCTGCAGAGGGGAAATCTGGTGTGTATTTTTTGTCGGGTGCATTATCTTTAGCACCCGTGTCTCCTGAAGCACAAAAAATCGAAATACCTTTGAGAGCAGCTTTCTTGAATGCCAAATCCATTGCTCTCATGGCATCGGGCGCCCAACTGCTTTCAGGTGCCCCCCAGCTGACACTAATCGCTGAGTTTTCTGCTTCGCCCGGTTTGGTGAATGTTGCACGTGTGATTGTGTCTAAAAATCCCTGGTCGGTGTTTGGTCCAAAGATGAGCATTTGCTTTGCGTCTGGGGCGACTGCACCGATAATTTGAGAATCGAGAGCTACTTCTCCATCTGCTGCTCCACCAACTTTATTCTCTGCACCACCGACAGTGACAATGTTGATTTCAGGTTCTTTGAGATTATGGCTTTTGTAATAAGCTGAATTGTCGGCTCTATCTAAGCCACCGCCCAATTCCACAATAGCTACGGCTTGTCCGGCGCCCATAGATTCCTTCGGGAAATTATAGGCTTCAGCAACCTGTCCGGGCATGTAGCCGGTAAAGAGTCCATGCGGTTCAATGCCACCACCAGGTGGCAAAATTACAAACTTCGGAGTGGCCAGCGGCTTGCTGTCTAATCCAAAAATACCTTCGACATCTTTCCGCATCGACTTCGGCACGGAAAGTGTGCCTTCATGCTGCTGAAAAGACAATCCTGTTGCATCCTGGTATTCGTTCAACTTAACTTTGAATGCACCGCCAAAGTCTTTAGCGGCTCCCTTCAATTCAATTCGACCAGAGCGCATATCGACATCGGCTGCTTTAAGATTGTTATCTGCGGCAAGTTTAAGTACGCGCTGCACAGCATCGGGATCTGCGCCAAATTTGTCTGCAAACTCTTTGTCAGTCAACGGCTTTATTTGATGTTTTACAACTTTCTCAAGCGTTTTATTTATCTCCTGATCGGAAGCTTTGCTTTTCACCATGATGGTTACAGTAAGTTCTTTATTGGCATCAGTCGGACCAACAAGAGTCTTGTCCTGGTCTGCTGGTGTTGATTTGGTATTGAGCAGTTGTGCCCTATCACCTTCAACTTTCACATGAGGTTTCATCAGGTATGCTTCTTGATGCAGCGCTGTATCAGCCGCTGTCGTACTGCCTGTCTTATTGTTCTCTACCTTGTCTATCTGCCCTGATTCAGCCATGGGGGATGCGCTCCGTAAATTGAAAATTGCCCCGACACCATGAGCAACAGCTCACCGTGTAACTTCCTGCCTCCAGCGAATTTATTCAACCCTGACCCCATAGTAATGAGGTCATGAAGATTTGGAAACGAAAATAGACACGTAGTTCACCCACTGCATGCCTGAACCCACGCGCATATTTCTCTCATATTCGAGTCAAACTAAATCGCTTTCATTTTCCCCAGCGTGCGCTCCAACAGTGCTTTATCTATCAAGCAAGTTGATGATAAATATTGGTCGCATTAGCCTGGCGCTGCCCACGCGCTTCACCTGAGCTTCTCTCATAGTATTTGTCAAATGCCGCCGCTGCTTCCGCTGGAGTTTGTGCAGCTTTAAGCGCAGCATAGGCTCCACTTTCACTGCCTTTCAACTCATGCATTATAAAGTCTGCTTGCACATGCCAATCTGTTACAGGCTTACCTTCAGACTTGGCAAATTGCTCAAGAGCGGTGCGTCTGCCGCCTTCCCATTGAGCCAAACCGATCGCTCCTTCACCGTGATTGTATGCGTTTGTTTTGAAACTAGATTCGGTTTGAAGATTGCCCAAGATTCCAGATGCTTGAGCAGGAGTGAAGCCTTTTTCCACAAAGTAATCATAAAGTTGCTTCGCTTGTACTTGTTCTCCAGGACCTATCGGCTGACCTTTGCTATCAGTCCCACCTGTGGGAATGGTGCCATCACCGGCGCCACCATTGCCGCGGAAGTTACCACCACCATCAAAACCACCATTGCCGGCAAATCCGCCGGAATTACCGCCACTGACGCCACGATTTGCAAAGCCATTTTCTGGCGGCGGGGCTGAAGACGACGTGTTGGATGGAACGAAATCAGGAATATTTGGTTTTGCATTTGCCAGATCATTCATCCAACCTGGAATTGCTTGACCAGGATGAGCTTTCTGAAAGAGGCGAATCATTTCTTTCGCGGCTTGTTTCTGCATCTCAGTTTGATGCGTAATAGCTTCACGCAAACTCTTATTATCTTCTGGCTTCTTGCTTTGAAGTTCGATGTTTATGCTTCCGTCTGGGCTAGGTGTCGCCTTCTCATTCGGGACAATCTTGCCTTCGGGAGTCAAGAAATAGTCAGGCTGTTTACCTGCGGCTTGGTTTTCGCCAGAACTACTAAACTGAATGGGCTTACCGCCTTCAATTGCTTGCTGAATCGGAGCTGCCACCTCGGCGCTCGGCGCAGGTGCAGATTCAGAAGGAGGCGCAGCTTGGTCTACACCTAGTTTCGGGAGAATGGCCGCAGTTTCACCAGGCAAGCTAACCTTGCCAACTGACGAGTCTTTGCTGCTAGGCATCGCATACGGGTGGTTTTCGCCCTGCCAATGAGATGCAACATCAGAGTGTAACTTAGAGCTACCGCTTTCCGCCCGAGCTTCCTTGGGCGCACTCGCAACATGAATTTCCATACTTACCAACCAAAACAGCCAAACCCTTAAACGAAATCTTTCAAATTAACCCTGTACCTTCCAGCTTTACAGGATTAACTTCCACCAGTTGTTGTTAAATTAGCTTTGCTTCACCTTCCGGTCAATGGTGTTTTTACGTATTGAGCTGGGCAAAAACCTTATCCCGCGAGCTTTGCTAGGTTTCGGAATACGCGGTTTTGCCGTTAATCCTTGACTGATTTGTCGCTTTGTAACTAGGAACCCGTCTCTGGCGGATCCCTACTTGTTTGGGCGGATCCAAGTCCGCCCCGGATGGACCTCGAACAGTAACAGTCCGCTCCCATGATTTGTACGGGCGACGCCATGGATCCTGTTGGCGAATTAGAATGGATAGATCCAATTTGAAGTGCGGTAGCCCTGGGGGCGCAGGCTTCCAGCCTGCTTCGGAAAGCTATTGGCGAAGAAGCAGGCTGGAAGCCTGCGCCCCCCAGGTTGGACGAGCTTAGCCCATATCTTCGAACTTGCTTCGTTATTCATTTTAGTTCGCCAGCAGTATCCCATGCGTCGCCCGGTATTGGCTGCGCTGCTTAACGTTCGGGCGACGCATGGCGTCGCCCAGGTTCGCGTCTTGATGACAATCAGCGACAGGCTGAGAAGCTCAGAACAGTTTGAAGCCGTTCTTCTTTTCTGCCTCAGCTGGGGGTTTTGCAGCTGGGTCTGTCAAACTGTGCTCATCGGTGATCTGCAGGGCAAATCCCTTTTGCGGCGCGACGCCACCGAGCAAAGGGTCATGATAGGTTGGGTCATTCGGTTCTTTTTGCACGGCAGCAAGTGGTACGTCACCAGCATTTTGGGTTTTGCGCGTTTCGGTTTTGAAACTATTTGCGATTGGCTCCCAGCCAATAAACACCAGAGCCACAGCCACAATGAAAATGACAGCCGCCACATTACGCGTAAACCAGCTTTTCGGATTGTCGGGCTCTTCGACATAATCGTCGTAAATCAAAGCCTCGCGCAATTCCGTGGACGTAGCATAGCGCTGGTCGAGCTCTTGCGCCATGCACTTCTGCACCACGCCATCCATATATTCAGATACGGCTTCGTTGACTTCGCGCGGCGAGTTAACCTTTAGAGGCTCGGGATCTGTTCCTGTCAGAAGGAAAAACATCGTACTGCCTAGCGAGTAGATGTCCGACTGAATGTTTGCTGCGCCCCAATATTGCTCAGGCGGCGAATAACCTGCCGACACCACGCGCGTGTTTTCGTCGTCGGCTTCGATTTTTCTGGCAATGCCGAAGTCAACTAACTTCAGTTGCCCCTCAGCGTTAATCATGATGTTGCTGGGCTTCAAATCGCGATAAATTACAGGCGGATTTTGAGCGTGCAGATAAGTCAGCACGTCGCAAATTTCAATCGCCCAGCTTACTACCTGGTTTTCATCGAAAGCTTCGCCTTCGCGTTTTTGCATGATGCTGTGGAGATTTTCGCCATCCACATACTCCATGACAAGGAAATATTTCCCTTGTTCACTAAAGTAATCGCTTACTTGAACGATGTTGCCATGCTTTAAGCGCGCTAACATTCGCGCTTCACGGTCAAAGAAACTCAGTGCGCGTTGCTTGTCTTCATCGCGATAAAAATCGTCACGAAGCTCCTTTACAACGCAGAGACGGTCATCAAGTCGTATATCTTTTGCAAGGTATACAGTGCCCATGCCGCCTTGCCCAAGGACACTTTCAATGTGATATCGATTTTGCAGTGTCCCTTGAGTCTTCATGTGTACTACTTAATCCGTGTGCGCAAGCAGAACCGTTACGCGAGGGCATCTGCTGAGTTGCTAACAGTATACCAACGATATAATGGACCCTGTCCATAGCTTGTAGGAGCTTGTAATGGCTGAGAAAGTCGCAGTTGGGGCCGACCATGCCGGCTACCCCCTAAAAGATCAGGTTATTCAGTATCTAAAGAAGAGAGGGCATGAGGTCGTAGACGTCGGCACTTTCAATGAAGACCCAGTGGACTACCCGGACTATGCGTTGGCGGTGGGCGAAGCTGTGAATTCAGGACTGGTAGATGTGGGGATTGTGCTTTGTGGTAGCGGTGTTGGTGCATGCGTAGCAGTAAACAAAATACGAGGCGTCCGCGCCGGATTGTGCCACGACACATTTTCTGCGCATCAAGGCAGGGAAGATGACGACACAAACGTACTTTGCATGGGCGCTAGAGTGATTGGTCCTAATTTGGCTATGGAAATTCTCGAAAGTTTCATGAAAGCAAAATTCAGCGGATTAGAACGACACCAGCGTCGCCTAAACAAAGTGCTGGCGATTGAAAGCAAGTATTGCTCTGAAAAATAGACCATTGGAGGAAACCCGGTGAAAAACAAGCATCGTTCATTCGATTGCATTGTGGCGCTCAGTTTGACTATGGCATTGATTGCCCCAGCGGGCATAGCCAAAGGAAAATCGCCATGGGACGAACACATTGAAGCTGGACAAAATGCCCTTGTCAGCGGCGACTTCGACTCAGCCGATCGAAATTTGAAACAAGCGATGGATGACACGCGCAAATTCAAAGACGATGATATCCGCCTTGGCACCACACTCTTTCACATGGGCGAACTGAACGTGCGCCTGCAGAATTATTCGCTGGCAAAAAACTACTACGAGCGCGCGCTGGCAGTGCAACAAAAGCTTCTTGGCGCCGAAAGTTTGGACGTCGCTAATTCATTATATGGAATTGCTCTTTGCGATCAGCAAACAGGAGATCAACTTGGCGCTGAAATCTTTTTGAAACGAGTTGACGAAATTTGGAAAAAGAAACTTGGTCCTAAAGATCCCAAACTAATCAGCATTTTGCCGTCGATGGCTTCTTATGCAGCCATGAAAAACAACTTTCCAGCCGCCGAGAATTACTACAAACAGTTGGTAGACATATCGCAGAGCAGCGGAAACAAAGAGCAACTGGGAAGCTATTTGAATTTGCTTGCCACCACTCTCGGCAATGAAGGCAAATATAGCGAAGCGAAAGATTATGCATCGCGAGCAGTAGAAGCATTGAAGGGAACAGACTCCTCCATCGCTCTAGACAGTGCCAAGGACAATTTGAGAATCGTCGAACGCAAAGTAAAAGGTGAAATCACTACCGGCAATGATGCAGAATTGCAAAAGACAGAGATTGCCGACAATGCAAAAGAACAAGCACGCAAACAAGCTGAGATAGCACAGCGAGACAAGATAGCAGCAGAAACTGCAAAGAAACTTGCCGAAGAAGAGAAGATAGCTCAAGCAGCCAAGGCTAAGGCCGAAAAAGATCGCCTTGCAGCAGAGCAAGCGCAAAAACAAGCAGAACAAACCAGGCTGGTTGCCGAAGCAGCGCGCCGCGATGCTGAAAAAGCCATTGCCGCAGAACAGGCCAAAGCAGCAGAACAAGCCAAGATTGCTGCGGAAAAAGCAAAAGCTGCAGAGCAAGCAAAAATTGCAGCCGATTTGCAATCTCGGCAAGCCAAACTAGCTGCAGAAAAAGCGACGAAAGAAGTCGAGAAAACCGAAATTGCCATGCAAGAACGCGTGCGCATTGTTGAAGGAAAGCAGAGCGGAAGCAATGACAAAAGCAACGACAACATAAACGATGCAAGCAAACCGTGGCACACAAATCGCGTAATTAAGAAGCCAACGACTGACAAGTCACAGCAAATGGGCAAAGTTCGCTATTTAGCTGAAGGCAGACTGATTGGCGCAGAAGAGTACAAAGCACTCCTTCTTGCCACAGAAGCATATGACGCGATGAAACAAGAAAAATATCGCATGGCGGCCGACATATTGGGCAAAGCCCTGGATATCTGCCCAGAACTGCCATCAGCGCACACCAATTTAGGCCTTGCACTTGCTCGCCTGGGCAAGACTGACGAAGCCATAGACGAATTGCGCCTATCGATATCGCTAGATCCAACCCGCGCAGCACCATGGGTAAACCTTGCTAGCAGCTTCCAATCAGCCGGGCAATTGAAAGCTTGCGTTGAAACTTACAAAGAATATTTGAAACGTTTCCCGAGTGATTCGCTTGCCTCCAAAGCCGCAGACCTTGTAAAACACCTTCAGTCAGAAGCCGATGAGCAAGAAGCAGTTGAGTTGGCAATGAAGGCTCAACATACCGATGCTAACGCCGATTACTTCCCATTCACCACTGCTAGTGGCACGGTAAAATGGCCTGAAAATAAACAACCTGTTAAGGTATTTATTGCCGCTGGCACTCGAGTTCCCGGATACAAATCAGAGTATCAAGGGCTGATGACAGAGGCATTCAAGTCCTGGTCAGCTGCATCACAAGACAGAATTAAATTCACTTTTGTCAACAAAGCCGAGGCAGCCGACATCGATTGCCTCTGGACAAATGATTACTCTAAAGTCAGTTCACCTGCAGAAGGCGGCGAAGCTCAAGTTTCCTGGAGCGCTGACGGAATTGAGCATGTGAAGGTTGTTATCCTCACCGCAGACCCAACACCAGACTCACCGCTAAATCCAAATCAAGTTCAAGCGGTTTGCTTGCATGAAATAGGCCATGCGTTAGGCTTGGTGGGACACAGTCCAAAACCAACTGATGTGATGTTCTGCAGTATGCCATCGGCAGACACAAAAGTAGCGTTGTCGCCACGTGACGTCGGCACAATCAAACACCTCTATTCGCCTGATGTGCGAATTGCGCTGAAGCCCACGGCCAAACATAATGACCCTAATGACAAGAACGCCGCAAACAATGAAGGCGTCGAACTCATGTCGGCGAAGGCTTATGTCCAAGCAATTGAGAAATTCGAAGAAGCATTAAAGCGTGACCCTAACAACGACCTTGCCAAAGAAAACCTCAGCAAAGCTTACAACACCTACGCCTTAGACCTGGTCGAAAAGGGCAAAGTGCAAGATGCAGAACCTGTATTGAAGAAAGCAATGAGCTTGCAACAAACAATACGAAACGCTGCCATCAAAGTCACTACACTACACAACTATGCTCTACTTCTGAGAAAACTAAGACGCGAGACTGAAGCCGAAAAGATTGAAGCAGAAGCAAAAAATATCAACGCTAAATAGCCAGAGTAAAACAAAAGGAATCAAGAATGGATTTGCAATATCTCTATGACCGACTACAAATTGTTGACCTCATGAACAACATAGCGGTATGTGCCGACTCTGGCGATTGGGACAAATTGATTTCGCATGTGTTTGCAGAGGAAGTGACAGTAAACTACAGCTCGCTGTTTGGTGGCGATGCGCAGACGATGAACTCGACCGACCTGGTCAACGGATGGAAGGGCGTATTACCTGGGTTTAAGTCTACACAACACTTACTCGGCAACCATCAAGTCACAATTGATGGTGACAAAGCCAGCGGCATGGCATACGTGCGCGCCCATCATTATTTGCCCAACCCCACGGGCGGTGATACTTGGGTTATCGGAGGCTTCTACAATTACACATTCGTCAAAACCGATGCAGGCTGGCGAGTGAGCAGTATGAAGCTAAATCTGCAATATGCGGAAGGCAATCAGACACTAATAGGTCTGGCACAGACTCTCGCTGGGCAGAAATAGCCCCTGCGATGAAACTAACGGCTTTGAAAATAGCATGCGCAACGATGACAACAATACTTTTGTCCTCTTGTGCTGCCCGAGTAAATTCGACAGATTGCCAGTATGCACCCTGGCCAATTGACGAGTATCAGCTGTTTGGGCTAGAGAAAGGTTCGATTGTTGCTACATATCCGGTGCAATTTTCGAATGACGGAAAATCAATCATGTTCATACCAGCCACTGGGCAGCGATTCAATCTTGAATTCAACGATGAAGGTAAGGTTTGCGCTGTACAACGTTATTTCATAGGTTGTGGACACACTTACCGAGGACCCTGGCTCCCATCGCAAAAAGAAGCGCTAGATTATTGCATTGCCAGCTTGAGCAAAATGAACGATGTGGAGTCGACAAGAAAAATGGCTGTAGCAAAGCTATTGCTTGCGAAATTGAATACGAAGGAATAGACGAGTAGTCCATTCATGACGCCGTGATATGCTGGTATTGAGGTGGAAAATGTCGGACGATTCGGATCCCCCGAAGCAAAACGAATTCGAGCCGGATGGACCGTCTAATCGCAGTCCAAGGAATACGCCTATTGGCGCGTCCGATGGCGAGAATGAGAATGAAGGCAGCCCAGCCTTCCAATCTTTTATTACTCAAAATCAAAACGACCAAGGTCCATTTAGACCAGGACAACAGGTAGTATGCAAGATTATTGCAGCGGAGCCTGGCGGCTATGCTGTGATCTTACCTCAAAGCTATTTGAAAGGTTTCATCTCCACGGAAATTCGAATAAAGATTGGGGAAGAACTGCTTGCTCAATATGTATGTATACACAACAACCGTGTTCTTCTTTCCCTATGGTCGGCATACCAAGGTCACAATGATCTCAATGAAGCAATTAAATCACGCGCCAACCAAGGCGAGCCGGACTCCGAAGGTTCTTACACTTTGCCGGTTGAGACAAGGCTGCGTCGAGCCACAGATCTAATTATGCCTCCACTGGACAAGACCCAACGCCCCAACCAAATGCAAATACAGCAAGAAGACGACCTACTCTGGTTGGTCACAGATCTAGAGGGCGGAGAACGCACAGGTTGCGTCAAGGCATTTTGTGAGGCAAAGAAATCGCGTGCTGCCGTGCTGCTTTACAGAGGTCGCGCTGTTGGATGTGTTTATAACAATAAAAAGTTGACGGAAACATTATCAACCGACGGCTCTTTGCAGATGATGCTTGAAGATTGTCAGACACCGGGCACCTCTTTAGTTATGTACAGCCTGCCCGAAGAGGTGATACTGGCAATGTCAGCGCTATTTCTCGGTTATCCGGTAGAACGGTCTGACGATCTCGATGCTCGCGCATATATGGACTACATTTTGAGCTGGTTTCAGCAAAAGGAACAAACCGCCTGCCTCGCCTTTTATCAGCCTTACTCATACTCTAATTTCCTAGCATTTGTTTATAGAGGACAGTATGTCGGAGCATTTTTTGTTGATACACAAGAATTCTCAAAAGATTTGGATAAGATTTACCAATCAGTTGCTGACGATCTCCTCACTCGTGTTGAAGCATCAATATTGCCTTCCGAATTACTTTCACAAGATGTTCGACTTGGTTTTAGTCTAAGTCTTAATATGCCAAAATAGCGAAAAGCGTCAGGATAAGTAACTCCTAAAGTGGATGCCACAAATGATTAAGACATACGGACTCACTCACATACAGTTAAGCGTTCGCGATCTTGAGAAGTCGATGCGGTTCTACCAGCAGCTTTTGGGAATGGAAGAGCTGTTTCGTTTTGGGCCGACTGCAGTTATGCTCCAAACACCGGGGACAAACGAGATAATCACACTCAATTCGGCTCCAGGCTCTATGGAAAGTTCAGGAACAATGGGCGGAATAGCGCATTTCGGATTTAGATTGTGCGACCCAGTAGACATGGCTGCAGTTTTAGAAGAAATGGCAGTGGCTGGTGGCACACCAATTGAACACGGCAAGCGCGGACCACAAAAGGAAGAGCTTTATGCTTTTGGCAAAGATCCTGATGGTTATGAAATTGAATTCTTTTGGGCACCCAATGCCATGAATTCAAAGACTTAATCGCGCATACAGGCAAGTATAAATCGCTTTGAAAATTCATGGCGCGTGTGCCATCAGCACAGTCAGCGCTTCGATCAGGTCTATCTTTACCTCTGATAACGATAGAAGGCTGCCAGCTTTTCCTGTGGAAAAGTGTAGCAGTCTGTTCACGCTATTTTTACGCCGTGCTGATTAGGATTTTATTGCAGATTCAAATAAGACTTACTGAGGGCTGGCTGTGGGAGACGTTTCTAAAGATGTAAGACAAGAACTTCATACTGTAGATCCTTATGCGGAGGTTCTCAGATCACGACTAAACGATGAACTTGTGGCTGGTCACATACCAGGAGCTGACAAGCTGGAATACGGCAAAATCAAAGAGCTTATGCAAGAAAGCACGAGAGACCTGGGTACTAACGAACTGCACCAACTTGCTATCAGGAATTTGACGACTCCAACCGAGGCAAGAACTGCGGCGGCGAAAATGTACGCAGAGGCAGCATACCAATCAATCTCCAATCACACTTACGGAACCCAGGCAGCTGACAGACTGACTGCATCAGCACTCTGTGACAAAAGCACCGCAGAGTTCGTAAAAGATCAAAAGGTGCGCGAGCTTATGGACGGTAGCCGGTCATACTTGGGCGATGCAGCAGGGCTTGCAACTTCCTTAACAACAAAGTGGGGAGTCAACATTTTGCTTAGTTCATTAGCAAAATCAGGATCATTGCCGGTTAAAGACCTGGCTTTTGCAGCAGCCTTAGCAACTGGAGGATTAGTCAACAACGAAGTCGCTGGTCGTGATCTAATCGATAAGACCGGATATCTTCGCAACGGTGCGTGGTTTGCCGGTAGCCAGATCTATGGTGGACTTAGCTCAGGAGTTTTCGAGTCCAAAGGTGCCTTGAACTTCTTAGCACAAAATCCAGCCTATCTAAGAGATGCAAGCACGATCTTGTCCGCTGGCATTGCAGAATTAAAGTCAAAAGAATACGCACATGACTCGGAGAAACTTGAGCAAGCATGGGGCAAAGCAACAGCAGATTCGAAGAGCTTGAATGGATTTGTCGCCCAGGAGAAAGACCTCCTCACAGCTTCTCCTTCAACAAAAGAACAAAGATCCGATTCCGTTGCACTGCCAGACCTGTCTTTGCGCAACTATAACAATAGGTTTAATCACATACTTAAAGGAGACTAGACAATCAGTCCCATCGTGCATGTCGAAAAGAGTGACTTTCGAAGTGCCAACCGCTACAATTTGCGGGATGTCTAACTTCTTCGCCTAAAACATGCAATACTCGAAAACAGGAATAGCGCAATTACTACTTGCCTTGCTTATTTTGCTTCCGCAAAATCTCGCAGCGGAAGAAATCGTCATTAAGCAAGAGCCTTCCGCATATCAATTTGCTCCAGGCGTGGGGCTAGAGCAGCGCAAGAATCTGTTCAAACGATTGATGACGGCGAAGTCACTTGGGATGGGGATAGCAAACTACCTCGACAAACTTGAGGAGATCGAGATTGCTGTGCGCAAAGGGGAAAGCGACGCTGTCGTTATGCCAAAGATTGACGCACTGTCGAGAGCTCTAGATTCGCAGTATAAAACCATGGACATGGGCATGCGAATGAGCACGACAGATCTTGCCTGGGCTGTCTATCACAAGGAGTTGCTGCGCAAGCTCAAATACAATTGGCATCCGCCCAAACTCAAAACACCATATATGGTGGCTGTGGGATTTATAGCGGAGAAAGACGGCAAGCTTACAAAAGCGAAAGTTGTTATCTCATCCGGAAATAAACAATTAGACGATGCTGCGTTGAAGGCGGTAGCAGCATCTTCCCCCGCGGGACCCTGGCCCAAGGTTCCAGACAAAAAGCAAAATGCAATATTGCACTATTTCTTGAGTTCTGATGCAAATCCAGCGCCTTACCAGAAGAAGGGTGTTAATATGCAAGAAACTGCATCGGATGGCGCCGCAGCCAGTCTTCTAGATTCTGTCGCTAACCTCAAATTTGAGATTGTTGACACACACAAACCTGAAGACCTCGATTCATTGCCAGAGACCGCCAGCTTCTTTTTTAAGCGAGGGGATGGCGGACACATGTTAGTCGACATGCAGGTCAACGGACATCCCGTCAAGGCAATTTTTGACACCGGCGCCAGTGCGTTTTTCTACAAAGACCACCTCAATAAAGCAGGAGTCGATTCAAATAAAGCAGAGCCAGCCGGATTTGCTCGTGGCTGGGCAGGCGTGGCAATTCCAATCACTCAAATGCCAGCCGAAATCAAGCTCGGTAATTTCACAAGAAAAATCCCCATTCGTATTTCAGAGGGTGGAGGCGACGCCAATCCGAATTTGATTGGACAAGATCTGATTTATGGCTACCAATATTCTATCGACGATAAAGCCGGACGCGTTGAGTTGCACAAGAGCATAAAGAGCGAAGTGAAAACAGACTCCTTGTACGACATACCTTGCGTCCAAAGGAACACGAAGGACATCATTCAAGTCGAGATAAACGGCAAAAAGATTGACGCATTTATTGATACGGGGTCTTTCGCGACCATCATTGATTACCCAACAGCAAAGCGCATCGGACTAGACCTCAACGGAGAACTTGAGCGCGGCACAGGTGTAGGTGGCTCAGTGACAATGGTCAAAGATATCGTGACTGTTAGAGTTGGTCCAATCCAAAAGGAAGAATTTGTAGTGCGCATTGGCGGCAGTGGCGGTTGTTGTATCGGACAAGATTTGATGGAAGGCTGGCGCTTCAAGGTAGACCGCGAACAGAAGTTGTTGCATTTTTTCCACTAAAATGACATTGCTTTGCCCCTAAGTTATAACTCAATGCTCACTAAGACAAAAAAAGCAGTTTCAAAATACAGCCAAAGGTTGTCACTCTGCCTAAGATTGGTCACGTCATCGCTACTATTCTGGTCAGCGTTTTTCTTCATCCACTACGGTTGTACTAAAATTAACACATCAGAATATTTTGTTGCCTTGTTTGCCATATTTGGAGGGTTCATACTTTGCGGGGCAGCTACTGCGCACCTAATCTTTAGCGTGCTGCTTCTTCTCATAGAGTTAAATTGGGATGCTAAAAATTATGCTCGACTGGATTTAATTATCTCTCGATCGATCAACCTTCTTTCCAATTCAATATTTGTTGGAAAAGCAGAGATCGCCGCATTGAAAGTTTATCTTGGCGCTATGCGTTTGCAGAAAGGTGATTTTGAGAATGCTGCGACCATATTTAGTCAGGCGATCACAGCCCTGCGACAGTCAGCGGCGAATGCCCAGCCTGACCAAAGAAAAATGTTTGATCCTAGTATTGCAGTTGCTCTTAATTACCTAGCAATTGCTTTGCTCAGACAAAATAACATTCAGGATTCCGAATCAAAGGTAAAAGAGTCCTTAGAAGTATTAGAAAGCAGTGGTCAACGAAATCTAGAATTTTACACGGCATTTCCCGTAGCAACTTGCGGACTCATCCATCTATCCAAAGACGAATTGACTCTTGCTGAACAAATGTTTTTGAGATCCAAGGTCATTTGTGAGACAGCGAAATCTCCTGCAAGCGCATCAGAATCAACTATTCGAAAGCTGAAGGCTACATTGTATCTTGGGCTAGCGCAAGTTTACGTGAGAACTGGAAAGGTCGACGAATCACTCTATTACTTCCATCAGATGAGCGAAGTAGTCGAACAAAACCTTTTGCATATGAACACCGGAAACCTGTCAATTTTGTACGCTCTATCAAATGAATACATGAATGCCGGTCTTCTTATTGAAGCAGAAGATGCTGTTGCAATTGCTTATAGAGTTGCGTCAAACAACCCATTTCATCCCCATTCAGCTAGGTGCTTGGATTATTTCGAAAAATTATTGCGGCTAACTGGAAGAGATAAGGAGATTGCGGATATGCGCTCATGGTTACGTCCATTGTAGCCAGTACCTACTAAGGAATTGGCATTTTTCAACAGGTAAGCACATTCCTGTTTCTTCACTCAACCTGAGCGATATAATAGTTAGACCACCTTAGGGATCAAACTATGGGTTATTTCGACTGGCTTCGCCGTATGATAACTAAATCGGCTAATTCAGAGGTGAAACTTCGTGCGGCAAAAAGCAAACTGGAAGTTGCGCTTGCCTGTTACGATTTAGAAAGTGCCATGCAGGCATTGGATGAGATAATAAGCATTGATCCAGAAGAGAAACTAGCTTACCTCAATCGAGGTCACATTTTCGCAGAAATGGAAGAGCAAACTCGCGCAATTACTGATTACACAAAGGCAATTGAGATCGATCCTACATGTGTTGAAGCCTATTCAGGGCGCGGACAGGTATACAGTAATTTAAAACAGTACAGAGAAGCAGTTGATGATTTTTCCAAGGCGATTACGATTGCTCCAGATTATCAATCGGCATATCGACGGCGAGGCGATTCGTATTTTAAACTAGGACTGCTGGAAAAAACTTTTGATGACTACAAAATGGCCTTGGAACTAAATCCAAACGACGGTCTCGTATATTATTCTCGTGCGACCGCTCACTATAGCGCCGACCAATTCCAATGCGCAGTCGATGACTATACGTCAGCCATCGCCCTCAATCTTGGTTCAGAACTGACCAAAAGCTGTTACTCTCGACGAGCAAAAGTTTACAACAAAATGGGCAAACCGGACCTCGCGAAACAGGATTGGAAGAGTGAAAATGAAGTTCCTGAAGCTTCGACCCGGCATCTACCATCGGAACTTTCAAGTGAGAGAGCATCAACAAAACAAGTTCTTTCTATGATTAATCGCCGGAAATGTAATTTCAATGAAGCGCGTACAATTGACCATACTTTCAGTACCCAAATTTCGAATACCGAGACCTTAATTGCAGCGCTCCAAAGAGTGGGTCTCATATTAAACTCTAAAAAAAGCACAAGCGAAGATCTACCGGAGGGAGAAACTTTGGTATCACTTCAATTTTATGAACAAGCCAAACTTAACGACATGCCCCGACGTACTCAACAATTGGTTCGCGTTGCTTTTGAGCATGACGCAACGTATGACGGCTGGGGCACAATGGTCGACTGAGGTTTCATTGACCATTCAAGCTCCCGACTTAATGTTGGATATGCGCGCTTAGAGACTCCACATCGTCATCAGGCAAGAAGTGTTTGCCCTAGACTAGATTCCGCGAAGACAGTGTTAAAAGGTTCTGAAATGCAGCAATCCAACTATTTCCTCAACAGCCAACGTCTTGGGTTCCGATTATGGACGTCCGAGGATTTCCCTTTAGCTAAAGGCTTATGGGGGGATCTACAGGTAACACGCCTCTTTGCCAAGGAGCCACTAAAAGACGAGCAGATAAAACAGCGGCTAAAAGCTGAGATGGACGCAGCCGACACTTTCGGTGTGCAATATTGGCCAATGTTTGAGCTTGCCACAAGTGAGCACGTGGGCTGTTGCGGTCTACGCCCATATAGGTTGGATGACAAAATTTACGAGCTCGGGTTTCACCTGCGTAGAACTTACTGGGGCAAAGGATTTGGTACAGAAGCAGCGAAGGCAATCCTCACCTATGGAATCGAAGTAGTGGGTCTATCTGCCGTATTCGCTGGACACCACCCAGATAATGCGTCATCTAGAAACGTCTTGCTAAAACTCGGTTTTGAAGAGATCGGAATGGAGTTTTATGAACCAACCGGACTCATGCATCCCAGCTATATGTTCAGGCCAAAAGCCACGATCTGTTAAGAGTAGATCTCCATGGATAGAAGAAAACAATTTTTTGCCGGACTTGCATTTATCATTGCATTGGCACTTCTGCTACCGTTAAGGAATGACGAAACGCCTGCTGGTACTTACGTTGCGCATCTATTGCAAGAGAGCGCTGATTCATACGCAACAAGCAATAATGCAAAATGTGCAAAATCATTTCGTGATCTGAGTCCATTTTTCCCAAGCGGGAGCCACCGTATAGGCGGAAAAGCAGGGGTTCTTCCGAAGGACGCTTTTGCACCCCATGCGCGGTTGTATATAGGACCTCCACAAGAACAAACAAATAATCCAACTTATGTTGCCGACCTTTCGCCAAAAGCAGTTGATGAACTCCTAAAGGGAAATAGCATCTACAGCTTGCAAGAGTTACGCCACAGTGGTCGCATTGGATATGGCACTACAACTGACCAGAGTAGGTTTGTTGTTATTTGCCTTCATCAGGACAGTGAGCCTGTGTATCGATCGGGGATGATAATGATTCTGACTAATCGAGGCTCGGTAATGGAATTGGCAAACAATAAAATTCGACTTCTGAAGTAAGTAAAGTCGCAACACCATGTAGCCTAAGAACCGCACCACGAAGGGAAAAGTCGACCTAAATAGGTCGAAATATTTCGTCAAACTTCGGCACAAAAAAAATAGCACTAAAGTCATTTTTAGAAGGAAGGTTTCGGAAGTCCAGGAGGGCATCCCCTTATGTTTACTAAAAAGATTATGGTCATCGCTGCAGTGGCAGCAATTGCTCTCGTCGGACTAAAAAGCCCTGCATTTGCAAAAGATCGCAATGGTTATGCCGCAAATCAAATGGCAATGCAAATGTGGATGAATCAACAAGGACTTCAAAATGGTTATGCAGCCAATTATGCTAATCCGCTCGCTTACGGTCTAAACAACGGATATGTCAATCCTGTCAACTATGGTGCTGCAAATGGATACTACGGCTATCCAGCTTCCTATGGTACGGGCACAGGTTTGGTTGGTAGTCTCTTTGGCTCGGGATTGAACAACAACTATTACGGCAATCCTGCCGCATACGGCGTGGGCAGCAACTACTATGTCAATCCCGCAAGCTATGGAGTAGCTAACGGCTATTACGGAAATGCAGGCTATGCCAACAATGGAATTGTAAATCGATTCTTGGGTAACAATTATGGCAACCGTTGCGGCAGCAATGGTTACCATCACCATCACCACCAACTTGGGTTTAACGGAAACGGCGGCGGTCTTGGCCAATACGCTCAGTATTTCAGGCGTTAATCGACTGCGTCCGTTTCAGGAGTAAACTCTACGCCTTCATAAAGGTCACTCATACGTAGGCAGGCTTTGATTTCGCCGAGTTCAATAATACTTTCAACGCCTTTGAATTCTTCGCGAACAAAGCCTTGTTCTGCTCTTCGCCAAACAACCACTGCGGCTTCCTCTTGCTCCACCAGGATATAAGCAAACAAAGATGGAATGGAGAGATAAGCATCTCGCTTTTCGCCTTCGTCAGTTCGCCTGGTACTTTTTGACAAGACTTCAATAACTAGTACGGGCTCATCTTGGAACGAATCCGAAGGCGAGTTTGATTTGCAAACGACAGAACAGTCGGGATAATAAAATCTAGTCTCATTTGGCAACTGCACACGGATTTTGGTGTCGGAATTGAATGGACGACAGTTCTGTCCTTTTAAGCTCGACCACAACGCGCCTAGAGCATTGCTAGAAATTGCGTTGTGGGTGTTGCGTCCTCCAACCATCGCATAGACGGCGCCACCGATGTATTCGTGCTTCACAGCCGAGACTTCCTCGCCTGCTAAATACTCGGGAATTGAAATCAGATTAAGCTTTCTTGCACCAGTCATGTTTTAAGTTTACGTCGCTGAATACAATTTTGCAAGGTTGCTCTGTATACAGCCCAAGCAGCAGGCTCACTCAGAGTCCCCCCCCAAGCCCGCCGAAGTTGTTTATCAAAAATGTCCCGATTAAATGAATTGACACGGGCACTGCAATTACCAATGCAATAACTTTTGCAATTGCGTACTTTGCGTGTGACTTTCCCTTTCTAGTGCGAAGCAAAAGTATGCCAACCGGTATCGCAAGCATCAGCGACAGGGAGCAAAGCAAACGTACCAGGTCACGCGCAGTGTCGTAACCATAATCGGCAAGTTGACCTACTTCATTTGATTGGCCGTATTTCGGAGCAGCAAACAATAGCGGATGCGACTGTGAGCCTCCGGACGCTTCAATAAACCCTGGAAAATCATCGCCAGGAAAGAAGACGCTAGCATCGATATGACTGGTTGAATCACTTGCATCGGGTGAGGCATCCGAATCTAATTTTGGTGCCAAAGAAGTGCATAGTGACATTGCGATTCTTACTGTTTTTTCGGCCGATACAAAATCACTAGCACTGCGCTGCATTTCAGCCAACGCCATTAAGCTCTCAAAATACTTTCTAGCAGCCAACTTTATCATATCTTTGTTTTGATTTTTCTTGTCGGTGGCATTTCTCGATGATGTGGATTGCGCAGCGGATGGCTCCAGTACCAGTGCGCCTGTAACAGGGGTGACTATGTGATATCTTGCACCGATAGCCTGTGCCTCCTCTTTTTGCCCGCAGGCAAGAAGTCTTGAAACTTCTTCGTTTGCCCAAAGACAGGTCAATTGCGCACATACTAGAGGATTTGTGATAAGCGTTTCTTTCGGCAAATTCTTTGACGAGCTTCTAAATGCATTTTGGACCTTACCATGTCTTTTCATGTCTGCCAGTAGTTCTTTCAGATCATTGCCAACAGACGAATGCCGTTTTACTAGAGAGTATTTTATAGATGTACCTAAGCGCTCTAGCTTCAGAGACTGCAATGCCAGATTAGGACCATGAACGATTTCGAAATCATACAAATGAAGTTTGTTGATTAACTCTGGTGCGTTCGCTTCCGCAGCTTTGGTTGCAACAGGTTGAGGCCCATGAATCCACAAGACTGCACTGCTTGTTCTCTCAGATGCAGTTTCCATCACATCTCTCAAAACTTTTGTGTTATCTTGGCCGCCGACAAATGACGCAGGAGTAATTTTGGATAGTGCATCCTTAATGCTCATCGGCTTGAATTGTCCCTGATCTCTTTTCTCCTTGCTCGTTTCGGGTATAAAGTAAACCACAGCATTGAGACCAGCTGGAATCGTGGCAAGTGCGTTCCTGACTTCAGCACATGAGTCCTTCAATATGTCCGAAGAGTCAAGCAATATCACTATTTGCTTCGCAACAAAACTGTCTGTTTCTCGAAAGGACTCGGATATGAATTGATCATTCTTCGCGAATCTGTCTTTGAAAGCTAGAGATTGCAGAGGAATGTTATGCAATGCAGTGATATTTCCAAGAGATTCGTTAGCTTTACTGTTTTTGATTATTCCGTCAAGGACGAAACCCTCCGCGCCGTTTGCACTTGCACTTCCAATATTGTCGATACTGAATCGATCTCGTGAGTTAAAATGAACGAGATGTCTCTTAGGCTGAACGAAGTTAGAGCCTAAGAGTTGCGGCAGATGCAACGAATTTCTTTCAAATGATTTCGTATTGATGGGAGCCTTTAAGCCAACACGTATTTTCATTTCAGCACCGTTCGGCGGAACGGGCCAGCATTGAATGAAGATCCGATCTATGCCGGACACTGTAACTAGTAAAGGATCCCTTCCTCTGTTTGCAGTGGTCTGGTATGCTTCATTCGCTTTAGCCGTGGGAGCGAAGACTGCCTCATGAGCGTTTCCGTCAATCCATAGTGTAACACCTGACACCACTGCGCCCGCCGGCAAAGCTATTTCCGCGCGTGCCTCTTGTTGAACTTCAGAAGTATTACGAAACGTGAGAAACCAGTCCATCGAGCTGGACAAGGATGATTGATCTATATTTCCAGATATTTGCGATCTGGTTAAAGATAGTCCTTCCCTCTTCGATCCAACATTGGAAGTAGCAACAAACTGATCCACCTGAACTTCGGAGTCTCGGACAGAGTCCACTACAGATGAATCGAAAGGACGACCAGTAAGCCTGAAATACAAATTGCGATCTTCTTCGCTATTGCAGTCCAAACCTCGATCGGCTATCAACAAAGCTGCCAAGCCTGGCCCATTAACTGGATATTCTGATGGGCGTAAATCTTCATCGGTGACGGTACTCCTAAGCAAAGAAAGCCCTGTTAACTTTTCGCTGACACTCCCCTGCCTGGCGTCCCGCAAAAGAGATTGTACAAATAATGCATGAAGTAGAGGCCCAAAAACAAAAAGCAATGACAGCAGAACGCCAAGAATTGAAAACGTTCCTGCTATGCGACCAATGCGAGGTTCAGTTTTGCGCCAGAGATCAACACATAAAGAACCTGCTGCCCAGAGCAAAAAAGGAGACAGAAAGAGCAGAAACATCCAACCAAATTTGCAATAAACGGGGCTTTGTGTGAGAAGGAAGCATTTCAACCAAATCAGTGTCCATGAAGCTGAAAGTCCGAGGGCTAAACCGTTCATGAGACCAATCAATCGAGGTCGACTCAAGAAACGTTTTTTCAACGAAGCCCAAACAAGATAGTTGAAAATTGGTACGACCAACAACAAGGCAAGTTTCCCAAATCCCTCTAAAGAAATCGACTGAAATGAACTCTGTACTGAACTAACAGAATATGCAATTAGACTAAGTCCTGGCAAAATTGAGCCAAAGGCAAGCACAAAGATTCCTTCTCCAGGTGCTGATAGCTGTGCATGCTCATCCTTGTTCGCAAACAAAGCCCTTTCAGCAATGATATGCAAGACAACGGCAAGTGCTGAAATTGACAAAAATACAATCCAAAATATTAGTGGTGTTTTGTTTAGGGTAACTGAAGTTGCCGCAAAGACAGCCAAAATTGAAAGATAGAGAGAAGGTTCTCTAAAGAAAGGTTTCCCGCCTGGATCAAACCCACCGATTCTTGGTTGTTCGAATAAAACTATCTCTTGATCTTGCTCAGACGATGAAGAGTCTTCAGCTTGCTCAGTGGAGCATCCTCTCACTTGCGGTTGCTCAGCCGAAACTTGAGCAGAGAATTGAGTTGTATCTGGGACGGAGGTAGAAACATCATCGTCTATAGAGCCATTAATCATTGTTCCACCTCAAGAAGAAAACGACATACAGCCGATAGTGCAAGGGCGATCTGGTCGCTTGCACTACTGGTAATTGAGAGTTTTGATTATGCTGATGAAACTATCATTTGCAACCATCTCGAACGCATCTTCGTGGGAATCCCACCACGAAAGCAGCGTAGAATTGAACTATTCACAGATCCTTCCTGAATACTAAAGACTTAAAAGAAATCAGGAGCGAATAGCAGATGGTGGTATCAACTGAACACGACACGAAGCGAACGTGATTAAAAGCATACTTAAATCATCACGAAATCAAATTGGGATCTATGAATTACGTCATCTTCCGTAATTCTTGTATTAAAAACAGAACTCGCAAATCAAGGACGGGAAAGCGCTTCCCGTCATTGGGTGCCTCGTAGCTTTCGCGAAACCTTCGGTAAACGATATCACCGTAAGGCATGTCTGCAAGTTCTCAGTTACAATGCTGCAGATGCACTCTCCAACGAGAACTAGAAAGGGAACATTTTCCCTAAAGGATCAAAAAATGCAAGCAAATAAGTTTGTCCTAGCCGCCGTATTATCACTTACTACTATCTGTCCGCCGGCTTTCTGTGGGACGTTTGATGACATGCTGCGATCGTATCTTGGTGCTCAAAAGGGGGTCAACCAGGGGGATGTCCCTGCATCAGAACAAGGTCTCATAAAGACTAATATGAATACGCGCCAGGCGCAGCTCGAATCTCAGCTTAATGCGGGTGTTCAATCAGGACAGTTGAGCTCCAGCGAAGAGCAAGACTTACGTTCGCAGCTAAATCACATTGGGGATTTACAAGGAAACTATCTTGCAGACGGCTCGTTCTCAGGTTGGGAAGTTCAAAGTATGCTTCAGGAATTGAACAACTTTTCCGCCCGAATGAACACATATCTAACAAATGGCGTGAATAGAATTTCGAGCAGCGTAAATATTCCAGGGCGTGGTCCTTCTGGCTACGGTGGGCAAAACAATTCCTGGTACCACAGACATGACCATGCTGACGATGGTTACCTGGCAAACTTGCGTGCGTTCCAGGCTGATATTGATACCAAGCAGGCGCACATTGATGCGCAAATTACAGCAGCCGTTTCTTCTGGACAATTGAACTGGAGCCAGTCAAGTCAGCTCAAAGCAGAACTGAATAAAATCGCAAGTGAGGAATCACAATTCACTTCGCATGGTCGCATGAGCAGGGAAGAGTCACAGCAACTTATAGCTGAGCTAGACGCACTTAGCACCAAAGTGACCACGATGTCACAATGGCAAAACAACTCAAGAAGACGTCGTGACCGTGGCTACGACAATGGCTATTATCGCGGTCGCCAAAATGATCGCGGTCAAGATTATGCAGCAGGTCAATCATTGCTCAAGCAGAGAATTTTGCTAGCCATTTCATCTGGAAAGTTCTCCCGTTGGGAAAGCAAGCAACTTCTGGCTGATGAATCAAGAATGCAACAAATGGAAGATCAGCTGAAGAACCCAAGCAACCGCCTCAGCTTTGATGAACAACGTGATTTATTTAACCAGCTTGATATATTATCCAAAAAACTAAACAAGCAACTCTACGATACTCAATCTCAATAGAAGCCAAATCACGGCTCTAGTCCTCACTGACAGGGCCGCTGCCTCGCTTGGAATTGCCGCTTCCGCTTTTAATCGGAATCAACTTCGCTTGGTTTTTTCTCTCGCACTTTCTCATACAAAGAGAGTCTTCCAGCACTAGTTTATGCTGAAAGACGCGATAGCTAACAACTTTTGCTCCAAAGCAAGACAAGCCCTGCTTGGAGTAAAAGTTGGAGCCATCAGCTGAAGATTGTTCATCACACAGCTCAATCGTTGAATGCACTTGACGCTTTTTTCACTAGTTCGGCGCCTTGAGTTTTCAACACGATTGCATCATCTTTTACAAGCGAGATTGCCGGGGCAGCCTTTTCTTTAATACGTTGCTCAGCTTGCTCAATTGCAGCAGCGCCTTTTTCGTATGATTCGTTGAAAAGTTGCGTCGCATTTTTGAGTATTTCGGTACCCTCTTGCTTCAACATTTTGCCTTCGACTTCTACTTGTTGCACCGCAGGTAATGCAGTTGATGCCAGCTCTTGTCCTCCCTGTACTAACTTGGCGGCGGCCTCAGACCCCATCGAATGCAAGTCTGTTACTGTCCTCTTAAGGTCCTCACGTAATTCCTTTCCCTTTTTAGGTGCGGTAAAGAGTCCAGCGAGATATCCCAATAGCAAAACCATAAAATAACGATTCATATTTTTCTTCCAATGCAGTGCGCGAATTGTGTATGTTTCTCGATCGTGTTGAGTAGAAAAAAGCCTTTTAGTTCCCGGCTAGCACTGTGCTCACGAAAGCCTGATTCAAAGCGCAGAGCGTTGGTACCAGGCTTAGCAAAGCAGCGTATTTACGCGAAAAGCTCGGAGAAGTTTCAACTTGCTATCGACATATTGGACTTACGTTTAGCTTCTAATACTACAGGCCTAGTAAACTCTCCGCGCGCGTTGAGCGCTTTATGAGCTTTAAATGCTACGTACTGATTATCATCAAGAAGCAATTTCTTGAGTAAGTCGACAGAGGAATTATCATTGTCAGCCACAAGGTATCTAACGCGAGGGTGTGGATCTTGCGCCAATCGTCTTAATGCAACGTCTGGAGAAGATGAATTTGCTGCTACAGCCTCACGAATATTTGTGTGTGGATGGAATGACAGCTGGTGCAAAACACGGGCTGAGGTCTTATTATCTTGCGCTAAAAACAACAACCAACTGCTTGGATTATCGGCATCGTCCGATTCACCAGTTTCAGTAAAAAATGAAGTAGGCAGTTCTGTCGACTGTTGCGAAGTCATCGCCGGCAGTATCACTGGTGCATCGACACCTGACAAAGTCTGAGCCGCCCACCCTTCCTCACAGACGAAATTAGCCACAGCGTCGCCGGACTCTTGCACCACCCATTGCACATTATCCGCTTCGCCCGAGGCTCTGGTCTGCATCGTCTCAATAAATCCAGGTCTGCTTCCAAACTGTCCACTTTGGGCGAAGCGACTCCAGAAATCTGTAATTGCGTCACCCTTCTGATTTTTCAATGGTTCTTTTTCCCACATTGCACTGAAGGCAGAAAGAGATCTGTTCTTCCCGACTTCTTCGGCGATTGATCTGTATGGATTGTAGACGAGAGAACAATTTTGCTTGGAATTGCCTTTATTGCAAACAAACCAACGGTTCATTGCGGCATCTTTAACATAGCGATTGTGCTTCAGAGTTTCCTCAGAATGCACAGTTATCCATACGTCGTGCTTTTGTTCTTGCGCACGACTGTTACGCGTGTTTTGCAGCCTTAAAAAATCTCTTTTCCCATTAATCAACTTCGTCGGATTCGCTAGACAAAAAATGAGCTCTCTAATTAAGTTGAGCATAGTCCTCTCCCACTATAGCCTTCCAGATAAGCACAAGAGCTAAAAACCCGAGTAAGCTCGCAGGATCGCGACCCACAGGGGATGCGAACATTGTCAGGAAGAAGCCTACTAACAGTCTTTTGTCATTCTGCTCGCGAGGAGACGAAGTATGGACTGCGTAGTTCCCATTGATCAGTACTATTTCACCTGAATAGAAGCATTCGTAAAGCTGTAGAATAGTGAACTCTATTGTTTAGAGAATTTGGGCAAATATACTTCGTAGCTTGTCTTCGGCTTTGGAATTTGCCCAGTAGGCATAATGATTCTTGGCTCTGGAATGCTTTGTACCAATATGCGTTCTAGCAATTCTTTCTGAACATCCAAATTATTACTCATGTTGTACCTCCTGTTTGTTCGGCTACCGCTCGGAGTTTTCATAACGAATTACCAATGCTTTAGTGCGTCTTTGATAAAATGCGAGTGATAGTTATTGGATAGTTTCGCAGGGCATTAAGTTCCCACTGATGACAGATTCAATATTTGCAATTTTATTTTCTCTGATCGTGCTCGGCGATTGAACGCTAGAATAGACAGAATGTTAGACCAACTCCGTCGAATAATACGTCCTCAATCAGTCAATGTGCTTAGCCGGCCTGACTCTTGGCGTGTTCGCGTTGGCAAGTCTAGTTCAGATTTTTCCGACGCAGATTATCAAGACGAAGAGATAGCGGTTTTTCGAGCTAAACCAGTCTACATTGATGACTTGAGAATCGTTGGCGATGTATGGCTCAGCAACGCAAAAATCCTAAAGCAAAAGTTTGTAATTCCAGAAGAGACAAACGACCTCGAGCTAATTGCGCGGTTGTGGCAAGCACAAGGAGAATCATGTCTGGCTCTTTTGCAAGGCACATTTTGCTTTGTTGCATGGGACAGCAAATCAAGAAAAGTTTCCATAGTGCGCGACCCGGTGGGTGCCAAAACCATTTATGTAGGTAGAGCCAAAGATGCATTTTGGATTTCACCAAAGCTGCACATTGCTGCAAGCTTTTGCGAAAGAACGATCGACCCAATTGCCTTGCGCGATTTTCTTTGCGCCGCATTTGTGCCTGGAGAGCGAACATTGTTTAAGAATGTCCGAGAACTAAGACCGGGCACCATCGACAATCTAAGCGCGAGTCATGCATACTGGACTGTTAAAGAAGACTACCTGAGCACCAATGAAGAACCATTAGAGTGGCATGCCAGCAAGCTGAGAATTTTACTCGAAGAAGTTATTGCAGAACAATTACCAAGTGGTGAAGACGTAGGCTGTTATTTGTCTGGCGGGCTCGATTCTAGCAGTGTTGTGGCCTTAGCGCGAAAACTCCACAGCAAACCAGTCCATTGCTATTCGATTCATTTTGGGAATGAATGTCCAAACGAATTGGAATTCTCAAGCCTAGTTGCAAAGCACTGCGATGCCAAACACCATATCATTGAAATCACGCCGGATGATATGTGGAACATGCATTCGGAAGTTCTATCTATACTTGACGATCCAATCGGCGATCCACTAACTGTGCCTAACTTAATCCTCGGTCGGGTTGCTAGAGAACATACGAAAGTAATCTTAAATGGCGAAGGTGGTGACCCATGTTTTGGCGGACCAAAAAATCAGCCAATGATGCTTAACAGCCTTTATCAAAGTGAGCTAGATGAAGAAGAAAACAAACGCACGATAACCAGTACATACCTCGCTTCATTTCAAAAGTGTTCAACAGATTTGCCTCGTTTGCTTTTACCGCATATTTACAATGAAACAGCCGACTCTACATCTGTCTTCGAAGCAGACCTTCTTTTGGCAGGTCATTACGTAAACAAACTAATGCTTATCAACACGAAATTCAAAGGCGCAGATCAAATTCTCACCAAGGTCAATAACATAACTTCAGCACTAGGAGTTCATGGACGCTCACCATTATTTGACCGACGCATCGTCGAAGCGAGCCTTTCCATCCCCCCTCAGCATAAATTGAGAGGCGCACAAGAAAAGGCTGTTCTGAAATCAGCCATACAAGACCTTCTACCTCAACGAATTCTAGATCGACCAAAATCGGGAATGATGGTGCCAGTTCAGCTATGGTATAGGAAATACTGGAATTCTATGGCGCGTCAACTTCTTCTTTCGCGAAAAGCAAAGATTGCCGCATATTTAGATCAGCGCGTCATTAAAGATTGGCTTGATTATAACGGTGACATCTGGGGGCGTTACGGAGTCAAGCTCTGGTTGCTATGTTCACTGGAACTCTGGATGCAAATAAACCGCGCCGAATAAATAAAAGAAAGATGCGAGATAAACAAGTTGCAGCTAACCAAAGCTGTCGCTGGTGTAAACCCAAATTCCGCCATCTCTAAAATCACCAGCACTATCACCTGATATAGGTACAAGTGAATCTTTCTTGCTTGGATCTTTGCTCATCGCAATGCCCCGAGTAATCATTCGAATCAATGCCTGCGGAGCCAATGATTCCAGGTAAACAATGTTTCCCTCATCTAACCACTTCAGTTCTTTGGCTGTAAGGGACTTCTTCCACTGATCTGGTACAAGGCTTGGAAGGCTAAACTGATCTTTCTCTACAAAGACTCTGCGTTTTTCGAACTGCCGGGGAAGCAAACCAATATCAATAATTTGCATGTCAGGCTTGTCCCTAAACCACTCAGCTTCGGTGCGCAGTTTATGCAAAATACTTATGCCTCTCCAACTGCAGTTATGCAGAGCGTAAACCTTGAGGTCTTGATTGTTGCTGAGCATTTTCATGATAGTAGGAAACAAGTTTTGCGGGTATCTTCCGATGCTCAAGATGGCGCAGTTGTTTTCGAAATGAAAGTTGTTGGAAATCAAGAAATTGGCAATCTCTTCAGTTTCAGTCACTAGCAAACGATCAAAACTATAATCGAGCAATTCAGACGAAACAGAAGCAGAGGGTAGGAGCTTTTGCTTCTCTGATATCAACGATTGAATAGGTTCGTTAAGAGCGGCCCACCTATTAAGGAAGGAAACTGTATTGTGGAAAGGAATGACTATTCTTTTGTTTTCAACTATGCCAATGGCTTTGGACACCACCGGCTTTATGAATGCCAGTACAATCAGAAAAATGCCCAGGAACAAAATCCAAAAATAGTCCGTTTTAATTGTGCTAAAGCCAATCAGAAAAAGAAAAAATCCAAAGAAGGTCAACAAAATACCAACAGGATCGTAAGCTCCTCTGGACTGAACAATCTTCATACTATTTAGAAAATAGTGAAATTGTTTGTCGGTGAATTTGAGAGTATTGTTTATGGAAATCAACGATAAACAATTTTGGAACATTTTGTCTGTCGCAATTTCGGAAGAATTTTTCCTGGGGTCAAAAGCAAATGGGTGTCGACATTTACAGCAGCGCCCGTCTCCGCGATCTTTCACCAAATTGTCCGAGCTGCACTTAATGCATTTCATTCAAAGTCCACCTGGTTTGATAGCAATGATTCCATACTTTCGCGTTTTCTGATCAAACGAGGCTTTGCCTTATCAATGAGAACCTCAGGAAGCCTGGGACGGTGCAGAAAATGAGAGGACATTGCATAGCCATACGCACCGACATCTAGAATAGACAAAATTTCGCCCGGCACCATGGCAGGCAATTCGCAAGACTTAGCTAAATAGTCGCGGGAATAAGTGGTGTTGCCACAAACATCGCTTAAATGCAACGGCTCATTATCATGACCATAATGGCGCACCTGCCGCACGCCACCGTGCACACTGATAACGGCAATGTTTGATGTAGTTGTGTCAACACCGAGAAATTGTTTTTCACCCTGCCACTTTGTGCTAACAACGGTACAAAGTAGAGCAGCGGAGCCAGCGATTATAGATCGGCCTGGCTCAATAATAAGATCAAGATTCAAGTTATCGCGACGTAGAGCTGCGCTTAATTCTTTGCCAAACAGCTGCCATTCGAAACTATGTTTGCGGTCGAAATAAGCAAAGCCAAAACCGCCACCGAAATCAAGATAGCGCCAATTTTTCAGCTTCTTGCCTGCATCCAAGACAGCGTCGATGCAATCAACAAATCGCTCGGTGGCATTTGTAGAAGTACCGCGGTAGAAGTGAATGCCGGTAACAGCAAGATCATAAGCACTAGCGCGTCGCTCAGCCTCGATTAATTCTTCAGTGCTTATGCCAATACGAGACTCTCCGGTAATCTTCGGCAAATTCAATCTAAAACCAATTTTGGGCGCCTGAGCGCCGATTTCATTTCGAACTTTTGCAAGCAAATCCAGTTGGCTCAAGCTGTCAAGATTATAAGTACCAATACCCCAACGGAGCATTTGCTCCATTTCTTCAGGAGTCAAATTGCTGCCACTGTACACAATTTCAGCCGCTGCGAAGCCGGCTTTCATTCCAAGGAAAGCATCACCTGGGGTGTTTGCATGAAGGCTCCATCCGGAAGCTTTAAACTTGCGCAGCAAATGGATATTGCCATTAGTTACAGCAGCAAAAGCAAAACGCGTACCTGGATATGGAATCGATTCAACAACCTCTTGCATCTTTTCGTCCAGATGCTCAGAGTCATAGACGTAAAGGGGCGAGCCATATGCAGCAAGCAGCTCTGCAGCCAGCTTGGCATCGGGATAATAATGCTTTCGTTTTGTAGGGCTAATCACACCCGGTAAACTTCCTTTCGAAGCAGCTTGAGTAAGGTCAGCGGCGGCCAAAACAGATTATAACGACTCGTTGCTCTCTCTGCCCCATTTACAAGGTCTAACCAGGCTTCCCACATCAGCATTAACCATAATGTTTCGCCGATGCGCCGCCCTGTGAGCTGCGCACTCACCTCAGAAAATACCAGACTAGCGGCAATGTCTCTTTGCCAATATCCACTTCGAGCCAAGGCTGCTGAGTTGAAGTATTTGCCAAGATGCCCCCACATAGGTCCAACGCACCAGTCGGTTAGAGGAACGCCCATTCCCCTTTTTTCTCGAAATACGATAGATGCAGGCAGCCATGATTCGACAGCTTTCTTGAGTATGTACTTTTCGCAAGCACCACGCAGCATCAGCTCTGGTGGAATAGAGAATGTCCAATCAGCCAGAGCTTTGTGGCAGAACAAAGAGCGCAGTGTAAGCCCGTGGTGAATAGCCAAATTGGACGCCCTTGGTTGAATGTTTTGCGCACCCTTCAAAAGCAGGTTTGCACGCCTGAGAACATTAATAAGAGGCGCATCCGCAGTTCTTGAAAGAGCCTCGGACAAATATTTTCCTAAATCGTCATCCACAATTTTGCTGTACAAGTCATCGCTAAAAACGAGCCGTTCATGTCCATTCAATCGATGAAATGTGCGCATATAGTTTGAGAGAAAACTATCATCATCGTTGTAGGCTTCACCGTAAACGCTCGATGCAATCAATGGCTTGTTTGTCCACCCGCCAAATAACTGGTCGCCGCCCTCGCCATTAAAAGCAAGACTATGACCATCAGCCGCCGCAGCCTTGTTGAGTAAATAGAGCGGAACAGTCACGCCATCGCCGTAATTGCTATCGAGGGCTTCTATGGTTGAATGAAGATTACGCTCGATGTCGCGTGGCAGAGCGCTAACTATCTTGAGCGGAATCTTCAGGTGTTGCGCTACTTCCTGAGCGTATGGCAACTCGCTAATTCCATAGGAACCGAAGTCTAAGCTGTATGCTTCAATTTTCACACCAGCTCGCGTCAAAGCGGCAGCAGTAATGGCTGAGTCTAGACCTCCGGAAAGGAAAACTGCCACTCTTCGATCGCCAAGATCACTAACTTGCGCTTGAATAGCCTCGTCTAACTCATGCACGAGTCCGTCGATCGCCTCATCCTCCGAGAGCGAAGAATTACTATTTTGATTTAGTAACCAATTGCTATCACGCACAAATTCAGGCTCGCTATTAAGCTCGACCCATCGACAGCTACAGCCAGGTTCAACTGAATTGATACCGCTTATGGTTGAAAGTGGCGCAGGCACAAACGAAAACGAACTGTAGGCATGAAACGCTTCAGTCGATATAGAAAGCGAATCTAGATATTGAAGCAGCGATTTTAAATGAGTCGAAAAGAAGATTGCATTTGCTGTGCGCAGCCAGTAAAAAGAAATGCGCCCAAAAATATCGCGAGAAAGAGTAATTCCATCTGCGCCAAGTTTAACCTGCGCATCCCAAACGCCTTCTTCTCCTGAGACAGATACCTGCAATATGGCGCTGCAAGAGTCCGACTGAATTAAGCGCGCATATTGTGCAGCGTAGCCCAGAGCAAAGTTTTTCCCTTCAACAAAAGTGAGTTTGGCATCCTCGCGTAATCTCTGGCAAAGATCGGCTTGCTCAGTGAAGCTATAAAATCCTAAAACCGCTGCCATATAAAATCAATTCACTACAAACTTCTGGGTGGCAAGTTCCCGACCAGCAATGCTAAATTTAACAAGCCATTCGCCCTTAGGTGCGGAAGTCGGAATATCGCATTTGGCATGGGTTTCCCAGGTTTGTCTATCTACTGGTTTTGTTTGCCATTTGTTTTCATGGAAAACGCTACCGTCAGGTGCAATCCACTTAGCTTCCATTGGCAAACGGGTTCCTTGAGGAACATCATGAAGAGTAATGCGCGCAAAAATGGTGCCGGTGCCCGCTGAAACCACGGACAGATCGGCAGAACTTTCTACCTGACTGGTTATACGCGTCTGTGTTCCGGTGACTTTAGCTAACTGATCTGTATAACTGGAAGTCATAAAGAATGTCGTTAAACCCAAAACTGCAATTATGATGCCCGCTACTACAACGGCTGAAAGTACTTTCTGTTTTTTCTTCGCAACTACGCGTCCTTCTTCCAGCTTTTGAATGGCTTCGTCGAGAAGATCATCCGATAGATTCAACTCGCGCAATATCTGTCTTACCTGCTCTTTGTCGAGCATCTGGCGACGTTCTTCATCCAACTTTGAGACTTCAGCCACAATGCGCAGGACTTCTTTTTCCTTCAATCTTTCAGCCATTGTCTTCCTGCTTGCAATTCCTGCCAACGCTAATCTTGTAGCTACATTAGATAGGATAGCAAGCCAACGCCAAATTCGTATTGCCTAGTACAGTGCACTCGTAGGGGCGACGCCATGGATACTGCTGGCGAACTCGAATGTTTAGCGAAG
>CAZJLR010000032.1:0-63568 GCA_964546815.1 uncultured Candidatus Obscuribacterales bacterium | reverse complement strand
TTCGCAAGCTATTAACAGAGTGCCAGGCAGCAAACGCTTGACAATACGGCTTCACGCCCCAAAGGTGAAGCTCTGTCACAACTTTCATTCAATTTGATTCACGCAAATGATGCCGCCAAGCCGGCTTTTGCTTACGCGCCGGGGCTTTTCGGCAAGTTCGCTCGTGCTGCTGACCATATATGATGGCATCAGATCCAGGCGAAGATCGAAAGCGGAGCCAGTCAATTGTCTGTCGAACAGGAAATCAAAGCAGAGCCATTCTTTGTCATCCTGGATGCAAACTCGCAAAAGATTTTCTGGGGTCAGCTCATTTCGCAGTCCTGCGACAAACTGATGTCTGTTGGAATGATCTGGGTTCTCACCGAGCGCTTCAGCCCAAAATGGATTCCCTGGTATATCGCGCTGGGAGCGCTTCCCCATTTCTTGCTCGCCACAAAATCAGGGCACCTGATTGGCAAATGGGGGGCATTACCGACTGTCATCTGGACAGACTTATTGAGGGGGATATTTTTTCTTGCAATCGCTGCCATGCTGCCACTGTTTGGCTCAGACAATCAACTATTGCAAGTGTTAATGGCGGCGGCATTGATATCAAATGTGGCGGGAGCGCTGTTTAACCCGGCTATTTTGACTCTGCCCGTGGTGATGATGGAAGCCAGCCCCTATCGAGACAAATTAACTGCGTTGATTGATTCTTGCTTTTCGTTCGGCAATGTTCTGGGACCACTAATATCAGCCTTGTGCTATGCCTGGGTTGGTTTAAGCGGCATACTTGCCATTAACGGCGCGAGTTATCTGTTTTCCGCGATTTTAGCTTTAACAATCAAGCTAAGCCCCAGAAATGATGAGACAAACACGGTAATTGATGCCGGTGCAGAGCAACAAGATAAAGACAGCAAATTGCCCGTTGCAAAATCAATCTCAGAAGTGTTGAAAAGTCAGCCTGTAATTTCTGGCATGCTTCTCACGTTTCTTTTCATGAACTTCTTTTTGGCTCCACTGATGATATTCATGCCCTGGTATGCGAAAAATGTGTATGGTGACGGCATTGCCGGGCTGGCGAAGCTAGAATTTTGCTTGGGGATTGGAACAGTGGCGGGCAGTATTTTGCTTTCTTTTGTAAAGCTTCCGGGCTCTACCTGGAAGCGGATTAGCGCCTCACTAAGCCTCATGGCATTAGCTTATCTTTCATTCACATTTTCCAGCACTTTGTGGCCCGCTTGCTTATCGGTAATGGTTCTGGGATTCTTCCTGGCATTGGCTAACGTCATAATATTGACGTTCTTTCAGAACACTCCAGAAGCGCAGGATGTCCCAGTCGTTATGGGTATGGTAAATCTCATCAGTGTTGCATCGCTCCCCATATCAATGGGCGTAATTGGCGCATTTGTAGAGCGCGTTGCGGTGCCCGGTTTTGCTACAATCTGCGCGGCTATAGTTATCGGCATCGCAGTGCTCATTCCATTTATTCCTGGCATCAGGAGAATATGATGGACATAATAGTTGAAGAACCAAATCTTGAAGACATCGATGAGCTGCTGAAGCTCTACTTCATGGTGTACGGACACAATTATCCGCTGTCTTACGGCAAAGATGCAGAAGCTACAGCGCAAGCGATTAACAACAC
This sequence comes from uncultured Candidatus Obscuribacterales bacterium, assembly GCA_964546815.1. Taxonomy (GTDB): domain Bacteria; phylum Cyanobacteriota; class Vampirovibrionia; order Obscuribacterales; family Obscuribacteraceae; genus JAIEPM01. The sequence continues at coordinate 61,941 of CAZJLR010000032.1, read as the reverse complement.
CGAAGGCTGCAAGTGGTTGATTGCACGCGATAAAAGCAAGAATGTAATTGTCGGCTCTATGGTGTTTGAGCTTGATTTATTGAATAAAGTCGGCAAGGCACTTGCACTTGTTGTTCATCCTGAATATCGAAAAGCAGGAATAGCTTCTCGGCTGGCTAAGTGGGGCGACAACCTGATTGGGCCAGATGGCCCGCTTAATTCGGTCTACACAACGACACGCACACAAAATGCTGCTGTTCAAATAATTTTCTTGCGCGAAGGTTATTTTCCACTGGGCATTTTTCCAAATGCTCACAAAATCAAAAAGCATGAAACAACCACATTATTTGCCAAATACAAAGAAGGTGTATTGGAAAGACGTGCGCCGACTGAAAAAATTCCCAAGAGCCTGGTGCCACTTTATCAAGTCGTAAGACAAATTTATCCAGACCTTGAAATTCCACCATCATCAACACTTTCCGAAAGATCAATCAAAAAGCACTCCCCATGGGAAGCCTCATTCGAAGCCATTGTGGCGCCGCATTATGTTCTGCGTCGCTTTAGAGAAACAACTGAAATTGCAGCACAATTTTATCCATTCCATTTGCCGAATGTCTTGTTTTCAGAAGCGTCAGGCAAAGTTGAAATATACGCTTATGCAAACGAACAAGACGGATATTGCACATTGATTTCATGCAATCAACCAATGTTTGCTTTGCACGAATCATTTCCTGCCTTACTTGAAACAATACGCTCGCTGGGCATTTCTTATGTAGAGATTTTAATTCCGGCAGATCGTTTTGAATCGCTTGAAGTATTACTGCGCGCACAATTCTTACCTTCAGCACTTTACCCGGCCCTCAGGGAAGTCGAAGACAAAATGATTGATTACGTGGTTATGACTCGCACAATGGAACCATTAGACTTCCGTGGCATGGCAATCGAACAAGCTTTCAAACCATACGTAGACCAATATCTTTCACTCTGGAAACAAATGCACCTGGATGCTCTGGAGGTCTTCAATGACTACAAATAAGCAACCATGTGTACCGGATGCTACAGCGTTGAAAGACGTGCAAAATCTTTGCGATCTAAAAGACCCACACGAAAGCAACGCAGAAAATGATGCGCTCTTTGTGCGTGCCATGAAAGAAATTGTTGAATGGCACCGCAGCCGCAACAGTTTCTTTGCCAAACTAATGGAGCTGCGCGGCTTTTCAACTCAATCGCTGAAAACAGTGGACGATTGCGCCCGCATCCCCTTTGTACTGGCAAATTTTTTCAAGCTGCACGAAGAACTTTCAGTTGCAAAAGAAGAGATTATTTTGCACCTTACGTCATCAGGAACAAGCGGTCAAAAATCGCAAATCTTTTTTGACGACTGGTCTTTATCAGCCCCGCAAAGAATGATTGATTTCATTTTTGAGAAAAACGGCTGGTGCAGCCCTGACAAAGCAGCAAATTATTTGCTTTATTCATACGAAAGTGAAAGAGATTCAAAACTTGGCACAGCTTACACAGACAATTTTCTTTGCAAATACGCACCAGTAAACCGAGTGTTCAGCGCACTGAGACTGACAGGCTCTGGGTCTCATGAGTTCGACATTTTCGGTTGCATTGACAGACTGAAAGAATTTGAAAAAGAGGGACTGCCAGTTAGAATTTTTGGTTTTCCAGCGTTTTTGCATTTTACTTTGGAGCGTATGAAAGCTCTCAAAATCGATGCTATCAAATTGCACCCTGACTCACTGGTTTTTCTGGGCGGCGGTTGGAAAGGAAATGCTGATAAGGCAATCGACAAACGCGATTTGTACAAAGCAGTAAACGAACAACTGGGAATTCCCGACTCGCGCATCAGAGATGGATTTGGCTCAGTTGAGCACTGCATACCTTATGTAGAATGTGAACATCATGAATTTCACGTACCAGTGTGGTCGCGTGTATACATACGCGACTTAAAAACACTTGAGCCACTACCGTTTGGAGAAAGAGGATTTTTGCATTTCGTTTCACCATACATAACTTCTGTTCCGGCCTGCAGTGTTTTAATGGGCGACCTGGCTTCATTGCATGAAGGAAAGAGCTGCCCTTGCAAGCTAGATACGCCATATTTTGTAATTCATGGCAGAGCAGGCTTGTCGCGTAACAAGAGCTGTGCCGTTGCAGCTGCGGAGCTCATGGGCAAGGAGAAAGTATAATGAGCACTTTCGCCACACCACATCTCTGGCAAGGACATTGGCTGAGCGACGCAGAACTGAGCGCAAAAATAGACACTCTGGCTGATGACATTCGCACGGCGCTTAAACAAGATTTTGAAATTCGCTTTCTTTTTGACGCTTGCGAAAAACTAAGCCGCCAACTTCAAAACAAGGAAAGTGAGCCATACAAAGTACTGGACAAGTGCCTCAAAGAAGGCTTCCTTATGGAAGCAGAAGAGCGCGACAAAGAGCTAAAAGAACTAGCCAAATTTTTGAGTCGCAAAGATCTCGAAGACAAAGTTGCTTGCGAACTTGGTGAGGGCGATCCCTTTAATTTTGCACGCCCAGACCACAGAAAAGCAATTTTTGAACGCTGGGCACCACTGGGATTCTTAGTACACATCGCACCGACTAACGCTTACAGCGCAGGCGCATGGACAGTTCTGGAAGGTCTGCTCAGCGGCAATGTCAACTTTTTGAAAACAGGCGGCAGCGACGAAATATTCGCCCAACTTTTCCTCAAATTTCTTATGGCTGAAGACGACAGCGAAACAATTGCATCCAGAGTTTTCGCCTGCCGCATTTCATCGCGCAATCAACAACTCCTAAAAGAAATTCTTTCCCACGCAGACGGCGTTGTAGTCTGGGGTGACGAGGGAGCCATAAGCGGCATCAAAGCGATATCACCATCTACAGCAAGATTTATTGACTGGGGACCAAAGATTTCATTTGCTTACTTTGCTGAAGACAGCCTGAGTGACGAAAGCTCACTTGCAGGTCTTGCAAAAGAGATTTGTCGCATGGAACAGCAAGCTTGCTCTAGCCCACAATGCGTCTATGTTGAAACAAAGAGCAAGGAAGAATTGTTAGCCTTCGCAAAACGCCTTGCCAGCGTACTTGAAAAAACATCAGACTCTATTCCGCTAAAAGCTCCCGGCGCACAAGAGCAAGCCGAAATAACCTCACAAGTAGAGCTGTGCAGACTCGAGTCTTGCCTTGGACTTACGGATCTCATTGAAGCCAAAGACTCAAGTTGGCGCATATTGGTTGATTATTCAAGCGTTTTAAAAGCATCACCATTGTTCCGCACAATTTGGGTCAAACCGATGGAACGCAACAAACTGGTGCAAACCTTACGACCATTCAGACATTTTCTGCAAACCGCAGGACTGGCTTGCAAGCTTGATTCAATGTCTGAACTAAGCGAAGCCCTTGTCCAAGCAGGAGTTTTGCGCATTACACTTTGTGGTGAGATGCTCGAAAGTTATAGCGGCGAACCACATGACGGAGTCTTTGCCCTGCAAAGATACACCAGAAAAATAGGCGCACAACGTGCAGACGACCTGGCTGGAATTTCTACATTTGCTGATTTGCGCCCGACTCAATTTAAGGCACCGAAAACAGCAATAATGGGGAAAGAAGACTTTCAAAACCTGCCTGTTGATGCTGATTATGCTCAATTGTTTTTCAAAAGTGGTGGAAGTTCTGGAGACCCCAAGCTATCTCTATTTAACTATTCTGATTATCACCATCAAATGGACGCAGCGGCAAACGGATTGTTTGCTGCCGGGCTTCAACCAGCCAGCGACCGTTGTATGAATTTGTTTTTTGCCGGCGGACTTTACGGCGGATTCGTGAGCTTTTTCACCATTCTTGAAACGCTGAAGGCGATTCAGTTTCCCATGGCTGGTCACCCGGACATGAACATGGTTGCCGAAACCATAGTATCTAAGAAATGCAATGCGCTGCTGGGCATGCCATCTTATATCATTCAATTATTCGCTCAAAACGCAGAACTCTTCCGCAAGCATAAAGTTGTGGACAAAATTTTCTATGCGGGCGAACATTTTAACGAAAGTCAAAAGCGACTTTTCCATAATGAGTTTGGCGTCAAAATAATTCGCTCGGCGGGCTATGGCAGCGTAGATGCTGGGCCCATAGGCTACCAGTGCATCCATTGCAGCGGCGCAGTCCATCATTTACACAGCCGTCTGCATGTGCTTGAAATTTTAGATTTAGAATCGGACAAGGCAGTCCCAATAGGTGAAGCAGGCAGGGTTGTACTTAGCTCACTGGCAAGACACGGACAAAAAATCGATCGTTATGACATCGGTGATATAGCCCGACTCTTGCCGGACAGCTGCCCGTGCGGGAGACGCGCAGCACGATTTGAGCTGCTGGGGCGACACGGAGACGTGTTTCGCATTGCAAGCGCTTACTTTAATTACGCAAAATTTGCCCAGATTTTAATTGAGCAATTTGAGCATGCAGGCGAATTACAAATAGCTTTACGCCCAGGAAAAGGTGTATCCAAAGAAGAAATCCACCTGACTTTATCTCAAGTTGAGCATGTTTCTCCCGATGACATAAGAAAAGCCATTCTCGATAATTACGAAGACCTTCACGAAATTGTACGAATAGAGGGACTGCTGGATATTGCCATTAAGCACGCCAATCCCGAGCATCTCGAAAGAGCGCCGGGAAGTGGAAAACTTAGAAGAATAATCGACGAAAGGATTTTGTCTCAAAAGCCATGAAAATTCTCGACTGGAAAGAATTAGCACTTTTAGCGCGAAAAGATTCACCCTATTACAAGAATTTGTATGCAAACGTCCAAAGCATCGAAAAATTGACAGACCTGCCCATCGTAGAGCAGGACTCATTTTGGCAAGCAAATACAATTCGCGACAACAAAATTTGCATCGGCAAATTCAATGACGGCATTGTATTCAAAAGTGGTGGCACTACTGGCAATCCAAAATTCTCAATTTACTCACGCGATGAATGGAATCTATTTTGCAAAACTTTTGGCGAAGGCATTTTCAAAGCAGGACTTTTAAGAGGCGACAAAGTAGCTAACCTTTTTTACGTGGGAGAGCTGTACGCCTCGTTCATTTTCATTATGAAGTGCATTGAAGAAGCTCCCACCGGGGCGCTGCAATTCCCCATCAGCGGCTCCACAAAACCTGAAGATATAGTCAAAACTGTTGATGAATTTGAAATCAATGTGCTGGCAGGGCTGCCTACCACAATAATGAATGTCGCTGAGTATTACGCAGAAAATCGTTCTAACTACGGACAATTAAAAGTCGAAAAAATTCTTTTCGGTGGCGAATCGATGTATCCCGATCAACGGCATCGACTACAAGAAATCTTCCCGGGAGTCAAAATAATTTCAATTGGCTACGCCAGTGTCGACGCAGGATTAATTGGTTATGCAGACGACAGTTGTGGACCAGACGAACACAGAGCCTTCGGCGAGGCAACAGTTCTTGAAATTGTAGACGAAGATACACTCGAGCCAATAACAACTCCGAACAAAGCAGGCAAAGTGTTGATAACGAACCTGATCCGTTCGCTTATGCCAATTATTAGATATCCGGTGGGCGACCGAGCTATCTGGACAGAAGAAGTCTCTGAAAACAAAGACAGAAAATATCGCATAATGGGCAGGTCGGAAGAAGCGGCACGCGTGGGCCCAGTCTCAGTCTACTACGAAGATATGCGAGCTTTCCTTGAAAGCTCTAATTTAAGTTTTCAAATTACAGGATTTCAATTGATCATCAAGCACTTCGATTTAAAAGACGCACTTATTTTGAGAATAGCAAGCCCAGACAAACATGCCGTTTCAAAAGAAATCGAAGATAGCATTGCGTCTGAATTCGGTGCAGCGCGCGTAATGTTTGCCGAAGCCATCAGAGATGACAAAATACACCCGCTAATCATTGAATGGGCAGACCCTTCTGAGGTCCAAATCAACAGCAGAACAGGCAAACTGCGCCGTGTTATAGACCAGAGACAATAATCACCTGCATCAATTCAATTTTTGCTGAGCATGTATCTTACTCTGGACTCAAACTCGCTGCGGCTAACAGCACCGCTAAATTGAGCTAAAATCGTCCCCGAAGAATCAGTAAAAATTACAGTCGGATAGCCGCGAATTCCAAACTGAGACTTAAGTCCTTTACTGTTTGGATCATCACCATCTATTCTCTGAAACTCAGCCTCGGAGGAATAGCGACTTGCAACATCTTCGAAGTCCGGACCGAACCTCTTGCACGGACCTCACCAGACCGCGTAAAACTCAAGCACCCTCAGTTGTCCAGAAATCTGTGGACCTCGATTTTCCACTGGTCGCGGTGATTGTGTCACAGGAGCTCTGTTCACCTGCCCAGCTTGCACCGACGAAGACGGCAAACGAGACACAGTATTGAGGTGCCAGGATATGCCCCCCTCACCACTGTCAGCGATAGCGATAGGCACAGTTTTCAATTTACTCGAAATCACAGAGCATGCGGTCAGCTCCATTGCGGCTTTTTCATTCTCGCCGAGCAATTGCAACAAACGAGCATGGGGACCCAACACTTGCAAATAATTGTGGCTATCAGTGCCCGATTCCTCTTTTACAATTGTAAGCAAGTTTCTATACGCGAGCTCAGCCTTTTTGTTGTCCTTCATTAGTCCGTACAATTTTGCCTGCTCAGATAGTATGGGATTCATCATGCTTTTGACATGATTACTGCTGGCGTAGGTCGCGGCTTCACTGAGCTCCTTTTCAGCGCCGACATAATCCTTTTGCGTAATAAGCTCACGTGCATGAGCAAGCTTCTTGCGTACCTGTACCAGAGCCTCTTCACCAAATACAAGCGACACAGAGTTGTCCGCAGGTTTCACCACTGCTTGTTTTTTAAGAAGCTGCTCAAGTAGTTTTTTAGCACGAGCAGTCTCAATATTGTCGTCTGATTTATCGCACAACTCAACATAAGTCTTGATGCAAGAAACTTGCTCTTCGGAAACTTGCTGTGCATTTGCCAGGTTTTCAGTGCAAACATCTTTAAGAACTTGCCGGGCATCAGCATCTTTCTTCTCTTGAATTTGAACTTTGGCAAGTTGCAGAGCCGAAATATATAGACGAGAGTCGCTTGAACCAGACTCTTTCATCAAACGGAAACTCGCGCGCCAGGAATCTTCTGCCTGTGACAGCTGCCCTTTTTGCGCTTGCTCTTCGGCCAATTGTTTGAAGGCAGACCACGATTGAGCAAATGCCGGTTCTGCATAAACCCAAACAAGTGCATTCCACACAAGAAATAATTGAAAAATAGGTTGCTTGCGCATAACTCTGAACACCAAAAGGTTGCGCTCTTAATGTTCACCAAGAATGCTTATCTCAAACCTTCACTTCCGGCGACATGATCTGGCGCGGGGCTACGTTAAAACCGAAAGGTTCTTGCCCGCATTGAGAACTTTGTACTCAAGATTCAAAAGAAACTTCTTTCGGTTAACGCCCCCACCATATCCAGTCAAAGAACCATTTGAGCCTATCACTCTATGACATGGCACTACGATTGATATTGGGTTGCGCCCATTAGCCAAACCTACGGCTCGTGAGGCAGCAGAATTGCCGATGAGTCGAGCAACCTCACCATATGATCTAACGCTTCCGTAAGGAATTGAGAGCAATTCATTCCAAACAGATTTTTGAAAGCTGCTGCCTTCCATTTCTAGAGGCAACTCAAAGCACTTTCTACCTTCATAAAAATATTCGCTCAACTGCGAAATTGTTTTTTTAAAGACAGGTAAGCTCTCATCCATCCTTTCATTGACTAGCACTTTGGCAAGCATTTTTGCATTGCTACTGGCACGCGCTGTTGGCGGCACAACGGCTTCTAGATTAAGACCTAACCTTGTCTGTTCAGCATGTAAGGGATGAAACATGGCTGGGGTATAATCGATATCTTCTAATTCCATATACAGCGAAATGAGGCTGTCTCCATCAGAACGCAACAATAACTTTCCGATTGGACTGTCAACGTAGGTATAATATTTCACTTTCATATCTCCAATGTTTTCCATAAATGCATTGCAGCATACGCACGCCAGGGGCGCCATTTTTCCGCATATGCCAGAACTGTTTTTTCGTTATCAATTTTGAGTGCTTTGCGAATTCCCAAATCTCCGGCAGGAAAGGCGTCAGGCCAGTTAAGAACTCGCATAGCCAGATATTGTGCTGTCCACTCACCAATACCCGGCAATTCCTTAAGTTGCCGAATTCTATCTTCTGGGTCAATTGCTAATTCAAGAGAAATCGCGTCAGACGCAACTGCTTGGGCAAATGCAATTAGAGTTTTTGCTCTCGCGCTGGTAAGGCCAATTGAGATTACTTCTTCAAGAGATAAACTTGCAATTTTCTTGGCCGAAGGAAAGACAATTGAAAGACCTTCAATTGGCGTTTCCAATTTATCACCGAATGCCAGACAAAAGCGGCTCATTAAAGTGCTTGCCGCTTTCACACTTACTTGCTGCCCAAGAATTGCACGTATTGCGGTTTCAAATCGATTGAATGAACCAGGCACACGCAGCCCTGGATGGGCTGATGCGATATCACCTAAATGACACACTATCAAATGAGGGTCTGCATTTAAGTCAAACAACATACGCACTCGATTTAGCAAAGGCATGATCGAACGTGATAAGGATAAAGACAATTCAACTTTCAATGAGCTGTTTTTCTCGTCATTAGATACCGATATCCACCCGCGTTCTTTACCAATTGAAACAGTACGGTGGTAGCAATTATCTCTAATCAACTCAACACCATTTGCACTTCTTCCTGCTAGAAAAGTCAGGATAGAATGCCAGTCGAATGGCTTTCTATATACCAATTGGCAAACAATGGATTGATCTTCACTTGCAAAAGACTTAGCAGAACGGATTTGTGAGGGACTTAAGCCATAACGTTCTTTCAATAGAGCATTGAATCTCCTCAGACTAGCAAAGCCACTTGCAAATGCAACCTCTGTAATGGGCAAGTTAGTATCCGCTAGCAGTCGTTTAGCCAGCAACAAACGTTGTGTCTGAGCAAGCTCAAGCGGCGCTACTCCAAAGCTGCTTTCGAGCACGCGTCGCAGATGCCTTTCACTCATTCCGAGATTTGCTGCCAATTCAGCAACGCTCATGTCGTTGAGCGCACCATCTTCAATGTGACTAACAATTACAGCAGCAGCACGATTGACAGCATCAACCTTGGCACTACCAGGAGCCAGCTCGGGTCGACATCGCAGACAAGGTCTATAACCTGCGATTTCAGCAGCAGCCGCATTTGCAAAAAACTTGCAATTTTTGATTAGCGGAGTTTTTGCCGTGCATACTGTTCGGCAATAAATTCTGGTACTGGCTACGCCTACGTAAAACGCTCCGTCAAAACGTGCGTCGTGAGTGAGCAAAGCCTGATAACAAATATCTGTGTTTAACATCATGCCATGATTCTACTGCCAAAGAGCAGAGAGATCTCGCCATTTTCGGACCTGTAAATTAGAACAAGGGTCAGTCGATAGTTTCAAGCACAAAGTTAAACGGAACCTCATCAGTTAGCCACACATTATTGGTCGACTTGAAAAACTTATACCCTTCTTTATGCATCAGCTCAGAATTAAGGACAAGAATAACGGGAGAACCGTGCCGGCGTCCGACAGATCTTGCAATATCAATATCTGCGCTCAAATGTACATGCGTGCGTGACTGTTTGGTAATGCCTGTTCTGGAAATCGAATCAAGAAATCTTTTTGCAGTGCCGTGATAAAGACGCGCCGGAGGAACGAGTTCTTCAAGACCGAGTTCTACAGGCACCGAATGACCCTGACAGGCCCTGATCATTGTTTTGTCTTCATTAAACTCAAAGCGCTTTTTTGAATTGGTGGAAACAACTAGCTCTAACTCGTCGCGCCCAATTTTTGCCGCAGAAAGCAATACATCAACCGCAACCCAGCCTTGCTCGTCCAAGCAAATTCCAATTTTGTCGGGCTGATGTCGAAGTACAAGTGAAAGAAATTTGCTTGTTTTAACTAAATCAACTGCCATAGCCAATTTTCTCGCCAGTGAATTCTTTTTGCTTCAAAAAATCAATTTTACAGCAGCAAAGCCCCAACTTTCAGGAGGTACCAGTTTGACACGAAAATCTGTTTCATTTAGGAAGAACTGAAGCAAGGAGTTTTCCAATGTCTGCAAACGAACGCGAATTAGATGCACAGAGAAAAGACGTTGAACCTGAAATATCCTCAGCCGCAGCCGAAAGTTCTGTAAATCAAAAATGGATTGCTGAGCTGAGCAACACAACCCAGCAACGCACGGACTCCACTACAACACGTCACGACAATGACGCTGCCTCAAAATATTTGAACAACAAATTTGAACTAAGCGGTGAGCTCAAAAATGCAGATAAAGCCTCTGCTTCTCAAAACGAAAAGCAAAACCCAGAGAATCACTCTGTCGGTGCAGCAGCGTATTTAAAACATTTGACCAGCGCTGAAAAGGACTGGATTAAGACACACGGCAAAGGTTCATTGAATGACTTTCATGGATTCTTCCCACATCAAAAAGACGAAGAAATGGCGAGAAAAGCCGCAGAAACCCAACGTCCAAAAGACTACCTCAGCAATTTGAGCAGCGCCGAAAAGGCATGGAGAAATGAACACGGAAAGGGCACACTCAACCAATTCCGAGGTTTCTTTCCTCATCAAAAAGACGAGCTGCAAAACAAATCCCAAGAAAAATGAAGTGACGCAAACTCTTTGCGACAATTCTAAGCCGGCAGAGCGAGCCTGCCAAGAGCAACACTTCGCAACCGACAAGCCCTACCGTAAGGGGCAGAGCGGTCACGGGACCGGCCAGGCACCCTGGCGCCACGCCCACCTGACATCACTCCCTTAGACGCAATATAACTAAAGACCCAAAATTGACCCACTGAGCACCCAAAGTTGCCCCCCAGACGCAGTATTCTTATTGTCATCAGCAGCGAATACATTGCTGAAGTTCAAGAAAACGAATCTGAGGGGCCAATAAAATGTCTGAAGAACAAAAAGGGTTAGTAAGTCGAGGTCTCGACGCCCTTAAAAATGTCGGCAAGCAAATCGAAGACAATTTGCATTTGGTACCTGATGCACAAACACAACATCAGCACAATAAAATACAAGCCAGCCATAATTTGAAAAGCGAGCAACACCTTCAGAAAGAAGGCGTCTTGCCAAAAGTAGAAATTGAAAACCATACTTCACCAAAACCATTCTTGGGCAAGGTTAATGCTTCGAAAGAGTGGTTGGATCAAGTGAATGCAGATAGAAAAAACGCACCGCAGCATGAGCCTCTTTCAAGAAAACCTGGCGCGCATTCTCCACGTCCAATTGAAGGCATCAAAGACGAGTATGTTACTGGACACGGCGAAAAGCCGCACACACATACCAGAAGCGCCGCTGCACAAGAAACCCACAACAGCAGCAAATCGCACGAAGTAAGACAAGAATCTGCTCCAGTAAGCGAAAGAAAAGTTCCACAATCTACGCCAGAAATCCACAGTTCAAAACCTGCAGTGAAAGCCAACATGGATGGCAATGCATTTCTCGACAAGCTTGAGCAATTCGGAGTGAAAGTTTCACGTTCAGCAGGTCTAGACAATCAACACGGACCAAGCCCTGCAGAAACACCAAAAACGCATGTCGAAGCAGGACACAACAATTCGCCATACGTACAACTCAAAAACACACCAAAACACATTTCGCAAGAAGGCCATAAAGGTGGCGCAGAAGTTCCACCCAAACCAGTTGTTAGAGAACATGTCGATACAACTAAAGAGCCAACTGTTGTAAAAGAACAAGCCCCGGTAAAACCGCAAACACACGTTGAAGCTCCACACGATCCTAAACCGGAAGCAAGCACTTTTAGAAGCGGAGTTGGCAAAACACTTGGTGGTGGATTGAGCGTACTCGGCATCGTAGGCGGCGTTGGTGAAGTCAAACAAGGAGTACAACTTCTCAAGGAAGGCAAGAATTTAGAAGGCACAGTAAATCTTACTGCCGGTACCGCCGATATCACCAGTGGTACAGCTGGTTTGCTGTATACAATGGGGCGTACCGGATTGGGCACAATCGCAGGCAAAGCTGGCGGCATAGGCAGCATCGCGAGCGGAATTGGCGATGGCATTCAAGGTATTCAAAATAGAGATGCCGAAAAAGGCGTTGAAGCTACAGTAAAGATTGGCTTGGGAGCAGGCACTTTAATCCGCGCAGCTTCTCCATACGCCACAGCCGGACTTGTCGGCTGGTCTACCGGACGCATGATCGGCACCCACGTAGGTTGGGGTGGCGAAAACATCGACACGAAAGTCACAAGAGGCATCGATAGCCACCTCAATGCTCAAACAAACAATGAATACAATGCAATCGGCAAGAAAAACGAAGACCTGCTTAGCAAGCAACAAGGCATTATCGGCAAAGATGCAGCTAGACTCGAAGCAGAAGGAACAACTAGAAAAGATGTTAGCGAAGCTGTCCTCGGTCTTCGCGAAAAAATAGAAAGAAGCCGCAACAATGGCGAAGATACACAAGAGATGCAAGCACAAGTGAAGCAACTGATGGAAGCCCGCAGTCACCTTTCACACTAAGAATACTCGGCCAAATAATCTTGGGGTGTCCATAAATTTTATGCGCAGCCATGTTTGAGGCAGAGTCATAAAGTGAACATTGCAAGTACCATGGGGTTTTCTTCAAGGGAAAACAATGCAGAAATTCATCAACTGCGGCGTACTTTTGTCTTGTCAAATTTTGCTGGTCTCAACTAGCATTCCAGCCAATGCCCAATCATGGTCAGCATATAAACAGCTGGCTGAAGAACAAACAAGCAAAGGGCAACTTGAGCAAGCTGAAAGTTCATGGCGAGCCAGCTTTGGTCTTGCTAGAGAAAAAGGCATAAAAGATTCCCGTCTCTATACTTCGGCTCTTGGGCTGGCAAAAGTACAAATAGACGAGAAAAAACAAACAGACGCCAGGCACTTGCTCAAAGAGGTATGCAGTGATGAACTGGCCAAAATCGATCTTATATCAGACGAAGAAATAGGCTGCATAAAAACATACCTCGAGCTGCTCAAGGACACTCAAGAAGACGCAGAAAAAACGCGCGTCGAAAAGCTTCTTGCAGAAACGACAGAAAAGCGTAAAAGCGTTGCAAGTGCAGACAAACCAGTTTCAATATTATTTGGACAAGCTGCACACGATGAATTTAACAAACAACTTGCTCTAGCAAAAGACAAACTCAACAAGAAAGAATTTACTGCAGCAGAACAGCTTTTGAATGAATGCATCAACAGCTCAACTGCAAAGCAAAACAGCAGCAAACGGCACCTTGTTCTGGATGAACAAGTAAAACTGTATAACAGCACCAAAGACTATAAGAAAGCCGAAGTTGCAGCAAAGCAGATTTGTGATATTAGCAAACAAGAATCAGGCGATGAAAGCCGCAACTATATGGAAGCACTGCAGACGCATGCAAAACTATTGCATCTGCTAGGAGAAAACGATCGCGCCGTTGCGGAAGACACAAGAATTTCAATTATCGCCAGCAAACTAAAGGCACCAAGCACAGTGCAATACAATCCACCGGCCGACTCGAATGCAAAACCCGGAGGGGTGGACGCATTGCAAAGCAAGGTAGATCCGTCTATTTTGGGCGGCACTTATGAGCGCTCAAAAGTAAGCCTCAGCACCTTAATGGCAGAAGCGGATAAAGGCACTACCGATATTAAGCTACTCAAGTTTTTGTCTCTGGTCTGCATTAAGACAGAAAACTACGAAAAGGCTGCCCAATATCTAAAACAACTAAGCTTGCTCGACCCCAACTCAGCAAAATGCCAAATTTTGCTGGGCAGAGTTTATCTCTTGCTGCAAAAACCAGAAGAAGCCCTAGAACCAGCTAAACGTGCGGCTTTCCTCGAAACATCTCCAGAAAGCTATCTCTTGCTAATTTCGGCATATTCATCAATGGGCAATATGGAAAAGGAAATGGATTCGTTGCGAGATTTTGCTTCTCGCTTTCCAGACCATCCAAAAACACCACTGGTAAAGGTTCAAATGCAAGATCTTGCAGCTGCGATCAAAGCATCAGCAAGCTCTGAACTTTCAGGTCCATCGCCCTCTGAGCAGGCACTCTGCTGGAAAAAACGCATCGCAATGCCGATAAGAGTATTTTTGGCTGACAACACCACAGCAACACAAGTACTTACTAATCCTGACGGATCAGGCGCAAAACATCCGAAGGAACTTTGCCTGGAGGCACTTCAAAGCTGGGCAAATTGCAGCGGCGGTCGTGTCTCATTTGCCATTGCCTCTGATGAAAGAGCATCTGAAATTACAATTAGCTATTTGCGTGAAGGTGATGGACTTTTGGCAGAACACAACGCCGCAGGGTTAACCATGTGGCCCGGCAATCGGTCGCGCGCACTTATTTTTCTCGGACTAGTCGGCAAAGACGGATATGCAATTAGCAGAGAGGCCTTCTATGGAAGTGCCCTGCACGAAATTGGACACGCGCTGGGGCTTGACCACAGCAAAAGAGCGGAAGATGTTATGTTCTGGCAAAAACACTCTGTAGAACCCAAAGAACCATCTACAAACGACCAACGCCGTATTGTAACTCTGTACAGCAATTGAGCTTTGAGACAACCGAAATGCAGCAGTTATTACGAAAAAAAATCCTCATAGCATTGCTCTTGTCTTTCAGCCTGTCGATCAATGGCATCGCCAATGGTGCAGACTTGAGTTCAAAAAATCAAGCACTTAGCGCATCGCCCCAGGCAAGCCTTGCACTGCCATGCAAACAAGTAACAGACGCGTTTATCAAAGCGCTCGGTACTAATGACCCAAAACTCTCGGCAAAAATTCAATCGTACTTAAATGCATTTTGCAAGAAGACTCAAATTCCGACTGAAAATAAGATCATCACACTAAATATAATTGAAGAACTGATCAAACACGACAAGAGCGCATTAGGACTCAGCAAAATTCAAAGAGCCAGTCTGGCGCTGGATACACTGAGCAATATTGCCTCTCCAACCGGAAGCATTCAGCAAGTCGGTTCAACGTGCAAGTTTGCTGCATACGAGGTGCGTGTAGCAACGCTAAATCCAGAACTTTATGCCAGCTTGATTATGCAAGTAGCTCTAAGCGGTCAATTCAAATGCACAGACGGCAGCATAATAATTTACCCTCCCAACTCAGTGTCAAATGTAGAAACTGCTAAGTATGCAAATTGGGCCAGTCGCATTTTTCAAATTACTGCATGCAATATCGGCTGGCAAACAAGTACAATGCGCCCAGACAAACTGGCAGCTGAAAAAGGATGCCTGCGTTTTGAAATTGCAGGCAAGGTCGAAGGTCTTAAAGACTATTCTTTAGACAAAAATTTCGGCCTCAATGTTTACTCACGTTCAGGCCGAGTCAAAACACCTTACACCAGCCGAGAACAAGAAAAATTGATAAACAAGCTGCTTACAGGCAGAGAAGAAATCACAGTGATAAACGAACAATATAAGGACTTGAACGATCCCGGAGCATTTACCTACGACGACTTCGCCCAACTGCAAAAATTCTTGCAATACACTGCAGAAGGGCGACTGCCAAATGTGCGATTCCCACTTATGATTTCTGTTGACGGTGACAGACTAATTAACGGCACAAACGCCCCAACTATTTTTAGGAACAGAGAAGGCACCCACTTAGCCACATTAATGAGCTACGATCCAAAAACTCAAAAGGTAGAACTAAACAACACCTGGGGCGATGAAGACGATTTTCTAGGCGAGCGCGCACTGACGCTTAGCCAACTTTGGGAGTATTTACCCCGCCCCAAGAAATAAGCCCCATCGAGCATTGCATGCAGCCGGCTCAATGTGGCAGTTATGAAAGAGTGCAGCCAAAATCGGGTATAAATCAATTATGCTCTCGACGCAACCCGAAAAACAGACTATTCCCCCCAGAATAGTAGGCAGCAAAAGTCTGTCCAGACAGTCTCAACTTGGACTGTACTGTTTTGCTTTGGTCTCATTTTTCATTTCATTATGCCCTCCCGGCTATGCGCAAACGGACAACGAGCTTATCGTAAAAACAGCGCATGACCTCTTTAACGCCGGCGACTATGAAGCAGCCGAATCAGCCCTCAAATTGGCGCTGAGTAAAACAGACGGAAACAATCGCGAGTTTACCATCTGTCTGCAAAACCTGGCTCTTCTTGAGT
The DNA here is from genome assembly GCA_964546815.1 of uncultured Candidatus Obscuribacterales bacterium. Lineage (GTDB taxonomy): Bacteria > Cyanobacteriota > Vampirovibrionia > Obscuribacterales > Obscuribacteraceae > JAIEPM01. The sequence goes on along the minus strand of CAZJLR010000032.1, from coordinate 45,709 downwards.
ATATGGACTTTCACACAGATACAGCCGAACAGCTTTATCTGAAGGCTCTTCCAATAACCGAGTCTTGCTACGGGAAAGACTCAATGGCAGTGGCAAACAACCTGTACGGACTGAGCCGCTGCTTGCGCCGCGACCACAAATTTGAAGACGCGCAAATGTACCTAGAGCGCATCCTCGACATCAGAACTAAAAACCTGGGCATGGGGCACAGGTTGGTAGGCAATACGCTTTTTGACCTGGCAGTAAATTGCGACCGTCTGGGCAAAACTGTCAACGCGCAACATATGTTTGAAAAAACACTAGATCAAAAAGAACGGCTCTATGGAAAAGACTCTCCGTTCTTGATCAATACGCTCGACACTTATTCCAAATTTTTGCGCAAAATCAATGACCAGTCAGCCGATTCAGTGACAAGCAGGCTTGAAGCATTGAAAGCCGGTGGACCAATTGACTTATCAAAGCAAAGCAAGATTGAGGACGGCAGCGGTTGGCTTAGCATCCAGCAAAAAGCGGCAGATTAGTATCAACTTTGTTTAGATTTAGTCCAAATAATCGTATGCAGGCAAAGTGAGAAACTCAATAAACTGCTCGTTCAAAATCAACTTATCCAGAATTTTGACAGCGTCATCAAGTCGCCCGGCTCCTGCGGCTTTCAGCTTGGCGAGTTCTTGCTCTTTCAATGATTGATAAAGCTCGGCAGTCACCACACGCCCGTCATCAAGCTTAGCTTTGCGGTTAATCCAGAGCCAGATTTGGGCTCTGGAAATTTCGGCAGTGGCAGCATCTTCCATCAAGTTGTAGATTGCAGCCGCACCTATACCGCGCAACCAGGCATCCATATATTGTATGGCGACGCTGATGTTGTTAAGTAAGCCGGCTTCAGTAATTTTGCCGCCTTCAACATTTGCGTCTAACAACTGCTTGGCGCTTACGTTAACGTCGGCTCGCATTACTTGCTTTTGATTTGGCTTATCAGCAAGAACTTTGTCAAACTCTTCCTTTGCGATAGGCACGAGGTCAGGGTGGGCAACCCAGGTGCCGTCAAAGCCCTGACCAGCTTCGCGCAGCTTATCTTCATGCACTTTAGCCATTGCTCGCTCGTTGAGCTCTTTGTCCTTGCGGCTGGGAATGAACGCTGCCATTCCACCCATGGCGTGAGCTTTACGGCGATGGCATGTTTTCACAAGCAAATCGCAATATGCGCGCATGAAAGGAACTGCCATCGACACCTGGGCTCTGTCAGGCAGCATGAAATTAGGATCTTTATTGAGCTTTTTGATCATGCTGAACATGTAGTCCCAGCGACCAGCATTTAAGGCAGCCATGTAATCTTTGAGCTCATATAGAATTTCGTCCATTTCGAAAGCAGCAAGTATTGTTTCGATGAGCACTGTGCAACGTATGCTGCCTGCCGGTACTTTCAAACTTGTCTCGGCAAATTTGAAAACATCAGCCCACAAACGCGCTTCAAGGTGGCTTTCAAGCTTGGGAATGTAGAAGTAAGGTCCACTTCCACGTTGAAGCAATTCATTTGCATTGTGGAAAAAATACAAGCCAAAATCAAAAAGGCTGGCTGACATTGCGACACCATCTATGGTGACATGCTTTTCTTCAAGGTGCCAACCACGAGGACGAACAACAAGAGTCGCAATTTTGTCATTGAGCTTATAAGACTTGCCTTCCGGCGTCTGCAAAGACAAAGTTCTGCGCACCGCGCCTTTCAAGTTAACCTGACCATCGAGGCAATTTGACCAGCTTGGCGAATTTGCATCTTCAAAGTCAGCCATGAAAACATTGGCGCCACAATTGAGTGCATTGATAATCATTTTGCAGTCAACCGGACCAGTAATTTCGACGCGACGATCTTGCAAGTCTGCAGGACAAGCAGCGACTTCCCAGTCGCTGTTTCTAACTGATTCCGTTTCTTTCAAGAAATCGGGCAGCTCGCCGGCATCAAGTTTTTTCTGGCGCTCTACGCGTTTGTTTAACAACGAAACACGCACAGGATTGAATTGTTGATGCAACTCAAGGATGAATTTCAGCGCATCATCAGTCAATATTTCGGAATATTCCTTGCTTACTTTTCCGCTAACTTTAACGCGGTCGATCGTCGCAGCCATGTGCACTCCTCGAAGAAAAAACTGGTGTATCGGCAGCCATGCTAGACTACAGAGATCGACATTGTAGTATGTGGGGGCACAAAGATCATGAGCGGCGGCACCAGCATCGCTGAGATCACGGCGATTCCACTCAGCAGAGAGGCTTACGCTCCTTACGGCAAAGTTATCGCCGCTGACGATGCCTTGCCCTTTCGCCCCGCAAACATGGGCACGGCCAAACGTTACAACCATCTTTGCAACATCGAAAATTTGCGCAGCGATAAAGCAAACATTAACCTTTGCGTTTTCAGAGTAAGCCCGCTCAAACAGTTGCCGCTTGAGATGAAACTGCTTGAAAAACACCAATTTTCAACGCAAGTATTTATGCCTATGAGCAGCAATTCGAAGTATTTAGCAATTGTCTGCCTCGGAGCTGAAGAACCTGAGCTCAGCACATTGGCTGCTTTCGTAGTCGAAGGCGCGGCCGGCGTAAGCTACTTTCCCGGTGTTTGGCACTATCCGATGACCGCGATTGACACGGCTATCGATTTTTCTTGCATAGTGTGCGAAGACGGATCGAAGGACGATTGCGTGGTTGTGAACTTCAAAACTCCCATTCTGGTCAAGGTTTAGCACAGCGCCAGAAGCCTGTTTGAACAGCCTGGCTCTCAACAAAGCGCAGTCAAGTGGCAGCTTCTGGCAACACCGTCCAAGAACGGGCGTAGCGGAGACGCCGTTCGTCGCCCGGGGATGTCACTCAGCTCCCTTTATTCACCCTATTCAGTGATGCCTGACGGCGATCTTCGGGCCGGGTGACGCATGGCGCCACCCCTACAACTGTGTTGGCCGAGTACTTGCCCTGATTGGACGCCGAAGCAAGCTATAGAAAGATTGCGAATCATGATGGGACGGCAACCCGAAATGTCCATCTGGCGATAATCTGTGGTATTCTCGCTGATTCCTGTCGCCTCGTTCAAGGTGCAGCAACAAAGTCTGTCGGCTCAAGGATTTGGACTGCATGAATATCGTTTTTCTTTCGCCACATTTTCCACCGAATTTCTATAACTTCTGCGTGCAACTACGCGCTCAGGGCGCCAATGTATTTGGCATCGCAGACCAACCGTTTGAAGCTTTGCACTGGCAGCTGAGAGAAGCACTTACCGATTATTTTGCTGTTTCAGACATGCACAAATATGATGAATTGCTCCGCGCCGTAGGCTATTTCACCTTCCGCCACGGCAAGATGGACCGCATTGATTCGCAAAATGAATATTGGCTGGAAACAGAAGCAAGACTGCGCACAGACTTCAATATTCCCGGCATCAAGCTAGACAATATTTTCAAAATCAAACGCAAATCAGAAATGAAAGAAGTGTTTATCCACGCAGGACTAACACCGGCTCGCGGCAAAGTTTGCGATACAGAACAAGAATTGCGTGCATTTATCGACGAAGTAGGTTTCCCTGTGGTGGCCAAGCCGGACATTGGTGTCGGTGCAGCTAAGACCTACAAAATCAAAGACGAAGACGACATTGTCCGCTACCTTGCCGACAAACCAGGCATCGAGTACATCGTAGAAGAGTTCATCTCCGGAGCGATTGTCACTTACGACGGGCTGACAGACAGCGGCGGCAATCTGGTATTTTCAGCATCACATCGCTATAGCAAGGGCGTCATGGACGCAGTTAACGAAGACAGCGATATCTACTACTATGGTGTCCGCAACATCGAGCCAGAACTTGAGAAAGCAGGAAAAGCAACACTTCGAGCATTTGATGTGCGCGAGCGTTTTTTCCACTTCGAGTTTTTCCATTTCCCAGATGGCAAAGTTATTCCACTGGAAGTTAACATGCGCCCACCAGGCGGATTCACTCTAGACATGTTCAACTTCGCCAATGATTTCGATGCTTATAAAGCATGGGCAGAAATCATGGTGAATGGTCAAACCTCAGAAACAGCCACTCGTCCATACCACATTATCTATGTCGGACGAAAAGACCATATTCCATACAAACACTCGCACGATGACGTGTTACATAAATTCCCATCGATGCTGGTTTATCAAGAACGCATGAACGATGCATTCTCACGTGCAATCGGAAATCATGGCTACTTGCTCAGACACAAAGAATTGACTCCGCTTGTAGATGCAGCAGAAAGCATTCTTGAACGTGCTCACTAAGAAATTGAATCTTTCAATTTCATGAGTCCGACAGGCTCAGCAACATAACCGGGAAAAATTGATTCGAGATCTGCGCCACGCCAGGAAAGCAGCTCGGACAAAACCGAACGATAGTCGCAGGTGATTTTCAAGCCACCTGGTCCTAAATCATATTGGTCGTCCTGCAATCCAGGATAACGACCATAAATTTTGCCGCCGTTAACCCCAGCACCAATTGCCATGAAAGCAAAGCCCCGACCGTGGTCTGTCCCCAGCGAACCATTCTCATAAATGCGTCGACCAAATTCAGTCATCACAATGGTGCTAACCTTTTTATTGTATGAACCAAGGTCTTTCCAAAAAGCGGATAGTCCATTTCCAAGTTGTTGAATAAGTGTTGCCTGCAACCCTTCTTGCCCACCTTGCACAAAATGAGTATCCCAGCCACCAATGTCTACACAAGCCACTTCCAGACCAACTCCAGCTTTAACTAAGCGCGCTACTTCTTTCAACCCTGCAGAAAATGCGTCATCGGAATAAACAGCCCCATTCGATGGAAGATAAGTTTTTGAACGCAATTTATCAACTCGCTTTAGCAAATCAAGCGTGCTCTTTCCTGCGCTGCTAAGCAAGCCGGCCTGCGCGCCACCATACATAGCTGAAAGCGACTTACAAAGTGCATCAGTGCAACCAGACGGTACAGTCATGTTGATCTCTTCAATTTTGCGAATCACACTGGTAACAGGCGCAGAACGAAATGACTCGGGCACAACTTCACCAATTGCAACTGCAGATAAAGGTGTCAGTGCTTCGATAGACCGCGTGCGCAAATAGCGCCCAAGCCAGCCTCCGCCAATTGTTCTTCCATAAGACTCACCATGCTCCATTTGGTCTTGAGCTTCAAAGTGTGAACCAGTTGGATTGTCTGAGCCAACAGCTTGAACTATGCCCAATTCTCCCGCAGCAAAAATGGGCAGCAAATCTGCCAACTTTGGATGAAGCGAGTAAAAATCATCCAACTTTAGAGAAGCATTTTTGGCTGAGGATGGCGGCGGAATAGCAATGCTTGGTCTGACTTTGTAATACTGCTTGTCTGCATATGGAACTATCATGTTGAGCGTGTCAGCGCCACCACGCAAGAAAACACATACCAGAGTTTGCTCAGCAGGTGCTTTCACTGCAGGTTCTGCAGCCAAAACAAATTTCTTGAGAAATGTCCTTCGCGATTCACCCACTTTCAACACCTCTGAAAAGCAGGAGAACTCATGATCAAACCGGCAAGTTCTGCCCTGTGCTCATTTTTATCAACAGAGCAATTTTGCGTAAATAATTTCAGAGCTTGCAATTCATCAGCAGAAGGCATACGTCCGGCAAAATAAGCAAAAAACTTGCCCAACTCAGCCTCGCCATTTTTCTTAATGCCTAACGCAGCAATGAGCTCATCAACTTTGACTTCAGCATTTTTCAAGTCACCAGATGCAATTGCAATAGCAAATTTCCAGCGCCAGAGCAAATTGCCTAACCAATAATTCGCCTCGTCAGGATAACCATCGGGGGTAGGAAATTGAAAAGGCGGCTGCCCCATTCTTTGCAAATATTCGATGAGATCATCATGAGCATGAGTATCAGCCGCCAGAGCACGGCATACACTTACCACAAAATGGAAGGGACGTTTAACTTTGCTGCCTCTGTCATCTTGAAATTCAGTGCACTGCAAAACATGGCGTAGCATTTCTTTGATATCGCCCTCGGTGCGCGTAAATATAGCTGCCAGTTGGTCTACAAGACTCGCAGATGGCTCATTAACAAATCTAGCTGCCATTTTAGAACTAATATATCTGGCAGTGGAAGGGTGCTTGCAGACAATATCAATTACAGCGTCAAGATCTTTCTCACCACCGCCGGCTTTAACTTTCTGCCCGAGCAAGATTTTTTCACCATTATCGTGATTGCTTGCATCAAAATACACCTGTGCTCTTTGCCAATCATCGTGAAGCCGCCATCCGGTCAAACAACGAGCCAGCTCATAAACATCATGTTGAGAATAACCGCCGTGCACACCAAGAGTATGCAACTCTAACAATTCACGCGCATAATTTTCATTAGGTACACCATTTGGTCCCGCTTTGCGATTTTCCTTGCCATCTAAATAAACCAGCATCGCCGGTGAAAGCGCAGAGTGACGAATCAAGTCTTTGAATTTGCCCAGCGCGTGCGCTCTAATTACAAGGCGATCATCAGAAGGCTTGAGATAAATGCAATCGCCTTTATCAATGCTCACATTTAGATGGTCTGTCCAGAAAGACACCATCACTTCAAACAGCTGCCTTTTGCTGTAAATTGCCCGCAATAAAGTATGCCTGACAATATCCAGGCGCAAACTTTGTTTTTTGAAGTCATAGCAAGACCCAGGCGGAATCAATAAAGTTTCAAATCTTCGCGCACGCAAATCGCAAGCACGGTCATCAATTTTTTCTGGTGCTAACTGTTCTTCAATCCAGTTATTTGTGCCAAGAGCCTTTACACGTTCTACATCTCCTGGCCATGGCCCCCAGGCAGCTCGACTCAACAAATGGAAAACGGGATCAATATTTTTCGACTCTGGCACAGACACAGCAGACGGAATTTTTTCGCCCAACTCTTTGCTGATATGGCTATAAATAGACTCGCAACCAACAAGCGGAAGCGCTGTCAGTGCGGCGGCGGCAGCCTTCAACAATTCACGCCTTTCAAGCTTCATTTGCAATAGTCTCAGGCTCAACTGCAGTTTTAACAGCCTTGGCTTTGCGCACAAAGCAGGCTCTCGTCGCAGACCCTGCACCAATAATTATTGAGGCCGGAAGAATGAGAAACCAGCCAACAAGCGGCAGCAAATAAGAAAGTGAAAGCACAATTCCACCACGCAAATTGCCCTTCCATGGACGCTCAATGTCAGCGGGAGACTTAAGCCGTCGCCCAAGCAAAGTTGCCACGCCCGCCACACCACACTGTGCAAAAAGCATCAGCAAACTAAAAAGCACAATGCCACCAATTTGACCAATAGAGGCCGGCAACTTGCCCACTATGGCAATTAAAAAAGTGAACAAAGCCGTAATCGGAATACCAATCAAAAACGACTTCCACAAGCCCTTTTCGACTGCATCGGCAGTCCTCTGCACAAAAGCAGGCCAGATTCCGCTGCAAAACAGCCAGAGCGCTGGAAAGGCTATGAGAAAGCCAATAACTACAAAAAAGATAGCCATTGTATCTGCAAAGAGCATTTACGACCTCAAATTCACCCTTTAATAGTTTAGCGCAAATTAAGAAAGAGCTCGAATGAGGCGAATTAGTTCTAAGATGGAAACAAAGTGCGCCATCCCCCGTCGACTTTATATATGGAATCAATTCCAGGAATATAATGAGCAGCACCAAACCTATTGCAGCGACTATAGAAACAGCGCCTGACAAAGGCGCCAGGAAAATATTCAGGTCGCTGTCCAACCCGAATTACAGGCTTTATTTTGCCGGCCAACTAGTGTCAATGATTGGCACATGGATGCAGCAGCTTGCACTTGCCTGGCTGACATACAGGCTGACGCAATCACCATTCATGCTCGGTGCAATTACTTTTGCAAGTCAGGGTCCATCAATGCTGCTCGGGCCCTTTGCCGGCGTGATTCCTGATTTGCTAAATAGACATAAGCTGCTGATTACAACTCAATCTTTGTTGATGTTGCAGTCGCTCATACTGGCGATTTTAGTCCTTGGCGGACACATTCAGGTTTGGCAAATCATAGCCCTGGGCGCCTTTTCTGGAATAGTGAACGCTGTCGACATGCCTACCAGACAAGCTTTCGTAGTAGACATGACAGAGAAAAAGGAAGACCTCGGCAACGTCATTGCTTTGAATTCCTCGATTATGAACCTAACCAGATTAATCGGACCAGCGCTTGCTGGTTTGGTTGTAGCCTGGTGGGGCGAAGGCACTTGCTTCGTTTTGAACTCCGTGAGTTTTGTCGCTGTAATTGGTGCATTGCTTGCCATCAAACTAAATAAGCCAAACATCAAAAAGAAAGACCTACACGTTATTGCACACATAAAAGAGGGTTTTGGCTATGTTGCAGCCAGCCAGCCCATTAAGTTCTTACTTTTGTCGGTAGCTCTTACCAGTTTGTCGGCAGTACCATATATGGTGCTAATGCCTGTTTATGTCAAAAACAATTTTCACGGCAACGCTCAACTTCTGGGCTACATGATGGCAGCATCAAGCATAGGTTCTTTGCTAGCAACTTTCATGTTGGCCTCGCGCAAAAGCGTGGTTGGCTTGGGGCGCTGGCTCTCAGGCTCTCTAGTTGCCCTATCTGCCTCACTTTTCATATTCGGATTTTCGCAAAACCTGGCGATTGCAATGTTGGCAGTGGCTATGGGCGGCTTTGGCATCACAATGCAAATGGCTGCCAGCAACACAATGCTGCAAACAATAGTTGATGACGACAAACGCGGACGGGTCATGAGCCTTTTCACCATGGCATTTTTAGGCATCACACCCATCGGCGGATTAGCCGCAGGCTATCTGGCAGATCACTACGGATGCGCTCTGGTAATTAGCCTGGGCGGCATCTTAGCTTTGTTTATGTCAATATTCACCTATTTCAGAATGCCAAAAATTCGAGAACACATTCGCCCAATTTATATTGAACGTGGACTAATAGGCGATGTACAAAAATCGCAGGAAGCAAGTACTTGAGAGATAAACAAATAAACAGCGATTTCAATTGTGCTTCTGCAAATCTTGAAGAAACACTCAAAGATATAATCGCAAACTCCGATTGGTTTAATACTCTAGCGAGCATAAAAGCTCTAGACATGCCGGACTGGTGGGTAGCGGGCGGTGCCATTCGCAACACTGTTTGGAAAAAAATTTACGGCGACAAATGCAGCCTGGGCATCAAAGATTTAGATGTAGTGTTTTACGACAAAAACAGTGGGCGCGAGCAAGAAATTGAATGGAAAAATCACTTGCAGCAGCTGCATCCAAATTGGATCTTTGACGTAAAGAATCAATCAAGCTTTGGAGTCTGGCGCCCCTGGCGATTTACATTCACAGACAGCACAGACGGCATTGCACATTTTTTGCATACTGCCACCGGCATTGGTATCAAGCTAGACAGCAATGACAAGCTGCAAATATGTCAGCCACACGGGCTGTCAGACTTGTTTGCCGGAATAATCAAATGTACTCCATATAGACAAGACAGCGCCGCGGCGCAAAAGAAGCAGGAAGAATACCTGCAAAAATGCCCCGGGCTGCAAGCCGTCGATTAGCTTAGTGTCGCTTATTCCAGTGCAAAACACTGCCCTTAACTGAAGTAGACGAATCGAGCAAACTACCAGAGCTGCCTGAATTGGCAACAGGTGTAGGCGTAGTTGCATATGGCGTATATGTTTTTGCCACTGCAGGACCTTTCGGCGCTGCCGGTGCTTTTGCTTTCAATTTACCGGCATTAGCTTTTTGTCCGGTAAGACCAGGCGCACTGGGCAAAGCCTTCGGCACACCGTTGTTGACTGTAGGCAAAGCAGACCTGGCATTGCCGCCGTTGTAGCCTGACATGAAAGTGCTGAATCCTGCGCGGGGCAAGCCCTGACCTGGTTGAGGTACAGCCGGCTGAGGCGCACCCGGATTTGACCTTAAATCATTAACTGCCGGAGCATCGTCTGTAATTTGGACTTGCTGCCGAGCCATATAAAAGTTGCGCATATTAGGATTGTCATTGCGACTGCCCTGGGCATGAACCGGAGCGGCAAGCGCCCCATAAGTTAAAGCCAGCATTGAAAGGACAGGCAGAACAATTTTCATCGCAGACTCCTTAATCGCTATTCCTAATCCTACCCTAATTCAAAATAGCAGCCCGGGACACTTTTCGAAATTACATTCTCTGCTAGCGGGAGTAAGGCGCCTCGAAGCTGTGTAGAGTGCTCGGCAGGTTCATTATTAACACAATTTAACGCCCGCCGCTAAGTCATGTCAAGAAAATCTCTGGATTAGAAACAGGGCAGGGATCAAGGATGCAGCAAATGATAAACTTGGCATCTGTAAGACGCCCCTAGCAACCTGGATATAGAAGTGACGACTAGCAGCACAGAAGCCGGACCAGGCAGAAAAGCAATTGAAAACGGCAACGGAGCCATGCTCGGCCTTGTAGCCGGGGCAGGCAAACTGCCCGGACTGCTGGCTAAATCTGCCAAAGAAAAAGGTTATCGAGTCATTTCGCTTTGCCTTTGCGATGAGGCGGTGCCGCGAGTAGAGCCGCACAGCGAAAAAACATTTCAGATTGCAGCAGGACAACTACACCGTAATTTGTCCATATTGCAAAGCAATTCAGTAAAGGACATGGTCTTTATTGGAAAAGTACCAAAGCTCGAATTCTTGAAAAACATTGCCAAATTCGATTGGTTGGCTATCAGAGAACTTAGCAAGCTTAACGATTTTAACGACGACACGATTCAATTCCGCATGGGCAGCCTGCTCAAAGAATTTGATATCACCGTGCGCTCACAAGCAGCATTCCTAACAGAGCTTTTCCCCGACGTGGGCGTTATGAGCAAGCGCAAGCCCAGTGCCCAGGAATATGTAGATATTCAATTCGGCAAGCGCATAGCCAAAGAAATCGCCCGCCAGGACATAGGGCAAACAGTCGTAGTTAGAGACCAGATGATTATGGCTATCGAGGCAATCGAAGGCACAGACAAGGCCATTCGGCGCGCGGTAGAGCTGGCAAAGGGCCCAGTAGTCGTAGTAAAAGTCTCAAAACCAAACCAAGACCAACGTTTTGACATTCCAACGGTTGGTCTCAACACTCTCAACTCAATGCTCGGACCAAAGCCAGGCGGCGTTTTAGCCATCGAAGCCCACGAAACAATGGTTGTCGACAAAGAGGAAATGATTGAGTTTTGCGAAAAACATAATCTATCGATGGTAGCAATCTAGCCGCAGCGTCGTCGTTATGGAAGGGCAACTAGGGTAAAGCCTGAACTTCTTCAGGACTAAATGCTTTAGACCTGAAGCCAAGTTAATGGCATAATGACTAAGTAGTATCCGCTGCGAGGGATTTGCATGAAAGCAGACCGCAATTCTTGTTTCAGTCCGGCAAAGGCGCTTTCGCTTGCTCTAAGCGCAAGTTTCATTTGCGCCGGCGTTGTTGTGGCTAACCCATCCAGCGATAAAAGCGATAGCAAGGTTAAGTCGACAGCAAGCATAAGCAAAGAAGTGCCGCTTGCCGCTAAGTCAAATGGCTCAGAGCAGACCAAAGCCGGAGAGCCTGGCAAAGAAGCGGAGCAGGCCAAAGCCGCAACGCCAGACAAATCAGAGCAGGAAAAAACAGCAGAGCAAGCAAAAACAGCAGAGCAGAAAGGTGACAGCAGCGAATCTGCAGATAGCAAAGAAAGCGTTGCCACTACAGATGATGCTAAAGACAAAGAGGCAGAAACAGCAAAAGCTGCTCAAGAAGGACCCACCCCAGAGGAACTAGAAATACTGGGAATACAGCACTGGAACCTGTCCAAGAAATATATAAAAGATTGGGATCTTGACCTTGCTGAAACTGAGCTTGATCTTTCAGTAATGGATAGCCCAAATTTGAAAGTTGCACACAGAGATTTGTGTCTTGTCTCCCTGCTCAAGTTTAACGTATTCCGCTCGCTGGCTGAGTTTATGATGACCATAGGACTTGGCGAAGCAATTCCGATGAATGACGAAGAAGCATCGAAGTTAATCGAAGACGGCATGGTGAAACACTACAAAAAAGGCTTGAGCTTTGCTCGCAAGCAAGACTGGAAGCCAACATTGTTTGAGCTAGAACTGGCTGAACATCTTGTTCCAGACGACTATGCTGTCCAGAGATCGCTTGCTTTTGCATATGCTAACACCGGCAATTTTGAAAAGGCAGAAGAGCATTACAAGAAAACATTCGAGCTAGCACCACATGATGGCTCATCCAGAGCCGACCTGGCATACTTCCTTGCCGCTAATGGAAAAGTTGGCGAAGCACAAAAGGAAATGGAAGAAGCGGTTAAATCAGCTCCAAAGGCAGCAGCTTATCACGTAGACTTGAGCTGGATGGCTGAAAAAAGCGGTGATCTCAAGCTTGCCAGCAAAGAGTTAAAAGAAGCTGTTGCGTTGAGCCCACAACACGCTAACTTGTGGGAGCACCTTGGTCGAGTTTGCGAAAGTCAGGGAGACACTCAGCAAGCTGTCGAAGCATATTCACACGCAGTGGCATTAGACCCAAAACTAGCCGAAGCAAAAGAAAGACTTGAAAAATTGCAGGCTAATTCAGAACCACAAGAAGCAAGCGCACACAGCAAATCGTAAACGGATCGCGGCTCAATGTCCGGCGTCTAAACATCCGGCTCCAGTCCTAGCTCAAAGTCTGCTGCGAGATCTTAGTCCCGCTCCTGCTCAAACTATGGCTTACTTAACAACAGCACCGGTGACACAAAGTTTTCCTTTGCTGCTGAATTCGTTTTCCTTAAAAGTCATATCGACAATTAATTGATCGCCAGGCTTGAGCTCAATCTCAGTGCCCTTCTCAACACAAGCTTGAACCACAACTGCGCCGGGAAGATTAGTTAGAAAACCGTAGGCAAATGCTTTTGTACGCACACCTTTCTCACCCATTTTTACTGGCTTGTTGTAAACAAAAGCTGGATAAGCAGCACCGGCAAGCCCCATTACTACAGGTCCGGCCGCCATATTAATTGCATAACTAGCAGGCAGTGGCACCATAGTTGCAGCTCTTATGCCGGTAAAAATAGTTTTTTGTTTGTCGGTTAGGACTTCGCCGCCCTTGGTGACCTTGCCGTGTTTGTCAATTTCGACCAGGCGAGGCGCACCACCAACAGTATCACGCTTAAATTGCAGACGACACAAACTGCCGACGATGGGCCAGCTCTTGCCGTCTTGATCAATTATTTCGTCAAATTGAATTCCCAGCCTGCCTCCGGAATGGAAGCGCCGGTCTTTACTTAACGCCGAATGAACCAATGTTCGTGCATGCGAAGTTTCAACCAGATGACCTTTAATAAGCGAGTCACTTGCTGCAATAAGTTTTGACCCAAATTTGCAATCATCGTCAAGCAAGCCCCAGACGGGGTCTCCGGGTTTGGCAGTTTTGCTGTTCAAGTCACTTTGAAGACTTACATGTGTAATAAACTTCCAGCCATTTACTTCGGCAAAGTCGGCCCGCTTAACTCTCTTGAGCGCAGCCATGCGGTCAGCCTTGATTGTTTCGAGGCTTCTTTCACTTGTTTTATCAGAACTTTTGCTGCCTACTAACAACTGGGTATTTGCACTTTGAGCCAGCGCCGAAGCTGAGGCGCCAAAGAGCAGTGCACACCCAAGCAATGCAAGCGAAAATTTTGACCTCAAGATTTTCATCCCAGTTTTAATGAAGACCAGTGCAGGTGATTATAAACGTCCGGCAAATGAACAGTAGAAGAGTCTAGCTCATTTGGGCACGCCAGTCTGCAATTTCGCAAGTTCACCCAAAAATTCCCCGTAAAATATCAGACTTTGCCCTCCGTACTTTCCCCAATGACTCAAAATCACTACAGGCTTAGGATAGAGCCAATCAGCCCGGAGGATTCATGGGACTAGAGGACAGCGGAGTCAATCCTCAAATCGAAAAGCAAAAAGCGACAGAAAGCGGCGACAGTCAGCTTTCTCTTTTGAGCTTGTCCCAAAACCGCGCCGCAAGTCTCAAAAATGCTGAGTTGCTGAGCCCCAGCGAGGGCGGACTCAACAAAAGCCTGAGCAACATTGCCGCCGTTTACGCAAAAGTTTTGCCTGAAATTCCAGCAGCAATAGGGCACGAAATCAAAACAGATATTCAAGATAAACCAGGTGCAACAGCACTTAGATTTGCGGAATCGGCAGTGATTGGTTTTGGCACTGCAGTTCTTTTGGCCAAATCGCCGGTTTTATGCAAAACCCTGCTGAGCGGCGTTGGAATTGGCAGCTCAGCAGTGATGCTGGGTTCTGGCGCTCTATTCACCAGAGACGCGATGTATGCAAACACAAAATTTGAGCAAGACAAACTGGCTCAATCAGCCATTAATAGCAGCGCAAAACTAGGTGCTGCATTTATCGAAAGTACCCCTGCAATTCTTCTGGGGGCAAGCGGTGGCACAATGCTAACGAGCAGGGTAGCGGCTCTTGATGCAATCGCCAGCTCCACGCGAAATTCTGTTGAATATAAAACAAGAGCCATCGTCCCTGAAGGACTGCATTACGTGGGGCTCGACGCCAAGACATTCAAAAACATCGGCAGTGCCGGCGAGCTAAATTTATATAGTGCCAGCGAAGAGATGCTCGCTAGAACGCCATGGAGAGGCGTAGAAGAAGGACGATTTTTCAAAGTTGCATCGGAAAACTCTATCAAAATTAGCGAACGCCTTCCGGGAGAACGCCTCGAAGTAGTGATGGGGCGCCGCGGACAGCAAATGTTTCATACACATGAATCTGAAATTCTGCCCAGCAGCGGCGATTTCACCTCAGTTTATGGCACTGGCGTTGTTGGCGTGCCTAAACAAGGCATTCTTACGTTCTATGAAGGAGTAGGTAAAGAAGCTCAGAACGCCGTAACATTATTGAAGGCGAAAGACAGCGAGACAGCAACGGCTGCAATAGAGGCTTTACAAAGACGCACGTATAGCTCTGTTGTGGTAGAACCGTCAAAAGAGCTGGCGCTGCGGGTAGACATGCGATGGGATGCCCTGGAAAACCGCATGGCGGCGCATGAGGTAAGCCCACTTAATTTCGCAGACACTGTAAAGAAACTATCAAAATGGAACGGACATTTTGCCCCCAGCGCAATTGAAAGTTCCCCAGAAGAGCTTCTGAAGCCAGGAATGAGAGAATTAATCAGCAAGATAAAACTTGACGATTTTTAGTAAAGAAGCTCAGCGAAGCAGGTTCAAATAATGTTGTTTGGCGCTCTAACGCGCTAAACTGTTCCAGTACAGCACGCCAAGCACGGATTCTTATCAAGAAGAAGCCGCAGGCAGCGCCTGTTGGCAGCATTCCAGGCTTGCCGGCCACTGTGTACTTGCATATGTAACTCGGGGCTGCGGCTCTGGAAGGGTGAAATGAAAGTTTCAGAAGGGCTGAAAACATATACAAAGTATCTCTGGTTCGACACCAAGAAAGAACGCGAGTATATACGCATCACGGACGAAGTAGCTGCAATGGTGGCTGAAAGCGGCATCAATGAAGGCTTTGTTTTAGTCTCTGCAATGCACATCACTGCAGGCGTATATATAAATGACTGGGAATCTGGTCTTCTCAGCGACATAGATGAATGGCTTGAAAAATTGGCACCACAAGGGCCAGATTATAAGCATCATCAAACAGGCGAGACCAACGGCGACGCGCACCTGAAGCGCATACTTATAAATCATCAAGTTACAGTTCCTATAACCGAGGGCAAACTAGACCTCGGCCCGTGGGAGCAAATTTTTTACGCAGAGTTCGATGGAAAGAGGAAAAAACGCGTGATTCTCAAAGCAATGGGCGCGTAGGGAGGATAAATCACAGATGAGCACAATCGCTAGTAACCATAGGTCAACAGGCACAATGCACCATTCAGGAAGTCGGCACGGAAGCAACAGGCACAACGCCATAAGCACGATTCAAGATCGTCAACCGGTGAAAGCCAGCACAGACCCTAAAACGTCGATGTCTGAGCTATTCGGACAAAACGTATTCAACCGCGCAACCATGAGACAGCTGTTGCCGAAAGCAGTATTCAAAGCTGTTGTACGCTGCCTGGACTTCGGCGAAAGTCTCGATCCGGCACTTGCAGACGTCGTTGCCAATGCCATGAAAGATTGGGCAATTGCAAGAGGCGCCACGCACTTTACACATTGGTTTATGCCAATGACCGGACTCACCGCAGAAAAGCATGATGCCTTCCTGGTCTCAGCCGGCGATGACGGTGCTATTTTGGAATTCTCAGGCAAAGTGCTTATCGAAGGCGAGCCTGACGCATCAAGTTTCCCGTCAGGTGGTATTCGTTCTACATTCGAAGCACGCGGATATACAGGCTGGGACGCCACAAGCCCTGCATTCCTTATGGAAAGCATCAATGGCAAAACACTTTGTATTCCAACAGTATTTTGTTCATACAGCGGACACGCACTGGACAAGAAAACACCATTGCTTCGTTCACTCGATGTAATTAACAAGCAAGGTGTCCGCCTGCTCAAGTTGCTGGGCAACCACTCAGTACAACGCGTCACCTGCACAGTAGGCGCAGAGCAAGAATATTTCTTGATTGACGAAGCATTCTATTTATTGAGACCAGACTTGATCAACTGTGGTCGCGCACTATTCGGCGCCCGCCCGCCCAAAGGTCAAGAAATGGAAGACCACTACTGGGGTTCTATCCGCGAGCGCGTTCTTTCATTCATGATGGACGCAGAACTAGAGTTGTACAAACTCGGAGTGCCGGTAAAAACTCGCCACAACGAAGTAGCACCAGCTCAATTTGAAGTAGCACCAGTATTTGAATCGAGCAACATCGCCACAGACCACAACATGGTGCTGATGGAAGTGTTCAAGAAAACAGCTCAAAGACACGGTTTCCGCTGCCTCTTCCACGAAAAGCCATTCACCGGCATCAACGGAAGTGGTAAGCACAACAACTGGTCAATGGCTGACGACAAAGGCAACAACCTTCTCGAGCCAGGCAAAACCCCACTGGAAAATCAACAATTCCTGGTTGTACTCAGTGCTGTAATCCGAGCAGTCAACAAGTTTGGTGCTTTACTGCGCGCAAGCATTGCCACAGCCGGCAATGACCACAGACTTGGCGCAAACGAAGCTCCGCCAGCAATCATGAGCATCTATCTTGGTGACAAATTGCGCGATGTTGTTGAATCAATCATCGAAGGCAAGCCAATGAAGGGCGCTCAATCGACCCACCTGCAAATGGGCATCTCAACCATGCCTGAATTGCCGCGTGATGATTCAGACAGAAACCGCACGTCGCCATTTGCGTTCACCGGCAACAAGTTTGAGTTCCGTGCAGTTGGCGCCAGCCAATCTATCGGCAGCACAAACACTGTTCTAAACACAATGGTGGCAGAATCTCTCGATTACGTTTCAACAAAAATCGAAGAAGAATTGAAAAAAACAAACGACCTCAGCAAGGCTGTTCAAAAGGTAGTTAAAGAAGTCCTCACTGAAAACCAACGCATCATTTTCAATGGCGACAACTACTCCAAAGAATGGCACGAAGAAGCCGCAAAGCGCGGTTTGCCAAACTTGCACAACACAGTTGAAGCCCTTCCGGTTTACATCGAAAAGGAATCAGTTGAGCTGTTCAGCAAGTACAAAGTGCTTAGCGAAGATGAATTGTACAGCCGCTACAACGTTCAGTTGGAAAGCTATTGCAAAACCATCAATATCGAAGCATTGATGACCATCAACATGGGCAATACAATGATTCTCCCTGCAGCGCTGGAGTATCAATCAAAACTCGCCAACAGCATTTTGCAAACCAAAGCAGCACTGCAAGGTTTGGAAATGGGTCCGCAAGAAAAACTATTGCGCAATCTCACAGAGCACATCAACAAGCTAAAAACCGGACTCGAACACCTCGAAGCAATCAGCCAAGAAGTAGACGAGCATGGTTCAGACGTTCTCACTCACGCACGTTTCTATCAAGAGAAAGTCGTCCCTGCTATGAATGCTGCTCGCGCAACAGCCGATGAATTGGAAAGCCTGGTTGATGATTCACTCTGGCCAATTCCGAAATTCCGTGAAATGCTCTACATCTACTAAAGACTAAAAGCAAAATAGTTCAATAAAGCATTGCCGCGGAGGGTCAACACCGCGGCAATGCTTGTTCTTATGACTCCTCTCTCTAATAGGAAGACGCCGAAGCGATTTTGAGATGAGGAATCGCAGTTCCGTAGCTTTCGAATTTCCCTTCGATCAAGATCTTGCAAGCAGATCTATTTAGAGTCTGATGTGCTCTAGCTGATATAAAAGGATTCTCGTCCTGACTTAACTCTTCAAGTATAGATAGGGGCAGATTTGGATTTTCAGCCATACAATAGCGAACATCGGGATGTTCATCCCTTGCCAAATCGTAGAGAACAGTAATAGGACAGACAGGGTTTTCGCTAAGTTGTGCTCTAACTTCGGGGTCAGGGTGCTTAGCCAGAGAAATCATTGCTTTTTCCGAGCATCGTGGGTTGGCAGCCACTTTTTCGCAAACTCGGCTGTTTCCAATTTTTCTCAAGTAATCTAAAACTTCTTCGCTAGTAAAAGGATTGCTAGCCAATCGCATCTGTACTTCTTTATGTTCTTCACCAGGCTCAGCATCAAATCGAACGTATGAACTCGATTCTGCATGGTCGAGTCTTGCGGACAATAATATTTTTATTGCCTCTTTCATGTGCTGAGAACTTTGCCAGCTATACCTGACGATAAAAGACAGGTCGTCGCGCATGCCGCTGAGGCCTTTACCGCCAACCAAATGTTCACTCGTCAAATACATTATTTTACCTCCGCTCACTTATCACATTGTGAGTGAGGCGTTTCCAACAATGGAATTGGAATCGGGAGATTCTTAGCTCTTGCGAGAAAAATCGTGGTCGAGCGAAAATTGCACATAGCGGCTTAAGCGGCGGAACGACCACTTCAGGCCTTCGCATAGAATTTTCACTTGTGGCCAGTTGTTTGCTGCGGCCATATCTTCAAGGCGCTTACTCAGTCGCACCATTTCGGCGGCGCCGATTGCAGCTGATGAGCCTTGCAATTGATGAGACAAAGATTCCACGGCTCGCGCATCGCGTTTGCTGCGTTCAACTTCAATGGCTTCGAGCAAAGTTTCGGCAGCCGAAAGATATACTTCCAAAATTTCGCGTGCAACATCGTCACCGCAGGTTCTCTGCAAGCGAGCGATGTTTAGCGGGTCTTCGCTGATAGTATGAAGGGGTATGTCTTCCTCTCGCCTGACTACAGGCTCTTCATCGACAGGCAAAATAGGCTCAGGGCGCTCGGCTGGATTCAGCCACTTTATCAATACGTTCTGCAATTTTTTTGCATCGACCGGCTTGGAAATATAATCGTCCATGCCGGCAGAAATGCAGCGTTCGCGGTCGCCATCCATAGCATGAGCAGTCATGGCAATTACGGGGACATGCCTTCCGTGTTGCACTTCATACTTGCGAATTTCTTTTGTGGCGAGAAACCCATCCATCTCAGGCATCTGGCAATCCATCAAAACAAGCGCATATTTGCCGGTCATCACGGCATCTACGGCTTCTTGCCCATTTGAGACAGTGTGCCCGTTGAAGCCCAAATTCTTGAGTTGCAAAAGCGCCACTTTTTGATTTACCGGATTATCTTCTGCAATCAAAATCAAGCTGCTTTCGCTCATCGGCATAGCAGGAATTTGCTGCGTGACAGTAAGGTCAAGCACGCGAGGCCCGCTTTCGGAGAGCACTGCAAACAAGCTATCGACAAACTGAAAATATTTGAGAGGCTTGGTCAGGTACGCAGCGAATTTAGCTTCAGGCGTATCAGCCTGCGGTTTGATTGGTGTCAAAGTCAATATTAATAGCTTTGTAGGAGACGCAACAGGGTCTTGCGAAAGCATTTCTGCAAATGGAATTGCTTCAGCTTCAGAGCCAGATGCGTCGATGAGTGCGCATGCAAATGGATCTGATGCGACTGCTTCTTGCCTGATTAAAGTTAGTGCCTCACTTACTGTAGATACAGAATCACAACGCATCCCCAGTGATCTGGCGTATGACGTGGTGATTTGAGTGACAGATTCGGTTGAGCTAATAACCAGTAAACGCTTTTTGCTGAGGTCTTTGTCTGATGGCAGCGCCTCGGTGCTCAGGCTGGAAATTTCTGTTGGAATGGTAAACCAGAATGTCGAGCCGGTTTGAGGCTGGCTATCTGCACCGATTTCGCCGCCCATCAATTCAACGAGACCTTTGCAAATTGATAAGCCTAATCCGGTGCCACCATATTTGCGTGTGATAGAACCATCGGCTTGAGTGAAAGGTGAAAACAACTTTTTCAAAGTATTTTTGTTTATGCCGATGCCGCTGTCTCTGACAGAAAAGCGCAACTTGACTGAGTTTCCATCAGACTCTTCCGCCTTTACTTCGATTACAACATCACCTTTTTCAGTAAATTTAATCGCGTTGCTTGCCAGGTTCAAAAGAACCTGACGTATATGCCCGGGGTCACCACTTAGCAACTTCGGAATGGATGGATCGACGTAGGTCATAAGCGAAAGCTTTTTTCGCCTTGCGCGCTCTGCCAGCAATTCAGCTGTGGCTTCGACAATCGCGACCAATTCAAAATCTAGAATTTCGAGCTCAACCTTGCCAGCTTCGATTTTCGAGAAGTCTAAAATGTCGTTGATTATGTCAAGAAGAACTTTGGCAGATTCATGAATTATGTTGATATGTTCTCTTTGCTCAGGGTCTAATTTTGCCCTTAACAAGAGGTCGCTCATCCCAATGACACCATTTAATGGCGTGCGAATTTCATGGCTCATATTGGCAAGGAATTCAGACTTCAAGCGCGAAGCTTCCAACGCCTGGTCGCGAGCTTGAGACAGCTTGGCCGTAAGGGTTTTCATCTCTTCGAGCGTCGCTTCTTGAGCTTTAGTTTGCTCTTCAGATTGGCGTTTTTCTTCTTCTAACTGCTCTTGAAGGGCAGTTATTTTCTTTTGCAGGTCACGAATTTTGTTAGTTTTGACGCTTTCGTCCATCTGAAAATTCTTGGTTGCTACTGACAAATAGTACACGGTGAACGAGTTAATGCGCTTGATGAAGCAGATTCGCACCAATTACATCTTTGTCTGCCCTCAAACCTTATATAATCCCTTTTGATCAGTCAAAACATTCCCTCCTTTCTAATAACTAATGTTGAAATGGACTTCTGCAGCCTTGAGCGATCAAGGAGTAAAGCGAGCAGATAATCAAGACAACTTCTATGTCAGCGAAGACAAGCGCGTATTTGTCGTAGCAGATGGCATGGGAGGAGCCCTTGGCGGTTCAATCGCTGCTCGCCTCACAGTCAACTCTATCGAGAACTTCTGGAAAGAATCTCCGGCAGACTTGGACAGTGAGGAGGCAATTGCCGCGTGGCTCGCTGGAGCTGTCAATAAGGCAAATGAAACTGTATTCGGTTTTTCTGAAGAGAACCCTTCTGTTAAAGGCATGGGGACTACAGTCGTAGTCGGGGTGCAAGACAACAAGGGATCTATCCATATAGGTCACCTTGGTGACTCCAGAGCATATCTGGTGCGCGACAAGCAGTATGAAGTCTTAACTCAAGACCACTCGCTTGTGATGGAGCTATTTCGCGGTGGACACATCACCGAAGAGCAGATGAAAGAGTCTCCGTTCAAACACTACATTACCCGTTGCGTTGGACATAAAGACCGGGTGGAGCTTGAACACACCCCGAAAGAGCTTCAGAAAGGCGACTGGATTTTGATGTGCACAGACGGGCTTACAGCCGTGCTGGAAGACGAGCAAATCGCCGAAGTATTGGCTGCGTCGGAAGAGCCAGAACAGGCATGCAAGACCTTAGTCGAAATGACAATCGAGGGCGGAGCGCCTGACAACGTTACAGTCATTGCAGTTAAGTACGACGAAGAATAGAGTCATTTTCCAATTCATTTGTTGGAAAGCTGCCGATTAAACTTTTATTAGGGATCGTCCATTGGGTAAATTTACACCCAGATGGTGGACCGATCCCCCATCTCTAGTTTGAACCGCTCGGGAGGCGTGGCAAGAGAGATTTAGGTGCAAGAGAAAGACCGATTAAGGGTATCGCCAGTACGTTTTAACGGTTTTCGATCGCTTGACAATTAGCAAAGTCGGGTCTAGATCAGGCTCCGCAGCCGCATGAGCAGTCATTTTCAACTGCGCGCGCTTTACGTCGTTCACACTATTGAGTGAATGGCGTTACAGGCTTTGCTATTTGACCAGGTTCGCACGCCAGAGCTTCAGCGTCTCTGGTGTAACCGACTTTTTCGAATTCTTCTCTACAAGGTCAACGAATTCAGCGCTGGTCTTGATTGGGTTCCACATCGGGTCAGCTGACGGTAGCAACACAGTGACTTTATCGACAGGATAGCTTGCGCATAGATAGCCGGCAGATACATCTTTGATTTCTTTGCTGTCCACCGAGAGACGATCGGAAACAACTCCGCCCGAGACAGTGTTCTTATTCAAAGTCATGCGCAGCATGTTCTGGAAGTCCCAGGTACCGTCAAATACAGGTGCCCACATCAAATAACGATGAGTGTTGGCTAGAATGATGCAATCGCCGTCTTTGATTTGATTTGCATTTTGTTTGATCAAATACCGAATGTCTTTTTGCACATCCCATGAGCAAATCCAGAATGAAGACAGCGCCTGGTCTGCCAGCACCATAACTGCCAGCAATGGCATTGCGATGATGATGCTTGTAGCCATGGCTCGTCGCTTTGATATGCGCATATGCTTCAAAAGCCAGGCAATACCGAGCGCCAGCAGCATCGAAACAGCCACAGACGAACCGATATTCACGCGGTTGATCATGGTTTCAAGAACAGGAGTATAGCCCTGAGCCACCGCAAAGGTGAGATAGGAAGCGAAGAACGTCACGATGCTAGCGGTGAACAAGCGACGATAACGAATAACCTGGTCATGCGTATACGAAATCACAATTGCTAAAGTTGCCGAGGCTAAGACACCAAGCAACTGAACGAAATTTAGTGGATTCATTGAAATAAGGGCTTCGCGCAGGCGTTGCGCGAGGAACAACCAGAGCCCGTTAAACATTGAGACATTGAGTCCCTGAACAAATACATTGAATGAGTATGAAAGATCAAAGCCGCTTGGTGACAAAAATACGTGAGTCATTTTCGGCAGCAGCACACGCTGATAAATTGGCTCCACAAGCCCCACTGCGACAAACGGCAAAAACCACATAATCACGTAAGCCATTGTGTTGAGTCTGCTTTCTGTTCTGTTTTCTGCAGAAAGAAGCAGCACAGAGCAAAAGCTCATCACTAACATTGGCAAAAACGCTTCGTAGCAAAATGCGCTCATGGCGTAGGTTGCAATCGCCATTACATAGAGCAAGCGACGCTTGCTCGTGAATGCGTGCATACAAAGGCAAAAGCTAGCCAGATAAAGTGTAAGTCCAAAACCAGGTCCTAAGCCGGCGCCAATCCAGTAGTGCGTTGCGTCGTGGCTGGGATAGACAAGAAAAATCAAAGCGCTGAGCGTCGCAACAAAACGCGATCCACTTAAGCGTTTAAGTCCTAAATAAAGGAATGTCGCTGAGAGAAATTCAAAAGCGAAATTCACCAGATGGTAGCCCAGAGGGCGGTCACCAAACAAGAAATAGGTGCTTGCGTAGTAGACGCATTGCAGCGGGCGAGTGACCATGCGAGGGTCTGAGAATGACGCTTTCAGCAGGTCGAAAAAATTATGCGGCGCAAAATGCAAATTCCAAAACGTGAGCCAGTCGTCCAGGTAGAAACCTACTCTGAAACAAATGGGCAAGAAGCAGCAGGCATAAGCCGCAAGAATCAAGCCGAGAATCACAAAGTCTTTGCGTTCGGGCGTGTCCACGACATCTGCGGACAACGGCTCAAGGGCTTCTCTGTTTTCAGCTAACCGATTGGCTTGCATCACCAAGTCTCAACTCTCGCTTTCTTAAAATCCGGAAAGTCTCACTTTGGGCCGGAAGCACCCTGATGGGGCGTTCAGGTTCTCAACAAGATAACACGGTCATATAAAATCGCCTGATGAGCGATTAATCTTGAGATCTTAAATACGCAGTTTTGGTGGGGCAGAGGGTTTCGGGAGGATTAAGCATTTCTGCAAAAGATTCGCCGATCGCTTGACAAGCGATCGGGGGGAGTTGGTTTGGAGAAGGACGGGGGTGAGTAGGTGAACAGTCATTGGTAGGGGCGACGCGTCGCCCCTACAAGACAAAAGTGCCGCCTATACGAGGACTTCGATGTCGTCGCCTACTATGCGGGTTTCGAAGACTGGGACGGGGTCTTTGGCTGGGGCCGAGAGGGCTGAGCCGCTTTTCAGGTCAAAGCTAGCGCCGTGCCATTCGCAGGTGATTGAGTCTTTGGAGACGAATCCTTGCGATAGCGGGGCGCCCAGGTGTGAGCAGGAGTCTTCCAACGCATGGATGACTCCACCCATGTTAACCAGAACGAGACGAACTCCTCCAACTTCAACAGCCTTGCATTTGCCAGGCGGCACATCTTTCAATGCACAGGCTTTCAAATACTCCATCATTGAAGCGATTCCTCAGCGGCGTGGAAGTTGCCGTTTGCGCATACGGATTGTTTGCGGTGTAACTTCAACCAGTTCGTCGTCGTGAATCCACTCAAGGCACTTTTCCAGAGCCATTTCACGTGGAGCTTGCATGGTTACAAGCGCTTCACTTGTAGAGCTGCGGATGTTGGTGAGCTTTTTCGTTTTGCAAACGTTGATGTCGAGGTCTTGTGCTCTGGCACATTCGCCGACAATCATGCCACCATAAACGCGTGTGGTTGGGCTGATGAAGAACACGCCACGGTCTTCTGCACCTTGAAGGGCATAACCGGTTGCTGCGCCTTCTTCCCAGGCAATGAGCGCGCCGTTGCGTTGGCGAGCGATGTCGCCTGCCCATTCTTTGAATTCGTGGAAAGCGTGGTTCATAACGCCATTGCCTTTGGTGAGGCGCAAGAATTCACTGCGGAAGCCGAGCAATCCTCTTGTAGGCACCATGAATTCGAGCAGACCTTGTCCGCGATCTACGTGCATGTTGCGCAGCTCAGCCTTGCGTGGTCCCAATTCTTGAATTACAGAACCCATGTACTCTTCAGGCACGTCGATGTACAACTTTTCGAATGGTTCGAGAATTACATCATCAACATTTTTGACGATAACTTCAGGACGTGAAACTTGAAACTCATAGCCTTCACGACGCATTGTTTCAATCAAGATGCCCAGATGCAGCTCGCCGCGACCACTTACGAGGAACGTATCGGTGCTGTCTGTTTCTTCAACACGCAAACTTACGTTTGTTTCCAATTCGCGTTTTAGTCTGTCGCGCAGATGTCTTGAAGTAACAAACTTACCTTCTGTACCGGCGAATGGACTGTCGTTAACAAGGAAGGTCATCTTCATTGTGGGCTCATCGACTTCGATGCGCGGAAGAGCATCAGGCGAATCAACCAGACTGATTGTGTCACCAACATTGGCTGTAGCAAATCCTGAGATTGCCACGATTTCACCGGCAGAAGCTTCTTTAGCTTCGATGCGCTTCAAGCCGTGAAACTTCAACAATTTGCTGATGCGACCACGAACCAGAGTGCCGCCTTCTTTAATTAGAACGACGCTTTGTCCGTCAGTGATTCTGCCGTTATAAATTCTACCGATGGCGATGCGACCGAGGTAGTCGCTGTAGTCCAAAATGGTTACTTGCAATTGCAAGGTTGCATCAGGGTCGCCGGAAGGCGATGGGCAGTGCTCTACAATCAAATCGAGCAATGGACGCAAATCAACATCTTCGTCCTCAAGTTTGTGTTTTGCAAAACCCTTTACTCCAGATGCGAATACAACTGGGAAATCGAGCTGCTCGTTATTAGCGCCCAACTCAACGAAAAGATCAAATACTTTATCGACTGCAACGTTAGGGTCAATGTTTGGTCTGTCAATTTTGTTGACCACAACGATTGGTCTCAAGCCACGCTCGAGAGCCTTACGCAACACAAAGCGAGTTTGTGGCATGGGGCCTTCGCCGGCATCAACAATCAACAGGCAGCCATCAACCATTCCCAGAATACGCTCAACTTCACCACCGAAGTCGGCGTGTCCTGGTGTGTCGACGATATTTAGCAAATGGTCCTTGTAGCTGACGGCTGTGTTCTTAGCCAAAATTGTGATG
This sequence comes from uncultured Candidatus Obscuribacterales bacterium, assembly GCA_964546815.1. Classification (GTDB taxonomy): domain Bacteria; phylum Cyanobacteriota; class Vampirovibrionia; order Obscuribacterales; family Obscuribacteraceae; genus JAIEPM01. The sequence goes on along the minus strand of CAZJLR010000032.1, from coordinate 19,485 downwards.
CCGCGCTCACGCTCAAGATCGTTAGAATCCATCACGCAAATATCGACTTCCTGATTTTCCCGAAAGACACCGGTTTGATGCAAAAAGCCATCAACAAGCGTAGTCTTGCCGTGATCTACGTGAGCGATGATTGCAATGTTTCGGATATGCGAGACAGAAGAATTGGTGGTCGTTTCTTCTTGTCCGATAGTTTCGGTTTCTGATTCCATAAGTAAGGTCGCCATAATTGATGATGTTCTCTATTTCTTTTTACAGGTAATTCGGGCAGTTCAGTATTGTATGCTGTTAAGGTCGTTATGGCATCAACAAAGATTCACACAAGAGACCGGAGCAGGCTCTATTGACCTCGGGAAAAGTCCTCAGAAGACATGCTGGTGGCTATCTGGTGCATTCAGATGAGCTGAATGCCATATTCCAATGCCCTTTGCGCGCCAGGTTAAAGAAAGAAGGGGTTTCGGTCTTTACCGGCGACATCGTTGAACTGGAAGAAGTTGAGATAGCTAATTCAGCCTCCGAACGCAACTACGCAGTCATATCTGCGCGCCACGATCGAAAAAACCTACTCAGCAGACCCTATGTGGCTAACCTCGATCAAGTTTTCATTGTACAGTCCATGCATCAGCCCGAATGGAACTCACTTTTGTGCGATCGCTACATAGTAAAACTGCTGCTAGAACTTGATGAATTCAAGTGTTTCATCTGCCTCAATAAATGCGATCTTGCTGAAAATGAGGAGCTGGAGGCTTTACGAAACATTTATGAACCGCTCGGCTACAAAATCCTTGTCACATCAGCGAAAACGGGCGAAGGGCTAGATGAGCTCAAGAGAACGGTTGAGTCGAAAACCACCGTCCTGATTGGACCTTCAGGCGTAGGTAAGTCCAGCATAATCAATCAACTCATTCCAAATATCAATCTTAAGGTAGATATAAACGAAGATTTGCTCGTCGGCCGACACACAACTACATATAGCGAACTTTACAAACTTCCTTCGGAAAAAATTCCTGCAGGTTGGATTGGCGACACCCCGGGGTTCAACGTAGGCGACCTCGAATATCCTGAGCCTGTTGATGTAGCGTGGCAGTTTCCTGAATTAGTCGAGCTGGCACGTGACTGCAAGTTTTCAAATTGCCTGCACCTTGGTGAAGACGGGTGCAACATCGAAGCAAACATCACCAAGATTGCTCCCTCTCGTTACGCCAGCTATTGCGCCATCGTCGGTGATGCCCAAAACGAAGCCCGCATTCGCCGGGAAACGTCGTCAAAAGTTGATGCAGGCACAAAGAAACAAGTCGGTGGCAGCACGCAGAAGAAAGTCGTACCAAGGCTTAACGAAAAATATCGCGCCAGCTCCAAACGCAAACGAAGGCAGACGATGACTGCCTACAGAAATACAAACAACGAAGAACTAGACGAAGTTGAAGACGACGATGTCGATGACGCCGACGATGCCGATTACGCCGACGTATATGAGGACGATTCCCCTAATCTGTAGGGGCGACACCATGTGTCGCCCGCTCCTTAAGTTCCGGTCAATATCAACGATCTTCCACAGAATTCCACAAGATCCGCCCTTCAAGGGACGGGCGACGCATGGGATACTGCTGGCGAACTAAAATGGAGCCGAATCAAGTTCGATGATATGAGCTAAGAGCGTTCCACCTGGGGGCGCAGGCATCCTTGCCTGCTTCTTCGCCAATAGCTGCCCGAAGCAGGCTGGAAGCCTGCGCCCCCAGGGCTCCCGCCCTTCAAGCTAGCGTCCATATTGTGCCGGCTTCGCTAAACATTCGAGTTCGCCAGCAATATCCATGGTGTCGCCCATGCAAGTGAACGGGTCCATGTCGAAGAGAGGCGGGTCCTGGCCCTAGAGGGACGGGTGGTGCAATAACGGCGCCGCGGATATTGCGCGGACTCTTAGGGGTTCATGTTGTAGTTGCCGTGGCTTGAGGTTACGAGGGAGACGCAGACGGCCATCTTCATGATGCGTTTTGCTAGTGCCTGGTCTGCGATGTCGTCGCTGCGGAGCAATTGGGCAAGAATGGACGAATTTTGCATAAGTGACGAAAGCGAGATTTCGGAAGAATAGCAAGTATGTCCTGATTGAAGGTCTAAGCAACTAACGCGACGACGCCCAACAGGATCTTGTCCCAGAGCCTTTTTCATTGACACGCCTTTGGGTCCGACAATCAATTCTTGTCCAACTTGTAAGCCGATGATTTTCTTGCCGGCAACTGTTGTAAGAGCGGAGGTGCTTGTTTTTTCCAGCAAATTGCGCACTTTGAGCATACCGTCGTGCCTGCCGACAATCGCCACAGTGCCTGGTTTCAGCTCAACATGAGCATCACCCATTTTGATTACTGTTTTGCTGTGCGCAGAAATCAATGCTTCGCCTTCTTCGATAGCGATCAAACCAGGGCTTGTAAGGGCAACCTTGCAACGACCGATGTATTTGACTACAGCGCTACCGGCATGAATTGTATTGAGTGAAACCGGGGCGCTCAGCATAGCCAGGTCCTGGAAAGCTACTGGACGCAACTGATCTTCTGTTGCAGGCAATGCAGTGCTGAGAAGTTTTTGCTTGCTCTTGCCCATGGTTCCCATCGACTTAAGTACTGTGTCCTGGCTGCTCATGCTCTGCATAAGCTGCTCGATTCTGCGCAGCTGGACTTGATTTACACAACCTACACTGCAGTGAAGGAGAGGCTCTTGTGCAGCCATTTCTGTTCTGTCGAAGCGAACCTTTTGACCACGCAAGCCAGAGAGTTCTAACTGCCATGAGCCAACTTTGTTATGAGTAACCTGGGGGAATCCAAAGTTTGAGAAGTCCTCCTCAGGTACTCCTGATTCAGCAAGAACGAGCTGCTCACCAGGCGAGGCAGACAAAATCAATGTTTCATCATTGCGGCAAACAGTAATGGAAGTCTTGCCACCGGCAAGATTTGTGATGTTTACCAACCCTTTCGGCGAGACATCTACAATAGTTGCCGTATTAACTGGAATTGTAATATTGCAAAATGGTGTGCGCACGACGTGAATTTTATCCACGGTCAAAACAAGAATCTTGCCTTCACGAAGCAGCAATGTTCTATCGGCTGCGGGCGCTATTTTGGCTGGACCTGTTCCGACAATTAAAGACCCGTCATGCTCTTCAAATGTGAAAGGCTGGCAACTGCTTGAAGCGATAATCCAACTATCATCTTCTACGGAGTCTTTGGCTTTGAGCAATTGTGGCTTAGAGCAGAAGCTCGACTGACGCATGTTGGGCTTGCTTGTAGTTTCGTCTAAAGTGTCCGATGGTACGACAGACTGCCCGTTGAAATTGACTGAACCAACAAGTTGCTGTTGCGAGCTAGATGTTCTCGTAGACAAATCGGTCGAAGTCGCGCTGCTCGCGGGGAAGGCGCCTGACGAGAATATTTCGGTAAAACCAGTGCCGGAGGAAAGTCCGCTGCTTACTCCCGTGGTCAAAGTGCCACCAGGATTTGTAATTACTGGATTTGTTAGTGTGCCACCAACGTTGCCACCGAGACTTCCAGTGCCTCCGATGCCGGTACTGCCAGTGCTGCCGGTGCCGCCTGTGCTACCTGTGCTGCCGGTGTTACCGCCTGTTCCGCCGGTAGAACCAAGAACGGGGATTACGCCGCTGCTATCAATGGTTAGGGCTGGAGCGGCTATGCCCGGTCCAACTGCATTGATGTTGCTACCGTTGATATTCACATTTGCACTGGGGGGAGGGTCAATATAAACTACGCCGCCGTTCAATGTAAGCGTGTTGCTATTCATTGCTACGTGGATGCCCGCGGGCGTAACAACTGAAAGTACAGAGCCATTGGTCAAAGATTCAGTGTTACCAGCAAGACTTATGTCAGTGGACACGAGTTCTTTGTTGGTACGAGTAGCACTTAGACTGCTCAACAAGGCCGCCATGTCGGTAGAGGCGGCACCAGCCATAATGCCTATCTGTCCGCCATTGTAGCCGCTGCCCGGGGTACTGCTCGATGAAGCTACAGAAACAAGACTGCCACCATTGAGGTCAAGATTGCTTGCCGAGCTCAAAGAAAGATTGCCGCCGATTGCAGCAAGCTTGGTGCCATAGCTAACATTCATGTTCGCACCGCTAACAAGAGTCAAGCTGCCCGAGCCGTCCTGTCCGTTGCCCATAGCAACGATTTGTGCGTTTGAAATATTGAGGCTACCGGTTCCGGCTCCATTTTGAAAGCTATCAATAATAATTTTGCCGCTTGAGCCCAACTTGCTAGTGTCGAATGTCGCATTTGTGTTGAAAGGATCGAAATTGCCGGCAAGAGTTCCTGCAGAAATCTTGATGCCAGAGCCAGAGCCACTCCATCCATCAATTGCAAGTTCATTCATCGAGCCCAATTTCACGTCTTGAAGGGCGCTGATGTTTGATTTGTCTAGAATTTTTAAGGAGCCGCCAGAGCTTATAGTCAGCGAACCGCCGACGGCAGCAATGTTGCTACCAGTCGTTATATTTCCCTTTACTGAGCTGATAACAATCTGGCTGCCAGTGATGTTTTTTCCAGAGTCCAAATTGATCGAAGCACCCTGACCTGAAAGGTCGCCGTTTAAGGCAATGGGGCCGTTTGGCATGTTGATATTGCCTGTTACATCGAGCGTTTGATTGGCATGAACTGCCAAGCCACCACCGCCAGTAATATCACCCGTTGTAACCTTGGTCGCAGCGATACTGAGTAATGCGTTGTTAGAAAGCGTAATGGGCGAGCTACCAGAGTCAAAGTTACCGCCGACGGCCACGACAACATGGTCGCTAATCTTGCTGAGATCTGTGTTTCCGGAAAGAGTTACGTTAGCATTTTGCGATGTGCCGCTGATAGTCAAATTACTTGCAGTAATATTGCCGAGCTGAGCGCCATCAACCTTGGTTGATGAGGTTGCCTGAAGGGTGACAGAGCCGCTGCCTACATTGACGGGCGCCTTCACGTCAAATCCTGTACCTGTCAAAGTAACATTGCCACCAGAGCTTGAAATGCTGCCGTCAACAGTAACAGTTGAAGCACTCTGAAAGCTGATATTCTGTCCGCCGCTGACTGTGCCGGTGTTTATGGCACCGCCGGCAACTACTGAGAATGACTGGTCTGCGCCGAGTGTTAGCGTGGTGCCGGTGGCTGTGTAAGAACCGTTTGTTTTGACGGTTACGCTTGTAAGGTCGCCCAAACACTGGTCGCAATTTTGATTGATTACGATATTTGCGTTGCTGCCCTGGGAGCCACCGCCAATAGTGACGTTGCCAGAACCGATTTGAGCAAGTTGACCTAAATCTAGTACGTATGGAGCACCGCTGCTTGAGTTCGGATTGATGTTGAGATGACCATCTGTTCCAACATCAATCTTAGAAATATTGGTGCTTGCGCTGTTAAGCGTTACAGTGCCATCTAGAGCGGTGATGCCGCCGCTGACTGCAATGCTGCCTGGCGTGGTAATGCTCACGACTCCGCCGCCTGCAACGCCATTGTCGACAATATTGCTTACAGTTGCATTGCCGGTTTTCGTTGCCAGAGTGATTATGCCTGGGTTGCCATTGATGCCGCCCGAAGCACTGAGCGCACCAGCATTGAGGCTGGTCCCGGCAGTCAAAGTGATGCTGCCGCCATTGCCTGTTCCACTACCATTGGTTGTGATGTCCTTGGTTGTGAGACTCTGCCCTGCGTTCAAAATGACAGAACCGGCGTCACCGGCTGCAGATGGAGTAGTTACAATGTTGCCGGTAATTTTTATTGTGCCGGTTGTATTGATATTAACGTCTTGACCCAGAGTATTAAATCCTGTGGAAGTAACGTTGCCGCTGCCATTGAATGACAGAGTTACGTCGGCAGCTTTTGATAAGCCGGTGAGAGTCAGTCCACTGCTGCCGTTACTAACGTCAAGACCTACGTGTTGAGCAGTGAAAGCAACCTTATTCGAAATATCGTCGAGAGCGACAAATACACTACCTTTCTTGTCGACAAAGCGAATTTTGGAAGCCTCGATAATTCCGCCTTCGAAGTTAATCGCGGACAAAGTCGATGTAGATCGGTTTGTTATTGAAAGAGTATTTTTGGCTTCAATCAAGCCGCCTACGTTGTTTATGTCCAATACTTTTTGGACCAAATTACTGATGCTGATGTTTCCTTTGACAGAATCGAGCAATCCGGAGTTGACCAAATTGGCAGATTGAATTCGAATGTTGTTCAGGGCAGAAACAATCTGTCCTGAATTGTCGATGTGTGGCGCAATCATGCTGATGTTGTTAACCGCAGAAATATTTGCGAGTGCAGCGGACGCTGCATTGCTGTTTATGATTTGATTTCCAGCAATCATGTTCAGCGAGCCAGAGCTGGTAATACTGCCGAAATTGCTGATGTTGTTGATTGCGTTCAATGTGAGGTTAAGGCTGGAAATCAAATTTGTGAATCCGGCAAGTCCACCGGCCGGCAAAACAGAACTCAGGAGCGCGCCTTGATTGTTGACGATATTCACGGCGTTCAAGACTGCAGAATTGGCTCCCTGACTGGAAGACACCACATAAAAGCTGCCGCTGTTAGTGAAGTTGCCAGTGACGTTTAGTTGATTGGAAGAAGCTATGTTGTAGACGCCTGTAACGCCCGTAGGCACCACCAGGCTTGCGAGGTTGTTGGCCGATGGCAAGGTGAAGGTGCCGCTGACGGCTTGTCCGCTGCTGTTCAGATTCAGGGTCTGATGCCCCGTGCTCACAACCTGCAATGCAGCCAGATACTCGGCTGGCGTTAGAGTGCTGTATGCACCGGTGCCGACAACACCAGTTGTGCCACCAACATTGATGGCAACGCCTGTCTTCCCGACTGTCGTTGCTGCGATGCTGGCATTTTTAGACGTGAGGTCGAGGCTCAGACCGGTGTTAGTTGGTTCTGCAAGAGCCGGGGAGGAGGTGATCATAGAAACGCAGGATGCCCAGCAGCAACCTAGCAGCTGGACAGATAAAGCGACCTGCAAATATCCACGAAACCTAAACAACGCAATCCCCCCAATGTACGAGTCTTTTGGACCAACATACGTCAAGAAAGAGGACTATTCAGGTATCGCCGAGTACTACATACCACGGCGCTTGTCATCCTAATCTGTTTTTAATCTACTTCATCCAAATCCGTCATCTGACGGATAAGCCCCTCTCAGGGTCCCAAATTAAATCGCGTAGCTCTGGGGGCGCTGGCTTTCAGCCTGCTCAAGTCCGCGCTGATATGAACTTTTGAAGTTGGGGATCCGGGAAGCTGTTTCTAGAAGCAGGCTAGAACCCAGGGCTGACGCAACACAAGAAGGGTTCGATGCAAGCGAACTTTTGCGTTGATGTGGGTCGATAGACCTTTGTCGTAGTAATGGTTCTTGAACTGGCGATACAAGCGAGCCCTTACCAAACTAAGATGATAAAAGAGCTGCTGGAAAACCGCCAGCAGCTCTTAGACTTCAAAACATTAGTCATGAATGAATCCCACCCCAATCTTGATGGTGCCGGCCGGGAGCCGGCGTGGGGATTATTTGGCGCCCAGGACTTTGAGTCTGTCTTTGCAGGCAGCGGCGTTTGGACCGGCAGGTTGCTTGGCGAGGTATTTCTTGTACTCGCCAATTGCTAGTGCGGGTTGCTTCATTGCCTCGTAGACGGTTCCCATATAATAGTAGGCGTCCACCAGACTGCCATCCATAGTGACGGCTTTCTTGTAGTGCTCAAGCGCCTTAGCCTGGTTGCCACTTGCCTGATAGGCAGTACCGCAGTTGAGGTGAGCAGTGGCATCATCGTCAATCTTAAGCGCATTCTCGTAAGCAACAATCGCGCCAGCAAGATCGTAATTGCCATTGGCGTCTTTTGTTGTTTGTTTGGTGAATGCTTCTTGCAATATCGGAGCAGCTTTCTTTTGTCTTGCGCCCTTCAATGCATCCTTCCAGGTTTTTTCCTTCGGATTCATTGCGATGGCTTTTTCGTAATCCTTTATAGCGTTATCGTAATCGCCTTTATTGTCGTAGGCAGTTCCGCGGGCATAGATGAATGCGGCTTCAGTAGGATTGCCGCTGATTGCCTCGGTGTATTTAGCGATTGCTTCGTCAAACTTGCCTGAAGTTTGCAAGGCAATACCATCTTGATATGCCTGGGAAACGGCAGCAGCTTGTTGCTGTTGTTGCTGAGTGACGATTTTGTTCACGTCGTTAGGATTGGCTGTGAGAGCCTTGATACGTCCTTGAGCAAGCGCAGTGTAAGCGCCACCGGCTCCTGCTTCTTTGACATACGTTGTGTATTCTTGCAGCGCTAACGCACCCTTGCTAAAGTTTTCGTCCAATACCGCCATGAAATACAGGTTACCGAGGTTATTCTTGCGGTCTAGAGTGAGTGCCTTTTCAAAAGCAGATCTTGCGCCGGCAAAATCTTCAGTGTTCTGTAGAGCTGAAGCCAGGTTTGTATATACGTTTGCACTGTTCGGATCTATCGTTAGAGCCTGACGATAACCTGCAATGGCTCCGGCCAAATCGCCCGCTGTTTGCTTCTTAACGGCTTCATCAACAATTGGAGCAAGCTGCAACGGCAATATGCTATTCAAATTATCCTTATATTGCTTGTTTGAAGGATCAAGCTTAGATGCGGTAGCAAATTCAGTTTTCGCATCATCGTATTTCTTCAATGCGAGGTAGCAAGAACCAAGCGCATTGTGATAAACAGCGTCATTCGAGATTCCCAGAATTGCCTGGAACTTAGATACGGCAGCATCATAATTGCCGCTGTTATACATTTTGATGGCTTCATCATAGAGACCTGAAACTTGCTCAGCAGATTGACGCTCTGCTGTGGTCGGTAGTTTGACAGTCTTTGTCACGTCTTTGGAAAGCGCATCAACACGCTGTTTGGCTGCAGCCACATATTGACCGCCGGCATTCTCTGTCAAATATTTGCGATATGTCGCAAGTGCCTGAGGTCCTTTTCCAAAATTCTCTTGCAAGACTCCGATGAAGTACAAGTTTTCTTTTTGCGTCTTCGGATCTAGGTCATAAGCCTTTTGATATTCGTCTAAAGCACCGGCGAAATCGTCGGCATTCTGGCAAGCAGTCGCACGGCTTGTGTGCATTGCAGGAAGTTTCGGCACGATAAGCAAAGCTTGTCCGTACAAATCAGCAGCAGTCTTGAAGTCTTTAGCGTTGTAGGCAGCAAGTGCTTTATCAACTAGAGGACCAGCTTTTTCTTCAGCACAATCTTCGCGCTGTTTTACGTAAATATCTACGTCTTTAGTGCGACCATTCTTTGTCGCAATTGCGATAGCCTGGTCGTAAGCAGCCAATGCTTGGTCATAGTTTTTCAACTGTTGATAGCATGTGGCAATCGCCTCAACGTATGCAGATTCATCAGGTTTAGCGGCTGATGCTTTTTGATAGTGGGTGAGAGCGTCAGCAGGGTTGCCGCCTTTTTGTGCAGCCAAACCGATGTTGTACTCTTCCTCAGCAATCTTCTGATTTTTGATTTCGCCAGAAGTTGGGAGTTTTTGGCAATGGGTTATGTTCTTGCTCAAATCAGCCAGGCGTGCGTTTGCATCATTAGCATAAGGGCCTGTTGAGTTGGCTAGAAGATACTTGCGATAATGCCCGATAGCATCATTACCCTGGCCGAAATTCTCATCGATTTTGGCAATGAGATAGTAATTAGTCGATTCGTTTTTCGGGTCTAAATCTACAGCTTTTTGATATGAAGCCCGAGCATTAGTGAAGTCATCGATTGATTGGTAGGCTTGTCCTAGGTTAGTCCAAATTCTTGCTTTATCGGGAACCAGTTCAAGAGCCTTCTTGTAATTGTCGATAGAAGTTGTGAAATCGCCGGCACTCTGCCGTTTTTGTGCTTCTTCTACAAACGGCGTAGCTTTTTCTTCTTGCGTTGCCTTGATTGCTTCCTTCATTTCAGCAACAGTTTTCTTGTCGAACTTAGGATTGTTGCTGGCTCCAGCATAGGCTGATTGGAACCACTTCAATGCAGAGTCAAGATCTTTCTTCGCCTGGAACATTGTTCCGTAATCGAACATTACAGCAGGGTCGTTTGGACGCAAACTCAATGTCTTCATGTACAACTGAGAAGCATCGTCCCATCGCTTTTCTTGCTGCGCTTTGATGGCAGCTTTGTAAGAGTCGTCCGCATCTTTTTCGCGAGCGAGTTCTTCAGGAGATTTGATTTTTATGCAGTCTGTCGGGTCTTTGCGCAAGGCATCGATACGAGCCTTTGCTTGAGCAACATAAGTGCCAGTTGGAGCTTCGGTTACATACTTGGTGTAATCAGCAAGCGCATCATTTCCGCGTTTGGCATTTTCCAGAATTGTACCTATCAACCACAAGTCATCAACTTGTCCTTTGGGGTCTTTCTGGTAAAGCTGCTCATACAACTTTTGCGCTTCGGGGAATTGCTGGCGAGAATAATAGGCGCCAGCCAGGTTAAACTGTACCTTTTGATTGTCCGGCACGATTTGCAAGGCTTGCAAGTACAACGCAATTGCAGAAGTGTAATCTTTGTCGGCGTGCTTTTTGACTGCCATATCAATGATTGGGTCAGCCTTGTCTTGCATTGCTTTATTCAAGAACTCTTTGTATTGCTTGTTGTCTGGAGCAATACTCACAGCTTGTTTGAACTCAGCGATAGCAAGGTCAATTTGCTTCAAAGCTTGCAATGTTGCAGCAACGTTGAAGTGAGCTGCAGCATCTTTCGGATTTGCATTTTCGAGCATTTGGTAGCACTTCAACGCTTCGTTGAAATTGCCAGATTTGAAGAAGGTTGCGCCCTGACTTGCGGCATCATCCAACTGTTTTGATACCAGTCGTTCTTTCGAATTCTTCAAGCCTTCTTGTGCGGCAGTGTAATCGGGCTTAATTGAAAGTGCTTTGTTATACCAATCAATAGCTGTTTTGTAGTCTTCCTTAGCCTGGAATGCAGAACCAAGGTTAACCATAATGTCAGCACTGGTGCGCTCTTTTGGAGGCAATGAGGTATCAATACCAAGGGCTGCTGTGTATTCTTGAATGGCGGCATCATAAAGTTTGCGTGATTGTAAATCTACACCGTTGTTTACGTGCTTGTCGCGATCAAACTCTTTCTTTGCCAGAGGCAAAGTAGACAGCAATTGTTGAGCCGCCTGATTGGTTTTATCAAACACAAGTGCTTGCATGTATTCTGCGCGCGCCTGGTCGAAGTCACCAAGGTATGAGTATGCTTGCCCCAAACCAACGTGGTTGCCTGCGTTGACCGGGTCCTTTTGCACTGCCTCAGCCCAAACCGCACGATTGGCTTCAAGTGTTTCTTTGTCAGTTCTGTTTAGTTTAATAGCTTCGTTGTACGCAGCTACTGAGTTTGGATAATCCTTTTTAGCCTGATAGCATTGACCCAGACTTGTCCAGGCTTTCACCTGTGAGTCGAGATCTAAGCCCTGACTTTTCGCGGCTACTTTATATTGATTGATAGCATCGTCAATGCGGTCGCGCACACGAAGCACATCGCCAAGGTCGATGCGCACTTTCGGATCGTCTTTGATTTTAAGTGCTTCACCATATTCGACTGCAGCACCTTCAAAGTCACCAGCAACTCGAGCTTGCTTGCCCAGCGCTAAACGGTCTTTAAATGAACGCGGGTCTTTACCCAAATTTTGTACTGTCACTTCAAGGTTTTGTACAGCAGTCGGATTGTCGGGGCTGTAAAACAGTGACTTGTGGAATTTTTCAATGGCTTGAGCCGGATTATTCTGAAGCTGAATACCCCAGTTGTTATAGCAAATGGCCATGTTCTCGCGAGCCAACTTGTACGTCGGGTCAAGCTTCAAACATTCCATAAACTTCTGGGTGGCAAGCGCCCAATTGTTAGCTTTCAGCGCATTGACACCATCGTTGTTTAAGCGAACGACATCATCTCTGGTGGCAAAGGCCGACGGTGGATGAGCCAGGCTCAAACACAATGTCGCAGCCAATAAAATTGCCATACCGCTTTGTTTTGAAATCAAAGTTCCAAACTTCTGGGCTTGCCTCATAGCCAAATCCACAACATCCTTTCTGAGTGTGCCGCCAAATTGCTTCAATCAGCTGGTAAATAAATTACTCAACGATCCCTTTGCAAGTTCAATTGAGTATTTTCTATACGGGAAAGTTCCCACTGTTGGATTTTATACGACCAGAGTTGTCATAGATATGGCCGCAACCCTAGATCGAACAACTATTAAAGGAGAGTTGGGCAAGGGCCTTTCACCCTGCTTTCAGCAACTTGAGTTTTGCATATACACTCGACAACTCTCCACCCAAAAGAAGAAGTTCAACCGATATCGGTTGAACTTCCAAAGAGCTTTTAGAGAACTTGTTTTCTCTAAATGTAGATCGTCACGTTGCTTGATTAAGCCTCCGGCTCAATCAACCCATAGTTGCCATCGCGTCTATGGTAGACAGTGTTTACCTGCCCGGTTTCGGAGTTGATGAACATGAAGAAGTCATGTCCAAGCAAATCCATGTGACTTGCCGCCTCTTCAGGCCGCATCGGTTTTAATGGAAATTTCTTTGAGCGCACAATTTTGGGGCGATTTGCCTCTGAGCTAGCTGTTCCTTTTGGAGCAACCACATCGAATTCATCGTCTTCAGCACCTTCCTCAACAACAGGCGCTGCGTCTTTCAAAGTTTTCACTGAACGCTGCCAATAGCGTGTTTTGTACTTTCGCAATTGTCTTTCAATCTTGTCAGCCACAAGATCGATTGAAGCGTACATATTTTCGGTAGACTCTTCGCCTCGAATTACTGTTCCATTTACTTTCAGTGTAACTTCGGCAGTCTGATTATTAGCTATCGACGGGTTCTTGGCGACACTCAGCAGGGCAGTCGCATCTAGCGGTTGATCAAAGTGCTTTTGCGCTCTCTTTAATTTCTCAATTAAGTAATCCTTCAAGGCAGGTGTCAAATCGATGTTTCGGCCGGTTACAGTTACGTGCATTAACATACCTCCGCATACCTGAAATCGCTATCGGAAGAAGATTTAGATTTGTGCAAATCATGATGATGTACCGATACTTTTTCGTCTTTTCTCGATGAGAGCAAAGGTCAGCCCAGCAGCCGACTTAGTCCATTGATGGACATTCAGAACTTATCCTTCAATAGACCTTATAGATTCCAGCTTTTGTACCAAAAAACTCTCATATCCAAAGTGTACCCATAATTTGGGCCGACAAACACGAGGGTCGCTAGGATTCTTTTAACGCAAAGCCGAAGAGGCTTGCAAAATCATGTGCGCAGCGTCCAAATAATTGATGGCGCGGCTGCTGGCAGCCTGTTTTTGCCTGGTTTCAGCTTGAGCGGCAGGTATAAGCCAGCGGTCAAGATGCTGAATTTTGTGTGCGGACACTTTAGCCTTATCAAGCTCTAACAGCTTTGCTATTAGTGACACTGCCTCATCGGCGTAAACCGACGAGTCAAGCACCGATTGAATTGAACTTGTCTCTGGCATGTCAACGAGACCAAGTTGTATCAATATAGATAAAGCGGCTGATGCGTTTGCTTCCTTGCATTCGGCGACAGTGGGCAAATTGGAGTTGCGCGAGTTGCGTGCCTCAGCCTTGGAAAGCGTTATTGCCGGATACATCTGATGCACGACAAGCTGATAGAAATTGCCGCGAGAAATTGGTTGTGAGGGGTCGAGAGCCGGAGGAGTTGGAATTTGCCCCTGTCTCAAATAGTCTCTAAACGCAGCCATACGAAAGCGTGCGTTTGGTTTGACATAATCAGGATGACGGGCGACCGCATCCATCTGTTCTGCTGTCATTTTTTGATTGGGATAAAGGCTGATGCCGGTTGCTTCACTATCGCGGCATGCGCGCAAGAACTCAGCAATTGCCGGAGCATTGCTGCCCATGCCGTCGCCGATGGCACTGATTTCGATGTCAGGCTTGCCACTTAGTTCGCGAATTTTTTGGATTGATTTTACGGTATAGCTATAAGGTTCGATTTTTTCGTATTTGCTATTCCAATAAATCATCGGCGCGATGACATCAAAATATTGCGCCAGCAGCGGCCAGGAAATGCGTTTTACTTCAAAACATTTGTTGAGTGGGCTGTAAACAACCGCGATTAAAGGATAGTTTGGACCCAGCTTAGCACGAACATGCTGCGCGTATTTTTCAATTCGCCAGGGCTCAAGATTTTTTTCCATGTTTGGTGCAGCACCATCAACATGCTCACCATGAGGGCTGGCATATTCTGCCGCAGCAATCATGCGCTCGGCATCTGCATCAGGATTTTGCAATTCATGGAATGACCAGGCGAGAACCCGCACACCATGCCGGTGAGCCGCTTCTATAATTTGCCCCATCAATTGCGGATTGGTCAACGCCGGAGTGTTACTTCTAGAAGTCTGCAAAAACAGATTGCGAATTCCGTGTTGGCGCAAATCTGTAAAATAGCGATCAAGGTCGCCGTCAGGGTAATTCCAGAGATTTACCCAAATGCCTGCGCCATCAGCAAGTCCTGCTGCGGCATCATCTTTGTACGTGGCTGCCTGTCCCGGCGCGGCGCCCAAAAGGGCGAAAAAAGCCGACAGAAGCAGAAGGTTCTTTCGAACTGCTTTCAACATGGTGACGCTAGCCTTCTTCCTAGTTGGAGTAGAACCGGACGTTAATACCGTTATACCCCTTGAAATCCATTTATCCCGGTATATACCTGGGTCTGCATGCAATTTGCACAGGCCGGCATAAATCTCAATGACTTCGCCGCCTTCGAATATGTTTCATTCTAGAGCAAAAAAATGAATTGTGGATAAATTCTCATCTTCAGCCATAATAGTGACAAACTTGTTCGTATTAGGAATTATCAGTTTCAACAGTAGAAGCACCGCTAACGACCTAGCCAAGAGCATCAAACACGCGACCCAGGAGCAGCGCCGACGATGAGCAAAAAATCTGAAGAAGAAATCGAGCAAAAGCTGCGTGCTCTTGAAGCTGCCATGAAAGAAGAAGAAAGCAGCAAGGTGCCTTCGACTGCGCACAAGTCGACAGAGCTGAGTCAGCACTCGGTGACGGTGTCATCTGCGCCACTAAGCAAAGAGCAAGAAGGCACAGCAATGAAAGCCGATTTGCATTTGCTTGGCGGATTTACTTCATTGTTGGTAGGTCTGCTTGTATTGTTCTCAAATTTGCAAGTGTCAACCGGCTGGGGATGGGGGTTGGGCTCATTATTTTCAGGCGGCGGCGGCAACGGCACAGGATTGTTGGTGCTAATGGTGATAGTCGGAATGGGATTTTTCTTCTATGACTACAAAAACAAAATCGGTTGGTTTCTAATAATCATCGGATTGGCGGCCCTGCTACTGTCGCTCTTTGCCACTATGCAAATTCATCTCTACTCGATGAACCTGCTCAGCTTCTTGTTTATTTTCATCCCGATAGCAATTGGCGGCGGCTTGCTGGCGAAAGGCATGAAGATGCACGGACAAATTCAAGACCAGAGCAAGAAGTCGTAACAGCTCTCGCTTAATTTCAAGTTTTATCTCAAATAACGCTATATATAGACTAGATGATCATTCTGGACTTTATATTCTGGCCCTTGAGATGGACAATATATGGTTCTGAACTGGCAGTCAGTTGGCTGCAGTCGCCGAAATCTCCGCAGAAACAACCGAGGCATTATGACTTTGCAGCAAATTGAACGAAAGCGGGAACTTGTCATTATGAAGAAAGCTTCCGGCGTCGCGGTGCTCATGTTTGACTCGGCAAACAAACTGAATTCGCTTGGCTCAAGCACAATAGTCGAGCTTGGCGAAACAATTGCGGCACTGGCTGCAGACAACTCGATCAAAGCGGTCATCTGCACTTCGGGAAAAGAAGACAACTTTATCATCGGCGCAGATCTCTACGAAATAAAGAAAGCAGAGTCGTTTGACGCGCTTTTAGCCTTATCGAAAAATGGGCAAGCTTTATTCAATCAAATTGCAGCATTCAACAAACCATTCGTTGCTGCAATAAATGGCGCCTGTCTTGGCGGTGGTTTGGAATGCGCTCTTGCATGCCACGCACGCATCGCCACTCGAAGCCCAAAAACTATTTTAGGTCTGCCTGAGACAAGGCTGGGCTTAATTCCCGGTTTAGGCGGAACGCAGCGCTTGCCGCGAGTGATTGGACTTAAAACCGCAGTAGACATGATCTTAAATGCCACCACAATTAGTGCCGAAAAGGCACTGGAAATCGGCCTTGTAGACAAACTGTTAGACCCAGGTGAAGATCTGCTTTTAGAAGCTGAAAAAATTGCACTTAAACTAATAGATTCAGATCAGTGGAAAGAACAAAGTGACAGAAATCGCAGAGAATTAGCGGGCGAATATTTGATCAAAGCAACAAACTTTTGCCTGGCAGACCTTACACCAGAGAAAGCTGAAAAGCTGTTGGCGATTTCGGAAAGAGCGGTAAAAATACGCAGTAAAGGGCACTACCCCGCGCAAACTGATGCTATTAACGTAATTAGAACCGGACTGCAAAAAGGTCTAAAGGATGGCTTAGAAGCAGAAGCCCAATCATTTGCAAGACTTGCCGAAGGTGAAGTGGCAGCAAATCTAATTTCTCTGTTTTTCAATACAGACCTTGCAAAAGCCTCATCGCAGGCTTTAGTAAATAAATTTCCAGGCAGCGAAGTAAAAACAATCGGCGTTTTAGGCGCCGGAATCATGGGCACGGGCATGGCCCAACTCGCCGCCGCCCGTGGTATCAATGTGGTACTTAAGACAGACAAAACTAAGGTAGCAGCAGTCAACGACAAGATTTATCAGCTTGCGATGAGAGGCGCCCATTTGAAGCTGGGCGGCAAAGCTGAAAACGAGCAAGAGCATCAAGATGCTATGGACGAGATTTTGGATAAAATCAAAGTCGTCAGCTCATATGATCAATTTGCAGATGTAGACCTCGTAGTCGAATGCATCGTTGAAGACAAAGAAGCCAAAGCTGCAATTCTCAAAGAACTCTGTGAGCACATCAGCGATAAATGTGTTGTAGCTACCAACACCTCGAGTTTTTCAATCTCAGATCTGGCCAAGTCTACAAAGAAGCCAGAAAACTTCCTCGGCATCCATTTCTTCCAACCGGTAGACCGCATGCCTCTGGTTGAAATTATTGGTCACCCAGGGACAACGAAGTCAGCACTTGCATGCGCAAGCGATTTTGTGCTGAGACTGGACAAAACACCTCTTGTTGTAAAAGACAAACCAGGCTTTTTGATCAATCGATTGCTCACCATATATCTGTTTGAGCTATCAAGACTGGGCGGGGAGAATACCCCACTAAATTGGCTCGACGAGTCTATGCTCGATTTCGGTATGCCGATGGGTCCGATGCAATTACTCGACGAAATTGGCATTGACGTTGCATTTGCTGTGGCAAAACAATTAGAAGAAGATTTTGGCGAACGCCTTCTGTCTCCTGAAATATTTAAGAAGCTTTGCGCGCTCAAAATGCAAGGCAAACGAAGCAACGTCGGCTTTTATCTCTGGGAAGGAAGCGAGAAAAAAATTCAAATCAACCCAGACATGCTGGAAAAAACAGGCGCATCCATTTCGCCAGAAAAAGTACCTGACGATGAGAAAGCGCGCATCATAGACAGAATGATTTTAGCCACTGTTGACGAAGCGGCCCGTTGCCTTGAAGAAAAGGTAGTGGCACGTCCACGCGAAGTTGACTTTGCGCTCATACTAGGAATTGGCTTCCCTGCATTTCGTGGTGGCATACTCAAATATGCAGACCAGCGTGGATTGCAAACAGTCGTGGCTGAACTGGAAAAGATGTACGCACACACAGAAGCTGTGGGAACATCAGGCAAGCGCACAGTATCAGCTCTACTCAAGCGTTATGCCGCAGAAGGCCGCGGATTCTACTCTCTGGCTGGAAGCGCCAAAGAAGAGTAGCCCGAGATGAGCAAAAGACTTTTTATCGGCTCTCTCTTAAACACAGATGACAGCGCCCGTCTTTTCGCAATGAAAGACGAGCTAGGGCCGAAGTTTGAAGCCTGGTGGAATTGCAGCCTGAGATGGGTGAAGCCAGAAAAGCTCCATCTCACATGGCTCTTTCTTGGCGATTGCGACAGCGCGAAAGAAAAACAGATAATTGATACATTGAACGCTGAAATGCCGGCAGTCCAAGAAATGACTTTGAAGTATGAAAGCCTTCAATTTATTGGTTCTGAACAAAGACCAAACGCGATGGTATTGCTGCCGGTTGAAGCGCCGACAGAAGTAAAAGAATTCGGCAAGCTGCTAAGAGACAAACTCGGCACCCTTTGCCAAAACAAGGAAGACCTCGGATTTCTGCCACACGTAACGATGTTCAGAATGCCCAGAGAACATAAGGGTAAATATCCAATTAAAGAAGAATTGGATTTATCGAATTATCTTCCATATACGCAAGCAATCAAGAATGTCGCCCTTATAGAAAGCCACTTTGGCACGGGCAAATCGGGTTACAAAGTTCTGGCTGAACATAAACTGGCAAACAAATAAAATCAAAAGGTTTTTGCCAAGCGTTTGCCAATTGCACAGCCATATAATCTTTTCATGGGCTGGCGGTAAGCAAATGGCTTACAAATTGGCGGGGGATAAGTTGTCTTGGCGGACGACTCCAACAAAAGCTAATAGAGGAACTGAATAAATCCAAAAACAACCCTTAACACGCTAAAGAGTCCTGCCGAGTTTAAACCTGGCAGGACTCTTTATTTTGATCTGCTACAGCCTGGTCTAATTTAGACTAGAGCAATTGAAGGCAATTCTTTTGATCTGCTACAGCCTAGTCTAATTTAGACTAGAGCGATTGAGGGCAATTCTTTTGATCTGCTACAGCCTAGTCTAATTTAGACTAGAGCGATTGAGGGCAATTCTTTTGCTCTGCTACAGCCTGGTCTAATTTAGACTAGATTGATTGAAGGCAATTCTTTTGCTCTGCTACAGCCTAGTCTAATTTAGACTAGAGCGACTGAAGGCAATTCTTTTGCCCTGCTACAGCCTAGTCTAATTTAGACTAGATCGATTGGGGGCAATTCTTTTGCTCTGCTAAAGCCTGGTCTAATTTAGACTAGATCGATTGAAGGCAATTCTTTTGCTCTGCCACAGCCTAGTCTAATTTAGACTAGTTCGATTGGGGCAATTCTTTTGCTCTGCTACAGCCTAGTCTAATTTAGACTAGTTCGATTGGGGCAATTCTTTTGCTCTGCTACAGCCTAGTCTAATTTAGACTAGTTCGATTGGGGCAATTCTTTTGCTCTGCTACAGCCTAGTCTAATTTAGACTAGTTCGATTGGGGCAATTCTCTTGATCTGCTACAGCCTGGTCTAATTTAGACTAGAGCGATTGAGGGCAATTCTTTTGCTCTGCTACAGCCTAGTTTAATTTAGACTAGTTCGATTGAGGGCAATTCTTTTGCTCTGCCACAGCCTAGTCTAATTTAGACTAGTTCGATTGGGGCAATTCTTTTGCTCTGCTAC
>CAZJLR010000031.1:0-65654 GCA_964546815.1 uncultured Candidatus Obscuribacterales bacterium | reverse complement strand
GGAAGCCTGCGCCCCCAGGGCTGCCGCCCTTCAAGCTAGAGTCCATATTGTGCCAGCTTCGCTAAACATTCGAGTTCGCCAGCAGTAACCATGGCGTCGCCCCTACAAGCGAACATGCGGAATTAGGTGCTCGCCTGCAGCATCCCATGCGTCGCCCTTATAGATCCTGCGGCAAGACATAAGAAAATTTCCACTTCAAGATTAATACCTGGCAATGCCTGAGCACATGGAAACGGCTTAGAATACAAGAGCTAACAAACGGCATTGTCAAGCGGGTTCCTTTCTTGCCAACAATTCTAGAAAAGCAGCATCCTTTACGTGAACACCCCGAGGCTCCGCAGCGTGGGTGGCTCGCAAAGTTTCCCTGGAAACGGGCAGCAGTTTGGGCCCTGATTCTATTTGGCTTGCTTAATGCTGGTCTCTGGCGGCTTGAAAGTGGAAAACGCTCGAAAGACCTCTGGCGCGGCACTGGCTCAATCGATTTGACTGTAGATTCATTCAATTCGTTACCACAGAAGCCTAATATCGTTTTGCTGGGTTCTTCTTTAATGATGTATCCATTCTGGTCAATGGATAAGCAAAGTGACCCGCAGCATGTTGGTGACATTTTTCATCACCATGGGTCTGTTGCTCTTGAAAATGATTTACGTAAGGCTGGTTTTAATAATCCTCACGTGTTCAGTTTTGCCATCTTCGGCCAAATGGTTTCTGATGCCTTCATTTACGTAAACGAGTATTTGAAGAAGGACAAAGCGCCTGAATATCTTGTTTACGGCATTGCGCCGCGTGATTTCAGCGATTATGACCTGTCATCTCCGATGGCTACCAATACTTTCAAGCGTCTTGTGAATCTCGATAATCTGGCGCCATACGCCGATTTGTACTTGCCTGGCTTCCAGGACAAGATTGATTTTGTGATGAGCCGCGCTTGCTACTTCTACAGTCACCGCTGGCGCTTACAGCAAGACTTCAACAAAGTCGTAGAGCGTTTCTATCTATTTAGCGGCATACATAAGCCTGAGCCCGCTAAGCCGAATTTTGCCAACGCCGGATTTATGATATTCGGTGGCATCAAAGAGCGCTGGGACAGCAGCGAACAAGAGTACGCTCGTCGCTATAAGAATATTGCCGAGCGCGACCTCAGTTTACAGATGGGCTTCCTGAAGCGCCTCTTGCAAGTTTCGCGTGAACGCGGCATCAAAGTGATTCTGCTCAACATGCCTCTAAGTGACGTAAACAGGCGCTTGTTGCCTGCTGAGTTTTACGCACGTTATCGCCACGACCTTGCCAAAATGGCAGATCAGCCTGGGGTCAAATTCTTAGACCTGGGCGACAACGCTGATTTCCAGCGAGCAGACTACTGGGATACCGCCCACCTTGGTCTTACCGGCGGCTATAAGGTTTTGAAACACCTTGTCCCAGCTATCGAAGATTTGAAAAAGCAGTAAACAACTGCATCGCTTGCCCGCAGCATCTTTCGAACGTTCTTGCCAGCCCGAAAGCGTGCCAAATCCAAGCATTCGCCCAAAACAGTTAACCCTCGTCTGTAGGGGCGAAGCATGGCGTCACCCCTGCAGTTCTCGTGGCCGAATTCTCGCCGAAAATGTTTGTGTTTTACTTTTTGAACATTAAAGACTAAATCCTGGTTGTCAGGAGGCTAAAAGTTTTTGCCGTCCCGTAGTGATAAGCATGGGACGGAAACTTAGTACAAACGGAGATTAGTCAAATGAACAAGAGTGTTTTGGTCGCGATTGCATTAGCCGCATCTGCAATGAGCTTTATGGCTCCATCGTCTGAAGCAGCCAACAAAACTGTCGCGAAGGCTCCAGCTGCTGCGAAGCAGGCACTACCCACGGTGCTAACTGGATATCCAACTAATCTCACTGTGCAAGTGCTTCGTTGTGTACGCGCCAATGTGCCTGAGTTTGGCACAAACAATGTTGTAGTGCTTCAATACCGACTAAAGAAAATAGGCGCTAATACTGGTGCTGTGAAATATTTTGGTGATGCACGATTTGCTGCAATTGATATAAAAGCTAAAGACCCAATGCTTGGCTCTGGATTTGAACCAATCGGTGGTGCTGGTCACGAAGAAAGAACCTATTCTGATGACGTAGACACTGCAAATTGGAATAACGGCCAAACAGGCGACGGTTATGCCTGGTTCAAAATTCCTGAGCGTGTCACTGAGTTAGATGTATTCTTCCCGAAAACCAGCCCGGTACGTGTGCCTATTGAAGTGCCGAAGGTCTAAGCCAAAAATAGTTTGTTTTTCGCATGAGTGGTCTAATCCGAAAGTTCCAGTGTGCTCTAGCACCTGGAGCTTTCGGGTTTTACAGGTTCTTTTCCGATTAGCCTGGTGGCGTGGCAGGCTGCTGCAAGAAAAATTGGATTGCTGTTGATTTTGTGTTCGCGCAGGCATGCTTCTGTGAATTTTACTGCGTGCTCGTCGCCTGTAGCGATGGCTCTTTCGATGATGTCATCCCACTTTCCATCAAAAGTACTGCATGCAAGTGAAAAACCTTCCTGCCCGTAAATTGTATAAAGTGCTGCAGCTGTTTGCCAGGCATAACGAAGTAATTGTCTGGTGCATTCTTCGTTGACGTGCGGTGCAATTAAGCGAATGGCACTTGGCGCTGTGACACAGTGAATCATTGTAATTGCATGGCCGATGCTTGTGGCATTTTTGAGATAACAGGCTGCAAATGTCGCACTAAGGTCTGAAAGAAACGTCGAATAATCAATGCTCGCGTCAACTAAATTGATAACCTGGTCAAAAGAATCTACCTCGTCTAAAAGCGAAGTTGATTCTCTAATCAAATGGAAGTGGTGCGACTCCAAAACTTCTGCAGAAACCGGATGCAAAAATTTGATTGCCTTTGAAACGAGCAGATTCTTCCCGGGTGCTTCCGCTGCCGTTGGTAGAGCTTGATAATAAGCTGCCCAATAAGCTAATCCCTCGGCTAGCTCATTAATGCGCTGAGGGGTGCTTGCTCGCGATAGGCTGCGTGTGTTGTGTGCTGTTCTTAAAAAGCCATGGGTAGAACCTGCCATAAAACCAGAACATAGGTGTGGAATCCATTTGCTTAAAACGTCTTGCCACGGTTTTTCGGCAAGCTGCCGATTGAAATAATTTATCCAGTCTGCGACTCGACTGGCTTGACCTATTGCTTCTTTCCAGTTTGCGTCAGTTATTTCATTGCTACCTTTTGGTAATTCTCGCAGTCGACGTTTGTAGTGTTCCGCCCAATTAACAATAAGGTCTGCTCGCCCTAACGTAAGCATGGCTTCCGAAGCCATCGGACCGTGATTTGAAAAACCCTGCGAATACTCGACGCCCGTGTTTTTCAGAAGGTCGAGTACATCGTCAATTGCGTCCATTTTGTTTTCATTGCTCGATGTTTTTAGGGATTTCCGTCAGTGAATTCTTGCACCATCATCAGTGTGTTCTTATTTCGCGCCATTCCGACGCCGAATGATTTTGCTTCATCCCAGAGAATATTCCAGCGGTGATTGTGTTGATTTGGAGGCTCGCGCATAAATGCTTTTTCCGCATCGATTACGCACTGGCTGTCTGTTTTGAAACCGCGAGATTGGAAGGCGAGATTTTCTGCGTTGCCGCCTTTCATTCCGGCGGCATGAAAACGATCCATTGGGTCTAAGCCGCGTTTGTCTACGTGCGCAAATTCGCCATGACTGAGCAAGTATTCGGCATAATTGCGCGCAAGGCTTTCCATTCTGCTGTTGACTGAAATTGTTGGCTTGCCTTCGCTCTGTCGGTCTTTATTTATCAACTGTTCCATTTGTGATTCTAATTGGCTCAATGGAGTTTTATCATCAACCGGCAAACCGTTTCCGTTTGCAGTTTGGGTGCCGCCACCGCCGCCGCCTGCGCCATTACCCGAGGCGTTTACCACCGAACGTGAACTGTAAATCTTTGGCAAACCGCCAACCATCTTTACGTAGCTGTAGTTGAAGCCACTTTTGTCTCCTAAAATTCGGTCTAAACTGCTTGGATTTTCGGTGATATTGCCGTCAATGGAAACGAGGACGGTTCCCGGTCTTAAGCCCATCTCGAGAGCGGAAGATCTTGCCGAGGCTTGGGTTACATAAATGCCGCGTTTTTGACTTCCGTCAGGGAAATTAACGTATGCGGAAACTCCGGCAAGTCCGAGTACCTCTGATCTACTTTGCGTGGTTGAACGGCTGAAAATGTATTGCCGCGGACCTGTCGCTGCTTTCGGCTTGCCTGCATTTGCATTGCTTCCTGCAAGCACAAGACTGAGAGCGCTCAGTAGGATGATTGTCTTTTGTAAGTTGTTGTACATTGCTCAGCTATTCCCATGCGTCGTCTTTGAATTCAGCGTCGTCTCTCGGTCTGCGAATTTCTTCTATTACATTGAACAATTTACTTGCGTCTTGGGCCGGCGGCGCTTTGAGCGGCAACTCTGCGACCGAGAGTGTCAGTGCTCGCGTGCCAAGTTCGATGTGAATTCGATCGCCTACGTGTAGAGTTGTACTGGATTTTGCCGTCCTGTCGTTTACAAAGACTCTTCCCTGGTCGCAGGCCATTTGCGCCATTGTACGGCGTTTAATAACTCTTGACAGTTTGAGCCACTTGTCCAGCCTCATGACTATGTCTCCAATTCGTTAGCAGCAGTACGTCTCTGCTATTCTTAGCTGTGTTAGCAAACGTGCTCAGGTGAGCAACGTTTAGTATACCGAGTGATTGTAGATCAGAACGTATGGTGATCTCCACCAGGAATTCAATATTCACTGAGGCATCTGCAATGATGTCAACTTCAGTGCGAGTCGCCGTGCTGTTGCTCTTAACCGCTTTTTCTGTGAGTGCTTGTAATAAGCCCTCCAATGTTTCAAACGCTCATAATCAAAGTCAGCCTAATCCGGCTACTCCAAATGAAACTCAAAAGGTTGAGGTAAAGACGGAGCCAATCAGCAAACGGGTTCTGGGAGCGAGTATGCACATTCATGGACAAATACGTCCTGAGCCGCATAAAGAAGCTGAAGTGAGCCCTCGCTTCGAAGGACGGGTACTTGAATTAAACGTCAAGGTTGGTGACGAGGTGCAACCTGGCACTATTCTCTGCTTGATTGATAGTCACGAAATCAGCAGTCTGCAAGCTGAATTAATCGAGGCGAAATCAAAATTGCGCATTGCCGAAGCGCATGAAGAAAGAGAAAAGCAGGTTTACAATGAAAATGTGCAAAGACCGAAAGCTTTGATTGAAGCTAAGACTCGTTATGAGCAAAGCAAAGTTCACCTTGGCCAAGCAGAGTCTGAGTTTAAGCGTGTTGAAGGATTGCACAAAGAGAAAATTGCTGCGGAAAGAGATTATGTTGCCGCTCAGGCTACCCTCGAAAAAGCCAGGCTGGATACAAATGAAGCTCATTCGCAAATGTTGCGTGAAGAAAGTTTGTATAACAACAAAGCATTGATAAAGCGCGAACTCCAACTTGCTGAAGCCGAAACGCTAAGAGAGTTGCAACATCTCAATACGCTAAAACAGCGCCTTGAGCTTGACGGGCTTACCGACGATGTCATCAAGAAAATACTAGACAGTGGAAAAATTGTCCTCAGTTTACCTATTCGCGCCCGCGTGTCTGGCGTCATTACGCACGTAGATATATCGGTGGGAGAGCGCACCACGCCAGGGAAGCATGCGTTCGTAATCACAGATTTATCGACGCTAAATGTGGTTGCTGGGTTGCCAGAGGTTGATTTGAGTGGCATTAAGGTCGGCAGTATGTTGAAAGTGAAAGTGCCAAGTTATCCAGATGAGTTCTTCACCGCTAAGGTTAGTAGTATCAGTGACACAGTAGACCCTGCTACGCGTACAGTTTCGGTAACAGGCAGTTTAGACAATAAATCGCGCAAGTTGAAAGTTAACATGTCTGCTGAAGTATATCTTGAGGCGCCACCGCGGGCGGTGCTTGCTGTGCCAAAGTCGGCCGTGAGGGAGCACAATGGCAAGAAATTTGTTATTGTGAAAGAGGGCGGTCAATATCGAGAACACCACGTAGACCTGGGCGCCGATACTGAAGAATATTATGAAGTAGCTGCTGGTCTTAAAGAAGGCGATGAAGTGGTGACACAGGGAAGCTTAGATTTGCATACAGAATTGCGGTAAGGAGCCTATCGATGAAAAAACTAGTTTTAGCGATGTTCTTGACTCTCGCTTCGCTCGTGCCGGCAAATTCTGAACCCGTAGCCCGTACTACTCTAGATGAGGCTCTTCGCCTTGCACCTGCTGCAGTCTTAGTAGAAGCCGGCAAGCAGCAATATGACGATCTTAAAGAAGGCGAAGAGGTGAAAACTGAAAGTCTTGCTTTCGATAGCCGAAAACAAACATTCAAAATTCTAAAAGTCTACAGAAACAAGACAGCCCTCAAGTTAAAAGAGGGCATGGAAATTGAAGTAAACCGGAAGTCGAACGGTTGTATAAACTACTCGATATCGGTCAAAAAATTGAATGGAAAACTTGAAATAACCAACATCACAGAAAAGCAGCGCTCACACTTTGATTCGGTTGAAGTAAAAAATACGCACGAAAAAGAAATTCTTTTCCTTGCTCCAAATGAAGCAGACCCGAAATTATTCGAGCACTATGGTTGGTTTGTTTCGCCGCAAAAGTATAGTGATGAGCTCAATGCAAAGCTAAGCAGTGCAGCAAAATAATTTTTACCAGGTAATGCTGCCTTCATCATTGAAGTAACCGCCCGTTGGTCCGTCTTCATCAAGGCATGCCATTTTTACTGCAATTGCAGCACCTTGCTCAACTGTTCTAAATCCCTTGTTGTCGTTGATATCGGTTGCGACATAACCTGGACAAACAGAATTGACCTTGATGCTTTTTTTGCTAAGCGACGCTGCACTAACAATAGTGAGCATGTTGAGCGCAGCTTTAGAACAGTTGTATGCCACGTACAAGAATTCTGCAAAGCCAGATGCCGGGTCGCTCGCTTTGCTCAAAGAACCGAGTGAACTCGACACGTTTACTATTCTTCCTGCTTTCGATTTTTCGAGCAGTGGTGTTGCAGCTTGCATGAGTCTCAAAGGTCCGTAAACGTTTGTTTGCATCGTCTTTTCGAAGTCATCTGCTGATGCTTCTGTAAAATCGGTGCTTCTGTCAAGCAAGATACCGGCATTGTTTACGAGTACATCTAGATGATCATATTTCTTTGCTATGGAGTCTACAGCTTTCTTTATTGAAGCAGGATCGCTAACTTCGAGTTTTATCACCTCGGCATCGACACCTTCTGCTTTTAGTTCTTTGGCGGCTTCCTCGCCTCGCCCTTCATCTCTGCTGCCAAGCAAAACTTTAAAGCCCTTCTTGCCGAGCTGTCTGGCAATTTCTTTGCCTATTCCTTTATTTGCTCCGGTTATGAGTGCAATTTTCCCTGTCATGCATTTCTCCTTTCTGGGCTGTATTTCGCGTCGTTCTGTGCTGCGTGAATGCGCGAAGTTTTGTCATTGGCGAACTTGCTAATGAGTGGCTGAAAATGACTATGCAGCGCAATTCGGCATGAACTGCGCTGCTTGTCGATAGAACTATGTTAGTTCTTGCATTGCCTTATTCAGAGCAGTTTGTAGACCTTGATCGTCTGGAGAAACTTTGTATGCAATTCGCGAACAAGCTTCGAAAATATTGTTGGTTGCTTTGGTAAGTCTAACCAGGCGTTTTAGAAGTTCTTCGTTGCTGGCTTCAAGCTGTGCGATGTGGAACTTTACATCGTATTCGGCTTCAGACATAACACCCTCCAAGGAATAGAATCCGGACAGTATATCTTCTTTGTATCTTCTGAAGCTGAAATCTGGCTGCCTCATGCTCTGAGTGTGCATGCCCTGATTAGTCTTTCTCCTTTGCTTTCTTGGCCATGATTTCGTACATCTGTTTCGAAGCCTGCTCAACATCAATCGGCTCATTTCTATCTATACCAAAATAACCGCCCTGCTTTCGCTGATAGGCACTTTCGATTTTGCCGTCTGCCGAAACACGAACTCCTTTCCACTCTTGAATCATATCTACAGCATTCTTATCAAAGCCTCTGTAATCAAACGAGATGTCTAGCCCACCTTTTCCGCCACCTTGAAAGCTGAATGACAGTCCTGTTTTTTCTGTCATTAATTTGGCAAGGCCGATGTCTCCGTAGCTGCTTTTCTTGTTTAGCTCCTGAGCTAAATTCATCAATCCTTTGAAGTCACCATCCTTGAGCATCTTCAATGCTTCATCAAGGTGTGGTTTCGCCAGGTCTGTTGCTTTAGTCATGTTCTTTTGATGCTCAAGAGCATCTTTCAAGTCGTCTTCGTCGAGACCTTGCAAGCTCAAATCTGGCAGGCCGTTTTTGTCCTTCTTTTCATTGCCGGACTCTGTTTTTGCGCTGCTGGGGCTGGGTGCCTCGGCTTTGCTGCTGGGCGAATTATTTCGGCTGGGCTCTGCGTAAGCTTCTTGATGAAGGCTTGCATAAGCTTCTTGGCTTGTGTTATCTGCTGGTGTTTTTTTAGTAATTTGGTCGTTAATGTCGTTCATAAAACTGGTTCTCCTGAAACGTTGAACCGGTTTCAACAATCCCCAAACTTGCATAAAAGGCAAGCTTTGTTGACCCGTTTTCGTCAGTAAACCAGCCTAAGAATCAACCCTGAATCTTTCGACTTGAAATAATATAGTTGCATTCTTACTGAATGCTGATGTGTCAATACACCTGAGTTAGCGTGTTTGATATACAGTCTCCGGGTGCATAATTATTCAGTATCGGTGAAATCAATTTTGATCAGTCGGCCAAAGGACTTCGGATAAAGATGAAAATCCAGTTTTCGTTATTGATGATTTGTTGGACTTTAGAGGCGACCGCTTATTCTAAACCCGTGGCGCAGACAGATTTAGCTGAGGCTATTGCAAAAGCTCCGGTGATTCTGGAGGCTGAAGAAGGCAAGGTTCAATATGATGACCTCAAAGAGGGTGAGACTGTTGTTACAACCTCACTTTCTTTTGATTGTCGCAAGCAATCGTTTAGGATTACAAAGGTCTTCCGCAACAACACAAATGTCAAAATTGCGGTTGGGTCTGAAATTGAGCTGAACAACAAGTCTAATGGTTGCATTGACTATGATTTGAAGGTCAAGAAAATAAAAGGCAAGCTCCAAATGTCAGCAGTCGATAGGCCAGGCGACCCCTACTTTTATACGCCGAAAGATCCTCACCGGCATGAAAAGGATATTCTCTTTTTAACGCTTAACGATTCTAACCCTAAGACACTGGCTCATTATGGATGGTTTGTGTCGCCGCAAGCTGCTACTGCGGAGCTTGAGAATAAAATTCAAAATTGGGCTACGGCAAATGGTGGCAAACGCACAATTCACATGCCTGCTGATTGCAATTAGTGAAAGCATGTATGATTGTGTTCTTCTATTGTGAATTTTGAGAGTGACATGGAAAATAAAATCAAAGTTGCGGTTGTCGGTGCTACAGGATACACCGGGCAAGAGCTTGTGCGTTTGCTCGTGCATCACCCCAATGCAGAGCTTGTGGCTGTCACGTCTCGCAGCTATGTGGGCAAACGTTTGTCCGATGTTTTTCCAAATTTGCGAAGACAAGTTTCCATTGTTTGCGAAGATTTAAGCGTTGCTGAGCTGGCAAAACGCGCTGAGCTGATTTTTCTGGCATTGCCGCATGGTGAAGCCGCAAGTATGGTCACTACAGATGTGCTTCAAACTGCCAAAGTCATCGACCTTGGCGCTGATTTCAGGCTTGAAGACCCAGTTCAATACAAAGAATGGTATCACCTTGATCATGCTTCGCCAAAATTGCTTCCGATTTCAACATACGGGCTTTGCGAGCTCAATCAAGCAGCCATTGCAAAGTCGCCATTGATAGCAAATCCAGGTTGCTATGCTACATGTAGCATACTTGCTTTAACTCCTTTGCTGAAATCAAAATTGATTTCGCCTGACTCAATTATTGTTGATGCAAAATCTGGAGTGTCGGGTGCCGGACGTGGTGCGACTTTGGGCACGCATTTCAATGAGTGCAATGAAAGTATTAAAGCATACGGAGTCACTACTCATCGGCACACGCCGGAAATCGAACAGGAATTGTCCAGGCAAAGCGGGCAATCAATAACGATAAACTTTACGCCGCATTTGATTCCAATGAATAGAGGAATACTTGTTACTGCCTATGCATCTCTACTGCCGGAGGTTGATGCAGATGCGGTCAAAGCCGCATTCAGTCAGGTATATGATGACTGTGCTTTCATTCGTTTGTATGATCACACTGAAGATTTATTGCCTGAGACAAGGTGGGTTGAAGGCTCAAATTTTTGCGACATTAGCTTCAGAGTTGATAAACGAACGGGGCGAGTCATCGTTATCGCTGCGCTGGACAACTTGCTGAAAGGTGCAGCAGGACAGGCAGTCCAAAACATGAATTTGATGTACGGACACGACGAACGCACTGGGCTTACTCACGTTCCTGTTTTTCCTTAGAGACGAAGCTTGGACTCTCGTTTTACGATACAAGTCCCGTCTTCTAAACGAACTCCACTCTGTCCCCCTGGGGCGCAGGCTTCCAGTCCGCTTCGAAAATCGCTATGAGGACCTTCAGTAAAAGACTGAAGAGTTCTTGGCGTAGAAGCAGGCTGGAAGCATGCGCTCCCAGGGCTGGCACTCCTTTAGTTGGGGCGTGCTGGGGGAAGGTCTGTGGGGGAAGGGTTTCGGGAATAGTTAAGGAAATGTTGCGAGTGTAATGGTGAAGATCGAGAAATAGTTTGACAAATGCTTCCAGCGATCGTAATCTTCTCTCCTCTCCTGTGAAGGCAAATTCTAAAATGTACTCTTTCAGCACATTAGCCAACACCAATCGCCGTAGCCGCCGCGTTCGTATGAAGGACTCGGGGCACTAACGGTTTTGCACTTCTAGCATCCAGCCCCGAGTCCAGTTAAATGACTCGGGGTTTTTTATTTCTCGCGATTCGAGGGTAAAGTGATGGATGTTTCAAACGAATTTCTAATGCCGATGGGCTACAAGGCAGCTGGCGCTCATATCGGTCTCAAAAAGCAAAAGAAAGACCTTGCGCTTATCGTAAGCGATGAAGGTGCTGAGTTCGCTGCTGCGTTTACAACAAATGTAGTCAAAGCCGCGCCTATTACCTGGTGCCAAAAGGTTGATGCTTCAGGCAAAAAGGCTAAAGCTATCGTCATCAATAGTGGCAACGCAAATGCCTGCACTGGTGCTGCCGGGGTTGAAGCTGCCTGGAAGATGGCTGCCAAAACCGCCGAGTGTCTCGGCGCCGACCCTGGCGAAATTCTCATCGCCTCTACCGGCATTATCGGTGTGCCAATGCCAATCGAGAAAGTGGAATCTGGCATCGAGTTTGTCGCGCCTCAGTTGACTGCTGATGTCTCTGGCGCAATTAACGCCGCCGAAGCAATCATGACCACCGACCTGTTTATGAAAACATGCTCAGTTCAAACAGAAATTGGCGGCAAGATGGTCACAATTTCCGGCATAGCAAAAGGCTCTGGAATGATTCATCCAAACATGGCGACTATGCTCGCTTTTGTTGTGACAGACCTTACTATTTCAAAGCAACTTTTGCACAAAGCGTTAATTGCATCAGTACAAACTACATACAACATGATTTCTGTTGATGGTGACACAAGCACCAACGACATGGTTGCTGTCATGGCGAACGGTGTCGCTGGTGCTGCCGAAATTGTGGAAGGAAGCGCTGATTGGGACGTGTTCGTCAATGCTCTTTCATCAGTGAATACTTACCTTGCAAAATGCATAGCCAGAGATGGCGAAGGCGCAACCAAGTTGCTAACCGTAACAGTTAAGGGTAGTAAGAATATTGAAGAAGCTCAAAAGCTTTCTAAATCAGTTGTTGCATCCAATCTGGTTAAGACAGCAATGTTCGGCGAAGATGCAAATTGGGGCAGAATCGTAGCTGCATTAGGCTATGGCGGTGTTGATTTTGACCCGTCGAAAGTTTCGGTTGAACTTAACAGCGATGGTGGAAAGCTCTCTCTGCTGACTGCTGGCGAGCCGTGCAAATTTAGCGAATCACATGCAACGCAAGTGATGACCAAAAAAGACATAGAAGTTTTGATTGACCTCAATGACGGCTTGTCCAAAGCAACCGCCTGGGGCTGCGATCTCTCTTATGAATACGTTCGAATAAATGGTGCCTATAGGACTTAGTTTGTAATCACCCCCGACATTGTTTACCCGCAAAAATATTGGAGCAAGACCGTGAATCTTCTAGATAAACCAACAATTTCAGGAACTACAGTAGTCGCCAAGCTTGGCGGTAGCGTTTTGCAAAAAGAAGAATTGCTCAACAGCTTTGTTGAAGATGTTCAAATGCTCGCTAAAAGTGGCGTGTCGATTGCAATTGTGCACGGCGGCGGCCCCGCAATCAACGAAAAGCTTGCCTCACTCAGCAAAGCACCGTTGAAAGTGCAAGGATTGAGAGTTACTGACGCCGAAACGCTAGCGATTGTCGATGAAGTTATTTCTTCGATTAACGACCTTATCGTCGAAAAAATTTCTGCTGCTGGTCTTCCGGCTGATGGATTCAAACCGAGCAGCAATGCCATGTTTGTTGCAGAAAAGCTCTATTTGAAGGGCATTGAAAACGAGCCGATCGACCTCGGTTTTGTGGGCAACATCGTTAGCACCGATATCAATAAGTTGAATCAGACTTTTGCCAAAGGTGCCGTGCCAGTTATTGCACCGCTTGGACTTGGTGAAGATGGCAGTGTCTACAACATAAATGCAGACACAGCTGCTCTTGCTGTTGCAAAGGCACTTGGAGCCAACAAACTTGTAAACATCACCGATGTTCCTGGTTTGCTTGCAGACCCTAAAGATCCCAGCAGCCTCATCAGCTACGTTACATTGTCCGATGCCGAAAAAATGTTGGCTGGTTCATCTGTCGTCGCAATTCATGGCGGCATGTTGCCAAAGTTGGAAAGCTGCGTTCAAGCCTTGCATGGCGGAGTTGCCGCAGTACAAATCATCGATGGAAATATCGAACACGCATTGTTGAAAGCCGTGACTTATCCGAAGTCTATCGGTTCACTAATTGAGAGCCCAGACTCTTTGTAATTACAAAATTTAGGATTAGGAGTTAGAGTCATGAAAAGCGCAGCAAGTTTGCTAAGCCACACAAAAAGAAAGGCTAAGTCCACAGTTTTGAAGCCGGCCGCAGTGTCACCGGTTTTGAAAATCATGGGTGAAACTTCGCTGCGCGGAAAAGATATTCTGGGCATCGCTGAATTAAGCAAGAATGAATTGTCATTGTTGCTCGATACTGCAGAGCTTTTGAAAGCCCATATCAACGACGATGCACAAGCATTGTTGTGCAAGGGGCAGACCCTGGCGATGCTTTTCGAGAAGCCGTCTTTGCGGACGAGAGTTACATTTGAAGTCGGCATGAAGCAGCTTGGTGGTCACGCCATTTTTCTTGATGGACCGCTGGGAATTAGAGAGTCGATTTCTGATGTAGCACACAATCTCAACAGATGGGTTGACTGCATCATGGCAAGAACTTTCTCGCATACCACAGTGACAGAACTGGCTGACAATGCCGAGATTCCTGTGATAAATGGTCTAAGTGATACTGAGCACCCGTGCCAGGCGCTTGCTGATTTGCTCACCATAAAAGAACACCTCGGCAGTCTCGCTGGTTTGAAAATTGCGTATATTGGTGACCCCAATAATGTCTCAAACTCATTGCTCTTAGCTGCAGCAAAGTTTGGTGCTGAGTGTGTTATTGCTTGCCCGACTGAATACATGCCGGAAGAGTCGGTCTGGAATCTCACCGAAAATGAAGCTGGTGTCAGTGGCGGAAGCTTGACTCTCACGCACGACCCTGCGGAAGCCGTGAAAGGTGCACATGTAATCTACACCGACACGTGGGTGTCGATGGGTCAAGAAGCCGAAGCTGAAATCAAGGAAAAGGCGTTTGCTGCGTACCAGGTTGATGCCAAACTTGTGAAGCTTGCATCGCCAGACGCCATCGTAATGCACTGCTTGCCTGCGCACCGCGGCTGTGAAATCACTGCGGAAGTTATAGACGGACCGCAATCAGTAATTTTTGACCAGGCTGAAAACCGCTTGCATGCTCAAAAAGCTATTTTGGCTCTGATACTCTAAACCCCAAATTTTGACGACTTAAAAGGAATATTGAAATGAAAAAGATTTTGCTAGCATACAGCGGTGGTTTGGATACCTCGGTGATTCTTACCTGGCTAAAAGAAACATACAACGTGCCGGTTGTGGCTTATTGTGCCGATGTTGGACAGGTTGAAGATTTTGAAGCTGTGAAGGCTAAAGCTATCAAAACCGGCGCAGAAAAATGCATTGTTGATGATTTGAAAAAAGAATTCGTTGAAGAATACATCTTTCAATCAGTCAAAGCTGGTGCGCATTATGAATCCGTTTATTTGATGGGTACTGCTCTTGCAAGACCATGCATTGCATCAGGTATGGTTGAAGCCGCATTGAAAGAGGGCTGCGATGCCATCGCCCATGGAAGCACCGGCAAAGGCAATGACCAGGTAAGATTCGAATTCGCGGTCAAATCTCTTGCTCCTCAGCTTGAAATTATTGCTCCCTGGCGGACATGGTCATTCAACGGCAGGCAGGATCTTTTCGCTTACGCAGAAAAGCATGGTATTCCGTTGCCTGTAACCAAGGATAAGCCTTATTCGATGGATGCAAATTTGATGCACATTAGCTATGAAGGCGGCATTCTTGAAGACCCGTGGGCTGAGCCACCTGCCGATATGTTCTTGTGGACAAAGTCACCAGAGCAAGCTCCCGACAAAGCGGAGACGATCACCATCGATTTCCAAGCCGGTATTCCGGTGTCGCTGAATGGTGAGAAGTTAGACCCGCTCGCTTTGCTTGTGAAGCTAAATGCAATTGCAGCCGAGCATGGTGTTGGGCGCATTGACCTTGTAGAAAACAGATACATTGGTATTAAGTCTAGGGGTGTTTACGAAACACCAGGCGTGACGGTTTTGATGCAAGCGCATCATGCAATCGAGTCAATCACCCTGGACAAGGAAGTTGCGCACTGGCAGCAAGAGTTGTCTTTGAAGTTTGCACAACTGGCTTACAACGGATATTGGTTTGCCCCAGAAGCGAAGATATTGCGTTCTACCATCAATGAAATGCAAGCGCCTGTCACCGGCACTGCAAAGTTGAAATTGTATAAGGGCCATGTCACCGTCCTTGGCAGGAAGGCTCCTGTTTCACTCTATCAACACAAGCTATCCAGCTTTGACGATATGACTGCGTTCTCGCCTGCAGACTCGGGCGGATTCATCAACATCAATGCACTCAGACTATCTAATTGGAGCAAGACAAATGAAAGTATTAAGAAAGGCGTTCAAGCAGGAGCTTGATCCCGCTGTTTCGAAATTCGTCAATTCAATTGATGCCGATGCTGAGTTGATTCAGTCCGACATCAAAGGCAGTCTTGCTCACGCAGAGATGCTAGCGAAAACTGGCTTGATTAGCGAAGCAGAAGCGGCGGCGATTTGTGCCGGTTTGAAAGAGCTCTCTGAAGAATTTGCAAGCGGCAAGCTCGAATTGAAAGTCGAATTCGAAGACGTGCATATGAATGTGGAAAAACAGCTTGAAGCCAAAATTGGTGCGGCTGCTGCAAAACTTCATACCGCACGCAGCAGGAACGATCAAGTTGCGCTTGATACCAGGCTTTTTACCGCAAGCAAAATCGAAGAAATTGCCAAAGGCATTCTCTCGTTGCAATTGAAATTGGTGGAATCGGCAGAAAAGAATGAAGAAGCTTTGATGCCTGGTTACACACATCTTCAAAGAGCGCAGCCCGTTCTCTTTGCTCATGCAATGCACGCTTTCGTTGAGATGCTTGGTCGCGATTACGATCGATTTGCCGATTGTTTGAAGCGGACTAAAGTTTCTCCTCTGGGTGCAGCAGCACTTGCTGGGTCTGCTTTGCCGATTGAGCCACAGCTCAGCGCCAAGCTTGCAGGTTTCAACAAGACTTTTGCCAATTCTCTGGATGCAGTTAGCGACCGTGATTTTGCGGTTGAGTTTCTTGCAGCATGCTGCATAACTTCAACACATCTATCGCAAATGGCAGAAACTTTCATCATTTGGGCAAGCAGCGAATTCAATTTCGTCAAATTTGGCGACAATGTCAGCACTGCTTCTAGTTTGATGCCCAACAAAAAAAATCCAGACCCTGTGGAATTAGTTAGAGGTAAAGCCGGCTCAGTTGCCGGAGACCTCGTCAATATACTGATGACTTTGAAAGCTTTGCCGCTTGGTTATAACAGAGACCTGCAAGAAACCAAGCCACCTGTTATTCATGCAGCTGCCACTGTCGCAGATGCATTGGAAGTGATGGGCGTTGCAATTGAAGCGATGGCTGTGCAAAAGGAAGTCATGTTAGAAGCAGCAAGCGACCCGTACTTGGCTGCCACAGATTTGGCTGAATATCTTGTGAAAAAAGCTGTGCCATTTAGACAAGCTCATGAGGCTGTGTCTGAGTTGGTATCACATTCACGTGAGATTGGCGTCCCACTACAATCATTACCCTTAAGTGAATACAAAAACTTCGCTGCACAATTTGAAGCAGATGTTTTTGATTTGTTTGATCCCAAAATGTCTATTGCATCGAAAGTGTCACCAGGCAGCACTGGCACTGCCTCCGTTAAGAAGGCACTTCAAAACGTCCGCCGTCGCATCGAGTCACTTGGAGATGGCACCCAAATTTGATGAATGTCGGGTGCATCATTTCAAATTTTGCTCCCGAATTTATCAAAGACAATCGATGTGAAGATAGGAAAATGAAAAACAAACTCAAATTGATAGCGTTGATGTACAGCTCAGCAGACCAGGTTGCGATGACTGATTGGCAGTCGCAATACGGGTCGCAGTTCGAAATAGTCGAATGGTCAAATCCGCTCACTGTCCCAATTCAAAGCGCCGTTGCTCACTATTGTGATTCTGATAGAGTCTCGGCGCCTGAAAGTAATTGCGGGAACGTAGACGGATTGTTGATTGATTCGCATCATTCTTACGATCCGATCGTAATGCGACAGCTGGATGATTTGCTTAAGCCTCTTAGCATGCTGCTGATGTCGACCAGCAACGGTGCCAATCCCGTAATAGGTGAAATCACTCCACAAGTAATGACAATTGCAGAAGATCTAAGCAACGTATTCACGATTATCGCGACTGATTCATCTTCACAATCCCAACCCCAGCGCACCAAATTAGCCGTATAAATTCATCTGGCTCGGCGGCGCATGGCGTCGCTTGGACAGTTCATGTCCGTCATCTGAGCAGTGACGGTGTTCCGCCTGGGATTGTAGGGGCGACGCCATGGATACTGCTGGCGAACTCGAAAGTTTAGCGAAGCCGGCACAATATGGACTCTAGCTTGAAGGGCGGCAGCCCTGGGGGCGCAGGCTTCCAGCCTGCTTCGGGAAGCTATTGGCGAAGAAGCAGGCAAGGATGCCTGCGCCCCCAGGTGGAACGCTCTTAGCTCAAATCATCGAACTTGATTCGGCTCCATTTTAGTTCGCCAGCAGTATCCATGGAGTCGCCCCTACAACGTTGTGAGTTAACTCACCTGCAAGGTTACGCATAGCGTCGGATGTGCAGCGGACCGATGATGTCACTTGAGATCGGGCAGTGCCGAGCATTGTCAGCTCAAGCGCCGCCATCGCATAACAGCGCAGCCGGGTGGGCCAATGTGGTAGCATTTTCAATATCTAATTGGCGTAATAGGTTTTTTGGAAAAAGGAGCAACACATGCTTTTCAAACGTCGAACAGTCCTCCTGGGAATGATAAGCTTAGTCGCCTCCACAAGTATGATGATAGGTAATCCAATGGCAAGCGAAGCTGAATCAAAGAAACCCGGCACCTATGCCGTTTTCCACACGACACTCGGTGATTTCACCGCCAAATTGTTCGACAAAGAAGTGCCAAACACAGTGGCAAACTTTGTTGGATTGGCTGAAGGAACCAAAGACTGGATCGACCCAACTACAAACAAGCCAGTCAAGAAGCCATTCTACAATGGACTCATTTTCCACAGAGTTATTGATGGTTTCATGATTCAAGGTGGTTGCCCGATGGGCAACGGTATGGGCGGACCAGGTTACAAATTTGCTGATGAATTCCACCCAAGTCTGCGTCACAGCAAGGCTGGAATTTTGTCGATGGCAAACTCAGGGCCAAACACCAATGGCAGCCAGTTCTTTGTAACACTAGGACCAACCCCACACCTCGACAACAAGCACGCCGTTTTCGGTGAAGTTGTTAGCGGCATGGATGTAGTCAAGAAAATTGGCTCGACCAAAGTCGGCCCAAGAGACAAACCAATGCAAGATGTTGTTATGAAGAGCGTTGTAATCGAACACGTCAAATAATCCGTCAGCAATATCAACTAAAGACGCAGCTCGCATCCATGCAAGCTGCGTTTTTTGTAGGGGCGACGCCATGCGTCGCCCTGCCGTTTAGAACGAATCCGGATCTAAGTTCCGGGCGACGCATGGCGTCGTCCGTACAGTTTATTGAACGGATTCGACGCTAGAGCGTTGTTTTATCCATTGTGCGATTTCGTATCGCAGGCTTGGCATCATTTCGTATAAGCAGTGACCAGCTCCAGGGCAGAGAATTAGCTTCTTGTCTGCCGAGAGTGCGTCGTCGAAAATCTGTCTGCTTTGATCTGCTGTGCTAATTCTATCTTTGCCACCACCGAGCACCAGCAGTGGTGCTTCAATGTGTCGCACCTGTTCTTCAATTTCTGTATGCAGCGCAATCTCGTGCAATGAACTGCGTGCAGCAATTGAAGAAATCATATGCTCGCGTCCGTAAATCGGCGCGACTTTGTCTAGTTCTCCAAGCAAATCTAAAGGCGTTGACATGCTTACTATTGAAGCAAAGCGCTCGGGATAGGACAGTGCCATGTAAATCGCCATTCTGCCGCCGACACTTTGACCATAAAGCGAAATGCGTGAGCAATCTACTTCAATACGTGTGGACAAGAAATGGAAAATGGAATTGCCCAGTTCTTTCACATCAAAACTAGATGGCACTTGAGCACTGTGCTGCAGAACTCCCGGGTAATCCATCGACAAAGTAGCAAAGCCCTGCGAAAGAAAGGAGTTTTCCAGATAGTGCAGCTCTTCTTTCGGCGAGAACAATCCATTCAAAATTACAACAACAGGACGCTTGGCGAATGGTTCATCTTCGACATTTGCTGGCAGTCTGAAATATCCTTCCAGCATTGAAGCCATATAATGAATATTCACTTCTTCCGCTGGGTGCGTGAAAAACGGCGCAGCCCTTTTGTAACTCTCGCGATATTTTTGCCAAATCAGCTGGCGTTTCTCTTCTTCCTCGCAAAGCAGCTCGGCATAAATCGCCCAGAGGCTCGACTCTAAATACAGTTCTTTCGCACGCGGTCTGAGACCAAGCTCCTCCCAGTAAAGAGCGCGTTCGAGCTTTTGCTCAGATGCCGCCAGAAAGTAATCTGGCAGCGAACGCGTCGTGCGGGCGCTGCGAATAGCGTGCTGAAGCTCGTCTGCCGGCAATCCATTAGCCAGAGCGCGCCTGACAAAATGTGCCGGAATATGAACGTTTCCGGTTATTGCCTGATAGATATTTCCTATGATCTCTTGGGACAAGCTCGCTAAGCTGGCTCGCTTGGCGCGAGACTTTTGATGCCTTCTTCGTTCTCTTAGCTGAATTGTGCTCATTCCTTCTCTAATAGTTAGGTAGGACTCAATTCTTGAGCCGAATGCTCGCAAAGTTCGAGGCGCTTCTTGACTTGCCCTCGGTTTGCAATTTTATCAATCAATTTTACCCGAGCAACTCGCCTTAATTGAGCTGTAATCATAGACTTAATGCTTCAGAGAAATTCAGCATTAAGTTGTCTGGCGATCTTCTTGGCGCAAGCAGCAAAGAAAGCGTTTATCTCGCCTTTTGATTTGTTAATATGAACTCGATCAGAACATTGGGCGAAAATTTCCACTGTGAAATTGCAAAAACTGCTGCAAACGTATATATACGATCGGACTGGCTTCCATTTATCTGGGCTTTGGCGTGGCATAACTCGTAACGGGGCTACGGCATTGCACGAAAGGCCAAAAAGCGAATGAACGATAAAGAAGCTCGCAAATTCCTGAAAGGGGAGATGGACTTCAATCCACAGCGCATGATGCGCTACATTCGTTCGCGCGCCCGTCTGGCCACTGATGAAGACGTTGAAGATATCCTTCAAACCGCTCTGGTGTTGGTAATTAAGCATTTTGACCCATCGCACCCTGACGCCAAGCTGGCTCTTTATTGCCTGGGCGCCTGCAACAAAGCTATAGCGCAGAATTTAGAGCGCTATCACAAGGTCATTCTTAAGAAACGGACAGACCCCAGTGTCGCTGCTGCCGAACGACGGACTGAAAAAGTCTACAGCCAGGGCGAAGCTGATTTCGAGGGGCAAGCCGTCAAAGTCAGCACCTATGCGCCTGGAAAGACTTTTGTAGAGGATGAGGGGCCAAGCAACCAGTGGCGTACAACCTCTTTAGACTCATTATTTGATGAAGATGACGGACGGAGCGCTGATGACATCTTCGGATGGGAATATGGTATGTCAGGGACCCGTCAGGACAACGACCCTGCAAGTAAGACACTTTTAAATGACCTGATTGACCAGGTCTTGAATGAGTTGCCGCCCGGAATCCACCGCACCTGCTTCCTTTTGAAGTATGTGCAAGGATATAAAAGAGAAGATCTGATTTCGTGTCTAAAAATGGACGCGAAGAGTATAGATACAGTCGATAAGAAAATCGTTCGAACTCTGCGGGCATTTAAGGAACGAATGGAACGAGATCAATCGTGCATCTAGGAGCAGATCATGAAAACCCCTACTGAAGAACTGAAAAAGATTCTCGAAGGCAACGACGAAGTGTCTATTGCACAAGACGTGCAGAAATTTTTTCAGCGTCATGGCGATAACTTACCACTACCTGGCGAAGACACAGCCTTCGACAGAGCTATGTGGAACGCATCGCAATTTGTTGAGCTTTCGCCAACGGACGAAGGCATCCTGAGCCGCGTAACATTGCGCTTGCTCAGCGAAGCCGCCGACCCTGTGGCGAGTGCTGTGCTCAAACTGCGTGACCTCGTCGGCGCAGGTAGAGATGCAGCCGTGGGCACGTGGCAAGACATGCTTGCGACAATGTCCTGGCAGCAAATGGTTCCAGCTGGAGCTCTCCGCGGTGTAGGATCGCGCATGGTTTCACTAGGAACGTTCCATCAAGATTTGGATGGAGCCAACCTCCAGGTAAATCTCGGTTGGATGGTCGACCAAGACCAATTCCGTATTTTGCTTAACGCTAAGGACGAAAAGGGAGCCGCAATCCCCGATGTAGAACTGCGTGTTAAAGAAAAAGACGGCGATGTTATTTTCACCCGCAAGACGAATCAAGATGGTACTGTCGTTGCTCCAAACGTAAAAGTTGGACCAGGCTACTACCAAATTGAAATTCTTGTCGGTGATAAAGTGGCTCAAACACCTTACTTTGTCCTTTAATCGAGAGCGAAATTCGTGTTCTTCTGGGAGGAAGGCGCGACATATTTTTAACAGGATCGCTCGTTCCAAAGTAAATAAAGGCACTTCTCGCACGGGAGGTGCCTTTTGTTTTGGTCAATGCGAAACGCTTATTGCCACTTAATTGAATTGACGCATTCCATTATTTGGGGCAGTAGATCTTCGTATTCTGTGCGCGGGGCGAAAAAATGTAGTTCTTGAACATATTCGCCGCGGTCGTCGGCAGCGAAGAAGTAGCCGCGTTCACGCAGACCTGAAATAAGCCAGAGACCTTCTACTTTTATGACTGTGCGGCCGTTGAGCAGAATTGTTTCGATCGATTCTATTTTGAATGAACTTGGGTCTGCGAGCGTTCGCAAGATTGGTTCGATGATTTCAATTTCGTATGCGGTTAGCGCATGCGGTGTCATTTGAAGTACTGTGGAAAATTCAATAGCGATATATCGGCTTATTGCTTGTCCGCGATTGTAAAAACCAAATTGCACTTTCTCAAATGTTGGATGGTGCACAGCTACAACGTGCCTTGGTTTGTCACTGTTCAAGTTGCTTTCGTCTTGTTTCCAGCCAGGTGGAAAAGGCATAGTTTTTATGCTTCCATAGTTTTCCACCATTAGTTTTTCATTCATTATTAGAGAACCGATTTTGTTGATTTTTATGGAGTGGTTTTGATTACTGGCGCGTTAGCTTTGGGCTTTTGCATTCCTTTGAATATGGAATTTAGCGAGACTCCGCCGTCTGCGACAT
This sequence comes from uncultured Candidatus Obscuribacterales bacterium, assembly GCA_964546815.1. Taxonomy (GTDB): domain Bacteria; phylum Cyanobacteriota; class Vampirovibrionia; order Obscuribacterales; family Obscuribacteraceae; genus JAIEPM01. Next base: position 43,273 of record CAZJLR010000031.1, on the reverse strand, counting down.
GGTCGTGCTGGCTGCCCCACTGATTTGTGAATTTCACCATACCAGTATTTGGATCATAGCCCTGAATATTTATAACATGATATCCGCCCGTACCTCCCAGTTCCATATTGCTGGGAGCTGCTTGGAATGGAGCTTGATGAGCATAAACTGCCATAATCACAGGAAAGCGATGATTGCTTTCCATGTCTGAGAGTACACGATGCAAATCAAGCTCATTGGCAACTGAAGCAATGGTGTCTCCTGCCTTGTCTGAGTAGGTCGTGCCAAGTTCGATGAAAATCGGCTGTGTTGGTTTCTCACCCGTTACAGATTTGTACAAGTCTGCGATTTCTGAGTTCTGCAGACCAGGCGAATCTGTAGCTGTTCCGTCGCTGTTTATGAGGTGCTTGGCTCTACTGTTCGCGGTTTCGTTGACTCTTAGTTGTTCTCCTTTGTCAAACGGAGTAAGTGCACTGGGCTTGTCGTAAACAATTTCACCTGGATTTGTTTTGTAGAAATACGTTTCGCCTTCCTGGTCTTTTATTATTTGTCCGGGCCGAACTTCATGATTTCGCAGTGCGTTTCCTTGTTCATCAAACAGGGGAACGCGGTCTTCAAGGCTGAGCTTGCCTTTGACATAAACGCGTCCGTTTACTTCACCAAATTCTATTAGTTTTGGGTCTATTGCGTTGCCCTTCTTGTCGTAATAGGTAGCACTGAAATCCATCCAATTTCGAGACACGTCTTTTCCGGCAGCGTCGTATAGCGGCTCTGTGGCAGCGCTTTTGCTGTTGTGAAAAACATTTCCGCTGTAGTCATAGCTAAGCTCATAGTCGCTGACAATCTTATTGTCTTTTAGAAGTACAGATGCTTTAGCATAATGTGCATTTACAAGGGCTGTTTCCGCAATTTGGCTTGCGTGGTCTCTTGGCCCGTCTTCTTTAATGAGTTTTTGAGTTCCGTCGGTTTGGAGTCTTATACTTGCCTTTGCCTGGGCATCTGGCACAAATCCATTTCTAACTTGCGATAAATCTACGGTGACACCGTCGGCGGTGACATACTTTCCTGTAAGACTTACATCGGCAACTAATTGAACAATCTTGCTTGGTGAGTGCGCATACAACATATGTTCCATGGTGGCTACATTGCAAGTGCTGTTCGCCCCCTGGTCAATGCTTGTAGGATAGGCCGCGTGGTTTAGAGCTTGTTCTGCAAGGTTTGCTCTCTCTGCCAATGTTAGAGGAGAAACAGCGTCGTCAGCGAGCATTCGATTTACGTGTAAGTATACTTCGGCAATTTCCGACTCTGGTAAATTTCTGGCTTTTGCTTGTATCTCAAAGTCAGTCATTAGACTGCGAAATCGGTCTGAGCGTCCGGCTTCAGTAAACCTGCTGTCGACCATCTGTTCAAGCCTGGCTTTTTGCGCTGGTAATTCAACGTGAGTAAATGTTGAGCGTCCTTTTTCACTTATGGTTTCAATAACATAGTCAATGTTGCTGATGATTCTTATTTCGCCCCTGCCCATACCTGGCTCAAGCATGAGCCGACCATCAGGAGCTACGCTAATATCGCCCATATGCAGAAGGCTTTCTTTATTTATTTTGCCGCCTGCCCCAATTGTTTCTCTTTGCCAGGAGCCAAAATCATTTTGTTTGGTTACGCTGCCGTCACTGCTTTTTATAAATTTGAGTTTGCCGTCAGCTTCATACGTGAATTCATCTTTTATTTTGCTACCATTTCTCAAATATTCGTGGCTTGCCAGTTGTCCATCTGGAGTGAGGTTTAGGGTTTCACCTGTCTTGTTTTTACTGATTGTGAGGCTTCCGTCAGCATGGTGCACCAATTCGCCATCCATGTGGCGAAAAATGGTTGAACCATTTGCGCCTGCTTTCCCTTCGCCGATTATTTGCGGAAGTTGATAGTCTTTCTTTACGTTGAGTAATTGCGGATTTGCTGCATCTTTGATTTCAGATGGGGCTATCTTTAGCAGCTTTCCTACTTTAGTCGAGGCATAATCAAACGCGTGACCGACACCTTTCATGCCCACTGTAAAAACGCCGGACATGCCGGCACCGCTGGCGGTGCTGACCATTACTTGCTGCAGGTTTTGGTCTATGGTCAAGTCAGGATTCCAATGTACCAGTCCTGAACTCAATCCTCCTAGCGCGCCGCCCTGCATGTTCAATACTGTTTCTTGCACAGCTCCGGCTAAGAGCTGTTTGCAGTCTGTGAGCAGTTGTTTTTCTATTTGCGCTGTGATTTCTTTCGTGATTTGTGCTACGGCTTGTTCGCGCAAGATTCCTTTCAAGTCTGATTTGACCATCTGTTCTGCAAGATCTGTCACTAGCTTTTTGTCAATGTTATCTGTGCCTGCTGCAAGTGATGTTCTGATGATGTCGGTCATGCCGTGTATTGCTTGTTGCTTTGCTTCAGCATTGACAATTGCTTTGCCGCCTTGCTCAAGAAACTCTGCGCTTAGCTTGGCTGCGGCCTTTTCTCCCGATTCCCTGAAAAGACCTTGTAGGGCGGCGACGTCTTTGGCACCAACTAATTGGCCAACTGTGCTGACAAAACCTTCTGTGAATTTTGTGGCGCCTTCACTGGCAATGTCAAATCTGGAATTTAGGGCAACGTGAGCGCCGAGTTTAGTGCTACCTCCTGCAAGTCCGGCAACTGTCAATTGAGTAATTCGCGAGGCTGATTGTAGATAAGTTGCTAGAGCTTCGACCCGAGCTGCTTGCGCCAGCCCTTTCGTTACTTCTGCTACGGTGGCGATACCTCTGGCAAGCATTGGAAATCGCGTAAGTGCCATCATGCTAAGACTGCTTCCACCAGATGGAAGCAGCAGTGCAATCGTTGCTGCTGTGATGGCGGCATCGACCCCGGCGTCTATTAATGAGCTTTCTGATTTTGCCCGATTATCTACTGCCGTCAAAATATTTTCTGCAAGCTTTCTGGCATCATCCATCGGAATTTCTTGACCGCTGGCTGCGTACTTAATTTGCAAATCTTGTGCTTGTAGGTTGCGGCTATCTGCCATTCCTGATGTGCCGTCCCAGCCAACCCAATTCATGATGCCTGACATAGTGCATTTTGTATCATAGTGCTCGTTTTGAGCTCTTTGTAATATTTCCGACCCTGTTAGGGCTTCGTTTTGTGATAAACGCCTTGTATTCACCCAGGCGTCGCCGCCCAGCTCATATGAAAGACGCTCGTTTAAAGATTCATTGTATTTATGAGCATATGCGGTGCGCACATCATTTAACCGTGCGTTTATCGCATTGGAAATCATGTCGTCGCTGATGGTTTTGCCTTTTAATTCGGGGCGCTTGCTCAGTTCATCTTTCATCTTGTCGCGATCTTTGAGTTCGCTAAACAGTTGTTGGATTTCTGCTTTGCTTGCACCAAGCCCCGTGACATAACCGCGCAGCTTGTCTTCCGGCCTTACTTCGCCCTGTTTTAGTACGTTGGTAAGTATCTGGCGTTCGTCTTCTCCCAAAATCATAAATGCCGTGGTCATGTTGTTAGTCGATTTAAGTAAAGCTGCCCTGTCTTCAGCTGAGGCGGCTGCTGCATCGGTGTAGAGAGTCTGGTACGGATAGATGTGGCCAAAACTCAGTTCTAGCTGGGCGCCCAAATCTATTTTGCCTGTGTCGAGTAATTTCTCTCCGATCTCGCCATAAACGCGGCTGCCCATGGCGCGTTTGGCGGCGTCATGGAAATGCTCGGACAATGCTTTGTCTTCTGCCGTTTTGGGATGCGCAATGCGCTCTTGTAATTTTGGATCTTCATGAAATGCCGAGAGAAGATCTCTCACGACTTTTCCATTGTCTGATGTCCAACAACTTGCACGATATTCAAGCTTTTGAAGAACATCTGTTTTGGGCTGTTCGCCTCTGAGCGCACTTTCGAGCATGGTTGAGGCAACCTTGTAAGCCCCGCTGCTCAAGACTGATTTCAGGTGCTCGTCAAGTTTGTCTCTAAATCCATCAGTGTTGTTTTTATAATTGGCAATTTCCGACCGGGTCATGTTGGTCAAGGCTTCGTATACTTTGTCTTCGTTGTTGTGATACCACGAAACATTGTCATTTAGCGCTGACATGACGTCGCGTCTTTGATTAGCATTGGCAGATTCTGTGACTTTGCTCAGATAGAAGTCTACGGCTTTTAGGTCTTCTTTGCTGGCGTGTTCCATATTATGGCCGCTTACAACGAGTTCTCTACCCTCGTAGTACATTTTTCTTTGTTCTTCGCTATATGATTGTGTGTCCGCCTCTGCTTCTGCTTTGCGCTTTACCAGGTCGTGAGCGCGTTTGACTTCAGCGATGCTCTGTCCTGTAACGAGCCCCCACATTGTGTCTATCGTATTGTCTAAGTCTTTTCTAAATGCCGGGTCTGTCTTGAGTCTGCGAATGTCATCTTTACTCATATTTTCGATTGAGGACATCAAAGACTCTGTTGAAGAGTTCCACACGTAGCCCCTGTTTTCAGCGACGCGTGAGATTACGCCACCGCCTTTGGTTCTTGCCATGTCTTCCCATTTTGCTAGTTGCGCCACACTGGACGCAGGCGAAAACCACCATCCGGCTGCGCTCTCAAGGGCTGCATGTGTTTTCTTATAGTATGCCCTTGCTTCTCCATCGCCTTCTTTTGCATCCTGCAAGTCATAGTGAGTGAGTGTTCTTCCTCGTTCGTAAAGAGCGCGCTCTTTGTCTGTCATATCGGCGAGTGATTTTTCAATCGCTGTAATGTTGTCGCCAAGCCATGTTGTGTTTTCTCTGGTTTCGGTTGCGACGCTCAATTTACCGAATGCCTGGTAATCTATTGTCCTGCGTAAGTCTTTATCAGTGATGTTGCCGGTAAGTCCCAGTGTGAGAATGTTCCAATAGCTGCCACCAAAAGCCTTTTGCATTTGTTCTTGCCCACCTTGGGCGATAAACCTGTCTCTGGCGTCCTGGCTTGCGCCTGCCCAGGCTTCGCCAAACATTTCTACATCTGCAGCCTTCATTGCAATTTGCGCAAGATGTAAGGTGTCTTCGTCTGTGCGTTTATCCGCGCCTTTTAGATAGATCATTGCTGCTTCTTTTGTGGCCAGAGACAGATGGGAATCACTCATAATTTCCGAAGCCATGCCATCGCCGTCAAAGCGTTGTTTGTATGATGCATCTGCTGCTCTTATATCTGCAGCGGTCATTTTGGCTAGAGTTTCGCGTATAGCCTTTTCGTCAACAGCATTCTTTCGTTCGCCAAACCATTGCCCACGGTCTAGCAATGAGAACCTGATTTCGCCTGCAAAGTCGAGTTTGTTGTCGGGCTTGTCTAACAAATTCAAAGTTTTTTGCAATGCGGAGCCATTCATTTTGTCAGCGAATGCTTCACGTAAACCAAAACCATATTCTACAGAATGTGTTTCATTCCACAGTCGGGTGATCATGCGTCTTTCAGATTCAGATCTATTTTCAAGTATATTGTTGACAGTTTTTGTGTCGATGCCTATGCCCAGTCCGCCGTGCATGGCATATTCAATTGCCTCCATGTCTTTTTCTAAAGCTCGTCGGTCTAAGTTTTCTCGTAAGCCTCGTGCACCGCGAGCTTTCTCGTTGCCGTCTTTATCGATTTCCCTATAAACGCCATCGCGGAAACTGATCTTTCCCGTCCATTCTGCTCCGCTTTCATTTGTCCAATGCAGTGAATCTGTCGTTGTCCAGCGCACCCCGTCTGCTCCTGTCACCGCTGATAATTGCCCGGCGTGTGCGCTACCCTTTTGAAAGTATTCAAACTTTCTGTGTTCTCCAAGTGGTGTTACCATTTCGACTGCTTTTCCGCTAGCATCAAATCTCAGGGCACCGCCTTCTTTGTTGTGCAGTTCGGAGCTCGAATCAAGATGCTTTATGCTTATGTCTTTCTTTTCTGCTGAATAGCTTAAGAAGTCGCCATCAGGCTTGACTAGAAGGGCGCCGTTGAATGTGCTTTTATCTGCGATGTTTGTCCATGTGTTGGGATCTTTGCCGAGTTGCCATTCTCCTGACTCAGTTTTGGCCCAGCTTAAGCGCTCATTTCCTTTCTCGTCTTTGTCGTATTTAAACTGGCGCAGCTTGCCGACCTTGTCGAGAGTCTCTGTCACCAAGCCAGTTTCGTCGTATTTGATGTGAGTACCGTCGGGGTATTTTATTTCTAAAAGATGTTGTTTTTCATTGAACTCTTTTGTGCTTCCGTCGGCCTCCTTTAATGTCTCACCTATAAGTTTGCCGTCTTTGTAATTTAGTGTGTGCTCCTTGCCATTCGGTTCTTTGACAAAAGTTGGCTTACCCTCGGCGTTTCGCTCTAAAGTGCGTCCGTCTAAAATTTCAACACGTCTGTTGCCCTTCAGATCTATAGATTCCAGTGAGCCATCAGAATGCACTTGCTTGGTGCCTTTGAATGGCTCCTTGCCTGGGCTTGTCCACTCTGCTGCGCCGGCGCTTTTGGTCTCGTCTATAATTTTAAGTTCGTTGCGAGTCCAAACTTGCTCTTTGCCTTTTGGCCCTTCTAATATTGCCGATGGCGACCTTGAGTAAGCATCGTACTCATATGCTCTGCGCTGATTGTTTTTTGAGACTGTTTCAATGATGCGCCCCTGGGCGTCTGTTGTTATGCTTGAACCATCGATTGCTAGCGCTTTGATTGCTCCAGCTTCGTTGCGTTCGAAGTAACGCCCGTCTTCGGTGATTTGAAACTGAAATACTCTCGACTCTCTAGGATTTTCCGATTTCCAATGTTCTCCATCTTCACTTTGCCATTGCCGTCCGCTCGGCTCACGCATGGCTTTTGCACTGCCATCGGTGTTGTACTCAAATGTGCGACTTTCACCATTGGCGTTTTTTAACTCCGTAAGCTGCCCTTTCTCATTTTTTGTCATACTGCCGCCATCGGCAGTGTGTTTTTCAAAGCGCGTACCCTTCTGGTCTTTTATTTCCTTCCATTCGTTAGTGCTGTTGTTTTTTTCTATTTTTGTGTCTTTCTCAGCCCTCTCGCCCTTTTGAGTTTTTGCGGCTTTGTCGGCTGGAATACTCAAGCCGAACATTGCCGCTATTTCTTGTTCGTTGCCATTTTTCACTTGAGCCAGTTGCTCAAGCACAGGTTTAAGTGCTTGCTTTAGCACATTTCCTTTTTCTGGGTCGCTGCTTAATGCTTTCGCCAGGCTTTCGCTGTCTGCAAGCAAATCACGAAGTCCTGCAGATTTTGCGTCCTTAAGGATGCCGTCTACGATTGCTGCAGCCTGGCGGTTGCCTGATTTTGCCAGCTTCTGCAGCTCGCTCAAAGACTGGGCTAGATCGGCGTCGCTGGCAGCTCCTCCGGCATTTAGTCGCGTGGCAATCGGGGCAGCCAAATTGACCCAAGCAGCAGCTTCTTTTAGCGGAGTGTTGCCGCTAACAAAAGCATCCCGGCCTATTGCTGCTATTTGTCCTTTTAATTGTGTGAGTTTTGGCTGCTCGGAGTTTCCTGCGCTTTCCGCAAATGCCTTTATTAATGTAACTGCTGCCTGATTATTCCTAATTTGGTCGCTCTGACTATCTTTGACTGCAGTGTCTGTTTGAGCATTTGAAGCGTATTTCTCAAGCAGTGCCCGGGCAGCCGGAGTATTGTTGTGCGCCAGTGTTGCAAGATCTGTCAGTGCTAGTTTTTCGTCGACATTTCTGCTTTTGTCAGTGCTTTTTTTTGACTCAAGCAGGCGCATTCCCGCATCGAAAGTAAGGCTCGCTTTCATGATCGCGATTGATTCGGGGCTGCCGCTGTTCAGCGCTTCATTTTTAATTTCTTCAAGGGCATTTTGTCTGCCCCTTGCTGATGCTGAGTTGAAGTAATCGTTGAGTTTTTTTTCTAAGGGGGTGTTGATAATGCTTTTGAGGAGGCTGTTGTCGAATAAAGTCGCCAACTGCGAAATTGCATCCTTTAGTTCTTGATTGCCTGTGGCACTGGCTTGTAACTGTTCTAACCTTGTAGGTACTGCAGTATCGGAAATGGCGGGACGAGTGGGGTTCAGTTCGAGTTGCTGGACTTCTTTTTCGCTTTTGTCCAATGGCGCCATGGGCGCGAGTTCTTTCGCTTCTGTCGCCCGCTTTATGCTGCCTTCCGCAGCCGCATAAGTATTATCGGAATTCGCTGCACGATCAAGTGCATTGTGCAGAATTTCAGTCTGGTCGTTTTCTGCTTTCGTGGTCAAATCAGAGTTCCTGTTTCAATACCTTCGCTCGATATACCCTGAGGTCGGTCTAGGAAATCTTTCTGGATGCGAAACTGATGAGATTTGCCAATGCCGTGGAGGCTTCACTGGCGTCGTTGTTGGGAGCTTTTGCCGCACCTTCGATGCTAAAATCGCCGAGAATGTCGTTGGCGCTCCAGGAATTGGTAACTTTGACGGCATTGTTGCTGCTATAGGCGTCTTCAAAGAATTTGAGAGTGACTTTGGAAGCTGTTGCCTGACTCATTTCAATAACCCCGCCCTGACCCCATGAATAGACTTTAGCAACGGAGTTTGAGCAAAGATTGAGCAAGTACTCAAAATTGCTCCAGATCTTTGTTCTGCTACGCGAAATACGAAGCACTGAGCTTTTCTTCACGAGTAATTCACTTTCTGATAGCTACGCTTTCCACATCGAATTAGCTCGAACACCACGAGGACCGGATATGGATAATGTAGTTTCATTCTCAAAATCAGACCTACTTGGTCATGACACATCTAAGGAGTCTGCCCATAGCAATCTTCTGTCGGACGCGATGGATTTTGTAAAAAGCCATCCAGTTGAAACAGCTGCCGGTGCTGCGGCTGTTGTTGCTGTTGTCTGCGGCGCTGGCAAGATTGCGGCTAACGCTTCGCGCCGAGGCGGAGCTGAGGCTGACCAAATGTTTCGCAATGTTGGAGAAGGGCTGAAAATTGGTGAAAGGGCTGATCTGAATTTCGTTGGTCTCAGTCCTGTCGAGCGAGGCGTGAACAACATAACTATTGGATACGGAGACCCCTTCTTCAAACATGCTGTAGCCGATGAATTAAGGGCAGGCGAGTCCATGAGTGATGAAGCGATTGATGCTCACATTCATAAACTTTTGAGTACTGACGAGGGGCAACAAGCACTAAAAGAATTTGCCCATTCTGATGGCATGCACGACCTTGTTGCACGAATGAAAACCGATTGGGATAAGTTGATGCCCGAAAAACCATTCAAAATGTGGTCTGATCTACCCCATGAAAATTCAGCTGCAGAGTCTCTGGAGAGGTTCTTTAGAAAAGAACTAGGAGAAAACTTTGGGCATGATATTCCGAAGAAGATCTTAACTGGCGAGGAAGAGAAAATCATCGCCGCATTGAGAACTGAACCCGTTTTTTCAAGACCGCCATTAGAGCAATAATGATAGTGAGTTGAACGAAACAGCTCAACGCGAATAGCCAAATTCAAAATAGCATCATTGCAAATATCGCAATGATGCTATTTTGCTAAATGGAACTATTCTTGTAATCAAGGAGCATAGCCGGTTTCCTTATCTACAGAGCTATTTCGTGCTCAAAGGAGATTGTCGTTATGAGCCTGGAGCTGCTAGATATGCCTGGCTAAAACTTTTGCTCTAACAATTGCAAAGCAAAAAGTGACCCGGCGTATTAGTCCCTGGTGGACATTCGCCGGGTCATTGAGTTTTAGTCCGAACTGCTCAGCTAATTTTTTGCTGGGCGATCGATATCGGCAGCAAGAATGCGTAATTCTCTATCTCGGTCTAGCAACACTTGCGCTTTCTCTACTGTGTTACGCACATTTCTGCCACCATCTTCCGGTTGTGGATTTAAGTGGTCAATTAGCTTGAATTCTGCGTCTTTAAAGGCAACCCATTTTCGCTCAGAAGCGACGAGATCTTTTTGCTGCTCAGGGCTCAAATTTGCCTTCACTTGTTGAAAGGTTGTGTTCAACCTTTTGTCGAGTGCCTCAAGGTCTGGAACGTGATCAGGCAGATCGTCTTTTCCGAATCTGGACAAAAGTTGTTTTGTTCTGTCTGCGATTAGTTCTTCCTTGTCGAAAATGCCTGCCGCTGGGCTTCTCATATGCTTGCCCATTCCCAGCTCTGCATTATCGAATGCAATCCATTTGCGTTCTGCATCTTGTAATAGTGCTTTGCCATCTGGCTGAAGGCTTGACGTTAATGTCTTATAGTTGTCGTTCAGTTGTTTGTCCCAAAGAACAGTAAACTTTTGATCGCATTTTTGCATACCAGCTTCGTTGCTGTCTTCTCTGCATTGAACACTATCGTTTTGCAGTTTGTTTGTGTTGTTTTTAGCGTTCTCAAACGCCGTACTTATAGCTCTGTCTGACATGTTTTTTCCTCTATTTGCCAAAGGCTGTATCTTCAGAACACGTTTGAGCATAGGAAACGAGACGTGATAAGCATGTGATTTCGAGGCTGAACAATTGTGCAGTGTTAAAAAGGAAGAGCTGCCCGAGGTTAAAACCTGAGGCAGCTCACAGCTTCCAATCGTATTCTTTGTTTTTGTATTACTTGCGATTTTCGTATTTGTTCATTTGGTTGTTCTTTAGCTCGTTAAGATCTTCTGGTCTGAGTAGCTGTTTGTCCAACGACGGCTTGTTTTCTTCAAAGCGGTGCTTTGGCAGATCTAATCGTGGAGTGTTATCTTCGAATTTCGGCATATCTGGAAACTTGAAGTTTGGTCTGCCGAAGCTAACTCCCTGGTTGCCGCGGTTGACGCTTCGAAATCCTTCCGAATCGAAAGATACTGTGGCGCCATCGCCAAATTCGACTGTCGTTACGCCTTTCTTGTCAGTGCTGACCTTTTTTACGTCACCCTTGATAGTGTTTGACCCATCGGGATTTATCGTGATGCGGTCACCGTTTGGCGTAAATAGCGATTGTTTACCGTCTTCTTTTACCAGATAATCACCGGTGGCGAGTTTGTCGACACCTTCTTTTGGTTTTAAGAGGTCTTTCAAGCTGTTGCGTAGATCTTCGTGGTTGATAATTCCATCTCTGACCTGGCGGGAAATGTCGTCAGCCTTAGAGTTCAAATCCGACTGACGCGGAGAGGCGCTGCCTTGTTGGCTTCTGTCACCCTTAGTGTCGCCGACGATTACATTCGGTAAGATGTCTTTGCCGGTTGAGCTGTTTGAATCTTTGTTCAGACTTTCTCTGGCAGTTTGGGCCATCGGTGCAGTTGTTTTGCCCACGCCTTTTATAGCTTCACCAATCGCTTGTTGCGAAAGAGTTTCGCGTGATGCTTGGGCTGCGGCGGCTCCCGAATCTGAGGTTGCCGCCGAATCTGAGGCTGCATTTTTGACGGTTTCTTTTTCAGTCTGTATGTTGTCTGGCATGGTAAAGTCCTTCCTTCATTTGCGCATTGGCACCCACTCAAGCACTCACGCCGTCTCACTCGAACTCAAGCAATCACAACTGCTACTAAGGCATTCACGGGCGGTTAGTACCTGCCGCTGCGATTGCATTGAGTTCGGATGAGAAGTTTTGGCAGGGGCGGCGTTTGTGTTTGTTTCAATATTGGAAGTATGCTTGAGAGGCGCTAGCAAAACAATTCAACTTCGCGTATGCCTTTTGCGTAAATCCGCAAATTTGAATATGCCGGACGCTGGGCACTTTGGCTTAATGTGCTGCCATGGGTTCTGAGCTCTTTGCCGGTTTTCCCAAAAGCAATAAAAGGGGGAGGCTCGCGATAAACATGAGTCCGGCAAGTCCGAAAATGTCGGCGAATGATAACACTGAGGCTTGCATATTCAGCATGTTATTTAAGGTGCTTAGCGCCTGGTTGTGAGCCACATTGAAGTCTATGTTGTGCGATTGGAATGAGGCGGTAAGACCTGCCAATCTTTCGCGAAATATTGGATTTAACGTATTGAAGTTGGCAACAAGCACAGAGCGGTGGAATGCTTCTCTTTGGTCTAAAACCATGGTGATGATTGCTATGCCAAGGCTGCTGCCCATCTGTCGCGAAAGGTTGTATATGCCGCTGGCGTCGGGAATATCTGCTTTGGGTAAGGCACCGACCGAAGCCATGCTGAGTGACATAAACATAAATACACTCGAGGCGCCTCTGAGTAGCAATGGCCAGAACATGGTATCAGCATTGGTGTTAGGATTGATTGAAGTGAAGAAATACATTGAAATTGCTGTTCCGATGGCGCCTGCTCCAATCATAATGCGTGGGTCTATTTTGCCGGAGAGCTTACCGATGACGGGCATCATCAGCCCCGATGCAATCGCCGAGGGAAACATCAACATGCCTGTTTGCATTGCTGTGTAGTGCAAAATATTTTGACAAAAAATTGGAACTGCAAATGTTGCACCAGCTAGCCCCATGCCCAATGCGAGGGAGTAGATGCTGCCGCCGATTAAGGCTTTATGCTTTAATACTCGCAAGTTTACTGCCGGGGCGTGTATGCGCAGCTCATGTACGATGAATGCAAGCATGCCGACGAGCCCGGTGATCATAAGTGTGACTATGAATTTGGATGAGAGCCAATCGTCTTGTTGTCCTTGTTCTAACACTGTTTGAAGGCTTGAAATACAAAGTACAAGCAAGGCTATGCCCAGCCAGTCTATTTTGGAAGATTTGCGTTGGTTTTGATTTGGCAAGAACAATGCAGCCATGGTGATTGCAAGAATGCCAAAAGGAATGTTGATGAAAAATATCCATCTCCATCCAAGAGTGTCTGTAAGATAGCCGCCCAGAGTCGGTCCAATGACTGGTCCTACGATTACTCCGAGTCCGAAAAGAGCTTGCGCCATGCCTTGTTCTTCCTTTGGAAAAGTCTCGAACAAGATTGATTGAGCTTTGGCGATTAGTCCTCCGCCGCACAGTCCTTGCATGATGCGTCCTGCCACCAGCATCGGCAGATTGCCTGCAAAGCCGCAGAAAACAGACGACAGCGTGAACCCAATCAGTGAAAATAGGAAGTAATTTTTTCGTCCAAAAAAATCACCGAGCCACGCTGTCAGTGGAATCATAATTGCAGTTGCAATGCCATATCCGGTAATGACCCAGCCAACTTCGCTCAGAGTTGCGCCCAGATTGCCTTGCATGTTTGGCAGTGCAACGTTTACGATGCTCGAGTCTACCACTTCGAGAATGGCTGCAAATGAGACTGTTATTGCAATAACCCATTTTAACCAGGGTGACGTTTTGATTTTTTCTTCAGTAGATATGGAGGAAGACATCGCTTTTGTCCTTTAAAGCTTGTTCAAGTCAACGCTTACTTGAGCAGACAGTCCCGGCATTACAAATTGTTTGTATGATGCGATTGAGTTTTGATCAAATGCTATTTTTATTGGCACGCGTTGTACCGTTTTGGTGAAATTGCCTGTTGCATTGTCGGCCGGCAGTAAAGCAAACTCATTGCCGGAGGCTGGTGAAAGGCTATCTATATAGCCTTTGAAATGATGATCGGGAATTGCATCTAGGGTGATATCAACTTGCTCGTGCGGCTTCATGTGTGAAATTTGTGTTTCTTTGAAGTTGGCGGTAATCCAGGCAGTGTCGGGAATCAGCGAGTATAATGCCTGTCCTGATTGAATTTGTTCGCCTGCTTGCACAGATTTTTTGCCGACTCTTCCTGAGCTTGGTGCAAAGATTGTGGTGTATGAAAGTTGCAGTTCGGCATTGGCCAGGTCTGCTTTTGCCTGGTTTACCGCTGCTTGGGCAACCTTAGATTGAAGGCTTTTAGCATGTGTTTGCTCTTTACCGGCTACGGCGGTCATGGCAGATGCAGCTGTCTTTTTCTGGTCGCTGAAAGCTTGTTGCAAATCAGCATTTGCTTTTATCACTTTTGAGCGTGCTACTTCGATGGCGTGTTTCTCAGCGTCGATTTGCGCGATTGATACATCATTTTGTGTTTTCGCTTGATCATATTGTTGCTGAGAAATTGCACCTTGCGAAACAAGGTTTGAATAGCGTTGCAAGTCTGTTGCATACTGACGTTGCTGAGCTTGCATACTGATTAGTTTTTCTGTTTCCATGCCTAGTTCTGCTTTTGCAGTAATCACGCCAGACCTTGCATCATCGATTGCAGCTGAGGCGTGTGATACTTCGCTTGATGCTGTGATGGCTTGCGCGCCTGCATTTGATGCGGTGACGCTGATATCGGCATTGTCTGCGGCTGCCTGGCGCTCAGCCTTTTCTAAGGCTGCTTTGGCCTGCGCTACTTTTATTTGAAAGTCACGAGGGTCAAGCTTTATCATTGCTTGTCCGGCTTTGACATACTGATTATCGCTTACCAGTACTTGCGCAACTGTGCCGGGAATGCGGCTGCTGATTTGAGTCAGGTCGCCGTCGACAAAGGCATCGTCTGTGCTTTCGTGGGCACTTGCATATTGCCAGCTCATTGTGCCGGCAACGAGTCCTGTTAATGCCAGAAAAATCGAGGCGCCGACAATGATTGCTCTCTTGCCCAAATTTTTCTTTGGAAGACTTAGTTGCGCTTCTTTGCTTGCTTCACCTTTTACGAGTTGTACAGAGTCAAATGATGCAACGGCTGCGTTATTCATATAAGCCTCCAAGGTCTAAGCCTAAGTCTATTTTTTCTAAGCCTGTTTTGGTGAGAATGCCAACAAAGAAGAGTGTCAAAATGTCCTGGCTGCGGCTTTCTAGCGATTGTGCTTTGGCGTCGAGCCGGTGCAAAAAAAGTTGTCCGTACAATAATTGATTGAGTGTGTCTGCCACCCATTTTGGGTTTAGTTTGCGTATGTACCCTTTCGCCATCAAGTCGGCGAAGAAGGCTTCCCAGCGAGCTGAGTTTCTGCGGCAGTGCTCCCAGAATGAATTTTTTTCGCTTGATGAAAAGACTGCGCGTTCCTGGACGAATAATTCAATTACATGCGGATTTTCATCGAAAAATTTCAGGAAGGCGCGCACGCCGGCTTCGATTTGCAAGACCCCTTCAACATTCCGTTCTCCTACCTCTTTGACGATAAAAGAGTACATTTTGTCGATTGATTTGCTCATCGTGGCGAAAAACAAATCTTGCTTTGAGTTGAACGCGCGATAAATGGTGCCTTTGCCAATGCCCAGTGTGGCTGCTAATACTTCTACGTCGGTGTCGGCGTAGCCTTTGCTGGCAAACATTTCGGCAGCGGCTTCCAAAATTTGCTCATTGCGGCTCTCTAAGTCTTTCGACTCTTTGCGAGGTCTGCCTCTGTTGAGCTTTGCGTTCATTGCCTTTCTTCCTTTTTGGTTTAACGGACGGACGCGTCCGTCCAATTAATAGAATAACACCCATATATCCTTTTGACAAGTTCCTTTTGGTCTTCGTTCTCGAAACGTAAGTATTCGGTCAAATACTTAGTTTGAAATTACTGTGACTGTATAGCTTTAACCGTCTACTATTAAGCGGTTTCGACCCTTCGTCATTTCGTTGAGATTCGCATGCAACTCATCTTGGGCTTAATCTTGTCCTTTCTTCTGTCGCTTTTGCCATTCAGCAGGCTTTCTGCTGCTGAAGACAAAAGCAAGGCAAGCTCGTTGCCGGAGGCCGCCTCGCGTGTTGAGCAGGTTGACGATTATTTTGGCCAGAAAGTTAGTGATCCATATAGATGGATGGAAAAAGGTCCATCAGATCCCCAATTTATGAGTTATCTCAAGAGTCAAAATGATTACACGCGCAGTCAGCTGGCCTTGCTCGAAAAGCCGAGAGCAAAGTTGCTCGCTCGCATTCAGCAGCTAGATAACGCTGTTCCGGTTGTGCGTGGTTGGCAGCGGGTGGGGCAGTCGATTTTCTATTTGCAAATGGACCCTGGCACGACCACGCCTTCCTTGATGCTGAAAGACGAGCGTGCGGCGGTGCGAAAGGTTCTAGACCCAGCGCAATTTGATCAAAATGGAACGCATGCTGCAATTGATTATTTTTCGCCATCTTATGACGCTAAATATGTGGCGGTAGGCGTGTCGCTTGGTGGCTCGGAAAATAGCACTATCAGAGTTGTTGAAGTTGCGACGGGCAAGCTTTTGGCTGATCAAATTACTCGTACTCAATATGCAGGATTGAATTGGCTAGATGATTCGCGATCGTTCTTTTATTCACGTTTGCAGAAATTGCCTAAGGATGCGCCACCCAGTGCAATTTATGAAAATCAAAAAACGTATTTGCATGTTCTTGGTCGTGATGCTGACCAGGATTTGGCGGTCTTTGGCGCAGATGTTTGCCCGGGCATAATTGTGCCGAAAGCCGGGTTTAATGCCGTTGGATTTGTGCCAAAGTGCCCATTTGTTTTTGCCTCGCATTCAGCCGGCACCACCGATGCTAGTTCAATTTTTATTGCCCCTGTTGGTCAAATGTTGAAAGGCAAAATTCAGTGGCAGCAAATAGCCACTAGCGAAGACGGCGTTGCAAATTGCGATTCATCGGTGGTGGCGCGCGGCAGCACTATGTATCTTCTGGTGGACAAAAACACTTCTAATCGAAAAGTTGTATCGATAGACCTGAATCATCCCGATTTGAAAAATGCAAAAGTTGTTCTTCCTGAAAGCGATAAAGTTCTTTTGGGCATCTATGCTGCTGCCGATGCCTTGTATGTTGAAAGCAGGCGTGGCATGGAATTCACGCTGAGACGGGCAGTGAATGATGACTTTAGCAAGTTGAATGAAATACCATTTCCTTACAACGCTACGATTACTGGAGTAGATGCCAGCACGCTTTTGCCTGGTTTGTTGTTTCGTTTGGAGTCTTGGACTCGTTGTGGGCAAGCTTTCTTTTATGATCCAGCAACTAACAAAACTACTAATGCTAATCTGGTGCCAATGCATTCGGCCGATTTCTCGGCAATTGATTCCCGTGAGGTTTTGGTGCCGACGACCGATGGTGATGCGTTGCCTCTGTCAATTATTTGCCAGAAAAATCTCAAGAAAGACGGTTCTCACCCCGCTATTTTGGTCGGCTATGGTGCCTATGGCGTATCTCTTGACCCTGCGTTTGACCCGGCTGGACTCGCCTGGCTAGAGCGTGGCGGCATAATTGCTCTTGCTCATTTGCGCGGTGGTGGTGAGTACGGTGAGCGTTGGCACGGAGCGGCTCGCAAGCATACTAAGATGCACACGGTTGATGATATCATCGCGGCTGCGAAATACTTAGTTGATGAAAAATATACTTCTCCGGCGCATCTGGCTGTGAAGGGCACCAGTGCTGGTGGCATCGCTGTCGGCGGAGCTATTGTGAGGCGCCCGGACTTATTTGCAGTGGCAATCGATAATGTTGGAATGACAGACATGTTGCGTTTTCAAAGCTCTCAAGGTGGTGCGGCTAATATTCCTGAGTTTGGCGACGTTACTAAAAAGGACGATTTCAAATATTTGTACGACGTAAGTGCATACCATCATATTGTTGCTGGGACGAAGTACCCTGCTGTGATGGGAATCACTGGGGTGAATGATCCTCGTGTGCCGTCATGGATGATTGCAAAAATGATTGCAAGTCTTCAGTCTGCAACTGTTAGTGGAAAACCTGTTTTGCTTCGAGTTGATTTTGATGCAGGGCACGGTTTGGGGTCGAGCCGAACGCAACGTGAAGAGCAATCGGTGGACGAAAGAACTTTTATTCTGTGGCAAACGGGCGATAGTGAGTTCCAGCCTTAGTTTGCGGACTTTGCTGCTGGGTTTCTTTGCTTCGAATCTTTCACTTAATTTTCGCGCGATTCATATAGCAGAACAAGGTGTATGAGTCAAGAGGAATCTAGATTAAAAGTTTTGATTTAATCAAAAAAAAGGACTCCAGTCTGCGAGATAAGTGGTAATTTGGTTATAGATGCAAAGACCTCCCCCCATCTTTGCCCCGAATTAGTTTTTAGGCGTTGTTTTATATGGCTGCGGCATCATCGCAGGCAGGGGTTTTCAATTGGTTCCAATCAAGTCGAGTGGTGGACAGAAAAATGTTGAAAACAAGAAAAGCAAAAGGTTTTACTCTGGTTGAGCTTTTGGTTACTGTCGTGATTATGGGAGTCTTAGCAGCCGTTGCGCTTCCAAACTTTGTCGCCGCTATGCAAAGCGCTTCATCCTGCGCTGTCAAAGGTTCTATGCGCACCATTCAGATAGCGTCTGAGAGCTATGCCACTTCCTCTGGTGGCGGCTTCGCTGCCGACTGTGGACCTGGTGGATGTGGTCCATTCCTGCCGGGCGGTGACAACAGCATCGGCGGAACACCAGGCTCTTACCCAGGCAACTCAGTCACCGGTGCCGCAGGAGTTGTGCCTGTGCCTCAAGGAATTGCAACCATTAATGCAATCAGCCAGATGCGAAATGCCGTCGCCTCATCAACACCTTGTGCTGCAGGCATTGGCGGTATCACTTATGATCAAGTAAGCGGCGGCGCATCCTATGCAGTTACTGGCGGCGATGCCAATGGTAAATGTGTTTCTGGAACTAATGGGACAGTGCTTGTTTTGTCCAACGAGTAATCTTTTGTTATCTGAAAATCGATTGAATTGAGAACTGCCTCGACTGCAGGCTATTGGCTGCAAATCAGACGGCGCGCTCTGATTGGGTACAATGTACCTGTGGAAGGGGCGCGCCATTGTCACAAGAAAATTCCAACAGTCCTATATGCGAGATTTGTCGGACAGCGCATCCGGCTGGTGCTGCGCATTGTGCTGCTGTGCAATCGGCTTTGCCGGATTTTGAAGATGATCAGCTGATCGGAACGATTTTTGCCGACAAGTATGAAATTCTATCTTTGCTTGGCGAAGGCGGCATGAGCCGTGTTTATAAAGCAAGGCACACGTTTATGAAACGCAGTGTTGCCGTAAAGATTTTGCACGAGACTGCGACAGACAACGTAATTGCCAAAGCGCGATTTCAGCTTGAGGCAGAAGCTGCTAGCGCATTGTCGCATCCGAATGTTGTGACTGTGCATGATTATGGGCTTACGCCAAGTCAACAAGCTTATTTCATCATGGACTGTCTTGAAGGGCAAAACCTGAGCGGGCTTCTTGAGCAGCATGGTCATTTGAATTTGCAAGACGCTGTCGAGATTTTTGCCCAGGCCTGTGAAGGGCTAGACCATGCCCATAGAAAAGGCATAATTCATCGAGATATTAAGCCTTCTAATCTTGTTTTGATAAAACAGGATGACGGCACAAAACTTGTGAAATTAGTTGATTTCGGCATCGCCAAATTGGTATCAAACGGCAAAGAAGAAATTCGCAAAAAAGCAAACATTACTCAAACTGGAGAAATATTCGGTACGCCGGCGTATATGAGTCCTGAGCAGTGTTGCGGTAGGTCTCTCGATGCCCGCGCAGATATTTATTCATTCGGTTGTTTGATGTATGAAGTACTGGCAGGACAGCCACCGTTTCGCGGCGAGAATTTTGTTGGCACTGCAGTTTTGCATGTAAACAACGCTCCCACTCCACTCGGCGAAGTGGCAAAAGTTGCTGTGCCGGCACCGCTTGAGGCAGTCATTATGAAATGCCTTGAGAAAGAGCCGTCTGCACGCTATGCAAGTGCTGCAGAACTCAAGCAAGCTCTTTTTGATGCTGCTCTTGTTTCTGGCTTTAAGGGACTGCGCGTTGGTGCAGTGCCTGAGCCAAAAGCCTTGAGTGCTACGGGCTCGGTGGCCGCGCAAACTATTGCTAATTTAGAAAAAACGCAGGTAAGAGTTAGCAAAAAAGGCATACAAATAGGAATTGCTGTTTTATGTCTGGCCATAATTGGGGCAACAGGAATGTTTTTCTGCTTTCCCGGCCCTGTGGGTGACTCGGGTACTTTGTATGAGAAGTTTCGTTGGCAGTGGGGCATGGCAGCTGCCGATGGGTTAATCAAAGAAGGACATTACCGGCAAGCCGCGGAAGCTCTCGAAAAGTGTGAGTCTATTGCAAGAGGTTTTGGAGACAATAATCGCCGCCTCGAAGCGACTCTCATGAAGCTGGTAGAAGTCTACGGGCCGGCTCTGGCAATGGACAAACTTGAGAAAGTGAATAATGAGTTGGTAAGTATTGCCAACAGTTATGTTTATCAAGAGTACGATTATTTGTCGAAACTGCTCAATGAATGGGAGCAGCCGACACAAAGTGAAGTGAAAAAACTAGAGCGTGCACAGCAGGCATCAGCGTTTGGCGAACGTATTGCCAGGTGCGCAGACAAGCTTTCGGTGCGCTCAAGAACGAAACAAGAACTCTTGCTCAAGAAGGCTGCCAGCGCATATGACAGGCTCGATTTGAGAGAAGCAATTTACCGCACGAAATTTCGAATACAACTGGCTCAAATCTATCAGTTGCAGCAGCGCCAGGATGAGCAACTTCGTATTTTGGAAGAGGCATTAAAGCATTCGTCTGTTTCGCCGCAAACATTAGCTGGTTGGCAGCTCAAAATACAGGTGAATTTGCAGCTAGGTATACTCAATTGCGATTTGGACAATCTTGAGCAAGCAAGGCAGGAATTAGAACAAGCTTTAGAATGGAGTCGCGCTCATCACAGTAAAGATGCTGAGCAGCTGCGCGATTGCATGAATGCGCTTGTGCAAGTCTATCGAAAAATGCATACTCCTGATTTTGACGTAAAGGCTGCAGCTTTATTGAAAGAAGCAAAAGAGCTTTCGACACAGCTTGATGACGATGCTGAAAAACCGAGAGATTGATGCTTATCCTGGGGTTTACCCTGAATTTGTGATGGTGCTAGACCAGCCGATACTCCGCCTCAGTCTACCTATAATCACAAGAGGCGACAAACTCTTGCGAGGGGGCGATTGTGTTTTCTACTTCTGGCGATCATCTTGAAGGAAAGCGTATCTCCGAACGCTATCGGATTAAAAGTGTGGTCAAATGGACTGAGCATACAGTTTTTTGTATTGCCGAAGATTTGGCAAATGGGCTCTTGATTGATATGTTTTTGCTAGACCCTTCTGCTATTAAAAATGCTGCTTCGTTCAAAAAGCAAATACAGAAGAAAACTACACTAAAGCATAAAAATTTGCGGCGTGTGCTAGATGCCGGACAAACTGCCGATGCTGAGCCATTTATAGCCTGTGAGCGTGTTGCTGCTGCTGAGTTCACTCGTTGTTTGAATAAGAACGAATTGTCTGCGAAGCAATCGGTGTTGTTAGTCGTGCAAGTTATAGATGCCTTGATCTACTTGTCTAAAATGGCTGAACCGTGTCTGTTGCCGCTTCCAGATGTTCTGGAGTTTGATAGCAAGGGACAAAGTAAGTCGCTGAAAATAACTGCGCTGAAGTTTGCGCCCGAAACATTGCCTGACGATAGCTTTTGTCTGGAGTCTTTAACCCTGCTTGAACGCGCCAAATACATTCCCCCTGAATGCATAAAAGGCAAGAAGCCCGACGCAAGGTCGCAGGCTTATGTCCTTGGCTGCGTCTTATATCAATTGTTGAGTGGTCATGCACCATTTGAGACTGATGATCTTCTCGAATTGGAAAGCCAGCATTTGTGCATGCAGCCCAAGCGCATTCACGAAATTCGGCCTGATTTGTATTTAGACCCGCGCATCGAAGCTGTAATAACTCGCGCTCTTTCTAAAGAGCCGGCTCAGCGTCAAAATACTTTGGCTCAATTAAAACTTGAATTGCTTGATTCAATCGGTGCGCGGCCGCTTCTCCATCGAAGAGCCGCACAGGTAGCGGCGGTTGGCTTATTGTGTCTGGCAGCTGCGACAGCTGTTTGCAATTTGTCGCCACGTCCTGTTGATGATTATGCACCCGTGATTCCTGTCGTGAAGAGTGAGGGCGAGCCTGTTTCGAATGAAAGCGCATTGGCAAAGCTTCCGCTTGCTCCAGATAACGCCATCAAACTCGGCACAATCCGTCTTGGCGGCACTGAAAAGAAAGAACTGGCTGCGGGTGATTATGTTTGTGAGGGGCTCTTTCTGTCGGGCAACGCCAGATTGCAGGGCAATGGCAACGTGCATTTGTGGGTTCAGCCGCAAGACGGGCGGGCTCCTGCTATAGAAATGACCGATAGCGCGACTGTTGCCGCAAGCAATGCTGCTGGCGAGCTGGCGATATATGACATGGGTTTCGCCGAAATTAAATTGAGTGGAAAGGCAAACATAAAAGCGAGCGTGCAGGCTCCGGCAGCATTGTTACAGGCAAGTGACAACGCGACAATTCAAGGAAGCTTCGAAAGTAACGGGCAAATCCTGAACGACCACGCCAAATTCATTAATTCCACCATCGACTAAACTTCGCCCCCTCGCCTAAAAGTCAAGAGCTCTCCTCCGATCTTGGACCGAACGTGCCGCGAAGCCCTGGGGGCGCAGGCTTCAAGCCTGCTTCGTTGCGCCATTCTCGCTCTACAATTGCCGCCTGCGAACCAGCGCTCCCCGAAACGGTAACGGAAGGTGACGCTTTTCCTTAAGGATCGCCCAGCTAGCGGGCTGATCGAAGTATTCTGCCATGAGTTTCGTTTTTGCCGTTAATTTTTGCCGGCAAACGGGCGAAACTATACCCCGTCAAACCATTGGAAGTTTTTTTGCAATGACAATAGTAGCCGAAAAAAGCATGACCGATCTGATAGCCCTATGTAAGCGCCGAGGATTCATTTTCCAGAGCTCTGAAATTTATGGTGGGCTGCAAGGTCTTTATGATTATGGTCCTCTCGGCGTTGAATTGAAAAACAATTTGAAAAACGCCTGGTGGCGTTCAATGGTTTATGAGCGCGATGATGTCGAAGGTCTTGATTCTTGTATTTTGACCAACAAGCTGACATTGCGTCACTCCGGTCACGAAGCCACTTTTACAGATCCGCTTGTTGATTGTCGCGACTGCAAAAGTCGCTGGCGTGCAGACCATGTTCAAGGGAAATGCCAGAAGTGCGGCTCGAAAAACCTCACAGACCCGCGCCCATTCAACATGATGTTCAAAACAACTGTAGGTCCCGTTGTCGACGAGGAGTCATACGCTTATTTAAGACCCGAAACAGCGCAGGGAATTTTCACCAACTTCAAAAATGTGCTTGATTCCACATCGCGTCGTTTGCCTTTTGGTATAGCTCAAATCGGCAAGGCTTTTCGCAATGAAATTACTCCGCGCAATTTCATCTTCAGAGTGCGCGAATTTGAGCAAATGGAACTTGAGTTTTTTGTCGAGCCGGGCACTGACCTGGAATGGCATGAGCGCTGGGTTCAAATGCGCTTAGACTGGTGGAAAGAACAGGGACTTTCAGAGTCAAATCTGGAATGTTTGAGACAAACACCAGAGGAGTTGGCCCATTACAGCAAGGCAACAGTAGACATTCTCTATCGTTTCCCGCATGGTTTGGAAGAACTTGAGGGCATCGCTGATCGGACTGACTATGACCTTGGTTCGCACAGCAAAAATCCGGAAGAGCTCAACTTGAGCGCCAAAGTTGATGCCAACGTAGACTCAACAGAGAAATTGACTTACAGAGACAACATCACTAATCAATTGTCAGTGCCATTCGTGATCGAACCATCTGCCGGCGTAGACCGCGGTGTTCTTGCCGTTATCACCGAAGCTTACACAAAAGAAAAATTGGAAAACGGCTCAGAGCGCATTGTGCTCAAGCTGCGTCCACACCTGGCGCCAATTAAAGTAGCAGTAATTCCGCTGGCAAAAAACAACCCAACTATCGTCGAGAAGGCGCTTAGCATCAAGCAAGAGCTGCAGAAACTTGGCTTAGGTCGTGTCCTTCTGGAAAACACCGGCAACGTCGGAAAGAGCTACAGGCGCCATGATGAGGTCGGCACTCCGATTTGCGTCACCGTTGATTTTGAAACTATTGAGCAGACCCCGGCATCTGTCACAGTGAGAAATCGCGATACTACAGCTCAAGAGCGCATCGAAGTATCTCAATTAGCCAATTACGTTCGCGATTTCTATCGTAATTAGGCGAATTGCTCGTCTTAGTTTTGCTCAGGATATCGGACTCTCGCCACGCCAATGTCACCTTGGTATGATAGCCTGAGAGTTAGGGGCTAGCGCATGGGCAGATGACGCAAATAACTGACGAGCTTAATATTGGTGATCGCATCGCCGACCGCTATGAAATCGTGGGCATCGCGGGTCGAGGCCGCATGGGTGCTGTTTATAAATGTAGGCACGAAGTGCTTGGGCGCATCGTGGCGATTAAAACCTTTTCGCTTGAGAAAAGCAATGATGATCGTAGCAAGCGCCGCTTCGAGCGCGAAGCGCGCCTGGCTAGTCGCATGGAGCATCCCAATTTAATCTGCGTATCCGATTTTGGCTATACGTCAAAGGGCGACCCATATTTGGTTATGGATTACGTCGAAGGTGAGCAGCTTTTCCAGATTTTGAGGCGCGAACGTAACTTGCGCCCATCGCGCTGTATTGAACTTTTCATTCAGCTTTGCGATGGTCTTTATCATGCACACCAACGGGGAGTGATGCATAGAGATTTGAAGCCGGCAAATATTCTTGTCGATAGGAATGAAGCCGGTGAGGAGAGTGTGAAAATCGTCGATTTGGGCATCGCCAAAATCATTCATGGCGACCCTGAAGACGAAGCTGCAGATCAAATTACCACTGCCGGTGAGGTGTGTGGCAGCCCTGTCTATTTGAGCCCTGAGCAATGTTTGAATATAGAGCTAGACAATAGAACAGATATTTATTCGCTTGGTATTTGTCTTTATGAGTGTTTGACAGGTGTAGTGCCATTTCAGGCAGCCACTGTTTATGAAACTCTTCGAATGCATGTGCACGATACACCTCGGCTGTTTAGAGAGGTGGCTCCGCAACTCGAAATCCCTCAGGCGTTGGAAATGATCACTCTGAAATGCCTGGCAAAAATTGCTTCAGATCGATATGAAACCATGATGCAAGTCAAACATGCATTGATGCGAGCTCGTGCTGCGCAGTCCGAAAGCTCAATCAGTGTCTTGCCACCGGAGTCTTTGCCCAGAGCTAGAAACAGAAAAACTTCTGGTCATCAGCTAAATCCTGATATGCAACGCTCTGGAGGGAGAGCTGCTGAGAATGCGCCTGTTCCTGGTTTTGAAGGAACTGCGGAGGGCGTGCCACCGCGCGGACATACGCAAAGTGATTTGATTAGCTCTTTGAGGGAGACGCATGTGGAAACAGAGGGCTTAGGTGCTGCGTCTGTTCTCGGGGCGCCACCATCAGCGGTGCCGCCGGCCGCGACGCAACCCACTAATCAAGGTTCAACGCAACAAGGTTCAACGCAACAAGGTCCAATGCAACAAGGTCCGATGCAGCAAGGTCCGATGCAGCAAGGTCCGATGCAGCAAGGTCCGATGCAACAAGCTCCGGTGCAGCAAGGACCAATGCAGCAAGGTTCAATGCAACAAGGTCCGATCCCACAAGGGCCGACTCCACAAGGTCAAGCTCCGCAAAACCCTGCTCAACAGGGTTCCGTTCCTGTTTCACCTGTGGCGGCGCATATACCCGTGCCCTTTGCCCAATCTGCCTCCGCTTCTGCTGAAATTCCAATTGCATACGGTCAGTCTGCGCCTACGAC
This sequence comes from uncultured Candidatus Obscuribacterales bacterium, assembly GCA_964546815.1. GTDB lineage: Bacteria > Cyanobacteriota > Vampirovibrionia > Obscuribacterales > Obscuribacteraceae > JAIEPM01. The sequence continues at coordinate 17,857 of CAZJLR010000031.1, read as the reverse complement.
ATCGACGCCTCCGCTCGCCTATGGTGTTGCTTTGCCTTCGTCTGCGCCGTCTGTACAGGGCAATGCTGAACAATCTCAAAACATTAGTAATGCGCGAATGCCACGGCTAGAATCACCGCAGTTGCGTCCGCGAGAGTCTAACCCGGGTTCGTCGAAAATGCTTATTGCCGGGTCTTTGCTTTTGTTGGCAGGGTTGGGTATAGGTGTTGCAGTTTCTGGTCTTCTAGGAAAAGAGAAGGCAGTACACTTGCAACCTTCTTCTGGTCCATCGCAAACAGTATCAGCGCCGCTTACGCCATTGCCTGTGAAAAATCCGGTAGCAAAGTCTGCAACAGTAAAACCTACAAAAGGAGCTCACGCTGTTGTGCCAAAGAAGTCTGCAGCTACTCAAAAGGCTGCTGTGGCTAAACATAAGGACAACAACAGCACTACTCTTTCATCCAGTCACAAATCCCCGGTGCGACGAAGTGGTACTACTCATAGTGGCGTGACCATTACGAGGCACCCTGATGGCAGGGTTGATGTGGGTGACACCGAAACGACTTATTTCCCTCCGCAGCATAGTGGCGGCTCTGCCGCGTCTTATGGGGATGGTGATGTTTCAGTGCGGCGTCATGCTGACGGAACTGTTGATGTTATCGACACCAGCCCGACTACTCGAAGGCATCGCTAATATCGAACGTCTTAATTGCTCTCCGCGGATGTCGTTGTAGATGCGGATGTAGTTTCTGGCAGCTTCGGTTTTTTGTTGTAGTGTTCTCTGTCAAATCGGAATTTTAGTGCCGGCGCTGCGAAGCATAATGCTTGAGCGTCTCCAGCAATTTCTGCGGCTTTGCGAGATTCTACCTTTCCTTTAAGTGCTTTGCACTGAGCGATCGGAATGCCCAATCGAATTTCTTGGTATGTGATCCGATTTAGAAAAACTTGGCTAGAAATAGATCTTTCTTGTGGCACACAATACTCAAGAAATTCTTCGAAAGTCTTGAAGCAGTTTGTCCATGGTTCTGGCAAAGTAAACGAGCCGTCTACTTCGAGATTAGCTTTCAAGTCGGGTGCCGTGCCATTGCCAGGTTCGATAAGCACTTCATATTTATCGCCTTCAATTTTGATATCTGCTTTTGTGGCGATATGCATCGGCATTCCTTCCGAGAATATGCGTGCACATACAGACATGAATGAGCTATCTGTGACGTTGCTCAAAAAGAAGATGCCTTTGGTTCCATTGCTGGGGTCGGTCACGTGAATTCGCCAGTTTGATACCAATCCGGTTTGCATTGATTCTCTAAGAGGGTCGAGAATTTGAGGGCCGAAGTTTTTGTGCCTGAAAGTTAGTGCTGTGAAAAGTGTATATTCGCCGTTTGCACCCAGTTTTTGCAGCTCTAGTCCTGGTGGAACCAAGGGCTCTAGCTTTTCGGAAGGGAGCAAATAGTTGACATAAACAACACCGTCAATTTCGCTTGCCAACGGTAACGGCGGAATAAATTCAAAAATGCGGCGCAAGAAATTGTTTGTTCCCAGCATTTGAACTATGGGCTGGTCTGCTATTTCATCGGGCACAATCCACTTAGCCCAGCGACCCCAGGGCTCTAATGGGCGAGTCATGGTTACGATGCTGTGAATTACCCAGCAGAACCAGATTGTTAGTCCACCAAAAAACACAGCGTTTGCAATTGCAAATGCGATGAATGGAATTTTGACTGTGCCGGACAGCAAAAACAATATTGCGAGAACTCCTGCTAGCGCCCAGAGAGCCCATGACCAGCGGGTTAATCTGGGGCTAGCAATACGCAACGCTTTTAGTGCGACTGTCCAGCCTGCCGCTGCGAATGTGTAGAACAAGGCTCCCCAGCCACAAACCATTATGTAGATTGGTTGTTCAAATTTCAGGAATGATTGGAAGTTATTGTTTGCCGCGCCCTGTTCGGCCAGAGTCACAGCCATAGTAGTCCAGAAAAATTGACCTAGTTGGTCTGGTATCAGGGCGATAAAAGTGGAAAGCACCAGCAGTGCTTTCACCCAATTGCTTAATCGGGGAATGCAGCAAAATGCCACTGCAATCAGCAAATCGGATAGCGCCGAAAGCTGCCAGGGCAGCCAGCCCAATTTCCAGAGCATGGGGTGCGCAGCAATATAATGAATGCGAGCGCTATCGGCAGTGAGACCACCCGGCATTCCGGGAACCAGCAACAGTGCCATTGTGATTAGCCCCGCGCTATGAGTGACGAGCGCAAACCAAAATGCAAGTTCTAGAGCCAATATGCTTTTTGATTTATGCAGCATGAGCACCGTTTCCTTGCAATTTATCCACTAGCTTTTTTTGTCCAGAGATTTATTTGGACAACTTTTGAGTTGGAGTTGTCCGCGTAAAGCAGCTCACTGTAGGGTCCGCCCTTGAAATAAAAGAATTCCGCAGCTTGTTTTGCATCCATTTTTTTCAGGTCTTCATCATCGTGTTCGACAATTTCACCGGCATCATTTGGTAAGAGTCGCTTCAATATTTTCATGGCATCGTCGCGCTCAATTCCTTTCGCCGGATACTTTACTTCGATGCTGAAAGGGTGTCCTTGTCGGCAGTGCACTGCATATGCACCGCCAAATTCGTCTGCCAATTTGCCGTTGTATTGAGTCTTGTCGCCAAAATGCCCAGCCGGAAAATACTCGAAAGAATCCTTCGAATTTTCAAGCGTTCCTTCGACAACATCTAACTTGAGTTCTGAAAGCTTGATTGATTTAGCCGCGCTGATACTCGGGTTTGAATCGTTTGAATTGCTGCCCGGATTGCAGGCACTCAGCAATATGAGGCTCACTGTGTTGCAAAGAAGAGTCTTCGAGATTATTAGGTACTGATTAGATATTTGTCGTTTCACCATGACGTAAAGCATAACCGATTAGCACATACGATGGGTATCAGAAGATTTTTCATCGTTATTGATGTAAACTCGGCACTGGCGGTCTGATAGAGTTCTTATGAGTGCTACTTAAGCGGCGTTGCAGCTATGTCTACCTCACAACCTCAAATATCAATTTGTCTCCCGTTGTTTAACGGTGAGGGGCATTTGGCTGCAGCAATTGAGAGTGTATTGGCGCAAACGCATGGCGATTTTGAGCTATTGATTGCAGACGATGGCTCAAGCGACGGCAGTGCAAAAATTGCGGAAGAATATGCTGCTCGCGATAAGCGAATTCGTTATTGGAAAAACAAAAACAGGCAAGGGCTCTTTGGCAACTACAACGCTTGCATCAAAGAGGCGCGCGGCAAATATATAAAACCTTTTGCTCAGGACGATGTTTTGCTTCCTGATTCGCTCAAAACAATGAGTGCAATTTTGGACAACGAATCTAACATTGTGCTTGTAAGTTCTTCACGCCAAATAATTGATGATGCGGGGCAGATTACTGAGCTGAAGCAGCCAATCAAACAAGACATGCGCGCATCAGGTAAGGAAGTGATTGCTTTCCATTTGATCGGGTTGAACAATTGGGTGGGCGAGCCGAGCACCGTGATGTATCGCGCGGAGTTTGCCGGTGACGGATTTGACCGCAGTTATTATCATTATGGTGACATAGAGTATTGGTTTAGAATTTTGATGCACGGTGACTTTTGTTATCTGCAGCAACCTCTAGCAAATTTCAGACGGCACGCTGCAAGTCAGACAGATAAAAATCATCGCGAAATGTATTTTGCGCTAGATATTTTGCGTATGAGTCTGGACTACCGTCATGTGCTTGCAGACATAGAATCGGAAGATCTTTTGAAGCGACGCCTGGCGGAGAAAATTGCTCTAGAGCATTCGCATGTTGTAGATGCTGCAAAACCTGAGAGTTTGTTTGCAGAATATGGAAAAGCGTTCTTGAATGCTGGTAAAGACATTAGTGCATCGGCGCTGAATAATGCAGCGGAGTCGAGCAATTCAGCAGGGTTGAGTAATGCAGCCGCGCCTAACAACGGCGCTGCGCTGAGTGATGCAGAGGTAATGCAGCTCAAGTCGCAAGCCGCCGGATTTCGTTTGCTTGCCTCGTTGTCTTTAAATACAATATCGCAACTTATCTCCGAGTTAGATCATGAGAAACGCTGCAGACATGACGAGCACGAACGATTTGTTGTCGAAGTAAACAAAATGCGCCAGAGCCTCTATTGGAAGCTAAGTACCCCACTACGAAAAGTCCGCAACGCAATAAAAGGCGAATCGTAACCGACCCTCCGTACAGATTACGGAGAGTCGGGGGACGCACCTACTGAGTTGCAAGGACCGGTTCAGCTATTTTTTTTTGAAGGCGTTCTTTCATCGTATCCGTTTCGTGGCTGCGATGAGATGCAAATCCTGTCCAGCTGTTTTTGTTGTGCCAGCGAATCATCGGATTTGGGAATCCTGCTTCCTGGAACCAGTTAAGGACGTCTTCTTTTGGAATGTAGTACGCAACTGGAGCTGTGAGGTGGTCAAATACAATGTGGTTGATTTCAGTGAAATCAAAACGCGAAATGTAAGACATGTATGACTGGTAGAACATTTCCGGCAGCCACTTCATTTTGTTTTGAATCTTGCTGTAAGGATTTGCCACCATCTTGGCGCCTACGTATACCGGCACTGAAAGACTGGTAGAAATAACTTTGAGAACATCGGTGGGAAGCTTGGCCGTAAAGGCTTCGCGCATGGGGCTGATCATGTTAGTCAGCCACCAATTGTTTTCTTTGCCGTATACCCATACGCAAACTGATCCGTCTGGCTTTATGCAATCAACAACCGATGAAAACCCTGCTTGTGGATCTTCCATGTGGTGCAAAACACCAACTGAAAAAGCAAAATCAAATATGTTTTTGAAAGGTAAATTGCGAATATCCGCTTGAATGAGGTGAAGTTTCGGAAAATGTCCAACGTTTTGAAATGCGACGTCGACTGCATTTCCGATATCGATTCCAAATACCAATTTAGCGCCGGCTTCGGCTACCAATTGCGCGTGCCGTCCCTTACCAACACCTGCTTCGAGAACCAGTTTGCCTTGAAGGAAATCAGGGTCAACCGGGTAAATCCAATCGAAAAATTGCTGTCTGTATTTTTCGTCAATGCGTGAAAATTCTTTCCAGGCATCGGCAAATCTTTCGCCTGTGTTGAGGTCTGTGGAAGAGCTCAACTTGTGGTCGACAAGTCTTGGTACGCCGTGCGTGATTGGAAATTCTTGCTTGCATGATTTGCATGTGAGTTTGCCCGAAATAATTTCGCGGCCTTCACTGTGGTCGACAGGACGGGTTTCATCTTCCTGGAGATGAAAGTCACCCTTACAACTGATACATGCCAGGTACGGCAATACACTGGGTTTCAACTATGAGCCTCCCTTCCTTGACCACGCTCCGGGCATGGGAATGCCAAGAGAATCTACCTATTTTATTTGGTCTTTGAGTTGGCAAGCAAGCCAGCCCCTTTAAGCATAGGCGATTGCCAGGCTTTGAAGCTTTTCACTATTCTGCAAAGTGGCGAACGCTGACTGATTACAGCAGTAAGCCAGCTGGGTTAGACAACTCTCAGATTTGGAATCGGCACGATAAATTTGCCGCCGGCTGCTCTGTACTCAGCTTGTTGTTCAAGAATTTCATCTGCGAAATTCCAGGTGAGCAGCACTACATAATCTGGTTTGTCGCTGAGCAATTTTTCCGGTTGATGAATCTGCAGGTGTGTGCCCGGTGTGTACAATCCTTGTTTAACTGTGCTGCGGTCGACTACATAATCAACTAATTTGTTGTCGATGCCAAAGTAGTTCATCAAAGTGCTGCCTTTGGCTGAGGCGCCGTAGACCGCAATTCTTTTGTTTTCGGCTTTGAGTTGATGCAGCAGTTTCAACAAATCGCTGCGAAGTTGTTCTACTTTGCTGGAGAATGATTGGTAGTATCTGTCCTCAAAAATTCCGGCTTCAAGCTCTTCTTTGAGCAGGTCTTTAACGGCTTGCGATGGTGATTCGCTTTTGCCGATGAAAAGCCTGAGCGAGCCGCCATGAATGCTCAGTTGCTCTACATCATTGATGAACAGCTTGTGAGATCTAAACAGTTTGTCCAGTGCCGTTAATGAAAAGTAGCAGAGGTGCTCATGATAAATGGTGTCAAATTCGGTGTGGTCTAACATCGGCTTGAGATATGGGCATTCGATGATTGCCATGCCTTCAGGCTTGAGGAAATCATGTATGCCTTCGACAAGTCCATTTAAGTCGGCTACGTGAGCCAGAACATTATTGGCGTGGATGACATCTGCGAATGTACCCTGCTCGACAAGTTTGTCGGTAAGCTGCTTGTTGAAGAATTGATCAATGGTATCAATTCCCTTCTGGCGAGCCATTTGTGCGATGTTGCGTGCTGGTTCTATGCCCAACACTTTGATGCCTGCGCGCAAATAATATTGCAACAAATAACCGTCATTGCTGGCGATTTCTGCCGCCAAACTTTTGTCTGTAAGTTGGCGCGTTTTGATCAATCGAGTAACGAGTGATTCTGCACTTTTTAGCGTCGTATCTGCAAAAGAAGAGCAGTACAAATAATTGGAAAATAGAATTTCCGGGTCAACAGTTTCGGTGATTTGCACAAGTGAACAATCGGGACAACGAACAAGATCTAGCTTGAATCTCTGTTCTGCATCCTTGCTGCCCAGGTCTCTCAAAAGTGAATTCGCCAGCGGAGTAGAGCCGAGCGAAAGCACATTGCTTAATCGTGTGCCCGAACAAATTCGGCAGCATGTTTCTGTTTTAGAAGGAGCTGTTGTGCCTTGAGTCATTTTTTGATCCTTGCTGGGAAAACGATTAGCCGCGCATGACAGCTTCTGTTTCCATTAATTCTTTCAAACTTGGAAGGGCTTCATCGCGAGCTGATACGACAGTCACCGGTAGTGTCCATATGATGCCGATTTCACTGTCGTCGTGACGGACGCCACGGGCATGCTGTGGGCTGTAAACCTGTCCGAGCATGTAGGCGACCTCAGCATTGTCAGTCAATGTCTGGTAGCCATGCGCGAAGCCTTCAGGGATGTAGTACATCAACATGTTTTCTTCTGAAAGCTCAAAACCTTGCCACTTCTTGAAAGTTGGCGAATCTGGACGGAGGTCTACGATGACATCGTAGATGGCTCCTTTGACGCAGCGCACAAGCTTAGTCTCGGCGTATGGCGGCAACTGGAAGTGCATGCCGCGCACAGTGCCTTTCAGCTTGTTAAATGAGCTGCTGGTTTGCTTAATATGACCATTTAGTCCGTGGGCTTCGAAATCGGGAATTGCAAAGGTGGTCGCGAAATAACCGCGGTTGTCTTCAATCTTCTCGATTTGTACTGTGAAAGCGTCTTTGAGGCTTGTTTCTTTGAAAATCATGTTGGGATGCTTAGACGGGGAAATTTCCTAATTTTGATGGTAGTCTAAGGGCTTGCGGAGCGGAAACGCCGCGTCAGCTGGTTAAACGTGCTTAAGTCGGCAATCTACTTGGTGAAGATTGCGGCCGGCGGGAGCAAATTAAATGAAGAACTTTTGGACAGATAGAAGAACGCTTGTCACAGGCGCCACAGGCTTATTGGGCTCGTGGCTCTGCAAGAGCTTGCTTGAAAAAGGCGCCGAGCCGGTTTGCCTGGTTCGCGACTGGGTGCCGCAAAGCGAATTGATGCGTGCTGGCGTGTTTGACCGATGTCGTGTGGTGCGCGGTGATCTCTGTGATCTCGAATTCATAGAGCGTGTACTTGCCGAGTATGAAATTGAGACTGTTTTCAATCTTGCAGCTCAAACTATCGTAACAATAGCCAATGCAAGTCCTTTGTCTACATTCGAGTCGAATATTCGAGGCACATGGATTTTGCTTGAAGCTTGCCGTCGTGTTCCGTTTGTGAAACAAATAGTCACCGCGTCTTCAGACAAGGCATATGGCGAACAAAAGGTTCTTCCATACAAAGAAGATATGCCGTTGCAAGGGCAGCATCCTTATGACGTGAGCAAATCAGCCGCTGATTTGATCGCTCATTCCTTTGCTCACAGTTACAAATTGCCTGTCGCAATAACGCGATGCGGAAATTTCTATGGTGGCGGCGACCTGAATTGGAACCGCATCGTGCCGGGAACTATCCGCTCTGTTGTGCGGGGCGACGCGCCCATAATCAGGTCTGACGGAAAGTTTTTGCGTGACTACATCTATGTAGAAGATGGCGCCGACGCCTGCATTTTGCTGGCTGAAAAACTGGCTGAAAATCCAGAACTCGCCGGCGAAGCCTTCAATTTCTCAACTGAGTCTCCTCTCGATGTAATTCAACTTGTCACTCAAATTTTGAAACAAATGAATTCAAACCTTGAGCCACAAATATTGTCAAAAGCGAGCAATGAGATTCGCGACCAATATCTTTCTAGCGAGAAAGCAAGAAAGATGCTTGGCTGGCAACCACGATACAGTCTTGAGGAGGCACTTGCTCGCACCATCAACTGGTATGTCGAATACTTCCAAAGTGAAGGGACTAATGCAGTGAGTGTGCCGCAGCTGGTGTAAATTCGGATGCCACCCGAGGCGCTTGTGCAAGATGCGAAAAGTAAACCTTCGTCTGCCGGGCGAAACCGCAGGTTGTGCTGGGCTGGCTTGGCGATCGTACTTGGCACGCTGGCTGCTTTCTTTCACAGGTCTGTTTTTCTTGGAAAGCCAATTGCAAAACTCGGCACATTGCCAAACATCGACGCGTTTTTCAATGCCGGATTGAAGCAAGCCATCATCAATATTGGCAAAGACCCTTCTGGATATTTGATCTTCTTTCCAAACGGACATTTCGAGGATTCGATGTGGTCGAAGTTTGTGCCACCAATTTGGAATCCGCTTGTTGCCTGTGGCTTTCCTAATCTGGGTGATCCTCAATCATTGATTCATTCGCCCGCACATCTATTGCGCTTGTTCTCAAGCCCGGCTGCATACAATGCCGGTTTGCTTTTGGAGATAGCTCTTGGTGGCGCCGGCATGTTTTTGCTTTCGCGTTCATTGCGTCTTTCAATGCCTGCGGCTGTATTTGCATCGTTGGCTTTTGTTCTTTCGCCCTGCATTTTATTGCAAGTAGACATCGGGAATAACGAAAGTCTCTTTCCCTGGGTTTTTCTTGCATTCGTCTATCTAGTAAAGCAACCGTCGGTTTTGCGGGCAGCACTCGTTGGGGTATTGTGCGCAGTGGTGGCATTTTCGGCGCACCCGGAAACAACGTTTTTTGCTGTGTTGTTTGCTGCATTGCTGTCATTTTTCTTGATGGCTATGGGGCGTGCCAGTCGTGATTCGTCGACGGCACCTGCTTCCTCTTCCGTTCCCTTTTCTATTTTTGAAAACGAAGAAGCTTTTGTTCCAGGATTTAAGGGCGAACGAGCAAGCTCTACTAAATTTGGTGATTCGTTTGGAATGATGGTCATAGATGGCATCAAGGGCATTGGTCTCTTGCTCGTTTGTGCTTTCGTTTCACTTGCTGTGGCATCGCCTTTGATTTTTCCATTCGCTGAGTTTATGCGTGACGCGCACTTGTACAAAGATGCGAATGCTGCAATCTCTATAGTGAATTGGCAGCATTTTGTTGAAGGATATTATTCAATACTCGGCGACAATCCTTATTTCATTGGAGCAGTGGCGGCACTTTTGCTTCCCCTTGGTCTTTGCGCTCGGGGCGTACTTTCTGCTGCAATTTCGCTAACACTATTATTCGCTTTTGTGATTTGTTTGCCTCAAGGTCCTGTGCTGCAATTCCTTTCGCAAAAGCCGTTTTCGTTTGTGGCGACACTTTATGGTGTTCCGGAAATCATGCTCATGCTTTGCTTGCTGGCAGGCATGGGTGCAGACCGTGTGATTCAACGCTTGAAACCGCTTGAGCTATTGCTGCTTTGTGTCAGCGCCGTGCTGGTGATCTTGATTCCTTATACTTACCTGGAGAATTCTCTGGGCACGCAAGACTTCAATCTTATCTGGCGCTCGGGGCATAATTTATTGTCGGCAACGAGTGTTTTTGGCGCGCTGGCGTTTGCTTTGTGTCTGCTTGCTCAATTGAAAAAATCGGCAATCAAGACTGCATGTCTTGCCGGATTGCTCGTTCTGAATTTCTCTAGCCTTGCAATGGCTAGCCGCACTGCGTTACCTACAAATCCAACGTTTTCGATAGAGCCGCCTGCACCGCTTGCCTTTTTGAAAGACTCTGGTTCGCGCTCACTTGCAACGGGCGGGAATTTTTTCTTGAGTAATGTCAATTTAGATTTTGACGTGCAAGACCTGCGTTGTTTTAGTCCTTTATTGCCCAAGCGCTACGTGAAATTTATAGAGGCTTGTGGCGCCCGTTGCTACAACCTTTATTTCTATGTTTTCCCTGATTACTGTTCCCCATTGCTTGACCTTGCCAGCGTCAAATATGTGATGACGCGTGGGGCGCTGCGTTCAGTGCAAGATGCAAAATTGCTTGCAAATTTGGAGGGCCCAGAATACACAAGAATCATGCCTGGGCTGCGCATTGTCGATTCTTCATTCAGATATGATGCTGCCAATTCTCAAGTTGATGCCGATATTGAGCTGAGAATTCATGATTTGTGTAACTACCAATTTGCATTGCAGTATTGCGTCTTGGATGCTGATGGAACAGAACTTTGGTCATCGCGTGAATTGATGATTTCGCCTGCCGAAAAGGCACATCATCTGTCGTCAAGGCATGAGTCTTTCCCCGTGCCGAGATCAGCAAAGTATCCTGTCTATGTAGGCATGCGGGTTAAAGATACCTGGATTTCAAAATTTGTAGTGCCTGATGGTGGCAGCTCTCATTTTGAAGACGCCTTTGTGTTGTGCAAGGTTGAAACGGAGCGTGAGCCAGCTGCTCATGTTGAGGTGAACTCCGATGCCAGCGCGCTGAAAAAACATTTCGTTCTGTCGGCTGAATACCCTGTGGAAGGATGTCGAATTTATCAAAATGACAGAGCACTGCCAGCGGCTTATTTAGTGAAAGAAGCTCTGCATACCAAGCTTAATGATGAAAAAGTCCTTGCTTTTATTTCTGAGGCAAAGGGTTTTGATTTACACAGGCAAGTTGTGTTGGAAGATGGAGGGGATAACCTCAGCACCACTCCTGCAGTAGGTGCAAATCAGGATGCTGGCGCAAAGATCAATGAGATTATTGCGGTGCCAATAAAACGAAATGATTGCAACACTGTTTCGGCTGACGTGATTGCCGCAACCGACTGCTATTTCGTGTTGACTGATGCATACTATCCGGGTTGGAAGTGTTTTGTAGATGGCGTTGAGGCGCCAATAGTAAGAGCGAATTACTTGTTTCGTGCTGTGAAACTTGGAAAGGGGCAGCATCAGGTGAAGTTTATATTCGCGCCGCCGTCGTACTACAACTCACTGTTTGTAGCATTCGTTGTGCTTCTTGGGGTGGGGGCTTTGGCATACAGGCAAAGGGCTGAATTGTTTGCGAAGAAGGACGCTGTATAATTGGACGTCATGAATGATAATGCACCCTTAGTTACTGTCGTCATGGTTGCGTACAACCATGCAAAATATTTGCGCGAGACAATGGCGAGCGTCTTCGCGCAGACAATGGGTGATTTTGAAGTCATCTTGATTGACAATGGATCTACAGATGATTCGCAGCAGATAATTGCGACATTGCAAGATCCTCGGCTAAAGGTAATTACCCAAGAGAATCTTGGGCTCAGCTTGGCGTATAACATCGGCATTGAAGCAGCTCGCGGTAAGTGGATCGCATTAGGCAACGCCGATGACGTGTGGATGCCTCAAAAGTTCGAATTGCAAATCAAGGCGCTTGAAGCAACCGGCGCCGGAGCTGCTTTTTCTGCTGCTCAGCTGATTGATGATAATGGCGAAGCCGTTCCTGAAGAAATTGCCGTTCAGTTTCCATTCTCATTTGATAATTTGTCGCGCGAAGAGTTCTACGAAAAATTCTTTTTCAAAACCAATTTTATGTGCGCCACATCTGCACTGTTGAGCACCGAGTTGATGGCAAAAGTGAAGTTTGACCCTGCGCTTATTCAATTGCAAGACTTTGATGTGTGGGTAAAGCTCATAAAGCAGACTTCCTTTGTGGTGCTTCCTGAAAAACTGGTTGCTTATCGCGTTCGTTGTGACGGTATGAATCTAAGTCTCGATACGCGCAATAGATCTCGCGTACTATTCGAGTTGCATTCTGCATACAAGAAATTTTTTGATGATGTGGAGCCTGAGTTTTTCAGGAAAGCATTGGGTAAGCATTTTCGCAAGCCAGACCAAAGCAACCCTGTTGGGCTAGAGTTCGAAAAAGCGTTCCTTTTCCTAAAAATGCAAGAACCTTCGATAAGAGCGTTAGGATTGGAAATGCTCTATGAATTGCTGTCGTCTGAGGCTGGTCGTGAAGTCGCCGGTCGCGATTACGACCTGAAAATCGCCGACATTTGGGACCTCTCCAAAATGCCAATTTACGCCGATAGCCAGGCACTGGACGGAAGCGCCTTGGAAACAGAACAGCTCTTGCGCAAAATCAAAGAAACTGAAAGTGAGCTTTCCAGCTTGCGAGAAAGTATGCGCCAAATCACCAGCGGAAAACTTTGGAAGCTGCGCGAGAAAGTCTATGGTATTTTGAAAAAGTAGAAGCAGCCAAATCTACCGATAGTTCCACCTCTGCATTTAATTACTAACAATTGTAGGGGCGACGCCATGCGTCGCCCGTCCTTTAAATCGCCGAACGGCCTCGCACCAGTAAGTGATCGGCATAATCTGATTTAAATTCCCGGGCGTCGCATGGCGACGCCCCTACAAACGATTGCAAAATTCCAAGTCCATCGCTTCGGCAACGAGACGACCTCCGGCTTCGTTGACAAGGGGGGGGGCTGGAGGTATCTTGGATGTATGAGTTTTTAGAATAGCGCTTTTCCATGGAGTTATGTAGGTAATAGTCTTCAATTTCTGGTGTTGGGAAATCTCAGCGATATTCAAAACGACTGACGACAACTTTGCTAATTATTGTCCTGGTAATTCGACACAATGGATCGACTCGTTTGCAAATCTGTTGTGCAGTGAATAGCTTTCGGCCCAAAAAATTGTAGAACAATCGCAAAATTGAAGGACTTAACATGAGCAGTTACGGCGCGTTTTCTCAATTGCAGAGCACCATGCCTTTGGCGTTCACATTGCAGCTGAATGCTTCGACCACGGGAACGGGCAACAGTCTGTCTGTACTTGGGTATGCGACGGCATTGCTTAGTATCACCGGAACTTTCGGGTCAGGCACGAACACCATCGTTTTTGAAGTGAGCTCGGATGGGGGCTCCACGTGGGTGCCGATTGTAGGCACCGCCGCAGGTGGCACTGGGGCGGCGCAGAATGCGAGCGCTGCTGGAGACTGGTTGTTCAATGTGGCTGGTTACAATCTACTGAGAGCTCGCATTACTTCAGTTGGATCTGGTTCGAGCATTACGGTCAAAGGCTACACATCAGTGCTGACCTTCGCCGCACTGGTGCCCGCGCAGATAGCTACCTACTCTGCATGCAGTACCACTGCATCTTTTGCTCCTCCAACGAACCCGCAAGACATCTTCAGTTTCATTGGTTCATCCACAAAAACCTGCAAGATCCAGAGGATTCGACTATTTCTCTCATCAATTTCGAGCGAATACACTAGCGAGTTTTTTCTTATCAAAAGAAAGGGAACGACGATCGGTGGCGCTTACTCAACTGTAACGGCAGTTGCGTTTGATTCTTCGAATCAAGCAGCAACAGGCAGTCTTGTGTATTGGACTAGTGCGCCCACTCCTGCTACTTTCGTCGGCAACATTTCAATTCCAACCATTGTGAGCCCACTTAACGGTGCAACTGGCTTTTATGTGCCACCGTTTTTTGATTTATTTGTCGCAAATGGCACGACACAGCCAATCACGGTTAGAGGCACAACAGAGCTTGTTAGTCTCAATTTCAACGGAGTGGCATTGCCGACAAACTTGAAGATCAAGATGGAAGTTGTTTGGACAGAGGAATAGGTCCGAGAGATTTTGCGTATCATGTTCGCCCTGGCTGTCTGTTCTTTGATGGGAGTCTAATATTTTGACTAACTCTTCCCAAATTCAATATGACCAGAATGGGCGCATCACTTCGGTACAATACCTCGACGGCACGGTGGTTAGTTTTGCTTATGACTCTGCTGGCAATAGGCTAGCCTTGGATAGTATCGTAGGAGGCGGCATGCCCAAATTCACCGTTTCAACACAGACTGCCAATTTTACGGCAAATACGAACGGGACATATTACCTCATATCAGGCACCGTCACGGTTACCATGGCATCAGCAGCTAGCCTCGGTGCCGGCAACATGATGAAGTTTAAGGTGCTGTCAGGGCAAGCCACTTTTGCCTTCTCTGGAACTGATCAGTTTGGACACGCCAATGGCGTTTCTGATCAGATATTAGTGCTGTATCCAACTAGCGGCGTGCTAGAAATTGTCGTTGTGTCCGGTGGGTTTAACGAGACATAAACGACTTACTTTGACGCTGACCTTCATCGCTTTAGTTCTCGTAGATATTTCGTTTGTTCGAAAAGGGATTCTCTAAGATGCTAAAACCTAGACAAGCAAGCTCCCGAGGTTGGCGCAATGACTCAGAACTCAATCGATATACTCCTGATGAAGTCTGGGACAAGATGTCTGAAAGTGCGTCAAATGATGTTTTTGCCGCTGCATCCATCCTCGCTGAAAGCGCAGAAGCGCCGGCCTCTATAACAGAGTTGGCACGCGCTCTAAAAAACGACGTTGATCTTATTTACGAATGGGTCTATTCAAACGTCGATTATCTGCCAATCTGGGGCTCAGCTAAGGGGGCACTTGGAACCCTTATTGACAGAGCCGGAGGACCTTTTGATCAAGCAGCATTGATGGTTGCTCTTCTTACTGCAGCAGGTTACACCGCCAATTTTCTAAGTGGCACTATTAGGCTGAGTGCTGTTCAACTTGAACAACTGTTTGGAACAAATGACTCGACGGTGCGCACAACTACCGAAAGCCTTCTCATTGCTTCGCAGATTCCATACAATGCAATTTACGCTTCTCCCACCGGACCTCTTGTTTGTGCAGATTTGAGTCACGTTTGGGTGCAAGTCACTATTGGCGGAACTCAGTATGTGTTTGACCCTAGCTACAAGAATTACTCGTACATAACTGGTAGTGTAAACGTGGGTTCTGCCGTGGGATTCAACCACACAGCACTTAGAACCGATGCTCAAACTGGCGCTTCGACAGGTTCTGGCTATATCCAGAATTTTAATAGTACGCTTGTTCAAAACGATTTTGCCACCTATAGCAGCAATTTGCTTGCGACAATTCAGTCTAGTGCCTTCTCGCAGAATATGAATCAGGCCATCGGAGGCAGAGTCGTTCAAGCACTTACAGGAACCCCTCTTCGACTAACAACACTTCCGTATCAGGCTCCCGGAACAACACCTACTTCATGGACGAGTATTCCAAACGGCTATAGAGCAACGTTGGAAGTGCAGTTTGATAGCATCGACGTTACTCTATACAGTGATGTGATTTACGGACGACGGCTCACTCTGACTGCAAACGGGTCAAATTTTGGCGTGTTGACTCTTGCTGGGACAGTGCTTGCCACAGGCACAACTGCACTGACAATGGCGGAACCTTACCCGATTACTTTTTCAATTACACATCCATTTGCAAGCAGCGCGATGAATGAGACATGGACTCAAACTATCATTGCTGGCGGCACTTACGTCATTGGCAATTCTTGGGGACCTTGTTCAAGTTCAATGGCTGACTATCACCGCGAAGCTCTCCGTCAAAACAGTGCCTCTGGAGGCTCTGACAGCTCTGAACCTGTGCTTGGCGAGTCGCTTGAAGTTTACTGGTTCATGCGACGAGCTCAGTGCGACATGATAGATGCAATCTATGATCAGCTCGGAACCACTCAGCATTTTTGGTATCACTTTGCGGGAATCATCGGCTACAACAGCACTCAACAAGGACCTTACTTTGATATTGGCGCAAGCGCTTTCAATGTGAAGAGCAGAGTCGGTGCCAGCAGTATTGAAGCCCGTGTGCTTGCCGCAACCGAAATTGTAAGCGATGGTTACCAGGCAGCTATTTTTCAGCAGAACTTAAACGTCACCGGCATCAATACCATGCAGATGCTGCGAGCTGCTGTTAGTCAGACAATTTGGGACGCTACCACTTCAAACTGGAGCACTGTAAAGGCTGCTTTAACCAATTGGGATGAACTCAAAGATACATTAGAGAGCCAGATAAATGCTGGCAGTAGGCTCATTATTCATCAAAATGGAAGCACAACAGTTGATGACTTTATTGGTGGCGGTTGGTATGACCTAACGAGTGCTGGGGTAGTTTACGGTTTCACAAAGGGACAAATTCCTCCACCTATGGCACTTGAACTCGCCTCATCTATCAGAATACGTTGTTATTATGAGGCTTACCAAACTCCGTATGGTGCGAACTCTGATTGCACCTACTTTACACGTCCAGCGCACCGTCATTATTATGGTTATTGCTGGCTAGATGATCTTCCCTTCTTTACCTTTACGACGTATCCCTGCGATATACCGTTTGAGAATTTTGTTGTACCTACCAGCGCCTCGCAATACACCGACCCCGGCTATCTCTATGCCACAGCTCTATATCCTGATGGACAACTGTTTCTTACACCACTGCTGACAGTTGGTGGTTCAACTGGTCAGCCAGTTTCAGTGAGCCAGACAAGCGGTAGCGGCAAAACCAGCGCTTCGAGCACGACCACAGGCGATAGTGGAGCTGGCAGTGCTAAACGTGGGGGAGATCCAGTTTCGACATTCTCTGGAAATTTCGTTTACAGCCGAGACGATTTCAGTGTTGGTAGCGGGAGCCCTCCGTACTCTCTGAATTTCAGCCGCAGTTATAACTCGTCATCTCGATTTGCCAATGGCCCACTTGGACTGGGTTGGACGCACAATTGCGCCACCAACCTCAGCAAGGGAAGCAACGGCTTACGCGGCTGTGGCGAAGTTTCGCCAAAGGAGGCAGCCGCTGCAATTGCACATTGCTATGCCATGCTTCAGCTTGACCTACCAGTGTGTGATCTAACCGACTTTCTCATCGCTGCAATAAGCACGATGTGGCTGATGGACCAGCTAACTAACAATGCTGTCAGCATAAACGACAGCAATGACTCACGCAGTTTCGTCAAGCTAGCGGTAGCTCCTGGCGGACCTCCTGCTTCGCCACCATATAATCCGCCGCCAGGTTATGCAGATAAACTGATAGACAATTTGGATGGAACTTTCACCATAAAGAGCCCGCAGCAATCAGCATGGAATTTCAACAGTGATGGCACCATAGCGACATTCGTTGACCCTGCTGGAGTCACGATAACTTATTCGTACACTGCTGGCGTTCTCCAAACCGTGTCAAATGGGATGGGGCGCACTCTCACTTTCAACTACACCAGCGGTAAATTAACGAGTGTTTCCGATGGAAATGGGCGAACTGTGTCGTTCACTTTCGACAGTTCAAACAATCTAATTACGTTCACCGATGCCGAAGGGAAAACCATCACATATGGATACACCAGCACAATTCCCGGGCAACTGAAGCAGATCTTCCTGCCCGCTAACCCTGCCGTGGCATTCATCACGAATACTTTTGATTCGCAAGGTCGAGTCCAATCGCAGGCTCTGGCCAATGCCGGCACCACAACATTTTATATCGCAGGTTCGCGCTCTGAAGTGGTAGATCCCTTAGGCAACAGCCTAGTACAATATTTCAATAGCTTGGGCAGCGCGCTCAGAAGTATAAACGCGCTGGGGCAGGAGACGGACTATGTCCTGGACGGACTGAATAGAATTACGTCGATAATTTTTCCGG
>CAZJLR010000030.1:0-68040 GCA_964546815.1 uncultured Candidatus Obscuribacterales bacterium | reverse complement strand
GTGAAGCCGTATTGTCAAGCGTTTGCTGCCTGGCACTCTGTTAATAGCTTGCGAATCTGCGCGGATGCTGTATTAGTGGCAAACGGCGCCGTGCTTGATGAAATAGTCCTGATGGTACTCTTCAGCGTCAGTGAAGGTGCTTGCGTCTTCGATGATTGTTACAACGGGCGATTTGAAGCGTTTTTCTTTGTTCAGAACTTCTTTGAACGCCGTGGCTGCTTCCTTTTGCTCAGCGTTTTTACAAAAAATTGCAGACCTGTATTGAGTGCCGATGTCTGGACCCTGTCTGTTCAAGGTTGTTGGGTCGTGATTTGTGAAAAATACTTTCAACAAGTCGTTGTATGAAACTTTGGCTGGATCGTACTCTACAAGTACTGCTTCGGCATGGCCGGTGTCTTCATTGCAGACTTGTTTGTAGGTTGGATTGGCTGTTTTTCCGCCGATGTATCCAACAACAGTGCGGCTAACGCCCGGCACCTGGCTGAATATGTATTGAACTTTCCAAAAGCAACCTGCCGCAAATATTGCTGTTTCTGTCATTTGAGTGCGCCTCCCTTAGGCTCATTCCAATCATTCTGCAATGAAAAAGAGCAGGCGTGGTGAGAGGGAATTAAGAATGTCTTGTGACAATTAGCCTTGAGCCGCATTGGTGCTGTCTCATGAGAATATCAAGAGGAGGCTGTTAAAATGACAGATGCAGATTCGTGCTTTACTCAATTCAGGCGTTGACCCCGGAGGCAAGCTGAAAAATTCTCATAAGGCTTCCACCCATTTGATAGTTGCAGCTCTGCTTTCTGTAGTGATGTTGCAACTGTCTCCGGCTGCAGTCGCTGAATCTTCTGCTGATATCAATGCCGCCGAATCTGTTGTCGATGCTGCTGCCACTCCAACGCATGTAAATCAAAGTCTGCCCGTCGACCAAGTGCACCAAGAATCAAAATTTTTGCAAATTCCGTTGCTCTATATGACCGATAGGCAACGAGACAAAAATGGCTTTGGTAGCCACCGAAAGAATGAATCGAACTCGATTCTAGATGTTTATTGTGGAAGTCTTAATTGTTCTATTGCTAACACTGCAAAAAAAACTTCCAATGCATGCCGTGATTTGCTTGGTTGGAAATTTCTAGACAAGTCTGCAAAACTCAGCTTTCAATCGGAAGAATCTTTAGACAAGGCTACCGATACTCTAGGTCAATTTGGTACTGAAATTCTCAAAGCCGCGCAGAAATCTGGACACAATGAAGTTTATGTTTTTGTGCATGGTTTCAATCAAAGCTTTGATGATGCGGCTAAGAGTGCGGCTTTGCTTTCATATAATTTAGAGCGTCCAGTAATCATGTATAGCTGGCCCTCTACCTCCAAGGTGCTTCAGTATTTTGTTGATTCCGGTAATGCTGAGTGGAGCCAGGAACATTTCAACCGCCTTACTGAGCTGCTGAAAGACCTGAAAGAAAAACATGGTTTGCAAGTAAATGTGGTGGCACACAGCATGGGCAATCGTCTCGTTGTAAGAGCTGCACCGGTGCTTGAAGGCAAAAGGCTTTTCGAGAACGCATTTCTTGTAGACCCTGATTTTGACTCTCAGACTTTTATGCACTATGTGTCACGTTGTGCTTCCAAAAAAGAGATGAGCATGTCTGCTCAACTCAATATTTTGTTTTCACACAAAGATAATGCGCTGCCTCTGGCTCAGATATTGTTTGGCGGATATACGCGTCTTGGGCAGGGTGCAGATACGATTGTTGAGTCACTATTTAAACCAAAGTCGGTGGCACCATATGTTATGCAAAAGGCTAAAGGTGCCATCGGGATTGCTAAACATAAGGTCAACGGCGACGCTGCCGATCCAGACAAGGCTGAAATTACCAGCACTATGTTTCGAAAAGAGTTAAGGTGGATAGACTTTACTGTTTTGGACCATGGCATCATTGGACATAGCATTCCATATTCATTGATATCAAATTTGGCGCAAAATTCTAGCCCGGGTCCTGGTCTTCAATTGCAAGCAGTTGGTGTCAGTCTTGGTGGCATCAAGAACAAAGTGTTGTCTCAATATTGCGGCAACAAAAAACAATGCAATCCTTTGGGCTTTTGTGAAAAAGTCGTCTTTTCAGACAAGGCGCCTGTAGACAAGACTATGCCGATGGCAAGCCACGAAAAGGCATCTGAATCAACTGCACAGTGACCACAACAGTTTGCAAAAAAATATTTCGAAAAAAACTGTCTCTGACGAGAACATTTTTTTAGCGCCATCGTCACAGGGCTAGTCGCGAGGTATTTTGGGTGTCCTCCCGGCCAATCTTACCGAACATGCATCTCTGGGAGGCGCCTTAAATGCACATACGATCACGTCTTCTTCTTTCAATGTTGGCCGCTGTTAGCAGCAGCGTTTTGCCTTTTGTTGCGGCGCATGCGCAAAATGCCATAGGCAATCAAGCTTATGCACAAATGAATCAAGTACAGCAAGATTTGCAGGCCGGGCTAATTACACCAGCGCAAGCAAATGACTTGATGGCACGCTACAACGACGTTCTAAACAAGTCTCAACAGTGGACTGCGCAAGATGGCGGACGCCTAAACACGCCAGATCGTCTTGATCTTCAGGGCAAGTTGAAGAAAAACAACAAGCGTTTGCTGAGTAGTCTGCAAAATAACGGCGTGCTTACAGGTGGCGTGGCGTCTACTTTCTTGGGCGGCAATGGCATAGCTGCTCTTAATCCTTTATATGGAAGCACAGGAGTAAATCCACTTTATGGAAATGCAGGTATTGCTAATGGGCTGATGGGTGCAAATAACCTTGCTTCTTCACCCTATGGAATGAATGCTTATGCTAATTCAGGTTATGGCGGTGGAGGCGGCTGCCACCATCATCGGAATTTTGGCAATTACGGTTCGTATAACGGCAATCTCCCCTACTCAGGAGTATCTTCGATGGCGCCTGTAGTTGCTGGACTTTCCAATAATGGTCTTGGTGGATTGGTCGGCAATGGTCTTGGCGGGCTGGTCAACAATGGACTGGGCGGCTATGGCTCAGCATATGGCGGACAGTTGGGGCTCAGCAATGCAAGTTATTCAGGCATGCCATATGGACAGGGTACTGGTCTTGTTCAAGGGCTTTTAGGCCAGGCTCGTAGTCGACTGGGCTATGGCAGCTGGTAGTTCTGAATTTGATTCGATTGAAATAGTCTTGTCCAGCGGCTGGCCGATTTTATCAATCCCCGATAAAATCGGCCGCCTCTGGACAAACTGTTTTGATTTTGAGTTCGAGGATCTATTTCTTGACTAACATTTTTTCCAAAACGTAATGGTGCTCAGAAAGTAATTTGCATTCAAAACCCTGGGGTTCAGTGCTTTCGCCGTGAGTCAAATCTGCCACCACCCAAAACGGAATTTCATGACCCGTCGCGCATGCTGTTATGTCTATGATGTCTTGTGTGGGTAATTTGCAGAGTTGTCCTGTCAATTCTTCCGGTCTGCCAAGTCGCGGAAATCCATGTGCTGTAGCTGAAGCGTCGAGCCTTCCGTCTCTTGTGTTATAGAATATTTTGACCTCTTCGGTCTGCGATGTGATGTCGCTGTTGTGCCGAATGTACGAGCGTGCGTCGCTGTCGGGCTGGCAGAAAATAACTTCTTTGAATTTTGGCACATCGATGCCATAGTGCGTTCGTTCAGACCTCCGCAGCAGGGCGTCGTCTACGAAATGTGAGCCCATGCTGTGCCCGAGAATGATTGTGTCTGACGGTGGTACTATTTTTGAAATGCCATTCAAGAAGGCGTAGAAATCATCATAAAACTGCTGTGCCAGAGTTTCGTTTTCCAGGTATTTTGTAAAACCTTTTGGCGAATCCCAGTCAAAAATGACTAATGGTATTTGCATATGCGCCGCTATTTTTGCTGCTCTGTCCAGCGAGGTGTCGAATGTAGCGCAGCATCCATGGACAAATATAAGAACTTGCTTGCTGCCACTTCTCTCTCTGAATTTGTCAAATTCTGGTGCGGCTTTATCTCTGGGACATTCTGCATCTGGTATCGGGCAGCTTTCAGGTTTATCTATGCTCGGTTTTTTCCCTTTGCCCAGAGCCTTTTCTAAGTGAATTTCTTGCCAGCCCATGCGTTTTATTGTTTCAGGTGAAACAGCAAGCTTTGTGGGTTTGGGAACACAGACATTTTTTGTGCCGAATTGAAGTCCTGAATCTGCTCTTTCTTCCAGAAAGTTTATGCCTTTTCCTGCAGCTCGTTTTCTTGTGGTTGCATAGAAAACAGGCACTACGAGCCAGTCTTTCACAACTGTTTTATCTTCAGGCGTAGGAGCCAGGTCGTCGATTAATTTGCAAGAACTTAAAATCATGCAAAAGCACAATGCGATCAGTCCAACGGCGAAAGAGTGTTTAGATTTCATATGCAAAAATAAAACCAGGTAATTGAGATAGATGCAACGTTGCGCCTACAGTTTAACAGCTTTGATTCTTCGAATCATGCCTCTCAAAATTCGGTGAGCGGGTTACAAATGACCTCCCGGGGGAAAAATGTATATGCCGACTCAGGCTTGAATAGAATAACTCGCGCTGGTGCCCAGGTGACGCTGAATGATAATCAATAAAAAAATGAAAGAAACTATTGCTGGGCAAATGATGGCAGAAATGGTCAGTATGGTTGCCAATCACGGCATTCCCAAATCAACTAGTGAAAATGCCAAAATCGAAGCTATCGACGGACCGTTGCTGGCGCGCTTGATAGAAAAGAATTTTTCGAGAATCGATACGAACAACGACGGCATCAGTAAAAAAGAACTTGCTATGGCCATGAGCACTCCACAGCTTTATAGCAATGATGAGTACACCATGTTGAAACTTTTGAGCGTTTATTTCAACAGCATCGCGTCACTCTGTGATGACCAGGAAGAAGGCGAAAAGGTGCGAATCACAAAACAAGACAAAGATGTGTTGATTCAGTTTTTGAAATATTCAAAAATGTCATTGCAAGACATATCTGATTGGCTGGCCTTGAATGAGAGATCTGTGGCTCCGCCTCCAATGTCCTGATTGGGCGATTCTAACAGACTAAATGTGATTCTAATCGTCGCTCGTTTTCAGCTGCGTTAATCCGTGTGAATCCAAATATTCATTCAGTGATTCTTTGAGGTCGATGCCATTTAGCACAGGAACAGTCACAAACTCTGCAATTCGGCTGTATTCGCTTTTAAGTTGACCATCACGAAGCGGTATACCCTGATAATTGAAGACCCTGTTTGTACTGACGTTCACCACGTCTCGCTGCGGTGTCAAAATGTAGTGATTTAACGATTCTTGTTGGAACATGTCGATGGACTGGCCTGTCAAAAAATTGGCCTCACTTACTACATACTGAGTACGTGTAACCAGGGACGATTCATCAGTTTTTTCGCATTTTTGTACCACTGTCAAAAAGCGCACAGTTTTGCCTGCCGATTGTCCGTCACGCTCGGACGGCAAAATGTTTACGTGCCAGATATTGCCGGCTTTATCTACCTGGTGACCCCAGTTAGCCTGCATTTTGTTGTCGACCCATTCGTTTGGAAATGATTTTTGACCAGATTGCAAATCAGTAAGTGAAACGGTTAAGTCACCAGCTTTCGCCCATTTTCCTGCCAACCATTTAGGTATCATGAACCATTCAGCTGTATATTTTTGAACTTGCCCGCTCAGAACCTTGTTATTGTCTGTGGTTGGTTGAGCAACGCCAGTCATAGGCAGATAAGCTCGCTTTTCCTGGCTTACTCCAGATTGAAGAGTAGTCATTCCAGTCAGTGCTGCAATAGGGTCGCTTACAGGTGTCATTGTCTTGCCTGTTTCGCTCACTTTTGCGTTTGCTGGGTTGGCTTTGACGACCTGACGGTGTTTTGACAGTGCATCGTCTACATGAGGCAACACATCGCTATGAGCGACGCCTCCGTACAGTGTTGTCCCGCTGGTCTTATCCTGAGCCATGGCAGGGACATTCAGCAAAATCAGGCAAAACAAGGCGCTAAAAAAACTGAGTGCAAGTCGCATGGTCTTGTACCGCAAGGTGTATGAGATTATACGAAATCTTCTTCATTATTGCCAACTACTCCCAGAACGGTTTTTGCTGCTTGTCAGGAGATGAGAGGCAGCAATTGTTCTTGAAAGGACCCGTGCTTACGCGATGACTGAAAAACCATGCGCAGACTGGCTTCCAGGCGCCCAGGCTTGATTTTGAAAGCTAAAAGAAAGGTTGGCCAGCTAATATGTTAGTGTGGACAATTGCTGAGCTGCAAATACGCATTGCGACGAGCAACTGTCTTGTTCTTGTACAATTACAGTAGACGCTTTAAAGCGAGAGAAAAAATGCGAATTCTTTTAGCCGAGGACGATAACTACCTTTCTGATGCAATCACTCTGGCTTTGCACAGCGGTGGTTATGCCGTCGACAAAGTGTTCGGTGGCATTGAGGCAGATCATGCCGCAAAAACCGGCTCTTACGATCTCGTTATTCTCGACCTTGGTCTGCCCGGACTCGATGGGCTGGAAGTTTTGAAAAGAATGCGCGGGAGAGGGCAGGCATTTCCAGTGCTTGTGCTCACAGCCAGAGACACGTTGCAAGACAGAGTTAAGGGGCTAGACCTTGGGGCTAACGATTATTTGACCAAGCCTTTTGATTTGCCTGAATTAGAAGCGCGCATCAGAGCGCTACTGAGAAAAGATTTGTGGAACAATCGCACTATTGTTAAGCATGGCTCTCTAGAGTTTGATACAGTCGAACGCCACCTGACTGTAAATGGAGAGATGATAGAACTATCGGCTCGCGAGCTGGCTGCACTTGAAGTTCTGCTTCAACGTGTGGGAATGATAGTCACCAAGGCACAGCTAGCAGATCATCTTTCGAATTGGGAAATGGAAGTTACTCACAACGCAATCGAAATTATTATCCATCGTCTGAGAAAGAAATTGGAAAATACCGATCTCAATTTGCGCACAATGAGAGGTCTTGGATATTTAGTTGAAAAAGCAAAGTGAGCGTTCAATACGAAAGCAGCTACTTTACTGGCTGCTGGTGCCGCTAAGCATTCTGGGAATTCTAAGCGCCGTTGCGACCTACTTCCTTGCTGAATCTTATGCTGACGAAATTTATGATGACCAGCTGGTAAATTCTTCCGATTCTGTTGTTGGAAGATTGCGTATAAAAGACGGGCGCGTCGATGTTGATATGCCACCGGCGGTGATAAATTTGCTGCGGCATAATTTCAAAGACAAGTTTTACTATCAAGTAATTTCATACGAGGGCAAGCTTATTGAGGGCGACTCAGCTCTTCCTCTTCCTAAAGAATTGCCTGATTTTGAAACGGCACAGTGGGGCTTTAGTGCAGTAGATGGTGAGCCTGTCCGCACTGTTTTAACAGAAGTGTTTGTTGAAGAATCGCCATCACATCGTGTGTATGTTCAAGTTGCCGAGACTCTTCGTTCTAGAAAAGCATTAGCAAACCACATTCTTTTTAATACGGCTCTTTCACAGCTTGTACTCATTTCTTTCGGTGCAACGGCGGTTTGGTTTGGTGTAACGAGAGGCTTGAGCAGGCTTGATTTGTTGAGGAATGCTGTTGCTGCGCGCTCGCAAAATGACTTACGACCGCTTGATGAAGATGAGGCACCAACTGAAGTTCGTCCACTTGTTAGATCGATCAACGGGCTATTGATTTTGCTTAGAGAAGACCTCGAAGCAAAACAGCGTTTTGTGGCAAATGCTGCGCATCAATTGCGCACACCACTTGCCGGATTGAAAACTTACATCGGACTTTTGAAGAAACTCGACACCAATGAAAATGCTGCTGAAGTATTAAAGCAGCTAGATGCAGGTGCAGACAGAACTACGCACCTGGTTAACAGATTGCTTGCTTTAGCTAAAGCAGAACCTGATGCGGCCGGTCAGGCAGATCATCAGGTCTTAGACCTCAACGATATCGCTTCTGAGGCAACTTCAAGTCTTGTTGTTGCAGCCGTGGAAAAGAACATCGATATTTCTTTTGAGTCTGCGGCAAATCGTGCTTACGTTCTTGGTGATAAGGGAAGCCTGCAAGAGCTTGTCATCAATATTGTTGAAAATGCTGTTTTGTATACTCCTGTTGGCGGCACTGTATGCGTTTCGGTAGAATTGGGAGAAACTGTGCGTCTTCAGGTGGAAGACAGCGGGCCTGGTATTCCGGTGGAAGAACGTGAGCGTGTTTTTGAACGCTTTTATCGCATTCTAGGAAGCGGTGTAAGCGGCAGCGGCTTGGGACTTGCGATAGTCAGTGAAATTGCTCGTTCTCATAATGCCAGAGTCTTTATAGATAGCGGGCAGGGAGGACTGGGCGCCAGGGTTGTTGTCGAGTTTATAAAAGCAAATTCGCTCAGCAATATTTACAACAGCGCTCAAGACTCTGAAACTAATCCTATTAGAGGTGCTTGAATAACGGCTAGGAATCAGCGTGATCGCCGGCTCTTGCACTTACTGCGCTTGGAGATGGTCGTCTTGTACGAATACGCCATTTCTCAAGTGCGCGAATGCGTTTCTTATCATTATTGCCATCAACGTTTTTCTGCTCATCATATGGTTCGAGAATTTTGTCGAATACGCGATAGCCGATTGTAGCTGCTGCATTGGCCGATTTGTAGCCCAGTTCTTGGGCGATTTCAGCCCAAGAACAGCCCTCGTTGACCAATTCCATGAGCCGTGCTTCTTTCGTGGAGAGTTCTTCTCTTATGAATACATGTCGCATTTCTCTCGACACCAGTACGACATGGCCTTGCATTGCCAATTTCAATTCTGCAACCATCGAGGGAATTTCAGCCATCGGTGCATGCTTGCATAAATACCCGTCGCAACCGGCTTGCAGCGCACGTTCGCCGTCCTCTAAAAGCCTGGAGTTTGTTAGTACCAATATTGTTCCTTTGAAGCCGTCAGCCTGGCGGAGTTCTTTCACAATGCGCAATCCTGCCATAGAGTTTGCTTCTTTTTGACCTGGGGCTTTTGGAATTACCAGGTCTACCAGTGCGCAGTCGACGTGCTTCAGGTCGTTTGAGTGAATCCAACTTTGAGCGTCATGCTCGTTTTTCAAAATCGCAAGAACCTGGCAAGCAGCATCTTCCTCAAGGCACTCTTTCAATATTTCGGCAAAATCAACATCATCTTCGACAATTAAAATACTAATCATGCTCTGGTCCTCTGTTTTCGATTGAACTCGCTGTAACAAGGGATTCCTTGGGCAAGAATTGTCGACCCGAAGAATATAATTCTTCTCCTGCTTCCTGTGATTCGCCACCGGGTTCTATATGACCTGAGGGCAATGAGACTGTGAAGGTCGTTCCACAACCTGCTTCGCTTTTAAGACTTATTTTTCCTCCCATCGCTTCGACGAATGATTTGACAATTTGCAAGCCCATTCCTTCGCCCTCTGTTGTGCGAAAACTTTCGGCATATTCCTTATCGAATATATGTTCTAATTTGTCTTGAGAAATACCTGCGCCGTTATCAGCGATGCTGATTTGATGCACGTGTGCTCTGGACCTGGCTTCAACTAAAATCGTTGTACGTTTGGGATTGTGAATAATGGCATTACGAATTAAATTATCAAAGATGCGTGCTACCTGAAGTGGGCTTGCATTTACCCATAAAATTCTTTCGGGTATTTTTAACTGAATGCTGCTTTCTTTCATTTCGGCAAGTGGATTTGCCATGGCTATGCAATCTTGCAATATCTTATTGAGTTGGCACGGTTCAACACCTGAGTTAGTTGTATCTGCGCTTTCACCGGCTTCATAGCTGCATGCGAGCTCATGCAAAAGATCTACAAGTCTATCGGATGTTTTTGCCAGTCGTTCTAATTTTTCCGGTGCTGATTCTGAGTTTAGTCCACCTTGTTTTAATTTTGAAAGAATCCAACTCATAACTGTTACTGGGGCTTTGAGATCGTGATTGATTTTGCGGACAAATTCTTTTCGTCTTTGTTCGTCTTGTTTTACAACTAAGACCTGCGCTTCAGCGACTTGTCGTTTTAGCTCTTCTTCGTGCTTTTCATGCTGCAAGATCAGTCTCTCTTCTGCATGCGCTAGCTCTTGTTTCAATGCTTGTGACCTTTCATTTTCTCGTTCCCAAAAAGCAGTAGCAAGTGATGCGAACATCAATGAGATTGCCGGCACCACCACCGGTACTATTATTCGAGCATAACAAAAGAAGTATAAAGCTACTGCATAAGAAATTGCCACAATGCTCAAGGTGCAAGCTAAGTCCAGACCCAGCTTCATGATGTTGTATTTTGCAGCGTGAAAACGAGGGGAGTAAAAGCGTTTCCAGGCGCAAAGCAAGAGCCCGCCGCCCATTGCGCAAAGAGCCGTGTAAGCAATGCTCATTGCTGAGTTGAGTCTATAACGCCACGATTGGCGAGCAATAGTATCAATCGATTGTGCGAGAATTTCTGGTCCGCTCATCAAATTGACGCCCAGGTTTGTATACGGTGTTGGATAGAGGTCGCTGACTCCGTCTCCTATAATAACTATGGCGCCGGGCAGGCTTACGTCAGTTGAACCTGCTGGCGGATTGGCTATGCGCTTTTTTATTTCGGGGTCTAACAAATATGAAAATGGACGCACCGGATAAAGCTCAGAATTAGGCGGCCCGGCAAAATCTATATCCATTTCTTTTGGTAAGTCTTCTGGCAGCGACTCGTGAATTGCACTTATAGACTTTAGCGTTAGTGATTCTTTGTCATCACTTGAGCGCGAAGGCAATATGCATGCAACACGCCTTACAACCTGGTCTTCATCAAGTATCATGCTTGTGGTGCCAGTATATTTTGATTGCACATCAACACCGGGCTCTAATTGTTCCAGGCATTTCAGTATGCCTTCAGGACCAGAATTTAACTCAAGTTGCAGCACATTGGCAAAGCTTCGGTGATTAACAGTTGCAGCCATCAAAACAGGAATTGGCTTTCCAGTAAGCTCGCCATTTTCAGCCTTGTGGATTGTTCTGGCAAGAATCATATCTTCGTCCGTGTATTGCGGAAAGTCGTTATCTAAAACAATCAATTTCGCTCCGGACTTAGCTAAAAATTCGATTGTTTCTGCCAGCTTTGCTCTGGACAAGGGATATTGCATAAGTGCTTTCATCCAGGGATGATCGTGCAGCGCTTCAAGAGGCGGCTCATCTTCCAGCAGATGATTGAAAATAACAATCTTGTGTTTTACTGGAATATGGTTAGGCTCAATAAGCCAACTGAGTGTGTAATCCCAAGCCCACCAGCGTCTAGGAATTTCGTGCTTCTCGTGATATTCCAGCAATGCAGCAGGTTTTAGCCGATTTAGTCCTTCTGCTGTCCAGGCAATCCATCGCCGTGCTTCGAACATTCTGTCTATGGTCTGCAGTTCTGCTCTATGCAAAATGCCGCTTAAATCAAAAAGTAATCCTGTGCAAAATGCAACCAGAGCAAACACGAGAAAGAGGCTAGCGTAGGGCCTCAAGCCGACTGTTTCGATAAAACTCGGTTTGCTCATTTGTTTCACTTTTAACTGATTCCACTACTCAAAAATGGAATACAAAGAGTCTAGAGCAATCTCTTCCAACACTGCAAGAGGATACTGCCATTCGCTTGAGGGCGTCAGCATCGGCTTTAGGCTGCAATCGCTGAAGAGCATTTACTCCAATTGAATTGTTATGGTGCATTCGGCAACACTAACAGTATGAGCATAAAGGAGGAAAAATCCCATGCCCAGCGAAGATCCAATCGAATTTCTCAAGAGCCTCTGCAACTCGATACAGCTTTTGGAATCGAATGGGGGGTCACAAGATTCATCTGAATGTACAAGCAAACGCTTGGCTGATAATCGCTTTCGTGAGGAGTCTATCAAGTATTTATGTAAGCTTGCTGAAGATAGCTTTCTCCACCCTTCAATTTTAGAACGCCTCGCCATGCATCATTCGCCGCGCGTGCGCGAACATGTTTCTGAAAATCCAAATACACCAATTTCGAGTTTGAGAATTTTGGCACAAGATAATCATCCCGATGTACGTTATGCACTTGCTGAAAATCACAATTTGCCGATGGAAATTCTGTCTATGCTTTGCGACGATGAAAATCCATTTGTATACTGCCGCGCACTCCAAACTATTGCGCGTGTACGCAGAGCTTACGGATTTGGAGCAAACAACAATGAGGTTGAACAAGCGATGCAATTCAGAAATGTGAAATTGCAGATGTCTATGTAAAACAAATCCTTTTCATTGAGACGTTGAGTTCGCTTTGATGCGTTCTAATGCTGCTTGCCCTGATTGCAGTCCCTTAGAATAGGCTTGCTCATAGTTGCTCAAAGCAAGATTAGTATCTTGAGGTACGCCCAGCCCTCGTTCATAGCAAATTCCCAACCAGTAAAATGCGTTTTTGTTGCCGCTGGCTGTTAACGATTTAAAAATTTGAACCGCTTCACTAAACGATAATGCCAGCGGCTTCCACATATCTTCGACACCTTGTGGAAAACCGGCTTCAGCCGCTTTTTGAAAGTAAAGTTCAGCGTTGCGCTGGTCTTTTGTTACACCAACACCGTTACGATTGCAGATGGCAAATTTCCACTGTGCTGTGGGCTCGCCTTCTTCTGCAGCCTGTTTCAATAATGTTATTCCTCTGGGAATATTTCGCTGCGTTCCATCGCCCGCCAAAAGTGCCGCTGCCAGTACAGTTTTTGCCGCAGGAAAGTTTCTGTTTATGGCGAGGTCTTCAAGTAGACTCATGGCTCGTTGTGGATTTTTTTCACATGAAATGCCGCTGCGAAGACATGCCGCCAAAATAAGCGATGCTGCTGAATTGTTTTCTGCATGTGCTGATTCGAGGTTTTTGAAAGCCAGGCGTTTTTCCTCGACTTCACTTGCATGGTTTAGCGCGACGCAAATATAGTCGAGATGAGCCCTGTCGTGCCCCAGTGCTGCTGCCCGCTTAAATAGGTGCAAAGCTTTAGCTTTATCGTCAGACCTGTGACCGCTGTCTCGTAATTTGCAGCCAAGCTTATAGAGTGTTTCCGGGTCGTCCACTTCCATTTCTGTTTCTGCCATTTTGTCGGCTGTGCTGATTGAGGCTGTTGGTTCCCCGACTTTTTCCAGGCAAAGACGTAATTGTTCTATTGCATATGCGTTGCCTTGTTTGGCAGCCTTTTGATACCAGTGGCAAGCAGTTTGCAAGTTTGCATTTGTGCCTAAGCCGTGTTCGAAACACCAACCGAGAGTGAATTGAGCTGCGTCATAACCTTGTTCGGCAGATTTTGTCAGCCAGCTTACGGCTTCTTCTGGTCTATTTTCAAAGCCCTCATCGCCGCGCAGCAAATGGTCGCCTATGCGCCATTGAGCTTCACGAAGACCGTTTTGCGCCGCGTAAACCAGCCACCTTTTCGCTTCTACTGGATTGGCAATGCATCCCTGCCCATGTTCAAGTCTGATCACTAATTCGTATTGCGCGATAGGGTCTCCGGCAACGGCAGCATTTCTCAATGCCTCAAAGCTATTTTTTTGTTCTTGCAAATCATTGCTTTGATCATTACTTGGTGTTCCCAGTGCATCTTGTCCCAAAGTTGTAGCCACGCGAGCAAATGCCTCATTGAGCTCTGCTCGCAATTGAGCCATGCTTTCCTGTCGTGACTCTGCCTTTTTGGAAAGCCCTTTGTAAATTACTTGCTGAATCTCTAAAGGCACTTGCACGTAAGGACATGCTTCTTCAAAACTAAGTGGCATGGCAGTAATTTGGTTGTGCATAATTTCGCCAAGGTTGCTGCCGCCAATTGGAGTGACCCCAGTAATCATTTTGAAAAGAACTGCACAAAGGGCATAAATGTCTGTGCGCGCGTCGACCTTGCCGTTGCAACATTGTTCGGGCGCCATGTAGAGCGGCGTTCCGACAACATAGCCGTCAAGTGTAAGAGCCTCGTTGAATTCTTCGGAGCCATTATTTTTTGCAATTCCGAAGTCTACAAGTTTTACAAAGTCATTGATGTCCTCTGCATCGATAATCATTATGTTGCGTGGCTTCAGGTCTCGATGAACTACTCCACGTTTGTGCGCGTGGTAAAGTGCCGAGCAAACTTGCGCGCAAAGACGCAATGATCTGCCGATGGGCAGGCGTCCCTCTTTCCCAACCAGGTCTTGCAGGTCTTGACCTTCAATGTAATCCATAACTAGAAAAGGTCGTTCGTTTTGAAAGCGACCTACATCTATTACTGTGACAATGTTAGGGTGGTTCAGGCGACCGATCGAATGAGCTTCGCGTTCAAAGCGCATGTATGCTGTTTTGTCGTCAGTGTTTTGGGGGTTGAGCAGTTTAACTGCAACAAAACGGTCGAGTTGGCGATGCAGGGCTTTAAAAACCATGCCACCCTGCCCCTGTCCAAGTACAGACCTGATTTCATATCGATCTGCAAGTACCACACCTAAGAATGTTTCTGGCGCAGCCATCTCTTGTCTTCCCTGTCCTTTCTCAGATTATATTCCACAGGACAGTGTTTTTACTCGAACATTGAGCTTTGCTTGATGCAGTGTGCCTCAATTGAGGATGACAACCACTGAATAAGAGTGACAGATTGGTATACTTTCAACAGATTTGATGCGGAATTTTTATGCATTCGGGTTTTGGCTTGACTATTGCGCAAAAAGGGGCTCTGCTGGCGCTTGTTGTTGGCGTGATGGAGCTACTTTTTGTCTCTTTACTTTACTATGAGTTGCAACTGGAAGAGTCTTGCGCTGTGCTCAAAACAGCCGTTAAGGACAATTATCTGCGCACCCAGGACATGGCAAGGTCGTTTTATGAAGGGCATGAATCTCTTTCGCGCTGGGCACGAGAAGGACAAAATCCTCAAGATGAGAAAGATTATCGCGACTATTCGAAGCGCGCTAACGATGACCTTCAAGTTCTAAAAAAGTATTTTGAAAGCGATAAGCGCAATGTGCAAGTGTTTCCGCCGCTCCTGGCGGCAGTGTCTCAGTGGTCTTATCTGAGCGCTGATTTTGTTAGCAGGCTGAATGCCATTCCAGCGGCTGAAAGAGTGCCAAGCAACGTACCGGAAAATGTTTATGCGCTGCGACGCCAGGTTCAACTACTGGCTGTCGAATTCATTAAAGTTCAACTCAAAGACCTTGAGTCAGTAATTGAAAAAGAAGACAAGTATAGAAACAGCATGCAATTTGTAGTCTGGGGTGGTTTGCTGCTCAATATACTGCTTGCAGTTGGAATGGGCGTTTTCTTTGCGAAAAACATTAGCTCCAGGCTTGTAATTATGGCTGCTAACACTTTGCGTTTGCGTGAGAGAAAACCGCTTCATCCGGCATTTGTAGGCAAAGATGAGATTGCGCTGCTAGATGCCTCTTTCCATGACATGGCAAATGCAATCAGTCAAAATGAAGAAGAAAAGCGTGCTTATATTGCCCTATTTCGCGACGAATTAGCCAAGCCGCTAAATCATGTGCGCTCTACACTTGCAGAACTAGAAACTAAATTTGAAGGTCCTCCTCTAAAAATTGTCAGCACCGCCGATCGCAACCTTTCTCGCCTGGTGACAATCATTGATGACTTAACTGAGGTTGATAATCCATCTGCAGCTAACATGAAATTGAATAAAACTACAATTTCTGTTGTTGACCTGGTAGAGCGTTCAATCGAGTCTGTAAATACTTTCGCCTCAAAATATGGAGTCGAAATTAAATCAGATTGCGCAGACTGCCAGATAAACGCTGATGGTGACAGGCTTGTGCAGGTGCTTGTAAATCTGCTTTCGAATGCATCCAAATTCTCGCCTAAGGGATCTGTAGTAAAAATCAGCAGCGAAATCAAAGACAAAACTATCAAGCTTTCAGTTAGCGATCAGGGGCGTGGCATACCTGCAAGTAAAATTGATAGTATCTTTTCCAAGTTTCAACAAGCAGAGTCAAGCGACGGCAAAAGGGGTTTTGGTACAGGGCTTGGTCTCAATATTTGCAAGCAAATTGTAGAGCTTCATTCCGGCACCATTGGTGTTGAAAGTGAGGAAGGCAAAGGCAGCAAGTTTTGGCTTGAAATTCCTATCGCGGTCGCGGAGGAAAGAAAGTGAAAGCTCTTCCGAAATTGATTTCTAAGAGTCTTGCTACTCAAAGTGTGTGGATGATTTCCATTTTTTTGATTTGTGAGCTTTTCTTTGGCGGTATTCTCTGGTTTCAAGTGTTTTTGTCTCAAAAGGAGCTGACTAAGCAAGCGCAGCTCATTGAAGTATTGCGCAAAACACTTACGTTAGTAACTGATTTGAATGATTACGAATTTTCTATCGGCACCTGGCTGCAAGATCGCACCGATGAGAGAAAGCAGGTCGTGCTCGCCTATCAAGAAAAAATGAACAATGACCTTGACTGGCTGAAAGAACATTTGAAACATGATCGTGAATTGTCTAAGCAGCTTGATGATGTTATGACGAGGCAAAGCCGAGTTTTTAGAGCTGTCGATAGAGTTATGGATCGCCTCGCTAAAATCGAAAATCAGCAGCAGGCTATTCTCTTAGGTGTAACCTGGTACAAAAACCCCAGGAACACACATGAACGAATGGAATGGCAAGGCCGCACTTTAAGTCTTCTAAAAAGTGAGGAAAAACTACTTGACGCTTTTCCTGTTGGTTCTCGAAAGCGAAGTACTGAAATGAGGTCTGTAATTTTTCTGGGGTTGGCATTGAATTTTGCCTTGATTCTTTTGTTGTGCCTTGCTTTTGCCAGTCGAATTCGCGGACGACTAATGATTATGTTAGACAACACCCGAAGGATAGCAAGGCGCGAAGACCTAAACCCTGTAATCGATGGTTCAGATGAATTGGCTTTGTTAGACCAATCGATGCATCAAATGTCCGAGGCAATTGATTTAGCTCAAAAAGAGAGGCAGAGTTTTCTTGCTGTCGTCAGCCACGAATTGCGCACACCGCTTGCTTCGATAATTGGACCCTTAGACTTGCTTACCATGGGTGTCTACGGTGATTTAGGTAACGATTCGGAAAGCAAAATACTCTTTTCACAAAATGAATTGGGCCGTCTGCTTTCTTTGATAAATGATTTACTAGACCTTGAAAAACTCGAGTCTGCAAAACTACAGATGTCGAAGAAAATTGTTTATCTCGATGCAGCTATAGAAAAAGCCGTAGAACAATACCAATCATTAGCCGATGAATCTGGCGTTGAATTAGTTGCTGAAGAGTCAGACAGAGAGGTTACTGCAGACGTTGAGCGCCTGGCACAATCGCTGGCAATTTTAATTCACAACGCGATAAAGAACTCGAAAAGAGGATCAACCGTTGAAATTAAAGTCAATGAAAAGGCTGAATTCGTAGAAATTCAAGTTTTAGACCGCGCTGATGGTTTGCCTGAGTCATTGATACCGCAATTGTTTAATAGGTTTCGCAAAAATGCAGATGAAAACGGCAGCATAATGAAAGGCATGGGTTTGCCAATCGCCAGGTATATAGTCGAGGCTCATGATGGAAAAATTGGATATTTACCAAGAGAAGGCGGCGGCAGTGTTTTTTGGATAAAGCTGAATACAGTTAGCGCCTGACGGCTGAATTGCGATTGATCCTCTTAAACATTACTGAAAATCTAGCCAGAGCCCACATAATCTGGAGTAGCATAGTCACTTGAAGATGTCGTCTTTGCCTTTCAAGATGAAGCAAAGAGCAACGGCAGGCGTTAATTGGTAGCTTAGGAGTAACAGAAATGTCGCAAAGCACGAGCAGCATCTTTCAGCTCGGAAAAGATAAAACGAGCTATCGACTATTGAGTAAAGATGGTGTTTCAGTTGACACCTGGCGCGGAAAGAAAGTGCTGGTCGTAGAGCCTGAGGCCCTGACAAAGCTCGCTAAAGCTGCATTCACAGATGTGTCTCATTTGTTGCGCAGCAGTCACCTTAGCAATCTTCGCAGCATTTTTGATGATCCCGAAGCTTCTGCCAACGACCGTTTCGTCGCTATTGAGCTTCTGAAAAATGCCAGCATCGCTGCCGGCGGCACACTACCTATGTGCCAGGATACAGGCACAGCCATCGTTGTCGCACACAAGGGCGAAAATGTCTGGACAGGGACAGACGACGCCACCGCGCTTTCTGAAGGTGTCAAGAAAACCTATTCTGAATGCAATTTGCGTTACAGTCAGATGGCCCCACTAAACATGTACCAGGAGTCAAACACTGGCAGCAACTTGCCTGCACAAATCGACATTTATTCAGAGCCTGGCGATGTCTACGAGTTTCTCTTTATTGCCAAAGGTGGCGGCTCTGCAAACAAAACTTTCTTGATGCAAGAAACCAAGTCATCGCTAAACCCTGAGTCGCTCAACAAGCTGTTGACAGAAAAATTGGCGAGTCTTGGTACGTCTGCCTGCCCACCATACCACCTTGCAATCGTCATCGGTGGACTCTCGGCAGAAATGACTTTGAAAACAGTAAAACTTGCCAGCTGCCATTACCTTGATGATTTGCCGACTGAAGGTGATAAAACTGGTCGAGCATTCAGAGACCTTGCCCTTGAAAAAGAAGTTCTGGAAATTTCGAGAAAGTTGGGTATAGGTGCCCAGTTTGGCGGAAAATATTTCTGTCATGATGTGCGAGTCATTCGATTGCCTCGACACGGTGCAAGTTTGCCCATGGGCATCGGAGTATCATGCAGTGCAGACAGGCAAATTCGCGCCCGCATTGATTCTGACGGCATCTGGCTGGAGCAGCTTGAAACAGACCCGGCTCGCTTTTTGCCTGAAGTCGAAAACAAAGATCTTGCCAGCGAAACTATCAAAGTAGACCTGGGCAAACCAATGCAAGAAATTCTCGCATCTTTGAGCGGCACACCGGCCGGTACAAGATTGATGCTCAGCGGCACATTGCTTGTGGCGCGTGATATTGCACATGCAAAATGGAAAGAAGCTATCGAGCGTGGCGAAGAGTTGCCAGATTACATTCGCAAGCATCCTATTTATTATGCTGGTCCTGCTAAGACACCTGAAGGACATTCATCGGGGTCATTTGGTCCCACCACCGCAGGGCGTATGGATTCTTACGCTGACTTGCTTATGTCGAGAGGCGCAAGCTTGATTTCGCTTGCAAAAGGAAATCGGGGCAAGAATGTTAGAGAAGCCTGCGAAAAATGGGGTGGTTTCTATCTTGGCACCATTGGTGGTGCTGCGGCCAGATTGGCGCAGGATTCAATCCGCAAAGTTGAAGTTATCGATTTCCCTGAACTCGGCATGGAAGCCGTTTTCCGCATCGAAATCGAAGACTTTCCTGCCTTTGTGATAATCAACGACAAAGGTGAAGACTTCTTCGCTAAGGTATTGGACAACCGCCTACAATTGGTCAAATAGTTCCAAACTATTTGAATTCAATATCAACAACCCCATCGCGTTTAGCTGTGGGGTTTGCTTTTGCATCATTCCTCAAATATTTGTCGAGAAATGAGAGGCAATAATAATTGATGTTTTCGCGAATGGTTTGGTCTCTTACCAGGTTTGACCAGGCGAAATGTCCGGCCTTTTCGAAATCTACAAAATAGGCTGGGGCTGAGGTTTTGCTATATGCTCCTTGCGGTCCTTTCACAAACGGAGTGATGCCCATATCACGCGTTCCGCCTTGATACATTACCGGAACTTTGAGTCCGGCTAAATTTCCAGAACTAATGTAGGGTGTGCAATATGGTGACAGGGCAAGCACAGCTTTGACGCCGGGAAGTTTCCAGCTTGGCCAGGCTCCCGCCAGACCTAATACAGTATAGCCTCCCAGCGAGTGCCCGGCCAGAGCCAGCTTTGACCAATCAATTTTTGAATTCCAATTAGAATCTTTGTGCAAAGCTTCAATCAAGTTGAAGATGTCGTTTTTGCGATCTATATATGTTTGCTCAGACCAGTTTGCCGGCTTGGCAAAATTTTCTTCCGACTTGCCCAATTTATTACCGAGAACCATGGCGTCTTGATGGTTAGGTGCAATTACTAAATATCCCGCTGATGCAAGTGCTTCCATCAGGAATTTTGATTGCATGTTTGAGCCGTGAAATCCATGCGAAAAAATCACAAGTGGTTTGGGCCCATCTACATTCTTTGGTGACCAAAATGCCACATTCAGACCCGCAATTTTCATTCTTTGTGCAGTGCCTGATTGTTCTTTATTTTGCTCGGAAAATCTCTGCTTGATTTGGTCGCGAAGTCTACCCTGGCTCAGGCTGGGTGCCGCGCTGCCCAACATTAAAGTGCTAGACAAACAGAGTGACACCATTGCACGCATTGATGCAATCTTGCAGTCAATCATGAGCATAAATCCCTCTGTAGTTCACCGACGAATGAAACAAGTACACTTTCGGGTTGTAAAAGTTGCGGCCCGTCGAAAAGAAATTGTTGACCTTAAAGAATCTTCTGAATGTTTTCTACAGGGCGACCAAGTACGGCTTTCGACCCGCGCTCTACGATTGGACGTTGGATTAAATCAGGATGCTTTACCATTAATTTGATCAGCTCGTCATCAGAGTGCTCACTTTTTGAGAGTTTTAATTCTTTATAGATTGACTCTGTTGTGCGCAGTAATTCGCGCGGAGCTATTTTCATTTTTTTCAAAAGCTCGCGCAGCTTTGCTTCGTTGAGTGGTTTGACGTAATAATTGATTTTCTCGTATTCGTTGCCGCTTTCACGCAAGATTTTGTCAACTTCGCGGCATTTGCTGCAGGTTGGTTTCTCGTAAACTGTGATTTTTTCGCTCATATTTCTGTCCTGGCAAGTGTTTTCACAATAATTGCGCTTCCATCGGGCTTTTCAATCATGATACCCGACGCAGCGATCATAGCACCGTAATTTCTATGACGTCATCTCAGTACTTGTTCTGGAGTATCATATGTTAGAACCGAAATCGAAGTGTGACGTCAAGGTGCATGGGGAGAGCTTGTCATGAATAGAAAGCAAATGCTTGAGAGTCTTGAGGCTCGCAAAACGCCCTGGGACATGGTGATCATCGGTGGCGGTGCGACAGGTGTCGGTGTTGCTGTTGACGCGGCCTCGCGCGGCTATGATGTTCTTTTGCTTGAGCAGCACGACTTTGGAAAAGGCACCTCGAGTCGCAGCACGAAGCTGGTGCATGGTGGCGTGCGTTATCTTGAGCAGGGAAACATTCCTCTGGTAATGGAGGCGCTGAAAGAGCGCGGTCTCTTGAGGCAAAATGCGCCACACCTCGTGCACGACTTGCCATTCATTGTGCCAAACTACGATTGGTGGGAAGCGCCATTCTACGGCATGGGTCTTAAAGTTTACGACTTGCTTGCCGGTAAATTTGGTTTTGGTAAATCGCGCATACTCTCGAAAGAACAAATTCTCGAAGAAATTCCAACTATAAAAACAGAAGGACTTCGTGGTGGCGTCATCTATTACGATGGTCAGTTTGATGATTCGAGGCTCTTGATAAATCTTGTTAGCACTGCGGCTCAGCATGGTGCTTGTATGCTCAACTATATGCCGGTAACTGGCATGACCAAAGACGCAGATGGTTATGTCGATGGTGTTGTTGCTAAAAATCTTGAAACTGGAGCAAGCTTCACGATAAAAGCTAAAGTGCTTATCAATGCGACTGGCGCTTTCACTGACAGCGTAAGACGTCTTGCAGATGAAAATGTGAGCAATATGATTGCCCCCAGTCAGGGCATACATCTTGTTTTTGATAGCTCGCTCATGCCCGGCACAAGCGCAATTATGGTGCCTCATACCAGCGACGGCAGAGTAATGTTTGCTATTCCCTGGCATAATCATGTCGTAGTCGGCACGACTGATACCGCAATTGATGAAGCTAGTTTAGAGCCCCGTCCATTCGAGCACGAAGTAGAGTTCATTTTAGAGACTGCTTCCAAATATCTAAGTCGTCCACCATCGCGCGAAGATGTTCTCAGCGTCTTTGTCGGCGTGCGCCCTCTTGTGAAAGCTGGTGGCGCAGGCAGCACAGCTGCTCTTTCTCGCGACCATACAATTCACATAGACAATTCAGGTTTGTTAACCATCTGTGGTGGCAAGTGGACAACTTACAGGCATATGTCTGAAGAGGCTGTTGATCACGCAGTTACACTTGCAAAGCTTGACGAGCGCCCCTGCATAACTAGAGATTTGAAGATTCACGGTCACCGTGAATATCGCCCCGAAATTGGACACATGTGTGTCTATGGTTCGGATGTCGATGAAATTCAGGCGTTAATTGATAAGGACAGCAGTCTCGCTGAAGTTTTGCATCCGGCCTTGCCTTACACACATGCAGAAGTGGTTTGGGCAGCGAGAGCCGAAATGGCTCGCACTGTTGAAGACTTTCTTGCACGTCGCGTTCGAGCTTTGTTCCTCAATGCTGCTGCTGCTCTCGAAATGGCACCAAAAGTAGCAGACATTATGGCTAAAGAGCTTGAAATGGATAATGCCTGGAAAAAAGAGCAGCTGCAAAATTTTGAGCAGCTCGCATCGCAGTACATACTTTTAAGTTCAGTCGCCGGCACTGCCGGCGTTTGATACTTTTATGTACAGCGCTTCAATGACCAGCAAGAATAAAGTCGATTCTAAATGAAGTTTGTTGATGCCGATAATCTTGCGTGTCCAATCGACGGACTGCTTTTGAAACGGCAAGAGAAAAATCTTCTTTGTTCTTCCGGGCATAATTTTGATATGTCACGGCAAGGTTATACCAACCTGCTATTGGTGCAACACAAGTCTTCGCGCGACCCTGGTGACAGCAAAGAGATGGTGCTTGCCAGAAAACGATTTCTTGAGACAGGGGCTTACAAAACTATTGCGCAGGCAATTGCAAAGCAAGCAGAAAGCTACCTTGGGAAAAATACAGCAGAGCCCCGTAGAATACTCGACGCCGGCTGTGGTGAGGGTTATTATTTGCGTGTTCTGGAAACAGAAGCTGAATCATGGACAGATGTTTCTTCGCTTGTACTCATTGGACTGGATATAAGCAAATGGGCTGTGCAAGCTGCTGCAGTTCGTAGCCGCAATGCTAGCTGGGTTGTCGCCAGCAATAAGCATCCGCCTGTTTTGCCAAACTCACTTGATGTAATTATTTGTGCCTTTGGTTTTCCCTGCTATGCGGAATTCAGCCAGATTTTGAGACCAGGTGGCCTTTTAATTATGGCTGACCCCGGACCTAATCATTTGCTAGAGCTGCGCAGGGTGGTTTACGAAGAGCTCACTAACCTTGAAAAAGAAAGAGCGGGGTTTGAAGATAACGAATACTTTGCTTTGGAGCATTGTGTTGATCTGCGCTACAACACGCTTGTTACGGGCTCGGAAAATTTGCAAGATCTTTTGCTTATGACGCCGCATTATTTCAAATCGAGCAGGGAAGCAAAGCTTGCTTTGCTTGAAATGAACAGCCTGGACCTTAGCGTAGAAGTGAAATTGAATCTGCTGAAAAAGCGTTGATTTAAGCCGTGATATTCAAGCTTCGAGCCACCTGGCTCCACCCCTTCGTAGTTTGGGGGTGATACAATCGCTAATCAGTAGGGTCAATTCAAAAACAAACTTTGGCACGCCTATCTTTCTAAAACCTGCAGGGGGACGTCTATGCTTAAACGCTTATGCAAACTGGCAGTCGTCATGTCTCAAATGGCACTTCTTTGCTCGCCGTGTTATGCAGATGAGCTGCAAGATATGCTCTCTTCGCTTGCGTCTTCCGACTTCAAAGATGCTGTCAGTGCCGGTGAAAGCTATGTGAAGCGTCATCCAAATAGCGCCGAAGGTCGTTTTTATCTGGCAAAATCATATCTTGGAGTTAAGCAGGGAGCCATGGCCGAAGAACAGTTGCGAGCCTGTATGGAGCTTGCTCCTGTAGGTAGCGAGATGCAAAATAATTGCATTGCTGCCTTACGTGAAATTTCTCAAGGACGTGTTGGTGGCGCTACTAATGCGGCTCCTCAACAAGGTGGACAGAGCGCTGCCGGGTCTAATTCGCAAAATTTCAGCCAGTCATCATACAGTTCTTCCAATCAGAGTAAGCAAAGTTCAAGGACGCAGTATTTCGGACGCTCAGCAACAGCTGCTGCGGGCGCATCTACTGTGTCTAGCGTGAAAAATTACGCGCCGCTGAAAAAGCCGAGTGCTACCCAGGGCTCATCGAGCATCAGTCCCTCGTCGTTGAGCAATCCTCCTGCAACAAACAAAGCAGCAAACTAGCTTTCCTGCTTTGTTCCTAATGATAAATTGTGCCGTTAGGGAAGGCACACAATTTAACCTGTTTTCCAAACAACGGATTTGCTGTTGCACTATCGTCTTTGGAAAACATGCTTGCATCCACTACTGCAGAGACGTATCCTCCTGGGTGCGGTTGCATGTCGAGGCGGTCGATCGGCACGCTGAAAATGCCACTTTGCCCGCTTACTCCGGTTAAATTCTCAATTGAAATTGCGCCGCCTGATTTCACCGTGTCGAATGTGATATTTGTGTCTATAGTTACAGTCCCGCCTGATTCTCCAAATACAATTGGCTGCTTAAATTTCAGGGTTGAGCTTGCGCCTTGCTTGTTTATCGATTCAAGCCCTAGTTTGACCATTTTTGCTGCACCGTCTTTGCCAAAAAGTGCTTCGAAGTCTTTGGCTAATGTGATGCCTTGCGGTGTTTTTGCTGCTATTTCAAACATGCGATTTAGCATTGACTCGCCATGCTCTGTGGCAGCTAGTGAATCTTTCATTGATTTTGTGCGAGGCAGGGTGTCGCAATAATCCTTTGCTTCGACTTGAGCGGCAGGTGCCTGCGCCATGCGGAAATCAATTACGGGCGAGCCGAAAAGCCCTTCGTATGATGCCTTTTGCAACTGACCTTGAGCTGCTAGCTCTTTGCTGGCTTCATCAAACAGAATTTGCCCTGGCTTTTCGTGACTATCAATCGCGTTCAGAGCGCCTGGCGCTTGACGCATCGATTCATTCTCAAAAGCCATGTAATTGCCCTCATTTTGATGCCTTTAGCAATCTAACTGAAAAATCAGCAGGGATCACTGTGTAATAGTGATGTCGCATACTGTTGAGGCTTACACGGTGGGGCATTCAGGCTTGGAATGTCTCGAAATCTTTCAAAGTAAGGTTTATGTCGAAAATCTTTTCGGTGCCGCTGCTGTCTTCGCTCGATTCGCGCAGCTCGTCGAAATTGAGCCAGATCCACAACAAAACGGCGCGTTCTTTTGGGTCTACGGTTAAATGCAAGCCTTCGCTAATTTCGTCTTTAGAGAGCAAACCGTCACGGGGGTTGGGATAGCGGTCTATTTGCGCAAAATGAGATAAGCCGAATTCCTTTACTTCGGCTCTTGTCACTTGCTCTAAGAGCTTATTAACAACTTCGTCAAACTCCTGGGGATCAAATCCGTTGAGTATATCTGCCAGTAGCTTTTGCGATTTTGTATGAGGAAACTCCAGCGTTTCCTGCAATGTCATTTTCAACTGACTGATATCCATTTCAATCTCCGCTTTAAGCCGTTAACCGACAATTCAGACTGGAAATTCTAGCACTGTAGGCACAGATGGTTTAGGGCCGGGTCACCCCGGGCATATCGTCGGGGTGAGTGTGACAACGGGAGCATACAGTGAACCAGTTTGGCATGGCTATGAAGCCGTCGGCAAGTAATTCCCTCAGTCCAAAATCACAGGCTCTTCTCAAGAACATGAACAGCGTGCTGGTCGGCCAGGACAGGGCTGCCCGGCTTGCCGCAGTTGCTCTCCTGGCCGGTGGTCACTTGATAATCGAAGACGTGCCTGGAGTCGGAAAGACTTTGCTGGCAAAGAGTCTGGCTATGTCAATTCACGCATCGTTCAAACGTTTGCAATGCACTCCCGACCTTTTGCCTGCAGACGTTTCCGGTGTAAATATTTACGACCAAAAAGAAGCTGTTTTTAGATTTGTCCCAGGTCCTGTTTTTAGCAATATTTTTCTGGCTGATGAAATCAATCGAGCCAGCCCAAGGACACAGTCAAGCCTTCTTGAAGCCATGGAAGAAAGGCAAGTCACTACAGACGGTATCACTCGTCAGTTACCCGAACTATTTTTTGTGATTGCTACTGCAAACCCTATCGAACAGTTAGGTACCTTCCCCCTACCGGAAGCCCAGTTGGACAGATTTATGATCGCCTTGAGCCTGGGTTATCCTAAACCGCAGGAAGAAGCTCAAATACTTATGAAAACTATGGAAGATGGAGCCTTTCATGCTGACCCGGTGCTGACTGTTGAAGAAGTTATGGAAGCTCGTCAGGCTGTGAGACGCGTTCGTGTGCACGAAGCCTTGATTAAATATATAATCGATATTACTACGGCGACCAGAAGCCACCATTCAATTATTTTGGGAGTGAGTCCGCGCGGCAGTCAACTGCTTTTGCGGGCATCGCAGGCTAATGCCTTTATTGAAGGTCGCGACTATGTGACACCAGATGATATTAAACGCATGGCTCCGTCAGTTCTGGGGCACCGCATAATCCCAAAAGTAAAATCGCAAAGAATAAGCTATGCCGACATCATTGAACGAATCTTGGAGACAGTCTCCGTCCCTAAATAAGACGCCGGCACAAAAGTCCGGACCTCAAGGCAGCGCCGACCCGCAAGAGTCGGGTGCCAAAAAGCCTGGTGGTCTAAAAATACCGCTGGGCAGCTGGACTTTGATTATCGAACCACGATATTTCATCATCGCAATGTTGATTTTGCCTTTGTATATTTTTGCCTGTTTTGTGGGCAATGACTGGGGCTATATGCTGCCGTGCACTTTGTTTGCGGCTTTGATTGTTGGAGTTATTTTGCCTCTAATTGAAGTGGGCAGTATATGCTTTAGTTGCCATATTCCACCAAAATCAGCCGCAGTTGCAGACCAGGAAATAATTTTGAAAGCGTGGCGCTTGCCTTTCTTTGGAATGTTGTCGCGTTTGATTCCCAG
The DNA here is from genome assembly GCA_964546815.1 of uncultured Candidatus Obscuribacterales bacterium. Lineage (GTDB taxonomy): Bacteria > Cyanobacteriota > Vampirovibrionia > Obscuribacterales > Obscuribacteraceae > JAIEPM01. Next base: position 41,123 of record CAZJLR010000030.1, on the reverse strand, counting down.
TGGCTATCTAAATGCACGCTTGCATCTTACTCGCAGAGGTTGGACAGGGTCGAAGAAGGTGCCTGCTGAATTGCCATTGCCGGTGGTGCTGCAGTCATTGTCGCAAGGTGTAGAGATGCGTATTCGGACTCCGGCACTGGGGCGTGGAGTTTATGAAGTTGACAGCGTTGAAATTTCTAGTTGCTTCCCTTTTGCATTCGTCTGGTGGTCAAGAAAAATTGAACTTGATGCTGAGAGTCAAGGTGGTTCTATCACTGTTCTTCCCGCTCTAAAAGATATTTCAGGCAACTTTCATTCAAGACTTACCACCACCACTGCAAATGCTGGGCGCTCTCAACGTAGTTGGATGATGCAACATAGATCGACCAATTTTAAGGGCTTGCGTGAGTTTACCGAAAGAGATAGCCTCAATCAAATTCACTGGTCATCTAGTGCGCGAAGCGGCAAATTCCTTGTGCGCGAGTTTGAAGTAGAATCCCTGCCTGATTACGATGTGACCCTCGATTTACGCCAAAACTGGACAGAGCAACAGTTTGATTTAGCTTGTGCTTGCGCGTATGCACTTGTACATTATGGCAATCGCATGGGTTTTTCTCCTCAGTTAATTTTGAATCCGCCTCATGATTGGGAACCACTTACTACTTTGCTTGCAGATATCCCATCAGGATTAAGTGGGGAAGAATTGGCCAGTGAAATGCTTGCTCGCCTTTCTCCTGTGCCTGCAGATCTTAATGCCGCTTTTGTCAAATGGGAAAAAAATCGAGACACGTCAAATTCAATAATAGACTCAGAGCTTGCCCGCGTGTCTCGCCCCATGGTGGCAATCAGCCCGGCAGAGCCAAACAACAAGCGCTCGAAGGCAATAGCGATTCAAGAAATGAATTGCGGCTATTCAAACGACGATGAGGAAGGAAAAAACACTCAAACCGTTGCCCAGAATATTATGCAACTCGAATCAGAACCGGAGATTAGCCGGCTATGAGCAAGAAGGAAAAGAAAAAGAAAGTTCCTGAAGAGTCATTGTTTTTGCGCATGCTCTGGCTTGCTCAAACTTTTACCTGTCTTTATTTGATTGCGAATGTAGATCCAAACATAGCCACAATTGATCTAGGTGGCTTCAAACTGCCTTTGCTGTTTTTCTATTTCTGGACTGGTCTTACTGGTGCGATGCTGAGTTATCACTACAGGCACGAAGAAGTGCCCTGGCTAGAATGGCTTGGACTGGCAACCATTGCTGGTTCCTGTTACTGGTTTGTGCAGAATGTGAAATATCAACTTGATGCCGGCTTAGACATCGATTTGTTGCTGCCAACCGTTCATCTTGTTGCTGGTCTTTTCGTCAGCCACAGTTTTGAATTGAAGTCTCGTTTTGATTTCAATTTCTCTCTTGTGTTGAGCTTTATACTAGTGTTCTGGACAGCGACCTTGGGCAAAGGTACCTGGTTTGGAATTGGCATGTTTACTTACATTGTTCTAGCTGCCACACTGCTTTTACTCGATTGTGAAGCACGTACATTCGGCAGCGTGCAAGCGCGAAAATTCGAAGGGTCTGAATCTTACCTCACTTATGATCAAGGTGGTGGTTCTGAAAAAACAGCTAATTTGATGATGCCCACTTTTGCGCTCTTAGGCTTGAGCATTTTGTTTTTCCTTGCCGTTCCGCGTGCAGAATCATTTGCAGATCAGGTCACTTCTCAGCTTTATTCAATGATTCGCAAAAGCAGAGAAGGGGCATCTGCCAATACCAATTTTTCCAAAAGAGTAAGAAGTCCTTTTAGTCCTGTTGATCTTGAAGACAAGAAAAGGAAAGAACAACAGGAAGAGCTAAGAGAGCAAGAACAAAAGCAAGACGAAGCAAGAGAGCAACAAAAGAGAGAAAAAGAAGAAAAGGAAAAGGCGAGAAAGGAAAACGAGAAAAGAGAACACGAGAAAAAGGAGCAGGACAAGAAAGCCGCTGCTCTAAAAACACCTTCAGGCAAAGAAGAGAAGGGTGACAAGTCTAAAGGCGTAGATGCTTCAACCGCTGCTAAGGATCCAACTGATTCGGCTGAAGGTGCTGAAGGCAAGAATGGCAAAAAAGCCCAAGACGGCTCAGGCAATGCTTCAAATGGTGAAAAACATTCTGGTGGTGAGAAATCAGACTCTGCTGAAAAGAACAAAAAGGACGGCGACAAAACTACCAATTCAGGCAACGGTAAATCTGGCGCTAAGTCGGGCTCTAGCAAAGAATCGGCAGGTGGAAACTCAGAAGGCAAAGGCGACGGACACTCTTCTTCAAGTTCGCAATCATCAAAAAGCAACTCAAGTGCTTCAACAAGTGCGCCTGGCTCCAAAGGCGATGCGAAAGGTAATTCACCTGAATTAAGCAAAGAGAAAGGAGCTGGAAACAACAATTCACCTGATCCCAATGGCCCTGATAAATTAGACGATAAAGCAAAGGGTAATGCCCCGAAAGAGACGCCAAAGAAAAACGAGATCTACACTGTTTCCGACGAAATAGACTCCAATGTGCCGGCAGAAACAAGTGACCTGACATTATTTACTGTTGCATGCAACAGAACTGTTTATTTCAGGCAAGGTGCTTACGACAATTATGATGGTCGCAACTGGCATGTCTCTCGAAACATTCCTGTAGAGCAGCTGCCTCATGGTGCAGGTGGTACCTTTGGAATCAAAGGTGACGGAGCACTTGGTCTTCCTGTTTCGGTGCCGGCCATAAAACTAGAGCAGAAGTATAAAACAGTTCAAAATCTTGGAGAACGACTGATTTTCGCAGGAAAACCTGCTGAAATTACATACGCAGGTCCTTCAATAATTACCGATTCATGTGGCAACTTAAAAGGCTCGTGGATAATGGTGAAAGGGTTTGAATACTCCGTAGTATCTGATGATCCTATCTATGATCTCGCCTCAATGAGAGATGAAGGACTTCCTGATGAAGAGGAAGAAGGAAGACTTCGGCGATCTCTAAGTGGCTTTCTGCAAATTCCAGATAGCCAGTCTGCAAAGACTTACGAAATGTCTAAAAGCATTGCTGGCTTGCAGGATAATTGGTTTGTGCAAGCCGAGAAAATTTGCAATCATCTCAGACACAACTATAAATATAGTGTTGACCCAAAATTTAAAACTAAGAGCAAGAACAACGTCGACCGTTTTCTGTACAAAACAAAAACCGGTGACTGCAAAGACTTTGCTTCCGCGTTCGTAATATTATGCAGAGCAAGCGGCATACCGACGCGAATGGTTGTTGGCTACACTCCGGGTGATTTTGATCCATCAACAGGTGCGCGGGACGTCAAACTGAAGCATGCACATGCGTGGGCTGAAATTTACTACCCTTCCAGCGGCTGGGTGCCTTTCGATGCTACTCCGCATGGAGTCATGCCCGCACGAATTAACGAAGAAGAACGTTATTTCAAAAGTATGAGTCAAAAGGTTGAAAACACATTCAAAAAGATAAGTGTCGTCGGTGGAAAGGCTGCCGAAAAGGGCGACGGCAAGGCTGGAACTGTTCAAGCTGCACAAAATTCCCATTCTGGTTTTCCTGCCATCACCATAAATCTATGGGATCTTGTTCGTTGGATACCTGTTGCGATTTTATCGGCTGCACTTTCTGGACCTGTGATTTTGTTCTTGAAGGATATCAAAGGCAAAATTCGCTTACCAAAGAGAATGATGCCTGCCAGCAAAGTCTATTGCAAACTGATGAAAGACTTAAAGCCAATTGGTGTGCCAAGCAGCGAAAGTCAAACTCCTGGTGAGTTCTTGCGTAATTTGCAAATTAAGCTGAGCGAAAGCACCGATTTGGAGGAAGCCCAATCGTTGTCTGACGCAGTAGAAGACTTTGTCGACAGCTACAATGCCACTTGTTTTGGTGGCAACGGCAGCGTTAAAGAACTAGAGCAAAAGCGCTCTAAAATTGGTGGACTAATCAAGCCATTTAAGAAATAGTAAAATCAACCAGGTTGCGAGAATTCGCTAGTCTTCGATTTTTCCATTAGCTGGGTCATAAGGGCATATACAGACTTCATCAAAGCTGTTGCACCTTCACTTTGTTGTATTTCAGATTGGTAAATTGGAAAGCAATCTGATGAACCATCACCACCGTTAGCCCATGCTCTAACAATAAAGCTTCGGCTCCAGATTTCGATAGTAATTATTGCAGAGTCAAATTCGTTGAATGTTTGTATTGCTATGGGCGCCACCGTTGGCTGCGCCGGCAAATCAAAATCTGGCGGACTAGAGTTTGGAATCATTTCCAGAAGACACGATTGCAATTCAATTCGCATTTTTTCTAAATCGCTGATGTGCCAGTTTTTTACTTTCGATTTTTGTTCTTTCTTTTGCTGGCACATGGTGCCCGGCATTATCACCATGCCGCCGAAAACATAAAGTGAGATTACGTCTGTGAGGGAGTTTTCGCCCTGATGATTTGCCATGGAAAACTCCTCCCCCTGAGAATGCCATCATGACAAAAGCTTTTGAAATTTTCTTGAGAGTTTTGGCTACAAACAGTATTCAAAAAAATTTCAACGCCATGAATAGAGCGTTTTGGAGCGTTCCTATGTATATCGATTATTGGAGCTGCACTAACTAGAACTGATATGCCGCCACGCCATAGGCACTTCTTGTTTGAGCATCCAATTCCTTGCACATATGCTCAAGGTTTTCTAGCTCTGCCTTGCGCTGAATAAGTTGCTTAGCAATCGATTGCCCGGTGTTATCCACGGCAAACAAGTTATCTTGTACCTTTAAATAGTCTTGGAACAAGCGCATCGCAGTTTCAAAATATTGGTAGTAGGCTTCTTGCAGCTTTTTGGTCTCTGGCAAAACTTGCAGTGATTGCATTGACTGTGTCGCAGTTTGGTAGCGAATTACCAGTCCACTCAGGAGTTGTTTTCCGGCTAGCTTGTCTTGCCCAGGCATGAACAAAGATAAGCCGCGGGCCAGCAAACCGTCGGCTTGCTGCTTTTCGATTGGGTTCATCTGGGCGCGTCGACGAATTTCATCATATTTCAAAAACCATTGGTAAACTTTGGCTGCTTGCTGTGGTGAGGCGGACGACTTTTGCATACCCTTCGCTCCGCCCGGAAATCCTTGCTGACCCTGGGCTGAACCATGGTTTCCTTGTTGAGGAAAGCCACCCTGCTGCGGATAGCCACTCTGTGACTGGTAAGCCCCTTGCTGATTGGGATAAGAGGCTTGCTGCATTGGGTAAGAGCCCTGTTGCGGTTGAAACGAAGCTTGTTGATTTGGATATCCGCCCTGCTGAAAGTTGCCCTGTGGGCTGGGATATCCGCTTTGCTGCGGAGCATAAGCACCCTGTTGAGGCTGATAGCCCTGCGCTGGATAGCCGCCCTGTGGCGCCGAATAGCCATTCTGCTGGGCAGGATAGCCGCCTGGTTGCGCGGGATAGCCTCCCTGCGGCGGCATATAGCCACCTTGCTGTGCCGGATAGCCGCCCTGCTGTGGCGCATAACCGCCTTGCTGGCCAGGATAAGAGCCCTGCTGCGGCGGATAGTTGTTTTGTTGAGCCAGGTATTTCTTCGATTTAGAACGCAGCTCGCCCTTACCCTGATTGCCAAAGGCAACGCCGGAACCAAGGCTAAGCGCCGTCGTTAGCGCCAATAGTAATGAAAAAGTGATTCGCGACTGCATTTTTAGACTAACCCCAATAAGCTAGTATTCTACTTCGCTACCTAACATATTGCCTATCAAAGTTCGCATTTTCCATTTACTGCGTTTTGCACAGTTTGGACAGCGCTCGATCTGAGGCAAAATAAGATTAGAATGCAGACAGACAGATTTCGTTGACTTAATAAGGATCAATCAATGACCATTTTGGTAGCCGTCAAGAAGAACGGACGTGTATTTTTGGGTGCAGACCGAATCGTGACCTTCGGGCAAGAATATTTTACCGACCTGGTCAACGGCGGGAAAATTGTAAAACTGAAGCACGCATACCTCGCCACAAGCGGTTATACGCTTATGGACAATGTCCTTGAACTTATGCACTCCAAAAACAATCCAATAATGGACAACAAATTCAGTACACGAGCTGAAGTTTTCCAATTTATGTTAGAGCTCTATACAGAGCTGAAGAAACAATACACTCTTACCGACATTGGCAAAGACACATATGCAAGCATTCACAACGTTTTTCTCGTAGTTACAGACAAGCGAATTTATGGAATTTCAAACAACTTAACTGTTACTGAATATCCTTACTATGTCGTTAAAGGCGCAGGAGCTGATTATTCTCTTGGCTGTTTGTATGCTTTATACGATACCGTCAGCGATGGGCGAGAGCTGACAAGACTGGCGCTAGAAGCCGCTTGTCACTTCTGTGTTTATTGCAAGGAACCACTAGATATCATTGAAGTAAAAGCATCAGATTTTGGAAAGCCCGGCAAGACATATAAAGATCACGGACAGTCGCTGCATACGGTGCCATTGAGACGAGGCGCCGGCAACATAATTAAGTCAGCTGAGGGCAAAGACAGTGCTGAGCGTAAACCCAGAGCTGCAGCCAAGAAAACAAAGTCAGCCACGACTGCTGCAAAAAAATCTACATCAACATCAAAAGCCCGCGCCAAGTCAAAATCAAAATAGTGCTGAAGGAAAAGGCTTCCATCCTGCCTCGAAACTTTCTATTTTCACTGTGGCATGAGTTCAAGAACAACTGCCCCATCTATAATCCCAACTCCTCTTTTGCTGCGAGTATCTGCAATGCCGTCCCCCATGGCATTGATTTTCAAATACCCTTTGGCATCACGTGGAAGCCCATCATGCTCTCCATTTAGAGTGCCACTCTCAATTCTCGAAAGATTGATAAATATTTTTCTTGGTTCCATACTCAGCGCTGGGTCTGGATCTCTAACTATCACAACATTCTGATTCGAAGCCCCCGCCGGGTCCATTCCGTATGCAACCGGGAGAACCCAGTGACCCGACTTCCTTGTGTATTCATTTCGTGCTTCGTCAAATTCATACCAACCGATATTCAACCACTCACATCGCTTGTCTTTAATGCCGTTTTTGATCCACTGTAGGTCTGGCACTGGCTGCGCAATATCGAATTGATCTGAATGTTTGTTCCAACCTTCGTACTGAAGCGATTTGATTTTATATTTTGTTTGTTGCTCAATATAGCTTTTCACAGCAGTTAGGAAATGCTCTGTATTCGTGCCACGCCCCGGGCGTGTATCCATCAATTCTGCAAGCTTTCTGCAGCAATCGACTACCGGGTCTCTTGCTCCGGGCTTTCCTAAAATGTTTTCGTATCCGTTTTTACTCAACCAAACAAACGAATCTGTCACCACCACTGGTGCGCAAAAATCTTTTCCCTTTTCCGGAAAGGCAAATCTATTTTCGACTTGTTTTATATCTGGAATTTGGTCAAGCTTATCTAAATACATCGTATTTTGAGAATTTATTGCAGGCCAAATCAAAACTGCGATACCGATAAAAGCAAGCAGGCATAGCGCCAGAGTTAGCCTGCCGGGTAGGTTTCGCCCCTGATGCATCGTTAACCTATTGTGAGGCGTTTTAGATCTTGTACAAAATCAGGATATGAAATTGCAACACAAGTTTCATTGTCTACTTCAATTGAATTGCCGGCGGCCAGTTGTGCAACAATTCCTGTCATCGCCATTCGGTGGTCATCGAATGCTTGCCACTTAGAGCCACCCTTCAAGCCGCCTTTGCCCTGCAATTTAAAACCTGATTCCGATTGAATGATGTCTGCACCTGCCGCCTGCAAGTTGTTGACTATGGCTGCAAGTCTGTCTGACTCTTTCACTTTCAATTCATCTGCATCTTTAACTGTCAAAGTGCCTTTGCTTAGCGCTGCAGCCAGAGCTAAAATTGGAATTTCGTCGATGCCTGATGCCAGTCGCTCTCCATCTATGGACGTAGAGCCGTCGAGGCTGGCACCTTTTACGAAAATGTTGGCGACTGGTTCTCCGCACAATTCTTTGCTTTCAACAATCTCGATATTTGCGCCCATTTCTTTGAGAACTTGTACAACCAGATCTCTTCCCGGATTAATTGAAACGTTGGTCAGCAATAGCTCAGAGCCCGGAATGCAGGCTGCTGCCACCATAAAAAATGCAGCTGACGAAATGTCTGCCGGAACATCTAACGTATAAGGATCCACTGGTCGCTCTAAGCGGCTAACCGAAACAACTGTGTCGCCTTCCGATTCGAAAGGAACTCCGATATAGCGAAACATTCGCGCCGTATGGTCGCGCACTTGTTTGGGCACTTTGACTGTGGTTTTTCCCTCAGCCTGCAGCCCTGCCAGCAACAATGCGGTTTGAACTTGGGCTGATGCTTGTTCTAATTCAAAGAGCCGTCCGCTCAAATTGGAACCATCAATGACAAAAGGTGGATAATTCTCTTTGTCCACATAGGTGAATTTTGCGCCCATTTGTGCCAGAGGTTTCAGAACTCGGCCCATCGGACGTCGCCTCAAAGAGTCATCGCCGTCAAGTTCAGACCGAAAAGGCCTCCCAGCCAGCAATCCAGCCAAAAGCCTGATGCTTGTGCCCGAATTCCCTGCAAATAGAGGCGCATCAGGCGCCGACAGCCCGTCAAGACCGGGGCTGTTAATCAATAAGGCGGTTTCTCTGTGACCATTTCCCGTGGGTGACCGCCTTTCGAAGCTTAGCCCCACCTGTTTCAGGCAGTCGGCGCTACTTACGCAGTCGAAAGCCGGCGACAGTCCATATACCTTGCTAACACCTCTTGAAAGCGCCGCAAAAATAAGCGCCCGGTGCGAAATTGATTTGTCCCCTGGCACTTGCAAAGTGCCTCTTAATGCTTTCATTTTCACTCACAAATTACGGGTTGCAACTTTGTAATTGGAAACCGCAAGCAAAGTCCTCTGTTATTGTAAGATTTAACTCCCTTCTATAGATTGTTGGAATATAAGCTTATGCTGCGTTTTCTGAGCACCGGAGAGTCTCATGGACAAGCCCTAATAGCGGTGCTTGATGGCTTTCCAGCCGGTATGAAAGTTGATATTGATGAGCTTAACAAAGAGTTGCAGCTGCGCCAGCAGGGATATGGGCGGGGCGCTCGCCAAAAAATTGAAACAGATAAGGCCGAGATTATTGGTGGCGTCAGGCATGGTATCACCACCGGTGCGCCGATAAGTTTGATGGTGCGCAATAGAGATTTTGAAAACTGGCAGCATGTTATGTCGAGTCAGCCGGTTGATGAGTCTGACCCGGCTGTGCAAGCGCAGTTTGATAAAAAGCAAATTGCGCGTTTTCGCCCAGGTCATGCAGACCTTGCTGGTACATTGAAGTTTAGACAAAAAGACATTCGCGATGTATTGGAAAGAGCCAGCGCAAGAGAAACTGCCGCACGCGTGGCAGCCGGTGCGCTTTGCGAGCAGTTCTTGAAGCAGCTCGGCGTGCAAATGCTTAGCCATGTTATTGCTGTAGGACCAGTTACAGTTACTTTGGACAGCGAGAAATTGAGTCTCGATGATCTCAATAAAAGCCTGATTGATTCGGAAATGCGGTGCGCTGACGATAAAGCCGTTGAAGACATGAAGGCTTATATCAAACAAGCCTGGCAGGATGGCGATAGCGTTGGCGGAGTTGTAGAAGTAATCGCCGAGGGACTTCCAGTTGGGCTTGGAAGTTATACACAATGGGACGAGAAGCTCGATGCTCAGCTTGCGCAAGCGATAATGAGCATTCAAGCAATTAAGGCTGTCGAGATTGGTGATGGCGTGCGTTCTGCCGGCTTGCCGGGGTCGCAAGTTCACGATGCCCTTTATCCGGCGGCTGCTACTGATCCTCTTCCGTTTACCCGTCAAAGCAACCATGCCGGTGGCATCGAAGGTGGCATGAGTAACGGCTCTCGTCTTCGAGTGCGCGCTTACATGAAACCCATTCCCACTTTGCGCAAGGGACTTCCGTCGTTGTCCTTTCCTGCCTATGATGCTGAAACAGCGCATTATGAACGCTCTGACGTCTGTGCAGTACCTGCCGCTTCTGTGGTTGCAAAAGCAATGGTTTCATTTGTTCTTGCAAGAGCCGTGTTGAATAAATTTGGTTCGGACAATTTCTCGCAGATAGCCGAAGCATTGACTGCGCACCGCAAATGGTGCCGCGCTCAAAAAACGGATAGCCATGCTGCCGGTCACGTTGATGAGCCTACTCCAGAGATGGAATGGGAGTAAAATCATGAAGCTGCATTCAGGCGCTGGTCATAAAGACGATGTTTATACAATGCTTCTGAAATCAAGCACTCCGCTTGAATCGAGAGTCGATTTCGGGCCAGGCATGCGTCATAAGGCCGGCAAAATTCTTAGACAACTCGAGACTGGCAACAAGGTTCTTCTACTTTGCCAAACTTCTTTGCCAAAGAAGTGGGTCGAAGAATTGCAGGAAATACTGCTCGCTGAAAATTTTGATGTGTCTTTGCACGTTTTGCCAGATGGAGAAGACGCGAAATCTCTAGAGCAGCTATCTGCGTGTTGGGCGTTAATGCAAGAGAAAGCCTTTACCAGAAGTGACTGTGTTGTTGCAATCGGCGGCGGTGCTGTTAGTGATCTCGCAGGATTTTGTGCGTCAACATATTTGCGTGGCGTCAAACTTGTTTTGATATCAACAACTTTGTTGGGGCAAGTCGATGCCAGCATCGGCGGTAAAACTGCTATCAACCTTTCTTCTGGAAAAAATCTCGCTGGTAGCTTTTATTTCCCTCACTCTGTAATTGTTGACCCCGAATATCTGGCAACTTTGCCAGTTCGCGAATTGAAATCAGGAATGGGCGAAATTACCAAATATGCTTTCATAGAAGAAACAGTTGCCAAAAATACAGAATATAAAGCCGGGCCTCGCCCACTCTGGGAAACGCTAATTAGCAATTTCAAAGACGGTGAGTGCGACGACATGCACGTGATTGCTCCTCTAATTTCATGTTGCATTCGCATGAAACTTGCAGTTGTGCTGAAAGACCCATTCGAGCAATATTTGCGTCGCTGTTTGAACCTCGGACATACGCTGGCTCATGGTCTTGAGAAAATCAGCAATTATGAAATCACACATGGCGAAGCTGTGGCAATTGGAACAGTTTTTGCATTTAAGCTTGCGTTAAGTCGCAAATTAATTGATGAGTCTGAGCTGGCGAAGGTAGAGCAAATGATGAAATCATTGAAGCTGCCGTTTGATCTGCCACAAAATATGGATATTGATAAACTAGTCAATGCTATAGCTTATGATAAGAAAAGAACCGGCAACTCCATCAAATATGTTTTGCCTCACGACCATGCAGGGAAAGTAACTCTTGATGTTGCAATTCCTGTCGAAGAGCTGGCGACTTTCATAAAACAATCATTCTCATGAACAAGCCAAGAATTAATATCAAGAAAGGGCGAGCTTTGCTGGCTGCTTCTGTGTTGACCGTGCTCTCTATCTCGGCGATTGTTTCAGTGGGAGCCGCCACCGACCAACTCGCGAAAGGAATGCAGTTGGCAAAGCAAGGCAAATATCAGGAAGCTTCTGTGGCGCTGCGACAAGCTCCTCAGAGTTCTACCAATTATTATTACCAGGGCTATTGTTATTATCAATTGCACCAGGTTAACTATGCGAAAAAGCTTTTTAGCTTCGTTGTGACAAGCTATCCTCGCTCTGCCGAAGCGAAGCTGGCATCAGACTTCTTGAGGCGAATCGACCCTGAATATTCGGCTAGTTCAAGCACTGCGGCTACGAGCTCTTCGCCCACTGCAAGCACGACCTCGGGTTCTGAAAACAATTCACAGCAGCTAAACACAATGCTCACAAAATTGCGAGAAGCCGCCGGTGGAACCGCAGATTTATCGAGCCTTCCTGACGTAGCGCGCATTTACTATACTCCAGCTTCATCAGGACACATGATTGTTGATGCAATGGTTAATGGGCACCCTATGAAGTGCATGATTGATACCGGCGCACCAGGACTATTGTTTGGGAAAAACAATTTGCGCACCATGGGAATTCCAGTGCCCAGCGGTCCGCCTACTACAACTGTTTCTGGTTGGGCAGGCGTGGCGCTTCCTGCGTGGAATATGCCTTTGACGGTGAAGGTTGGCACGGTGGAGCGAACATTGAATGCAACCATTCAAGAAGATTTCGATATGGCACCATTGATTGGATATGCTTTCATCAAAGGGTATCAATATGAAATCGATGCTCGCGCAAAGATAATGACTTTGCGCAAAGAAGGTCAAACTCAAGGCGCAAACCAAGACATCAACAATTTGTACGATGTCCCGTGCAAAATCATTCGCACCAAGCCTGTAGTGCCACTGGAAGTAAGCGGCAGAAAAATTACAGTCTTCGTTGACACCGGTGCATCATCTACAATTATCAATTCCGAAGATGCTGCTGCCGCACACATTGAAATACCCTCAGATGCTAATGTTCTTTATCTCAGCGGAGTCGGCGGCGCCTCACCCTACCGCGCAGTAAATTTGGATCTCAAATTAGGACCAATCATACGCAAAGACTTTCAAGTCTTAATCGGCGGACACGCCGGCAACGCAGTAGGTCAAGACTTCCTTTCCGGCTGGCGCTTCACTGTCGATGAAAACAAAGGTTTTCTTCGCTTCTTTCACTAGGCAATTGTTTCGGTATTGTGCTGTGGGAAAGTGAGTTATGCACAATTAGTATTTTTACCTCGCTCGCAGTTCAGCCGATCCTAAGGCTATGTATAATGGAGAAAAGCTTTGACGAGGAACGGTTTATGCCTGTCAGAAAGCCATCAAGTTTTACTGTTGACGAATACTTGAAAAACGAAGAAATTGCTTCCGTTAGGCATGAGTTCGTTAACGGATATGTCTATGCAATGACCGGCGCAACTGGTCGGCACCGCATAATCACAGATAACATACATGCTGCTTTTCGTGCTTACTTGAAAGGGAGTTCTTGCCGAGCTGATTCGTCGAATGCACAAGTTTATGTTGAGGCAAACAACAGTTTCTATTATCCTGATGTTGTGGTTTCGTGCGGAGACGTTGATTATGAATCAATGTCAGTTGCAAATCCGATATTGATAGTTGAGGTCCTTTCTCGCTCTACCGCTGCCATCGATAAGCGCGAAAAACTTTTCGCCTACGAGAAAATCCCAACGTTAAGTGAATACTTGATAGTTCATCAACGCACAAAGCGCGCAGAACTACACAGAAAGAATGACGAAGAAATCTGGGAAACTCTCGAATATAGAGACGAAGATATTGAACTTATTTCAATGCCCTGCGGCCCTTTCAAATTGCTAATGGATGTAATCTACGAAGACGTCAAATGGAATTCGATCGATGGTCTGCAAGTCCAAGATGAGGTCGCCAATTATCATCCAGTAGCAGAAGAATTCGATTGGTAGCCCTTCACTAATGCGTCGGCTTTTGCACTTCAAAAAAGACTGGACTGCCGTCAACAATCGTGGGCTTGCCGTCGAGACCTGCAAGCCAGCCCCAGCACATGTCTGAGCCGTTGGTATTTATCACAATTGAATTTGGTGGCGCCACTATGAAATCCCCTGGCTTGGGCACTCCATTCACAATTGGCACATCGCTATAATCGATGCAAGCAGAAAATTGATAAAAGGTTCTATATTTCCCGTTGTTCTGAATTGTTGCCGTTGAATCAGATGCGGCGTTATTGATTTTCTTTCGAAGTGTCTTCAAGCAATCATCGAATTCGGCATCGCAGTTGGGGAAGTGATCGTGTGTTTTGGAATATTCTTTCATTACAGATTCAGCCTCATGGAGCTGTCTCACCATGTCCAACTCGCCAAATTGCGCTTTGGCTGGACAAGGCGCAATCATAAGACCAGCACTAAGCAAAATCGCGGCAAGAACTGATTTACTCCTACCAAACATGAAAATTCTCCTCCCCCAAGTCTTAAATAACTATGCTTTCTCAGCGCAACAGTTCCTCAAGAACCACTCTCAATGCATTGATTTTATGAAAACAACATGTGGATTTTGTGAGGAACCAATTTAGTAAGAACCTGCAAGATTTATGGTCAAGCCTGCACGTCTATACAGTGTTCGATTCACGCTATATTCACAGGTAATTCAATATTGTTGTGGGGAAGTCAGAGGAGATTCCCGCATGTTAGACAATCTTGTTTTCGCGAAATCCGTTGAAAAAGATCATGAGTCGAAATTCTCAAATGCTGTGATGAACGAGTTGCAGTCTTCTGCACAACAAACAAAGGGGAATGACGATGCACAGATTGACCTGGTGGATTATAGAGTTTCCAAAGAACACGCCAGAAATCTATGTAATGGATTGAACCAGGCGCAAAACCAGATGTGCATGGAAGCATGGAGAAAAGACGGCTACAGAACCAAGAGCGAAATCGACACTCACGAAACTATCGGAGAGGCTGGGGCTCGTCAAGAAAAAGAGATGCAAGCTTACGAGCGCAAAAACCATTACCGCCCGCTGGATCGTTATGCTCCGTGGAATCGTGACCCTTCACGATTGAATGGAGATGGCTCTGTGCGCTGTCTGGGTCCTGATGCTCCGAGATCAAAAGGCGCAGATAGATTTCGCTGTGGTAACGAAAATAGCGCTTATTGGTAAATAAAAGAAACTGTTTTAGATAACACCCCAAGGACACCTTTCAAATGGAAAACGCGCGTCTATCAAAATCAGATCTAATAGATCAGGAAGCAGGAAAAGATGAAGCCAGCAACAGTTTGCTGTCTGATGCGGTGAATTTTGTAAAAGCTCATCCAGTGGAGACCGCTGTTGCTGCAACTGCTTTGGCTTCGGGGCTATACAATGCTGGTAAGCTTGCTAATGGTTTATCGCACCAGGCTGAAAGCAAATTCGGGAAGATTTTCAGCCCAATAGCTGCACATCCGGAGGGCGAACTGAATGCAAGTTACGATGCTGCCACCGGGGTGCTCAGTTATAGAAGCGCTCACGCTAAAATTCTCGCGATTGAGTCTGCTCCAGCCTCCGGTGTCAATGTCGCTGCAAACGGTGATTTCGGGGCTCACCTGCATCCTGATTTGAATGCTCTGTTAGCTTCATATAGACCCTTAGTCGGTGAATCTGGCGGTAAATTTACTCAAGACCGTTTGTCAAAGCAGCTTCTGGGTGAAGCAGCTGCACCTGGGGTCTATGGAGATCTGGGGGCTCACATGCATCCCGACAGCACTGCTCGTTCGCTTTTAGATATCGCAAAAAAAGTACCCGAACCCTTAAGCGTGGCTGAGTCTGGCTCCGCCCATCTTGAGATGAGTACTCTTGGTTCAACCAGGGCTTCCCTCAGCATGCCGAGCGTGGGCGTTTACGATGGAACGTTCCAATTGGAATTTACCGAGAAAGATCTAGCTGAGCTTCGTGCTGCTTTTGCCGGAAAGCTCGGGACTAAATCTTAGGTGGGAATTCTTAATGCGTGCGTTTCCAAACTTGGTCGGAAATGCTACCGGGGCTGCCTTCGTTTTCCATGAATTTGGAAACCATTTTTTGCTCTTCGTCATGCGCTAAAGTTTTTGGTGAATCCACAGAAGCAGGATTTAGTTTTTCGTTGGCGCGCCACCAGAGTTCGCCTGCGTCTTGAATTGATTCATGTGCCCACAAGACTTGCTGCTTTTTTTCTTGCGTGTTAAATCGTTCTACTTTTTTACTCCACCAATCAATCGCAAAATCTGCGCGTTTTGAATATGGCACATATGATTTGAAGTCGCTGACCATGTCTTCTCCAGATTTGCTCATCCAGTCGTGATAAGCCATGGCGAATTCAGCTTTCTGTGCGGCTGGAATTTTTCGATAAAACGACTTGAGCATTCTGGCTTCTTGTCCGAAGAACCATCCATCCATGATAGTGTCGTCGGCGCTGGCTGCTATTTCTTCAATGCATTTTGTGTATTCTTCTGGTGACGGCTCATTTGCTTTTGCGGCGCTATCCGTTTTGGAAGATTCTGTTCCTGTGCCAGGTGCCACTGTACCTGTCTGGGCTCCGCTTTGCTCTGGGGCACCCGCAGTGCAGGCTGCACACAGGGCGCAGGCAACAATTGTGCTAAAAAACGCAGCGACTCGCATGATTTCCTCAGCGGTGGGCTCAAAATCCGAGACTACAAATCATATCAGCTATCAGGGGCGGTCGTTGAAAAGCCGGTGTTTTTGGAACTATCGAGTATTTAATCTTCAAAACCGCAACCAATTCAAAACCCGTGTGTATTTGAATTCGGAAGCAGAAAATGCTCCTTTCGGCGAAGGGTCGAACTTAACAAAGGCAGGAGAAACGAAATGAAATTTGGGAAGACAGCAAAAATCGGAGCACTGGTCATTGCGCTGGGCTCACCCGCGTTGCTTGGGGTGTTTTCGCCATCACTGGCTGGTACACCGAGTTCTGCGCCACTAATCGACAAAGACTTTGAGACTGCTGTGCGTAAGTTTGTGAGCAAGCGCTTTTTCAATCGAATTGATGCAACTGAAGAACAGCGAACAAAGCTCTCCAAAATTATGGCAGACACACAAGATCAAACACGCCCAATTCGTGAGCAATTGCGCCAGGGCATGCTTGAGCTGTCGAATTTAATGGCAGACGAAAAGGCTAGCGATGAGCAAATAAAAGCTAAAGTCAAAGAATTGCGGTCTATGCGTGAGCAAGTGCAAGACATGCGCCTTAGCTCGGTTCTTGAAGCGCGTAAGGTGCTGACAGCCGCTCAAAGACAGCAAATCCATAATCGAGTCAGCGAGTTGATAAGTGGGGGCATCAAGCCTCGGCGCATTGGCATGCTGCTAAAAGCAAGCGATGGCGGACTTTTCAGCGAAGACTGAAAACCTGGATGGGCAAGGATGGGGGAGCTCTTCCTTGCCTCTGGCTCATAATGGAGACGATTAAATGCCTGCTTTGAATTTGGGTGTTTGTGGGACAAAATTCTTGCAAGGAGCAATCGAACTCAGCTCGTCAATTGCAGGAAAGAGTCAAGTGCCGTCAATACCGATAGACAATTTAACCGATAACGAATTGATTGCTCTCACTCTTTCTGGGCAAAAAAGAGCTTTCGAAAGCATCGTTCGTCGTTATCAGAAACTAGTCTATAACGTGATATATCAGATGGTTCAAAGTCATGAATCAAGTGCAGACTTAACCCAGGACACCTTTTTGAAAGCATACAAAAATTTGGGAAGCTTTCATTTGAACGCCAACTTGAAACCCTGGCTTTTGAAAATTGCATCGAACTCAACATTGAATTTCATAAGAGACAGCAAAAGTCGCTATTTTGATTCACTGGAAGAATTGCTTGAAGAAAGCCCTCAAACAGAGCCGCAAAGCGCAGGGTCTGTAGAGGAAGAGGTTGAGTTGAAGTTTACTCAGGCGACGCTGCATGCAGCATTGCAACGACTTTCTCCGCGTCATCGGCAAATATTTGTTTTGCGATATCAACATGATTTGCCTTATGCGGATATTGCCACTGTGGTTGATGAAACAGAAAGCGCTGTCAAATCGATGTTGTTTCGCATAAGAGAAAAGTTGCGCAAGATCTTGCTTGAAGAACAAAAAGTACAGGGCTAATATTAGGGGCTGAAGGTGAACGTTATGGCTGATGACTTGACTGAATGTAATTGCACCGAATTCAAAAGGCTTTTTGAAATGGCTGAGAGCACTCAGATGCTGAGTCAGGCTGAGCAACTCTCTTTTGAAAAGCATAAGCTTGAATGTCGTGCCTGCGAGAATTGGCTTTCACAGCACATTGAGCTAGCGCAGATGAGCGCAGCGTTGCCGCAATTTGATGTGTCTGAAGGGCTGACGCAAAAGATTTTGGATTCAATTGAAAAACAATCTACTCCCGGTGTAGAAACTTCAATTTGGCCGGTAGGAGTGGCAGCTACCCTTGCATTTTTAGTTATGGTTCCATTTGATTCTGTTCAGAGTGTATTGAGTTGGGGGGCAGGTGGTCTTGGTCTGCTTGCCTTGCAGATGCTCATGAAAGCGGCAAACAGCAAGGAGCAGCTTGTTTAAGCTTATGGTAAAAAATGCCGATCATTTACTACGACGATGGCAGATTTCCGGCTGCTCTTTGCGCTTATCTATGCGCTGTTTTCAGCTTACATTTTGCCAAATCATAAAATGCCTTCCTGCATTTTTATTGATAGCAGTAATGTCGCTTACTTTTTCTACGACTGCCGCTTACGCTCAAGATAGTGCCAATCAAGAGAATTCAACTAAGACAGATGATGCGGCTGTTATAAACGATCCTGACCAGACTTTATTTTTTGCATTCTTGCAAGAAAATTCTGCTGCGGCAGAAGGTCCCTTAGTTGAAATTGTGAAAGACAAGCCTCTAATTAGAGACTTTATAAAACCACGCAGCAGCCTTGAGCGTAAATTTCGCCCCATGCTGCAGATGCGCACCTGGGCAAACAAAAAGCAGCGATTCCTTCCTTCCTTTGCTTTCCTTTGTCTCATCGGATTTATTTGTTGGTGGATTTTTCCAACTCACCTGCAATCTGCTGTTGAAGAATGCCGAAAGAGTTTTTGGAAATGCTTTGGTGCCGGGCTGCTTATTTCGATGATTGCAATGACTGTTGTTCGTGCAGTGTTTCTCACACAAATAGGTTGGCCTCTGGCAATTTTGTTAGTTGGGCTTTCTGAAGGGGCTATGCTTGTTGGTTTATCTCTCTCTGTATATAACCTCGGGCATGCTGTGACATTGATTTCTCGGATTAACAAAATTCCTTTACTTGCTACAAGTCCGGCTTGGGCTCGTGCTATTGATATTGTGATTGGTGCTTTTCTTTCTTCATTGTTATTGCTTATACCGGCTTTTGGCAACTTGCCTCGATGCGGAACGCGTTTGCTCGCATTATTTGCTGTCCTCGGTCTTGGTGCAATTTACAAAGAACTGAAAAATCGTCGGCAACAAAGTAGCCCTTAGCTTAAATGACAATTTTGGTATCTAAACAGTCCTTGCTGTTGTAACATAGACAGAGTTCTAATCTTAGGTTGCAAAGCTTGAGGTGTTCTGTTGTATATGGGGAGACAGGCAATGAAATTGAGCAACTCGTCTGATTGCGCAAAGATTCTGGCTGCAGTTATTTCTTCGGTGTTTATCCTTTCATCTTGCGGTTCTCAGGGTGACAGTGGCAACACGCTGTCTGTCGGCTATGGCACCAAAGCTCCTGACTCAGTAGACATAGGCTTGCAGGGCTTAATGGACTACAACGGCAAAACGGCAGATCAAATCCTCGCTATCCGCAATAAAAATGTTAACTCTCATCCCGAGTTGATTTCAGGTACATACACTGTTTCTCCAAATGTTATAGCTCTCGATTCCAAAAGCGCCTGGTGGAGCACGAAGGGTTATACATTCCGCGCAAATGGTGGCGCCGGTAGTCTCACCGAAGGAGCTTCTCGCGAAAGCGCATCTTTGGGCAATCCTTATTTGCTTATCTCGCCGGAATGGTATTTGACTGTTATGAATATTCCGCGCACTCGTTTTCCCACAGATGCAGATTTCGCCAAGGTATTTCCAACCTATGTTCCGCCGACTTCCGTCAAAATTTTTGCCAAAGAAAAGCGTGAAGAAGTTACTTACAACGTCATGGACTATTACAACAATATCCATTCAATGCTCAACGACGTAAAAATTAGCGATATCCATTTTGATTTGCACACATACAATGCGAAAGATTTTGGTTATAACTACATCTACATTGAGCCCGGCACCAGTACTAACTTGAGTAAATATCCGCCTGATGTTTTTGAAAACACTCAAACACTTGCAGTGCGCACTACCAAAACATGCGCACCTTCCTGCAACGATCTTGTAGGCACACCCGAAGGTGCTACAGATTTTCAATTGACCAATTTGCCGGCAAAGTGTCACATGCTTTTGTGGCGTGCAAAACCATCATCGCATTTGATGACGCCAGACTTTAAGATTGATTTGAATTTCAACTAAAGCAAATCAGAAATCTATTCTGCTTTATTTTCTGCATCGGTTTCGCCGGTGAAGAAATGCACTGTTTTGACCACGTCAACGACATAAAGGAATGCGTGCTCTTTGTTGCCTTTGGCAATCGTAGCTTGAATCACCATGACAATCTCGTCGCAAATTTCGTCGCTAACCACAGTTTCTACTTTGAGCTTTTGAGTTAAATCACCGCTCAAATTCCAGTCATAGTTAGCATTCTCGTCCCCAAAGCCGCGGGCTTGCGTGACTGTGACACCGCGAACTCCGGCACGGCGTAGCGCAGCCGTCAGGTAGTCAAGCTTTGAAGGCTGGATAATCGCCACAATCAATTTCATGAGTCGTCCTCGCCGCAGCGGTTGCTATGGCGACAAGGATACTATCTTTTCGTTTTCACCGAAAGTTGCACGACTGGCTTACGCAGTGGAACGATTTGATTTTCGTTCGATTTGTTTTCCTGTACGTTTCTGCCGACAGCTTTTGCAATTGGCTTGAGACTCTTGACCAGGCTGATCATATCTTCGAGCGACAGAGCCTGGCGCGCATCAGAGACAGATTTTTCCGGCTCAGGGTGGCATTCGATAATTAGTCCATCTGCACCGCAAGCGATAGATGCTCTGGCGAGATCTGCCACTAATTCGCGCTTTCCGCAAGCATGACTTGGGTCAACAATAACTGGTAAATGACTCAATTGTTTGAGTGCGACGACTGCGCCCAGGTCGAGCACGTTGCGTGTGAATGTGTCAAAGCTGCGAATGCCTCTTTCGCACAAAATCACATTTGGATTTCCATGGCTGACGATGTACTCTGCGGCTAACAACATTTCTTCGATGGTGGCTGAAAGTCCTCGTTTCAAAAGTACTGGCCGACTGGCTTTGCCGAGTGCTTTCAGCAATTCATAGTTTTGCATATTGCGACTGCCTAATTGCAAAATATCAGAGACTTTTTCTACTGTTGATATTTGATCTTGTGCCATTACTTCTGTAATGACAGGCATTGAATAGCTCTCTTTGATTGAAGCCAAAATAGACAAACCGTCTTCGCCTAAGCCCTGGAAGCTGTACGGAGACGTGCGCGGTTTGTAGACTCCGCCACGGATCATTTGCACGTGTGCCGCAAGATTTTTGGCTACTTCTTCCATTTGTTCTGGAGTTTCGACAGTGCATGGTCCGCCGATAATCAGTAGGTTTTTGCCACCAACGCTTACTTGTTCGGAAATCTTGATCTCAGTTTTGTGATCTTGATTTGATTTCGCAACTAGTTTTACATCTATCACTCTTGTTCTCCTTTTTACGGAAACACGAAACCAGAAGCCTTGTAGCCCCGGAAGTATTTCGTTTCTGCGGAATCATCAGACCGGACTAAACCTGGTAATAAAGTATCCGAGAAAAAAATGTAACTCTTGCATGAAATGTCCCTGAAAAACGAAAAGACCGCAGTTATGAGCTGCGGTCCACCTGGAGTGCGAGCAACTCTGCTCAGTCCAAGTGAACCTCAATAAAAATAAACAGGAATGGAAAACTGCGTGTCATCGTTAGTGCCAATTTCAACGGTATGCAAACATGCTAGTTCTTCAACCTGCCATTGGCAAGCGATTATTAAGCAAAGGTGAAGTATGCACTCAAAAGGCTTTCCAGAGAAGGGTTTTCACTCAAAAATCATGTAAACGCTATAAGCTATTAGTAATCAATGTATGTAAAAAAGAGGCATGAACTCTGATGGCTACAAACAATATGAAAGTAATGCTCGCGCTAGACAACTCCGCGCACTCCGAATATGCGCTTGAGTCAGTGCTACGCCGCCCCTGGCCCGCTGCTTCGGAATTTCTGGTCTTAACTGTTTTTGAACCCTACCATCCAGACTTTGCCGGCTGGGACGCCAGCGCTGTCGACCAGGCAGTCGCCTATGCAAAGCGTCTGGAACAGGAGACTAAAGATTACGCTGCGGCTTGTGCGGCAAGGCTCAGCGGGAACTATCCTGAGCTAAAAGTAGAACATGAAGCAATTGAAAGCCCTAGAATCAAAGAAACGATCATTCAAAGGGCGACAGATTGGAAGGCTGATCTAATAGTCATGGGTTCGCACGGACGCACCGGAATCGAGCGATTTTTGCTCGGAAGTGTATCCCAGGCTGTCTTGTCACATGCACCCTGTTCGGTTGAGATTGTCAAACGCCCAGTGCGTTAGTCTTCAAACTGGTTTGGCTTTTCAGAATCGAAAAAGACTGCCTTTGCGCCTAACCCGGCGCAAATACAAACCCAAGCACCCATAATAAATCCGAGCCATAGTGGAGTGCCAACCGCCGCTTCCATAGTTAAACCTCAACCGGGAATGTGCCATACAGAGTTGTGCCCATTTTCCGGTGCGGTGAAACCATCGCCGGCTAATGAGTTTTTGAATAATAACTCATTGGTAGTTTCTCAGTTCGATTTTGAATGAAAGTTGATCTTTCTTATACCAATCGGGCAACGGTGCATATATAGTTCGTTCAATTGCTTCGAGCACATCTTTTTGCACTCTTTTGCTTGCGTCAGCGCCGATGATTTGCGCTTTCAGCAAGGTGCCGTCTTTGGCTATTGTCATCAAGACGACAAGTGTGACTTGATGGTTTTTCGGCGGAGTCCATTCGCGTGCGATTCGCATGAGCATTTCTTTTCGGTATGGAGCGATGTCTTTCAGTTGTATTACCGAGGAGGCGGTTGGCTGCGGAATCTCTGCGCCAGGAGCCAGATTTGAATCGCCAGGGTTGCCATTGTAATCGCCGCTTATTCCGTTGCTCAGACCGTCGCCGTCTTTGAAATTGCTGTCTGAAATTGCATTTGGGTCACCCAGATCACTTGCGTCTATGGCAGGATTTGCAATAGCGTTTTGAGAAATTGCTGCTTGCTTTTGCTCGTCGTCAATTGCTCTGCTCGCCAGCAGTTGTCCATTCTTATCGATTGGTTTTTGTTCTACTTTCTTTTCGTCTCCATTGGCGATTTGCACCTTAGCGACATTGCTAATTATTTTCTCTTCGCTTTTGATTATTGCCGCTTTAACGTTTGTGCCTTTCTTTGCGCCTGATTGTGAGCCAGTATTGCTGTTTTTCAAATTGATCAAACTTTGAGCTGCCAGGTAATCTTCTTCTTTTTTCTTGTGAAACTCTGGTGGTGCCACCATCAAGTCGGTGAAAACAATTTCCACCGTTTTACTAACATGGTGATTGTGCTTGCGCTCCCACTCTTCCATTTTTGCAAAAGCGATCGACATCACAATGTGAAAAATGGCAACCAGTACCAGGCAATTGATTAGCGCACTCTGTTTGTCGAATGAATCGGCATGTGAGGGACTCATAAACCTATCTGCAAGTTTCAAAACGTCGCCACTTTTAAACATTTCTTGCACTCCCCATTGACCAAGAGAAAATTTTCGCCAGCGCATCACGAGCCCACGCGCTTTCGATGAAACTCATCGCGCGTTTGATTTGGACAGCTTGCAGAACAAGCTCGCTAAAAATTTGAACAGAATGTCGCTATGCAAGTGGGCGGCAATTGGAGAACGCGAAGGCTCGCCCATTGCATTGCGACAGTGGTGTTGCTGGAAACTATAATCATCATCTCAACCTTCTTGAAAACCGATAATAGGGTTAACCCTGGCCTTGCTAAGTTGTGGAACAATGAACCCTGTAGGTGTACTGTTATGAGAGTCTGGGCAAAGGAAAAGTCATGAGAAGCGATAGCGAGATCAAGAGTAAAGTCGTAGAGCTTTTAGAGCTTGAGGGCGAGGAACGCTCTGAATTGATTCGAGCCCTGGACACTTTGGACGTTAAAGCTTTGAAAAACGTGCGAGCAGAGGCGCATTCGGTCAGAGGCATGCTCTCTGCGCTGTTTTGGGCGCTTGGATATTCATTTAGCGACATTCGCACCCATCTGGTCGAGCCATCTCTGGTTCGCGATGGAAATGAGTCCGATAGCGAAGGCTAAGTTCTCGGTCGCCCCGGGATGTAAAGCGGAATTTGTCATCTTTTAATATCGAATCTGTATCGCAAAGCCTCCCCCAGCAAGGATGTCAGTTGCTTATAAAGATCTGAGCCTCGCAGTCAAGTGGACTCCGAAGCCCGGCGCTACAGCGTCTTGGCAGGACTTAACAAGCAGCTCAGGAGCGAGAATGCACGGTGCTTCTCATGCTATAAAGGGGCATGCTTGATTTCTGCAAGGAGTAGTAAGGGATGAAAGTTGAGAAAGTCACATTGCCTCTAATGGCAACGCTGTTTCTTTCGGGAAATGGTGTCGCCCTGGCTGGAAGTGCCTCGCCTCTTGACCCGTATGCGTACATCCAGGCGCCGACGCGTGAACAGAAAGAAGCCATGGCTAACAAAGGCAAGAAGAAAGTCAAAAAGCTTGTGGTGAAAGAGAAGGCTGCTGCGCCGGCACCAATTCAGCAAGCTCGTTCGACGAAGCCTGCTAGTGTCATAATCAGCGAAAGCTCACCAAAGTTTGATGATGAAAAGGAAAGCAAGCCCGCTAAAACCACGACTGCTTCGGCTAGCCCAAGCAGCGACGAAGGTACGGGCTTTCTTGCTGGTATAAAACAGAGCACCAGCGGCATCGCTAAGAGCACCAAGGCTGCAAGCAGCGGCATGGTAAACGGTACCAAAGCAGTTGGCTCAAAAATTGCCGAAGGCTTCAAGAGCACCGGTGAAAAGGTGAAAGAAGGTACCGCTGCGGCTGGCGAAAAGATGGCTGTAGTGCCGAAGAAAATCGGCGAAGGTTTCAAATCTACAGGCGAGAAAGTCAAAGAAGGCAGCTCATCAGTGGGTGAGAAGCTTGCCGGCGGTTTCGGCGCATTGGGTGCAATCCCCAAAGCGATGGGCGGAGCCGCCAGCAAAACAGG
This sequence comes from uncultured Candidatus Obscuribacterales bacterium, assembly GCA_964546815.1. GTDB lineage: Bacteria > Cyanobacteriota > Vampirovibrionia > Obscuribacterales > Obscuribacteraceae > JAIEPM01. Next base: position 16,313 of record CAZJLR010000030.1, on the reverse strand, counting down.
TGATGGTGCAAAGAAACTAGCTGCAGCTCCGGCCGCAGGATTTGGCGCCATCGGTCATGGATTTAGCAAGATGAATCCATTCCACAAAGACGAAGCCCCGGTAGCCACAGCGCAGAAGACAGCAGCGCCAAGTGGACCTAAGCAATCGCTAGTTAAAGAAGAATTGCAAACAGCCAAGGCTCCTGTCGACGGTGACGATGCCGCGACCGGTGCAGCAAATGGTGCTGACAATGTAGCTGATAGCTCTGCAGAGAAAACAACCCCGGTTGCTGAAACGCCGGCAGTTAAAGCTCCGACGCAAGTAGCTGCTAAGCCGGAAAAGGCTAAAGCCCAAGCGGAAAAAATCGCCAAGAAAGAAGGTGGTCTGAAAGACCGTCTAGCTGCTGCTCCTAAAGCAGGCATCGGTGCAACTCGCGCCGGTCTCGATAAGACTAAAGCAGGCGTAGGCGCAATCAGCCACGGTTTCACAAAGCTCAATCCATTCCACAAGGGTGGCAAGGCTGACGAAATCCCGGCACCGGCGACTGCTCAAAAACCGGTCGAGCAAAAGCCTATTAACGCTGAACCTGCTGCACCGGAAGTAGTGCCGCCACAACTCGGTGAGCGCATTGTTGTACCTGACGAAGACAATGCCCCGCCAGTAAAAGTAGCGCCAACCAACGACGCTGTCGGTATGTAATCGGCAAGCGAGAGCGCAGTTCGTTTGGAATCGACAAGCGACGATGCAGCAAGCTTGCGATCAACAACTCAAAAATTGTAGGGGCGACGCCATGCGTCGCCCTTTCTAATTGGCGGTCGTCCTGACTACGGAAGCGGCACTCGTAAGATCTTCAAAGCGAGATCTTAAGGACGGGCGACGCATGGCGTCGCCCCAATTGACCGTGAAAAAAAAAGAAGGACCGGTGCCAGGGGCTCCGATCCTTCTATATGTATTGTCTGAGCTAGGCTTAACCTGCGGCTACGCGAAGGCGCTCTTGCTCGACGATTTCAGCAGCACGTGGTGCGCTGCGCGGGAACTCGCGTCCACGCATAATCAGCTGCTTTTCAGTGCTTGTTGGTTTGAAGTGCTCGCAGAAGTACTCAATTGCTGCGTCTACATCAAAATCTCTGCATGAGAAGATATCCAATGTCACAAAGCCCTTGTCAGGGAATGTGTGGATAGAGATGTGTGACTCAGCGATGAGAACAACACCGCTAACTCCCCAGTCATCCGGGACGGTTCCAGTATACTTAAATACGTACGGTGGCATGATTTTGGTCATGTCCAACTTTGCCGGGTAAGCGTCGAGAACTTCACTGATTCTGGTGAGATCGCCGAGCAGCTCGTTAGGGCAACCGTAAGCTTCTAAAATGAGATGTGGTCCAAACATGTTCCTTTCCCCCTTGCTTTGTCTGCCAGTGCAGACTGAGTGGATGCAATAAAAGAAGTAGGGGTACACGAAACGCCTTATCTTTTGTCCCAGTCTTGGACTCTAGCCGTTCTGGAAGTTGGGCGTTGTTGTGTCTCCTGGATTACCTCCTATGGTTGTAAAAATTACCGAAGCGTTATTCTACAGAAAAACTGTAGGCACTGCTCAGAATGACTCCGAAAAATCACATTTGTTGCGAGAGCTTTTTGAACGAGAAACTTGAGGCGAGAATGGCATGGGTAGCCGGTCTCGCGTGAGTGGTGGCACTTAGTTCAGCCTCGCGCGAATTATTAAGTTTTCAAAGTTTTCCAAAATTGCCTGCTTCGCTGGCTCAGGCAGATCACTGCAAAACTGCATGATAAGCCAGATTCCTTTGTGCAAAGTGAGCTGTCGTAGCGTTTTTGTCTCTGTGGAAATCTTCGCGAGCGGCTTTTAATCGGCTTCTCTCTGGCAAAAAATGTTCTGCAGTGTCGCTGCGTTGACAATCGTTGTCACCCAATTGTTGCAAATTTGTAGCGGTGATGAGGTCGTGCATAGTCGTGGCAGATCATTCTCGTCCGGGCTCGTCTCGGCAGCCGTCATATGGGCCAATGTATCGTAGAAAATGTTTGAACTGTTTCAATGCTAGAGTTATCCAAACTTCTTCAGCCAGTGTTTGATTTGAAAAACATATTTTTGTTTCTTGCCGGAGTTGACTGCAGAACGCGAAAAGCCAATTTTGTCTGCGCGTTTGCTCTGTCTTTTGTCAGCTCTTTCGCTGTCGCTGTCTTGCCTCTGCTTGCCGCTGATGAAGCGCCTCTCCCTCAGAAAGTTTTGTGGGCATGGCAGCACAAGGAGAATTTTGAGCAGCTTGATGTGAAGGAATTTGGCATCGCCTTTTTCGCCTGCCATGTTTTGCTAAGCGGAAAAGAAACCAAAATACATTGGCGCGATCAAGCTCTAACCGTCGCGCCAAAAACGAGAATGGTGCCGGTTGTCCGCATCGATATCGACAGCCACGCAAAGCCTGAGTACAGCGACGAGCAAATCAAGAAAATTTTGCAAGTGTTGCAACAAATGCTCAACATGCCAAATACAGCTGAAATTCAAATTGACTTTGATGCTGTGCAAAGCGAACGAGAGTTTTATAGAAGATTGATCGACAAGGTGCGTACAGTTCTGCATCCAAATGTTCCATTTTCCATAACTGCTCTGGCGTCATGGTGTATTTTTGACAACTGGATTAAAGACTTGCCGCTGGACGAAGCCGTGCCCATGATGTTCAGTCTTGGTCGCGAGAGACAAAAAATACTACTTTACTTCCGCAACAAAAATGATTTCCGGGTTGACCTTTGCCGCAAATCATTGGGAATTTCGCTGGAGGACAATGAGGTAAATCAAGTCATGCTTCCCCTGGTGAAACAGCGTAAAATACCCGTACGCATTTTCATTTTTACAAGAACGGCATGGAATGCCAAGAAGATTGAAGCTGTCCGCGCCCTGTTGAGAGACATATGAATAAAAAAGTTAGCTTGTCACTTTCTCTTATGCTTTTGGTTTCAAATTTTGTGCAAACACTGCCATCGTATGCATGTTCTTTTGCCAGCGAAACCTACTTTACTTATTACACCCATCCCGACCTTCCGCTGAAGGCATATGCTGCTGGCCAACTAGGTATTTTAGAACCAGCGTATGCTCGTTCTTATTTGCTCACTGCATATCGCTATCTAGCGGCAACTCCATTGTCGGCAGATGAGCAGGCTCAAATAGTTTCTATGTGGAATGACAGGTTGACTGCTACTGATTTTAGCTCTCCAGTTGACACTTCAGCCTGGTTGAAAGCTCGCTCTGCTGTGCCAAGCGCCAGCAAGATCAGCGAAATTTTCACAGACCGTCCTGTAAGTAAGGAAGATTCATATACTAGATATTGCAATTGCCAGACAGGCGCATTTCAAACTGCTGCAAAAACTCTAAACGAACTTTGTGCAAAACATGGTGCTAGTTCTCCAGAAGTAAAAGAATGGCTTGCCGCGCAAGACCAGGTCTTTAGCAATTGTGGCACAGCTCCATATTCAGATACTGTTTTAGCGGTAAGCGTACCCAAGCCATTACCAGATAATGCATCTGCCGAGCTAAAGAAAGATCGCGATTATCAAATTGCTGCCGCTAATTTCTACTCTCAAAATTTTGATAAAGCTACAAAAGAATTTGAAGCTATTGCTGCTGATGCAAGTTCACCATGGAAGCAGACGGCGGCTTATCTTGCGGTGCGCTCAATGATAAGGCAGGCATCATTAAGCAAAGACTTGAATACAAAGTTGCTCGCAACTGCATCTGAAGCACTAAAGCGTCTAATGGAAAACAATGCCTATGCTAATTTGAGCACAGACCTAATTGCATTGAAAAATTTCATATCGGCACGCCTTACGCCAGAGCAACACTTGCAAGAGTTGGCAAAAGAAAAAATTACGGCAGCCAGTTCTGCCGAATTTACCAAGACCATCGATATTCTCATCAAAGAGGAAGACGATGGTACTTCGTGCAGCCGAAAATATTCTGAGCTTCCGGCATCTGTGAAGAAACCAGATCTGGTCGACTGGATTATGACTTTTCAGTGCCAGGATGATTCTGCCAAAAAGCACGCTATCGACAAATGGAAGCAGACTCATTCTTTGCCGTGGTTAGTTGCAGCTGCATGCATCGTTGATGCTAAAGACCCTAACACGCCGGCAATTCTTGCAGACATCGAAAAAAATAAAACTGCTGCTGCGCAATGGACTTTATTTTTCGAAGCAAATCGACTCAATCTTGACCTCGGCAAGAAAGACAAAGTTCGTGCCGACCTGGACAAAGTACTCAGCCATCCTCCTGCAGATCTGCCCGCTGGTTCGTTGAATGCATTGAAATTGCAGCGCCTACTCTTGTCTGTAAACCTCGATGAGGTAGTGAAGTTTGGTGTTCAAACGCCACTATCAAACTGCAGCAATGGAGGAACAAGTGGTGTACCTGACGATGTTGACCAAATCGTAAAGACGGGCAAATCGACAGACAAGATGACGCCTCTTTTAACAGTGACTGCTGCAGAGGCAATTGCTTCGAAAATGCCGCTTTCAGTTTTGACTCAATTGGCTGCAAATAAATTGCTTCCGCAAGATCTCAAAAACAACATCGCCTGGACATCATGGGTGCGCGCCATATTGCTGGGTGATGATGCCTCTGCAAAAGAGCTTGCGCAAATAATGAAGCCACTCAATAAGAAAAAAGAAAAGCTTATTGATGCATATTTAGCTGCGACAACAGCCGAAGACCGCAAATTTGCGGCTGCATTTATTATGTTGAAATTCTCTTCTGCGCAGCCATTTGTTAGCGCTGGTCCTTTGATGGATGATGACTATGGCGATTCGAGCGGCTGGTGGTGGGCAGCAAATCCTTCACCAAGTTATCCTAGCGAAGGTGAAGACGGGCAAGACGGTTCAGTAAAAATTCCAAAATTTGACCCGGCGTTTCTAAATGCAGCGCAAAAGGCGCAGGCAAAACAGCAATTGGCAAGTTTGGCTAAAGTTGAGACTGCACCAAACTATCTTGGTAAGATTGTGCTTGCGTATGCAAAAACGCATCCTGATGATGCCCGTGTTCCTGAAGCATTGCACTATGCTGTAAACGCCACGCATTATGGCGCCACCGATGATGCGAGCAAAGTCTTGTCTAAGCAAGAATTTCAGCTACTTCATAACAAGTACAAGGCAAATCCCTGGACAAAGAAAACACCGTATTTCTATTAATAACGTTCCTTCTGGATTACGGTGCATGATATGAGTAAGTCAGGCACATCTGGCGACGAAGACTCCAAATACAAACAGTTGCGTAGCTGGTATTTGGCGCGATTGCGAAAATTTGCACTAGAGCAGCATGAGCGAAATTTGACTCCGGCAGCTCTAATTCAAGCTGACCGGGCTTTGATTGAAAGGCTTTTGTTGGGCTCTGACGTTTCGCAAAATTCCAAGTCGCTTTTTGTGCCTGGTACTGAAGCAAACAACAAGCTTGTTATTGTTTATGTATCTACTTTGGCTGTGCTTTTCCTTTTACTGCTCAATTCAATGCAGGGAAATTTGTCAGAGGCTTGCATTGCTTTTTGGAATTTGAGTCTTGGCGCATTGTTGTTTCAAGTGAATATCGCTCAACTCTTCGCGAAGATTTCATGGCTGTCGCTTGCTGTGCCATTTGCTGTTTTTGTTCTTCCAACTTTAATGCTGATGTTGAGACAAATTAAAGCAGCCAGGCTTGCATCAAATCGATATTTTTGGCTGCCTCAGGCATCAATCATTTTGATTCCTTTGCTGTCTTTCGTGTCGCTCGTTTTTGCAAGCAACAATCCTGATTTGGCAGAACTGCCCAATTCTCACTTTGCTCAGGCGGCTTTTTCTGTCTTTGCGTGGATCTCCTTGCTTGCTTTACTTTTAGGTCTTGCGGTTGAAAAAATGTTTGTAAATCCGCAAGCTGTTTTTAGTCAAAAGCTTCGCTCTGTATCTGCGGAAAAAACTTCAGCTGGCGCTGAATTGCCTGCACTGCTCGATGAGATTATTTTGCAACGCGAAGAGCTTTTAAGTCGAGAAATATTGATTGTCGATGCGTCTGAAAATTTGTTGCTGGTTTTGAATGAAGAACAGCGAATTCTCGCTTGCAACTGGTCTATTCAGGCGATGCTCGGATTTTTGCCCATAGAGGTAGAACGAAAGCAATTTAGTGATTTCGTTTTGCCAGAAGAACTTGCAGCAGTGCAGCAAAATTTTGCATTGTGCAAGTCATCTAAACAGGCTCAAAGTTTTGATTGCCGCATGCTAACAAACCACAAACAAGCTGTTGACCTTCGCTGGACGGTTGAATATTCCTCTACGCAAAACTGCTTTTTTGCTGCTGGGCAAAATGTAAGCAATGAGAAAACTCTCGAAAGAGCAAAACGAGAATTCGTTTCGATGTTAGGGCACGATATCAAAACTCCGTTAACAGGTTCACTTCTATCTGTGCAATTCGTGCGTGGTGGAATGCTGGAAAGCAATCCAACTAAGGCTGATATTCAGCTTTCACACGTAGAGGCAAGCTTGAAACGTCTAATTGTATTGCTGGAAGAATTATTGGAGTTTGAGCAACTTGCAGCAGGAAAGATGAAGCTGACTCGTGCACCGGTAGACCTGGCCAAGCTGGCTGAAAACGCCATTGCAGAAGTGAATGAGTCTGCGCTGAGGAAGTCGATAAAGATTAGCTCGGAAAATACTGACTGTGAATTGTCTGTTGATTCGGGCAAGCTCATGAGAGTCATCGTAAATCTGCTTTCCAATGCCATCAAATTCTCACCCCAGGACTCAAAGATTTTGGTCTCTATCCTTAAGCCAAGCGCAGACACAGTGGAATTTCGTGTCAAAGACGAGGGACCAGGAATTGCCCCTGAATATCAGAAGCTCATTTTTGAACGATATGAACGACTCGCCACTACATCAAAGGAAGAAGGTAGCGGGCTCGGGCTTGCTATAGCAAAGGCTATTGTAGAGTCTCATGGAGGCAGCATCGGGGTCACTTCTGTGCCCGGGAAAGGTGCTTCGTTTTGGTTCAGGCTGCCTGTGGTCGTTGCATAAATTGAGCGCCTAAGCTCTTCCATTGTGGTATACAGAATGAATCAGGGCGTGAAGCTTGATTTATGAATCTGATTGGGGCGTTAATCGACAATACCTACGAAATTGAATCTACCCTCGGTGAGGGCGGGTTCGCTGTGGTTTATTTAGCAAAGCAAATCGAGCTTAATCGGAAAGTCGCGCTTAAAGTACTACGCAGCCATCTTGTCGACAATCCACAAAATATTGAAAGGTTTCAACGCGAAGCCAAGATTCTTGCGTCAATGAGTCATCCGGGTATTGTTTCTTGCTTTAGTTATGGCATCTGGCAAGAGCAGTTTCCTTACCTTGTCTTTGAATATCTGGAAGGCGAAAATCTGCGGCAGTGGCTTGATAAAAACGGCAAAATGGATCTGCCTGAGGCTTTTGAAATTGGCGAAAAAGTTTGTTCTGCTCTTGCGTATGCACATTCAATTGGCGTGATACATAGAGACTTAAAACCAGAAAACATTTTCTTGGTGCAGGGCGGCGGAGTTAGAGTTTTAGATTTCGGTCTGGCAAAAATGTCATCTAAAATTGGCGAGTCTGTTTTAGAAACCATAACTGAGTCGGGGCAGTTGCTCGGCACCACGAAGTACATGAGTCCTGAGCAATGCCAGGGAAAGGCTCTTGATGCTCGCAGTGATGTGTACTCGCTCGGCAGTATTCTTTACGAAACACTGAGTGGAACTCCGCCATTTGATGCTGATACTCCTATTGGTATCATCATGAAGAATTTGAAGGAGTACCCAAAGCGTCTTCGCTCAATTGTGCCTACAATTCCGGAAAGTGCTGAACTCATCATCTTTAAAGCTATGCAGAAAGAAGCAGCCTCGCGCTATGGCTCTGCCTCTGAGATGGGGGCAGAGATGGAAACTGTGCTGCAGCTCTTTTCTAAGCATAGTGACACTGTCTCTGGTTTGAATATTTCGCAAGAATTGAGATCTAGTCTTTACCAGCTCGACGAAGTTCCACGAAATCTTAAAATCAACCTTCGTCCTGTGCTAGCACTAATACTTTCATTCGCCATAGCGCTGTTCTTATTGTCTGATCCTGGTCCCAGTGGGCTGCTTGTTTTTCTTTTGCAAAACTATCCGGATGCAAAACAGAAAATCTCTGCTTTTGATAATTGTGCTACATTTTTCATGAACAATTCTCGTTGGAAAGCTGCCGCTGATATTTTCGAAGCGCGTTATACTCTCGATAAGAATATGCCAGACTTACAACGTGCCAGTTTCTTGTCTAAGATGGCACTTTGCTGCGCAGAATCTGGTCGCTTAATTAAAGCGCGTGAGTTTGCTTGTGAGGCTCTGCGCATCTGCGATTCGGATAAATGGGGTGAAAATTGTTTCTCAAAAAATACTGAGACGGTGTCGCGCATTTTTAGTGTTTTTCAAAAAGCAAAGTTAACTTGGAACGATGCTCTGTGGGATGAACTCAATAAGATTAGAGAACTGCCCTCTGTGCGAGCTAACGTCGACTTGTACACAGATGTAGTTTTGGCCATGCAATCGATGAGTGTAACAGATTACACTGTGGCTGATTTTCAAGTATGTTTTTTGTTTGAAGCGTTGATGCGTTGCGAAATCGAGGGTAATTACAAAGATATTGTGGAACTTGTACAATCTAGAGAACAGCAAGAATTTCCTTATCTAGAATATTCGGCTACCATAAACGACGCTTTGCAGAAAATTAAAGCCAGGGCGCTGAAAAAGCAACTGCGACCTAAGACAGCAGAAGATGTTATTGCATTGATCATTGATTCGATTCTGAAGGGACCGTCTGTTCATAAGACAGATAGAAGCAGCGCCGCTCTCGTCTTGTTGCGCTCTGTAGATGCAGAATTTGAGCGTGGATATACGGCGGAGGTACTTTGCAGCGATAGCAGCGGTCTTCAGAAAGTGCTTAGTAGCGATGCACCTGCTTTGGACAAGGCCGCTCTTGCTGCCCTGGCTTCGCGAATGCAATTGAATCGGAGGAACTATGAATCAGCTCTTTCACTTTGTAGAGCCGCATCCAAGGAAGCCGCTCTGGTTGAAGGTAACGATGTGAGTCGCTTGCGAGCTAAACAAACCTTTGAATTCTTATGCGTTATCGCAAATGATTTGCCCGATAGTGTTAAGGAAAAACCAGATCTCGCGCTTACTATTTTTGCAGATGCAAAGTCGTCTAATCATATGAATCTGGGCGAATATCAGTATGCAGCGCTCTTTTATTCCTTTTGCGCCGCTCCTAGTGGCGATTACAGCAAATATGTGCCTGCAACAGAAGAGATTTTTGATGAATGCCGAACACGCAGCAACACTGGAATTTGCTTTTACAACGGGCTTTTGCCTTGTGCTGTGAAATTAGAAAAGAAGGGAAATATTGCTGGGCGTGACAGATTCTTGCGTATTTTGCAGGAAGACTACAGTGATTTACCGCCCAAGGTCTTGAAGGATTACGAAAATTACAAGCATGGAAAAAAATAACTGCTAAGAATTACTGAAACTATTCCGATATCGTAATGCCATTTGCTTCGCACCACTCCAATGCCATTGTGCGAAATTTGTCGCTTCGAAATTGGAACCATTCTGTTTCCAGCTCATTTTCTAGTAGAAGCTTTTTGAATTTCTTGAATGCACCACTTCCGTGAATTGCATTTCGTAATTTAACAGCGACTTCTTCGTCCGATTGCGCCTCTGCAAAATCGTTCATTATGTTCAATTGATTAATTTCAAATGAATCTGGCAGTTTCAAAAAACGTCCGTCAATGTTGTCGAGAATCTGTTTCGTTTCTACTGCTACTTCGTTTTCCCATTCAGAGCTTTCATCAGACAGTTGGTCAATCGATTCGACTTCCATTTCAGTTACTGGCCTTGTTTCGTTTGTTTCAAGGTCAAAATAAACATCAACTCCATCGCCAATAAGATCCATCGATTCAACAATGTCGTTGAATGCTTCTTTGCTTATTGCTCTCTTGCTCATGCTTTCTTCTTCCTTTTCTTGTCCTTTGAATTTTGCACCATTCTCAGTGCAGCTACAATCAGCCCAACAAAAATGAGGCAAAGTGGAACCAACTTGCCGAAATTCCCTTTGTATGTCAAAAAGTCTATAGCTAAACCCGTTGGTGCGATGCTCTGAGCATAAAGTTCTTTGAGTGTATTCCTATCTCTTTCAGTAATTGTTTTTTCGATGTCTGCAGTTGGTGTGGTGAAATACATCAGGTCTGCAGGGTTTGGACTGTGCCACATTATGCCGAGTGCGTGGCCGATTTCATGGCGACAGGTGGTGAAAATTGTGTTGGCAGTGAAAGGAAAATTGCCTTCCTGCTCTTTTGCGCGCAATGCAATGTGAGAATGTGCGATTGTACCCAAACGGGTTTTCGTAACCGTAAAACCGTTTTCTACTCCATTTCCAACCTCTTCCGCATTGTTTGTCCAAAAGCAATCAATGTCGCTATCGTTTTTGTTTTCAACAAAGCGAAATTTGATTTTGTCATTGGATGCTTTTTCCCAGTCGTAGAAAGACTGTCTCAATAACGCATCATATTGACTTGGAAATCCTTCAATATTATCTGTAGGTGCGATATAAACCTTTAATGGCATGTGCCAATCTGTCCAATGATTTATAAGGTTGCCTTGCTCTTTTGTAAAATAATTGCGAGTGTCCATCACTAAGCCGCTTTTCGCTTCGGCTCTTCTGTCTCGCTCTCTTTCAAGTAAGCTCAATGTCACTCTCGATTGTTCAACACTGGCAGCATCGCTGCTGTCCAGTTCCATGTAGCGTTTGTAAGTGCTAATGGCACCATCGAGGTCGCCGTTGGTCTGGTAAAAGGATGCCAGATTTAAGAAAGCCACTGCTGGGACGTCAGCTCCTTCCAGAGATTTTTTCAGATGTTCTAAGGCTTCCTGATTTTTACCTTGTCTTGCAAGTAAAACGCCTAGTTGTGAATGGGCTGGTGAAAAATTGGGTGCGTATGAAAGTGCCTTCTTCAGTTTGCCGACTGCGCGGTCTATATTATTTTCGTGCATCAATGCAGATGCTTCGTTCACCAGTACCGCTGCTGTATAAATGTTCCGCTCGACAGTTTTGCCGTTTACTGTAAATGTTCTTTCGGCGCTTACGTCGGTGATAGCCAGCACTGTCAAAGCTGTGGCAAACAATATCGCTATTTTTAGCGGTTTGAATCTTGCGGCGCTGCCGAGCTTGATTGTCTTATTCATTTTAATCAAAGCCTGCTTGTCACCGATATTCATTTGAATCTTATACCCTGCTGCGGTGTTTGCCGCTGTTCACGGCAAGAGAAATTTAGCATTATGAATTGCCGGTTGCTCACCATGGCGGCTTAAACTTATTGCGATAGAAAGTTGGGGTAGTAGTCATGAGTACGGCAACTGAAACATACACAAAGCAAAGCGCATACGAAATCACCGAATTTGGGATAGACGCATTGAAATCAAATGAGCGTCAGGCGCCTGCGTTGAAGGCTAATGAGGTGCGAGTCAAGGTGCAAGCTGTGTCTCTAAATTACAGAGACCTTTTGGTTGTTAAAGGCCTTTACAATAAAAACCTGCCGTTTCCACTCATTCCGCTTTCAGATGGCTCTGGTGTTGTAGTTGAAGTTGGAGACCTTGTCACGCGCGTAAAAGTCGGAGACCGTGTGGCTGCTATTTTCATGCAAAAGTGGCTTTCGGGCGCCATCAAAAAAGAGTACGGTGAATCGGCGCTTGGTGGTGCAATAGACGGCATGCTGGCAGACCATGTAGTGCTGAACGAAAATGGGCTGGTGAAAATTCCCGAGTATTTATCATTTGAAGAAGCTGCTACCTTGCCCTGTGCTGCTGTTACTGCCTGGAACGCGCTGATTGCTAGCGGTGCTATCAAGCCTGGTGACACCGTGCTCACAATGGGCACTGGTGGCGTTTCATTGTTTGCGCTTCAATTTGCAAAAATGAATGGTGCTCGTGTGATTATCACTTCCAGCAGTGATGAAAAATTGAAACGTGCAAAAGAAATGGGAGCCGACCATACAATCAATTACAAGAAAAATGAAAATTGGGAAAAAGTGGTGCTTGAAAAAACGGGCGGGATGGGAGTAGACCACGTTGTAGAACTAGGTGGTGCCGGCACTTTAGACCGTTCGATTAAAGCAGTGAGAGTTGGCGGACATATTAGTGTCATCGGAGTTTTGGCTGGCGGCTCAGGATTTAACCCCATGCCTATTTTGATGAAAAACATCTGTCTTCAAGGGATTTACGTTGGCTCACGCCAGATGTTTGAAGATATGAATGTGGCCCTTACGCAGCACAAAATTCATCCGGTGATTGACAAAGTGTTTGGCTACGATCAAGTTCAAGCCGCCCTGAAACACATGGAATCAGGAAGCCACTTCGGAAAAATTGTGGTCAGCCTCTAGGCTATACCGCAACGCGGTTTACTTTGATTTTTGCTGCATTCACGAAATTTTTCTGAATGTCGATTTGGAGTTGTTCGCAGGCGTTTACCCAGAACTGGCAGCCCACCAGAATTGCCTGGCTGCGCTTGCCCTGCGGGAAGTGAATTAGCACAGGGTCGTCGCCTTTGTACATTGTCAAAATACTCTTTAGCTTGTGCAAATCAGTAAATGATTGCTTTTGAGTAAAGAAAATATTGACGAGGTTGGCATCGGCAATACGCCTTACCCCTGTAATGGAAATCGACGTACTTTCATCGCCCTTCCTAACTTTGCCCTTAATGAGCAAAAGAGATTGTGGTGTCAAAATGCTGCTGTCGAGTTTTTCGAATGCTTCACCAAATGCGACTGCTTCGACTTTTCCGGAAAGATCTTCCATGTGTACAATGCAGAGCAGCTTGTTTGTTTTGGTTAGCTTCTTCTCGATGCTGTTTGCTAATCCGCCGATGATGACTGATGAGCCATCGGTGGCTTCTGGAATATCTCTGCATGTGTGAGTGGTCAACCAGCGCAAGCGATTGGCTACACGTTTGAGTGGATGGCTTGTTACGTAGAAGCCGAGCAATTCATGCTCGAGCGATTGTAACTCGCTTTCTTGAAATTCTCCGGGGTCGCCCTTGAGTGAAAGTGCTGTTTCGGCAAGAGCGCTGCCGCCTGCCATACTGAACAAGCTAATTTGTCCTTTCGCTTGCTGGCTTTGCCGTCTGCTTGCGCCTTCTACCAATGAGTCTAGATTTTCCAGAGCTTGTTTTCGACTGACTCCCAGGCTGAGGCAGGCGCCGCACTTTATCAATGCTTCTAAAGCTTTCTTGCCTACAACTCGGAGATCTATGCGACCTAGCAAGTCTTGCAAGCTTTCGTATTTGCCTTTCTCTTCGCGCTTAGCTACGATTTCTTCGATTGCAGCTTCACCGCAGTTGCGCACCGCACCCATTCCAAATCTAATTGCCTTGCCGTCGGCGGTGAAGTCTCGTCCTGAGACATTTACGTCAGGCGGCAGAATGTCGATGCCTATTTGTTGGCACTCAGCAATGTAGCCCTGCACCTTATCTTTTTCACTTGCCACACTGGTGAGCAGTGCGGTCATGTATTCGACTGGATAGTGTGTTTTTAGATAGGCTGTTTGATAGGTGAGGAATGCATATGCTTGGCTGTGTGACTTGTTGAAACAGTACTCAGCAAACTGCACCATCATGTCAAACAGTTGGTTGGCGATGGAGTCTTTAATGCCATTTTTCGCGCAGCCAGACATGAAATTCTCACGCTGCTTTTCCATTTCGTCGGCTTTCTTTTTACCCATGGCGCGTCGCAGCAAGTCTGCTTGTCCAAGGCTGTAGCCGCCAAGATATTGTGCAATTTGCATAACCTGTTCTTGGTATACAATTTGCCCGTATGTATCTTTCAAAATGGGCTGAAGCTCAGGCGTAAGGTAAGTAATTGGTGTCTTACCGTTTTTGCAATCAATAAATTTGTCGATCATTCCAGAGTCAAGCGGACCCGGACGATAGAGTGCGATAAGCGCCGAGATGTCCTCGATGTTGGTTGGCTTCATATCGCGCGCAACCTGTCGCATACCAGCCGATGTTTCTAATTGGAAAATACCAGTGAGGTCACCGTTGCTTACTGTGCGATATGTTGCTTCATCATCTAGCGGAATTTTGAGTGGGTCGATTTCGATGCCATGCACTGCTTTGATGATTTTGAGTGCTCGGTCAATCATCGTTAAATTGCGAAGGCCGAGGAAGTCCATTTTTACCAGCCCGACATAGGCCAGGTCTTCCATGTAGTATTGCGCGATGATTGTGCCGTCATTATTGCGTTGCAATGGCACCAACTCTCTCATTGGCACATCTGAGATGACGACGCCTGCTGCGTGCATGCCGAATGTTCTGTTGACGCCTTCTAGCTTGCGCGCAAGGTCGATAACTTGCTTTGCTTCTTCGCTGGTTTGATATGTTTTCTTGAATTCAGGGTGCTCGTTGATCATTTCTTCGAGCGGTGTTGGCTTGCCGCGGACAACAGGCACCATCTTCGCCAATTTGTTTGACTCAGAAAGTGGATATTGCAAAACACGCGAAACGTCTTTGATAACCGCCTTACTGGTCATGCGGTTGAATGTGATAATTTGCGCTACTTTGTCTTCGCCGTAGCGTCTCGATACGTATTTGATAACTTCGTCCCGACGTTCGATGCAGAAGTCGGTGTCTATATCTGGCATCGACTTTCTTTCAGGATTTAGAAATCTTTCGAAGAGCAAGTTGTATTTGATGGGGTCTACGTCTGTAATGCCCAACGCATATGCCACCAGGCTTCCTGCGGCAGACCCGCGGCCGGGTCCTACTGGAATACCGTTTTTGCGAGCATAGTTGATAAAGTCTTGCACAATAAGAAAGTACGAACTGAAATTCAAGTCGATGATTACTTTCAGCTCGATGCGGGCGCGCTCTTCGATTTCGGGAGTCAGGACACCATATCTTTCTTTGATGCCTTCAAAAACCAATAGGTCTAGAAAACTGTGGTCTGTGTGTCCCTGTGGCACTTCAAAAATTGGCAGTCGCGGGTCGCCGCCAAGTTTGACAGGCTCGACTTTGTCGCCGATTTCAACTGTGCTTAAAATTGATTCTTCGATGTATTCGTCATCGAGGTGGTCTCTAAACAACCACCACATTTCATCGCCATTTTTGATGTACTCCCAACCGGTAAATTTCATTCGGTTGGTGTCGGTAACTTGTTTGCCCATCGAAATACAAAGCATGGCATCGTGCGCCATTGCGTCGTCTTTGCATGTGAAGTGGCTGTCGTTTGTGCAAACCAGCTTAATGCCTAGCTCGCGTGCAATTTTTACCAGCGGAATATTGACCTTTCTGTCTTCCCACTGACCATGGTCTTGAATTTCAATGTAATAGTGCTCGCCGAATGTTTCTTTGTACCAACTGGCGATGCGTTTGGCTTCATCATAGTCGTCTTTCAGCAAGTGCTGGCAAAGTTCTGCCCCAAGGCATCCTGAAAGAACGATCAATCCTTCTTTATGTTCTTCAAGCAGCTTATGATTCATGCGGGGCTTGTAATAATAACCATCAAGATGCGCCCGTGAGCACAGTTGAATCAGGTTTTTGTAGCCCTGCTGATTTCGCGCAACGATGGTAATGTGATAGATGGGTACTTTTGTTGTGCGGTCGCTGGTGTCACCGTCGATCATGTAGCCTTCCATGCCGACAATGGGTTTGACACCACCTATTTCTTTGCAAACTTTGCTAAGTTCGATCGCACCATACATGACACCATGGTCAGTCATTGCGACCGCGGGCATGTTTTCAGCCTTAGCCTTCTTGACCAGATCTTTTATGGTAGTGGCGCCATCAAGCAGACTGTATTCAGTGTGCAAGTGAAGAGGTACATATTGACGCGAACTCATTGAAATCTCCGATATCAAGTTGAGCCATCCTGCCCCCGCTGGGATTGGATAGCTAATGTATATACTTTCGGGCGACTATATCAATTCTATCGCCACGCTATCTCTTTAAACGTTGCCCAGCGCTGATAAGTTCAATCGTTTGCATTAAATTCTGCTGGAATTTTCTTGACACTATGTCTTCAAGTGCGTGCGGGAGCAGAGCAATGCGTCTTTGCGGTTCAATGACTTACTTTGTAGTCAGGGCGACGCATGGGATGCTGTTGGCGATCTCACATAGCACCGCAAGTGCATTTGTAAGGGCGACGCCATGCGTCGCCCGGACCTTAAGCTGCGCTGCTCGCTTAGACAGGTTCGCTCTATAAAATTGCGGGCGACCCATGGGATACTGCTGGCGAACTAAAATGGAGCCGAATCAAGTTCGATGATATGAG
>CAZJLR010000029.1:0-72172 GCA_964546815.1 uncultured Candidatus Obscuribacterales bacterium | reverse complement strand
AACTTGATTCGGCTCCATTTTAGTTCGCCAGCAGTATCCCATGCGTCGCCCGGAAGTTAAGCTGCGGTTTTCGCTTAGACAATTTTGCTCTATGAAATAAGGGGCGACGCATGTGGCGCCGCCCCCGGAAATCCTGAAGATTGCTCTTATGGTTGAGTGATGAGTGCGAAGACTTTGTCTAGTGCAGCATCAACATCAGCCGGCAAGTGAAGTCTGAGTAGACGACGTTTGCGTGAGCTTAGTGCTTTGAAATCGCCGAGTGCTTGAGCTTCTTTCAAGATGCTGAAGCTAAATTGTTCGCCCGGAATTTCAACGTCGGCTTTTTCGTCGCAAGTGATTTGCAAGAATACGCCGCTGTTTGGTCCGCCTTTGTGTAGCTGACCTGTGCTGTGCAAGAAGCGTGGACCAAAGCCAACTGTTGTTGCAACTTTGTGCTGCTTCATAACGAAGTCGCGTAGCTTCTGAAGTTTTTCATCAAGACGTGGGCAGCATTCAATGTATGCGTTAATCGCGAAATAGTCGCCTGCATGAATTTGTGCAATGTGCGCTTGCAACAGTGCTTTCAATGTTTCTTTGCCGGCGGCCTTTTGCTTTAGAACCTTGATATTGTCATCATCAGCAAACAATTCGAATCCATTGTCTGTGAGAAGGAGCTTAGGCTCATCGAGATAGCCTTCTTCAACGTACTCTTTGAGGAATTCTTTGGTGAAGTCTTTGCTTTCTTGCACATTAGGTTGATTGAAAGCATTGATGCCGATGACTGCGCCAGCGGTGGCTGTTGCAATTTCCCAGCGGAAGAATTCAGCGCCCATGTGATATGTGTCTGGAAGCTCGATACGTACAACTGGGTGACCAGCTTTCTCAAGTACGCCGACGCCTGCATCTTGCGATGGGCTAGATTTGGTTCCGAGTTTGATATAAACGAATACGCGGTCGTCGCCATAATCAGCTGTTGAAGACAATGTTTCAGAGGCGATTGGAATAATTCCCTTGCCTTCCTTTCCTGTGCTTTCAGCAAGCAATTGTTCCAACCATGTTCCCAGGCTTTGCACCACTGGTGATGCCACGATTGTTACTTTGTCTCTGCCGTTTTTGCTGAGTACGCCGAGGATAGCACCCAGGAGAACTCCCGAGTTTTCAACCGGCGATAGGTTTCCTGAGCAAGCTTGAACCATAGCTTCTGCATTTTGCAGAAATGCTTTCACATCCATGCCCATGATTGCGGCTGGCACCATGCCGAAATTTGATAGTGCCGAGAAACGGCCACCGATGCTCGGCAGTCCGTGGAAAATATGAGCGAATTTCAATTCTTGGGCTTTCTGTTCCATTGAAGAACCGGGATCGGTTATTGCAATAAAATGATCACCAACTTTGTCGCCGACTACTTTCTTTGCTTCATCATAAAAATATTGGCATAGAACATTTGGCTCAGTCGTGCTGCCCGATTTGCTGGCTACGATGAAGACTGTTCGCGACGGGTCGATTTGTTTTCTAACAGCCGACACTTGAGCCGGAACTACCGAGTCGAGCACCAACATTGTAGGGAAGCCTGCGGCACTGCCGAATGTTTGTCGCATAACTTCGACACAAAGGCTGCTTCCACCCATGCCCAGAAGAACTGCATGTGTGTAACCCTTGTCTTTAACTGTCTTGCTCAAGTCCTGCAAAGCGCCGACGTTGTCCAGCTGTTGTTTGACAATGTCCAACCAACCCAGCCATTGGCCTTCGTCGTTGCCTGTCCAGAGCGAAGAATCCTTCGCCCAGAGTTTCCTTGGGAAATCCTTAGCTGCCAATGCGGCGAGCTCTGCCTTCACCGGCTCTTCATATTTTCCCAGCGCATGGGTGAGAGCGCCTACTTTTATCGTCTGCGCCACGCCACTGTCTGCTGCGTTTCCCATCTCAATGATCCTCTTGTGAAGTTGTGCGGTTCGACGATGCCAAGCTGCAACTGGAGGTTGCCAGCAATTAACGCCGGTCCATACTTGCCTAATGAACTTAGTATATCGAATAAAGCTGTGTGACGTTGTCGATTGATCCGGGCCGGTAGCCGTTTGTGAAGAACTTTCTGCACATTTTTTTTTATTGCGGATAAGTTTTGCTATCGCTTAGAAAGTCCGCTGGCTGATGTCAGCAACTTCTATCTGCTAAACTATCCAAGCATTTTTGTGGCATTGTGCCAGTCGATTTCACCGGGAGGTTCTGATGGTTGAGACCATTCAACTGATGCGACAAGTTCAAGTCAAAGCTATTGTGACTGAGAATTTTAAGGGGCAAGTCGCAGCGGAAATCAATCGCAATCTTCAGCAAATTGACGCTGAGCTGCAGCAGCTCGAATTCAAAGGCAAAAGAGCTATTTCCGATATAGAAAAGCGCAGCCCGCAGCCGATGCCTCCAGAAGTGAGAGCTCAGGTTGAAACCATTCGTCAGCAAGTTGAGGCTGAAAAGCTTCGTCTTATGCAATTGAAAGACGAAATGACAGCTCAAAGCAACGCTCTAAACGAATTGCCAATCGGCAGCGTTGTAACTCAATTTACTGTAGAAAACCAGGTTGATGTGCGCGTCGGCGAGAACATTTTCCAACGCCTTGAAGGCGGAGAAATTCTCGTAAAAGACGGCATCATTCAAGAAATCCGCATCTAGTCTAATCTAGTCTAGTCTGACTAGACCTCGAATTCTGTAGGGGCGACGCCATGCGTCGCCCAATCCTTATGAATTCTCCTATGGCTGTTCACTTCTGAACCGTCAAAACAAAGGGCGACGCATGGCGCCGCCCCTACAATTTTTAAAACTTGAATCTGTAATGAACTTCGCAGGCTGCTTTTATTATCGTGACTCCATCACGATTGCGCTTAGCCTCAGCAGGAAGTTTTGAAATCAGGAAGGTTTCCCTTCTGAACCTCTTGTACAGTAGCCGCAGCTAGTTTTGTGTAATTGAATTCTGCCGTCGATCGATCTTCCAGACCTACATGTAACTTTGTTGGCTGTATTTGCTCGTCCGGCTTTTCTCTATTTTCTGCATGCGAATCTATGGTCATGTTCGGAGCTCCAATAAAGGCCCTATACATCACCAGCCATCTTCCCGATACTAAACTACCAGCATAAAGTGACAGTTTCGTGACTTGTTTAAGCGTTTGTTCCTATAAATCGATGGCGACGCACGAGATGCCGTTTGCGAACCCACATGTGCGCCGAATGTACAATTGTAGGGGCGACGCCCCTACAATTACTTAAACAGGGGAATGCTTAGGAAGCTAGCGCGTAACCGGCTACTAACTTTAAGTAATCGCGCAAGGAGTTAATCCAGTGTTGCAGTTGTTCGGTGGTTACGTCGGCACCATCGGTGGCTTCATGCTTCGACAGCCGTTCATACAAATGACGTGCCGACTCGAGTGATCTCACCGTGAGACCTTCAATGGTCGCAACTTGTGGCTCTGTCTGTCTGCTTGCTGATAAGCTGATGAGTTTGTTCTGCGCTCTGCTCAATCCCATGATGAACAGCCCGCGTTTCCATGGTTCGCAATTTTCGAGCACCACTCTGATCATGAATTTTTCGGGCACTGATGGTTGTTCATTCATTTCTTGAATGGCTTCTATGCACATGCCTTTCTTTTGCTTGATGCGGCTGCTCCAGGCAGATGGCTTCAAGTCTTCTGAAATGATTTGTGATTCGACAAGTTGTGAGCCAAACAGTTTGCAGCTAAGGCATGTGTGCCTTTCAATTGCCTCGAAGAGTTGACTGTCGTCATCGCCACATCGGTCGATGAGGTCTTGCAAGTAAATGCCATTGTCTGGCTGCGGTTCGCCAAGCTTTATGCAAGCGTTTTCACATGAAAACGATGAGCCCAATGTTTCGAGTAACAGCGTTTCGACTTGTTTTCTCAAGAAATTTTTGAAGTTGGAGCCAGATATATATGGCATTCCAGAAAGGTCTTTCAGCACGTAGAGGTCAGGTGAATGACGGCGGTTTTCAGCCTGGTGTTGCAGCCTTGTGCCTTTTTTGCAGTGGATGTAGCCGGTGAGAACTACTCGTGACTGAAAATGACTGGTCATTACGGCTTCCTCTGAGGGCAACGGGGGAAAGATTGCTGAACACAAATGCTGTGGCGACTGCCTCCCAAGAGACAGTTGCTTCTGAAATACGAAAGAAAAATGAACTTAATTCTGGTGGTATCACCCGCGGTGCTTGCCGTCGTGCATTACCTTCGGAATGGAATAAGTATACACAGTTAATCTGAGCGAGGATCGTCCGACTGAGGTTAAAAATTCCTCTTGGCAACAACCGTTCAAGTCAATGCTCGGGCACATTTTGAAGTAGCTGAGAGGTAAGCAAAAGGCTCTGTCTGGGGCTTCTAAAGCAGTAGCGCCGCTTCAATGGAAAGTCCGGGACCAAAAGCTAAAACAACGCAAGGTGGCTTGCTTTGAAGGTTTTGCAGTTGATTCAAAATGAACAAAACTGTGGGCGATGACATATTGCCGCACTCAGAAAACACTGATCGCGACGCCATCATAGCCTCGTCAGACAATGATAGTGATTCTTGTACGGCGTCCAAAATTCGAGGACCTCCTGGATGAATCGCCCAACAATTAATCTGGCTGATATCTAGACTTTGAGTAGCTAGCCATTTTTGCAGCCATTCTTTCAGGTGCAAGTTTATTAAATCGGGTATTCGTGACGAGAGTGTCATGGCAAAACCATTGTCCTGAATTGTCCACGTCATTACCTCTGACGAATCGGGCACCACTGTTGAGCCTGAGGCTGCTACTCGCCATTCTTTGCCTGATGATTGACTGCTCAAAACAACTGCGGCTGCGGCATCAGCGAAAAGAGAATTAGCAAGCAAGTTGTTTGCTTCCCATCCGTATTGGAAGTGCATTGAGCATAACTCTGCCGCGCAGACAAGCACATTGCAATTGCTTGCATTGCAAAATGCGCTTGCCACTCTAAGTGCATTGAGTGCGGCATGGCAGCCCATAAAACCGATATGAGTGCGGCCAACCCCGGCGTTTAGCGATAGCTCACGAAGAAGCGCCAGATCTAGCCCAGGTGCAAAAAATCCTGTGCATGAAACAGTGACTAGTTGTGCAATCGAACCTGCTTTAATGCCGGCATTCTCCATTGCAGCTTCTGCTGCAGGCAGCGCGAGAGGCACGATTTCCCTGGCATAACGACTCATGCGCTGACCAGTGCTGGGGCCCTGGTCATTTTCACTGCATTTTGTGGGAAAGAATTTTTCAATGCCTTCAGTTGGCGAATCTTGCAGCACGATTGGTCTTTGCGCAATCTCAGTGCGCTTGTAGAGGCGCTGCAGTACTCTGGAATTTTGCATTGATTCGCTACAGCAAGTTCTGGCGTGTTCAAATGCTGCTTGCTGCGTAAGTGCGTGTTTTGGTAATGAGACGCCCAAGCCCCTGATGTAGGCCATTAGAACTCCTCCAGATGCTGAGTGTGTTTTTGCATTCTTCTTTCTGTGTCAATTGTTCGCGGCGAATTCATATAGTGAATCAACGATTCCCCAAGAAATGGGACAAATTTCAATATTTCAACAGCAAATGATGTGAGTGCGGAATGCCGTAAAATCTTTGCCAGGCGACCGCTGTTCGATTGCCGCTGCTTGATGAGTTTATTGTGCACTTGTGTCCACTCATTCTCCAATTGTGTTTCCCAGCCGGCGATTGCCTTTTGAGCAATGGGAAACAACGCGCTTGCTGAAAGCAACGCCCAGGCGATGCCCTCGCCGGTTAGCGGCTCGGCGTATGATGTTGCATCTCCAACAACAAATATTCTCTTGCTTGCAATTTGTTTTCTGCTTCTGCTCAGCGCTCCTGTGCCGTGCCAGTGTGCACTGGAAAGTGCATCTATTGAGGGCATGTTAGTTTCGCTTATGATTTGCCTCGCCGCATCGGCAGGGCTTCCTGCATTTTGAATGAAGTCGAGGTCAAATGCGGCTGCCACGTCTAATTTATTGTCTTCCAATCTCACCGCGCCAACATAACCGCCTTTGCCGGCGCTCATATAGATGATGCCTTTCTTGTATGCATCGTTATCGTTATGCAAAATTGCGCCGGCGCCAATGCGTGATGAGCTGTCAATCTTTGTTTCAAATTCGGGATGCTTTTCTAACGAGCGGCCCATCAGCCCGTCAGCAACTATTGCGATTTTGCTATGAATAACTTGCTCGCCTGCATCGCCATGCCTTGCTTTAATTACACAGTAGTCTGCGGCTGATTTTTCCGGAAGTCTTTCTACCGTTGCCTGGACGCCGTCTATGAAAGTACTACCAGCTTTAACTGCTGATTTTGCTAATTCATGATCAAATGCATCTCGTGCAAGTGCAGTAGAATTTTGCAATGATAAATTTACAGACTTTTCTTTGCTGAAAAGAGTAAATTGGCGCAGAGGCACAGCTTTAAGCTGTCGCGTAAGGTCCCCCAGACCATTTTCAGATAGAACCTGAAGCGCAATTCCATTGAGGCAAGAACCACAAACTTTTTGCCTGGGAAATTTAGCTTTTTCCAAAAGCAAAACGCTAAAGCCTTGTTTTGCAAGCAAATAGGCACTCATAGACCCAGCTGGTCCGGCGCCGATTACCACGGCATCCCAGAGTTGTGCTCTTGAATTTGCCGATGAATTCATTGGTCGCTCACCTTCTGGTCCAATCCAAAAGATAACGGCAGGGGAAGCGCCCCGATATTTGAAAATTATCTAGCCCGGCAGCTAGCGCCATTTTTTCCATTTCTTCCATGGTATATGCGGCTCTAACAGAAGCCGGACCGTCGTGATGGACAACTGGCGAGCTGCAAAGCAAGCGTGATGCAATGGTTACTAAAATCAAGTTGAAAGAACTGCGCAGCAAGTCGTTAACCAATATTTTTTGCTGCGCCGCGCTAGCCATTTTTTTCAAGAGTGGAATAACTTGCTCTGGGTCTAAATGGTGCATGAAAAGCGAGCAAATAATTACGTCGTAAGTCTGCGGAAGCCCATCATTTAAGGCATCCAGGACGAAAAATCGATTGCGTGTGCCGACATTCTCTGCTTGGGCTGCAGCGTAATTGACTGCTCTCTCGCTGAAGTCGCAACCATCTATTTGCATAGCTAAGCCACTGCGCTCTGCCAGCAATGCCAGTGAAATTGGTGTGTCACCGCCGCCGGTGGCGATATCTAATACTCTTAATACGTTTCCCTCTTGCTGAGAAGCATGCAGTTGCAATTCTTTCCAGACAAAAAGGGCGCCATTGCTGACAGCGTTTATTCTCTCCAGACCTTTAAGCGCTTCAAGATGCTGCTCATCTTCCAGAGCCGGGTCATCCATTAATTCGGGCACTCGCGATCGCAACAGCACTTTCAAAACCGCTCACTTATTAGAATTGAGTCAAACATTATAGCCCTTTTTCTCGATGTCTTTTGAGTGCAGACCAGGCACACGGCGAAATACAATAGAAAGGAGCGAAACAATAAAGTTCCGCTCCTTTCTGTTTTTGTCATTACTTTGCAATTACAGACGAGCATGCGACTCCTGCATTGCAAAGCCTGTTGAGCTTACCCTTCGAGATAATCTCTGAGCATTTCTGCTCTGTCAGATGCTCTTAGTGCGCGCAGGGCTTTTAGCTCAATTTGCCTTGTGCGCTCGCGAGTAATCCCCACAAGTTTTCCTACCTGCTCAAGTGTGCGTTGTGTACCGTCTTTGAGACCGAAGCGCAAAATGATGATTTCGCGTTCGCGTGGTGTGAGCATTGACAGTACTCCGCGAATATCGAGTGCAAGTAATACTGAAGCCGCTGTGTCTTCAGGAGGTGTTGAGGTTTCGTCTTGCACAACATCAGACAGGCTGTTGTCTTCTTCTTCTCCAAGTGGAGAGTCTAGAGACATTGGTGTGCGATTGGCTGCAAGCACTTCCTTTACTTTGGTGATGCTGCAATTCATTGCACGAGCCAGGTCTTCGATTGTGGGACGTCGTCCCAGTTCTTGTGATAGTTTGCGTGTGACTTTACGCAGGTTGTTGATTGTCTCAACCATGTGTACCGGAACACGAATTGTGCGCGACTTATCTGCCAGCGCGCGTGTGATTCCTTGACGAATCCACCAGGTAGCGTAAGTAGAGAATTTGTATCCTCTTTCTGGGTCGAATTTTTCAGAGGCTCTGATAAGCCCCATGTTTCCTTCTTGAATTAGGTCAAGAAATGGAAGTCCTCGATTTTGATATTTCTTAGCCACACTGACGACTAGTCGAAGGTTGGCTTGCACCAGTCTTTTCTTGGCGAGTTGATCGCCAAGGCAAACGCGTCGTGCCAGCTCAATTTCTTCTTTGGCAGACAGTAGTCTTACACGTCCGATGTCGCGCAGATATAGTTGTACAGAATCTTCAGAACGTGTACGTCCTGCTTCATCATCTGCATTAGGTTCATCTAGACTTTCATCTACTGTAAGGAAGAGGTCTGGGCAGTCGTAGCCAGCTTGCGCAAAGTCTGGCGCGATGTCTTCCAGTGTGATTTCTTCTAGTGCTTGTGTGTTGTACATTCTTCGCATGGTCCTTAGCGGTCCAAGGTCCGCCTTTTGGTGAGTATCCATTTTTTTCCGAAAAGTCCGCGCATTGGACTACGTCACCAGCAGAGCGGCGACGCGGAAATTTATCAGGTATTCGAATTAGTTGACGACTCTACTATTAAAATGTTCCTACACGAATGTTGGAATGACGTTAACCCTAGATCTGGAAAAGGTAATATCTAGCGTTCGCCTTTGTAAGCATGACGGGAGACGCTTGCTGGGCTTAAAATGCAGCAGATTAATTGTGCTCGATTGCTTTGCGTATCGAAGCAAGTGGAGCATCGTCATCAAAAACAGTTCTACCGCCGATGACTTTTATGCCGAGTTCTTTCCATATCTTGCCCAGATCAACTGTTTCAGGACGCAGCGCCATTCTATTGTAAAGATCTTTCAAGACTCTCAGTCCAATTGCTCTGTCGCCTACTGTAATTGCTTTTTCTGCAGACCACTCTGAGGCGATATCGCCGCCGTTGTTTGCAATGGCGCGCAGTGCAGTTTCCAGGCCTGCTTTGTTTTTCGTTTGTTTCCGCATCTCAATGTCGGCAAGCAAACAATATATAGCGCCACCCCAATAAATCCGATCAATTGTATGCGCTTGATTGAGTCCTTTGTCACCACTGCGCGGTTGCCCCTTGGGGCAGTCTTCAATTAGCTCTTTCCATAATCGTTCTCTGGTCGTTTGCCCAACACGCATGCGTCCAATTGGTTCTGCATATGTGGCAATGCCTTCGGCAAGCCAACTGTGCTTATCAATCATCAAAGGGAAACCCAGATGAAGCATTTCATGTGTGAGAGTCCAGCTGTCGTTGAGTTCTGCGACATTCGTTTCAGGACCAAGTTCTAGCGAGATTGTGCCGCAAGAGCGCTCGCTATCATAGTTGGCTACGCCCAGTCCGACACCGCCGTCATCTGTGCTGTAGATGTCGATTTCCAGTTTTGAGATTGGAAAACGTCCGTAGTAAGCAATGACTGCATTTGCAGATTCTTTGACATATTTCTGCAGTGCTTCTGATGTAACGCTCAACTTTCCATGCATTCGAACTTTAATTGATGTTTTGGCAATGTTTAGTTCAAATTGGCTGCTTTGAGTTGTTTGTGGTGCACCACCGCGCGCAATCGACTTGTTTTCACTCAAGGTGAAAACAATACACAAAGCCAAGCTCACTATGATTGCCAGAACTTTCAAATTGCTTTTATCGAATGCTGTAAGTAAATAAGACCCTAGTCTTTGAATTTACCATAGCTATGCAATCCACCGAAACCTAGCGAATTAAATCCGAGGTAAGTGAGGACTGTAAGCAGCATGCCGCCAACAGCAACAAGTGAAAGTTTTTCTGCGCTGCATTCATGGTGAATGCGCAAGTGAATATAAGCTGCGTAACCCAGCCAGGTGGCTAGTGCCATTGATTCTTTCGGGTCCCATGACCAGTAGCTGCCCCAGGCGTGATTTGCCCAGAGTCCGCCCGTGATAATGCCGATGGTGAGAAGGGGGAAACCAATCATGATTGAGCGGTAAACGACTTCGTCGTAAAGTTCTGCTCTTTGTTGGTTTACTTGTTTGTCGTTGACGCGTCCGATGTTTGACCAGGCAAGACCGAGTCCAATCAAGCTGCCGCCGACGAATAGCGCTTGTAGGAAGAATGTGTTGGTATCAGTATAGGTACCAAGTCCGATTGCGCTGAGCCCGGCAAGTAATGCTACAAGCGCGAGGAATACAGAACGCGCGCGACCTGCCTGCCAGAGTTGAACAAACGCTGATAGACCAGCAATGAAAAACATTGCGTATGAAACTATTAGTGGCGGAACGTGAATTTGTCGCCAGTAGCTTACTAGCGCCGGCACAAGTGGTTTTATATCGTGCTGACTTGCAGGCAGCCAGCTGCCGTAAAGGAAAAACGTAGCAGCTGTGAGGCTGGCTAACCAACCTAATTGTTTGAGGTCGTAAGCTCTCGAGATGTACAAATAGCCGCCCATGATTGCCCAGGCAAACCAGAGTAGTGATTCGTACAAATTTGAAAGGGGGAATCGTTGCGACTCAAAGCCTCTCCAAACGATTGCCACTGTAAGTGCGGAAAAACCGATGAACATCACAAACTGGGCAGCTTTAATGAGTAAGTCGCGCTTTTTAGACAGTGCATTTGAGCCGACGAAGACCCAAAATGACACTACTGATGAGACTCCTGCTGTGTTTGTCAAAGCCAATTGAATGTCTGACATAAGCTACCCCATTGTTCCAGCAGAGATTTGAATATCATTGTCCGTCAAAACCGTCGTTTCTTCAGCAACTACCGGTATAAATTCACCGAATTTTTCTTTCAGCTTATTTGCAATTTTGTCCAGGCTTCTTGAAAAAGCTGTTTTTGCTTTTCTAGATACACCACCAAACTGCAAAATGCATTTGCCAGATTCTGCTTCTGTTGCCGTCGCCCAAATTTGGCGATGGGGGAATGCAGCAAGCAAAACGCCTAACATGATGATACCAAATGCAGTGAATGTAATTGGTAGCCCCGGGTCTGCTTTGTATTGCAGTCCTGTCACTGGAATCGGCTTCACATAGCCTACTTTTACTTCGCCAAATGAAGCTTCGTGCCCTTTTTCAATTTCAGCAAGCATTTTTGGTGCATCCCACTCGGGGATTTTTGCAAAAACACGTAATGGTTTGTCCATGCCACGAAGTGAGAAAATCATGATGGTCTTTTCGTCGAGTGGCATGAATGCTGCGTTGGCGCCGCCCATTTGTCTGAGCGGCAGCTCTGTTTTGCGCCCGTTGAATGATATTTTGATTGAATCCAATCCCCAGCTAGACTGGTAGATGTCCACACCGTCGTATGAAAGTGGATTGTTGACTGAAATTTCTTGCTGCTTAATAACTTTGCCGTCTTTGCCGATTACAGAAAGTTTGCTGTACCACTGCTTCGGCTCGCCGGTTGGGTAGTCTTCGCGCTTTGTATCATCAACCCGAATTTTCCAGTCTGGAAGTTTTCCTATCCAGAGTTTGCTGTGTTCTGATTCTGCAAAATTGAGTGTTCCATCTAGTGGTACAGGCTTGAATCCATTGAAACCTGTCCATGACGTGATTGAGATGCCGGCAAGCATTGAAAGCAATCCGATATGTGTAATTGTGGCTGCAAGCAAGGCAACTTTTGCCCATTCGCCTGTGAGTTTTCCGTCTTTGATATCGACTTTGTAGCCATCTTTTCTAAGTGTGCTGGCGAGCCCTTCAAGCGCTTCGTTTGGTGGGCAGTTAAGATTGAGTTGTCTTGTGATTGGAAATTTTGATATTTCACGTTGACCAAGAAACGGCATCTTTGTTTTCATCACGCGCGCTTTGGGAAACACGCGCTTCATGCTGGCAACAACCATGTTGAGGGTCAAGAAGCCGATTAATGCCAGGAAAAATGGTGTGTGAAATAAATCGGTAATGCCCCATTGTTGCAATAGCTTGGCATTTTCTGGACCAAAAGTTTCAACTACTTTTTGAAATCCAGACTGCGACTCTTGAGGGCACCAGGCGCCTATGAGAATACAAAGTGCAATCAGAGACATTAGGGCAATAGTTGGCTTCACTGATGCAAAAAATGAAAGGCTCATTCTAAACCTCTCAATTGGTTCTAGTTAAAAGCCAGTCTACGAGCTGATCAAGCGAGTCTCGGTAAGGAGAAGCCGGAATGACACTGAGTGATTCGCGTGCCATGCGAGCATATTTGTGAGCAAGATTGACGGTTGATTCAACGCCACCATTATTGCGGATGATCTCGAGTGATTCTTCGATGCCCTCTGGGTTACTCACTGCTCTTGTGCGAATCAGTTGTTCTAAGCGAGCAGCGGCTTCATCTTTTTTCTCAAGCACAAAAAGTGCCGGCGCCGTAATGAGACCTTGCGAAAGATCGCTGCCGGCCGGCTTGCCGAGCTGTGAGCTGTTGCTCGTTACATCGAGAAGATCATCAACAATTTGAAAGCATACGCCCAGGTTGAGTCCATACTCTTTCATACCCAGAACTACTTCATCACTGCAACGATTGAGTATCGGCGCGCTTTGTGTGCCTGCTGCAAACAGTGACGCTGTTTTCCAAATCGATTTTTGAATGTAAGCGTTCCAGTCGTTGTTGAGAACAAACTGGCTGCGCATTTGCCTGATTTCGCCTGCGCATAAATCGCCGAGTACTTGACCATAAATGCCCACAATCGGTGGGTTCATCAAGCGTGACAAGCAGACTGATGCCTGGGCAAACAATAAATCGCCGGTTAGCACTGCCAGTTTTTCGCTGAATTTACGGTTGACTGTTTCATGTCCGCGACGCATGGCTGCGCTGTCAATCACGTCGTCATGCACGAGGCTGGCGGTGTGTATTAATTCAGTCAATACGGCAAGAATGATGTGTAGTCTGTTCAACTCGCCTTTTGGCGTGGACGTTGCTTTGCCTGCTAAAAGTGATAGCGCGGGACGCAAGCGTTTGCCACCGGCTTTGAATACTTGCGCCAACAATTCTTCGATGAATGGGCTATCGTCAACCAAATTCGAGTTCAAGAATTTTTCGACCAGCTCAAGCTCTTCCTTAACCGGCTCTAATAGCGCACCAAGCTCAGGCGGCGATGCCACGGCTTGAGGGACAGAACTTTGTTGAATACTCATAGTTTGTAAATTCTCGAATTCGCCTAGCTTTTCATAGATGTAGCAGAGTAGTCAACGAAGATGGCCTCAATTTCAATGAAACGCAAACTTGCGCGCGCTTTGACTTCCAAGACCCGCACTGGGACTGTATCGGACTAATATGAATTTTCCTTCCGCATAGAGAACTTTACAGCCGTCGAGGTCGCGGAAAAACTTGTTTCGTTTCGATTTGCTCAAAACGTAAGCGCCTTTGCTCGATTTCAAGAACGATTCAAGTTGTTCTGGGGTTGATGGTTGAATGACTTGTCTGTGCGTATAAAAGGGCACAGAAGGCTTTCTCATGTCATAAACCAGAATTGGCAAGTCTGAGCCGGCGGCATAGCGAGCCATTGCCGGTAGCGGTCCTTCCCAGGTTTGGCTGAGAACTGTGAGAATGCGATTTCCGAAAAAGAAGAAGCCCGCAATTGTCGGCAGCAAGAAAAGCAAAAATCCTACTCTGAAGAATTTGCGGCTAATGATGGCTGCTGCAGCCAGAGTGAAAATTAACTCATAACTTGCGAATGCTTCGGCAATATCAATCAAGACTTCTGGCGCATCACGTAAGTGAGTCACTGTGTGGGGCAAAACAAGCATGGCTGCGCCGAACACAACTGCAAGAAGCAGCATTGGAATAGTGGCACGTTTTTCTGTGGTCGAGCGCATGATGCGGTCGAATTCCAGTGCCAGCAATACAGCCACGGCTGGGAATGCGGGCAAAGTGTAGGGCAAAAGTTTCGACACACTGACTGAGAAAAAGCCCACTGTTACTACTGTCCAGCAAACACAGAAAAGACCGAGCTCTTCTGCCAGTGTCATGCCTTTGTAGCCATGCAATACAGACAAAGGCCCTGAGTTCTTCCAGAAATTTTTGAGACGACCGAGCAACATTCCGCCGACTAAAGCCTGAGGAATGAAAACAGACCAGGGGAAGAAACCGCCCATCATTGCTGCTATGTGGTACCACCATGCGCCTTTGTGCGAATCAACCACGCTTGTAAAACGCTGGAAATTTTCTACAAGGATGAAGTCTCTGAAATAGGCTCCTTTGGTTATCCATATTTCAACTACAAACCAGGGCAGGGCAATGAGCCCGACAATGCTTAGTCCGACTATTGGTCTGTAGAATTTGAGCGCTTCTTTCCAGTCTTGTTTGAGAAAGTGAAAAACGCCGAGAATTGCGACAGGCAAGACCACTCCGACAGGGCCTTTGGTCATTACTGCCATGCCGGTGCAAACGTAAGCAAGCCACAATAATGATGTTTTTCGCAGTTTGATTGAAGTAAAGAAACTAAACATTGCCACAGCCAGAAAGAGGCTCAATGGCATGTCTGTTATCGCTTCTCTTGCCGTGCCGACAAAAAGTGGCGCGGTGCATAAAGTGAGCGAACTAATTATTGCTGCGCGTTTTCCCAGTATTTTTTCGCTAAACCAATATGTGGCAGCGACGAGCAGAGCCCCTGCCGCTGCGCCAAAAAAGCGCACTGCAAATTCGTTGCATCCAAAAGCTAAAATTCCGAATGCCTGTCCCCAGATAGCTACAGGCGGTTTGGTGAATCGAACCACATAATTTAGATAGGTCGTAATCCAGTTGCCTAGCTCGATCATCTCTCGGGCTGGTTCTGCGTACAAAGCTTCGTCTGGATTGAAGAGGGGAAAGCGCCCCAGCTCCGCAAAAAATAGAGCACAAGCAAGTAGAAAAATTACAGCAAACGGCACAACCCTGCCCCATGCATCACTCGACTTTTGGTCTTTCTGCTGGGTTTTGAGCGGGTTATTGTCAGTTGATGCAGAAATGATGCGGACCGAGCTTCCAGCCATTAAACTGCTTCCCTTTCAGACGTCTTGAGATCTTCTCGCGCCCAGCCGGATTGCACAAGGTAAGAATTCTAAAGGTTGCGAAATAAGCAGCTTTTCGCAGGCATATTATTGATTAAATTAATCACTAAAAGCGCGCTGCCTATAGAATTTCCCAATCGATATCTGCTCAATGTAAACCAGAAATCTGCAAATTTGATTTGTCTTCGACTTCTTCTGCGATAATTCCCCTGTATTTAAGCCGTTTTACCTGCTTCTGGGGTGTGATGATGGAGATTTCGAACAGACTGAAGGCTATACCTCCTTATGTATTTGCCGAATTGGACAAGAAAAGAGCGGTTGTTGCCGCCAGAGGTGTAGATGTAATCAATCTGGGCATAGGTGACCCTGACCAACCTACGCCTGCTCATGTTGTGCAGGCAATGAAAGATGCTCTGGATAATTCGCTAAATCATCGCTATCCGCCTTTCGGTGGCACAAAAGAATATCGTGAAGCTGCTGCCGCATGGTGCAAGAAGCGCTTTGGCATTGACGTTGCTGCTGATGGTGAAACTACTTCATTGATTGGTTCAAAAGAAGGCATTCACAACATCATTGCTGCATTTATCGATCCCGGCGATATCGCGTTGATACCAGACCCAGCTTACCCTGTTTACAAATCATCAACAATTTTGGCTGGTGGAACTCCGCACACAATGCCGCTTCTCGCTAAAAACGATTTTCTGGCAGACCTTGATGCAATTCCAGAAGATGTTGCGAAAAAAGCAAAAATCATGTTTTTGAATTATCCAAACAATCCTACTGGTGGCGTTTGCGACCTGGCTTATTTGGAGAAAGCAGTTGCATTTGCTCGCAAGCATGACATTCTACTCGTGCATGACCTTGCTTATTCAGAAATGGCTTACGACGGCTATGTCCCTCATTCTGTGCTTGAAGTGCCTGGCGCTAAAGATGTTGCAATTGAATTGCACAGCTTGTCTAAAGCACATAATATGACCGGCTGGAGAATCGGATTTGCAATCGGTAATTCCTATGCAATCAAGGCTCTGGCTCAGCTCAAATCAAACATTGACACCGACGTTTTCAAAGCAGTTCAAATGGCAGCCATCGCTGCTTTCAACGGACCAACTGATGATATCGAGCGTTGCAATAAAATCTATAAAGAACGTCGTGATGTTGCAGTTGAAGGTTTCCGCAAATTGGGTTGGAAGCTTGAACCAATCAAAGCAACATTCTACATGTGGCTGCCAGTGCCAACCGGCATGACCTCTGCTGAGTTCTGCACTTTGATGTTGGAAGAAGCCGGCATCGTCGTGCCACCAGGCACCGCATATGGTGCATGTGGCGAAGGCTACTTCCGCCTCTCACTTTGCACAAGCAAAGAGCGCATCAAAGAAGCATTCGAACGCATGGAAAAACATTCCATCCGCTTCGACCGCAACGCCGCAAAGGTCTAAGAAGAGAAACAAAAGAAGAAGGCGGCGCCAGTGGCGTCGCCTTCTTTCTTATTGATGATTTGTTTTATGCTCCAGGCTTGTTTGGTTTGACTTTCGAAGCTACGACTTGCAAGTATTTGTTGTAGTCTTGAAGTTCCTTTTCGCTTGGTGGGTGACCGAGGGCTCCTGCTAGAGCTATTTTGGATTGTTGATCTGGCGCGAGGTCTTTGATCTTTACGCCGACATCATGAGCAACGTCTGCCATGCGCGAGCTTGCGATTGCCTTCTGCAGGTCTTTGTCAAAGAATGTCTGCATTTCTTCGCCAGTTGCATTGCGTCCACCTTCAGCTTGCGAACGTTGCGAGTTCAAGAAGATGCCGAAGTTTTCTGCGAAAGTAGGATCCTTTTCGTCGCCAAGGCGATCGAACAATCCACCGATTTTGTCTGCTCCTGCATTGTCGCCTTGCTCTCTCATGTTGCCGAGTCTGGCGTTCATTGCAGCTTTGAACTTAGGATCATTTTTGTGTTTTGCTAGAATCTTGCCCAGCTTTCTGTAGTCTGGTGGGTGACCAAGTTCTTCCATCATGTCTGCATCAAGCCAGCTAGAGAACCAATGTCCAGCATTGATTTCATAAGCTCCAAGCGAACCATTGGTGTTGTTGTCCCAATTATTCAGGCGAGCAGCTTCCAGTACTCCATCCATAGGTCCAAGCACTTGCGGTGCATCAGGTTGTGGTGGCGCATCTGGAGTTTGATCTGATGGCGGAGTTGAGTCTTCCGGCGTTGTGTCGTCTTGCGGCGATGGGCTGTTATCGCATCCGCCGCCGCCACCACCACCGCCGCCTGGGCAATTGGGTGACGAGTCATCGGCTGGAGGAGTTTGCTCATCTGGATTTTCGTTTTGCTTTTGATCTGGCGATGAGTCTGCTTGCTTGTTGAAGCGGCTTGCGACTTCGTCTGATACCAATCCAGGATCTGCAGCGAGGCTGATACCGGCGCTGGCATCTTTCTGGTGAATTCTGTCATTCAAGTACGATACAAGTGCTTCGGTAGTTTTGGCGTCTGCTCCTTCTTCAACCTGGACTCTATATAAAGAATGTGGCTTGTCGCCAGCATCTGGGTTGCCCACCACTTCAATGTTGCCGTCTTTGCGAACAATGTAGTCTGGTGTGACACTTGCGTCTTTAGTTACAACAATTTTTGGTTGTTCCCCAGGAATTGAGACGTTCTGGTCTAAGCGTGGTGCTTTGTTTGACTGAACGAATGCGCCTTCTGCGACCAGGTCGCTGGCACTCTTGCGTGAGTCCATATTGGTGGCGCGTGCGGTGTTCTCGACGGCTGAGCCGTATAAGTTGTGCGTGCTGAAATCTAGTGAAGAGGATGATGATGCGCGCACAATGCCTGAGTCATAGCTAGATGAGCTAGATGGTGAGCAAACAGATGTTTCGCATGGCGACCAGCAAGCACTGCTGATGCAGGGGCTTGAAAAACTGGCACTCTCAACAGACACAGACGGGCAACAATCCATAGAATCTGGCATAGCTTGCTTCTCTCCCTAAATAGCCAGGAATAGCCAAAGAAGACCGATCCGACATTAGATGCCGTCTCCCTTGTAAGCAGCCCATAAATTTTCCGTTCAACCCCGATGCACATATACTACCTTTTAAGTTGTGAAATATTCATGTCGCAACTGGCGGTTTATACGTAGGAGGCTGCATAAATCGACAGTTTGGCTACGTAGAAATACGATTTTTGGGGCATGGTTTCAAAGAGAAAGGGCATAATCGCTGGTCAAGCATTCATTTGATATAAATGAATAAGGGCTATGTGCTTTGGCAATTGGAGTCATGATGGATTTTCGCTTTAAGACGAAAGAACATGTCTTCACTAAGGTGATTGCAGACCCGACTGCCGATGAATCTGAGTGGCTGCCTGCCTGTCATGCTGTTGGTGACAAAGAACTGGTGAAGCCAGTTGTGGAAACAAAGCCGACTGGTGCGCTTGGTAAATTGGGCGCATTCATGATGATGTGCGTGACGACAATGAGCATCATCGCCGGGCAAGTCTGCCTTGTTGCTAATGCCGCTGATTTTGCCGGGAATATTTCGTCATTGGGATTGGGGCAGTTGTATGACAGGGTCATGTATCACTGCGGGCCGCAGGATACTCTGTTGGGTGCTTTCATCGTTGTGGCATTTCCATTGTTTTGGAGCGCGTGGTGCTTTCCCAAACGCAAAGTTTGGAACATCTGCACCTTCGTAGGATTTGCTTTCCTAATTTTGCTTGGTATGTCCAATGTTTTGCCCGGTGCAATCGGAATTGGCGTTGGCTTGTTTTCGATTGCGCTTTTGGGAGCAATGCAATATGCCGGCGCCGCACTTGCTTCAATAAGAAATTCGCTGCCG
Source organism: uncultured Candidatus Obscuribacterales bacterium (assembly GCA_964546815.1). Classification (GTDB taxonomy): domain Bacteria; phylum Cyanobacteriota; class Vampirovibrionia; order Obscuribacterales; family Obscuribacteraceae; genus JAIEPM01. Next base: position 53,323 of record CAZJLR010000029.1, on the reverse strand, counting down.
CGGAAATTCTCTGCCACCAAATGGTTTACCGTTTGCTTTCTGCCCGCAGCGCTGGCGTTAATTTATGAGTTTGTAATTGTCGATGTTAATGGCGCTGTGCCCGAGCGCCCGGAGTTTGCAGCCTTGTTGCTGAATTTTGCCTATGTGGCAATGCTTGTGTTTTTGCCTTGCTTTCTAACGGCTATGTTTTCGGGCACCCGGCGTTTTGCCTCAGCGCTCGGTCTTACTGCAGTTGTGCAGGTGCCAGTGTTGGTACTTGTCGGGCTATACACTATAGGAAATGCGTTAATGCTCGCCGCAGCCCATTTGTTGGGAACTTCGGCTCTTGCAAGATATTTTGCAAGTGTGGGCGGACTACTTCAACCCGACTTCGACATAAGCGCAAGTAATATGGCAGAACTCACCGCCAAGCTTGTTTCGAGCATTGCAGTTTTGCTTTTCATGACCTTCAGCGTCTGGGCAGGAACTGCACTTGGAGTTGCTTTCAATCGAAAATTCCGCAAACACCATGCCACCATCAGCAGTACTATCCTCTGAACTCCCGGGGGCACCCACCATGCGTCTTCTTAACTTGTAGGGGCGATGCCATGGATACTGCTGGCGAACTCGATTGGATAAATCCAGCTTGAAGTGCGTTAGCCCTGGGGGCGCAGGCTTCCAGCCTGCTTCGGAAAGCTATTGGCGAAGAAGCAGGCAAGGATGCCTGCGCCCCCAGGTGGAACGCTCTAAGCTCATATCATCGAACTTGATTCGGCTCCATTTTAGTTCGCCAGCAGTATCCCATGCGTCGCCCGTACAATTGCAATTTTTATAGGCAAAAAACAGGGGTGATATTTTCATATCACCCCTGAGCAAATTTAGACTTTTGAGTCTATTTGATTTTTTCGCTAACTACTTTGGCTTGTGAAAACAAGAGCAAGTAGTCTGGTCCGCCTGCTTTGGAGTCGGTGCCGCTCATGTTGAAGCCGCCGAATGGGTGGACTCCGACGATGGCTCCGGTGCACTTACGGTTGAGGTAGAGATTTCCGACGTGGAAATTTTCTCTTGCTTCTTCGAGGTGCTGTTTGTTGTTTGTGTAGACTGCGCCGGTTAAGCCGAATTCGGTGTTGTTGGCAATTTGCATTGCGTGATCCCAGCTATCGGCTTTGATTACTGCAAGCACTGGTCCAAAAATTTCTTCCAGTGAAATGCGTGCTTCTGGCTTGATGTCAGCGATGATGGTGGGCTCGATGAAAAATCCGTTGTCTGGATTTTCGTGTGCCTTGCCGCCGGTCATCAAACGGCCTTCGCCTTTGCCGATTTCGATGTATTTGAGAATGCCTTCGTAGGCAGACTTGGAAGCGACTGGTCCAAATGAAGTTGATTTTTCTTCAGGCTTGCCGACAACAAGCTTCTTGGTGCGCTCTACAATTTTTTCAAGCAGCGCATCGTAAATGTCTTTGTGCAAAATTGCTCTTGAGCAAGCTGAGCACTTTTGACCGCCGAAGCCGAAAGCTGCAGCAACAATGCCTTCTGCTGCTTCATCAAGGTTGGCATCAGCATCTACAACGATGCCGTCTTTGCCGCCCATTTCAGCTACAACACGCTTGATCCAGATTTGACCAGGGTGTGTTTTTGCTGCAAGTTCATTGATGTGCAAACCGACTTCTTTCGAGCCTGTGAAGGCGATGAAGCGAGTTTTTGGATGTGCAACAAGATAGTCGCCTACCGATGCGCCAGGACCTGGTACGAAGTTTACAACGCCCTTCGGCAAGCCTACTTCTTCCAAAATTTTGATGAATTGGAATGCGATGCCTGGTGTGTCGCTTGATGGTTTCAAGATAACTGTGTTGCCGGCAACGATTGATGCTGTGGTCATGCCGACCAAAATGGCAAGCGGGAAATTCCATGGTGGAATCACAAGACCAACGCCCAATGGGATGTACGAAAGCTTGTTTGCTTCGCCTGCCATTGGTGTAAGTGGCGCCGGGTTAGCAAGGCGCAGCATTTCGCGTCCATAATATTCGCAGAAGTCGATTGCTTCAGCTACGTCAGCATCGGCTTCAGCCCAGTTTTTGCCGATTTCCAAAATGAGCCAGGCAGAAAGCTCGTGCCTTCTGGTCTTCATGATTTTGGCTGCTTTGAACAAATATTCTGCTCTTTCTTCAGGAGCTACTTTTTTCCATGTTTCGAAAGCAGCAAGAGCGGCTGTCATAGCTTTGTCAGCGTGATCTTTTGTAGCTTTGGAGAAGTTACCGATTACTTGAGCCGGGCGGCTTGGATTGGTTGAAACAAGCTGTTCGCTGGTTTCGATATGTTCGCCGTTTATAACCAGCGGATATTGACGACCAAGTTGAGCTTCGACAGTTTTCAGGGCTTCCTTTATGGCTTTCTCGTTTTCCGGCAAGGAAAAGTCGGTGAATGACTCTGGTTTGTATTCGGTCAGGTTGCCTTTAACTGTTTCTTTGGGCAAAGTGGTCGGCATATGAATTTCTCCCAATATGATGAGCGGGTTTCATTATCCAACCGAAATGCCGCATAAGCCGGGAGTTTTATAGTTTTTCAATAAGGCGCTTGACAAAATTTCTAAATTCTCGCAAATCAGCCTCTAATCAGGCGCTATATAGCCAGCATATGCGCCGTTCAGTCTTGCGCTTTTATGGTTGGAATCTGTATTTTTAAAGAGGACCGATTGCGCAGAGGTATCTATGGAGCAGTATCACAATCAGATACAGCAGATTCTTGAGCATGGTGAAAAACGCGAAGACCGCACAGGCACTGGCACTGTGTCTCTTTTCGGCATGCAAGCCAAGTATGATTTGCGAGAAGGCTTTCCACTTATCACAACTAAGAAAGTGCTGTTTTCAGCCGTTGTGCGAGAGCTCATCTGGTTTTTGCGCGGGTCGACAAACATAAATGATGACCTCACTCAGCACACTCCCATCTGGGATGCCTGGGCCAGAGAAGATGGAGACCTTGGTCCTATTTATGGATTTCAATGGCGCAAATGGCCAAAATATGTGCCGATTGAGGAAGGAAGCGATTTATACAGGCGCGAGCATGTAGATCAAATTCAAAACTTGTTGAATGAAATCAAGTCAAACCCAAATTCCAGGCGCCTCATAGTCAATGCCTGGAACGTTGCAGACCTCGACAAGATGGCTTTGCCGCCCTGCCATCTGCTCTTTCAGTTTTACGTGATTAATGGAAGGCTCGATTGCCAGCTTTATCAGCGATCGGCAGACATGGCTCTGGGCGTGCCTTTCAACATTGCCAGCTATTCATTGTTGATGATAATGATTGCAAACGAGTGCAATCTTCAACCTGGCATATTCACCCACACAATCGGCGATGCACACATTTATTTGAATCATGTGGATGGATTGAAAAAGCAGCTTGAGCGCGATTCACGCCCACTTCCAAGAGTTGAAATTGCTAAGAAGCCAATCTTCGACCTCAAGTTTGAAGACTTCCAGCTACTAAATTACGATCCTCATCCATTTATAAAATTCCCGATTGCTGTTTAGCAGCAGTTGACAACGGAAATTGTTTTTGCGGCAGTAGGATATACTTTAGAACGTAAATATCTTGCTTTGCAGGCAATGGGAGCAGTTTGATGAAGTTCAGCATTGTAGTCGCTGTTGACATTGACATGGGCATTGGCAAAGACAACACTTTGCCGTGGCGCCTGCCTGGCGATCTAAAACGATTCAAGCAAATCACAACGCAGTCAGCATCGGGCAAACAAAATGCTGTCATCATGGGACGCAAAACCTGGGATTCCCTGCCGCCTAAATCAAAACCATTGCCAGGGCGCATGAATATTGTTTTGACCAGGCAAGAGTCGTTGCAACTGCCCGAAGCTTGTTTCAAGGTGTCGTCATTCGATGAAGCGCTCAAACTCTGCGAAGCAAGTGACTTGTCTGAAGTATTTGTAATCGGCGGTTCTGAGTTGTTCGCAATGGCAGTTCAGCACCCTGACCTTTATCGAGTCTATCTCACTGAAATCTACAAGAATTTCTCTTGCGATTGTTTTTTTCCAGCATATGGCGACAAACTAAAATTGCTTCCTGGCTCTGAAATGATGAGCGAGAACGATCTAAACTATACGTTCAAAACTCTAGAGAATGAGCCAATCGTCCAGCTAAAGTAGTCTGAAAGGAGACTCTCAAATGCGCGCTTTTGCGGCAATGCTATCAATACTGCTCTCGTTTGCACTGTTGCCCTGTTTTGCAGGCACAAAAGGTGACGTTAAGCGCGGCAAGCGCATATTCAGCGACTTGCAATGCGCTATTTGTCACACTGACGGAGGCAATAATTTAAATCCTGAACGTCCATTGAAAGGCGCCAAATTTGTGCAGCGCTTGCCTGATGACAAAACACTTGGTGCCACCATTCGTCAGGGTTTTCCCGCCAAAGGCATGCCTGCAAACGGCAAAGACAAAATGAGCGATCAAGATCTCGCAGACGTTATTAGCTATATTCGCAGCCTGACACCTTCTGCTGTGAAGAAGAAAACCAAGTAAGCATAGGGTATGCAATGTCCAGTGATTTGACTCCTGAACTGCTTATCCAGGCTTATTCCATGGGCGTATTTCCCATGGGTGACAGCGAAAACCCAAATGAGCCTGTGCGCTGGTATTCACCTGATCCACGCTGCATTTTTGATTTGGATAATTTCCATATTCCAAAGCGCCTCGCTCGCACTTATCGAAAAGGCATTTTTGAAATCCGCGTAGACAGCGCCTGGACTGAGGTGTTGATTCAATGCGCATCGCGTGACAGCACGTGGATTACTGATGAAATATTCGAGGTGTACACGCAGCTTTACGAGATGGGACATGCTCACAGCGTCGAAACATTTTTAGATGGAAAACTCGCCGGTGGACTTTATGGAGTCAGCATCGGCGGCGCATTCATGGGTGAGTCGATGTTTCACACTGTCACCGATGCCTCAAAAATTGCTCTTATCTATCTGGTAGAACGAATGAAGGCTCGCGGATTTACGCTGCTAGATTGCCAGTTCATGACAGAACATCTGAGCATCTTCGGCGCCGTCAATATAAAGCAGTCCGACTATATAAACCGCCTGCAGCACGCAGTAAGACAAAACGTCAGCTTCGTCTAGCCAATTTACTGTAGGGGCGACGCCCGGCCGTTAAAAACAACCGGTTAAAACAACCCGTCAAAAAAACGTACTTAACAAAAGGGCGACGCATGGCGTCGCCCCTACAAAATCATTGAAATCGCTTACTTGAGGTGAGTAACCATGTTGCGCGTAGTAAGTGGATGCTCGTTGTTTAGCTGTTTGGCAGCAGCTCTGGTGAGGCTGTCTTCTGTTTTGCCCCAGACGTCTTGCGTGCCGGTTTTTCCTGAAATGAAATCAGTCGCCTTGGCTGCGTTTTCAAACGATTTCATTGCTTCAGGAACTGCGCTGAAAAAGTTTTCGGGGTGCAAGCCACCAATGGAGGCTTCGTTATTTACGACTGGCTTGTCACTTTCGTTGTTGATGTCGCTCATTGTATTGTTTCCAGCGCTTTAGACTTCACCTAGGCTTTATACCCTGCTGATAAAAGGCGAAACCAGTATTAATCTAAGAGTTAATCTTCACCGGCATGCTTTTATCCCATTTCAGAAAGCGGTTTACATAGCGATTCTTTCAAATGAGCCTGTCGAATCAGTCTAGTTTCAGACAGAAGGGGCTTAATTCCAGGGGCAAATGCAGCGGCAGCGCTGCCAAATCCGAGATACTCACATACTTTGATAGCGACTTCACTGCATAGTGCGTCAAGGTCGGCGCAATCAGAGTGAAGGTCCATGACACTCATGGCATCCGGCGCGGCTATTAAGTAGTCGCTGGCATAAAGTGCCAGCTTTAAGTAGTTCATTAACCAGGCCGGCATCAAATCTCCACCCTGGTCGGCTGCATCAAGGTGAATCCAAATACAAATCAGCTCTTTGACTGCCGGCAAAAACTCCTCTTCTGAAAAGTTTTTCGACGCCAGAGCTGCCAGGTCTGGGTCTTTGATTTTTTCCGCAAGAGCCCTGATTGCCAAAAGGCGTTCTTTCAGTCTGGCCGAAACTGAAATTCCAAGTTGAGACACGTAAAAATGAACGCGTTTATAGCGTTCATTTCGCGATTTTGGATTTAGACCCGGCGTCACATAGAACCGGGTGTCCCCGCTTGCTGGTGCTTCAGTCATTTGATGACCGGTACTAGCCGGAAATTCCCTTTACTTCTTGGACTGGTGCCCCGTAGCCTTGGGATCTGCTTCTTTGCTACCGGCACCCTCGACTTGATTATACGCTGTAGCTGAAACTGTGACGATAACTGTGTCAGCAAGCTTCTGAAAAACGATTTCCGGACGAGGTATGCCGTGGTCTTTAAAAGCTACCGGGAAAACTGCTTTAAATTGCAAGAGGTCGCAACCTGGTCGCTTTTCTTCAGTAGCCTTGCATTTTGTGAAATAGGTGAGGTCGATAGGTATTTGCTTCGAAACTGTTTTTCCATGGCAAGTAAAATCGCCTATGCAATTAAGTTTGACCTTGCTTCCTGGTTTCAGGCTTTTGGGTGGATTCAGTATTTTTTTCAGAACAAATGTCGCTTTGGGAAAGTCTTTGGTTTTCAAAAAATTGTCGCGCATGTGTTCGTTGCGCAGCGGAATGCCTGTATCGATGCTAGCAAGATCAACATCAAAACTGGCTTGTGTTGCTTTGCTCAAGTCCATGCTGTCATCAACTGTAATTGAGCCGTTTATTTTATTTGTGTTGCCTACAATGAGCTCTAGTGCCGCATCTGAATTGAAACTTACCACGTCGCGGTTTTTGTCGTCTTCGATTTTGAAAACACGCGGTGCTGCAGAGACTGAAGCGCACGAAAAAACGTATGCGGCTGCACAGAGCAGCGTTGTAATAGATCTCTTAATTGCCATTCAATTCACCCTTATTTTTTGAACCAACGAAAATGTTGTCTTTGTGGAGTTCTTCTACTAATGAGAGAAACTCCAGAGCTGCTTGCCCCGGATCTAATTCTGGTGTCAAGCTTATTGTTAGCTTGAGCAAGTCCTGATAAATAGTAGGTTTTTGCTGCGCCGTTTCCACAATCGACGCAATCGCATTTCCAAGTTCCATAAACCTTGTACGGTGACTGTCAGGGTCTCTGTAAATGGCTATGTTTGTGGGTTTTGCCTTGAATTTTTTGCGTGGGCGTTTTGCCTTTTCGAAGTTTGCTGCGATTTCAGCAATCGGATAGTTGTATCGACACAACTTCAGGGTCTGATTTACCACTGGAAAAAATTCTGTGATTTGCGCAAGCGAATTTATTTCCAGATATGGAGAACGTTCTATCTTGCGTTCGTCTTCTGCTTTTTCCAGTTCCAAATACTCGTAATCTGCAAGTTCAGGAAGGTAAGGATATTTCTCAACGAGGTCGCCGCAGTGTACTTTCAGGTACTCTGAGAATTGCGCGCATATTTTATTGAAGTTGAAATGGCTTGAAGGATAAAGCTTGTAATAGTTGCTGGCAATGAGATCCCAGTCTTTTCCAATTGCTTTTGCACAAAATGGAAAAATGCAATCTGCCATGTCCTGATGTTCATATCTGATTGAGCGCGCATAAAGTGCGGCACCGGCCCGATTTACCTCAGCTAAAATTTCGGGGTTGAGGCCTGCAACCACCTGTGGAGCTTCTGCGAGAGAAGCATCAGAGTTTAACCATTCTTGCGCATCGCGATCTAACCAGAGCAAGCGCATTGTTCTTTCTATTTCATGCAGGGAGGGCATTTTGTGTTTTGCCTCTAAATTTGCGTGACGGGTCGTTTGATTCGGCGCTAATCCAGTCTGGAATCGACTGTGCCGCAACGATTGCTGGTTCTTTGTCTGATTTGACGAAAAGATTGTTGCTTTCCGCGATGTCTCTTATCTGGGCTAGCTCAGCAAGTATTTCGCTAAATTCAGGAAAGTTTTGATCGCGCTCAAGCATTACTGCTTTAACATCAGCTCGCTTCAATACAAAGTCGAGCAATTTGTAAACAGGATCAATAATTGCAGCACCATGGGTGTCGATAATGAATTCACCAATTCGTTTGTGACCAGCAAGATGAATCTGCAATACGCGTTCTAGTGGAAGCTTTTTGACAAACTCTTCCGCATCGAATTTGAGATTTATTGAGTTGACGATGACATTGTTGACGTCCAGAAGCAGTCCGCAATCAGCCTTTTCAACAATTTCGCTTATGAATTCAGTCTCTGGCATTTCATTGCCTGGCATGTACATGTAGAAAGAGACGTTCTCTAAAAGAAATGGTCTGCCGACATAGTCTTGTACTCGTTTTATACGCTCAACGACATGCTTGATTGCTTCTTTAGAAAACGGAAGCGGTAGCAAGTCGTACATATAAATGTTGTCGACGCTGGTGAAACACAAGTGGTCACTCCACCAGGGCGCATCGATGAGGTCGAGAAGTTTTTTCAGGTAAGCAAGATAGTCATAGTTGAGCTCATCTGTACTTCCAATTGATAAATTCAGTCCGTGCGAAATTATTGGAAATTGCTCATTTGCAAACTCAAGTCGGTGGCGAGCAGCACCGCCTGTGTCCATATAATTTTCTGGAGATATTTCCAGAAAGTCGATTTCATTAGGATGAGCAAAGGTCTCCACGGCCATTTCCCTTCGAAGACCCAAACCCACACCTAGCGGTGCGATTTGAGACTTTTGTCGCAGGAATTCTGTTGCCATGGAGACCTTCGCCCTTTGATCTTATCGATCGAGAGAATAGCGAAAGAAGCTTATTTCTTCTCTTCAGCTTTCTTGCAGGACTTTTCGCCCTTCTTGCAGGACTTTTCGTCCTTCTTGCATGACTTTTCGTCTTTCTTGCAAGATTTTTCAGCAGCTTTGTCGTCCTTCTTAGCTTCGTCTTTCTTCTCTTCTTTCTTTTCTTTCTTGTCTTTGAGTTGTGTCTTTACAGACTTTTCGGTCTTTTCTGCGGTTGCGTTGTCAGCTGCGAAAGCTGGAGCGCTGATTCCGAGAGCTGCTACTAGAGCTGCAGCGAGCTGAACTTTAGAAAGATTGTCCATGAGTCTTCTACCTTTTATTTAGTTGACTGTGTAACCACTCAAACCTCTCTCGCTCGGTAATCATAATGACAACCTGCAGTTGAGAGACTATTTTGCATGGTAGTAGGTCTAGATTAAGTCCATTGGTAAATCCAGGTTATGGGAATGTAAAATCGCGTCGACTCTTTGCTGGTCGACTATTTCAGGCTCAACAGTTTGTAATTTCCTAAGGAAAGAGCGACACCTTTTAACAATGCAAGGTGTCGCTCACGTTCCTTATATATGGATTTGAATTTGCAGTTGAACCTGAGTCATTTATCAGACTCTACTTGGCTTCTTCTTTTTTCTCCTCTTTCTTTTCTTCTTTTTTCTCTGCTGCTTTTTCTTTCACTGCTTTCTTAGCGTGCTCTTTCTTGGCAGCCTTCGCACCTTTTTCATCTTTTCCGCAAGAACCCTTGCCGCATTTTGTTTCGTCGGCAAGGTAAGTAGATCCACTATGTTCAATTTTCCCTAGCGAGTTGACATTTTTTGACTCTTCGAGGTTTGTTGCCAGTGCTGCACTTGTGCTGCTTACTCCAGCTGCAGCAAGTATTGCCAGCAACTCATTCTTCGAGATTTTCTTCATAGCTTTCTCCAGATTAACTACATAATGATCCGCACAATGTCTCGTGAGGAACGATCACTATGTACCCCTCAATCAACTAAATACTCAACGCGACATTTTTGTGCTGCATATGTTTTGTATTTGCATCGTGTATTCGATCTGGGTTTGCGAAATTTTTTCGTGTTGAATCGACGCGAATTTTGAAATCAATGTACGGTCGAAGCCATGCGTCGCCCCTACGAAAACTGTGCAGGTCTGGGTCTTACGCAAAAGAAAAGGGGACTCACAAAGTGAGTCCCCTTGATACTTACGAGGCGTTAATTTAGGATTCGCCTTCGCCGCCCATGTTTTCTCCGGATGGAGCTTGCATGGCTTCTGCTTTCGGCTTACGGGCTACTTTTTTACGAGTTGCCTTTTTTGCGCCGGCGGCTTTTTTCGGAGCAGCTTTCTTAGCGGCTGCTTTTTTCGGAGCGGCCTTTTTAGCTGTTGTCTTTTTAGCAGCGGCTTTCTTCGGAGCAGCCTTCTTAGCAGCGGCCTTTTTCGGAGCTGCTTTCTTTGCTGTGGTCTTCTTTGCGGCTACTTTCTTTTTCGGAGCTGCTTTTTTAGCGCCCTTTGCTGCTACCTTTTTGGTAGTTTTCTTAGCAGCGGCTTTTTTCGGAGCAGCTTTTTTGGCTGTTGTCTTTTTAGCAGCGGCTTTTTTCGGAGCAGCTTTCTTAGCAGTTGCTTTTTTGGCTGTTGTCTTTTTAGCAGCGGCTTTTTTCGGAGCAGCTTTCTTTGTTGTTTTCTTAGCGGCGGCCTTTTTGGCAGGCGCTTTTACAGCCTTTTTAGCTGTAGCTTTTTTGGCTCCAGCCTTTTTGGTTGTTTTCTTAGCAGCCTTTTTCGGTGCAGCTTCTGTTCCTTCGCCCATAGCGGCGGCTGGAGAGATGCTAGCCCGTTTTTTGGCTTTCTTTTTCTTCGGCTTTGTAACTGCCATTTACACGTTCCTCCTACTTAATATATAGGTGGGGCTTTCTGCCAAATCCTTGGATGAGCTATTCATATATGGCCGTCCGGAAAACCTTCAGGCTATTTTTGCAACTCTCTCAGAACAACTTCGCTTGTGCCACCACTTTTTTCATTGAGAGCATTTCGATACTCTCGTTGATCACACCACACACAAAATAGGTTACTTTCAATCTGAAGAAATTGCAAGACCACCCACCTCTGAAAAAGATCCATTCCCCGATCTGATATTTTTCAATCAGTGCCACCGTCTATCTTCTGAAACTGGCTTGTAATGCGCTTTCGCATGAGTGATATCTTCTGTGGTGAATCTGCTTTGAGGTCGAAAAAGAGCAGAAAAAATTTTTTTTGAAATTTTTCGAGGAAGGTCACAATTTTTACTCCCCTCATTTCTGCGAGCAATCTCAACATGGTATCAAAATTGATTGCGATATTGATGAATAGCCGGACGACGAATATTTTTTCTCTTGCTTTGATGCAAGGTCGAGAAATTACTCGGACTCAAAATGTCTTCCGACTCATTCATGAATTGTTTACATCTAACATTTGAGTCTACCCCCCTTTCCAGCCCTTTCGGTCTGTCACCATGGGTGATACCACTTGCGCTTTGCGGAAAATGCCGCAAACGTTGTCAGGGCAAAGGGTTAGTGGTGAGCGCCGCCAGGGTATCCGAATGCAGATCTGAACCCTTCGGTCTGAACCGATTTCAAATCTGAAAAGTCAATAACGTCGTGGTCGATTAAGCGTTCGTATTCTCCGGGTAGAGTGCAAGGGGCCGGATTTCGTCCAGGATTGTCCGTGCAGATCGCAATGGCTACCCCAGCCTTTCGACACCTATCGAAGACTAACTTCAGTTGGTGGAAGTCCTTGAGAACACCAGTCTGTCTATAGCTGGTTGGACATACTTCAAGAGTGATTTGTCGCTTCGCGAGGTCTTTCAACATCTCTGGTTTGACCAGGGGGATGTGTATGCCGTGACCAATGCGATCAAGCACTGAAAAGTACTGCTGGTGGACGTTTTCGATGCCTGTCTCTCCCAGGTGCGCAGTCGTTTTTAAACCCGAGGCCCTGGCCTTTGAAAGTAGCTTCACCCAGATTTCCCATTTTTCAGGTTCGATTTCCGGACCAGCAAGATCGATTCCAACCACAGGACCCAAATTGTCTTTTGCTACCTTCATAATTGCTTCGTTGATCGTTGAAGGCAGCCTGCGATCAAGGCAGAGGATTTGTTTTACAGTTATGGGGTACTCTGCCGGCCGAAGATTTGCAGTAATCACTTCGACTATGTCGGTCATCTGACCTATGCGTTTTTGGACAGTGAGTGATTTGTCTGTTCGGAAATATGGGTTGTACCTAATTTCCATGTATTGCAGATTTTCAAAAGTGTAGGCGCCCCGACAAAGCCGCAAACAGAAGTAGGGCAAGTGTTCTAGGCTTTGCAGCTCTTCGACGAGGCTGTGAATTTTTACAAACTCTTCCAGCGAATTGCAGGGGCGGGTGAACCAGTTGCAAAAGCCATCATACTCAGGAAAGTAATTGAGAATGGGGTGGTCGTTTTTCTGTAGAAACTTGTAAATGATGCGAGGGTGTAATGCTCCACCAAGGTGACGATGGAGATCGGCATATAGAGTCATAAGTCTAAGGGCTCCCCTTTCTGTCTCAACTAGCTGTTTTAATATATACCTCTTCCAAGGCCTAAGTTAAACTTGCTATAAGCGCTGCAAGCATTTGAGACTTCTTTGCGGGTCTTTGATTGAGAGCTGCCGCACGCATTTGTCCTTCCGCTGAAAAGCGGCAGCCTGAGTACGTTTTGGCCTTATCATCCAGGCTTGCAGCTTATGCCGTTGTGGAAGCCAAGCTAAACTGCGCTGAATCTTCTTTGACAATTAATTGCAGCTTTGACCATTCAACTGGAAAAGGGCCTGCCTGAAACTTATTTTGAATTTCGGCGCCATTCATTTCTCAAACTATGATTCAAAGCCAATCTAGCGCACTATTGCAGCGTGCAATTCCAAGTTTATCGTTGCAGCGCTCAAACATCTCTTTGGCTTCCAGCCATTTTCCCATTTGCTCAAAACAGATTGCCGACTCCTGCCACTGCTTCGCTTGTTTGAAGCATTGCGCCGCTTTTTCCAGCTCTGCCGATTGTTTGTACAGAAGTCCCGCTTCGCCTTGTCTGCCAGCCTTCGCCAGACATTCGGCTGCCCGGGGAATCATCATACATTCTTTGAACTTAGCAGCAGCATTGAGGTAATCCTTTTTCAGTTCTAACAATTGGGCCTGCGCTGCTACTCGTTTCGTTTCTGCACACCAAGTGATGAGTTCTTTAAGCCCAGCTTCAGTTTTTGATTTTGAGCGCGTTTGTTTTTCGGCTGAGAGCAGCTCATATGCCTGACCGATTTGCCCTGACACCACATACAGTTTTGCAGCTTCAAACTTGCGGTCTATCTTTGCAAGACAGTTGGCCGCTTGAGCCAGATTTTGACTTTGCTGATGCAGCTCGGCTGCAGCAGCAAAATCATTCGCTTTTTCAAGACTGTAGGCTGCTTCAGCGATTGCGCCTGATTCCTGATATAGGTCGGCGGCGATTCTGTAGTCTTTCAATTTTTCGCGACAGCGAGCCTGCAAAAGTTTCATATCCAAAGTCACTGCATAATCTAGAGCCTTTTTCCATTCACCTGCTTGCTCAAACATGAGCGCCGCGTTTTCAATTAGACCTGCGCGCTCATAAGCATTTGCAGCATTGCTCCAATCTTTGACTTGTTCATACAGTTTTGCCGCTTCTTCGGAAACTTGCGCCTTGTCGTATGACCGGGCCGATTCTTCTAAACGTCCTGCTTTCAAGAAAAGTTCTGCTGACTTTTGATGCCTGCCGGAATGCCGCGCTGCTTCAGCCGCTTCATCGAAGTGCTCAAGTTCTTCATAAAGCTCCATCGCTTTTTCAAATAGCTGCGCATTCTGAAAACATCGCGCAGCTTCTAATTTGTCTTTAATAAGCAAATACAATTCGCCGGCAGTTTTGAAATCTTTGATTTGAACAAAAAGCGCGGCTGCTTTGCCGAAATTATCAGCTCTCTGGTAGTTCTGCGCCGCAAGTTGCCAACTTTCGTCTTGTTCGTATAAGCTTGCTGCCTCAAGAAATTTTCCAGACTTCTGGAAGCAACGAGCGGCATCGCCAATCATGTTCAATTGTTCATATTGAGCAGCAGCCAGGTCGAATTGTGCAGCAGCCTCCATGCAAGTGGCCGCCTCGTTTTTCAAGCCCGCGCGTTTGAGTAGAGGTATTGCCTCTGAAAAGTTTTCCAGATGCATTAGTGCTTTCCCCAATGAGCTGTAATCGAGGCAACGTCGCCAGAGACTCAGCGCTTTTTCTTTGCATTGATTTGCATAGGACGAAAGCGGCTGTTTATCGGACGCGTTTTCATTTTCTTTGAGGTAAATCTCCCAGAGGTCTTGCGCTAACTTTCTCTCCAAGAAAATCACGTTGTAATTTGGCGTAAGTAATTCACGATTGTTCCAATATTTTTCAAATCCATTTTTTGCATCGTCGATTTCGAGTAAGTCTCTTAACTCGCTGTCTCGCTCGCACAAGAGACTTTTTAGCGCAGCTCTATCTGCTGCTGTTTGAACAAGAAGCAGATTCTTACGGGCTCGGCTAATGCCCATGTACCACAAGTCAAAATAGCGAGATGCTTCTGCTCCTGCTGCAGAGCCTGTGCAAGACGAAAATGCGCGATGAATAATTACATCTTCGAATTCCATGCCTTTACTGTTTCGTAATGACAAAATGAAAACTGATTGACTCTCATTCAATTCTTTGCGAAGAAAATTCAGCGACTCGTCATTTTCAACAAGAACCACAATTGGGTTATTCAAGTCTTTCTGGCTTGACTTTTCTTTCAAGAACGCCAGCAGTTCATCATCTGTAGAGATTATGAGCCTGGGACGTTCGCCTTCAAGTTCCGGAGGCAAACCTAAATCACTCGAGTCACTGCCAAACTTGCGAATGAATGCTGCCAGCTTATGAATTTGTAGGGTGTTGCGGTAATTTTGATGCAGGGTAACCATCTTCAAGGCATTTGGTCTGTGCATGTTTCGCAAAATGCCTTGCAAGTAAGTTTCTAATTCTTGCCAGCGAAATCCCGAACGACTGATGTTTTGATTTGTGTCACCGGAAAGAAATGGATAACTGGGCCCACCCTTTTGATGTTTGCAATGATTTTCCCAAAACAGAAGAATCGATTTCCACTCAAGCTCTGTGAAGTCTTGCACTTCATCTATGACTATCCAAAAGCGACGATCAGTTTGAGAAAGAAAAGCTTTCTTGCGCAACGATTCATAACTCAACCTGATGATATCGGCTTCATCAAGTTGTTTCATTCTTTCAAGACGAGACTGATATTGTGCAAAAATTTCCAGCGTTTCTTCCAGTGCTTCAGGCATGCGTCCATAGTCTTTGAAAATGCGCTCATAGTCTTCTTTGCTGGCGGGCAAACTTTCTGTGCCCGGCATAAATCGACCTTTGAGAATTGAATAAACCAGGCCCCAGAGATCTTCCGGCGAGAAGTTTCTTTGCCAGCGAGACTTTTGCGAAATTATTTGTCGAAATATCTCTATGCTTTGTTTTTTGCTTATCCAGCTTTGCTCTCTTTCTTTTTTGTCCAGACTCTGGCGAAGGTACATGCGGCAAAAATCAATGTAGGAGAAAACTTTGATGCCCGACTCAGATTCTTCGTCGTCCTCTTCTTCACCAATTAGATTTACTTTGTAAGCTCTGCAAACGCATGCCAGTTCTTCGTGATAGGTGAATAGGTAGATTGAGTCAGTGCTGTTTTCCTCATAAAGTTTGAGCGCGTTGAACAATGCAAGTGTAGTTTTGCCACTTCCAGCCGGACCTTGCACAAGAAATGCTCTGTCTTTTGTGGCCAGCAATTCTTCTTGTTCATCACTGAGTATCAAGTATCTGTCGAGACTTCGTTCGAAAGCTATGTATTTATCTGGGTCTTGAAGCAAGTAATGTGGCACTTTGAATAGTTGCACAGGCATAGCTTTGCTTGAGTCTTCAAAGTTCTTGCTCAATTCGCTTTCGACCTTATCTTCTGCAATTGTTTCAGCAGTCAAAGTCTCGTTGGCTAATTCAAGTTTTCTTGGCACAGCATCACTGCGTTCGGCGCGCTCGTATGCTTCATCGTGATGATTGATTTCGTGAATTATTAAAGACTTAGATGCAACATCTTGTTGCATCGAAAATATCAGGCGCATTTCTTTAGACATGCGTGCTGAGAATAGTTTTCCAGTTTTGCCGTGAAGTTTTTCGACATTGAGTCCAGGAATGTCAAAACGCCCGTCTTTGAGTTTGCCCACCAGCTCCCAGAATTTTCTGTGCTGTTTAGACTGCACAACTTTTTGCAAAGAAGCACGAACTCTAGGCGTGATGTAGACATTTGAGAAACTGAGCATGCGGGCCGTTAGAAGTGCAATGGATATATAGTACGCGGTCTTTTATTCTTTCAAGTTGACGATAGCAGGCATGTCAGGCACTGTCTTGATTTCGATGTAATTCAATGTCTGTGATATAAACTAATAAGGATTACTAATGCGTTTGGGGCTTTCGCAAGGAGTGTTTGAAATGAAGAAAATTGTCAGTGTATCCCTCATGGGATTGTTTGCTCTGTCAGTTGCGAGTGCGAACCCCGCCTTTGCTGATGACAACAAAATGGTGGCAGGCGCAAAGGCCGTTGGTAAGGGCATCATGTGGGGACCAAAAAAATTGGGCGAAGGCTTGAAAAAAGGTTTCACCGCAATGGGCAATGGTTTCAAGAAAATGACCGGTAAGTAAAGCTAGCCGTTCGTTTCAACAAAAGCTAAGTTATCGAAGAGATCGCCAGACCGGCGGTCTCTTTCTGTTTGTGTCGGTCAGTTGAGGCTGCTTGCAGAATTTTCGACTACTTCATCCACTAAGTCGAAATCGATTTTGCCCTCTGATGACAAGCTCAGCAAAATCAAAAACTCGATATTTCCCTGAGGTCCTTTCAAAGGTGAAAATGTGAGCTTTTGAGCAGTAAGGCCAATGCTTTCGGCATCTTGCACAAGTTTTTTGATAACTTGCTTGTGTATTTCAGGCGAGCGTACAACTCCGCCTTTGCCTACATTTTCGCGACCAGCTTCAAACTGTGGTTTGACCAGTGCCAGAATTTCAGAGTGCTCGTCTTTCATGCAAGCTTTCACAGCCGGCAATACTTTTATGAGTGAAATAAACGACACATCAATCACAGCAAGACTCGGTGCCTCATAATCAGTTGTGCTTGATTTGAGCAATGCCGGGTTGAGATTGCGTGCGTTAACTCGTTCAATCACTTTGACTTTTGGGTTTGTTCTGAGAGACCAGGCAATCTGTCCGTAGCCGACATCAACTGCATAAACCAGGCCGGCTCCTGACTGAAGCAAACAATCGGTGAAACCTCCTGTTGAGGCACCGACGTCAAGACAAACTCTGCTGTTAACATCGACCTGGAATTCGGCAATTGCCTTTTCGAGTTTGAATCCGCCGCGGCTGACATATTTTTGAGCTTGCCAACTGGAAGTGAGTTCAATTTTTGCCCCATCCTTTATAGGTGCTCCGGGCTTATCTATTTTTTGACCATTGACAAGCACTGCTCCTTCCATGATTGCAGTGCGGGCAACCTGACGCGAAGGGAATAAACCCAGCTCTTCTAGAAGCAGGTCCAGACGTTTACTTTTTGTTGACATCTGAGTTTGACTCCCAATTCGTTAACGATCTGCTGCGCCCAGTTATATTCTGTCGTAAAATGGTTCGTAGATACAGCAAGGAGCAGACCTGGCTGGATGAAGACACCGCCTTGAAAGCGGCTGCCCTAACGGGTTGGGGGTTCGAGTCCCTCCTGCTCCGCCATCTTCCAAGACAAATAAAAGTGATTTTGCTCTGATTGGGGCAAAATAAAACTTGGCTAAACCCATTTGTGCCGTTGCTTGCAAAATGTGTTTGAGCTCTTATGGTTCGCCGATGGAAAACTCGCCACCATCGACGGTGACTTGCATTGGTACCTGAGCCGCTTTTGTGTTTGGCGGTGTGGGATATGGAACTTTTGAAGTAATGGCTTTTTGCACAGCCTTATCGACATCATCAACGCCAGAGCTGTATTTGAGCTCAAGTTTGCTGATATTGCCGCTTGAGTCAATCACAAAATTAACCACGCATTTGTTGGCTCTGTCTGATTCTGCAGGTGCTTTGTATGCGCCTTTGATCAGTTCTAGAGTTGAGTTGCGATAAGCGTCGATGTCTGCGCTGCTTGCTTCAGTAGTGGTAGCGCTCGTGCTTGCACTTGTTCCGTCGCTTGGAACTGTGCCTTCAGGGTTGGCAAACATGTGCTCGATTATGTTTACTGCGCCACGATAGTCGAGGTCGCCTTCGTCTTTCCATGGTTCTGAAATAACCAGAATGCATTTGTCGGCTTGATTTGACTGGAATGCGCCCACAAGCGCGACTGTGTCCTTACCGTCTTTATTTGCATAACGAGTGGCTTTCCAGTAAAAACCATGCGTGCCGTGGCCTTCTTCAAGCATTTTGTTTGTAGGCACGCCTTTTAGAGTCAGGAATGGTGGTTGAGCTGAGCAAGTGTCAACTGTGTTTGAAATCACAGGATTTGGCCAGACCACAAAAAGCATTTTTTGATTGTTTTCGGCTTCAAGACCAAAAGACAATTTTGGTGAGGTTTGTTTGCTTGTATCTGCAAACTTAAATGGAGGAAGAGTCTGGTCTTTCAAGCCGGCCACTTGCAGTGCAGCTTTGATTGCTTCACCGCCGCTAGGCACCGAGTTGCTCTGGTTTTGAGCTGGGCTTGAAGTTTTGCTGTTGCTCGCATCAGGTTTTGCAGTTGCTACAACTGCTGGCTTTGGCGCAGACAGCATGCTGTTTATCGCCATTAAAAATCCGATGACAAACATAGCCCCGCCTGCGCCTAAGATTTGAATCTTAGTAAACTTCTGCAGAATTTCAGGCTCTGTAGATACTTTCGGTGGTCCATCGCCATTTTCGCCCTGGCTTGCAAGCCCCGCAGCATCACCTGGGTAGGCAGACATGCTGGACATTGTGCTTCGTCCTTTCAGACCTCCACTGCCCGCGCGCCCGGCTGCTTGTGAAATTTCTTCCATGCCATCAGAATCAATTTCAGCTGTGGCAGTGCGCATTCTTTTCGCACTCATATCGCTGAGTGAACCAATCCAGGTCATTTGGCTCAAAGGAAAGGGCGGTGGGTTTTGCAAATTAGCGCTGAACTTGCCGTTGTGCACAGCAACCAGGCGTCCCTCTTTCAGAATAATCGCGCCGAATTTGCATGCAGGCAATGGCAGCGTATGCAAAAGAGTGTTTGTCGATAGTAAACGGCTGCTGCCGAAAAAGTTGCCGATGGCACTTATCGGTACTGTCGACAGGTCATCTAAATAGAATGCTTGCAAGCCATCCCAGAATTTCATATCGACATCATGACCAGGAGTCAGTGCCGAGCCCAGCTGACCAGAGCGATGATACTGGTCTGCCGGTGCGGTGTTTACCAGACCCAGGTGCTTCATCTCCCAGAGAGCCTGAAGTGCAGTGTATGTATCAATTGCAAGACGCTCTGACATTTTAGTAAGCGGTAGGCAGCCATCTAAAACCGGCCAGATGCGTTCTACCACCCAGCGGATTTGCGGATTGATTTGCGCGCCTTCCAGTCCTGGGCGTGCTCTGATATAGCGGGCGTTTGGTCCGCCCAGAGCATCAAGCATTCTTGGTAAATCTTGTGTGCGACGCTTTGCTTCGTTTGCCAGTTGGTCTGTGGACATGGCTATGTCTGGGAAGTTTGTCCAGGCCAGCGTGTCATTTGATTGCAGTACGAAATTGCCGCCTGGTTTGCGCCACATCAGCTCACAAATTGCAAATTCATTTTGCAAGTTTTGAAAGCTGGCTTTCATTATTCTGCCGCCCTTAATTAAGACTCGGCAAAATGGAACTTTGCGCTCATCAAAGAAATTCAAAACTCCGTTTCTGCCGCTCAAAATTGCTTTTTGCAAAATCTCACCGGTTTCACCGGCTTTCATCACACCAGATAAATCTTGCGGCGAAATGGTAAGAGGCAGCGAAAGTGCGCGTGTCAGCTCTTGTACGCGATCGGGCTGCAATTCCAAAATATCGGCTTCAAATGTAACCGTGGCTATGTCGTTTTCCATGATGAGAGGCTGCGGCACCAGCTCGTTGGCTTGAGCAAGATAATGCTCGCGTGCTGCTCGTTTGTTGAACTCAGGATGGAGTGAAATTGCCTTTACGCTGAAAGTTAGGTCTGGATAAGGGAATTTCACAAGTAATGCCCAGGGGGCGTCTGCATAGTTGGCGACGCAACTCGCCAGTACGACCATGCGGCTCTTTGAAATTATCCAGCCCTGACCAATGATTCTTTCAGGAACTACTGTGCGGTCTACGATTAGTCCAGTTACATCAGCTAGACCCTGCATCGTTCTGTCTAAAACAGTTGCCATTAAACCCTACCCAGTGGCGACTCTCCAGATGTTTATACCACGTCCTGCGCAGCTGCTGCGTTGATGTTCACAGACTGAATACAAGATTCTGTTGAGCTTGTCATCCATACCCTGACAATGATTGTCAAAAGGATCTCAATCTAGCGTATTTATCTTATATAGAATTCTTCGCTTTTGAATATCTGTGCTGCTTTGCCTGGGGCTTTTGGGGCTTGCACTACAGGTGGTGGCACTGTTCGTAATGCTGTGCTGCTGGGGCTGTACGCAGAATTTCTCCTTTGACGCTTGTCCACCATTTTGGCATGCACCAGTTGCATGCTTTGAGCCCTGCTTCGATTGCGTCTTCTTTGTCTTTGAATTTGATGCGTCTGCATTTAGCCATAAGGTGAGCGTATTCGCATTCTGCGTGGTGAAACTTCAGAGAATCGATGTTGCCGATGTAGCCGTAGTCGTTGATGCTCTGATCGTCTCTTTTATCTAGAGCAGCCATCTCTTTATGTTTTGTTGATGCTTGCTGATTTTGAAAAATGCGAATTTCGAGCAGCTTTTGATTTTGACTGCTGTTGGATTGCTGCTCATCGTTTGTCGTGAATTCATCTGCACTTGCCGGCACTGCGCAACGAAAGAGCAGGGCGCAGGCAAGAACGAATCGAGCAAGACCGGCGCGACTGCCTTTCTTTTGTAGACATGTACTATTGATCGACATATGTATGTGCACAAATATCAGTGAGACAAAATCAGCTGCTATTTAGTTGGACGACAAAATCTGGTCAAGAGTTCAATTTTGCGGCAAGCTAAATCACTAGACTCTTCTGTCTATCAATATACGGATGTATGGATGATTTACTGTGAAACTTGATACTTAATTGCGACCAGCAAGGCTGAGCACTGACTCGCCTGCGCACATTTTCTTTTCGACACCCTTGACCCAAATTTTCAAAAGTTGGAAATGGGCGTCCTGGCGGGAGTTGAGATTGTCTTTGTCTTTTAGCTCATTGTAGTATTTCAACAAATTTGTGAACAATCGAAGCACGGCTTCTGATTGCGAGCGACCATAGCAGCTAATGTCGAGCTCTGGTACTGAAACCATTATGCCGCTGCCTTTTTGCCAGAGGCGAGCAGACATGTTTCCGTCGCTCCATGGAACTGGTAAGTTCCATACATTTTCCAAATTTTTGCTTGGCATGATTATTGTCCACTTGCAGAGAAAAGATCGTTGCGTACACTCTGTTGAGTTATTGATCTTTCCTTGAGTTTGCTCGCTTGCTAGATATTCGAGCCGGTAATCAAGAAGTCCAGATCTAGTATATCTCCAAATTGGAATTTAGGAAGCATCATTTTGATCTTTGTTGAATATCAATTCTTCTTCGCGTCTGAGCTGATCCCTAAAACATTGATGCTTACTGGGATACGAAGCTCTCTACTAATTGAATAACTTCTTGTTCAATTTTCTCTTTTGATGATTCATCTACATAAAACCAGTTGATTTTTGGGTTGGTCTTGAACCACATAATCTGCCGTCGTGCCAGTTGGTAGTTGTGCTTTTCGGCTTCCTGCACGGCTTCTTCGAGACTGATTTCAGAATCGAGATATCTGAGCAGATCGTTATAGTTCACCGTCTTCATCATTTTTTGTTTGTGACCGAAGCGCTCTGCTAAATCTCTTACTTCTTCAAGCATGCCCTGAGCCATTTGGGCTGCAATCCGTTTTTTCATCAGTGGTCTGAAATTGTCCCGATTTTTCATATTGAGACCAATCCACAATACATCGTATGGAGGCTCGGCAGTTTTTATCTGGGCTGAAAACGCTTTGCCTGAGACAATGCAAACTTCAAGTGCCCTTATCACTCTGAATAAATCATTGGCATTCAAGCGAGCCGCAGTAATGGGATCTAGTTCTGCCAATTTTTTGTAGAGGCTGCCTTTCTCATTTTCTTCTAGAAGCTTGAACTGCTCTCTAAGCTCAGGCTGTGGGCCGACATCAGGTATACCGAGTCCTTCAAGCAAAGCTCTTGCATAAAAACCTGTACCGCCGCAAACGATTGGAACCTTTTTGCGCGCTGAAATATCCTCTATTGCTTTGCTCGCCTGTCTGGCGAATTCGGCCGCAGTGAACTCTTCTTGCGGCTCGGCAACATCTATAAGATGATGGGGAATTTCTGCTTGTTCTTCAGCTGAAGGCTTTGCCGTGCCAATATCAAAATACTTGTAGACATTGCGACTATCGCAGCCAATAATCTCAGCTGGAAATCGCCGCCCAATGGCCAGGCTGAGCGCCGTTTTTCCTGTGCATGTGGGCCCGACGATGGCGACGACTTTTTGTTTGCTCATTGCGCCAGAAGAGAACCTAATGTGGCGGCAAGTCCTTGCAGGAATTGCATTAGTTGGTACCAGGACAGCAGCGGCGGCACTACGAGGAAGAGTACAAGCGCCTGCCAGACCTTCATATCAAAACTTTGTTTTACTGCGATTATTTGCAAAACCAAAATCCATACTAGAGGAATTGCCATAAAGAGCACGTTTGCATTTCCCAGCACACTGTTGAAGCAGGCGATAGGACCCATGAAAATCCAGGGCAGGAGGCTCCAGGCCAGAGTTACAAAAGCTGCCCGTAGTTTTGACGTCGGTGCGCAAAAACAAAGTGCAGTTAAGCCTACAACCAATGCAGAAAGCGCCCAGAGTGTAAGTCCGCCGGTTACTTCTGATGGTATGTTAAATAGAGCCCAGCCTATGTGTTTGGCTGGGGTCAGGCGCAGTGCATCCATTGCAAAAACAAGGACGACTATAGCGAGAGCTCCAGGCAAATGATTTATTTCGTGACTGCAGTCTTCGCTCAGTTTTTTGAAAGTTTGCACAGGCGCCACAATAGTGCCCATGAATGTGTCGATGAATCCCAGCTGCGCCGGCGCTGAAGCTTGACTAAGAGTTTCTTGAGTCATCTTTTTTACTCCATCATCCACAAGGGCATGTTCGTAAATTTCGGATTCATTGATTCGGGAATCAATCCTTTTAAAACATTGCTTTGCGGCACGCTGATTTTGGCTTCGAGTAATGAAGCCAGCGAGCTGAGCGAGCGACCTTCATCGACTACAAGATCTTGATTGTATTTCTCTTTGCATATTTTTTTGATGTCCATCATGGCCTCTTCATAGCCACCGATTGCGTCGACTAGTTTGACTTTGAGTGCCTGGCGTCCGGAATAAATGCGGCCATCAGCCAATTTTTTGACTTGTTCTTTGTCCATCTTGCGACCATCTGCAACTGCAGTTACAAATTGGTCGTATGAATCCATGATGATGCCTTGCAGCAAATCAATTTCTTCTTTTGTCGGTGCTCTGTCCATGCTGCCGATGTCTTTAAACTGACCTGACTTTATTACAAATGGAACTACGCCGATTTTTTTCTCGACTTCGGAAAGATTCATGAGGTGCATGATCACGCCGATTGAACCTGTAAGTGTGCCGGGAGAGGCATATATTTTGTCTGCGGCACTAGCAATGTAATATCCACCTGAAGCTGCCACGTCGCCCATCGACACAACCACAGGTTTGCCGTGTTCTCTGAGTTCTTTCACTGCGTCGCTGATTTCCTGGCTCATTGCGACTGTGCCGCCAGGTGAGTTGATGCGAAGCAAAACGGCTTTTATATGTTCATCGTGTACAGCTTTGCGCAAAGTTTTGCGAGCGTGCGAACAAGAATTTGGATTGGGGAATAGCCCGCCCTCGCCCTCATCGTTCTGTATTGTTCCGTCGATTTTGACAAGTATGATGCGGTCTTTGCGGCTGAGGAATGAAAATTTCTTTCCTTCTTTTTCTGTGGCCTTGTCGTCTGAAGAGCTGTTGCTTCTGCCCATGAGTCCGGCAGGAATGGCTGCCAGGCAGAGTAGCAAGATTCCCCAAGCAAGAAATTTTTGTCCGTTGTTAGTAGTCACGCTTGCCGTCCTTGCATCTTCTTAATGAATAACCAGCGCATTATATCAAGTAATGTGTTCGGAAGGGCGACGGTATGCGTTGCACTGCATATGTGGGGATCTTCGTTCCAAAGACAAGGGCGACTGATGGGATGCTGTTGGCGAACTAAAATGGAGCCGAATCAAGTTCGATGATATGAGCTAAGAGCGTTCCACCTGGGGGCGCAGGCATCCTTGCCTGCTTCTTCGCCAATAGCTTCCCGAAGCAGGCTGGAAGCCTGCGCCCCCAGGGCTGCCGCCCTTCAAGCTAGAGTCCATATTGTGCCGGCTTCGCTAAACATTCGAGTTCGCCAGCAGTATCCATGGCGTCGCCCCTGCAATTTTTTAGTGATTCGATCGGGCCGTTAATATCGTTTCTGTGGACCGCTTAGGTCGGGTCGTTAATTTCGATGAGCCAGACCGGTTACATGGGCCCGTTACTGGGGCTCGCGATCTTTTTTGAGTCGGCACCCTGCTCTAGTGGGTTAACGAAAACCGGGGCGTTAGCTGATTTGGTGTCGTTGCCCGTGCCAACTGAATTTGCAATTGCGTTTCTTTCTGAAATGAATTCAGTGTCGAGTTTGTCGATTGCTTCTGCGCCGGCCAGGTCTGTGAGTTGTTGTCTAAACAAGCGAAGTTGTTCGGACTTCTCTTCGATGTCGCGCTTTTGTTTGCGCAAAGTGTATTCCATGTCGATGGCTTTAGCCGGATCGTTGCGAGGTGCTTCGGCAACCATGGCTTGAAGGTCAGCCAGGTCGGCATTTGCACGGAGAACAGCAGACTGTTCTTTCTTGTAATCGCGATAACTTGCTACAAGTTTGTCTGCAGTGTCGCGCACAATTTTGTAGAGGATTGTGGCTTGCTCTTGAGAAATGGCTTGTTTCTTAGCGGCTTTTTGAGCTCTGTCCTGGAATAGACCTTGAATCATTCCGCTGCCGCTGCTCATTCCCATCAGCGCGGCTGGATTTACCTGGCTGATGCCTCCGGGCATCATCATTGGTGCCATGTTCATCGCGCCAAACAAAGTTGCGCTCAAGACTTTCATAGTCGAAGCCATGGCGTGATTTGCGTCAGATGACGGCTGCAATTTTTGAATTACAAATTGAATGTCTGGGTTGCGGTCTATGGTGCATTGCCAGAGTTCGCTCATCTGGCGCTTTTCTGCGTCCATGATTACTTCGGCTGTTTTGTTTTCTTCGTCTTCGCTAGGTGGCGTGATTGCCAGTGGTCCGGTGAATGGAGCGTCAGGCTTTTTGTCTTTGCCGATGACTTTGTCCTTCAGTCCTTTCTTTCCACCTTTGTCGATTACTGATTCTTCTTTGCCTGAAGCGACTGCATTCTTTTCGCCACTGCCGGCTTTCGCCTTGGCTGCAAAATCATTTTGAGTGACAGTAGACTTGAGCAAGGCATCGCTGTCGTCATTATTTCCTGCTGCCGGCTTTTCTTCGTCATGAAGACCTACTGGTGCCAGGCTGGTGTTGCGCGGTTTTTCAACGGGCTCGTTTTGTGGTCCGGCGCCTTCGGTCATCTTGTCTGATGAAGGCAAGTCAAACGATACTTTCTTGGCATATGCAGGAGTTAAGAGCCCGACAAAACAGATGCTGAGTAATACACACATCTTTTGCTTGTCTGCCAAACGAGAATTGCTAAAGAGCATCAATCTCCATCCTTTTCATTCAATGGCGAAGTCTTCTCTAAAAGTCGACGATCATCACCACTGGCGGTTCCATCAATCCAGGCTGCAATTCATAAATTGGAGTTTATGATCAACTTGGAAATTGTCCAAGCTGAATATAGCACAGGGTTGCGCTGGTGCTTATTCCCGAAAGACTCTTGGCTGTTGGTTTTGAGTGCAGATCGTTCAACTTGATAACTATTTGATCATCTCATTAGTTTTTTGACATTAAGAAAGCTAAGCCAAGCACAATCAAGCCTACGGCTGTTGCACCCTGTTCTACTGCCATAAACGGATATTGACTGATCTGCGGAATGGCATAGAAGAAGAATGCCGGCAGTTTTAGAATTCCCATGAAAACGGCAATAGCGCCAAGCAGTTTGGGCATTGGTGAAGATGGCTGTTGTTGTTCACCATAGGGTGCTCCGCCGCCGAATGCTGACGATTGGCTTCTGGGCGGCAACTGGCCACTTTGTGGGTGTCCACTGTCGTAGTCATCGTCGTCGCTGGTGTCACCAAACATCTTAGATGTAGATCGTTTAAGCGGAGCTTTCTCTTTGACAGGAGCTGCGTCAACCTGAGATTGGGCTGGGCTTGCCGGCTTTGCTGGCGGCGCAGTTGTCGGGCCTGGCGGCGTCGCTGCGATAGCCTGAGGGCTGATGAACGGCTGAGCCGGCGCTGGTGCCAGATGGTCTGCCGGTGCCAATTCGGGTGGAATGTATGATGCAGGATCGGGCACGCCGCCTGAAAGGTTCAAAGATACAGGAACAACCGGTTGTGCCTGGGCTGGAGTCGCAGCGGCAGCAGCAGCAGCGGCGGCAGCTTCGCCTCTTCTAAATTGACTCATATCAGGGAAAGCTTCCTCAGGCGCATCCTGAAAGCCTGCAGGGGGCGATATTTGCGCGGCTGACGCTGGAGGCGCAGTTTGCTGAACTGGCTGAGCCGGCGCAGCTTGCTGAACGGCTTGTGCCGGTGCCGCTGCCATTGGGTTTGCATAGGTTTGTTGCGCTGGAGCCGCTGGCGGCGTTTGTGCTGGTTCTGTATAGAAACCTGGCGGGGCCGAATACTGCGCCGGAGCTTGAGCCTGAGCCGGAGCCGGAGCCGCATATTGTGGCTGAGCTTGCTGATATTGCGCCGGCGCAGGCTGCGATGGCGGACCTTGCTGATATTGCGCTGGTGCCGGTTGAGATGGCGGACCCTGCTGATATTGCGCTGGTGCTTGCTGGTATTGCTGAGCCTGCTGCGGCGGCATTTGTGCTTTGCCTTTTGGAGGCGCCTGTCTTGGTTGTGGCGGATGGTCGAGATCGTGGTGATCCATTTTTGAGCTCAAAAGTGGCGAGCGCAAAATATTTGGATTGCCCTCATCTGCATATGGGTCTGAATCATAGTCATCTTCATCATAAAACTGGTCGCTGCCAGACGCAGCAGCACCTAAGATAGGTGACCTGAGACCGCCTCTGCTTGGCTGTCCACCGCCACCGCCGCCCAGAATGGGTGAATGCAGTCCGCCTTTTCTTTGAACAGGCGCATCATCATAATAGTCGTCTTGATCGTCACCGCCCAGGAGTGGTGAGTGCAAATGATGTTTGCCGCTGGCGCTTGCTTGGCCCTGCCCCTGTCCTTGATATTGATCTGGGTAGTGATTGCCGTGAGAGCCTGCGTCACCCAGCAAGGGTGAATGCAAATGTCGTCCGCTTGCACCGGGAGCTGCTTCAGGTGAACCGTGCCCTGCTGCGTCACCCAAAAGCGGTGAATGCAGTCCGGGTCGCCCGCTGGTGCTGGCTGGTGTCATGTGGTCCATCGGTTCGTGATGGGCTGCGTCACCGAGTAATGGAGAATGCAAGTGTTGTCTGCCGCTCTGTCCTTGCGGGGCTGGCGGATGATGCCCGTGCGCTCCGGCATCTCCCAGAAGTGGTGAGTGCAACGGCCCCCGTTGTTGTGGCGGTTCTGGCTGCCTTCCGCGTGGTTGCGGCGGTGGCTCGTCGTCAAGTTCGTCCCCTGCAAGCAATGGCGAACGAAGCTTCTTCATTGGCTTATCTTGAGGAGCGGGTGGATAGCCCTGATCTTGCGGAGCTGCTGGATATCCCTGCTGTGGAGCGCCATAAGCTGGATTTGCTGGTTGCGGAGGATAGCCCTGGTTAGCCGCTTGTTGCGCTGCTGGAGCTGCTGGTGGGGCTGGCTGAGTCGGGCCCAATCTGGCTCCGCATTCTGCGCAGAACCGGGTTTGATCTTCGTTGATCATTTGGCAAATCGGGCACTGAATCACGTTATTCTCCTAAGAATGCGGTCGCTTAGCTCAAAATACGACCCTGAAATGTCAAGAGAGTGCTGGTGAGAGCATTTACATAAAAGCGTGACGTTGTATCAAAATGATTCTGATAAAAGAAGCAATAAGCTGTCGGTGCTTAGCACTGTGTCGCCACACTTATGCCATTATGCCTCAATTCCGGCGCTATTGAGGGACAAATCTCAAAAACACGTAATTTGTTTGACAAGAGGGTCGTGCTAGACTGACGGGTCACTTGGCCCCTTGACTTTGGAGCCTGGGCACTTTGAGGCGAAAGTGTCCGTCGGAAATAGAAGATAGCAGGAGACAATATATGTCAAGACGTGTTAGTCACGTGCTCGCAAGCATCCTTTTCTTAAGCCAAACTATGGCGCCGTGTTTGGCCGCAGACTCCTCCCAGGTTAACTTCAAGATATTCTCGCCTCCGGGCGCACAACAGCCAGCCGAAGGAAGCACTGACGCCGGAACTTCGGCTGCAAAGTCAGATGCTGCTGCAAGTCCAGAATCAATGTGGTCTGAAGGCGACGCCTCAACTCAAGCGCCTCCCGGTTCTACGCCTCCTGCAGCCACCGAAACTCCTGTAGCAACGCCAAGTGCCAGCGAAACTCCTGCGCCGACCACAAGCACAAGCAGCGCCGCAACCGGCACTGAAACAGGAATTACAGATACAAGCACGCCTACCACTACTACTACTACTACAAGCACCGATGCTGCTGCTGCGCCTGCTGCCGGCGGAGAAAAGGTTCTTCAAGGTTATATCCGTATCGTGCCATCAGGCACCAAATGCCCAATCATTATGGATTCTGCTGTTGACAGCGATACATCTCAAGAAGGTGACGAATTTGCTGCCAGAACTGCAGAAGACCTGACAATCGACGGTTCCACAGTAGTGCCGGCCGGTTCTGTCATCAAAGGCCGTATCGCCAGACTCAACGCTCCCAAGCGTGTCAGCCGTTCCGGTTCAGTCGCTTTGAAGTTTGACACTATTACAACTCCTGACGGTCACCAGATTCCTCTATCGGCAACTCTGGTAGCTCGTGGCGGCGTTGTACATGCTCGTCGCGGTCTCAAAGACCTGGCATTCGACACCGGAGCTGTAGTTGCTCCAATGGCACTGGGCACCGTAATCGGCGCCATCGCCGGCGGCGCTTCAAGCAGCAGCTCAAGCGTCGGCACAGCCGGCGGAATGCTTATCGGCTTGGGCATCGGCACCGCAATCGGTGTTGTAATCCTTTGTGCCAAGAAAGGTAAGAGAGTTGATGTACGTCCTGGCGACGAACTCAAAATCGAGCTGGCTGAAGATTTGCGAATGCCTATGTAATTGCGATTTGCAAGAATTTAGATTCATTAACGAGTCGATGGTATATGCCATCGACTCGTTTGCTTAGGTCTATTTTCTATAGAGTCCGCAGCTGTAAAGGATTCTTCGTCTTCTCTTGATGCCAGCCCAGCTTGAATTCGCACACCGTAAAAACCCTGGAATTGCGATAGGGCCAACCCGGTCGATCGACAGGATGAAAAAGCCTGGCAATTTATCCAAAGATTTTCGACAATATGTTTATGGATTGAAGCTACTTTGTTTGATCAATTAGGGCCTTCACTAGTGCGGAAACTAATTGAGTTCGATAAGATTCAATATAGAGCTTAAAAAAGGAAGTCTCATTGACAGGCCTTTTTCCTTTACAGAGTCTTGAAAGTGGGGTTGTCTGGCTGAAGCATTTAAGTTAAGATTAATCATTCTTGCAGAATCTATTATTTATGTAGATTCTGGGCTTAAACCTTTTACCAGGTCTCATTTTCTCAGACGCCAGCTACGAGCCTGAATTGCTCGTAAATTCCTCGGATCCCCAAGCCAGCGAAGAAGTTTACCTAGATGACAAGTACATCGGTGCGCCCTAGCGGTTTTAACCAACCCCCGGCACGAGACCCCAACACAGCGGCTGTCATGTCGCTCTTGATGCCTGGTCTTGGGCAGATGTATAACGGCGAGACCCGCAAGGGAATACTTTTCATCGCAGTTTCTGTACTGAACATTCTTTTGCTTGTGGCAATGGCTTTCAATATCCCGATTTTGGATACTTTGCTTGCCTTTGGCGCGCAATATCACATGAAGCCAAACAAAATGCTACTTGTGGTGTTGAAAGAAGCAACCTTAGGCAGTTCCATTTCATTCATTTTGAGTGGCTTCTTCCTTAGCTTCGTGTTCTATGCGGTCAGAGATGCATACGACCACGCCGCCATGAAGCGCCGTCGCATTTATCCCGATTTTGTCATCGAGATGCCAGAGGCGACAAGTGGATCGTATATCTTCCACTTCTCCGTCATGGTTGCTCTTTTCATAATTGCGTTCTTCTTTGTAATTCCACCGACTCCCAAGAGTCAGCTTACTGAAATCGAATTCGTCGACCCACAAATGCAGGTTAAAGAGCGACCGAAGACAAACAAGCGCTCAACAGTAAATTCCAAAGACCAGACAAACAAGAAGCACGATGTAACCAAGCCGAAACAAGCTCCACAGGCTCCTAAGGCTGCAGAGAAGGCTCCACAAAAGGAAACGCCAAAGGCCAAACCTTCGACTTCGCCAACTCCAACTCATACACCGACTCCGCCGACGCCGAAAGCACCAAGTCCGGCTCCTACGCCACGTCCTGCTGCTCCAACGCCAACTCCGGCGCCAAGTCCAAGTCCGGCTCCGACGCCAATGCCACGCATGGCTCCGTCGCCTTCGCCCTCGCCATCTCCTTCTCCAAGTCCTATGAAGATGGCTCCATCGCCAACTCCAACAGCACAGCCGCGTTTGGCTCCGTCGCCAATGGCTGCACCAAGCCCAAATCCAATGCCTATGGCTGGCGCTGCACCAAAAACTTTCTCAGCAAGTCCTATGCCTTCACTGGCTCCTTCCGCACTCGCTCATCCAGGCAGCGGAGCAGCCATGCCGACTCCGATGGCTCGTCCAGGCGGTGGCGGTATGCAAGGCTTGCCCTCATTAGCTCCTACAGCAATCGCAATGGGCTCTGGCGCTCCCGGTGGAACCTCCGGTTTTGCACCGATGGCTAGAACCGGTGGCGGCACTGTCGGCGGCGGTGGCGGACCACAAGCTCCAGCTCCAATCGCAGCCAGCGGCGGCGGTTCTAGCGGTGGCGGCGCCGGTCACGGTGCTCCAAGCCCAGTTCCTGTAGCCAGCTCAGGCGGCGGACGTGGTTCTAGCGGTGGTGGTTCAAGCGGCGCTCCAGCCCCAGTTCGCGCAGGTCGCGGCGGCGGCAGCGGCGGCGGTTGGGCACAAGGACCTATCAGCATTTCTCCGTCAGTGCCTAAGGGCGGCGGCGGTGACGGAACTCCAGGCAACACAGACGGAGCTCCTGGCAAACCTTCAGTAGCAGCTCAAGCTGACGTTGACTTCGGACCATACATGGCAGATTTGCAACGCAGAATTAAGAGAGCCTGGTTCCCTCCTCGTGGTCAAGAGTCACGTCGTGTAGTTGTAATCTTCAAAGTACACAGTGATGGAACGTTGTCAGATTTACGAATTGATAAGTCAGGTGGAACCGCAGTTGCCGACCAGGCAGCTTTGCAAGCTGTACAAAATGCAGCACCATTTCGCCCGTTGCCAGCTGGTGCTCCATCGGTTGTAGATATTCAGTTTACCTTTGATTACAACGTATTTTCAGGAGGCAGGAGCTTCTAAAGGCTTTAGTCAAGAGATGCGGCGTCAAGCGCCACGGTTAGAAATTGCGGTAAAATCGTCGCCGTACTAAATAGACAGCAAGGCAGATACTAGGGGTTGGCGTTCTCAGGTAGGAGAAGAAATGGACAGTAAGTTTTTCACCTTTTTTATGGAGTTCATGATTCATGATTGGTTTGCATCCATTCCGATTACTATTTGCTCCATTCTTACAGTTGCCGTAATCATCGAACGATATTTGTATTACCAAAAAAATCGTCGTGACGTTTCTGCATTCATCCATGCGCTTCAACGCAACCTTGAGCGCAATCAGTTGCAAGCCGCTCAGGCCGATTGCAGCCGTTTGGGTGGAGTAGTTGGTGAAGTTGCCGAAGAAGGCGTTCGTCTGATGGCAGAACAGAAGGAAGACTTCTCGAAAGCTTTCGACATTACTGTTGGTCTTGTAACCCGTAAGTTAGAAAAGAACCTGGCTATCCTTGGTACCATCGGTGCTACCAGCCCATTTATTGGACTGTTCGGGACTGTGGTCGGGGTTGTATTCACTCTAGACCAAATGGGCGTAGGCGGCGGCGGTACTCCAGTTGTAGTTACCGGGGTAGCAAAAGCTCTTATCGCTACAGGATATGGACTGATTGTTGCCATCCTCGCAGTTATTTTCAATAACACTTATACGAACACAGTGAAGCGCTTCAACGATGACTTCTTGCTTTTGAAGCTTCTGTTCCTCAGCTTTGTAAGCTCGGAATCGCACGCACGCTAGAGTAGGGTTTCAACAAGGCTTAGTTTGAAGGGGGTGTTAGCAATATGTCGATGGGCTCTGGCTCAAACTTTGAGGAAATCAACGTAACTCCTCTTACAGACGTATTCTTGGTGCTATTGGTCATCATGATGCTTATCGCTCCACTGATGGACAAATCCGACTTGAAAATTAAGCCGCCTGACACTCGCAACGCCAAAAAAGACGAAGAAAGTAAGGCCATTACAATCGATATTGATAAAGAAGGCAATATTGCTTTTAATGGTCGAGCTGTACCTAAGAATTCCACTTCAGAAGATATTCAAAATATGATGAGGGAATTCCAGAAGAAAACTGGAAAAGACGATGTGCCTTGCACAGTAAACGCCGATTCCGAAGCTAAGCAAAAAGACGTAGTGGCGATGATGACTGCAGCTGCTGCAGTTGGAATCAAACGAATGCGAGTTGCCACCTCGCAAGCCGGCGGCTTCTAAGCCAGTGAAGCTTGCTTTAATTGGTCATCCGGTTTCTCACTCACTTTCGCCGCCCATGCACCGGGCGGCGCTTTTATTTTTTGGACTTAGTGGCTCATACGACGCTTTTGATATCGAGCGTGAGCATCTTGTCGAGGGCATTGCTCAATTGAATGCTGACTTGATCGACGGATTTAACGTCACCATTCCGCATAAAGAGGCTGTTTTCCAGCTTAGTGAAGCGCGCAGTCGCGAAGTTCAAATAGTTGGCGCCGTAAACACAGTCAAGTTTGACGCTGAAAGAAAGATGCTGACTCACAATACAGACCTGGGCGGTTTCATTAGAGCATTCAGGCATGCGCTGTTCACTCAAATGGAAGTAGAACTTGGCGCTGCGCAGCAAATCAAAGAGCAAAATCTCGATATATACAAAATCGCCTGCGACGATATGCCGGTTGATAACGCTCTCGTTCTTGGAGCTGGTGGCGCGGCCAGAGCCTGTCTTGCCGGGCTCATCCTGCAAGGCTGCAAAAGAATAGTACTGGCAGCGCGGCGATTGCCCGAGGCAAATCAGGTTGGCGAGCAGCTTTGCAAAACTATCTCAGAGCTTGTCGACATCAAGGCTAATGTCGAAGTATTGCCATTTGAAAAATTGGCAAGCACTGAAGCATTTTCATATGTAGTCAATTGCACTCCAATTGGTTTAACCGAGACTGAGTTGCCATCATGGGCTGAGCTGACATTTGCAAGAGCAAACGAGGGCGCCATCTTCTTTGACACTGTTTACGATCGCAGTGGAGCGCCAACATTACTAATGCAGGCTGCTTCAAAACATGGTCTTTTCGCCGTAGATGGATTGCGCATGTTGGCTGAACAAGCTGCTCTGTCATTTGAATTTTGGACCGGGCAGCGTCCCTCAACTCAATTGATGATTGACGCGATGCGCGCTCACATTCGCTTATTATCGGACAACCCTGAATTGTAGGGGCGACGCCATGCGTCGCCCGGAAGTTAAGCAGCGGTGCTCGCTTAGGCAGTTTCGCCCTATGAATTGGTGGATGACGCCATGCGTCGCCCGCACGTTTATATGTGCCGCCATTACGTCACATAATATTCTTTCGAAACGGGCGCCGCATCCCGTCGCGCCTTCATTGATGGGGTTCTTAACTCTGCGGGATTGATACTCAAGACCCCACAGCTTCTTACGCAAGGCTATAATAGTAGAGGCGAATCGTGGCGATTTTTGTACAGGGGACGGGGCTATGATCTGGGATGGATTTGTCACACTTGTTTTGATTTCTCTATGCATGGCGGGATGGAACGTAGGCATCATCAATTCATGGCGGGGACCTATTGCCATGTTAATCGCCACATTTGTTACTCAGATGTTCTATGTCGATTTCGGCACCTGGATAGTTCAGCAAACTTTGATTGCTGCTCACTTTGCTGCATTTGCTGCCTACCTGATGATGTGGTTGGTAATTGAAATTTCAGTCGAAATTGCGATGGGTCTTGTTCTCACCTGGAACCGAAAAGAACGTCCAATGGCACTCGATCGCTGCGGCGGTGTTGCAGTTGCCATCGCCCGCTGGGGACTGATTTGCACATTGCCTCTCATGGCTATGCTTTCGCCCAACTGCAAAATACCTGAGCCACCGCCGAAGTCTGATGGACTTGTCAACGAAATGAAGCTGGGCTTCAACGAATCGCATATTCTTGGTTTTTGGGGAAATGTTGCCAAAGGCTTGCTGCCTGGTTTGGGCTCTGTTGTTGTTTCCAGCAAAGAGCCTTCGTTCAAACCTAACTTTGACAAACCGAAAGTCAACCTCGAGTAAGCACCATCTCTGGTATCACTTTGATAAAGCAAAAGCCCCTTTCGGGGCTTTTCTTTTTCTGTGATTTGGCTCTGTCTGCCGGCAGACTAGAACAAATTGATATTTTGACCTTCAAAGAAAATTGGCACTAATTGCATTGCCAATCCAAGTTCGCCGTCGATTGAAAGCATGCCTGAAAGCGCTGCGGTCATGGCAGAGAGCTTACCTGCCATAATCATTTCGAGGTCTTCGGCAGAAACTGAAATTGTGCAATCGGGTGATGGAGAAATACCGTCTTCGTAAGGTGTAACTTCAAGTGTGCCGAGGTTGATTTTTGTCAGCCAGGGTCCGCCTTCTACGCCGCCGATTTGCAATAAATATGTAGCCGACACATTTTGTGCTGCAGAACTATTAAAACGTTTCTGCAATTCTTCCATTGGTTTTCCGTTAACCACAAATTCAACCTCAACGAGCCGGTCTTAAACAATAAGTCCCGAAAAGTGATAAAGGGCGATTATAACTCAGCAGGGTAGCGCCCGGCTCAGATGAGGAAATTTTTGTTGATTTCCGGTAATAGACAGGCTCTTTGTGCCAAGCTTATTTAGCGTGTGGCTGATGGTCGAAGGCGGAGTGCGGTTTTGTAGAGATAGTCGATCATGGATAATGAGAAACAAAAATTCAGTCGATTTAGCTCAAGAGAGTCATTGAGCGGGTCTCGGACTGACAATAGTCGACGCAAGAAATCTCAAATGGATCTTGTCGACAAAGTCTTACCTGAAGTCATGCTGCGCCTGGGTCTGGAAAAGCGTCTTCGCGAGCACGCATTGATGCAAGTTTGGGAAAGTGTCGTACCAAAGGGTCTGGCAGAACGCAGCCGTCCTCTCTTCATCGACCATCAGCACAACCTGGTTGTTGCTGTGCGAGATGCCTCCGTGGCGCAAGAACTCAGCCTGATGAAAAGCAAACTCATTGGCTCTTTAGCCTCTACCGCCCGTTCGCTCGGGCTTGAATTACGCGGACTCAGGCTTGATATGAAAAACTTTCATCGCGCCAAAGAGCCGGAAGAGGCTGCTCCTGAAACGCCCTTGCCCCAGGCCAGTGAAAAAGAGCTAAGGGAACTTGAGCTTAGCGATCATGATAAGCAACTCATAGGAGAACTTTCTAAGAAGCTGGCTGAAGATCCTGATAACAACGGGGAGTTTAATCAGAAGGCTATTCACGCTTTTGAATCACAGCTGAAGCTCATCGAATGGCGTCGGCGCCACGATTATCCCTGTTGCCAGCGTTGCTCCAACCCTGTTTTGCGGCTGCATGATGTGGGCTCTTCTAAACTTTGTTTTAACTGCATGCTTCTGGCTCAGTAGGCTCATAAACAAACGCTCAAGGTGCCTCGTGACTTCTGTGTTATCATCAGTTTTTGATATTGGAACTGTGCCCCTGTTTAGGTTTTAGCCGATTCTATATCTAAGCAGCATTTGAAAGATAGCTGAGGTTTCCCGTGATTCGACTGCAAAACGTCTTCAAGGAATACAACGGCAAGCCAGCCCTGGCGGACGTCAATTTACACATCGGTTTGGGCGAGTTTGCGTTTATTGTTGGGCCTTCCGGAGCCGGTAAGTCTACTCTGATGCGTCTCTTGTACAGAGAAGAGTTGCCCACCCGTGGTACCGTCACCATCGGTGGTGTCAATATTACAAAGCTTTCAAAAGGGCAAGTGCCGCTTTTGCGCCGCCGTCTGGGAATCATTTTCCAGGACTTCAAATTGTTGCCCAGGCAAACTGTGTTTGACAATATTGCTTACGTGCTCAGAGCACTCGGAGTTGATGAAATTGATGTGCGTCGCCGTGTAAACAGCGCCCTGGCAATCGTAAGTTTGGAAGATAAGGATGACGAGTTTCCCGAAAACCTCTCTGGTGGAGAGCAGCAACGCGTTGGCATCGCCAGGGCCATCGTTAATGGTCCGCCGGTGCTTCTGGCTGACGAACCTACGGGCAACTTAGACCCACAAACTTCGCTTGAAATTGTTCAATTGCTCGAGCGCATCAGTCAGCGTGGCACCACCGTTCTGATTTCCACGCACGACCAACCCATCGTAAACGCCATGCGTAAGCGCGTAATAAGTTTGAAACAAGGACAGCTCATATCCGATGTGGATAGCGGTGTCTATGAATTGGAGGCGCTGAAATAACGCCATGCGTACTTTAAGAATTCTCTGGAGAGTATTGATTGAAACCACTATCGGCCTTCGCCGCAGCGGTTGGTCAAATTGGCTGGTCATAAGCATTTTGGCTATAGCACTCACCATCTTCGGTGGTGTACTGCAAACAACAATGGCAATCAAAGACCTCGTTTCATCATGGGGTTCTCAGCTTGAGATTTCTGCATATTTGAAGGATGGTTTTGAGCCGCAAAAAGTTGCTCGCGTTGTGAGCCAATTGCCTGATGTGCAGCTGGTTGAAATCGTACCTAAAGAAGTTGCCTGGGCAGAAATGCAAAGCAACTACAAAGTTGCAGCATTGAGCAACCCACTTCCAAACACTCTGCACGTCAAGCTAAGCAATGTGCAGGCAGTGGAAAAAACAGCCGATAAGCTAAAACAACTTAGCTCAATTGAGCATATTCGTTTTCCGCTGAAAGTGGCTCGCAATCTAAATAGGTTCAGACAGTTTCTTGAAATTGCCGGCTTTGTGATTACCGGTGCACTGTCAGCCGCGACACTGATTGTTATTGGTAATACGATTCATCTTGTTATTGAATCAAGACAGCGTGAAATTGAAATTCTCAGTTTGACCGGCGTTAGCCCCTGGTACATCAAGGGCCCACTAATTTTGCAAGGCGCAAGTTATGGCTTGGCTGCCGCGTTGCTTGCCGGCACATTCCTCTTTGGCTTGCACAGTTATATGGACCCTTACGTGCATGATCAGCTTTTGAGTTTCTTGCCGATGAACAGCATGGGCCCAGAAACTGGACTCCTGCCGACATTCGTTGTTGTGCTCACCCTTGGTGTAGCAGTAGGAGCCGGCGGCTCCGCGTGGACTTCCGGTCGCTACATCAAATCCTAACGTCTCAAATTGGGCGAGCACCGCAGCTTAAGTTCCGGGCGACGCATGGGATGCTGTTGGCGAACGCAAAATTCGATATGTTCGCCTGTAGGGGCGACGCCATGCGTCGCCCGCTAATTCATAGGGCGAAACTGTCTAAGCGAGCACCGCTACTTAAGTTCCGGGCGACGCATGGCGTCGCCCCTACTCCTGAGCAGACAGGATCTGATCCTCAACGAGATGAGTTCGGCAACAGCATCTGGAAGCTTGCGCCCCCAGGGGCTAACGCCGATTCAAGCGGCTGATTAGTTAGTGGGACGCTTGCTGCACCACTGCTTTGTTGTGGGGCTAGCTTGCTTTGCGGGCTGAAAATGGAGAGTGTCCTAGCTTTTTGTGACTAGCGAGCCCGACAATTTCAAATTTGCCGCCTGATTTAGAGTAGTCGCGATTGTATTGGCTCAGGTGGTCCATGGTTGAGTGATCTACTAGCTTTGTTTCGCTGAGGTCAATTACCAGCTTCTTGCCACCGGGAATTTTGTCCAATTCCCTTTTCAATGAAAGGAAGTTTGAGAATAGCGCAGCACCCTTGAGGTTTATTTTGTAATCGTCGCCGTTTTGCTCTGTCCTGGCGTTGACTACGAAAAGATTGGGACCAATTGGTGCGCCGTTGATGATTTCTAAAACAATCTTGCAAGCAATACCAACGCCGACGCCTACAAGTAGGTCGGTGGCCAGGACTGCCACGATGGTTATGACATAAAGGAAAAGTTGATCGACTCCGATTTCGTATGCGTGCTTGAAACCTTCTGGTGAAGCTAGTCTATAGCCCACCATGATTAGCAGAGCTGCTAGCGCTGAAAGTGGAATCATGTCGATAAGTGCTGATCCTGCAATCACAAATACCAATATGAACAAGCCATGGAAAAAATTCGACCAGCGTGTTTTTGCTCCGTTGGCGACATTTGCAGAGCTTCTTACGATTTCTGCAATCATTGGTATTCCGCCGATCATGCCTGAAATGGCGGTACCAACGCCCATAGCTGCGAGGTCTTTGCTGAGGTCGGATGTGCGTTTGTAAGGGTCGAGTTTGTCTACAGCCTTGCAGCTGAGCAATGTTTCTATACCTTGTACAAGAACAATTGCAATGGTTGAGTAAACAAATGCGCCGCTTGTGATTTTACTCCAGTCGGGTGTAGTAAATGAGTCTTTCAAATTTGACGGCAGTTGCACCAACATTTTTGCCGGGTCTATAGCGAATTCTTGCCCTGAGAATGTGTATGTATGAGCGGTGTCGAGATGAAATACTTTGCCTAAAATGATGCCTGTGGTTACCACCAGAAGTGGTGCCGGAATTTTACTCAGAATTGTCGCTTTCAGCCATTTAGTGTTGTAGATAATCAAAATGATTATGCCAACTAATCCAATTAGAGCAATCTCTGGATTGATGTGCTGGAGTAGGTTTGGGATGTCTGAGTAAATCATCAAAGGTTCTTTGAATTTTGATTTCACTCCAAGAAAAAGTGGAATTTGTTTGGCAATGATTATGAAGCCGATTGCAGCTAGCATGCCGTGTACCACGGTGGCTGGAGCTAGATAGGCTAGTGTTCCGGCTTTGCATTTGCCGAGTATAAATAGAATGATGCCAGATAGAGCAATTGCAGCAAGCGCGCAGTGATAGCCGACAGCGCCGCCACCGAGCTTTTCTACAGCGCCAAGTATAACTACGATGAGCCCCGCAGCAGGACCATTGATTACGACGTAAGAACCACTAATTTGCGATACGACAAGGCCGCCGATGCAAGCTGCAAAAATTCCAGCCATCGGTGGGGCGCCTGATGCCATCGCAATTGCAATTGATAGTGGTAGCGCGATTAACGATAGAATAAAGCCAGAAACAATGTCTGATTTCCAATTTTCCTTGAGCCCTTCAATGCGGTCTTTTGGCAAAACAAGATTTGATGTCGCTGGTTCAGTTGTTTGAGTATTGTTATTCACGTTTTTGCCAGCTGTTCATGTCGGGAATATAAGCGTTGAAAAGTGTTGCGAGGAATCGCGCTATGAAAAGGAATTGCCTGAGAAAACCCGGTCGTGGCTCGATTTTAGATCGGCTCCGGGAAAACAACAATGCTTGCGAGGCACGATTAATAAATACGGCTTCTCCACAGCTCTTCTTATATTGGAGAAATTGATGTACTTAGCTCTTTAATCAGCCTGCAAAGCCGATTCTCAAAAGTTGCGTTCAAAGCAAACAAAGTTTGAGTGAATGTGATCGACTTGTGTGCAAGATCGGTCAATCGATTTCAATTTTTCTGCAATTGCCAGCATGGAAGTGCACTGCAAAGACATTTCGCTTCCAATTCATTCTAGAAATGCAACTACAAATTGAAATTGCACGCGTGCCAATTACGATGTCATAGAAGTCTTGCTTCGCGACAATGACTAAAATGAGCTGAAAGTTCTCTGTAGACTCTTTTTTACTCTTGTCGGCTCAAATATACAGCCTGGACAGCGTTCAGTTGTTCAACCGTTATCGCTACAACTCTTGGCAAATGAAGGGCAAAGCTTCTATTTGTTCTGTTTTCCGGGCTCTTGCAGTTGCAAAAGTGCCTTGTCAAAAGCTTCCACAGTGTTTGATTTGGATAAAATCTGTCAAAAATGTATAAAGCAAGGCAAAAACTCCTTGCAATGCTGCCAAGCATCGGAGAAAGTTAGTAACTCTGCAATTGCAGCTGTTTTAGGTCTTTTGTTCTACACACACAATAACGATGGTGAATCATGCACGACAGATTAAGAGTAACCCGAGATCCGCGTTTGTACGGACGTCTTGCTCCTATTGAACACACTGCTGATATTCCGAAGCGGTGGCGCGGTACGCCAGTCGAAGAACTAATTATGGCGCAGAATTTTGAACAAGAAATTGTTCCAAAAGTAGATCCTCAGCTTCTTATCGCGACTTGCATCGAATTTCGCTACCAACCGAAAGTTCCTAGTTCGTTTGCCTATGTTATGCGACGTGCCAGTGGCAGAGTTGGTGGATCTGAATTCAGTTTGGCTTACACACTGTCAAAAGGTGTGCAACATTTGGCACTCGTTGCTCACAATGATTGTGGCATGACGAAAGTTGCAGAGCACAAACAGGCAATGATCGATGCATTGATCAATCAAGGTTGGTACCCTGAGCGCGCCGAAGAATATGTTACGCAGCATGCTGCGCGCTATGCTATTTCAGATGAAATAGATGCTTTGAAATCGGAATACCTCCGCTTAAGAAGAATATTCCACAAGCTTGAAATAGCCCCATTGTTTGTCTCGCTGGCAAACGGCAAAATGTACATTCCTGCCTGGTACGAGCAAATGCTCATCACCGGCGATGTTGATAAACCGGTTGGAAGTCAATCCTCCGTACTTGATCAAGATCTCCTCGGTCTGTAAAAAGCTAGACAGTTTCAAAAACTGTTTTGAGAAACGCCCATTAGATTTGTCTAGTGGGCGTTTTTCATCGTATGCATAGCTGTTGGATCTCTGCTGGATCTCTGGTGGATCTTTTTGATATGTCTAGAGTATCGCGCTTGGTGGTCGAAATTGTATGCACCATTGGTGGTGCCACGCCCAAAAAAGTTTCATTTTGTTTTTCTTTTCAGGCATTTTTGGCGTAAACTTAATTGTTGTGGCAAAATTGCTGGGCTCGATATGAGCTCCATCGCAGGAGATTCACATGAACAATACGTCCCTCAAAACAGTCTCAGTAAATTCTGTAGATAAAAAAGGTAAAGCGTTAAAGGCAACTGAAAATAAAAGCAGTGCCGTTGAAACAAAATCTACTCAAACTCCTGCGCAAAAGAAGAGCAACAAAAACACTGTCCGCAAAGTAAATGTCTCTATTTTGACCGCTGATAGCGCTGCTGCAAGTACCTACACATTGTGGGAAAAAGAAAGACAGTCACACGAAGACAACGCCAACTGGTTTAGAGCCGAAGAAGAATTGCGAAAGTCACTGGCAGTGGTGCGAAAGTAACAAGCTGAAAAATCAACATTGATTGAAGGGATCCTGCACGTGGATCCCTTCGGGAACCAAAATCGGAAATAGTCGCCTTAACTCAAGTCTGAGAGAAACCGCAATATGCGGAAAATGAGGAAAGAGTTATGGGTATTCTAGGATTTATTCTTTACTTAATTGTTGCCGCAGCTTGTGCGTGGCTGGCTGATTACATCGTTCCAGGACGCATTCCTGGTGGATTTTTCACGGCGGCAATCATCGGTATTGTTGGCGCCTGGTTGGGGGTCAACTTGATGGGTAGTGTAGGTCCGGCCTTGGGCGGAGTCCCTCTGATTCCGGCTGTTGTCGGTTCTGCGCTCTTGGTTTTCCTTCTGTCATTGATTTCACATCGATGGTCATTCAGGTAAAACATGCTGCCTGGCAAAACTAGCTTTTGCCGCTAATTTCAAGAATGGTGCGCTTTGTACTTTCGAATTTCGAAGTCTGGGTGCACCATTTTTGGTGCCTATGCATGTATGCTATTTCCATCTTGTCGCCTTTGAGCGTTGTCGGAAAGGCTCTTCACAGGCTGATCTCCGCAATCCAGCTGATGTCAAAT
Organism: uncultured Candidatus Obscuribacterales bacterium; assembly: GCA_964546815.1. Taxonomy (GTDB): domain Bacteria; phylum Cyanobacteriota; class Vampirovibrionia; order Obscuribacterales; family Obscuribacteraceae; genus JAIEPM01. The sequence continues at coordinate 10,902 of CAZJLR010000029.1, read as the reverse complement.
AGTCGGGCGATGTGCTAATACTTAAATAGGATGTTTGCTCTTGCAAATGTTTTTGGGTACTCGATCAGCCGGGTATCGGCACCCCTGCCTGGGCGGTGCAGTTTTAGCTTGAGATATAGGAGATTGTTTGCATGAACAACACCAGAAATGGCTTGATAGTAGTTACATTTGCTTTGTTTCTTACGTTTACGCTTGCAGCTCTGGGCTTGTTTAGCAAAAAACCTATTTATCGACTGCCTGACCAGGCTCAAAAGGCTGGCGTAATGTCGGTCTCGGAATTAGATCATTTAATCACCAACAGACCGCAATCGGTGCATAGTGTCACTTTCTACAAAGGTATGCGCGCCGTGCTGGCAGATCTTGAGCCGCTCGGTTTTCAGTTGATTGACTACGGCAAAACAAGCGAACTTCTCGCCAAAGTCCGCATGGCCAAGGTGAAAGTAAATATTGCAGAGCCGACAAGTGCCAGCTCAGAGAGTTTTGTGGATACACTTGATTGGCCGTTTTGGGCGTTGCTGGGAATTTGTACAGCAGGATTTGCCACGCTGCTCTGGCGCGCCGGAGTATTTAGTCGCGTGCCAGGGCTTGAAACCTACAATCCGTGTGTTGCTGCATCAGACTGCAGCTCTGCAGAACGACGAACCTTCGCCGACATAGCTGGCGCAGAAGAGTCGATTGCTAAATTGAAACGTGTTGCGCGCTGGTTGGAAGACCCTGAAAGATTTGAACAGTTTGGTGCAAAACTGCCAAAAGGTATTCTTGCAGTCGGCCCGCCCGGCACCGGAAAAACCTTGCTAGCAAGAGCTTTGGCTGGTGAAGTAAATGCAAATTTTTTCCCTGTGCATGCCTCTAGTTTTATAGAAATGTTTGTTGGCGTCGGTGCACGTCGCATCAGGAAGTTATTTGAAGCAGCGGCTGCTGCCAGAAAACGCACTGGCAAGCCCTCTATTATTTTCATCGATGAAATCGATGCCATCGGCAAAAAACGCAGCCAGGGAGGCTCTGGAAGCGATGCAGAAAGAGACCAAACTCTAAATCAATTGCTTGTATGTATGCAGGGTTTTGAAGCAAGCGAAGGCATTCTCGTTATGGCGGCCACTAACATGGCTCAGTCTTTAGACGAAGCGCTCACGCGTCCAGGTCGTTTTGATTATCAAGTAAGTGTCGATTTGCCTGACACTCAAAGTCGCGAAAAAATATTCGGCATTCACACCAGAAACATGACCCTGTCGCCTAAGGTCAATTTGCGCGACCTGGCCATTCGCACGCCACAATTTTCTGGCGCTGACATTGAACAAGCCTGCAACGAAGCTGCTATTTCCGCAGCCGAGCGCATTGGTGTCATGATTGAAGAAGGTGTGCAGAACATTTCTGCTGCCGATAAAGAAATTCGAGTCGATGACTTTGACATCGGCATAGATTATGTTCAATTCGGCGACCCCATGCTTTCTCGTGCACGCTCTATGTCGCAACAAGACAAACGCAACACCGCTTATCACGAAGCCGGACATTGCGCAGTTCAGCAGGCTCTACAAAAAGAGGGTGCAGACCCTATTACGAAAGTGACTATCGAACCGCGTACCAAATCACTCGGCTCAATGCAAAGTCACTCTGAAAATGATCAGTACGGCTACACCGAACAACAACTTCTCGCTCGGATAACTGCTGCGATGGGTGGGCGCGCTGCACAAGAGCATTTCCTCGGGCGCAAAGATACCGGAGCCTCAAATGATTTCGAACAGGGAAGCAAACTTGCGCGGCTGATGGTTACTGAATTTGGTCTTTCTCGCCTTGGACCAATTTGGATTGCAGCCGATGCCCCTGGGCAAAAGCCATCAGTCTACGGCTATGAATTAGGCAACATAATCGACAACGAATGGCGCCGCATTGTCGAAGACTGCTACGACAGAGCATTGAAAATCGTCAAAGAACACGACCGCCAGGTTGAAAGAATTGCAGATACCTTGCTTGTCGAGCAAACAATACTCGGCGAAAGATTCCGCCAGCTCTGGAACCTCGACGACAACTCATACGATGAAGTCGACGCAATAAATTGCAGCCCAATTGCTCACGGCAGATGAGTTTGCGATTGTAAATCAGCAGTTTGCCCGCTTATTTGCTTCCAGGCTCTTGCAAGGTAGTCTTTACTATCTTGTCGCCTGCACGCAAAGCCATTACAGCCGGCATGCCGTCGATTACTTTGCCGAAAACTGCATAGTTGCCGTCAAGCTGATGTACTGGTGAAAGAGCGATATAAAATTGGGAACTGGCTGAATTTGGGTTTGATGTCCTAGCCATTGCTACTGCGCCAAGATCGTGCTTAAGATTGGGTTTTATTTCAAGTGGAATTGTACGTTCCTGGTGTGTTTGTGGGTCTACGTAGCCACCACCGCCGGTGCCCTGAGGGTCGCCGCCCTGAATGCAAAAACCAGGCTCATAGCGATGAAATTTGAGCCCGTTGTAAAAGCTCTTTTGCACGAGGTCTATGAAATTTCCCGCAGTGATAGGAGCGTCTTTGCGGAAGATTTGCATCTTGATGGTGCCTTTTGACGTTTCCATAATAACTATGGGGTCGTTTGAAGCCTGGGCTGCACCCTTTGCTGCGATTAGCTGCTTATCTGCACCGGCTGGCTTAGCAACTGCGTTTTGACCAAATGCAAGAAGCGAGAATGCCAGCACCGACAAAGTAGTTAAAGCTGTGAAATTTCGAAACACCTCAACACTCCTTCTTTATTAGCTTGCAATATTGTTTGATTCAAAATGAAAGGCTTAGCCTTCCTTTTGTTTTAGCCTTGTTTTAGAAGGCTTGGCTGTTGGTCCGTTTGCTTTTACTTGTTTGCTCGCTGCGGGCGGCGTAGATACGTCATTACCAAATTCGTCACGGGCGACTGTTTGCACAGGGGTGTTAGCTGTCGTGCCGGGGACAATGTCTAACACGCCGGCGTTTTGTGACAATGGATAAGTCAGCAGCGGAATACTTATTTTGTCAAAACTCAATTGAGTACCGGGGAAGAATATTATGCCTTCGGTATCTTCACCCGGCAGCAAGACTCTTTTGCCAAATCTTCTGTCTTCCAGGCGACGACGTGTTTCGTTTGGACCATAGCAAACAGGAAAATCAATTTTTGAAGTGCTGAAATGATCTTGTGTCACTGGCTCTAGAAGTCCAAAAGTACCTGCTGCAACCAGTGCCAGCACTTCCTTTTGTTTCTTTGTGAAAGTGCCGCCAGAGGTCGCCAGTGCGCTGTCTTCGGACAGTGCTCGCAATGCCACTCCGCCACCGCTTACTTCGGCGTGTTCTCCGTCAAGGATTATCGGTGACGAACTCAAGTTTTGAATTTTGACCTGCACTCCGACACAATTGATGCATGGCTTGTTAGCCGTAAATGCTGTGACCAGTTGCACAAATTTACCGACAGGACCTTTTAAGTCGGGCAATTTAACTGGATTTGTAAACTGATCAACTCCCAATGGCAAGGTGTCGTTTGCCGGCCAGCCTGCACTTGAGCCTCCAAGATTTGGGCTGCTGCTGCTTCCGTCTTTCGCCATCGGAGGGCGCAAACTTGGGGCGCTGTCATCTGCAGGCGGCGCTGGCGAATTTGTAGGCGTTGCCGCGCCGGCGCCAGTGGCTCCTACTCCCGGCAGTGGGTTTGTCCCATGCGGGGTTGAAAGATTGTTCAGCCCGCTGGTGTCTCGTGAAGTATCCTGAGCGATACTTGGTGTTGCTGTCGCCAGTACTATCAAAAGAGGCCAGATTCTGAATTTGATACCCAAAATTTTGACTCCGTTTGCTGGCAATAAAAATTGGCTCCGACAGGATTCGAACCTGTAACCTGGCGATTATGAGTCGCTCGCTCCACCCTTGAGCTACGGAGCCATTTTTGGCTGGTCTAGACCATCAATTGGTACATTCTATACCAAAGCAATAAGCTTAGCTTGCTACTACTTCGGTTGCGCCACTGGCGACATATGTTTCTCAATAAAGTCTGTAGACACATCTCCTTTTTGGAAAAACGGGTTTGACAATACTCTCTGGTGAAACGGAATTGTCGTGCTTATTCCGGTAATTGCATATTCATCAAGGGCGCGTTGCATTCTTTGAATGGCTTCTTGTCTTGTTCTGCCCCAGCAAATCAGCTTGCTCAAAAGCGAGTCGTAATTTGGCGGAATAGAATAACCAGGATAACAATGGCTGTCTACTCTTACTCCTGGGCCACCTGGACTTATATAGGCGTCAATTCTTCCCGGGCTGGGCATGAAATTGCGTTCTGGGTCTTCAGCGTTAATGCGGCACTCGATGGCGTGACCATAGAAGCTTACGTCTTCTTGTTTGATCGAAAGTTTTTCGCCGGCAGCTACGCGAATTTGTTCTTTAATCAGGTCAAAGCCGGTAATCATTTCTGTAACCGGGTGCTCTACCTGGATACGGGTGTTCATTTCCATGAAATAGAACTTGTTGTCGGCAAATATGAATTCAACTGTACCGGCACCTTCGTAGCCGATATTTTTTGCGGCTTTAACTGCGGCTTCGCCCATTTTTGCTCTGATCTCGGGCGTCAATGCCGGGCTCGGTGCTTCTTCAATCAATTTTTGGTGGCGGCGTTGAACAGAGCAATCGCGTTCGCCCAGGTGGATGACATTTCCGAATGAATCTGCCATTACCTGTATTTCAATATGTCTGATTGGCTTGAGATATTTTTCGATGTAAACGCCGCCGTCGCCGAATGCGGCTTCGGCTTCGCTGCGTGCTGCGCTAAGTGCGCGTGACAGTTCGGCTGCATCGCGTGCGACGCGCATGCCTTTGCCGCCACCACCCGCAGTGGCTTTGACTATAACGGGAAAACCGATGTCTTCGGCGATGCTGAACGCTTCGCGTTCGTCTTCGACAAGTCCGTTTGTGCCGGGGACGATGGGTACTCCGGCTTTGCGCATGATGTCGCGAGCTGTAGATTTGTCGCCCATGCCGTTAAGTGCTTCAACGCTTGGTCCGATGAATTTGACTCGATGGTCTGCGCAAATAGATGCGAAGTTGGCATTTTCAGCAAGGAAACCATAGCCCGGGTGGATAGCATCTGCGCCAGTCACGACTGCAGTGCTGATGATTGCCGGAATATGTAAGTAGCTGCGCATTGCTGCGGGCGGCCCGATGCAAAATGCTTCGTCTGCCAATTTGACATGAAGCGATTCAGAATCAGCCTGCGAATATACCGCCACTGTTCTGATGCCCATTTCACGGCAAGCTCTGATGACTCTGAGCGCGATTTCACCGCGGTTTGCTACTAGAACTTTTTCAAACACCTTGCCAATGTACTCCTTGGTCTAAGTCAATCTAGGCCTTGGGGTTAACCATAAAGAGTGGCTGCCCATATTCAACTGTAGTGCCGCTTTCGACACAAACTTTGACTATGCGTCCGCTTATTTCAGCAGGCAGATCATTCATTAGCTTCATGGCTTCGATGATGCAAACTGTTTGACCTGGCTTGATGACATCGCCGACATCAACAAATGCTGGTGATGTCGGTGATGGAGCTCTGTAGAAAGTGCCTACCATTGGCGATGCAATTGGAACCAGTCCCTTGCCATTGCTGTCGTCTTCTGCCGGTTTTTGAACCGGAGCTTCGGCATGCGGTGCGCTGGGCGCGTTAGCTGGGGCGCTGACTCGATGCACTTGTGGAGCGACCTCGAGAGTCGCTGCCGTAAGCACGGTCTGTTGCTTCTTTATTGTTATTTTTTCTTCGCCGGATTCAATGGTCAGTTCTGTGATGTCCGTTGTACCGACTACAGAAAGAAGACTTTTGATTTGTTCGAGATCGATCTTCACCGATTTGCCTCACTTAGCTATGTATTAGAGCCCAATTCATTCCAATTAGACTTTGGATAGATATTTGCGGCTGCGTGTGTCAACCCGAATTTTTTCGCCTTGCTTGACGTGAAATGGGACAGTGACAACGGCTCCGGTTTCAAGAGTCGCTGGCTTACCGCCACCAGAGCTGGTATCACCGCGCTCGTCAGGAGCTGTTTCGGTGATTTCCAATTCAACCGTATTTGGAAGTTCTATGCCGATTACTCTGCCGTCAAACTTCATAACTTGAATGCCTTCCAGTCCTTCCTTAAGGAAATCGACCGGGTCGCCGAATTGCTCGGCTTTTACTTCGATTTGTTCGTAGGTGCCTTTGTCCATCAGTGTGTAGGCATCGTTAGTTTTGAAAAGATATTGCATTTCACTCTTTTCGATGTTGGCTGATGGCACTTTTTCAGCTGCGCGGAACGTTTGTTCAAGCACATTACCTGATTCTACGTTTTTCATTTTGGTGCGGACGAAAGCCGCCCCTTTACCTGGTTTAACGTGCATGGCTTCAACTATTTGCCAAATGCCGTTGTTATAGAGAATCGTAACCCCTGGACGAAAGTCGTTGCTCGAAATCATATTTAGTCCCCGTGCAATGTCAGTCCGAATGTAGAGCTAAATCGGACGCCAAGAAGAAGCCACTTATGGCCAGTCGTGATTTTAGCATCAAGGATGCAAGGGCACCGTCTTTACCGAGCACCCAACGCAAAAATTAACGCTGAGACGACGATGGCTCATCTTGCTTTTCATCACTTATTGACTGAAATCCGGGCGGGGACAAATTGGCGCCGACGCCGAAAAGGGTGTATCCAAGAGCAATAAATAGCTTGTAAAGGCTCCAGCCTGGAATGGCCACTTGCATCCATCCATACCCAGGTATGTTAATTGGAAAAATATTCACAATCATGTCCAAAATGATTACGTTGCCGAGTGCAAAACAGGCAATACGCAAAATTCCTTCGTATTTGATATTTACAGATATGGCTTTGGCAAGGATAAGCCCAGCAAGACTGTAGGCAAGAGCCCTGACGATATATTCGACCCAGGCTGCCAGGACTCCAATCATGTACTGACATGTCGGTATGAGAATGCTGCCCGCAATAAACATACGATTTATTTCAGTAGGACCAACTTTGTAGAAGTCGAGGTTCTTGAAATTGAATTCGTGCTCACCAAATCTGCCGGCCGTAAATAAGCTGTCGGTCGTGACAAGCATTTCGGCGCCTGATTCAGATGGTTTTGAAAACTGATTTTTGGTATCAAATGCAATCAAGTCTTGGTCTGATTGCGGGTCTTTAACAAAATAGGGACTTTCGCGGTCGATGCTCAGCTTGCCTCTGACTATGGTTACGTTGGGCAGTTGGCGAATGATTTCGCGTCCGCTTTCGGTCATTAGTGTTTGTATATCGAAGTACAGCTTCACCGGTGGGATGATGCAAGCAAAAGCAAGTAGTGCAAGCAAATATTTAAACCCAACTCCAGTGCCGCGAGCGCCGAGTTCTCGATAAAACTGAGTTGAAAAAAACGCAAAAGCCGGGGTTTGCCAGATTTTGTATCGAGTCAATTCAATACCTCTGCAGCCACCGCTTCTTTAGCCAGTATACTCGCCAGCTTACTTTTCTTCTTGGCTTTTGCGCAAGACAATACTTAATTGGGTTGCAATTTAGTAGTCTTTCTTGATTTTTTCGTAGTCGCCCTTGAGCCATGTATAGCCGGGGTCTACGTTTGAGCCTGCGATGTATTCGGCTTCAAAGCTAACCTGGTTTCTTTCCGATTTTGCCGGGAATGTAAGACCAGGGTTGCCATTTAGGTCGCTAAATACGCTCATGATTGATGCTCGGAATGATTGATCGCCGGTGCAGCTAATGATTTCAGGCACCATTATTTTGTTGCGATAAACTGTGATTTTAAGAACTGCGCGTCCAGGCGTTCTGGCTCTGCCGTTCCAGACTTGATAAATCGCTCCTGCCAGTTGTTTGTGCCATTTTTCCCAGGCCAGAACTAACTCTTGTGAGCCTTTATCTGCACCAATATCAAAGCCTTTAGGCAATCTGGCGAAATCTGCTGATTGAACTGCATTGCCATTTAGTGTGGTGTCATCTACTTTTCCGCTCATCGGAGATGCGAAAGCACTGCTGTCAACCGCGGGGCTCTCGGGCGTCATTTGGCGTCCGATGCGCATTTTGTCAGGCTTGCGAATGCGAAAATCTTCTTCGAGGACACTGCCTTGCAGTGGGCCGCTTGGTTGGGCACCTACGGCTAATTGGCTTATGTTCATTGATGCAAAAAGCATCAAGATTGCGCCGATTGATTTTGTTTTGGAAACTGCTTTTTGATTTAGCATTTTAGAATCCACCGAGCATCAGACCAAACAAGCCGCCATACATAGCGCCACGCATTGCTCCTTTGCTCATCCCTCCTGGATAACCTCTATTCATCATAGCGCCCATGGCAGCCCCTGAAAGGCTTGAGCTTACTACTCTTCTTAGACGTGTGCTGCCTGGAGACGTTCCCATCATCATGCCGCCGCCGAATGGTGAAAATCCAGAGCCACCCATGGTGCCATAGCTGGTAGCAGAGCCAATCATAACGTTGCCTGCATTTCTATTCAAATAATTTTGCACCGCAGCGAGATCGCCGCTGTTAGCTAAAGCTGATTGAGAGCTGTCGCTGCCTGGTAAACCGACGAATGGTTGTACTCCAGAACCAGCACCTGCGCTGCCAGCCGAGCTGCCGCCGCCGCCGCCGGCACCGGCATCAGCAGCCGAAGCTGTTTGTTGCTCGTCTGCTTGCGATTGCACATCGTTGAGAGCTTTGACATACATGTCATTTTTTGGGTCTAAAGTTGCGGCTGAGCGCAGGTGTTTTAGTGCTTCAGAGGTTTTGTTTTTGCCTCTAAATGCCTGACCAAGTGCAAATTGCGTGTTTGCATCGTAAGGGTTTTTGCGAGCAAGATAGCCGAGTTTTTGAATGGCGTCGTCAAAATTTCCTTTTTTGTATGACTCCGCAGCCTCAGAGGCGATTGCTCTATCTCCTGCTGTTGCCGGTGCGCCGATGAGTGCGTCATCTGAAGAAGAGTTTGGCGCGCTTGCAACTGGTTGTGACTTGAGTTTTGCTTGCACTGAGCTTAATGCATCTTGAATGTCCTGATCTTGCGGACTGGCTTTTAGTGCGGCGGCATAATGATTTTTCGCGGAAGTCAAATCGCCTTTTGTTTCGGCGATAGCACCAAGATTGTAGTTTGCATCAGCGTTTCTAAAGTCAATCGCCAAAACTTGCTGAAACAATTTTTCTGCTTCACTTGTTTTGCCTTGCGAATAACTTTGCATGGCTTGTCTCAGCAAACCTTTTACTCTGTCTGAAGAGTCTGCAGGTAGTGGAGCGTCTTCTGTTCTATTGATTTCTTTGGAAGAAACGTCTGTATTTTCTGGAGCCTTCTTTGGTATCGGCGCAAATTCAGAGCGATCCATTTCGGGGGCAATTGGTGGCAAATAGGCGCTGCCCTTTTTACCATTCATGACCTTTTCAATTGCATTGACACGATCTGCTGTATTTCCGCCCTTTGTCGGTTTGCCAAAAAGTTGCTTTTCTATATTTTGCAGTCTTTTTTCAATAGGCATCGACGATTCGGGCTTGCCGAAAAGTGTGTTTTCATAGTCGCCAAGTTTGCTATATATGCTCGCGCCGGCTTGGGCGTAAACAGCCGGAAAGCTTGTGGAAGCGAGCAATAGGGTTAGGCATACTAAGCCTAGTTTTCTGCTTGACTTACTGTTTACCATGAGCCACAAGACCTCAAAAAGACCGAAAAGCCAGAAACACTGCCGGGCTCTATCTTTTGAACTTCCCCGAATGACGATTTAGTATCGGGCTGTGTTCCTTAAATCATAACTCTCGTTAAGCAATTAATTAAAGCGGCTTTTCCCAGAGACGCTTGCTGGCGTATTTGCTCATCATACTATTGGAGCTTATGCTGGGCTGAACTTGCTAGGATAGTTTTATAGAAAACCGGAGCTTTAGGGCGACCAGGAGGTGTTTATGTTTGGAGCTTGTGGCGGACCACCGGGCGGGCGCGGGCGAGGCAGGTTTATGGGAGGCTTTTTCCGTCATTTGCCCTGGTTTGGCGGAGGACATGATCTGCTTGACGGCATTGAATTAAATGACGAGCAAATCGAAAGAATCGCAGATCTAAAACATCGCTCGTTTTCGAAAATGGGTCATGGCAAAGTTGACATGATGGATTTAATGCAAGCCCTGTTCAAAGAAATGGGAAATGCGAATATCGACAAAAATAAAGTTGAGGAGTTGCGCGGGCGACTTAAAGAGCATAAAGCAGCTATGACTGATTTGATGATCGACAATATGCTTGCTTTTGCTGAAATACTGACGCCAGAGCAGCGCAAGAAAATTCGAATCAAAAAAATCAGGCAGTTCTTGGGTTCAGATGATGAGCATCATCATCATCATCATTATCCTGAACATGAGCATGAGCACGGCCATCATGGTCCACCGCCTCCGCCGCCTCCACCTCCACCACCGAGGCGCTAAAATCCTTCGAGAAACACAAAAGGCGAGCAACATGCGCTCGCCTTTTAGTTATCTACCATTTGCTCAAAGCTAATGGATGTTCGTCTTCAATCATTTCGCCGAATATATCGTCGAGACATGCAAATGAAGTGGGGGCTTCTTCAACTTTGCTGTTGCAAATTTCAGCAGCTGGATTTGGCGTCTTGGTGACGTACTGTGCGGCTTCACTTTCAGCAGTGACTGCTTTTGCTGTGTGAGTAAAACCAAAAATCTGCAACAAACTCATTTCCTTGCCCTCTATAAATAGACTGTCGATGAATAGATAGTAGGTGGCAGCTATAACGTTTTTGGTCCAGATTTGGGTCTTTTTCGGGTCTTCAGCTTAGGGCTTTCTCCAAATTGCAAAAAACGTCCGTCAAATGACCGACGCTTGTAGGGGCGACGCCATGCGTCGCCCGGTTTTTATAAAGCGAAACTGTTAAGCGAGCACCGCAGCTTAACTTGCGGGCGACGCATGGCGTCGCCCCTAC
>CAZJLR010000028.1:0-79172 GCA_964546815.1 uncultured Candidatus Obscuribacterales bacterium | reverse complement strand
CGGCTTCGCTAAACATTCGAGTTCGCCAGCAGTATCCCATGCGTCGCCCGGAACTAGAGATTTGGCATGGATTTTGCTGCTAGCCAATCTTCGTCGAATAATGTGCTGAAATACATGCGGCCGGTGCCTGGAATGATCGCTACGACATTCAAGTTTTTTCTCTGCGACTCCTCGCAATAGCGAATTGCTGCTGAAACAATGCATCCGGCAGAGCCGCTCACGAAGAGTGCCTCTTTGCGTATCAAATCATGAGCCACTTTGACTGAGTCTTCATCGCTTACTTGAATCGACTTATCTATCGAAGACAAATCGACAATTCCTGGTATGAAATCTCCTCCGATTCCCTCGACAAGATAGGCATCGGCTTTAGGTTCTCCACCTGATTGCCAGGCTGAAAGCAGACTACCCGCCGGGTCGGCAAGAACAAGTTGCACAGCAGGATTTTTCTCTTTCAAAAACTTGCCGGCACCGCACAACGTTCCGCCGGTGCCGATTCCGGCAACCAACACATCGACCTTACCTTCTGTCTGCTCCCAAATTTCAGGGCCCGTAGTGCTGTAGTGTGCCTCAAAATTGTCTTTGTTATCAAATTGCGAAACAAACCAACCACCGCGCTCTTGAGCAATTCTGCGACCTTGATTTATATAGTGCAAAGGATCATCAATCGACTTGCCGCCTGGCACCACCAGCAGTTCTGCACCGAATACTTTCATCATGCGCTGCTTATCTTTATTGACCTTTTCAGTCATAACGCACAAGAGTTTGTAGCCTTTCAAGCATGCAGCCATAGCCAAACCTATGCCGGTGTTGCCACCGGTTGACTCGACAATCAATTGCCCAGGGCGCAAACGGCCTTCTTTTTCAGCCTTTTCAACCATGTAAAAGGCTATGCGATCTTTCACTGAACCACCGGGGTTCATAAACTCGCATTTTGCAAAAAGATTATGCCCCTGAGCACGACCAAGACGACTAAGCCTAACCAGCGGCGTATTGCCAACCGCCTCTGCAATTGAATCCAAAGCTTTCATCTTCTGTCCCGTCATGCCTCTGTGTCTCATCTCCTTCCAATGAAGCCCACAAATATTAGCGCAAATCATAGTCCGGTAGGTGCGGCTCTAACGCATCGCTTGGATACACCCTTCAGTCACACCATGAGTTTGATGAGCTTGTCAGTTCGGGTAATATAAGAGCTGTGAGCAGTCACATACAAAATTGAATAGAACAGTCCGGAGATTTTCGGCTGTATCGGAGGTTACTATGGGTAAGGCACAAGACGCCAAAAAAGAGACAAAGAAGAAGGCCGTGAAATCCAAGAAGGAAAAGAAGCAGGCCAAAGCCGAGAAAAAGCAACGCGGTAGCTAAGCTTCCATCGCGCTAGTTTCAAACTTAGCTATTTAGACAAGCATGGGTTTTATATCCCATGCTTTTGTCTTTCCAGGGTAACAACTGACAACCGTGAACACATGTGTTCACAGCTCGCGCAAGCACTTGGCTACAACACGCAAATCCTTTGGTGGCAAGCGATTCGCGGATTAAATCGAATTTGGCGGAGTCAAAATGGAGTGAGGCGGCTACGCAAGCTTGCGCAAGCCATTCGACTGACGTAGGGGCGACGCCATGCGTCGCCCGGCCGTTGAGAACGTATTCGAAACCAAAGCTGCGGGCGACGCATGGCGTCGCTCCTACAAGACGGCCATTGCGAGCGAACATAATGCAGTCGCAATGTGGGTTTGGCAACAGCATCTGGAAAACTGCGCCCCTTGTCCATGCGATCTGAATTAGGTCACCGTTAGTGGTGGCACGCCAGCTTTCGGAACTTGGCGGAGATCTCGCGTCATTGTTGAGCATTGATAAGCAGCCGGCCCAGTTTTCGTTACATTGCTTAGACGGCGCCTTAATTCAGCTCTGAGAATTGCGATTGGGTCTCACGCGCTGCGCTACTGCCCTGTGAAGCCCGGACACTGGGGTCGGCACGCACACGGGCGGTTGACTTACGGGGCGGCCTTTCACATAGGGTCGTAATACAACCCGTTCCCTCACTCAAACCCAACACAACCGCAAGAAAGCTCAAATTCCCGCATCTTCTGCAAATCTTTCCTCCCTTGAAACCAAGTTTGGTTTTGCAGAGGATGCAGACGCGCGCGAACTTGCCTTTTCGAGCACACCTTATGGAGGTTGCTATGACAAAGTCAAACGTGCCGCCCAACGATACGAGCTATGACCTCGTTCTCGGCGCCGGCGGTGTTCAAGGCCCTGTTCACATCGGGGTTCGTCAGTGTCTCGAAGAGAGACATGTTCGTATCAACAAATACTATGGAGCTTCCGTCGGCGCACTCATTGCCACGTTCATGGCCAACGGCTACAACTCCAAGCAGCTTCGGGAAATCTTCCTCAGCGAGGGCTTCCGCTTCCCGAACTGGGACATCACGTCCAAGTGCCTGCACACGTTCAATCCGCTCTGGTTCTTCTTCCCCTGGTCGGACACGAACGCGTGGGTCAATCGCGCCATCGACATGACGCCGTGGGCCATCGACTTCAAGCCGTGGTTGCAGCACGTCGTCAACGAGTTCAAGCTCAAGCCGCAGCCCAACCTGGTGCTCGTCGCCGCCAATGCCTTCAACACCGAAACACCGGTGACTTTCGAAGGCAGCGACTACGACCTCGTGGAAGGCCTCGCTGCTTCGACCGCCGCTATCTCCGGATTGGGCATTCGCCCGGTTTGGCACGCGGAGACCAAGCAACTGCTCATCGACGGCTTCTACTACCATCCGATTCCGGCGATGCTTTGCGAAAAGCGGGCAATCGTCTCGAAGATCGGTCTTGCCACCGAGATGCCCCGCGAGCGGCTTTCTCCGTCAGACCTTTTCATGCACATGCGTGAAATGATGCTGGCGCCGTACTTCAACATGAAGTTTCCGGACCCTACCGGTCACATCATCATTGAGTCCGGTCTGTCGCACGTCGCGTCGACCAACTTCGGCGTGTCCGTTCGGACGCTCGAAGAAATGGTCGAACATGGCTACAAGGCGGCTTGCAGCAAGCTCGACGAGGAGGCAAAGTCCTGAGAAACTACGACTTCATGCTCAGCGACTGGCGAACTGAGATGCGCAGAACAAATGGTTTCTGCCATCTCGATGAACCTGGAGGGGTGTAAAGCGAACGGGACAATGTCCTGTTTGTTTTGCACCCCTCCGTCATTTTTTTGCATTTTCGACCTTTTTTTGCCTTTTTGACTTTTAAATGCCTGTGCTACAAAACAGCCAGATGCCAAGCGCAACATTAAACGAACCCTGTCTGGGTATAAAAAGCATAGTTGCAGTCTGAGGCTAGCCTAAACATGAAAGACGTACCGCCACCACCAGAAGAGCGCGCAGGAAAAAACGGCGACACAAATTCAGCCCACAACAAAATGCACGCTGAATTATTTGACATGGTCGCTGGACAGACGAAGCCGGAAAGGGGTCCTGCGGAAAAGCAGCCTGCTAAATACGATATCAATTCAGAAGCAGAAAAAATTGCACGAACTATGATCATTAACGACGGCTTTGGCAAAGGCGAAGACCGGCAAAATATAAATCGCTCAATTGGCAAAGCAATGCAGCAAGGGCCAGACAAAGCCGAAGCTCTGGTCAACAAAGTAAACGACACACTCAAGGCACAAGGCTCTGAAATGAAGATTGAATCATCCATTCAGGGTGGTGGCGGCGGTGGCGGTAGAAGCGGCTCTAAAACAACAGTAGAAACATCGGAGTCGCAAGGACGCTTTGAACTCAAAGGTGGCGCCAGCAAAGATAACCTATCCATCAGTGTCGGCAAGGAAACAGTAAAAGAAGGCAACAAAGTCGTCGGCGAGCGCGAATGGATGAACACCCCAACAGGCGGCGGCGGCAACGGATGGGGCAAGCAAATCTCAAACGACAGATTGCATGACGTTATTATCGACGGCGCGGAAAAAAATACGGGCAGCATACCGGGCGACGTTCAGAAGCCGAAAGATAAGCAGTAGCGGGACTCTTGTAGGGGCGACGCATGGCGTCGCCCGCCAATTCATAGGGCGAAACTGTCTAAGCGAGAACCGCTACTTAACTTCCGGGCGACGCATGGCGTCGCCCCTACAATCCTTGAAGTATGTGATTATCATACTATGCGGTATCGTATATTGCAAAATAACAAAAACTGGGGGAGACGGGCTTTGTGAGCCAATCTCCCCCAGGGTAAGGCTGGGTTACCAGCCGAAGCGGAAGAAGTACAGCGCCGGCGGCGATTCCTGGCCGGGGGTGCTGTGCACGGGTTGGCGCGGGGGCAGGTCTTGCTGCGGCATGGCGGGCGTGACTTGAATGTGGCGAACAGGTTCGCGCACATAAACCGCGGTGCAACCGGTGGCGAAACACGAGGCGCAAAGCGCCAGAGCAATCACAAGTTTACGCATCTTCGACTCTCCCTGTAATTGGTTTTGGATTTCGATACTACGACAGAGGGCGGGAGCCACCATCGAGATGGATGGCTCCCGCCCGGGTTAACTAACGGTCAACGAAGCTCAGTTCCACGGAGCTTTGAAGTCCGGCGCAGGACCGAAGTCCGCGCTGCCACCAGTGCTGCTGGTGGTATCCGGCTCCCAGAGACCATTGGCGCCGACGGCTCGCTTCGACACGAAACCATCAACCCATTCGCTGCTGCTCTTGTCGTCGCGATAACCGTTGCTCCACGCAGTTCGCTGGGCAACCATGTCCTTGCTGTCTCGCAGCATACGCAGCATGTTGTAGTAGCCGAGGCTATTCAACTTGCCGATTTCCTGCTTCAAGGACTTCATCGCTTCGTCAAAGCCGATGCGCTCACGCAGGCGCCAAGCCCGCAAGGCAGCTTCCGCACGGCTGCTGGCATCGTCCCAGTGATTGTTGAAATCGCGATCACGACGGCAGACTTCGCCGGCATCATAGGTCTTGCCATTGATGGTAGAGCTGTATCGACCGTAGGACGTGACGCGCTTCAGCAGGTCTTTCTGGCGATTCAATTCGTCAAGCCGCTGCATGTCTTCAGCATGCATCTTCTTGAGGTCGTTCAACTTGGCGCTGGCAGCTTCAGCATCAGCCTTGATCTGGCGCCAGTCTTGCTTGCTTTGCTTGACCAAGCGCTCAAGCCGGGTTTGCTGCTCGGTGAGTTCCTTCGCCTGATCCTTCACGGTGTTGCTGACGTCCGGATGCAGGCTCTGGGCAAACCAGCTCAGCGGCGGATTGGCAGTTCGGTCAGCGTCTTCATACGAATTGCGCAGAGTTTTCACCGCGAACAAGGCGTCGTCGTAGTCCTTGTGCGCCTGCGCAGCCCGTTCCTTCACCGCATTCAAGCTCTTTTCCAACTGCTGAGCCTGCGCGCGCAGGTCAGCCCAGTTTGCAGTGGCTTGCTTGCTGGCTTCGGACAAGGTGCTGAGCTGATTCTTCAACGACTGGTACTCATTGTCGGTGGCAGGCGAGGTGTAATCGCTGTTGTCATCGACAGTTCGCCCGACATCGCCCGACAGACGCTGGCAGAAAACAACCAACTCGCGCGTTTCCCGACGGTCTTCGATGAGCTTGTTCAGCGAGTCCATGCGACTGGCAGCGGTGACGAACTGCTGCGCGAAATAAGCTTGCTGAACTTCGGCTTCCAGTCGGTTGTCGGCGCTTTCGCACTTGGAGCGAATGGAATTCATCTGCTTTTCGACGCGCTCTTTGCTCGACAAAGTGACGTCGATGCAACGCAAAGCATTGCTGCATTCAGTCTTTGCCTCGTGCAGGACAGACGCAGCTTCCTGCGGCTTACCGGCTTCGAGCTTGGGTTCGACCGTGCCGAGCAAGCGGCTGGCAGCACCCAGGTTGCTGTCAGGATTGTAACCCTGCTCGTCCAGTCGATAGGTATCAGACTTGATCGCCGCGATGCCGGGATAAGCGTAATTGACAGTCAGCCGGCGCTGGTCTGCAACACGGCTTCTGGCATTCGCCAGAGCATCGGTGCCAGTCTTGTCGGTCTTCACTTGCACAGCAAGCTGCAAGTCAGACAGAACAGCCTGGAAGTGATGCTCGGCATCGGTTGCGACTTGCTCAGCCTGATGCGGGTCGCGGTCGACCACGGCTTCGGCTTTCTTCTGCTCACGCACCGCTTCATCGAAACGGCTCTGGTACGGGTCGAACTTGAGCCCGGCACCGGACAGCTGACCCTTCTCTTGCTGAATCTGGGACTGGAACGCGTTGCAAGCGGCGATGTGCGCCTGCGTGCTGGTGCGCGCGACTTCTTTGCTGTGGTGACGCACGGCGAAGATGATGATGCCGATGATCACCACCGCCGCGACTGCGATGCCGCCGAAGACCAGGGGATTCGCCTGACCGCGGCGACCGTAGTTGACAGAATTCGTCATGGAAATGAACTCCAACGAAGGTGTGATGCAGCAGCAAGAGCGCCCGACACAGGACACTCACTCTGCTGCAGATGAATCTTGAATTGCTGAACGCTCACAGATGAGCATTCACGCCAAACTTGACTTAGCAGCGGGTCGAACGACCCCGGTAGACCTCGGACAGTTCTTCGCAGACTTTGCCGCAGACTTCGATGATGAACTCTTGCGGGCTGGGCTCAGGGTTGTCCCACTGCAGCCAGCGACCCGCCTCGTTCAAGACTCGCGCCTGGTCGGCTTCGGTGAAGCCAGCCAGTCGCAAGACACGGCCGACACGCATGCCGGCGGCATAGGTGTGAAGCCCGGTCTGGGGGTACTTGCGCTTGCTGCGCACGAGAGCCAGCACGACGTAGTCGTTGACTGGAAATCCGCGCTGCCGACTGTAGGTCTGCAACTGGCTTGTGGCAACCAGCGCAGCGTTCATGCCGGTGTCTTCTTGGCGCGTGCAGGTCACGAAAAAATTGACGCGGTTGTTGCGACCAAGACGATTCAGCGTTCGCTCAAGTTGAGCGCAATTTACCGCCGGCACATCATCGTCGATCCACGTTGGCGCAAGCCAAACGCGTTGCTCGTCCAAAGAGCTTTTCACTCTTGGTTCCATAGCATCTCCTGTTCTGAAAGAGTTTGAAACTGAAGCACTCGCGCAAGGTTGACGCACAGATTAGAAGCAGCCAATAAGAGAACTCTTCGCCCTATGACAGCGAAAAAAAATATTTGCGAAGAGCTCTGAATATTGGGGGGCTTGGCTAACCTGTGATTTGCGGAATGGGAAAAATGGATAACTAAGGCTCACACAGAGCAACGCCGCATAGCAATCAAAACAAACAAATATTGCAAGCCCCAAAACCAGCATGGACAGGGGCTCGCGCCGCGACAACCGAGCACAGAGACAATCGTAATAGTCCCATATCATCCCTTCGACTCTAGTGTAGAGCTTGCACTAGCGGCTCATAATTGAGAGGCAAAGAGCGCCACCAAGCCAGACAAAATCAAAAACTAAAGAAAAAGTGCAAAAAGCTAAAAAATTACAGAAAATAAATGGGAAGGACGGCCAACAATCAGCCGTCCTTCCCATCAGCACTGTTCAGACACTGCGCTGGCTAAGCAAATTTTTCATCAAAGCAGGGTGGTCTGTAAATATGCCATCCACACCGAGCTTTATTAGAGACTTCATCTGCAAAGGATCATTCACAGTCCAGACATGAATCTCTGCGCCCATGTCCTGCGCACGTTTTATAACAGTAGCGCCGGCAATAGACAGACCCTTTTTTGTCGCCGGAATTTGAAAGGCATAACCAGCAGGCCGAATAAAACAATCGGGCAAATGCAAGCAACTTCCAATCACAAATCGATAAACCTCCCTACTGCTGCTGCCGGTGATTGCTTCGGGAGCAGCCTTTCTAAATGCCTGCATAATTTGATGACTATCGGCAGCCACAAGAACAGAACCCTCATCAAAGCGCCCGTACTTTCGCAAGAGTTGGCTCATTCGGCTTATCAATACTGGGCTGGAGTCTTTGATTTCAACGTTAATCGGTGTACGGGGAAAGTCCCGCAGAACGTCTTCAAATCTCGGCAAGCAAACCCCTTTAGCTCTAAAGGGAAAAGTGATGCCACCATCGGCGGTATACCGATATGCTGCATCGAACTTGCATAATGCAGAATATTTGAACTGCCTGACCAAACCGTGCGCATTACAAGTGCGGTCAACGCTGGGGTCGTGAATCACAACCGCTTCGCCATCTTCACTTACTTGCACATCCATCTCGAGTACGTCGGCACCATCACTGAGAGCCTGTTTGAAAGACAGCATTGTGTTTTCCGGACAGGTGCCCGAAGCGCCACGATGAGCCATAATGCGTGGACGGCGACCTGCAAAGTATAGAGAATCCTTTTTGAAAAACATAGATTTTTACTCCATTTCCGCCCGGCACGCCAGAAGTCTCATATCTCTGTCTTCCGCACGCCAAGCCAAATGCGCAGCCATTATGTCATGCACTTTTGCCATCACACTGACAGCTGTGTCTCTGTCGAGCAGCGCAAGCCTTATGCGTCTGCACAATACATCTGCCAGTGTTTGTGCAGCTTCGTACTTGATTGCATAAACAACCTGAGCCATTACATATGGGTGTCCTGCTGCAATTGGCGCAGCAAGCCCCGGCTCATCACGCAAGATTCGAAACAGCTCTAGGCAGCGTTTTCCATAAACGCGAGGCAGATATCTGGCACTATCTTCACTCAGACCCATCGCCAACGCCTCTTTTTCCAATTGAAGCAAAATCTTGCTGCAATCGTCGCCCGGCGAAAATCCACCCAACATGATTTCAGCACTTTTACATCGACGCCAGTTTGCCGGCAAAGCTTTACTTTGAGCCATAACTTTCAACGCCAGATCTACAGTTTCCTTAGCCATGAGCCTGTATGTGGTAAGCTTCCCGCCTGCAATTGAAATCAGCCCCTCGGGCGAAACTTGCAGACAGTGCTGCCGAGATAAATCTGCGCTAGAGCCCTTAATGCCATTCTTCAAGAGTGGACGCAAGCCGGCATATTGCCCGACGATGTCCTGCCCGCAAAGCCGCAGATGCGGAAACATGTTATTAACAGCCTCGAGCATGTAATTTCGCTCGTCGTCAGTCAACACAGGCTTATCCAAGGAACCGGAATACACACTGTCTGTGGTGCCAATCAAAACGCGGTCATACCATGGCACAGCAAAAATAAAGCGCGAGTCGCGCGGCGAGGGAATCACAAGCGCTCCCAATATCGGCAGCCGTTCACGGCTAACACAAATGTGCACACCTTTTGACGCCAACACTTCAGCATCAAAATGTGCCCCCGCAATTTTCGATGTCGCAGCGGTCCATACGCCAGTTGCGTTGACAATTTGTTTAGCGTTTACCTTGATCAACTTGCCCGAGATTTCATCTTTGAGCCAGGCGCCATGCAGCTTGCCGCTGGATGCTTTGATGGTCGACTGCAAGCTCATGTAGTTGCACAGTTGAGCCCCGTGCTCCGCCGCAGAACGCAGCACCTCAATCGTGTGGCGCGCATCATCAGTGCGGCAGTCATAGTAGAGCAAGCCGCCATTGAGATTTTTGCGCCTGATGCCAGGATAAAGGCTGAGCACCTGCGCAGAACTAATCGCCTTGTGACGCAGCTTATTGCCCCGCCCAGCGAGGAAATCGTATAGCATCAAGCCACAACGCAATTTCAAATTTGCAAAAACATTACCGCGATAAGTCGGCACGGTAAAAGGCACTGCCCAAACCAGATGAGGCGCGATTTTCTGCTGAATAGAGCGCTCAGCCAGCGACTCAATCGTCACAGCAAATTGAAAGTTAGCAAGATAACGCAAGCCTCCATGAATGAGCTTGCTGCTCTTGCCACTTGTACCCGAGGCAAAATCACCTTTGTCGACAAGCAAAACTGTGCACCCGCGGCTAGCTGCATCTTGCGCAATACCAGAGCCGGTGATGCCGCCGCCGACCACGAGGAAGTCAAAGCAGCGTTCACTTAAGTCGGCTGCTGTCGAACGTCGCAAAGAAAGCATTAACTTGCCCCTCCACCTGTGGCAGGAAAGAGCGTGCCCGGGTTTAGAATGCCTTTTGGGTCAAGTGCATTCTTGATAGTTTTGAGCACGTTGTAAGCGCTGCCCAATTCCTCGGCGACCCAGGGCATGCGCAATTTGCCAATGCCATGATGATGAGAAATACTGCCGCCATTTTTCAGCGTTGTCTCCATGACTTTCTGCCAGGCAAGCCTGTAAGACCGCTCGACATGAGCCAAAGTGCACTTGCAATTGAAGCGTCCCAAATGTTTTGCGGTGAGCTTTTGTGCAAGCTGCTTGCCCAGCCAGTTTGGCTTTTTGACTGCAAAGCTAAAGTACAAACAGCCACCTTGCTGATAGCTGTGAGAACTATGTGCATAAGCCATGTACAAGCCAGGCACCTGCTTGAGCGCAGCAATTACTTCATCGTAAATGCGCGGCAATACATCCCAATTTCCAGACACTTCAATAGTGTCGAAAACAACGCCCTTTTCTTCAGCAAGCTCCTTCAGGTTGGGAATATAGAAGCGCTTGCCCAACCACTGTCGCACAGGTTCCTCGCCGATTGAGCGCGCACCAGCCTGAACTGCAATTGCAGCGCAACCCTTGCACTCTGCCTCAGCAACAAAATGGGGACCCTCGCACAAAACAAGCAATAGACTGCTGCCCCGACTTACACAGCCAGGGAAATGCCGCTCTGCATCAAGCGCGTCATAAAGACGGCAAAGGGCAGGCTTATACCCTTCTTGCATAATGCGACGCAGAACGTCCAAACCATCTTTCATACTGCGCAACTCGAAAGCGCACATACTGCGCTGCTTGGGGCGCCGGTGAATTTTGAAGCAGAGTTCAACCAGAACAGCAAAACTTCCTTCGGCACCAATGAAGATTTCATTGACATTGGGACCACAAGCAGAGCGCGGCGCGTTTTTCGTAGAGATCAAAGTGCCGTCCGCCAGGACTGCTTTCATTGACACCAGCATGTTTTCAATACTGCCGTACTTGCTTGAATACTGCCCCGAGGCCCTTGTAGAAACCCATCCACCAACTGTCGAAAGTTCTATCGACTGCGGAAAGTGTCCCATGCTAAAGCCACGTGCGTTTAAGTATTTTTCGAGCTGCATGCCCATAACGCCTGGCTGCACAGTGACGGTCAATGCAGTTTCATTGAGAGAAACAATGTCCTGCATCGCCCGCATATCAAGAACGATCGCAGCTGCCTGCGGTTTAGCCCCGGCACAAACTCCCGACCCCGCTCCAAACGGCACCACAGGCAGTGCCCGCTCGTTGGCAAAGGACATCAACTTCACCACATCATCGATTGACTCAGGCTTCACCACACAATGCGGCAAGCTTTCCACCACGCCATGCACACGACGTTGCAAATCAAGCAAGCAATAATCATGTGAATGATCTTCCAAGGAACGGCTGTCTGACGTGACTTTGTCACTGCCCATCAGACTTTGCAGAGCCGTAAACAACTCTTTGGCACTCATGTATTACTCCCGGCAGAAACAAACTTCTTTCTGCTCACACTGGTTTTTGTGCGCCGATGTACCTAGTACAGCCAGCGCAAAATCACGAGCAGCAGCCACAAAGCTGCTGCTCTCAACACAAGAACTTTTCATATTTAAGAGCTTCGCAGTCCAGAGAATGCCCGCGACGCAGCGCAAGCTCCAGACCCTTTCGCCTTCTCCAACATGCGCTCAGCTACACGTTCTGCAAGTGCACAAATTGTGTATGACGGATTGCGTCCCAGTGCCGTCGGCACCATAGACCCATCTGCCACATAAAGCCCTGCGTACCCGTGTACCTGCCCGAATGCATCAAGCACAGAATTGCGAGGGTCATCACCCATAGAACAACCGCCCAAAGGGTGATAGCTAAACTGCCGCCCGAAAGTTGAGAAAAGATCTGGCACATACTCGCGTCCCAGCGCTTCAGCAACAGCCCTTTGCGCGCGGTGTTGAGCCAGAATAGCCGGCTCGGACGCAATTTCGGGCCAGTCAACAGTCAGTTGTCCCAGCCTATTGAGCCGCATACGCCCACTTGCACTGTCGAGACCTACCCCCACATAAACGAGGAGATCGCTTGCAAGTGACGCTACTTTTTCAGGACTCATTTTTACGCCAAAAACAAGACGCAAGAAATTGTAAGCCCTGCTCAAAGACGAGCCGCCTACCATGCCAGCTGCCCAGGTAGGATTGGCAATGTCCTCAATCACATAACGACCGAGATCGATCATGCTAGCAACGGCCGGGCCATTGTTTGTATCTAGTGCATCCCCGCCGGAATAGCGATTTAATGCTCCAGACAATACATTTCCATTGATGCTAAAACGCGACCCAAGAGCAGGACTCAAGTGTGGCAAATATCCATCACGCTTGCTGCGCAGCAATATCTCTGTGCTGCCAAAAGTACCGGCAGATAGCACAAGATTCTCAGCCTCAATCGTGAGTCTTTCCGCCAGCCGTCCATCAATCTCATATCTATTCACCCGCAGCAAATATTTGCCGTTAAGCTCCTCCAGCAAGCTCAATTCGTGCAATGGACGCAGCTCTGCACCATAGGCCTCAGCGCGAGCTATGTAAGTTAGGTCAACAGTGTTTTTCGCATTCTGCGGGCAGCCGGCTGAACAAAGCCCACAAAAGTTACAGCCCATCTGCCTTGCATTGCCAAAACCATTCGACTTTGCTCTGGAAACGTCTGCGAAATTAACGGCTACCTCACACGGCTGCCACGGCAATCCAAGCCTTTCTGCAGCCAACTTGTGCAACTCAGCACGAGCTACGCGTTGACCATGAAGATCTACTTCAACACCGGGAATTCCGGGTATCAACGCTGGACGAAGAAACTTAGCCGCTTCCTGGTAGTACGGCTCTAAGGAAGAAAGATTGATACCATCTGGCCAACCACGGGCAAACGCTTCTTCGTGAGCTTTAACCACCACGTTTGCCCAAATTAAAGAACCTCCACCAACACCGGCGGAAACAAGAGATTGCAAGGGCAAAAACTGCTTCAGATCAAACAATCCCAGTTTCTGCCTGAAAGGATTGCTTAATTTGCGCCCCCAGAGAAAATGGCTTTCGCCAGGCTCAGGAAAGACTGAAGACAGATTGTCCGAAGAACTATGCGGCATGTTTTTTCCACGCCATCTTCTTCCTCTTTCAAGAATCAGCACAGACTTACCAGCTTCGGCAAGGCGCATAGCGACTGTGGCTCCGCCAAACCCAGAGCCAACAATTACATACTCAAATTTTTCCATGTAAAACTCCTATCTGCGCAGCGCGCAGCTACAACCGCAGAAAATGCGGCTTGAGAAAAACAGCAGGCAAAATTGCCTGGAAACAAATCCACTAATTCGCGTCGAAACTAGTTGAAAAAACTAACGGGCGACGAGATGAAACCTCTATAAAAGCGAAAACAGAACAAACAAAATTCAGGCGAAACACTAGCGAGGTCATGCCGCCTGATTCAACGCCTCAACAACATCAACAGGTCTGCAATGCAAAGACGCAGCTAGCACTAAGCCGGCGACCTCATCCGAAATTGCTTGCATGCAAAGCAATTCGCCTCAAAACTTGAAGAATTCACGATCAAATTTTAAACAGTGCAAGCTTAATGAAGCTTGCACTGGCCTTTGCGCGGCGCAAAATGACTCCACAGGAAAGAACTCGCGCTAACTCTTGTCAATCTCAAATAGCATCCAAAGGGGATAAAATCGTCATTCTGGGGCAGGGAGAAAAAGCATGTTGAAGGGAAAAACGGCTCTGGTTACAGGGTCTACAAGCGGCATCGGACTCGGAATCGCAAAGCGTCTGGCAGCCGGCGGTGCAAACATATTGTTGAACGGATTTGGCAATGAAAGCGAAATCGAAGCCATACGAGTGTCAATAGAAAAAGACTACGCAGTTAAAGCTAAATTTGTTTACGCCGACCTCAGCAAAACTGCCGAAATAGAGCAACTTGCCGACGAATGCAGAAAACATTTCCCCAGCGTAGATATTCTGGTTAACAACGCAGGAGTGCAATACACAGCTGCAGTCGAAGAATTTCCAGCCGAAAAGTGGGACTTGATCATCGCCCTAAACCTTTCGGCAGCATTCCATCTAACTCGCTTGTTTTTGCCTGGCATGAAAAAAGAGGGCTATGGCCGCATAATAAACATTGCGTCAGTGCATGGTCTTGTAGCATCAGTGCATAAAGCCGCTTACGTGGCGGCAAAGCACGGCATTGTCGGACTAACGAAAGTTGTTGCACTCGAATGCGCAGAAAATGGTATCACCTGTAATGCCATTTGCCCGGGTTGGGTTTTAACTCCGCTTGTGCAAAAGCAAATCGAGGCACTGGCTGCCGAAAAGAAGCTCTCTCTTGCGGAAGCCTCAGATGCTCTTCTCAGCGAAAAACAACCAAGCAAACGCTTTACTGAAATCGAGCAGCTTGCCGAATTGAGCTATTTCCTCTGCACAGAGCAAGCATCAAACCTCACGGGCACAAGCATTCCAGTAGACGGCGCCTGGACAGCGCGTTAAAAGAGCGCAAGACCCAAACAATGCTATGGCAATTCAGGGCAAGGAAGCATTGCTTTCAACTGCAACGCGATGTCCTTCTGACTGTTTTTTGCAACCGCGAAAAGCCGTCTTCGCAGCGCGTCATACCTGATTGCATCGTCTTCGTTTTTATTCAAACGGCAGGCAATTTGCAAGAAATCATAGGCCCTCTGATTGTAGTGCCTGTTTGCGTACTCTCTGCCCAACTTATATGCAATCGCTGCTGAAAAATGTGGATGCATTTTGAGAGCTGCCAACAGTTGCTTGCAGCCCTCAACCTCGTCTCCATTACTAATGAATAGATCGCCTAGCCTCATTTTCATCAAAGTCGGCTTAAAACTCCGCCCATCGCTCGCTGGATCTTGTGTGCGATTAACCACCGCTTCAATTCCGGCTAGAAGAAGATCTCTATTAGCGTGCTGTATCAGCTCAAATGCCTGCCTGCGGCCTTCAGCTGAAGAAGCAGCATCGTACTGCTGGCAGAACCCCATCATTGATGGAAGAATCGCATCATTGTATTTACGCTCATCTAAATAAGCTCGGCCCAAATACAAATTCAGGTCAGGGTCATAGGGAGTTTTCTTAATTCCAGACTTTATCAGCTCAATCAAATCTTCTGGCTTTTTGCCTAGCTGACAGAGTGCCATGACTTTGACTCGAGTAGCAGTTGGCTGCCCCGGATTACGGTCAAGCTCACGATTGGCGTGTTCTAGCGCTGAAGCAACTTTTCCATTTTGATATTCCATGGTCGCCAGCAAGGCTTCAGTACCGGGCCAGGGATCTTTGAGCGCTGCAGCCTTTTCAAGCTTATCTCTAGCAATTTGCGTTTCTTCCTGCATTTTTTGCTTGCTGAAATAGCCTGCTGAAATTCGTCGACGTGCGGCGCAGTAGAGAATTGCCGGGTCGTCCGGATAAATGTCCTGTAAATAGACAAAATGCAGATTTGCCACGACAGGAGTACTTTCGAAGTTACTTTTGAACTGCGTAAGCACGAAATCTTTTTTCAGCTTATCTGCAGCAGAAAACTGTTCTTTAGCCAATCCGAAGAGTCCGAGCGATGTGAGCACTTCCCCGGCAACCATTCTCTTATAGGCGTTATCAGGATCTGCCTGTAGCTCACTGTTTACGAAATCGACATCTGCATTAGTGGCAGGCTGGCCCGAAAGCAGTTTTGTATGAATATCGTGGCATGAGTTTGCCATCCCTTTTTGCGGGATGCCCATTATTACAATGATTAGAAATATAATGATAGTAAGGCAGCGAGTCACTGTTGGATCCCCTTCAAGCTCTCTGGCAGGGCTTTTCTAGCAACTCAGTTTAGCAGAATTCTTGAGCCAGCCTCAATTGACAAAACTGCCCCCATACGATACAACATTAAATAGGGTTAATTAAGATTGGCTAATAATCTTTCCTCTTCTGTGGGGCAGTTTTACTATGAAGATGCGTGATAAACAGGGTTCTACACTTTCATTAGTCGTAGCGTGCACAATCGTGATGGCGATTCTGGGCATTGGATTCATTTTTATGACTCTAATATTCGGCGGTCATCGCGAAACACAACATGCGGCCGATTCAGGCTCCTTGAACGTTTCGAAATTGGCAATCAAGGCTCCGTTCGTAGACGAGACAGCTCTGCTCGGGGACGACAGGGGAAGGTGTCTTCCGCAGACA
Source organism: uncultured Candidatus Obscuribacterales bacterium (assembly GCA_964546815.1). Taxonomy (GTDB): domain Bacteria; phylum Cyanobacteriota; class Vampirovibrionia; order Obscuribacterales; family Obscuribacteraceae; genus JAIEPM01. The sequence goes on along the minus strand of CAZJLR010000028.1, from coordinate 62,980 downwards.
GGGATGGGTATTGGTGTCAACCTGCTCAACTTCAATCGCATGGTTGGTCAAGCCATGCTAGTTGCACTCAACGCCGAAGCAGACGGCAGCCAGACTATGTGGGACAACGCCACCGAGGCATGGAAGTTTGTTGAGGGCACCGACACCAGTCTTGGTGCTCAACTGAAAGGTCTGCTCTCAAAAGGCGGACCAGACAATTGGGCAGCTCAGGCATACGGACTGGTCGAAGGCAACGTGCTCAAAATGTTGGGCGGTCAAGGTGCGCCAATTTACAATCCAGACGACTTCCAGGCTGGCTACTTGAACTCACGTAAGACAGACTTCACCGCTTCCGACCTCGACGCAGCAGCCTTCGTTCCTCCGGGAGCACCAGCTCCTGGACAGCCGGCACCGGCTGCCGTGCTACCGCAGTCTGACTACTCTCAATCATCTACCGCCGTCGCATTGCCAGCAGACGCTTTCGTACACGGTCCTAACGGACAAACTTATCTGGCAGGTTACACGCCAATCAAAATCGGTTCAGGTGCCAATTCACTGACTTTCTACCTGGTACCAAACAACCCAAATCAACAACCTCACCTTGAGTCAGCCACAACTTTCAACGCACAACTGACTCAACCAGGCGAAGGCAAAGTATGGATTCCACCTAACGCATTCCGTATTGGCGCCATAGCCAAGATGGACAGAGCCGTCACAGGCAATTCGAACCTGGCTGATGCACACGTAAGTTCAGTATCAATTGTCGGCGTTCCTGCTCCTTCATTTAAGTTGCAGATTCCAAACGGTTACATCGTTATCGACAACTCTGACACCCAGTCATTCTCAGGTAAATCACCAAACACAGATAACGTAGCCGCTCACGAATTAGGCCCCGGTATCCGTGTGGACAAACAGACCGGTTTCTTCAGCATCACAGACCAGATTGACAAATGGCAGGGTTACAAGCACGACGAAAGCAACTTCACACCCACTCCGGGTAAAGACCCTGCATTTGACGCCATTTACGACCAAAACGGCAACAAACTAACAACAGTGACTCAAGCAGCCAAAATCCCATACACCAATGGCGCTCCAGGCAGCATGGTCATTTGCACAGACAACAACAGCAGCGCACCTAACGGCGACCCAATTTGTGTCAAAGATGCAAATCCACAAAACACGGCTCCACTCGATGTCTTTGACCAGGCCTACCACCCTGGTGCTACCACTGCAGGTGGCGGCATCAGCACCAGCAAGGCTACTGCCAGCGAAATGACTCAATGCAAAATCATCGACCTCTACGGTCCTGACCCGCATGGTGGCGGTCCACAAGCTGACTACAATTACAGCTTCGGCCCAACTGGAATTCGTATTTACGACCAGGGCTTGCCGTCGGCTGACAATCAGTACGCCTGGCAAGGACCTCCCGGTGGCGGCTTCGGAATGTCACCTGATGCAGTTCCAGCTACAGTGCACAAATCTGGCAATGCCAATTCGTGCCAGGTGACCAGAGATGGTTCAGTCAGAGAACTCTTTGAACAATCAACAGCGGGATCTAAAGCAAAACAAACCGCTGCTGCTGATGAAGCAATTGCATTCATCAAACAAAGAATCAAAGAGATCAATCCTGCTGCAGATGTCAGCAAAGGCTCCAAAATTGACAATTGGCTCAACCTACCAGGTGACCAGCCAGGCAGCTTCCCAATTGCACTTGGGATGAAATACTACATCTACATGAATACAAGCGGCGAAATCACAATCGACACTACAGGCCCTGGATATGTGAGCAAAGAAAGCGCACAACACCAATTGCCAGACGGCAAGAAGCATGGTCCTAACCCGCTTACTTATTCAATCTTGCAAGGCGTCGCTAACCCGTACTATGCCTACGGAATCCATGACAGACTCTTCACGACATGGGGAACTCAGGCTAGCGCTGGAGACGACAACGGCGGCGATATCTCAGCCACTGACACCGCTACATATCAGGCAGCAAGCGGTGCATACGGACTACTTGGTATCGTCAAGTTCACCGAAACAAGCACTGCCAACGGCAGCTTGGCATTCAACAACCGAGACTAAGTTTAGCCTCCAGAGAGGCACCTGACTTACAGGGAGGGGAAACCCTCCCTGTTCGTTCTTCAAGACAAAATCTCAATCTGGGTAGACAGAGCAGTTTTACATGATCTATCATCAGCGGTAAATCGGAGTATGGTTTTGCATTCTTACTACCAACTATCTTTAATCGCCCTTTCCATAGCCTGCCTCTGGCAGCCGGCTTTAGCACAAAACTGGGGACAACCAGCAAAACAAGGTGAAACTAAAGAAGCCAGAATTAAGCGCCAAAAAGCTCAGTTCAAATCTACCGTAGTAGACAAGCCAATTACGATTCCCAACATGCCGATATATCCAGCGCAACGTGGCGGCATGAAACTTATGAGAGCTTTCAAGTATTCGTCGCTTGGACAGGGAAATAACTGCATAGTGCAAACTTTTGCGCTAAAAGACCCACCGGACATGGTTCGCGACTGGTACAGCGGTGCCCTGACCCAATATGGGTGGTCGGTGCAACCGGCAAACATAAGGAATACCCAGCTTCTTGGCCGCAGAATTAGAGACGGCTCGTCAGTGCACGTCATGATTTCTCCAAGTGCTGACAAGTCGAAGGGAAAAACAGTTGTGCAAATTAGATATATGCAATTCCCGCCACTTGGTGACGAATAAACTAATGCGAAAAACGGCTCAAGCTGCCATTTTAACTATCTTGTCCCTTTTGTCACTTTTACCGGCGCAGGCCAACGAACTGGCTTTGAGAAATGCCAGCAAGGTGCCCGGTGCTGTAAATGTGCCTATCCAGGGCCTGGTTAATTTTAACGGCATCACCCAAGAACAGCTTTACAAGACGCGCAGCAATGCCGTGTATAAGTACAAAAGCTTTCTGTCTGACATGTATGAACCATCCGATTCAATTTTTGGCATGTGCGAATCGAAAAAGCCCTGGTGGGGCGTCTGGGGAATGCAAGTATTTCGCGAGGGAGCGCACGCAATTGATGGCCCGAGCAAAGAATCTGACTACATCTTGAACCCATTCAGACTTGTCGCAGCAGAAGCGAACAGCATCGGACTATGGGGACGTGGGGTCACAGAAAACGACCTGCACAACCCAGCATTTCCTTTTTTGTGGGAATCAGGCCCGGTAACTTTCAATGCAAAGCTTGCCAGCGCCCAGGTTACCTATGACATCACTAAATTCAACAAAGCCTTATTGCAATATCAAGACCGCATGCGGGCGCACCGAACAGCAATCACGGGCTTCAGCCTTATTGCATACAACGCCAGAGACTTCGGCTATCGCTATATTTATTTAGACCCGCACAAATCAATCGGCATCAAACGCTGGCCTTCAGTCGGTGCGGTTGAAATTACTCAGTTTTTGCACTGCGGCGGCAGCTGCGGTTATCCCGGTGGATGTAACAACATGAGCCCGCACGTGCGAGAGTTTGATGAAAACACCCTTTTGCAACTTCCTGCCCGGGCTCATTTGAAACTCTGGAAAAGCGAACCTGAGTCGGTCAGCGACGCGCCCGATTTCACCTATATCATCGATTTCAAATAAGATCGAAACGTCAAGGGGTGGGAATGGTCCGACGGTGATGGTATAAATGCCTCTCACCCAGGTCACTTTGCGGGAGTTTCCATGAGCGAAGAGTCAGTCAATTACTTCGGTTTGCCACCGGAATTTTCTAGCCCTGAAAATTCTCGAGTTACCATTGTTCCCTGTCCATACGAAGCAACAACAAGCTATGGCAAAGGCACAGCAAATGGTCCGGCAGCCATTCTTGAGGCAAGTCAGCAAGTTGAGCTTTTCGATGACGAACTCTGGGTAGAACCACATGTGGTCGGCATCCAGACCGCAGAGTCTGTCATTATGGAGCCCCAGACAAACGAAACTGAAGCTCCGTTCAAAGCTCTGCAAGACGCAGTTTCACCACTTGTAGAGTTCAACAAGTTTCCCATAATTCTGGGCGGCGAACACTCACTGACTTTGGGCGCTGTAAACGCCTGCATCGGCAAATATCCAGACCTTTCGATTTTGCAAATCGACGCACACGCAGACCTGCGTAAAAGCTATGAAGATAAGACTTACAGCCATGCTTGCGTCAGCTACCAGCTCTACAAAGCTCTGCCAAACCCAAATATCACCCAGGTAGGTGTCCGCAACATCAGTAAAAGCGAAGCAGACTGGATGGAAGAAGAGCAGCCCAACATACACATTTACTGGGCCCGCCATCAAGACAAATGGAACTTTCAGGACATCATTTCCACTCTCTCAGACAATGTTTACCTCACCATAGACGTTGATGGCTTAGATGGAGCTGTCATGCCGGCAACAGGCACGCCAGAGCCCGGTGGCATCGGCTGGTATCAACTGATGGAGTTGATCAAACAACTCTGCATCAAGAAAAACGTAGTAGCAGCAGACATCGTTGAATATGCGCCAATTGAAGGCTTTCATGCGCCATCATTCCTTGTAGCTAAATTGATGTACAAAATGATCGGCTACCGTTTTGCTCTCGACCTTGGCGTGACAAAGAAATATCTCTAGACAAATAAAGTCAAAAAAGAAAGACCGCTACTTACGTAACGGTCTTCTAGTAGTATTTGAATGCTTCTTTTGTATCTTGAAACCCCGCCCACCCCTGGAAGAGATCTCGATGACATCAGAAACTTCAGACTCACGCATAGAGCACGCCATTGCAGTTGGTGTTTCTCTGGGCGTCAGCTGATAATTATTTGTATACTCAAGATTCGAATTTTGGACAAAAAAATTTGGAAATTTCCAAAATAGAAAAATATATGAGACTTGCACTTGAGCAAGCGGCTTGCTGTGGCGCTGACGTGCCCGTCGGAGCAATTATTGTCAAAGACGATCAAATAATCGCAGCCGGGTTCAACCAGAGAGAAACATTAAAAGACCCCCTCGGTCACGCAGAGCTTCTAGCTATCAAAATTGCAGCCGCCAAACTGGACAGCTGGCGCCTGCTGGGCTGCACCCTCATTTGCAGCCTAGAGCCCTGTCCAATGTGCGCAGAAGCCATAATCCAAACTCGCATGAAGTCTGTCATTTTTGGCGCTTACGACCCCGTGTCTGGGGCTGCCGGGTCTGCATTTAATCTTTTCGCAAAAAGAAAGTCACTTCCCACACCCGAAGTCATAGCTGGCATACTAGAGGAAGAATGCTCCCATGTTCTACAAGAATTTTTCCGTGACAAACGAAAAGGCAAATAATCCAGCAATCAAAACTTCCTTGGTTTTAGCTCTCTCAGCGCTCTGCCTACTTGTGCCGCAGCTGAGAGCATCAGCTGCGCCAGATCAAAGCGACAAGAAAGCAACGCAGTCAGCCGCCATGGAAGCGTTGAACAATTTAAGATGCGACGAAGCCATCAGAAATTTGACTCCGGCTCTCAACCGGGCGCTAGAAGCTAAAGATAACGCTTCAGCAGCATTAACTATGCGAACTATTGCATTGGCATTTAGGCTGGACGAAAACGACGCCGCCGCTCTGCAAGCAGTTTCTATCGCAGCAAAGCTAAACCCTGACGACATTCGATGCAAGTTTCAAAAAGCGGATTATTTCTTTCGCAATGGGCTCTGGAAAGAATGCGAAGCCGAGTATGAGCAGCTCAGCAAAAGCAGCGACCCTCAAATTTCGCTCAGAGCAAAGGCATTTCTGGCACACGAGCGAGACTATTCAATCGACGCTACTGATTTGCTCGAAGAATACACAAGCAAATACAAAGACGATCAAAAAGCGCTACTCAAGCTGGCAAATATCTATGATGCTACTGATGAGCCTGAGCTTGCTGCCAAAACATTCAAACAACTTGCTGACTTGAGCGATTCAAATTATCTCAAGATTATTTATTTAGGGAAAGCAGAATCAGCAGCAAAGAACACACGCAATGCCATAAAAGCATTTCAAGACGCAAGTAAAATCTGCCCGACAGACCCGCTCTGGCACTATTGCATAGCGATGATTGAAATGAAAAATCTCAACATCAAAGCTGCAGACAAAGAATTCAAAGAATGCTTCAAATGCAAAAGACTTTCTAGCCAGGCTTTTGTTAACTGGGCACTTATGCAATCGTATTTCGGCTCTAAAGCCGATGCTGAAGCCAGTTTGAGCTATCTTGCAAAAATGCGTCCAAATTCAAGCGAGCTATATTTCATTCAAGGTGTAATCGCAAAAAGCAAAGGCGAATACAGCAAAGCAAAGGAAGCCTTTTTACATTCTGCTCAGCTAAACCCGCACAACAGCCCTGTTTACACACACTTATTAGAACTGGCATCAGCCGCAAAAGATCCCAAAAGCAGACTGGAAATATGCAAACAATGGACAGCTGCATGCCCTAAATCTGTAAACGCACAAATTGAATTAGCCAACTCGCTAAACAGCTCAGGTTACTCTGAAAAGGCATTCGAAGCATACTTGAAGGCAGAAGAGTTGTTTAAAGGTCGCCAATTACCCAGCGGAGGCAACTATTTAATTGCTTTGTGCAAAATGCATGCAAACATCGCAACCTTTTTGTGGAAACAAAAGAAATTTGCTGATGCTCTGGTCGAGGCAAAAATATTCAACCAGATTCGTCCCGCCATGTCCACTACAGCAGGTCTTTCCACACGTCCACCCAAATTCGACTTCGACTCATTAGGCAAAGATGAAAAGCGTGCGGCAGAGCATGCGGCTCTAGCAGACACACTTTTTGAAACAGCGAATTTGAATTCCGCAGAACAGGAATACAGAGAGGCATTGAAGGACGATCCCAACAATGTGATATATCATTCCTGCCTCCTCAAAGTGCTTCTAGACAAGAAAGACTTTGCAGCCGCAGCAAAAGAAGACGCTGCAGTAAGCCAGCATGTCGTAACGCACATACCAGACTTCTTCAATTCAAAACAACAAAAACCAACTCTCACCCCGTAAGTACAGAGCCCCTAGATTGCACCGATGGCAATAACCTGCGAACCGACAGCCAGCGCTTTGTTACTTTCAAAATAGTTGATTTTTAGCGAACAAATATCCTGGCATATTTGTTCTACTCGGTCGCGATTTGCCAGAGCATTTTCTATAGCCAACAATCGTACAAGACAGTCAGCCTGGTCTGCAGGCGAAAGAGACGGACTCTTCAATGCTTGTCTGTAAAAATGTGCAGACTGCTCGTACTTCGAATTTTTGTAGTATTGATCTGCAAGCAAGCGTGATACCATCGGCAAAGTCGGATGTTCTTTACCTCCATAACGACGACAGAGCTTTAAGCAGCGCAGCAGCAATTTTTCGAGTGGAGCTGTGATACCACTTTTATGATAGACGACTGCAAGGTTATACAAAATTGCCGCTGTGCCCAGGTCTTTTAAGTTCAAGCGATCACATTCTTGCATTCCGGCTTCGAGCATTGTGGCTGCTTCAGCGAGCCTGCCTGCTTTGCACGCAGCTATTCCCATTTCAAGATAATTGTTTCGCACGTGGTCATTTTTCAGCATGGTGAAATCCTAAGTACATTACAAACGTAAACCCAACCAATTCCGGTTAGCTAAGAGCCTACTAAGCTAGAGCGGCATAAATCGGTCGTTTTCGGGTCTTTTTTGGGTCGCTAGCTTAAATAGCAAATTACTTGCGCAGCTCTAATAGCACTTTTCGATTTCAAGCAATTAGTAGTTTCACGCTTAGCAAAAGAATTCTGATTCACGACCGGCATTTACAAGAAGCTCTTCAGAAGCCTTTCTTGGCGCATTTCCAGTCCGCGACCGCAACCTTTTATTGAAATACAAAAACTATGTTTTTCAACTGAGGATCTTTAGCTTGTAGATATAACGTTTCGCATCTATCTCAAGTCCCTGGAAAACAGCCCAAACTCAAAGCATTACGCCGGCTAACTCTACGGAAAAAAGCATCTTATCGATGTCTTTATTGACACGGTTGCGAAACGATTTAGATCGAAAGGACACACAACTAAATGAATTGCTTTAGCAAACTCTCTCTGGCCCTTGCGACTTTCAGCATTCTGAGCTGCAACATCGGCACTGCAGCTGCTAGCCCACTTTCTCCAACCCAAAACGAAGTGGCTCAGCGCAGTCAGTCGGCCTATCCTTACATCATGTGGCACGAAAGCACATCCGACGCTGTTCTTCAAGACGCTCTGCCCAACAGCGGACGCATGTTCATCCTCTATTACAAGCAAGGCGACCCCGCATCCGAACGCCAGCAGCGCTACATCGAAGATGTTGCGCGTAATTGGGGAGACTACGTAAGCAACACTGTCCGCTTCTACAAAATCGACGTTGACGCCGACGTCACCACCAGCACGCACGTCGGACGCACTCCGCTGATCTTGATGCTTGTGCCCGGCTCCAACGGCCAACTCAAAGTGCTCAACTCGGCTGTAGGTGCGCTGACACACGAGGAGATCTACGACTTCTTCCAAGCCGCGATGAAAAATCAGGCCAACGGCAATATCAAGTCGCACTGCCGGAAGGTCACTGCCGACGAGGTTTTACCACTGATGCAGGCCAGCGGACTTCCGGTAGTGACCCTCTACTACGACAGCAGTTCACTTCTGTCGGCAGTGCAAGAAGTCTACTTCGAGCAGCTTGCAGCAATGTACTCCAACGAGATGAACTTCGTGAAAATCGACCTCATCCAGGATGAAGAGGACAGCAAGAGCCTCGGCGGCATTCCTTGCATCGCTGTCTACAACCTCGAAGAGGACGGCTGCATCATGATAAACAAAGTGCACAACGGTTTCTGCACGCTCAGCGAGCTCATGCAGGTCTTCGCGCACTAGCTTTCTTTCTGTCTGAAGGAGACCGTGCCATTTTCGCAATGGCGCGGTCTCCTTCCGTTTCTACCAGCAAAACGATCCAAATATAGAAGGGATGTGGTCTATATCAAAGCCCTGGAAATTTCCAAGCATAAAGACCTGTTGGGGGGCTTTGCCCTCAGCATTTTCTGGTTTCTGCTAGTAATAATAATCCTTGGTGGAACTGTAAAAGCTCAACCACTTATTGATGGTAGCAGCAAAGTTACTAAGCAGACTCAGACCGACGTCAAAAAACCTGTTTCGGCAAACAACAGCACAGAGCCTTTGCCGAACAGCACAACACAAACTATGCCGGATGCCACAACGCAGTCATCGGCAAACGCAACGACAGAGCCTCCGGCCGATACCACACAAAGTGTGGTAAACAGCACAACAGAGACTCCGACAAACAGCACGACTCAGACCAATAGCAGCACTCAGACGCCGGCCAATGCCACAAAGCAAGCAAGTGACTCTGCAGCAAACTCCGACCGCAGTTTGTGGAAAGGCAAAACTGTTCTTCTCGATGCCGGCCACGGAGGACACGACCCTGGCGCTGTTCGATTGGGTATTCGCGAGAAAGACATCACATTGCAAATCGTCTTACACTTGAGAAAAGTGCTCAAAGCACGAGGTGCCAAGGTAATCGTCACTCGCGAAGACGACAAGGTAGACCTTGAACTTTCGGACATCAGCGCCATCGTCACTAAGGTCAATCCGGACATTTTCATTTCCATCCATGTGAACAGTTCGGTTGCCCAGAGCAGCTCTGGCGGACTGCAAACATATTTCAGAGAGGCTTGCAGCCGCATGCTTGCTCACACAATGCACAGTATTTTGCTTCAGCAGCTCAAAGCGACGGACAAAGGCATTTTCACCCGCAACTTCTGGGTGCTAAACAATCCTAACGTCCCAAGCCTGCTTATCGAAACCGGCTATATCACAAACCGACCTGACCGGCGCAATCTGATTACGCCTTCATACCAGCACAAGTTTTGTGTGGCAATCGCCAACGGACTTGAGCTCTACTGGGCCAAGAAAAAACTTGGCTTGAAAAACTAGAAGTCGAGCGCTGCCGGGCCTATCTTTCTTTCGAGAGGGTAGGCCCGGCATTTGCTCTACTTCTATTTTCGCAATTCTTGCAGCAAGGCAAATTAGATACATAGCGCTAGCTTCGATGGACCTTCAACGGTATCAAGTGTGGTTAACCGCATATCTGATAATTCGCGATTCAGCTTTGCAAAAGCCTGCTTTCCAGTCAGGGGCGCGGACTAAAAAGCGAATTGAAGATTTCCCACGGGCAGCACCCACTGGTTACGCGCCGGTGAAGGCTCTAGACTCGGGTGTATCTTTTTTTTCTCCAACTAGGTCTTGCAAGCAAACAGCCAGGCTTAACGCAGCAATTGGTATAAAGCTCATTCCGGAATTTTCTGGAATGCGTGCTGGCTTGCACCTCTAACTCCAAAGGAGCTGGATCATGATTAAGCGTCAATTAGTTTTGCCGAGAAACGCGATTAAGATCAGCCCTCCCGAACTGCCCGCTTATCCGCTTTTCGGCACGCAACCCCACAAGATAGCGCGCAGCCTCTCGAAGTCGTCCAAAACCGCCAGGCTCGCCATCGAAATTCCCGATGGCTCTATCTACGTCGATGCACCCGACCTGCCGCAACCAAACGGTTACTCCTGCGCTCTGGCGGGGGCTTCTCTTTGCCGACTCTACGGCGTTGGCCCTGACAGCATGAGCGAATTCATGGAAGGCATGAAAACGAAGCGCAGCGGAACCAACGCTCAAAACATCAGCCGCTACATGAATGAGCTGGGGCTCGACACGTCCATCGAAGAAGGAATGAGCAACGACGACCTGGCCGATTTGCTCGACGAAGAAGTTGCGACCATCCTGGCGATCCAAGCCTGGTCGGACGACCCGCGCGACTACGAAGACCCAGACTACAACGAAAACGGGCACTATGTGGCCTGCATCGGTTATTCCAGCTCGGCGCCTCAGTTTGCCGGTGCACCGGTGAAAAACAAAAGGGGCAAACGCGAGCAGTATTTCTACTTCATGGACCCGAGCATTCTCTGTCGCTATGGCTACATGTCCTGGACAAACCTGGACAAGCGGTGGCACGACAACAACGGCACCAGGAAGAAGCCGAAAACATGCCGGCACATGGGCATCATCGTGCGACCCAACGGACACCAGCCGGTGCACGCCAAGCTCGCCGAAGAAATTCTCTGATTACTCTCAAACGCGAGAGAAAAGAGGTCAAAAGCAACGGTGCTTTTGACCTCTTTTTTACTTTTAAAGCGAGTACTTTCTCTGTTCTACAAGAGCAAAACTCGCTTTCAAAACCTTTTGCATTTTAAACGACAAAAACGCAAAAGAATAAGCGCCAACTTATCAAACAAACGCTAGCTAGCAACTAGCGCTAGCCTCTTCGCTGCGCCAACAGTGCGAATGGTCGAGATGAGAGACATATCAAACCAAGTTCAATAATTGCATCTCAATTCTGTTGCTTTTCCCCAGCGCCTTACTGTAGGACAGGGCATATCCACATATCACCCAAGACAACAAAGCATCCAACACACGCAAAAGACCAGTACACAGCTCGAATCTCAAACTTAAGCAGCGAATATTACCTGCGCGAACTGTGCCGAAATCAACTGAGCCTGAATTTCGCCAACATGATTAGTCTGGCTTTCACTGGTAAGCCAAGACAACTCATGTTTCCTCACCAAGGCCGCAATACGGCCACTCACAAATTTTGCTTGTTCCCAAAGACTGAACCGGAATTCAAAACGGAGGTTTTGCAAACGGTTCGAAAGGAGCCTCAAATGTTATCTCGACTCTTCCCTGCGCTCGGGATCATAGCGTCGCTATGGCTTGAGCAACACGTTGCCGGAACCGCTTACGCGGGCTCTGGATTGGCGCTCATGGCGCTAATGTTTACTTTCATTCTGGTTTACCTGGTCTTCGGACTGAAGCGCGCTGCCACCGTAGTAGCGACTGCTGCTGCGATGACAATCGGCGCTCACTTCGGCGGCCCGGTCGTTGCCTTTGCCTGCGCCATACCGGCTATCGCGCTGGTGCTCTGGAAGCATGGCATTCTGCCTGCAACCCTGTTGCTTGGCGCCGGCGCTGCAGCGTTCTTCGGCTGGCAATTACAAGGCGCCTGGATGGCAGTGCTCTACTGTGTCGCCGCAGCGATGGCGATTACAGCAGTGTACGACGTTTTCCAGTGGCACCACTCACTGCGACGTGCTTTCCCGCTGCTGGCACGATTGCGCTGGCTTGCCGAAATGATTCGCCCTGAAATCCAGCAATACTGGATTGAGCGCGACACAGACAACCGTCCCAACGGCACGCGGCAAGACTGGGAGTTCTGCATTGGTGCATCGAAAAACCAGCTGCACGATATCAGCCTGGGCACCAGCAAGGACTACCACAAGCCAGGCCAAATCCACATCCGCAACCAGACCTTCCCGATTTCAGATCGAGAGGAAATTGAACTTGCTCCACTCGTGCTTGGCGGCACGCGGAGAAACGCGGACAATTCGCTGAAGTGCAAAACCCCGGCGTTCATTCACGGGCGCTTCGGCATCGGTGACATGAGCTTCGGTTCGCTCGGGCAAAATGCAGTCGAGTCTCTGGCATCAGGAGCCGGGCGCTCAGGCATCCTGCTCAGCACAGGCGAAGGCGGGCTCACACCCTACCATCTCAACGGCACGCGCATCGACCCAAGCTGGAAAGAAAAGCTGGCCTGGGGCGTCGCCTACCCGCTGTCATTCGTCTCAAAACGGTGGCGCAGAACCGATGCACCGAAGTCTGGTTATCTCGGCAGTGGGCAAATCATGCTTGAGCTTGGTACAGCCAAGTTCGGGTGCCGCACCGCCGATGGTGACTTCGACTACGAGAAGTTTGCCAAACTGAGCGCCAACCCACACGTGGTGGCAATCAAGCTGAAGCTGGCACAGGGCGCCAAGCCTGGCGGCGGCGGTATCTTACCGGCAGCCAAAGTAACTGCAGAAATCGCAGCGATCAGAGGCATTCCGGAAGGCAAAGATTGCCTCTCACCAAACGTCTGGTCTGAATTCCACGATGTGCCGTCAATGATGGCTTTCATCGCCAAGCTGCAGGAAATCTCGGGCAAGCCGGTTGGTATCAAGATCGTCATCGGCAAGGAAGACTTCATCAACGAAGTCGGACAGTGGATGAAAGACCACGACAATGAAGGACCTGATTTCATTCACGTTGACGGCGGCGAAGGCGGCACCGGCGCAGCACCACTGCCTCTAGCCGACTACGTTGGTTTGCCTATCATGCAGGCACTGCCAATCGTCGATAACGTCCTGCGCAAATACGGCGTCAGGCACCGAGTAGTTGTGATGTCCAGCGGCAAGGTCTTCAACCCTGCTCACCTGTTCATTCAGCTTGCTCTGGGCGCCGACTACGTTTTCGGTGCGCGTGCATTCATGAATGCCCTCGGTTGCATCGGCGCTCGCCGCTGCGCAGAAGGCATGTGTCCAACCGGTATCGCCACCCACGAGAAGTGGCTGCAACGGGCTTTGATGCCGCGAGTGAAATACATTCGCGTCGCAAACTTCGCTGAAGTCATGCACAAGTGGTTGAAGAAGATGCTTCGTGTAAGCGGGCATCGCGATACTTTCGAACTCAGCCGTAAGGACCTCACCATCGTAGTTGGGGTCATGAAAGAGCTGGGCATGAACGAAGTGGTGCCTTATCCGGAGGGCATCGAAGCTTCGCGACCGGCGTTTACTCCAGAACGATTCGGACTGCGTGCTCCGAAGAACCCACCGAAACTCTCGGTAGGAACAATGGGCTGCGATTGGTCTCCTGAACCAAACGAAGCACACGTGCAAAACGCGGTTCCGCAGCAGCTCTTCAAGCTTGAACTGCCTGTGATCAACTAGACCACCGTTGTTTGGGAACGGTTTCCGAACAAAAAACGAGATAGAGAGCGGCGGCACATTGCCAGCACCGCTCTCTATTCTCGTTTTTTTTTTGGCCTTTTTTCGCCTTTTTGGCCTTTTAAAAGTCAAAAAAGCTCAAAAAAGACCAGAAAAAGGTCAAAATGGCGCTGGAATTCCAGCGCCACGACCTTCTGAAACAGGGGGTTCCGAGCAAGCTTTCTAGAGGTAATAGAAAAAGCCACCCGGATAATCGGGATAGTCTCCTTTGTTCTCAAATCGATAATTCTGCGGCACATGCGGAGTAGCGTCCGCCGGCGGCACAGAGCAGTCTTCGCTTTCGTCAGCTTCCACGCTTTCGATTTTAAACTTGCCGACGCATTCCTTCAGCTCTTCATTTAGCTTATCTGAAACCACTCTTTGTGCTTTCAGCTGCGCGTTTAATTCAGCAATCAAGTAATCTCCAAGCCCATTATTGTTATTCTGGTTCATTGCTATTTCTCCTTATTTCGAATCACAGCAGATCAACCAGTGCCAGCACAGAACGCAGAAAAACAGTCGAAAACAACTCTGTCGGCTACTTGCCGGCAAAATAGTTTTTCAAATGCGAGTTTTCTGCTGTGTTCCTGCGTTTTTTTGTCTGTAAAGGCGTAAGGCTGATGCCTTGAGCATAAGCAGTTGATGTGGAGCGCGAGCAATAGCTGCAGAGCGCGAATTCGCAATGTAATGGTGCATTCCCATCGGTCCACAACACGCGAAGCTGGCGCTAAGGCAGCAGGAACCGATCGGACCCATCCTTGACGCCGCCTACCGGCCAGTAGGGGCGACGCCTGGGATACTGCTGGCGAACTAAAATGGAGCCGAATCAAGTTCGATGATATGAGCTAAGAGCGTTCCACCTGGGGGCGCAGGCATCCTTGCCTGCTTCTTCGCCAATAGCTTCCCGAAGCAGGCTGGAAGCCTGCGCCCCCAGGGCTGCCGCCCTTCAAGCTAGAGTCCATATTGTGCCGGCTTCGCTAAACATTCGAGTTCGCCAGCAGTATCCATGGCGTCTACACCTGTGCCGAATACTTACGCAAAATACAGGGCCTACTATCTGGCTGACTAGAGGAAGCGAAAAAAGAGAAGCAGATTGTGTCGAATGACACAATCTGCCCCCTTTTAACTACAGCGACCAGACCGAGTTACTTGGTCAGTTTCTCGGACTTGAAGTTGCCCCAGATGTAGACGTAGCCGCTGCCGTCGGAGGGCTGAGCTTCCAGGTGGAATCCCAGGACCTTGGTCCAGCTTACGTCCTTGCTGTAGACAACATTGTCGCCGCTGGACGCAGTCACGCGCGCGGTGGCGGCGTCACTGCGACCTGCCTTGACCTCAGTGATCACGACAGTGCCGCTGACCCGCAAAACTTCGCTGCCGTCGGCAGGGAAGAGCAGAACAGACTGCGCGTCGGTGCTGAAGTTGTGCACAGACCAGGTTCCGACAGCGACCTTGCCGCTGTAGAGAGTTGCCTGATAGCGACCGTCGCCTTTGACGGGCTTCCAGGAGTTGTGCTTCACGACCCAGGTGCCTTCGAAGCTGCCGGTATCGTTGCCGTCCTTGTCCTTCTTCGCCAGGTGGTAGGCGACCGAGTTGCCGTTGGCGGTGTAGCTTTCGGCGGTGACGTTGCGAACTGCCTTGCCTTCGACGTACGAAGTGATTTCGTACCCGGTGGCGGGAGTCGGTTTCTTGCTGTCATCATCCTTGCCCCATTTGCAGCCACCGAGGCTGAGCATGAGAACCGCACAGATGATGCCAAACACTGCGGTTTTGAAGTTCTTCATAAGATTCTCCAGTTGCAACCGTGGTTGCACGTTTTGAGGTTGTACGGCGCCAGACATCGATACTTCGAGCGAAAAGCTGCAAAGCAAGAACCACTGGTTCTTCGACTGAAAGGCGCCGTGGAATGCAAATACTGCGACAAACGATGGATGAATCCACGTTTGCTGAAAACTAGAAACGAGCAAGCAGGCAAGCACACGCTTATCTGAAAAGTGACTGAACTAGTTGCTGAAAGCGTTGTTCTTGTGTGTTTGCTGCAAGCTCGGAAGTGAAAAGAGGAGGGGATTCCAGATTAACCAGAAACACCTCATGGAATCAGCAATTCACCGCATTCATGTCTTAATCGCATCTCAGCTATCTTGCAAGTTAGCGCAATCTTCGACGACCGAATCGTGAAAGAAAAGCTTGATTTGCTAGATATTTATTGGCTTTTGGGCGTTTGGGTCTTTGAGGGGAATTGAGAAATGAATGCCTTGCAAAGATAGTCAAGACTACGTGTTAGATGCAATATCAAAAACAAAAAGGCAGCTGCTTTTGAATCAGGTAGATTCTCGCAGCTGCGCAATCTCGACATACTGACAACACTGGTATCTTTCAGTGCAAGTACGGCTCTATTTGCTCAGAGCACTTCTTTTCGCAATTGAATCAGGCAAGCCTTCGGTGATAACAGCACGAATTGGTTCTCCAACCCGGTTTTCTGGTTTGAGCATGAATATAAACTGCGTTAGCCCGCATGCCACTTCATCGCCTGATTTGATCTCTGTCATGGCACCTACAAGCCCACCATTGAGCCTTGTACCATTCTTGCTGGAAAGATCTTGTACATGAAACTTGCCGTTGATGTACTGGATAAGCGCGTGTTGTCTTGAAATCGTTTTGTCTGTAGTTACAACAATGTCATTACCGATTTCACGTCCAATAGACACCGAATAGCGGCTGATATTGAATTCTTGTCCGGTTCTTCTATCGACCAGAACTGCAATGCTGTTGCCTGCTTCATTCCACATGAAACCTTCCTGGGCATTCAAAAAGCCCTTATAGTAAGTATTTTCAAGCCTTCCCCAGCAACCCCTTGTGATGTCAAGAATAATCTTTTTAAGATTGGGGTGAAATGGATATTTACACCGTGCCCAACTGTGGAATTATGCAGTAAGGAGCAAATCGCTTGCAGGGAGCAGCAAAACACATGAGCGCGGGCGACTCTTTTATGAAAAAGCCTGTTTTGACGGCACTTCTAGCGTCTTTTTTCATTGCTTTGATCGTCTGGTTGATGGTTAAACAGGTTGAGCCTTTTGAGACTGACGTTTTTCAAAGGCTGATAAAAGCGTTCGGCAATAGTGACATCAAAGTCGATTCGCACAGTCTCAACTATCTGACACTTAATGCCAAAGTTGCCACAGCCGCAGGATTCTTACTTTTTGCCAGTGCGTCTACCTGGGCCGGATTCAAACTTGCTGCTTTTGCTCGAATAATAGTCAGCGTGCAGCTTTTCGTCATGAGCCTTTTCTACCAATGGGCACTATGGCAGTTTTTCGGTCTACTGGGCCATCCATTGGGCTATTCACTGAGTATCTTAGTTGGCTGCTTCTCAGGCGCCGCATTGAGACAAATTGAACTGGCCCGAAGAGAAAGCGAATCACGCTATTACGAGCTGAAAATTCGCAACAAAGAACTGCAAGAAACTCGACTGAGCCTGGTCAAGCAAGACGAGGTTGAGCGACGCATGCTGGCAGCCGACCTTCATGACCAGGTGCTCAATGATATGAAGCAAATGGTTGGTAGATTTGAAAATTATGTCGCCAATTCTAACGACACAGAATCACTTGACAAGGTTCGTGCTCTGTCAAGCAAAGTTATGCACGAAATCCGCGAAGTCATGGAAAGCCTATGTCCTTCGGTTCTTGAGCATTTGGGCCTTGTTGCAGCCATAGAAGATTGTTTGAGAAAAGGTGGAGATCGCTCTGGTTTCAAAGTTAGATTTCGCAGCAAAATAGATTCTGATGAACTTAAAGGCTTGTCAATTGTTGAGCAATCGCTGGTGTATCGTCTGGTGCAAGAATCAATCACAAACGTCTGTAAACACGCCAATGCAAGCGTTGTTCGAGTAACAATTGACAAGCTTGATGGCTGCTTATCAATCATGATTAACGATGATGGCAAGGGGTTGGATCCTGCAAGAACTCGACAAGATTCTCGCGGATTGAAATACATGCGCTTGAGAGCAGACCTCATCGGTGCAACAATAGCGTGGAAACAAGGTGACAATGACAAGGGTACGAAAGTAGAGATACGTTTAGATTTGGCTGGCAGACAGGCGGTGCAGAGTGACGACTAAACTACTGGTTGTAGATGATTTATCAGCGTTGAGACAGCACATCATCAGGTTGGTGAAAGAAAAAGTCACCAGTGACCTTGATGTGATGGAGGCGCCAAATGGCGCCGAAGGCCTCAAGCTTTTCAGAACATTTAAGCCGGACATGGTGGTTATGGATATAGTGATGCCTGAAATGACAGGCATCAAAGCTGCACAACAAATCTGGAGCGAGCATCCTCGCACTAAAATTTTGTTCTGGTCGCAGTTTCACAAAGAAGCTTATATCCGCGAGCTGGGCAAAATTGTGCCCGATGAAGCTATTCACGGATATGCGCTGAAAAGCGAAGCCGATGAAAAACTTCTCTATGCACTGACGTCGATCATGGTTCACGACAACCCATACATCGATCCGATTGTTCGCGGAGTGCAAACAAGACTTCAAAGCAAAGACGGTTCACTTTCAGATGTTGAATACGAAACTTTGCTGGACATCGCACTGGGTCTAACAGATAAAGCAATCGCCTACCGTCGCCATATCAGCGTTCGCGGTGTGCAAAATAGACTTGCCATGCTATCGGCCAAATTATTCAAAGGCGAAGACGTTTTCCTAAAAGAAAGCGCTGGAATGGAAGTCTACAACCCCCGTACAAGACTTGTTCTTGAAGGGCTAAAACGCGGGCTAATCGACATCGATCAAATTCCTCAACTTGAAGTTGAGCTTGATGAATGGATAGCCGAAGAATTTGACTACGAAAAAACATAAATAGCTTTCCAATATACATGTTGGACAGGCAATCTATATGCTGAATTTGGTAGCAATATTTTTGCTGCCGCGACCGATTACTAAAACAAAAAGCATCTTCGGTTCACTATGCCAAAGTGAACCAGAATGTCATAGATGGTGATGCAGTCACAATTGCGCGACTGCTTATCCAAGCTTCGCATTGACCCATTTGCACTGGGTCAATTTACACGCTTTTTTAGCTCGCCACTTTCAGGCGAAAGAGAGATCAACATGATTGCAAAATTACTAAAACAATTCATTCAGGAAGAAGAAGGCCAGGGCATATCGGAATATGCCTGTGTACTGGCTTTCACATGCTTGCTCATAGCCACAGTTTTTGGTTTTTCACAGGGTAGTCTCTCGTTTGCAATCTCTCAATCTGCAAACAGCATGATTACCCAACTAGACAGACTTAACGTAGCGACTAAAAACGCCACCTGAGGCTGATGAACAGTGACCCTGCACAGGACAACTGCAGGTCACAACAGATCACATGTTGGGCAAAGCAGACAGCAATATTTTCAAGCGGCTGTATACTGTGAGGTGGATTTCGACTGGGGCAAAGATGAGTCGCATACTTTTTGTAGTCAGCTCCGAAAAAGGACGACTCAATGCCTGTATTGGCCCAGCTGCTAGGCTTCAGCAACTGGGACACAATGTTGCTTTTTACTCTTATTACAATATTTCAGATCAGGTAAGGCGAGCCGGCTTCGACAATTTTTACTCGGCAAAGTCTGAAACAACGCCTCCAATAACATCAAACCGTGCCAAATATTTTGCGGAAAACATCAAAAACCCAGAGTGGGCTCGCTTTTCGTTGAAGACGATTTACGTAGATCGTGTGCCGGCACAAGTTGAACCACTACGAAAAGTAGCCAGAGATTTTAAGCCAGACATTTTTGTAGTCGACCCAAAAGTTTATGAGGGACCAATTGTCGCCGAGATGGAAAAGCTCCCCTGGGCTGCAATGACACCGTCACTGACCATGGTGAGCCCAGACCGCATAGATAGCGAATTATGCGAAACAGTGAAATGGTTTTCCAAAGACCGCGATGCTGTATTTAGTTCATTCGGAGTTATAGCCAATTTTCGGCATACAGACTGCATTTCACCATACCTAAACCTTTGTTTTACCACCGACGCTCTAATTGGAACTAAGGGCAAAGTTGATGATGTAAAAAGAGTTGGTCCATCATTACCAATAGGCGAAAGAGGCGATGAATGCGACTTTCCCTGGAAAAACATCTACGACAAAGTTCCTCTGATTTACGTGTGGTTGGGAACACAAACATTCTATCAACCAGGAATAATGAGAGCGCTGCTCAGCGCAGTGAAAGACCGCGAAGTGCAGCTAGTATGCGCTTCTAGCGAGCTTACCAGCAGCCTCAGGCTGGAATATATTCCCCAAAATGTCATACTCGTAGAAGAAGCACCGCAATTAGCTCTGATGCCCGCAGTGAGAGCATTCATAACTCACGGCGGCGCTACATCTGTTATGGAAGCGCTAAGCATGGGCGTGCCGATGCTTGTCACACCTTTCTATGATGACCAGGACTACCAGGCTCATTTCATCGAACGCTGCGGCGTCGGGCAGTGCAAAAACCTGTCAAAGCTTGACCCTGACTTGTACTGGCAAACAATTCAAACTATCTTAGAATCACCGCGCATTAAAGAGACGACTGAAAAAGTTCAGCGTTCTTACAAGAAAAACGACGGCGCCTCAGAAGCAGCAAGACTGATCGACCAGCTTTTAAGCCAGTCCTAGCCTAGTGTTTAGGCTGCGTCCCTTCCCAGGCAAAGGCATATTTGTCTGCGCTTTCTTCGATAATTTTCGAAGTAGGCTTGCCCGCGCCGTGCCCAGTGCGAGTTTCGATGCGAATCAAAACTGGAGGCGCAGTTGCCGGTTGTGCAGCCTGCAGCGAAGCAGCAAATTTGAAACTATGACCGGGGAATACGCGGTCGTCATGATCGCCGGTAATAATCAAAGTCGCTGGGTATTTTGTTCCTGCATGAACATTATGCAAAGGAGAGTAAGCCATCAAATATTTCAATTCAGACTCTTCGTCTGATGAGCCATACTCGCCCATCCAGGCGTGTCCAATCGTAAATTTGTGATAGCGCAGCATGTCCAAAACACCAACTTCCGGAATTGCAACTGCGTACAAATCAGGTCTTTGAGTTTCCACCGCACCAATCAAAAGCCCGCCATTACTGCCGCCGTTTACAGCAAGCATTTCTTTTTCGGTGTAGTGATTGTCGATTAACCACTCAGCTGCAGCGATGAAATCATTGAAAACATTTTGCTTTTTCTCTTTCATACCGGCTGTATGCCAGTCATCACCATACTCTCCACCACCGCGTATGTTAGCCTGCGCGAATATGCCGCCCTTTTCCAACCAGGCTACAATACCCGGGCTAAAACGAGGCAACATCGGTATATTGAAGCCACCATAGGCATAGAGGAATGTAGGATATGGCTTAGATTTGAGTTCCAGACCTTTCTTAGCCACAACAAACATCGGCACTTTGGTGCCGTCTTTGCTCTGGTAGAACACCTGCTGGGTGACGTAATCATCAGGATTGTAAGCAACCGTAGGTCTTACTACCAGCGATGTCCGCTTAGCAGCATCAGCACTGAAATCGTATTTGTAAATCGTTGTTGGTGTCGAAAAACTTGCAAATGAGAAATAAGCTTCTTTGTCTGCGCGCTTTCCGCTTACTGAATTTACAGCGCCAATGCCTGGCAGTTCTATGTTTCCGGCATCTTTGCCATCACGTCCAAAAAGTTTCAATTCTGCGTGGGCATCTTTCAAATACAAGCAGACAAGCGAATTGTCTACTGCATTGGTAGAACGCAAGATTTCGCTTTTTTCTGCAACTATTTCTTTCCAGTTTGCCGGCTCGGGATTTTTAGTGTCGACGGCTATAATGCGGCCGTGAGGAGCTTTCAGGTTAGTCTGGAAAAGAAAGACAGACCCTTCATTATCAATGAAACTATATTGTGTTCCCCAGGTGTCGATAAGGTGAACTATGGGGCTGTCTGGCTTGGTCAAATCTTTGTAGTAAACAAGATTTTCGGGATTTGTGTTTTTAGAAACAGTCACCACCATGTAGTGTCCGTCTTCAGTAATTTCTGCAGAAAACTCCCATTCTTTCTCTTTGGGATTTTCCAAAATCAGCTGGTCTGCGCTTTGAGCAGTGCCTATCTTGTGAAAATAAACCTTATTGTAGTAGTTAGAATCTTTCAGCTCGTTTTCCGGGGCTGGATAACGGCTGTAATAAAGCCCCTTTCCATCCTTGGTAAATTCGCAACTGGCAAATTTTATCCACTCTAACTTGTCGCTTAAATCATTTCCGCTATCAACATCTTTGATTTTCCACTCATTCCAGTCAGAGCCTGCCTTAGAAATACCGTAGGCAAGCAGTTTGCCGTCGTCGCTCATTGAATATCCGGCAAGTGAGCTTGTGCCGTCAACGCTGAGCTTGTTTGGGTCTAAAAGTACTCGTGCATCTTTGTCGTAGGGGCGATCTGCCACATAAAGGACAGATTGATTTTGCAAGCCAGTCAATTTGGTGAAAAAATAGCGCTTTCCACGATGGCTCGGCACGCCAAACTTGTCGAAATCCCACAATTCTGTGAGGCGCTTTTTGAATTCTGCACGTGAATTCAAAGAATTGAGATAGCCGAAAGTAAGCTTGTTTTCAGCCTCAATCCATTCTTTTGTTTCTGGAGACTCATTATTTTCAAGCCAGCGATATGGATCTGGCACCTTGACACCGTGATAAGTATCAACTGTATTATCTGTTTTAGTCACAGGATATTTGAAAGAAAAGCCTGCCTGCGCTGCTAATACAGCCAGAATCAAAGACCAGCACAAAGTAATATTCATCCAGGCAACCCCTTCAGCACGTGATGGGGCTAAATTATAACGCTTGACCCAAGCTGAAGATCGTCAATCGACAAAGCTGCAACTTGTTGCAATATCACAGCTTTTTTGCCACTTCCAAACCTTCATCCGACTCTTGCTTATTTTCCAATGTACAAAGCGGATTCGCAGAGTATTTGAGCTCCAGAGGTCGCAATAAAATATAGAGCACAAGGCTTAGCAACCAGCCCTGCATCGATGGAATTCCGAATACATACTTTTCAGTACCAGGCAAAATACCTGAGTTTAAGCCGGCCGTAACACATCCTACAGCAAGCGACACAAGCGCTGCCCATCGTAAGGCCGGAAGTTTGTCATAATCAACTACAACTGAGAGATCTTCAGACTTTCCCCAGAGTCGCTTGATCAAAAAGCACTCGGTGGCCATGATAATGGTTGAGCACGGCAACACTATGCATGAAAGCGCAGCCATAGTTTGAAAATTGTTTTTATAGCCATCAAGTACCGCAGCGGCACCAGCAGCCATGAAAGCTAAAAACACAACATAAAACTTACGCGGATAACCTTTCAAATTTTCAGCAGCATTTATTGCTGCATAAAGTCCTGAATCATTTACAGCAATGTAATTAACAGCTAGAACAAGCACAGAAACCAGAGCCATTCCACCAAAGACGAAATCATTCATCAGACGCGTGGCTGCAGCAAAATCAGTCACACCGGTTATGCGAGCCAGCATCCAGCCTGTGACAGGAAAGATGACCTGCCCGATCAGCAACGCCACCAGCAGCGGTAGCACCGGGAAAGCCCATTTCGCTTTGCCAAAACGCCAATAATCAGGTTCATTGCCCCAACATGCAATCCCAATTACAAAAGAAGAAACTACAGTTAGCGACTGAGGGTTTGCAATAGTGGCGCTTTCAGTCCAGACAGAACTAGGGCATACGCCCAGAGCTTTGAAAAATGCGATGCCCACCCAGAGCAACAGAACAGGCGCAGCCAGATAACTGGCAAAATTAGACACACCTGTAAAACCAAACAAATTATTGAAAGCCATCAACAAAGCAATAAGCGCGGCAAACCAGGCCTGGGGCAGACTAAGATGAAAAAGCCCACGAATTGCCTCAGCCAGAAAAATTGCATTGAGCGCATACCAGCCTGACGATATCCAGATCACATTGGCAGAGATGAGCCTGGCGCCCCACCTGCCGAAAACAGACCTGCTTAGAACAGTATATGTAAGTCCACACTTAGAACCCAGATAGCAAGCCGGAATGGAGTAAATCATAATGATGCAGCAACTGGTGAACACGCCCCAGAGCACCTGAGGCAAATTCATCCCACTCTTAAACCACTGAAAACCGGCCAGAACATTTGGAAAGCATGTCACCATGGTTATCCACAAAAGTCCCATGGTAAGCAATCCGCGCCTTTTTGATTGAGGCACGGCACCTAGAAGATAATCGTCATCAACTGATTCGCTCATTTTTGCTTTCTTTAGTCGGAAAAGCTTAGCACGGCTGCAACCGGCTTAGACATCGACTATGATCGCCTCCAGCTTAAGTTCTAATCGCGTAAATCACTGCCAGCAAAGCGTTTCGAGCGGAGACGTCATTTTAGCAAGGGGCCAAGAAACAAAACAAAAAAGATCCCGTCCCCCTCGCAGTTAGTTGAATTACGCTCATCGGGGAAAATCATGGGAATTTCATTGAAGAAAGAGTATCTCAAGCGTTACAAAGACATAGCCTATCTCCTACTAAAATATGGAAATTCTGATCTGGTCAAGAATTCCGGTCTTGAAGAAACAATCAGCAGCGTAGAGACTGATCCCAATTCAAAGACTGAGCCACAATGCAAAAGCAAACCTGATGAACTGGCTGACGACCTTGAAAAGCTCGGCCCAACCTTTATCAAACTTGGACAACTTCTTTCTACACGCCCTGATTTCCTGCCTGCGCCATATTTGGAATCACTTGCGCGCCTTCAAGATAACTGCCTGCCTTTCTCCTTTGCAGAGGTAGAAAAGGCTGTAACCGAAGAGCTTGGCGTCCGTCTTTCTAAACTGTTTTCCGAATTTACGGTAACGCCGGTAGCAGCAGCTTCTATTGGACAGATACACCATGCTGTGATGAGAAACGGGCGCGAAGTGGCAGTGAAAATCCAGCGTCCGGGCATACGCGAAGTTGTAAATCAAGACCTTGAAGTGCTCGGCACGATTGCGGATTTTTACGACAAGCACACCGAAACAGGCAAACGCCTGGACTTCACTTCGATACTTGAGGAATTTAAACGTTCAATACTTGCAGAACTAGATTACACCAAAGAAGCACGTAATCTCAGCCTCTTGAAAGAAAACCTGCATCACTTTACTCTGCTGACAGTGCCTGCTCCTGTGGAGTCTTACAGCACGTCAAAAATATTGACGATGGATTTCATTCATGGAAAGAAAATCACTTCGGTCGGGAACTTGCTGCATTTGGAAATCAACGGAACTCCGCTTGTAGAGCAAATGTTCGAGGGATATTTGCAGCAAATTTTGATTGACGGATTTTTTCACGCAGACCCTCACCCGGGCAATATTTTCCTCACCGACGATAACAAGCTGGCGCTCATAGACCTTGGGATGGTCGCGCGCACAACTCCGCATATGCAAGAAAAATTACTTCAATTACTGCTGGCAATCGCAGAAGGGCGCCCAGATTCCGCTGCCAGAGTTGCAATCGACATCGGCGAACCCAGGCCGAATTTCGATGAAAGCGCTTTCCGCAAACAGCTTGCCACATTGATTCAGGGGCACCTGGATAACAACATTAATCAAATGGAAATTGGTACAGTAATTCTTGGCCTTACCAAATCTGCCGGCGATTGCGGCATCAAAGTTCCATCAGAGCTTACATTGCTCGGTAAGACTTTGCTGAATCTAGACCAGGTAGGCAGAACGCTTGACCCTAGCTTCAATCCGAATGCTTGCATTCGTCAAAACGCAGCCAAACTCATGGAACAACGCATGATCAAAGGCATTTCACCAATGCACATGTACACCAGTGTTGTTGAATCCAAAGAATTCCTGGAAAAACTACCAGGACGTTTTAACAAAATTCTCGACCTTGCTGCGTCAAACAATTTGAGAATGCAAATTGACACAATCGATGAAGCGGTGCTGGTTGATGCTGCACAAAAAGTTGCTAATCGCATCACACTTGGACTTGTGCTTGCTTCCCTGATTATGGGCGCGTCTTTGCTGATGAGAGTACCAACTACGTTCCACCTTTTCGGTTATCCCGGTCTTGCAATAATTTGCTTCATTCTGGCAGCATCAGCGGGTTTTGGACTGGTTGTTCAAATCGCCATATACGACCAAAAGCCGAAAAAATTCGCAGATTAGTCCCAGGCATAAAGCAAGGTTTCTACTATCTCGCCTCGTATTTTACAAACAAAGAAAGAAAGCGGAGAGAGGCTGTTTAAGCCCCTCTCCACTTTCAGCAGCTGCCGGCCCGTCGGGCCAGGGCTACTTAACTGGCAAGCACTTCAAGGCCGAGCGCCATGCCGCGAACCAGCGCGTAACCGCCAAACAGGTACCAGGCGGGCGCGACGTTCAGAACAGCCACAGCAACCAGGGCTCCGACGAAGCCGGCCACCAGAATCACTTCGGCGATTGCACGGAAAGCGAGCCCGACTCCAAAGCGGTCATTGGCGTATGACTTGCCGCCGAAACCGAAGAACGACGCCACGATGAACGTAACAGCCAGAGCAATCCCGCAACCAACGCATGCGTAGAGCATAATCAAGTCCCTTTCAAGGTCTCTTCTATCTTCGAATTGACACTGAGGAAAACAATTCCCCAGCCAGGAGAGTGCGCTCACACAAGCGCACTCTCCTTCCAGTTAACGATTAACCATCGATATCTTCAGGGTTCTCAGTTTCTCCGCCAGGACAGTCCTGAGTATCCCGTTCGTGGCTCTGGAAACCTGACGCTGTGCCAGGAGTCTTCGCCTTGGGTGATAGCTCGAAAAACGACCAGGGGTGAACGTCTAACGGTGAATGCGTGAAAGGCTTTCCTTCCAGGTTGAACACCGACTCGACATCGTTTTCACTTCCAGGTCGCGCGTTTAGTCCATCGGGCACGAAACAGCGCGGACGCACACCGTTGATCGGTTCCCAGATGGACTTGTTGACCTGTGTGGGGCCGAAGTCCTCAACCGACTCCACGCGATTTTCGTTGTCGATGAAGCGGCGCATCTCGAGTGCACCTGTGTCGTCGTTGTAGCGCTCGTGCTTCAGGTATGAGCCGTTTGCGCGATACCAGACGCAATTTTCGGGCCTTTGCGTCTTTTCGTTAAGTACTTCCGAATAACGCAGGCTGTAATAGCTGCGCTCCCAGTCCTGCCCGTTGAGCTTCCAGACCTGACGCACTTTGACGCGCCCGTTGTCCAGGTAGCTGAATTCCAGCGACCCGTCAGGCATAACTTTGCCGGTCTGGGTTACCTTTGCCTCGCGGCTAAGGTATTCCCAGCTGGAAAGTCGTCCGCCGGCAGTTTTCACCCGAAGTCGAGGCTGCGTCTTGGCGGCATCCCAGAAAACGAGAGTACTGGTTTCAGCCGGAGCTGCAACCTTTTCCTCGTTTTTCAGTTTGCCGTTTTCGAAGTTTTTCTTCGTGCTTGAGCCGTCGACAGCAACTTCAACTGTCTGGACGAGCTGTCCGGCACGGAAGAACTGGTAAAGCTCACGCCCGTCTGCTTGGCGCTCGATTGATGTTTCGGGCTTGCCGTCGGCGCCATAGCGGCAAGAGCTGACAATCTGCCGACCTTCGGCATCGTACTTGGCTTCATATGCCAGAGAATTGATGTCGTCTCCGCTGCGGTAAGCGACGACGCGGTCGAGCACGTTGTTCTTGCCGTAGTACAGGTGCACGACGCTGTTGTCTTTGCGGTAGCAGAAGATTTGCTCTGTCTTGAAACCGCCTTCGGTCTTGGTTTGACGGCTGAAGTAGGGGCTGTCTTCACCTTCGAGCTGAGGCAGCGACCCGGCGACCGGTTGAGGTTCGAAAACCTTCTCGGCTTTGGGGGGCTGCTGCAGCCCGAGATAAGACACTACGGCAAGCGCGCAAGCAACACTGCAGCCGCTGATGAAAAGTCGGATCATGGTGGTCCTTTCAAAAAAGTGGTGGTGTTCTAATCGGTGAGGCCGAATAGAGTTGTTAATTGAGTTTCTGAAAATCAAAAGGCTCGGGGGGTGGTCTCCAGGAGCAAGTGATGTGTAGGTAAGTAGCTACACCCTAGCCCTCTGGAGCGCCAATACGCAGCAGTTGCAAAGATAATTGCCCGTGTTCTTCCCACTGTCTGCCGCTGCGGCGACAAACGTACTTAGCGCGAGGTCAGGCCATTAATGGTTAGCGCTAGGGTAGCCTGTGGTAGGAAGAGGAAAGGATGCCCAGCATCCATGCAGTATCTGATAAAACGCGGAGTTTATACCTTGACGGAAGCAGCTGAAAACACTGGCAACACAGAAGCCACTCCTGAGACCATTGCTAAAACCTCCGAAAGCAATCCAAACCCAGCAAATGCAGGCAAAGCCCGTCAAAATCTCTTTGCTCAGGCAGGCGAAACCTTTCAATTTATCGAGAAAGCCGAAAAAGATGGCTTTAAGAACATCAGAACAAATGACAAAAACTCGATTATATTCGTCGTTTTAGCCATACTGGCTGCAGCTTTGACTTGTTGGCTTTATGCCATTGACGTCGCTCTCAGACCCGTTTGCGTCACACTCGCCCTCATATCTGATTTCCTTTTCGGCATGTCGATTCTCTGGTTTGTTCTATTGCGCTTTGGCGTAATCAGATCGCTAGACCCAAGACACGCATTGCTTTGCTGGCAGCTCATGCTTGGGGTCGGAATTTTGCTTTCGTACTACACCATGAACGTCGCATTTGGCTTTTTCACACTCTACAATGCAGCTACTGCTTCTCCAGGGACATAGTCGCTAGAACCCGTTTTTGATCACAAGTTCATCGCGTTCACTCACTACAATGGAATATGAAGCGCATAGCTTCTTTGCTTGTAAACATAGTGAATAACATTTGTCTGCGGACAAGGACGCCGATATGTCTCGAACTAAATCTGATGCCTACCTGGTAGACCATCTTTTAAGACGCGCCGGTTTTGGCACGACTCTGCAAGAGCAAAACTATTACAAACAACTCGGCTTCGACGCCACCTTAAGCGAATTGCTAAATCCAGATTCAGTTAAAGACGACGCCCTGGACAAGATTATCGATGAACAGAATTTCGATTTTACAGACCTGGGCGACCTAAAACGCTGGTGGATTTATCGCATGATGTTTAGCAAACGGCCTCTGGCAGAAAAGCTGAGCCTTTTCTGGCATGGTCATTTTGCCACATCCAACAACGGCAAAGTGAACAACCCCTATCTCATGTACCAGCAAAATTTGACTTTCCGCAACTATGGAATGGGCAAATTTGAAGACCTCCTTCTTGCTGTTTCTAAAGACCCGGCAATGATTATTTGGTTAGACAATAAGGACAATCGAAAAAACAAACCAAACGAAAATTATGCCCGTGAGGTCATGGAACTGTTTACCATGGGCATTGGCAATTACAGCGAACAAGACGTTAAAGAAGCCGCACGAGCATTTACAGGCTGGGCTGCGCCAAGCGGTTTTTATTTCAACAAAAAGCAGCACGACTTTGGACCAAAAACATTTCTGGGACAGCAAGGCAATTTCGGTGGCGAAGACATAGTAAAACAACTTGCAGCAAGACCTGAAACAGCAAAATTTCTGAGCAAAAAACTAATCACATTTTTCTGCTTGGATAATCCCGATGATGCCTTTGTACAGCGCATCGCCGACAGTTATACTAAGAACAACCAGAACATAAAACTGGTGTTGCAAGACCTATTTAAATCCGAAGAATTTCGCAGCGACAAATCATATCATTCAAAAATAAAAAGTCCGGCAGAGTTTGTTATAGGCACGATGAAAATCCTTCACGTAGACAAACTCGATGGCGACCTGCCTGCTGTCATGGCTCGCATGGGGCAAAACTTGTTTGAACCACCCAACGTCAAAGGCTGGGATGGCGGCATGAGCTGGATTGCCACAGACACATTGATGGAAAGATTTAACTTTGCCAACCGCATAAGTACAGTCAAATTCGACGCAAAGGAAGGTTATATCAACCCCGACGTCCTGGCAAAACAATTTGACTCGAAAAACGCCAAAGACATGGTCGACTATTTTCTTGCCAGACTGGTCGATGAAGACATACCGACAAACGCACGCAAGAAACTAATGGAATATGTAAGTACGACAATCGACGGAACCCAGGTAACAAGCCTGCCTGACGCCAAAACTTTAGACATGAAAATGCGCGGTTTACTGCATCTAATTATGACCCTACCTTCCTATCAGCTAGCATGAGGTGCCCATGAGCATTAGTCGTAGAAAGTTTCTTGTTTCAGGCATGGGCGCATTTGGTGCAATGCTTGCAGCCCCTCAGCTTTTGAATCTTTTAGCACAGCAAGCAGTGGCAGCACCTCGCACAGTCGGCTCATCTAAAATTTTAATTTTGATACAGCTTTCAGGTGGCAACGACGGCTTAAACACTGTCATTCCCTATACAGATCCCGCTTATCTAAAACTAAGACCTGCAGTTGGAATTAAGCCTGAAGCTGTTATAAAACTCAATGACAAAGTCGCACTCAATCCTGGTATGGACCCATTTGCAGACCTGTACAAAGCAGGCAAACTAGCAATTGTTCAAGGGGTCGGCTATCCAAATCCAAACCGATCCCATTTTCGTTCGATTGAAATTTGGCAAACAGCCGAACCAAAAAAGATCAAATACACAGGCTGGATCGGTCGCTATCTCGACCTGGCCAACTCAGGTAAATCTCAACTAGACAACATTTTTCCGGCAATAAATGTAGACCCGATTTTGCCGAAAACACTTTCTGCTGAAAAAATAGTAGTCCCTTCAATCAACGATGTGAAGTCATTCACTTTCAAAGCAGACCCCAGGTATGAGGCAGATCGCAAAGCGCAACTGAGTACCTTCAACTCAATTTATCAAAAGTATTCTTTAGACCGCCCCTACGTTAACGAACTGCGCAGAGTCGGACTGGACACTACAGAAGCCTCAGATTACATCACCAAACTTGTAGCAGATTACAAGGATGCGACAAAATATCCCAACAACGCCTTTGGAAAAGGACTTCAGTTTATTTCACAGCTAATCGTTGGTGGAGTAAATTGCGGCGTTTATACAATTTCAATGGGTGGATATGACACGCACACCAACCAGCAAAACTCACAGCTGAACCTTTTCAAAACTCTCACAAGCGGCATACAAGCGCTTCAAACAGATCTAGAAAATCACGGTGTAGACAAAGATGTGGTAATCATGACTTTCTCCGAATTCGGAAGACGCACGGCAGAAAACGGCGGTCGTGGCACAGATCACGGCGCGGCTGCACCACTCTTTATCATCGGCTCGCAAGTAAAAGGCGGCATCGTGGGCGATCAACCCTCGCTTACAGAACTGGACGATGGTGACCTCAAATACAAAATTGATTTCCGCAATGTTTATGCAAGCGTGCTAGACAAGTGGATGGGGGCCGACAGCAAACAAATTCTCGGCGACAAATTCGATAGTCTCGATCTCTTTCAAAAATCATAGCCAGAAGGCAAATTAAGCCAATCTTCATAAAACGACTCTCATTCAGCTTGAATTCAAGCTGAATGGTCTGCGAGGTTGTATTGCCCTTTTTTATTTTTACTTATAAGCGAATTCATAAGATCAGTTTCTAAAACCACCCCCCGCAAAAGCTCTTGATCATTTCGTCATTCAAATGTCGAAAACGATTGCTGACGAGCTTTCGCGCACATTGATATGGAGGCATTTCAGAATGAATATAGGAGTTTTTGGAGGCACCTTCAACCCAATTCACAACGGCGAGCTCATCGTCGCAAGACAGGCTCGCCTGCAAGAAAATCTCGACAAAGTCATTTTTGTCCCTAACGGCAGACCACCGCACAAGAAGCTTGACGTGCTCGACAAAGAGCTGCGTTATGAACTTGTGTCTGCGGCCATAGCCGGCCAGCAAGGTTTTGAAGCCTCGCGCCTTGAAGTCGATCGTCCCGGAGTCAGCTGGACAATCGATACATTGCGGGAGCTCAAAAAGACGCTTGGAAGTACAGCCAGACTCAACTTCATCATCGGCGAAGACAACGTTCGTTCGTTTGAGCAGTATGAGCACAGGCAAGAATTTTTCAAGCTTTGCCGCTTGCTCGTATCACCGCGACAAACCCCAGAACAGAGCAATCTCGACGATTGGAAAGCCCGCCTGCCGGAAGCTGAGATTGTACTGCTCAACTGCATCGGCAATGGCATCTCTAGCACAATGATCCGTTCGCTAATTCGCAACGGTCAGGACTACAGCCAGTTTGTTCCGGCGGCGGTGATGCAAATCATCGAAGCAAAAGGACTCTACAAAACGCAGTTCGGCATGCAAGATGCAGCTTAGAACTACCGGGCTGTAGCGCTAACTGGCGCTATCAGCCCAAAGCCTGCAAAGCACGGTCAGCCCGACGACAACGGGATGGCACAAGCCTATTTCAGCGGGCAAACATCAGATTGACTTAAGCTTGGACAGTCGATTCCAGAGCAGCGTTTTTCGTTGCTCCGGCTGTCCAAAGAAAAATTTTTCAAAGGAAAAAGCCATGAATTTCACCAAGAAAACTGTCTTGGTCGCGGCTGCGTTGGCAGTTTTTGCCGGCGGCGGCCTCTACTGTTTCAAGCTGCTTTCCCACGGCAAAGCGGCACCGGCGGCTGCAACTGTAGCTTACGAACCGCAAGCCCCTGCCACGCCCGCCATGCTCATGATGAATGAGTCTAGCGGCGAGCTATCTCGCGTCTTCAACAAAGACCCGAAGACTGGCGAAATCAAAACAATCGACGTCGGCTACATGGACGGGCGCAAAGGCCAGTACATCTTCCAGAAGGGCAAGCTTCGCTTTTACAAAGCTTTCAATCAAGAAGCCCAACTTTTCTACGAAGCTGTTTACGAGCCAAACGGTTTCATCTCGAGCTACAAATATCTGCGAGCCGACGGCAGTGTCGAAACAAGCTTCCAGCGCCAGCTTGACGGCACCGAAGAGCTCGTCTTCTTCAATAAAGAAGGCTACGTAATCTCAACTACTGTCACCGCCAGCGATGGCGGACAGGCACGAGGCTTGCGTCCAGACCCGCGCAAAGGCGCACAAGTCAACAACACAAAAGCTGAGCCGAACGAGCAATGCTTCAATGCCATTAAACTCCCTGACGGCAGTGATGGCTGGCAACTGAAAGTGAAGCTCGTCGGCGTGCGCATCAAAGAGTGGGAGTACCGCGACAAAAACGGCATGCTGCGTCACCAGGGCAAGATGCGTGATGACGGCAACGTTGAAATCTCGGTATTGCGTCCTGACGGCAAAATCGGCTACAAGCAGACCTGGACTGCAGTTGGAGAAGACTGGTCACGCCGGATTTATCGACTTGAAAGCGTCGAAGGTTTCAACGAGAGTGGTGAAACTGCGGCTGTGATCAAGTTCCATCCAGACGGCAAAACCCCCAGAGAAATCGCCAACTACAACAGCTACAACGGACAGATGTCCAGCGTCGACCACGTCAACCAGGAAGGATTCGTGTACAAGCAGGAATACTTCTATGGTGGCACTTCCAACGGCGGCTATGAATTGCCACCGCAGTACCGGCGCAAAGTGACTTTGCCTCCCGGAATTGCAAGTGAGCCGCTTGACTCGGGTAGTCCTGTCTATCGCTTAAAGGGAATGCCTTACAGCACCCCTGCAGGCGATCAAAATCAAACGCTGAGCCCATTGTTCGTGTTGCCAAAGAACTGAGGCCAGGGTGGCAAGTAGACGCGCGAAGCGTTTACTTGCCACCATTTCTTCGCGGGCATCCTCCTATCTCCTTTAGTACTACCAAGTAACTCAGTAAAGATTCGGCCAAACCAGTTGTAGGGGTCACGCCATGCGTCACCCGGCCCTTAGATCGCCGGAAGGCATCACAGAAAATGTTGAACTATAGTAGCCGATTCTTATCACCGGGCGTCGCACGGCAACGCCCCTACAAGCGATTACTACCTGTGTTGGCCGAAAACTTACGCAACACATCCGCTTTAGCAGAAGACACTTTTGGACTATAATCAATCGATGATTCGATTCCCAGAAGTCGGCGAACTATTTGATGGACGCTTTCAATTGCTGGAACTCATCGGCAAAGGCGCCCTGGGAACAGTATTTCGTGCTAAGCAGCTGACTGCAGATCGCGAAGTGGCGCTCAAAGTTCTGGACTCTAACTTTGGCGCAGACGGCGAATTCATATCAAGGTTCAAAAGAGAAGCGCACACACTAAGTTCGCTGCAGCACGAAAACATCGTTACCATCTACAGCATGGGCGTTTCAGACAGCGGCTTTCCTTATTTGTCCATGGAACTTATAAATGGTTTGTCCATCCGCAAAATTATAGAAAAAGAAGGCACAATGGAGCCGAAGCGTTGCATCAAGTTGCTGAGTCAATGCTGCGATGCACTAGATTACATCCATAGCAAACAAGTTGTGCATCGCGATCTCAAACCAGAAAACATGATCGTTATGAACCCGGGCACCAGTGAATCACCTAAACTCATTGACTTTGGCCTTGTTCAACTCAGCATAAAAACAGATGAACAAAACCTCACCGCAACTGGGGAAATAGTAGGCACAATCGCATACATGAGTCCCGAACAATGCCAAAGTGCCACAGTAGACCAACGCAGCGATATATATTCAATCTGCGCCTGCTTTTACGAAATGCTTTCCGGAAAAGCACCATTTGAAGGACAAAGCGCGATGGCTGTGATGTATATGCACATGCACGACACAATTCCTCAGTTAAAACAAGCAACTGGGCTTAGCTCGCTTACTTTAATGAATTCAATCATCAAAAAAGGAATGGCTAAAGACCCGACACATCGATATCAAAGCGCTAAAGAGTTAAAAGCAGAAATGCTTTTGCTGGAAAAGCAACTGGAAGATGCAGAAAAAAAACCTTCTCTCAAATTAGGCTTTCTTTGCGCAGCGCTAGTTTTTGTCATTCTTGCGTCGCTAATGCTCAAAGAAAAAATCCAGCAGCAAAAGTCAGAAAAAAACTTGGCCCTTAGCTCAGCTGAGAGCAATGCTCATCAGCAGCACCAAATAGACCCTTCACGCCAATATTCAAGAAACAAAAAAACTTCCGATCAAATAAATGAACTTATGCTCAAGGCTCACAGATTTGCAAATCACGGAGCTGACCGTGAAGCACTAGAAACTGTCAAGGAGGCATATGATTATTCGCAAAAGCATGCTGAGACAAAAAACTTACTAAAGTGGAAAATGCGCCTCGCGACGTACTACTATGCGGTAGGACAAACAAATGAAACCATTGAATTATGCAAAGCGGTTATCGAAGCAGATCCACAATCATTAAAAGCCGAAGGCATTAACTATACGCAAATCCTTGATGTAAAGTCACTTCTGGCAAGCACATACCTTGATACCAAAAATGAAAAAGAAGCCAGAATATATTTGAAAGAACTTTGCGATCCAGAAAATTGCGTCAAGCAGGCAAACTTTCAAAAGCGCACTCTGGCTTGTCTATTGCGTTTGCATGAATACACATTAGCAGAGCAATTCATCAACAACGAAAAAATTCCCAGTTACTATCCAATGCTCGCTGCTATCTGCCGCCGCCTGAATCAGCCGGCACTGGCTGACTATTGCCTCAGTTCAATGCCGGCAGACCTTTTGGAAAACTCACTGGTATTACAAACTGAATACGCGGTAGAGGCAGCATATAACGCTCTTAGCAAAAACAACAGAGACCAAGCAAGAAAAATATTGACTAATTTTCTTAACGGGGCAGGCAAAACAATCGTTCCTGAAACAGTATCTAGAGTTGACACAAGCAAACTATTGTTTTGTTTGCGACAACTAGGAATGTACGAAGAAGCACTAAGTCAAGCTCGACGATTGGACAATAACAGCAAAGAGTTCCGAGTAATGATTGCAGACAATTTGATCTTCCAGGGAAAACTGGACGAAGCCCAGAAAGTCCTGAAAGACTCAGACGAAATCATCGACCCGGAAAGCAATAAAATAATCAAAGCCCAGCAACGTGTGCAAAACATCAAAGCCGGCAAAGCAGACAAGCTAAAAGGGCTTGTTTCGGCATACGATTGATTCTTCATCATTTTATGGTCAATAGCACTTACTCATCATCTTTGCGAAGCCTGAAACGGCTCTTACCCAGTTCCTGCAATCAAAGCGTAAGATGCAGTGGTACAATCTGACCATGCCAAAGATAAGTGTCTTACCTGACTTCATAGCCAGTCAGATCGCCGCCGGAGAAGTGGTCGAACGCCCTGCCTCGGTGGTCAAGGAGCTGGTCGAAAACTCAATCGATGCCGGCTCTACCCAAATTGAAATTGCAATTGGCGTAGAATGCAGAGATATACGCATTGCAGACGATGGCTGCGGCATGAGCCCAGATGATGCCGTACTGGCATTTCAACGACACGCCACTTCAAAACTAAGCAGCGCTGACGACCTATCAAACCTGAAAACCCTTGGATTTCGGGGTGAAGCACTTCCAAGCATTTCATCAGTTGCACATGTCACTTGCATTACTAAGAATGCCGAAGCCAGTACCGGCACCAAAGTCCAAATTGAAGACGGCAAAATCACAGCGCACGAAACCGGTTGTTCTGTCGGCACCATCATCGAAGTCTGCGACCTTTTTTACAACGTGCCGGCAAGACTGAAGTTTTTGAAAAAAGGGTCCACTGAATTTTCGCACATACACGAAATAGTTCAGTCACTTGCACTAGCCTATCCTAAAATAGTTTTCCAGCTTCTCAACCAGGGCGAAGTTGTACTCAAAACTTCAGGCTCTGGCAAGCTCGCCGAAACAATGGTAGAACTCGGCTTTGTCAGCCCGCGCAACGAGCTTATTCCAATCACTGGCGTGGACATGCGTTTTGGCATGGCTGTTTATGGACAGGTCGGCAGACCGCCATTATTCAGAAGCGACCGCAAAGGCATAGTTACTATCATCAACAATCGCCCCGTGCGCTGCCACTTAGCACTCAAAGCGCTTGATTACGCTTTTTCAGATTTGATTCCACGCGGCAAGCACCCTATAGCCGTTCTCAACGTGACTATTGACCCACATCAAGTTGACGTCAATGTTCATCCAACAAAAAAAGAGATTCGCTACAGCAATTCAAGCGATGTTTATTTGACTATTCAGAAAGCTTTAGTAGAAGGTACCAGGCGCTTTCCCGAGAATATCGAAGCAGATGAAAGCGATGAGAGTGAAAGTAAATCTGTCGCAGAATCTACAGCAAGCACAGCTGGATTTAGCACAACAGCTTCTCCCGCTGCCAGAACTGCTAGTCCCGAAAAACGCGAAACAAGCAGCGACAACGACAACGGCACCGAATATAGTGGCCCACCCGGCACGCCTGTAGTTCGCGAAAGCAGAGAAATTGCGGTTGGAAACAAGACTTATCAACGCATTCAGCAGCTAGGATTTCGAGACAGACTTTCTGCAACTCCACCAAGTCGAATAAGCAACCCGTCACAAACAGGCACAGTCAGCTTGGCGGCAGCAATGCAACCCAAGTCGCAAACCGGCTTACCATCAGGATGGCGCCTGGCCGGATATATTTTCAATACATACATGCTGTTTGAAACAAACGAAGGGTTCAAAATAGTAGAACAGCATATAGCGCATGAAAGGCTGATTTACGAGCGACTGCTCGCACAGCAAGATCAACCGGGACGCATAACAGAAAACGTTCAACGTTTGATCATTTCTTCTCCGTTAAACCTTGCACCCTCACAAAGAGCCTGTCTGGCTGAAAATCTGGAATTCATCAAAAAACTAGGCTTTGATTTCGACTTCCAGCCTAACTACATCACATGCACACAAGTGCCTCTGGAAATGGCTACCAAAGACTATGTCGGTACAGTTCAACAGATTTTAGAACAGCTGCTCAGTTGCGATAGTGCCGAGTTTCCTTTAGAAGCAACAAAATCGCTAGCCTGCCAGGCAGCAATCAAGAACGGCATGGTTTTGACAGACACCGAAATTACAGATCTTGTGTCTGAGTGGGTCACCTGTCCGCGCAATGATACTTGTCCGCATGGCAGACCAATTTGCAGAACATACACTAAAGACAAAATGTTCGAACTGTTCCATCCGGATTAACTGTTCTAGCAGGCTCCGCACTATCCGTTGCTCGATAAATATCGGGTTGCGTTGAACTGTTCGCGGTTGCCAACAAGAACAACCAAAACACCACTTGAAATCTTGTTATCTTGAGATCCTCGAAGGCTGCATGGATAGCGGATCTAAGCTATCTGTCCAAAGTGGTTGCCAAGCATATATCACAGTTCGCGCACCTTAGCAGACCGACACTGCAGATTTGTGCAATCTAAAACGAGAAACACACAAAATAGCCTATCTCAAGCAATAAGCGCAAAAAGCTAGGACAACTACCGTGAGCCTAATTAGCTCTAACGCGATTGAATATATAGCTCGTAGTCTCTAGGTTATGGTGTTTAACCGAAGTCATTTTTCCTCCCTCCCTGCGTAGTCAGATCTCCCGCAAAGCCATATAAACATTCCACGGGCCATCATTTTTTCAACTCCCACACGGGGGCAATGCAGGAACAGGAAAAATCCAAGTGAGTTCGAAGCTGCTTTTGTGGCAGGCGCTTCGGCTCGTCTTCGGACGCTAACTCTAACAATCAAACATTCGCTGAGGAAGCCACTATGACAAAGCTATCCGACGTTAATGTGAAAGAACTACTCGGGCCAGCACCGATTTCAGGTGTTACAGACCGAGAGATCTGGTCACAGCTTCTCACTCCGCAAGTCAAATGCTTGCTTGGTAAAATCGAGTCCATCGTTGTGCCCACCCAAACGATGGAACTCGCTGTTCCTCTCTTCCCGGGTGACGAAATCAGCAATCTGAACCAGCACTTGTTGTACGGGAAACCGGGCTATGTCCGCATTCCGTATGTCGCCACTGTTTACAAGACGGCCAATGGCTATCTCGTGATCAAGCGCGACCACAACAAGTTCAAGGCAAGTTGCTGGATCGGCGACATCTTCAAGGGCAAGGGCGAGCTCATCTACAAGGTCGCAATGCGCGACCGGCGTAATGACGGAACCCTGCGCGCCAACGACTGCGCGCTGCTCGACTTCACCTACGACGACAAGGGTAACGTGCCGCTGCCTTTCGATACGAAGAGTGTCGAGGTCTCGGTTTACGCCTTCGCTCCGGGCTCCCGCATCGCAGCCGCCTGCGGTGACGCAGAACTGGAAGCATTCGTTGCTAACCCGTTCAAGTTCCTCGACCGTCCTGAGCTCTTCAAGTCGCTCTTCGACCGCGCCTGGAAAAGCCAGCGCTCGCCAGGACAAGTTGCTGCGTCTATCGGTGACGTAGCGAAAATCATCGGTCATAAATTCGACAAAATCGCCTCACAGTATGGCTACGACTTCCTCGAAGACGCAGCCAGCCACTATCATGTCGCGATGTTTGCAATGGCCCTTGGTTATCGCTGCACCTACGAAGACCAGGCGGCGCAACTCAAGGCAATTCACGATGGCATCGAAGCCATCAAGAAGTCGGGAATCAAGCTCACACGTCCGCAGGAATCATGGGTTTGCGTTCTGCAATCTCTGCCTGTCGAGATGATTCCGAAAGAGCTGTACCTGGGTGGACAGAAATGGATGCAGGATAACATCAGCGCCGACAACCTCTGGTTCAACAAGCCTCTCACTGAAAAAGCGAAACTGTTGATGCCGGGGACGATCAAGCGCCAGCCGCAGTCCTGACACTGACGCCACTCGACACGGAGTACTTCGGCAAGGCGGGCGAGCCAACACTTCTTATGTGGCTCGCCCGTCGCCGTTGTTCGTTTTTCTCTCAACTACATCGGGCCATCCGAGCATGGAGGTAACACTATGCTCAAATTCGAAAGCTACGATGCAGCTGAGATGCTAGGGCTAACAGCTCTATCCCGGACGCCTGTTCCAGACGAAATGATCTGGGAACATCTGCTCACCCCGACCGTGAAAGCAATGCTTGGTCCAATCGTTTCGATTGGCAAAGCAACTTTGTTCGAAACGGCTCGGGGACACTTTCCGGGAGATGAAGCGAGCAACCTCAACGCCCACGTAATCTACGGGCGTAAAGACCATGTCCGCTATCCATACATCTCAGCTTGCCATCGCACCGCATACGGTGCTCTCGTCATCAAACGAGATTTTCGCAAGATTAAAATCAGCGCCTGGGTTGGTGATGTCGAGAAAGGCAAAGCCGAGCAAATCTTCATGCTTGCACTGCGCGACCGTCGTTATGACGGCACGCCTGCAGCCAATGATTGCGCCATGCTCAGCTTCCCCTACGACGACTCGAAAAACAGACCGATTGCAAGCCTCAACTCGCTTGAAGTCTCTGTTTACAGCTCAGCTCCTGGTTCGCGCATTAAGGATGCCTGCGGTGATTTGCAACTCGACAGTTTTGTCGAGAAACCATTCACATTCGCAGATAAGCCCGAACTCTTCCTTCAGCTTTTCCACAAAGCTTGGCTGAGCACCAGGGCACCAGGTCAACACGCAGCAGCAATCAAAGACGTCTCTAAAAACGTCATGCAGGGCATCGAAGTGGTCGCGAAACACTGCGGCTATGACATGCTGGAGGCTGCCTGCAGTCACTACCATGTGGCAATGTGGTTCATCTCAGAAGGCTATCGGCTCAGCTATCAACAGCATGTCGACGCCATGGCGACAATCGCCGCAGGGCTCAAGCGCATCAGAGATGCAGGTACGCCGCTGACACGCTCACAACAATCGTGGGTTTGTGTGCTGCAAAACCTGCCGCCTCAATTTGTGCCTGAGCAACTGCGCATGGGTGTCACCTGGCCGCAGGACAATATCGGCGCCGAAACTTTGTGGGTGAACAAAGCGCTCAGCGAAAATGCTGCGCGATTAAAGTTGCCAATTCAGTCGCCTGTCTAGGACGTCTGAATCATGTTTCTCTCTCTAAAGAATCTACAACAAAATCCGAAGAGGACGCGAAACGGCGGTGTTCTAGCGAACACTTGCCGGGTGCGCGTCTAAACTCACGAGGCAGTACCATGAAAGCGTCACCCGACCGGAATAAGTCCGGAGGGTTCCTGGCGCATTACGTCTTAAGCGCAGGCGGCTCACGCGCTATTCTCGCCGGTTGCGGCTCAGCTCTTGCTTGCCATATGGCAGGTCTCGAGTATGCCAGCATCGGCGGAGTAAGTGGCGGATCACTTCCCGCTATCTTGCTTGCAGCAGGCATGAAGCCCGCTGATTTCCTTCGCATCGCACTCGACGTGGACTTCCGCGAAATGTGCGAAAACAAGGCTGGTAAGTTTGAAAGCTTACTGGCAATCTTGATGAAGGAATACCACGAGCACCCAGAGAACCGAACCGGCTACGGTATCTACGATACTGATAAGCTGGGTAAATACATCGAATCGCATGTCACAAGCTGGCCGGACAAGTTCTGGACCATGGCTGTCGACGGTCACACTCAAATTCTGTTCAGCAAGGACGGAGTCTTTGAGAAAGGCAGCGACGGCAGGTGGATTCAGTTGTCCAATCAGCCTGCGCCTATCGGACTCGCAATTCAGGCAACATGCGCAATCCCGGGGCTGATGAAGCCTACGGTTTACCAGGGCCGTCATCTTTACGACGGTGCCTTCACCAAAGACGGTATTTGCCCTGTGCGAGTGCCTGTCAGCTTCTTTGGTGCGAAATACCACGAAGTCATCGGCTGCAGCACCGGCGAAGATATCATTCCGGGTTTTACCGGAAAGTTCTTGCGCTGGTGGAAGTGGTTCTGGAAGATCCAGCCCGACACCTCCTGGGGTGTCGACACTGCTGATGTTATCGACATCCGCCCGGGTGTCCACCACATCCATGCGCTGCGCTTTGACCTCTCTCGGGACGAGAAATGGCTGGCCATCATCGATGGATTCAGCTCTACGATCCACGAGCTTGCCGATCATGGCTTGCTCACCGGCCAACGTCACAAGGACGCACTCGAGCTATTGAGCGCGCTTCCGTCGATGAAAGGCAAGGAGCTTGCTAAGATTGATCAGCGACAAGTGCTCACCGAACGGGCAGAACATCATTTTGCCAGGCACGGGCTCTACTAAAGCCAAGCGACATATTGCGTCGCCAAAAGAGCTATGTAGAGCCTTCGTTCAAATCGTTGTCCGACGATCAAAATTCGACCTGAAACAACGAAGAGAATTGTTTCAGCTTCAGTTTCAGACTCCGGCAGCGTCCTTGCTGTGATGCCACCACAAATGGTATCGCAGCGGGACGCTGCCGTTTCTCTTAGTCCCTTTACCTATCCCGAGTATTCCCGCTTTTCGCGGGACAGGCATTTTGCCTGGCTCCAATTTCAAGAAAAGGATGAACGATCATGTCCAAGAAAAACAACGACCGCAAGGTCATCAAGAACGATTCCAACCTCGCCGAAGACGTCTTGCGCGATGCAGGCAAGAGCGAAGACGAAGTGAAGCGCACCGGAGCGATTGACCGCGCCGACAGCGCCACCGACGAGCTCTACGGCGAACGCGGCCGCACCACGGGCAGCCCCGTGCACCGCGTCATCTGGCACAAGGCTGGTGTTCGGCACTTCCTGCCGGGACAGACCCCAGTCAATGCCGACATCGAAGAGACCGTTGCCCGCACCATCGCCGTGCTCAAGGCCAACCGCGCTGACGGCAGCGGCTACGACGAAAACGGCAAGGTGAGCAAGAAGACCATCGCAGACCTGGGCGCCGCCGGCTACTGGGGCATGCTTGTCGACCCGAAGTACGGCGGCAAGGGTGCTTCGCTCACTCGCTTCACCCGCATGATCACCGAAGTGGCTGCGGCTGGTTTCCCCACGGAAGCCGGTTATGCCTCCATTCACGGTTGCATCGGCGCGGTTGACCCTGTCAGCGTTTTCGGCAACGACGCGCAGAAAGAGTACTTCCTGCCGCAACTGGCCTCGGGCAAGCGCATCTCCGCTTTCGCGCTCACCGAACCGGCTGCAGGTTCCGACCTCACCAACTTGAAGACCACGGCTCGCCGCGAAGGTGACGACTACGTCATCAACGGCGAAAAGCTCTTCATTTCCAACGCCGTTCCTGGTCGCACGATCGGGCTTGTAACGCGCGTTGAAGGGGAAGAGAAGCCGGCGGTGTTCATCGTCGAGCTGCCCGAAACCGAAAACGAGAACTTCCAGCTCGTTCACTACGGAATCCATGCCTTGAAGCATGGTTTCAACAACGGGCTCAAGTTCGTCAACTTCCGCGTGCCTGCCGCCAATCGGCTCAGCGCTCCGGACGGCAACGGCCTGGTCATCGCCTACCATGGTCTCAACTATGGTCGCGTGGCTCTCTGCGCCAACTCCGCCGGTGTCATGCGCCTCTTGCTGCGCAGCATCTGCCCGAACAGCTGGGGCAAATACCGCGTCACTTTCACGCAGCCCATCGAGACTCGTGAGCTGGTGAAGAAGCGCGTTGCTCGGCTGGCTGCACTCATCGTCGGCGCCGACGCGCTGCGCGACTGGTGCTCGTCGAAGCTGGACGAAGGTTATCGCGGTGAGCTCGAATGCATCATCGCCAAGATCTTCGGCTCCACCGCGCAGAAGGAAGCTGCCATCGACATCGCCATGACCACGCACGGTGGTCGTTCGTTCTTGCACGGGCACCTCGTGGGCGACAACATCCACGACTACCTGGCCCCGATGATCTACGAAGGCGAAGGCGAAATGCTGGCGATGAAGTTCTTCCTCTCGCTGGCTACCGAGCACGGCACCAACTACATGTTGCCCCTCGGAAACGGCATGAAGAGCCTCATGAAGGGCAAGGTTTTCTCCGGCGCCTGGCAGC
This sequence comes from uncultured Candidatus Obscuribacterales bacterium, assembly GCA_964546815.1. GTDB lineage: Bacteria > Cyanobacteriota > Vampirovibrionia > Obscuribacterales > Obscuribacteraceae > JAIEPM01. Next base: position 19,380 of record CAZJLR010000028.1, on the reverse strand, counting down.
TCATGAAAAATGGCGTGCCGTTTGCCTGGTGGAATCTGAGCACGTTCGTGAAGCGCTTCTTCAACGGGCAGTCTGTCGGCGGCATGAACAAGCGCCTGCAGAAGCACGTCAACTTCGCGCTTGCTCAAAGCGCCAAGCTGGCCACCGAGATCTCCACCAACATGATCAAGCACCAGGTGAAGCTTGGTGACCGTCAGTCGCGCATCGTGCACATGAGCCAGCGCGTGCAGGACACCATCGTCATGCTCGTGACTGCGATGCATGCGCACGCCTCGAAGGACGAAGCCACCATCGCGGCGGCCGACATCCTCTGCCAGGACCTGCGCCGCAAGCTCACCGGCGAACAGCCCTCGGATGCCTACTTCCGTGACTGCGCTCGCCTGGCCGACATGGTTGCCGAAGGCAAGTTCAAGCAGATCGAAGGCGTCGAAGAGACCCCCGTTCTGCGCCAGTATCAGAAGTAAGCTCTTTGATCGGCAAAGGTAGACTGTACGCACGGAGGCGACAGTCTTACCCTTGCCGAATTCCCGAGGAGGCGCAAGAGAAACCAGCAATGGCTCTCTTGCGCCTCCTTTTTTCGGGCTTTCTGCAACCCGACTTTCTTTATCGTCAACAAGGAAGGATATTCATCACATGAAGAACAAGTTCGACGCGAGCGACCCAAAAGGTCCGCCGCATATTCCCGATGACAAAGACAAGAACGGCGACCCCGGCGATGACAGCAACAACGGCTGGTCGTCCTGGCCTCTCTCCGCGCGTATCGTCGCATCGGTTTTCGTTGCGCTCTGGCTTCTCGGCGGCGCCATGATTCTCATCGAACACCTGATGAGGTGATTCGCTCTTTACTCGAAGGATGCTGGTCTTAACCGGCCGCATCCTTCGAGTTCTTTTTTTCCTTTTTTGCACTTTTTGACTTTTAAATAGCGCAAAATCTCTCTGTCTTTTTGACTTTTAAAGCACATACAATGCGAAAACTCAGTCTGAAACCTTTTCGCCCCTGGGCAGCTCAAACCAAAAACAACTGCCGGCGCCTTCTCTAGCTCTAAAACCTACTTTGCCTTTTTGCGCTTCTATGAGCATTTTGCAAATGTAGAGTCCCAATCCGCTCCCTTCTTTGCGCACTTCAGACGGCTGATCAAGTTGACTGAATTTAGCAAACAATTTGTCCTTTTTGTCTGCAGGCACACCCGGGCCTTCATCAAGCACTTCCAGCCGCCAGCAATCATTCTCCCCAGGCACAACAGCCAGTTCCAGCTTCGAATTTTTCGGCGCAAACTTAACTGCGTTGGAAAGAAAGTTCACGACAACTTGAATGGTTCTATCTTTATCACACATAAAAGCTGCATCTGCAGGTAAGTCTTGCACTAGCTCGATGTTCTTGCGCTTACATTGTGCCAGCACGGCCTCAGCCGAAAGAGCTATTATTTCTGCGCAAGAAATACTAGACAGCCGCACATCAACACTGCCGTCTTCCATCTTATCTATATCAAGCAAAGTATTTGCCAGGCGCCGCAGTCTATCGGTTTCGCTTTTCAATACTTTCAGGTCTTTAACCATTTTTGGCGACAGCGAATCTTCAGCGCCACCAAGCATGATTTCGACTTTCAAGCTCATGGAAGTGAGCGGCGAACGCAAATCATGATTTACCATGGCTCGCATTGACTGCCTGAATTCTTCCAGTCTTGCTAACTCATCGGACATTTCACGAAAAGCCTTATCCAGATCTGAAAGCTCATCATTTCCGCTCAGCGGCTCAGCAGGCGGCTTACCTTTGGAAAACGCTTTCATATTTTCCATTAAGACTTTCAATCGCGACAAAGTATTCTTATTCAAAATAATCGCCAGTGCCATTACAAGAAGCACGTTAAAGGCAATAGCAGCAATAATGCCATTGCGTAAGTCAGCCCTTGCTTTGATTGCTTTGGGGTGAAACTCTTGAGCTATTGGCGTGTACAGAGCAATCAACTTCTCTGTGTCTTCGCGAATCTGGTTAAATGACAAAGTCAATGACTCGTTAAACTCGCTTCTGCCCAGAAATTGAGAAAAATAGAGCTTATCGTTGCCGCCGGGCTGGTAAGCTGATGCGAGCTCTTCCCACATATCGAGAAACTTGCTGGCATGTTTTTCAGAAGCGCTGATGAGTTCAAGCGCTTTGGGATCATTAGCAGCCAGCTTGCGTAAGGCTGAAAAATCACGCGAAACGCGCTCCCTTTGACTGTCTGTTTTTGCCAGCCCGATACCAGTTACACTCTGTCCGGCAATCATCAGCACTGATTGCTCTAAAGTACTTCTGATCTGCAAGCCGACTGCAATAGCTCGTTTAGCTCTTAGTTCATGCTCAGCAAGCTCATCGATGCGCCCGTAGGAATAATTCATTACACCAACAGTAAGTAGCTGGCAAGCAAGCGGCAATCCGAGCAACAAAATCAGTCTATGTCTAATTTGCATTATTCTGACCTTTACTCCTTGCCGCAAACTCATTTTCTGCTGTACTCAAAAGCTCTGGTACTCTTTTGAAAACGAAATCACCCTTCCCGTTTGCTTCTTCGCACAAACAGGGCGCTAGCATTTCTTTTATTTCTTTCAGTCCTTTTTCGGCTTTTTGCAGCTCGTTTTGCCGAATGAACGAACGGCATATTTCTATTTTAGGGAGCAATACTCTGCATGGGTAAAAGGGAAAGCCCTTAGTCCTTGCCATGGAAACGCCTTGCAATGCCAATTCTGCATCAGAGATGCGATTAAATCGCGCATACTCGACTGCAATACGCAATAAGATTCTGACATTTTGACGATTGAATTTATCTTCGCCGGCAAGCTTCCAGAGCCCTATATGCTGAAGGTCTGTCAATTTTTGCTCTTCCTGCAAAAGCTCAATTGAAGCTGTTTTAGATTGTTCATTTGACGAAACACATGCAGTAATTCTTTCACATGCAATATTTTGCTCCTCAATATTTTTTGCCTGCCCAGCCGCTTCATAGGCTCTCTCATATGCCTTAAGCGCGCCCAAAAGATCTCCCTTTCTTTCTAATACAATTCCTTCCAGACAGCTTCGCAAACTGATTTCATCACTTGCAGTTCTTGATTGCTCAGCCAGTTTAACTAAGGCGTGCTCGCACTCTGGGCTAAGCGCTTTTAGCATTGGATAAACAGACAAAAAACCAATCCAGGTACGAAGCAATCTTTTGGGAACTCTATCAAACTCTGTAAGCAAAGACAGCAACTCTTGCACATAATCAAAATCCTTCTCGCTCAGATGAGTACAAACATAGCTGGTAATGTGATAACAAACACCATTGATGCAAGACTCGTTTATTTCGTTGCTGCGTGTGTCAAATGAGTGCCGCGACCTTATTTGTCTCATCAATACAGCGGCAGCTTTCCAGTTGTGCACGCTAATGAGATTAATAAGTGGCTGCGCAAAGTCTCGCATGCCGCTTTGAGGAAGGTATTGGCGCAATATCTTGTTTGCTCGAATAAGAGCTTCGACGTATTCTTCGTAAAGACCCTGTGAGAAGCAGAGCTCTGCTCGTCGGCGCCAATATCTCGTTACAAGAAGGGGATCTAGCCAGTTCCCTTTTAAGATGATAGGTGCAACAGATTCCAAAATTTTATTTGCCTGATCTAGCTTTCCAGCCCGCCGGTAAGACTCTGCCAGATTCAGGTACAAATCATATTTTGCCTCTGAATCAGGATTGCTTTTTTCAATCATCTTTATTGCATCGTCGTAAACCGTAATTGCCTTGAGGCATCCATCTTTAGTGTTGAGGTCTAAATGCGCAGCAGAAACAAACCTACGCCAGGACGAGGGCGCAGCCAGAGTTGCAACATTTTGACAAGCCAAAATCAAAGCACTACTCAGTACAGCCGTCTTTATAACTTGATTTTGGCTGATTACAATCATTCAGGTACTAAATTTGAAGGCGCAAGTAAGGTTAACATAGCCAACAGGACTCGTGCGCGTCAACATGTCCAAACAATTAATTTAGACCCGTAGATCTGCGATGCAAAGATGGCATAAATAACAAGGTCCCAGGCTGAGAGATGGAGCACAAGTGTCCAAAATTCTTGTACTTGATGATGACGAAAAACTTGCCGACTCGATTCAAGAAATTTTGATCAGCGCGGGCTACATTGTCGATCAAGCAAATTCAGTAGAAGAAGCAGATCCGATGCTGAGCGAGTTTACTTACGACGCTTTGATCATCGATTGGGTAATGCCTGGAATGCACGGCATTGATTATGTGGCCAAACTTCGTACCAGGGGTTTCAAAACACCGATTTTGATGCTAACTGGCATGAATTCTACCGAGCAAAAAATATCAGGACTGGAAAATGGCGCAGACGATTACATAACCAAACCATTTGAGGGCAATGAGCTTGTAGCAAGAGTGCGAGCGCTGCTGCGCCGCCCGGCACTTACTGAAATTAAAACACTGGAAGTGGCGCATCTAGAGCTTGACCCGCGAAATCAAAGCGCAAAATGGCACGGAAAAGACCTGAAGCTTACCAAGCAAGAATACCAGATAGTAGAACTGCTTATGCGGCATAAAAACGAGGTGTTTAGCCACGACGCACTGGTAGCGCGAGCATGGTCATCAATGTCTGAATCGTCGCCAGACACAGTCAGAGTGCACATGTCGCGCCTTCGCAAAAAATTCGAAGGCGCCGCCACAGAATGCCCAATCAAAACTTTGCATGGAAAAGGATATGTTTTCCAAACAGATTAGGCCGCAAACTAATTCCTCGGCATGCGGATTGTTCTATCGAAGCCCGAGCTCATTCCCAAAGTAGCCCAATATCTGCGGACTGCCGCTGCGGCAGCGGTCCTCACCTTCATGTCTGGATTATTCTTAGCCGCATCGTGCAGCACGTCGAAATCTTGTGGGCGACCCAATCCGGGCATCAATTTGATTGCTGCTATGGCAGTTTCTCGATGGGCTGAACCTGCAAGACTAGCCAAAGCCGTTTGGGCCTCTGGCTTCACGTTTGCATCCAAAAAATTGACTCTGGCGCGAAGCTCGGCTTGATGTGTGCCTAAAAACGCCGACGGCGTTGTATTCATAGTCCTCACCAGAGCGCGACCTATAGCAAATGTACGCAACGGTGCGCCGCTTGCTGTGGCATAAAACTTATCTGCATCAGGGTCAAGCAGCGTTGCTACGTGCTCAGCCCAATTTTCATCGTTATTTTTCTTCGAATATTCACTTGTATAAAAGCCGTCTTTTTCCAGAATGGCAAACTGGTCGAATAGCTCAGAATCAGTCTCCCACTTCCATTTCAGCAAGTGTCCCCATTCATGTTTTATCACCGGGCGAAGAAAATCATTTCTTTGCGCAGCATAGGTAGTCACAATTCCGTTTTTCTCAGCCGTAGCCGAAGCAATTACAGGACGACCATCTTCCTTAGAGCGCCAGGCATTATCAGGTGATTGATCCTCACGAATGAACAACTCTTTTATTAGTCTACGGTCTGGCAATTCATCGAGCAGCTGCACGAAATCAGCAGGATGGGCTCTATCTTTCAGCGGATGAACGCTGAGGGCTTCACGCGCCAGTTCTACCTTAAGCACTTGATGCGGACCTTCAATATACAAGTCAGGCTTTTGAGCGGCGAGCAATCGCAATTGCAACACTTCGTCTAGTTTTTGAGCATAAGTTTCAGGAATCGTAATTGCTACTTCCTTTACACCATAGATTCTGAGCCTATCTCCGCGTGACTCTACGCCGCCGAACTTACAGAACTCAGCAAAGTTGTTGCTGCGCGAAGCGGCTTCCAGACTTTGTGGAGCAGCCACAAGATAAGTCTTGTGTCCCTGCCAGGGTGTGCCAAGCTTCGCTACACGCGCGGCTAACGTGGCATCAGAGTCATCTAGCTTAGCTCGAGCAATTCCTAGTTCTTCAAAGGCAAGTCTCTTTTCGCCTGCTCTAGACTTCCATTCCACATTGCTGCTATCACTAGTTTTCGCAAATCTTTCCATCGCGGAGACACGTGTCAAAGTTTCAGGACTGGCATGCTCAGCAGGTAAGGAAGCCCTCCAATCCAATCTTGTGTTTCGCCCCAGAGCCGAAAGTCCAATGGCTCCTGTCAAAGCTCCCGTTAGTCCGCTTTCATTCATGCTTTTCATCACATTCAAAACACTTTCACCGGACATGGCTGAATGCACACCACCTAACATTGCGCCGCTTAAATAGCCAGACCCAAGACCTGAGATAGCCAGTGCAGTGGTCTGCGAAACTTGCCCTTCTGCGCCAAGTCTAAGCCCAAGCCTTGACACCTTCGAAGTGAGCAAAGCTGCCGGAACACTCAAGACACCACCGATGGTGCCGGCTTTGACAAGATCTAAAGCTCCCTGACCGGGGACGAAATTGCCTTCTTTGTCCTTCCATGTTTCACTTCGAAACCCAGTGGTGACAGTACCGACACCAGCACCCATGACAGCATAAGCAGCTGTTTCACCAAGCATCGACTTAGCAAAACGCTCATTCAGAGCTCTTCCAAGCCGACCTTCTGGAGCGCAAGTCAGTACAACTTTGTTTAGTACCGCTCCTTCGGCAAAGTCCTTACCGAAATTCTCGGCGAAATCAGCAAAACCACCATGCACTTTTGCCAGTGCAGTGGCTCTTATAAAACCAGCCCCCATGCCACGTATAACTGGCATCATAGCCAGACTGTCAGCCACAACAGTTGCTAGCTGGTCGTTCTTTTTGCCCCTTGCTTTCAATTCTTGCTCTGACAAACCCACGGACGGGCTCAAGGCATTTTGAATGCTATTGAAAATTCGCCCACTGAGAGTCTCAGCCTGCACATCATCACCGTGAAAGCCGGCAAGCAATTCACTCCTGCTCAAATAATTTTGCTCAGCCGTCAAACCAGTCAACCTGCGGGGGGTAAGAAACAACAACACCTGACAACCATCTAGATACAATAACGCCCAGGGCAGCCCCTGCAAAGCAAAAAAGCGTAGATACACGTAGCCCAAAGTCATGAATTAATCTAGCTTTGCAGCATTTTGCCAGTTAAGTGAAGCAAAGCCCCAAAAAGTGTTCTCAGTCAAAAACAGGCTGCAAAAGGCAAAGTCCAGAACCTGGGGTCCTGGACTTTGTTTTTTGAGTATCGATCTAAAGCTGATGCTTAGCGGATTCCAGCCAAAACTTGAGATTGGCCCATTGACTGAGCAACAGTAGATTGAGTCGGAGGAGTCATGCTGCTTGAGGCCTGCACTTTGGGAGTGCTGAGGCTTGTTTCGAAGCCGTTCTTCCACCAGGCTACGGTGCCCTTGCGACCAATTACGATGTGGCAGTTGTGGCTGGCATCATCGATGGCATAGGTGAATCCGTTGCCGAATTCAGTACCGATTTCGAGCCCGGCGCCAAGTGCTACAGCAGCTGGAGCTGCAGTATCCCAGGCTTTCAATGTCGGACGAATGTGTACGAAAGCATCTGCGGTAGAAACCAGCACTTCATGAACATCGAGCCCAATACTTGTAGCAATGTCGATATCGATGCCGGCTACATCAGCAGCCCAGAGATTTTTGTTGAGGTCGTTTTTGCTAATCAGAGTTTTGACTGATTGCTGGCTTTGAAGCACAGGCACTTCGACTTTCACAACTTCAGCGCCGACTTTCATTTTATATGAACCGCAAGCAGGACCACCGAAATAAAGGATTTTCTTGGCTGGAATATAGACGATGCCGAAGATTGGGTCATTGCCGCTCACCAGTCCCAACATGACAGACCAGCGACCAGTCTCTTTGACGTAGTGTTTGGTGCCGTCGATTGGGTCGACAAACCAACGTCTAGCGCCATCTGCACTTGCTACGAACGGATCTTCTTCAGACACGATGTGGTCATTCGGAAATTCTTTGACTAGGCCTGACATCAAAATCTCGGACAGCTTTTTATCTGCACAAGTGACCAGATCTTCCGGTCCACTTTTTGTACTAATGTCAACTTCGGCACGCATATCGATAGCTGTATTACCAGCGGCGATAACCATATCCAAAAGGGCATGTAAAGAGCCGAGGCCAAACGGTAAAGTGGACTGGTCTAAGTCAGGAAAAGTCATGTTCATAAGCATTCCTCTTTGATTCTTGCTAGAGGGGTGTAGTACTGTTACCTCCTATTGTGAACCGTAGCTGGGCAAAAAAAATTAGCTGCAATTCCTCTCCCTGCCTAAACTTCAATTTTCTTGGCAAAAACGCATTATTTTTTGATCGAAAATCATCATTGGCCTAGCGGAGCGAATCACACACCTTGGCAATTACGTTTTTATGGCTTTTTTATTCTCCTGACATCGCCTTGATCAATAGTCAGATGAGACACAACTTAGCTGACACAGCCCAACAATTTTCCGGTTGTCAACAAAGCTCAAAGATGGCTACTTCTTACTGCAAATCACAACAAAAAAAGAAATGGCACCTTTGTGTGGTGCCATTTCGAAATCAATCAACTAAATAGTCGAAACTATCTTAGCTGTGAATTGTTATTGCCAGCAATTCCAGGAGCCAACGACATAGGCTGGTCTAGAGCAAATTGAAGCTTGGTATTGCTGGGGATTTTTACATCCTTGCCCTTACGCCAGAGGTTGCTGCCCAGACCTACTGCACCACCGGTGGCGACACCAGCGATGGCACCAGCGCCGACTGAACCGGCAACGATAGGTGCAAAGCAAATGCCGAGGAGCGTTCCACCAGCTGTCCAGGCGGCGGTGCGAACTACACCTGAGCCGACACTAGATTTGGTGCTACGACCCTTCAAGTTGCCTTGCTTATCTTCGTGAATCGATTTATCAGTCTGCTGAGCCGTAACTAGAGCTGAAAGTGGATAACGGGTTCCATCGGGCGTTACGGCTGCTGTTAGTCTCATAGTCATAAGACCATTTTTGCCAGTGATACCAGCTTTTTCTGCATCACTTATTTGCCCTTCGAGAACTGTGTTAGCCGGCAAAACAAGCTCACTACCTGAATAAAGAGGTGTGGACAGCTTTGCACTGAAGAGGTCTCCGGGTTTTGTCACAGCACTATCGATACCGCTGGTGAGCACCGCATCTAGTGCAGTACCTTGTGGAACGTATGTAACCCGTCCTTGTAATTGTTGCCCGTTATAAGTCTGGGCCACAGACGGAAGCACTGTTCCTAACGCTAAAACCACAGCGACCACCAAATTGACGGGTGATCTTTTCATGGAATGCTCCTCACTAGAATTGCCAATATCACAAGTGAAGAATAACACAAGATTCCAAATATACATAGCAATATCTAAAATCTCAGCCATCCGTCTACTCCCATTTTCAGGCAGCTTTGGGCGATCGTTGTCAACACAATGCCACCATTTAGATCACTGTAGCCTATTCTTTGCATATCTCCACAAAGAGTACAGACTTCCATCTGCAGACTCGATTCCAAAACCAAGAAAGCTAGATAGCAATTCCGCAATAGCCGTCTCCTTTTGGTTTTTGGGGATCTCGAAGATCGTCCGACAAAATTTATCAGAAACTAGCGACTACCACCTGTGGTGGCATCCTCTTAATAGGATCAAAATCGGATCCACAAAAACTAACTATCACCCTTACGAATCCCTTCTACTAAAGCGCTAGCCCTGGGAGCGCAGGCTTCCTAGCCTGCTTCGGATCAGAATCGCAAGTGATCAACAAATCAGTACTGCAAAGATCTCAAAGCGAAGCAGGCTGGAAGCCTTCGCCCCCAGGGCCAACGCTGCTGAAGAAGTAGACCGACACCAAGATTAGAAAAGCAATCTTGAATTAGACATCGAAGATCCCCTAGCCTATGGACTATGAGCAAATCCGGCAAAGAACGCAAACTCAAACTACTTAAGGCTATCGCGGCAAACCAATCGCGCGCAGACAAACTCAGGCAAGAAAATTCAATTGCCATAGTTCAAAGCAGCCTGCTCGAGAAAGAGCTCAACGAGATGAAAGAGCATCTTGAATCGCTAGAAAAACAACGCGGCGCACTGATAAAGATTCGCACCGAGCTAGGGCTAGAAGAAAACGAGCTTGAAGCTATTGCGAAGCAGAAGTCGCCAGAAGAAAGGTCTGACAGCGCAAGTAGCACTGAAAAATCTAAAGCAAAAGCTGCAAAGCCAACTACGGATAAAGAAAGTGACTAGCCAAACAATAGATATTCTCAGCGAAGCAAGAAAACTGAAAGAAACACTAGTCGCAATGAGGCGACATATTCATAGCAATCCAGAACTGAGTTTTCTGGAAAGCCAAACAGCAGATTTTGTCGTTTCCAAACTAAAGCCTCTCGGATATCAGATTCGCGCTAATATCGGCGGCACAGGTGTTCTGGCCGACATCGGTGATTCACAATCAAAAATAGGCATTCGCGCCGACATGGACGCTTTGCCGATTCAAGAAGAGAACCCGCACGACTATTGCTCTAAAAACAAGGGAGTGATGCATGCCTGTGGGCATGACGTGCACACTGCATCGGCGCTTGGCGCGGCGATGATATTGTCAGACCTGAAAAAGCAGGGCAAACTGGAAGGATCTTATAGATTTCTGTTTCAGCCAGCCGAAGAAACTGTAAATGAAGATGGACTCTCAGGAGCATCACTAATGATGCGTGAGGGCTGCCTCGACGATTTGAAGGCACTTATCGCCATCCATGTGCACCCCGGCATGCCCACTGGCATACTAGGATTTCGGGAAGGTACATTTCTTGCAGCCTGCGACTCATTCACTCTTACAGTAAAAGGTAAGGGCGGACATGGTGCCTACCCGGAAGATACGGTTGATGCAGTCGTTCTGGCATGCAACCTTGTTCAGACATTACAGACTCTCATTTCGCGTCGCAAGTCGGCGCTATCACCGGCAGTGCTCACCATCGGCGGTATTAAAAGCAATACTTACAGACCCAACATTATCGCTGATTCTGTTGAGTTGGTAGGCACAGTGCGCTATTTTGAAGAAGGACTCTCGGAGTTTTTTGAAGCTGAAATAATAAAAGCCGGAAAAATGCTTGAGCCATACGGCGCTTCTCTGCAACTCGAATATAGAAGAGAAAACCCAAGCTTAATTAACAACGCAGACGTTAATAGCAGCCTGAAAGACACCGCCAGAGAGATGATCGGCCCTGACAGAGTTCTCGATCTACCTATGGAACTAGGCGCCGAAGACTTCAGTTTTTACTCGCGCAAAATTCCATCAGTTTTTGCCATTGTCGGATGCGGCATAGAAGGAAGCCCTCGCGAAATTCATACCAGCACATTCGACATAGACGAAGACGCCCTGGTCTACGGCTCCGCACTACTTGCTGCATCAGCCATTTCATTAGCGAAGAAACATAACTAGTCACAGCTCTCGAAGCACTTACGTCTTTGTGTCCGACGACGCATATCCGTATGAAAAGATCCGGATACCACCTACGTCCAACACATCCTACAATTCTCGTAGGGGCGACGCCATGCGTCGCCCGCAGCTTGGATCCGCATTCGTTCTAAACGGCCGGGCGACGCATGGGATACTGCTGGCGAACTCGAATGTTTAGCGAAGCCGGCACAATATGGACTCTAGCTTGAAGGGCGGCAGCCCTGGGGGCGCAGGCTTCCAGCCTGCTTCGGGAAGCTATTGGCGAAGAAGCAGGCAAGGATGCCTGCGCCCCCAGGTGGAACGCTCTTAGCTCATATCATCGAACTTGATTCGTCTCCATTTTAGTTCGCCAGCAGTATCCATGGCGTCGCCCCTGCAGGTGGAGTAGATACTTCGGCTTAATCAGGAGTTGACTAGCTCGATTATTTCGCGCACGTCCATACCTACCAGACCAAGGTCGCTTAGAGTGCGGCTTTCGCGGCGCAAATCACGTCCCAGAGCAACCGAGGCAAGCTCGATAACAGAATCAATTGTTGGCACAGGCAAATATGCAACTGCGGCAAGATCTGAAAGAAGTACCAATGTGTCACTGACTGCACCAGCCAGAGCCAACTTTTCGCGGTCTATCAGGTCTGAGAAATCTTGCTTGATGACACCATGTTCTGGCACTGAAACGTTATAAACTTTGCCCAGAGCCTGAATCTCAGTCTCCATCAGCTTCAAACTTCTCTCTTCGGCTGCTTTTGAAGAGTCAGCGCCCGAGGAGTTTTTTCCAATTAGACGCATAACATGATAAAGGCGGGCAACGCTACGTAGTATTCTCGCCGAATCGGACATACCACGCTCTAGCACGTTAGATGCGGGAACCAGCCCCGTAAACAGCTGACGGCCAATCTCCAGACTGCTGCGTGTTTCATTAACAGAGCGTCCGCACATAGCGACTTGATCGCGCAGTCCTGATATTTCAAGTGAGCCGCCCTCAAAGCGACATTCGTCAAACAAAGGACCCATTTCAATGATGTTTACAGCCATACGCTTGCGCAGCTTAAACACCATGCAAGACAATTCGAATGCGGTGCCAAGTGGGGCATCGACAATGAAAACTGTCTGACCAGGATATAACATCTCAGCCACCGCATTTAGTGCAGTGCGATAGTCACTGGCCTGTGCGCAAGCCAACAGTACAGCGGCACTGCGCTGAGACGAATCGGCGGACGCATTGACTATGCCGGGCTGTAAGCGCCCGGCCTTGTAGCTAACTGATTCACCACGAATCAACAATTGCTCGGGAACAGACAAATCTTGGTTTGTGAAGCGAACAGCGCGACCTCGCGACGCCAATAAAGCCGCTACAGCCAAGCTTTCCACCCCGGTGCTCACGATATCCACATCTTGACAGGGTGCATACGCCTCGACTGTCATAGCTAGATTCTGCATAGAAGACACCTCATTTTTTCGGCTGCCAAATGCAATCTGGGCAACCGGACATTAGGTCAGACTAATAGAATAGTCAGGATGTTCCGACAACACAATATTTACTAACAAACTGTTAATCAGAAAAGAGGCCGTCCAGCGAAAAAATATATGGATAGAGCATATTCGAATAGCGCATCAGACGGGCGTTCTGAGATAGCGACCAGGCGATCTTCTCTATGCAAAATTGAGTGATTTATCTTCATCTGAAGAATTAATTTTAGCGGCGACATATGCCCAAAAGCGGCTTAGTGAGGGAGTTTCCGACTACAGCGCCATAGCGAGAGAATAGCAAATTATGACCAGTGCCTAAATATCACAGTTGTCAACAAACCCAGCCCGAGCGCCTTCTGACATCTTGTCCACCGAATTCAAGTACAGCGGTTGCCAAGCGCAGATAAATAATCAGGCTCAAAGTTTCACACAAACTAGTACCACTAGCGGTGCCTTGAAACTAACCTACGATTAGATTATCAATCAAACGTACACTTCCAAGTTTTGCAGCAACCAGCAAAACCATAGGTGTTTTCAGTTCTTTCAACGGCTCTAGTGTCAGCGGATCGCAAGCTTCAAGATATTGCAAAGCAAATTCAGGCACTTTACTTAACTTTTCTCTGGCAAACCTGAGCGCTTCATCTAAAGGTCTGCGCCCCGACAAAGCATCTTCTCGAACCACGCAAAGAGTGCGGTAAAGCTCAGGAGCACGCTTGCGTTCATCAGAACTCAAATTGATATTGCGCGAGCTCAAAGCAAGTCCATCAGATTCGCGCACTGTTGGCACAGAAACAATTTTGATTGGCAAATCTAAATCAGTAACCATGCGGCGAATGATTGTTAGCTGCTGATAGTCTTTCTCGCCGAAGTATGCCTGTTCTGGCTGGACTATAGAAAACAGTTTCAAAACTACCGTGGCAACACCGACAAAATGCCCTGGTCTGAAAGTTCCACACAAGCGGTCTGTAAGCTCGGACGGAGGTACAACTTTTGTGCTGCTGCTATGTCCGGTACTGTATATTTCATCGACGGACGGACTAAAGACTACCGATACACCGGCGCTGCGACAAAACGCCAAATCCTTTTCAAATGTTTTCGGATAGCGATCAAAATCTTCGTTAGGTCCAAATTGCATTGGATTGACAAAAATAGTCACGACCACATGCTGGCACTCTCGCACCGCTCTGCGGATGAGTGTCATGTGTCCATCATGCAGCGCCCCCATCGTCGGCACAATTCCAATCAGAGGCTTCTCTGCTTGAGAGGCATCAGAAACTTGCTGCGAACGCCATAACCTGTAAGCGGCTACAGAATCGATGACTCTGGTTTCTGCGACTGAATTCATTAGAGCTCCATCATGGTTACCGGGGCAATTATTATACGTGGAACAGACAGACAAATGACTGCGCCGTCAACTTCCGTTCTGCATGTCCTGGGGTATGGCATCCGATACTAAAGCAATTTCTCTCACGATTGACGGGATCTCAACGGGCTTTTCTGAGATAATTCACGATGCTAAGACTCACAGAAATCTCAGTACACTTAGGACAAACTCGACGATGCCAAGGATTAAGGCCGCAGTTCTATCACTGGCTCTCACAACAAGCGTTGCGTCGGCATACATTGCCTGTCCACTTGCTGTAGCAGCAGACAAAATTGCGGCTGCATCGTCTTCTATGTCAGCCTCTGAATTAGCCAATCAGGTCGCCGCAGCCTATGGCGGCATGGCCAAAATAAAGGAAATGCTTAACCGAGGCTCTCGCAGTCACGGAAAGCTCAAAAGCTTGTCAAGCCTTTCGTCCGCATCAAATGTTTTTGACTGCGAGCTTGTCACCAAAGGCAGCAAGATGCGAATTGAAATGGAAGTCATAGGCCAGTTGAATGTTGTTGCCTACGACGGCAAAAACGGTTGGACGCAGCTTGGCGACTGGGTTAGCAAAAGCACTGACAAAACAGTCGAAAGAATTGCCGATGAACTGAAACATGGGCTAAATGCCCTGGAAATGCTAGACGACCCCACTTACAAACTCGAAGTTTTGCCGCAAAAGAAAATCAACGACAAAACTTACGACGTACTAAAACTCACACCAGCAGACGGCAAATGGACGATTTTTTATATAGATCCATTAACAAGATTGGTTGAACGTTCTGACTTCATGGGGCTTGATACAGAGCAGGGAATTGAAGCTCTTAAAACCATAGACTATTCAGACTACAGAAGCATCATGGGCTTTCCCACTCCTTTCAAACTCACAGAATACATTTCAAACCGCAAGACACAAGAAACCATAATTGACGCTGTCACCATTGATGACACCATAAGCGACAAATTCTTCCAGATGCCTGAAGAAACTCGCTATTCAAGACTGCAACACGGACCAGTGAGCATACCCTTCGAATACGCAGGCAGCGAAATAGTAATCAGCGCCCGCATCAATAACGGCATCGAAGCAAAATTCATGGTCGATACGGGTGCAAGCCAAACAGTCATCGACAAATCTACTGCTAAAGAAATTGGTCCTCTCAACGAACACACTTTTACCGTAACATCGGGTGCTAAAGCTCTTCCTGCTAATTACACCAAGTTGAACAAAATGCAGCTTGGAGATCTCGACCTTGAAAATCTAGTTGCCCTTGTTACCGACTTATCACCCTTTGCCGCATCAATCGGACAACAGCCTGCGGGGCTCATCGGCGCCAATATATTGCGCCGCTTTCTTGTGACCATAGACTACCAAGATCGTAAACTCACACTTGCAGACCCACATGATGTGCAAATTCCACCAGGAGCAATTGTTGTTCCGACTTCACCTATTTTCGGCTCTACAGCCCTTGTTGTAGATGGGCTTCTGGACAACAAGCAGGCGGTGAACTTCCTGGTTGACACAGGAGCAGGATTCAACAATTTACCCTACTCGCTTGCAAAATCTTTAAACGCAGGAACAGTTTTGCCTGTAGGACAAATTTGCGGACTCGACGGTCTTCGCACACTCATCGGCTCTATCAAACTGAAGAATCTAAAGCTTGGTGCATTCAATGTAAATGACCCTGTTTTTGCACTGCAGCCAGACAAAAGCAGTAAGACTTCAGCCGGGCTATTCAGCGCCAATTCACTGGGCATTCTCGGCAACCCGGTTTGGAGCAAAACACGGCTAACAATTGATTATCGCAATGAACGTCTCATCATTGAAATTCCGCCAGACCGGCAAGTCCTAGACAACTACATGAGCCAGGTTGACGACATAGACAAAGCTTACTTGCGCAACAAAAACATCGATGAAGCAGCTCGTAATTACGAAAAGCTGATGCTAGATGCACAAAAAAGCAAAACCAAAGCAATTGAAGCACTGTGCATAGCCCGTCTCGCCAGCTTGTACGGCGACAGATTTGCTGCACAAAAAGAAAGTAAGTGGCTAGATCTTGCTTCACGAGAATATGAACGTGCAGGAAAACTCGCAGCAGAATCGCGCAACAAAACAATTGAGGGGCAGATTTTATCGCAATGGGCAATGCTCTACCTCAATGCACCACGCAACAATACCGACCTCATCTCAGCACAAAACTTACTGAAGAAAGCGTTGACACGCTCTCCTTCAGACGCAAGCATCTACGCGGCACTTGGCTCTGCAATGCTGAAGACCGAAAAAACATCTGATGTACCAGCAAGACAGATGGGTGTAAGCCTGATAGACAGAGCACTTTTGCTCGACCCGTCTAATTGGCAGGCTCTATGGGCAAAATACAAATTGCTCGAGTCTGAGAAAAGAACCAAAGACATGGCATTGCTCGTGGCTCAAATGACACGTTATTATCCGGACTATCCGCAAGTCAAAGAACTACTGGCCAAGCGCCAGAAAGACGCGGCTAAAGAGCCGGCTAAAACTAATGCCGCCGGCCCCAAGCACGGAAAAAACAAATAAACAAAACTGTTTTATGCCACCGTCTCTGGTGTGTAACTGAGTACCTGGAATGTCATTCCAGCCACAGTTGCAGAATCGAGAGCTAACAGAAGTTGGTAGCTACCTTCTTCTGGAAACACAAGACCCTGGAATGCTCCAATAAGTTTGTGCGACATATTCTTGTTTGGTGATGGCGAAACCTTTTGAACATTGGAAACAGCCATTACCTGGTTTTGACGATCTACAAACTTGAATTGATAATTGAACTCAGAATCGGAACCGGTTACTTCCGCATAGGCAAACACCAACGGTACAACCGCCGGGAACGTCTGGACGGACATGGTAGCGTGAATGTTAACTAGCGTTATCGTGTCGGGACGCAGTACATCCCGCAAAACGCGCTCACACATGAATACTGCAATTGGTTTAGGACCTTCAGCCACGACAAAATCCTCTCGATAAGTTGCTCCTGGCAACAATTGGTGCTTGAATTAGTAAGTTAACGGCAATGAATGGTCCAGATTATAGATGATTGATCCGGAAGAACTCAGCTTTGTCCAATTGTTCTGGATCTTTTTTGGTCTGGTAATCGCCGTATTCTTTTTCTGCCGCTGGGTGGACATTAACTGGACCTTCTAAAACCGGCTCTCAGCGGCGCTGTCAAGATGTCACGTAAACTGCGTTAGCCGTAGCTATATTAGAGTTGCCAACTAGTACGGCATCCAGAATTCTGTGACAGAGCAGAAAAACCTTCTGACAAGCTCTTTGAGCTTAGTATTCTTGAAGCAAGAGATAGCAATCTCGATTGTATTTGGCTGCCCAAATGACTTAGTTAATAAGCAATCCCTTTTTTTCAACTGAACGAGTACCCCCGCTCAGCAATACAAGAAGCAAAATCGCAAATTTGAAGCCTTCCATCGGGAGATCAATTTTGATTTGCTTCGGGGATAGAACACGTCGTTAAGCGCAACAACGACTCACCCAGTAAAGCCCTTCAGCCAGTGGCTGGAGAGCTTAAACCGCTTGCGCCCAACAAAATAATTGCTGCTTAGCAGCCAGGAGTTTCTCATGGCAAAATCTAAGATTCTTCTACCTGAAGCAGGCACCGACTATGTCCTGCATTCAAATGGTGTGATTCGCATTGCTCGTTGCAATGCCGCTCCTACCGAACTCTGCGGCGAAGGCAAAGGCTTTCCTGCATACCTCAGCATCGTCAATCACAAGTTGGCGATCGACAAAAAGAAAGACTACAAGAAGCAACTGGCGAAGGAAGAAGAGCGCTTCAATCAGCTCGTTCGCAAGTTCCGCGACAACAAACGTGCGCTCATCCTGGTTCTTCAGGGTCGTGACGGAGCAGGCAAAAGCGGCGCCGCCAAGCGAATCATCATCGCTTGCGATTACGACGCCAAGCTCTTGCAGTGGATCCCGATCGGCGCTCCTACTCAGGACGAACTGGCGCACCCGTACCTCTGGCGGTTCTTCGCCTTCGACCGCATGCCGCGCTACGGCCAGGTTCGCATCTTCGACCGAAGCTGGTACGAACGCGTTCTTGCGGAGCCGGTGAAGGAAATCATCGGCGAGAAGACCAAGCTCAACTCTTACGCTGAGCTGCGCACCTTCGACTGGCTGCTCACCCGTCAAGGCGCCGTCGTGGTCAAAGTCTGGATGGACATCAGCTATGACGAACAGGGACGGCGCTTCAAAGAGCGCAAGGAAAGCAAGCCCTGGAAGTACAGCGACGACGACACCGCCGCTCGCGACAAATGGGACGAGTACACGGACGCTGCCAACGAGATGCTGCATTTCACTGGCACGCCGTATGCGCCCTGGCATGTCATCTCGTCTGAAGACAAGCGCTACAGCCGCGTGACATTGCTGAAAACCGTCAATGACGCGATGAGCGACGCGCTCAAGGACGGCTTCAAACACAACGCCTGACGTCTCGGCGCCAGCACTCTGAGCGATCCTCCGCCAACGGCGCGAGGATCGCCAGATGAGCGAAGGCCAAGTGCAGCGCTAGCCTGACGCGCCAGTCGAAGAATTTCTCAGGTGGCAGGTTTACATACACTTGAGTTTGCCTGTGCACCTGCGCAAAAGTCCGATTACTCTTCCATCTCCTCCCCCTGCTAAACGAACCCCCCAAGAACCCATTTGCCGCAGCTTAATCCGAGTCATTCCATCTGCAAAAGCAGCTGGGATTGGGTCTGTTTGCGCGCAGGGGATTGAGACGGTCGAAGTTTGTAAATGGTCCCACTTCGGGAACTTTGGGTCACTCCTAAAGAGAACAACAAGAAACAAGCAAGGAGATTACTATGAAGCGATTTGCACTCAGCATCGCAACCCTCGGTCTGTTGGCTTTCGCCACACCAGCCACCACGTTTGCTGCCCCTGGCGGCGGGCACGGAGGCGGGCATGTTGGCGGCGGTCATGTTGGGGGCGGACAAGCAGGCGGCGGATTCCATCCCGGACCTGTCCATCCCGGACCTGTCCATCCCGGTCCCGTCCATCCCGGACCTGTCCATCCCGGACCTGTCCATCCCGGTCCCGTCCATCCCGGACCTGTCCATCCCGGTCCCGTCCATCCCGGACCCGTCCACCCCGGTCCCGTCCATCCCGGACCTGTGCATCCCGGACCCGTCCACCCCGGTCCCGTCCATCCCGGACCTGTGCATCCCGGACC
>CAZJLR010000027.1:5487-83546 GCA_964546815.1 uncultured Candidatus Obscuribacterales bacterium | reverse complement strand
ATCGAACTTGATTCGGCTCCATTTTAGTTCGCCAGCAGTATCCCATGCGTCGACCCTACGAATTTCCGAAGAGAGTTGCGGATCTGTCGTCGTCGCCAGCAGGGCTGCTGGTCAGTTGGCGTCGGCGGGTGGGGCTGGCATTAGGGCTCGGCTACCGAGTAATTTGGGAGATTCGACTGGGCGGCGTGAGACCAGTTCGTTGGCGATTTCGCGGTGAATTTCGTCGGGTGAGTCGCCCTGAGGGAAACTTCGTTTTTTAGAGTCGCCCACGCTCCACATTCCGTCGGCTCCCCTACCTGTTATATGCAACGTCAATTCTTTATCCGATTTATGCAACGTGTACATCAGCGCCCGTTTCTCAAAATCATGCCAACGTTTAATCCCGAGGATTTCCAAAAGCACAGGCTGCGTGGCGTGACCATCAGTGTCTGGCGGGGCGAGGTCGCTTTCTTGCGCGGCGCCGGGCATGGCGCTTAACAAGTCGTGGACAAGCTCAACCACATCGCCGGGAGCATCTACAGAAACTGCCTGCACCGGCTGCGTTTCTATAAACACGCCTTCGTCTGTAACCACCATGGTCGGAGCGTAGACCATGTCTTCATATCGGTAAAGTTTCCAGATGGTCATGGCGAAAACTCCGTTCTTTTATCATCCCACAATTTGCCTTCGGCGGGCTTTCATTTAAGGATGCACAAAATGGGGCTCAGCCTCGCGGCGAGCCCTTTTTGTGCAGTCGGTTTAGCTTTTATGTGTTGGCTTCATTGTGGGGAATGCAATGACGTCTCTAATTGATGCGGAGTCGGTGAGCAGCATGACCAGGCGATCTATGCCGATGCCGATGCCCATGGTCGGCGGCATGCCATATTCCATAGCCATGATGAAATCGAGATCGAGCGGCTGCGCTTCGTCGTTGCCTTGCTCGCGTTTGCGAGCCTGGTCCTCCAGGCGGGCGCGCTGGTCGAGCGGATCGCTCAATTCGCTGTAGCCGTTTGCGTGTTCGCGTCCATACATGAATAGTTCAAAGCGCTCAACCAGGCCTGGTTTGCTGCGATGAACTTTGGTGAGCGGCGAAATTTCGACAGGATAGTCAATTAAAAATGTCGGTTGCATCAAAGTCGCTTCAACTTTTTCTTCAAAGAAAGTGTTTGCGATTTCGCCGACTGAAGCTTCATTTTGCAAATGAATGCCAAGTTTTTTAGCTGCTTCGCGTGCTTCATCAACTGTTTTTAGAGTATCGATGTCCACACCGGTTACTTCTAAAATCGCATCACGCATGGTGACGCGTCTCCATGGGCTCTTGAAGTCGATTTCGACGCCCTGGTAGTTCACTTTTGTATCACCGCAAACGGCCATTGCAACGTGTTGCACCATTTCTTCGGTGAAATTCATGAGTTGCTCGTAGTCACCATAAGCTTGATATAGCTCCATCATGGTGAACTCTGGGTTGTGTTTGGTGCTGATTCCTTCGTTACGGAAAATGCGCCCGATCTCATAAACCTTTTCGAAACCGCCAATGATCAAACGCTTCAAATGCAGCTCTGTAGCGATTCTCATGTACAAATCAATATCGAGTGCGTTGTGGTGTGTGACGAATGGGCGTGCGTCAGCTCCACCTGCCTCGACTTGAAGTACAGGAGTTTCGACTTCGAAAAATCCGCGTGCATCAAGGAAATTGCGCAATGCTCTAATTGCGATGCTGCGCTTTTTCAATTTTTCTTTGACTTCAGGGTTGATAATCAAATCAACATATCTGTGTCTATATCTTGCTTCGACGTCTGTGAGCCCTTCCCATGAAAGCGGTAAAGGCAGCAGCGATTTGCACAATACTTCGTATGAAGTAATGCGCACAGAAAGCTCGCCCGATTTTGTGCGGCGAATGGTGCCGGTGGCGCCGATGAAGTCTCCCTTGTCGAGAAGGCGGAGGCGCTTTAGATCTGCTTCGGGCAGAGATTCTTTATGACAAAAGAGCTGAATTTTTCCGCTTTCATCGTAAACATCGACAAACATCCAGGTGTTGCGCTCGTTGAGGATC
Source organism: uncultured Candidatus Obscuribacterales bacterium (assembly GCA_964546815.1). Lineage (GTDB taxonomy): Bacteria > Cyanobacteriota > Vampirovibrionia > Obscuribacterales > Obscuribacteraceae > JAIEPM01. The sequence continues at coordinate 81,514 of CAZJLR010000027.1, read as the reverse complement.
CTGCCGCATATCTTGACGATATCTTGTGTCTCGGTTTCGTTAGGAAGATCCTTATATTTATCTTTGAGTTCTTGCGCAGTATGAGTGCGTTGAAAGCTGTAAGGATAGGGATTGATGCCGGCTTCCTTGAGCTCTTTCAATTTGCGAAGACGCTCGTCGCGCAGCCGTCCGCTGTCTTGTTCCTGTTCTGTCACAACCGTCGCTCCCTTATCTCGTCCCATTTGCTTGTCTTCCGTTTTCGTTTTACTGCCCAAACAGATTGCTCAGTAGTCTGCATTTTTGCAGGCTCTGCTCGATTATTTCGCCCAGGCTGGAGTGGTTTTGGCGCCCATGGGCGTTGACTCTCAGCCGGGGAGACTTGCTGTTCAACAACTATACATTGAGTCGACGAAATTAGGCTGGCAGAAAGTAGCAAAGTTTATATACCGAAACTGCTGAAACCCGGTTCAGGAGCTGAGTATTCAAAAGTGTTATACTCCGTTTCTATCTAATTTTTCGGGTTCTCAAGTCGTACGGGGAGCAGCAACTTGACTAGCGGCAATGTTATTGAAGAACATATCGAAGACCAAATGCGTAAGTCATTTGTCGAATATGCAATGTCGGTTATCGTAAGCCGCGCCATTCCAGACGTTCGCGATGGACTGAAGCCTGTTCACAGACGCATCCTTTACGGGATGTACATAGGTGGGCTGGCTCCCAATAAGCCATTCAGAAAAGCCGCAAAAACAGTCGGGGAAGTGATGGGTAATTTCCATCCTCACGGCGACTCGGCTATCTATGAAGCTCTTGTTAGATTGGCGCAACCGCAGGCTAGCCGTTATCCACTGATTGACGGTCATGGCAACTTTGGTGATCTCGACAATCCACCAGCTGCGATGCGTTACACAGAAGCTCGATTGACTCCGCTTGCCATGTCAATGATGGACGATATCGAATATAACGTTGTTGAAACTAGACCCAACTTCGACGAAAGCCAGGAAGAGCCTGCTGTCCTGCCGACTCGCGTGCCTGTTCTTTTGCTCAATGGCAGCTCTGGAATTGCGGTTGGGATGGCGACCAATATGCCTCCTCACAATCTCGGCGAAATTGTTGATGGTATTGTCGCCAAAATTGAAAATCCTGAACTCGATTCGCTTGGGCTGATGAAATTCATCAAAGGTCCAGATTTTCCAGGCGGCGGCATCATCGTCGGCACTGACGGAATACGCGAAGCTTACACAACGGGGCGCGGCTCAATCATGTGCCGTGGTGTTGCAAACATCGAACAAATTTCTGCCGGTGGCGGTAGAAAAGAGCGTAATTGCATCGTTGTTACATCATTGCCATACCTGGTTGGTCCCGAAGCTTTCACTAAGCGCGTTGCCGATCTTGTCAAAGAAGAAAAGCTCACTGGCATCAGTGATGTAAACGATGAAACAGACCGCGAAGGTTTGCGTGTAGTTATCGAGTTGAAGCGCGACGCGCATCCTGATGTTGTGTTGAACAACATTTATAAGTACACACAATTGCAGCAAAGTTTCCCTGTAAACATGCTCGGTTTGCGTTTGGCTCAATCAGAACCACGCCAAAAACTGGGTACTGCAGTTAAAGAAAAGAAAGCAGAAGCACGTAAGTGCCGTCCTGTGACAATGAGTCTTCATCAAATGATTGACGATTTCATTCTGCACAGAATTGAAGTTGTTCATGCTGCAACGTGCTTCATGCTCGAAAGAGACCTTGCAGCCGACCACATTGTTCAAGGTAAGTTGATTGCGCTTGAGCACATTGATGAAGTTATCGCGATTATTCGTGGTTCTGCGTCAAATGAAGTCGCCAGAGCGACATTGATGGATAAGTTCAAACTGACCGAAATTCAAGCTTCTGCAATTTTGGACATGCGCTTGAAAGCGTTGACCATGTTGGAAAGCAGTGAACTTGAAGAACTGCACAAGAAGTACCTTGCAGCAATTGAAAACTACATTTCAATTCGAGACAGCAGAGAAAAAATTCTGGGCATTATCAAAGACCAACTGTTAGAACTGAAAAACAAATTCGGCGACGAACGTCGCAGCCAGATTGTTTATGCAGATACAGATCTTTCGGCTAAAGACCTCATTCCTAACGAAAGAATGCTCATTCTCATCACTAAGCAAGACATGATCAAGCGCATGCCGCTCGACACGTTCAAGCGTCAACGTCGCAATACCAGAGGCGTCTCAGGTATGAAGACAAAAGATGAGGATGACCTCGTGCATTGCATTGAGGCAAACACTCACGACAAGTTGATGGTGTTTACGACTAAGGGGTCTGTCTATTCAATTGATGTGATGGACATTCCAGAGTCTAGCCGTACATCGCAAGGTCGTGCCATTCTCAATGTGGTCAACATGTCACAAGATGAGCAAGTTACTGCTGTAATTCCTGTGTCTGAAGAAGACCTCAAGCACGGCTCTAGCGCCGAACTGGCTGATGATGATGAGAGCGCAGAATCTGGTGATGCCGCTGTAGCTGAAAGCTCTGAAGGCGAAGACGATGATGCGATGGTTGGCGTTACAGGTGATGAAGATTACTTTGTCATGTTGACGACACATGGTTTCATCAAGAAAGTTCCGCTGAGCCAGTTCTCGCGCATCAGAAAGAAAGGCATCACAGCCATTACTCTGGCAAAGAAAGACGAAGAGAAAGACCAACTTGGTTGGGTAAGACGTTCAAACGGCAAAGGCAACATCATCATCGGCTCTGCAGATGGTATGTGCATACGCTATGAAGAGAGCGCTGTGCGCGCGATGGGCCGCTCGGCTCGTGGCGTGAGAGCGATGACAATGCGTGAAGGCGACAGAGTTGTTGGATTCGATGTTATCGACCCAACCGCTGAATGCCACATGCTATTTGTCACCAATGATGGTTACGGCAAGCGCGTTGTTGTGGACGAGTTCAGAACACAAGGACGCGGCGGGCTCGGCATCATCGGTATCAAATTCAAAAACGCTCAGTCGAAACTGGCTTGCTTGCGCATCGTAAAACCGAAGTCCGAAGTATTTATCGCGACATCTGGTGGAGTTGTGGTGCGTCAGCGTACAGACGATATAAGTGCGCAGGGTCGTATGGCTACAGGGGTTCGCTTGCAACAAGTTGGCGAAGACCAGGTCGTATCAGTTACCCCAGTTGCTGAAGTACCATCTGAAGGCGGTGACGCCGACTCTGCTGCCGCTCCAGAAGCGCCAAGCAGCGATGCACCAAAAGATGCTGAGAAAGACGCAGAATAAATTCCTGCCATGTTTTGAGGGGCGACGCCATGCGTCGCCCTTTTTTTGTCAAAAATTCGTATTGCAAAACGCTGGCTAGATATCCTGAGAGCGACGCATGGCGTCGCCCCTACAAAGTGATTTCTATTGTCTCTGCGAGAAAATATTCTTTGCGTGTACGAGATGATTTCAGCGCGGTATCTATGCGTCGTCGCGAAGGCATTCTTCTAAGGTGATGCCTTGCTTCTTGCATTTTGAAATGCACCAATTAAGTGTCAACTGCTGCGCCAGTTCAAGGTTTTCCTGGCAGCGCGGGCGTCCGGAGAATGCTTTGCCTAGCAACATTTCTAGCTCGTCTTGAAACTCTCTCAGGCGAGTAGGCAAGCAGAGAATCCAACTTCCTGAGGCATTCTGAGTAAGAATGTCGACGAAATAGCTGGTTTCACGCCCTCCGGCTCCGAGTTTTGCTTCACTAAGTGTTGCCACGATACTGACCTCTTCTGGGATTCCTGGGAACTGGCTGGCAATTCCGGGACTTATTATAACTTTACTCTATATATATTATACAGGTGTATTCTTACTCATTTCCATACCGATTAGTGCAAATGAGCCAATTAAATTGCGGTCTGCCTGCTTTTGATTTTTATTTCTTGCATGCTTTGAATGGGTCTTCGATGGTAATGACGTTGTGTGGTTGTGTAGGGAACGAGTAAATTTGGTCTCTAGGTTGTGTTTTATATAGAATCAATCTGTCGATGACACCGACTGTTTTTTCCTGGAATTTTGCCTCGACTCTTTGCCCATATTGATTCTCAGGCGTCTTTGTCGATTCCAATTCAGCACCGACTTTTACTTTTTTATCGCAACTCAGAGCGTTCCAGTCATCAATCAACGATTGTCTAGCTGTCTGTCTTTCAACTGCTAGCTTTGCATCGAATGTGTCGTCGGCGTGTTGCAGCATGTCTTTAGCAATTGCTTTGCTGTCGTCACTCATGTTTTTTCTCCGTTGGAATGTCTTGATTCTAAGGTCTACATGCACTCGAACTGAATGTGCGATAACGCACTTATTCATGCTTAATTGCGCTCGCTTTTGAACACAAATAGTCATCACGAGTTGCAAAAACAAATGCGCCGCCGATTAGAATCGGCAGCGCATTGTAATTTCAATATTCTGGAAGTTTAGCGAGAAGGCTCTTCTTCTCTAAGTACATAACCTTCTCCGCGTACTGTTTGGATGAGGCGTTTTGCATTGCCATCTTCCAACTTAGAACGCAAATATCGGATGTACACTTCGATAACGTTTGATTCACCGATGAAGTCATAGCCCCAAACTTTGTCGAAAATGAATTCGCGCGATAGGACTTGCTCTGGATATTGCATGAACAAACGAAGTAGGTCGAATTCTTTCGCACGCAGGTCGAGTTGGCGTTCGCCTCTCTTCACGATGCGATTGAGTTGGTCCATCCACAAATCGGCATAAGTAAGAATGCCTTCTTGCGGTTTGCGACGCATAACTGCTCTGATACGTGCAAGCAATTCTTCTGTCGCGAAAGGCTTGGTCAAATAGTCATCAGCGCCACTGTCGAGACCGACAACTCTGTCTTGCACACCGTCTTTAGCTGTGAGCATGATGATCGGTATCTTTGAAATAGCTCTTAGTCTTTTGCAGACTTCCACACCATCAAGACCGGGCAACATCACGTCTAATAGAACAAGCTCAGGTTGTTCTTTTTTGAACAGGTCGATGCCCTGATTGCCGTCGTGGGCCACGTGAACTTGATAGCCTTCATAACCCAATTCCAGCTCGATAAGACGGGCGATGTTTACGTCGTCTTCGATAATCAGGATTTTCATCCCGCTGTTTCCGCTGCTAGTGCTCAAGGGTCTTACCTCATACCAAACGCCAACGATTAATATTAATCCCAGCTCAGATTCGACTTAAGCTATTTGCAACTAAAGTTGCTACTCAGTCAGAAGCTTGAGGCTGCTTTCTCTCATGCTGAGAGCATTTCGAGGACTCTCTCTAAATCAGAAGTAGCTTGCCACCCCGAGATTTAATGTTTAAAGACTCTACCAGGCATTTAATCTTTAGGAAAGGGGGGTGAGGGCAATAATCCTTCCTTTTTGTATCCCCAAGTACCTATATTGGGGCTCTGGCAGCCCAAACTCATATATTCGCGGCATTCAAATAAAGATCCCGGGTGGGCTAGAAGTCATGAGCAAAGTGGTTAACATTACTTAGGGATTTATCTGCTACTCAAATATTCGACTCTTTAAGTCTTCCAAATTTTGGTTTTAAGTGGCGACTCTTATGTGCCCGGTATACCGACCGCCATCCTGAAAACCGCATTACGCTACCTCTTGCGTTCTGTTGCTAAGATAGAGGTAGGAGCATTGATATGCTGAACAGCACAGAAAACCGTCAGATTCCAAAAGAACTAATCGACAAAGACATCATCTTGTTCGACGGTGACTGCGTTCTTTGCCACAACATGATGCGTTTGATTCTTGAGGTAGATGAGGACAAGCATTTCCTTTTGTGTTCGCAGCAAAGCGAAATGGGTCATCTCATTCTCGAACGCCATCAAATCAATGTTGACGACTTGAGTACCGTGTATGTTGTCACTAAGTGCGGCACTGACGGCGAGCAAGTTCTAGACCGAACCAACGCCGCCGTTTATGTAATGCTGCACACTAGAAAATATCGCGTTATAGGCAAACTACTTTCATTCATCCCCAGACCCTTGCGTGATCTTGGCTACAAATTTATTGCGACCATCCGCTATCGAGTATTCGGCAAAACCAGCGAATCCTGTTACTTCCCCAACTCCGAAGACCGCGCCCGCATCATCGGCTGATCTGGACGACCTCGCCGGAATTTGTAGAGGCGACGCCATGCGTCGCCCCTACAGCAGACCGGCATTGCGGGCCCAGCTCATTTCTTTGGATAGGGCTTCTGTAAGCTCGTAGTCGGGTTTGAAATTGAATTTGGATTGAAATTTTGCGACTGATACCGTGTTTTCTCTGGTGAGTTTTGCCAGTCTGTCTGCGCTTAGTGGTGATTTCTTGCCCAGCAGTAAATTGGCTACTTCAGCGGCAGAACTCACTAGAAGTGTTGGAAGTGATATCAGCCCAGAATTTTTTCCGGCTGCCGATAGTATTGATTCAGACAACTGCCTGACTGACACGGGCTCTGGATTTGCCATGTTGTAAATTTCGAATTCATCCGTCTGATTCTTCAAAATCATCTCAACTGCACGGGCGAGATCTTTTGCGTAAATCAAACTCTTGCGCGCTGAGCCTTCGCCTACGATGAAGTACTTTCCGCTGATGACCTGGCGTATTAGAGGCAGCATGTTGCCCCTGTCTCCTTCACCAAATACAAGCGAAGGACGCAAAATAGTTGTTGATTTGATTTGCTTGTTTGCTTTCAAATATTCTTCGGCTGCAATTTTTGACTCGGCATATGATGTGTCACCGTGAACTTCTGCTGATTCTTCAAGCATGTGGGTGCTTCGATTTCCGTAAACAGAACTGCTGCTCAAATAGACAAATTTTTCAACGCCACATTTTGCCGCGGCTTCGTAAAGAAGCTTAGTTGCTTTCACATTTAGGGTTTCGTATTCACTTTTATCAACGTTTGTTTTGTGCACCATTCCTGCGCTGTGCACTATGGCGCTGCAACCCTTGCATAGTTCAATAGCCTTGTCTTCGTTCAATTTAGACAAATCAGCAAGTGTCGTTTGCAGGCCGGTTGATTGCGTTTGCAATTGAGATTCAAGTTCTGCTTCGAGCGATGACGCTGAGCGCGCGTGCGCCCTTACTTGCTCGCCACGGTCAGCGAGATGTGACACTAGCGCGTGCCCAATCATGCCGGTAGCGCCGGTTATCAGAATCATTTCTTTGACAGATCACTGCAACCGGCCGCGACGGGCTGCCGGTTCAGTTCAGACTTTTTTTTAGCGTTTTCCTCTAATTGTTGTTCAAAAGAAACATCTTCAGCGATGTCTCTTTGAAAAACGCCCGCTTCTTTCTTGCTTGGAATGAGGTTTTGCAGAACTGATAGAACTATGAATAGTCCGGCACGCAGCCAAATCGCTGCATATACCATCCAATTGAAGGGTGCCCAATATTTTGCGGCAAGATGCTTTCTGTAGAAAATTTCCATGCCTTTGTGCAAATTTATGGTGGCACCGACACGGCGAAAACGACTCGAGGCGCCATGATAATGGTAAACGGATGCGCTGGGAATGTAGCGTACTGAATTGCCGGCCTCTTTTATGCGCCAGCACCAATCGATGTCTTCGCCAAACATGAAGATGTCTTCGTCTAAAAGACCAATGCGATCAATCACTGATTTGCGCACCATCATGCAAGACCCTGCAAGAGAATCTACATCGAGTTCTTGATCTGGATCTGCATCAGTGAAATTGTAGCGAGCGAATTTCGGATGATTTGGAAAAATTCTGCTCAAGTATGTAAGTCTATAAAAGGCTACTTCTGGCGTTGGAAATGCGCGCCTGCAAGCCAATTGCAAGGTTCCGTCCGGGTTTAAAACGCGGGGACCGACTGCGCCGCAGCCGGGGTTTGCATCCATATAATCTGCCATTTTGCTGATTGCGCAATCGACAACGACTGTGTCTGGGTTAAGCAGAAGCACATAATCCCCGTTTGAGTCGGGAATGACCTGGTTGCAAGCTCTACCAAAGCCTACGTTATCTTTGTTTGCCACTGTGATGACAGAAGGGAAATCATGGCGAAGCATTTCCACCGAGCCGTCTTCTGAGTTATTGTCGACAACAAAGATTTCGAAGTCAGACGAGCGCGGGTCGGCTAGTACGGATTTCAACGCCCCGGCTAATAGCCTCGGCGTCTTCCAGTTGACAACTACGATTGATACTCTAAACTTAGCCACATGACGATTCAACCACAGAATACTGCTTTGGTACTGAGCAGGGTTTAATTGAATCTATTTGGCGGCTTTTGTTGCTGTGCAACTTATTGTTAGTTATTGCTCTATATTCAAAGCGGCTATTTTTTCGCGAACTCTGTGGGCGCCCGAAAGCCTGTGACAGTCAAATTTTGAAAGCGCGCTTTGATAGCGATCTAGTGCTTCGTCCTCATCGCCTTCCTTAAGAGCTATGTCTCCGATACTTTCCAGACATTGCGCCTGTCGTAAATCTGTATTGATCGGTTCGCTTTCTCTGGCAAGCTCAAAGTCTTCTATTGCGGCAAGGTAATATTTGCGTGCCTTTGATTCATCTGAGTCACGAGCATACAAGTGTCCCAGGCTTTGTTGGCAAATGCCTGAAAGCCATCCTTTCTCCATGTGCTCAAGTGCGGCGAGCGCTTTTTTGTAAAACTCGCGCGCCTCTTCGGGGGCTGGCCCACGCAAGCACGCTCCTAAATTTACGCAACATCTCACTTGCAATTCATAATTTTCAATTTCCTCTGCGATAGCAAGTGATGCTCTCAAATAGTCGATTTCAGCGTTGGGTTTGCCTGCTTTGGACGTATATGCTGCGCAACGAGACAACTGAAATAGGCACTGCGCCTCCTCTGTTTTCAATGAAAGAGAACGATAAAGTTCAAGTGCTAAGCTGTGCCAATTAGTGCTTTCAGCATATGAGTTGGCGCTAAAACGCATTTCTGCAAGCGTTGTGTAAGACTCGGCCTCTGTATTTTGGTCTGCTGTCTCTTTCGCTAGCTCTGATGCTTTCTGCGCTAATGATGGGTCTCTGTCGCGCTTTGCCTTCTTCAAAAGTTCTGTGGCTGCTTTTGTTTCTTCTGCCATATATCTAGTTTTATTGAATGTAGAAGCTGAAAATACTTTGGATTGATTTAGAGGAAACGCAATTGAACAAAAAGGTTCGCAAGCAAAATCTAGTGCCAGCAAGGAGCTGTGTAAATATGGGTGTGACCACATAAAGGGCAAAATTGTGGTGATTCGACCGGCGCTATGGTCGGGCTGCTGTAATGGGATGGATGCGCTTTGTCCCAGGCTCTGGCGTTTTCCCAGCCCTGTGCGACAGCCTTCTGGCATATATCAAGCTGCCTTTGAATCTCATCATGGTACGCGCCACCACCATTGATGGCAAGCGCTTGCTTGAATTCCATTACTGCTTCCATTGTGAAACCGACATTGTTGTATGCCATCGATTGTTCGCGCAGCAAATTGCCTTTTTCGTAGTGCCAGCGAGGGTTGTTTTTGTCCCATTCCATCAATGATTGAAGGAGCGGTTGAAGCGCGCTGATGCGTTGTGTAACTCCGGTATTATCGCCTTTGGCTTGTTGGGTTTTGATACTTCGTTTGACACCTTCGAGGCAGTTTATTGCAATGCCCATATAGCTTGAGCCAGGCATCGCATCAGGGCACGCACGCATCATGCCGCAAGCTTGTTGGACTTCGCCGACGCCGCGAAAATAGTTGTCTTGCTTAAAAGCTGCAGTGGCTTCGTTGAGAAGTTTTTCAACGTGGGCCTTATCTTGAGCTTTAACCGGCAATGAGATGACTAAGAGTCCGAAGAGCAAAATTAGATATCGGAGCATCGCCGGCAAAACCTCAGATTGAAACGCAGACACAAGCACAATATACCTGGAATAGCTCAATTCAATATTGTTGCCAGATTAAGTTTGGTCGACAGTGAAAATCGACCTGCTCAAAGTTGCTTTCTGTACTGAATGAAACCTGAACGCTCTGCAACTTTGTCATACAATGCCATGGCAGTGGAGTTTGTTTCCTGGGTCATCCAATAAACGCGCGATGAGCCGGCTGCTTTTGCTTTCTCGCAGACGGCTTCAATCAGTGCGCGCCCGATGCCTTTGCCTCTGGCTGATTCTATTGTATAAAGGTCTGACAAATAGCAGCTTAGTCCAATCATTGAGGTGCTGCGATGGAAAATGTAATGCGCCAGTCCCATTAGTTTTCCGTTTTCAACTGCCACCAATGCGAAGACTGGTTCGTCGTCTTCAAAAAAACGAGCCCATGTCATTTCCGTCACTTCAAGCGGGAGGACGCGTTCGTAGAATTTGTTGTATGCAATCCAGAGTGGCTCCCACTGAGCGAAATCTGATTGAATTACTGGTCTTATAATGCGCGATAAACTCATGATAGCGATTATAACCGCTTATCAACGCTTGGTTTTTTTCTGCCGCGTTTTCTTGCGAAATCATAAATTTAGTTGTGCCTGTTTTTACCCTTGCCACCGCAGCCAGTGCTGCATCAAAATTGAAGTCGCCAATATAACTTTGTTTCTCTATTTTTGAAAAAGTGTTTTTCAGTGAATTTCACTGGTGAGGCCAGCTCGGTATTTAATAAAAGTCTTCGCCACTGCACATATATACAGATGAGTTTTGGGAACATTGAGTAAAAGCACACTGCTTTTGGATTAAACCGGTCTTATATTTGTGTGTATAGAGGGCTGGTCGATGGGAGGTTGTTATGGGCGCCGAATCTGCGATTCAGGATAAACACGAAAAACCTGCAAAAAAGGATGATGGGCATTTGCCGATTTTTGATGGGCAAGATAATCCCTGGGCAAAACTAGACAAATCGGCGGACAACACCCGTTCTATCTCTAACGTTAATAAAGTAGCCACAGACCAGGAACTGGGCAAAGCTTGGAAAGACGCCGCATCTCAGGCCTCTCCTGCTGACCAGGCAAGCCAATTTACTAAGTTGAACGGTGACATCGCCAGACGCGCCGGTGCAATGGCCGGCGGTGGAGCGCAAGCTATAGGTGATTTCGAAACCAAGCTGAATGCTGAACTTAAAGACGTAAAAGGTGGACCAACACTAAATTACGACGATAAAACCAATAAACTAACTATTACTCACTACCGCGAAATCACTAGTAATGAGGCCGCACAACTTCAAAAGGACTTGAAAGACGGCAAGATCTCACAGAAAGACCTCGCTGCTGCCGGTTACATTAATGCCACCGGGTCTGACGGTCAGATTGGCACATACAAACCAATGGTGAAGCCTGAGACTTTCGACTTGAGCAAATATGGCAAAGCCGATGTTGCAAAACCTCAGCAAAATGATGCCAGCGACAAAGTCAAAGACGTACCTGCCTGGGGAGACAAAGTGCCTGGGGCTGGTTCTATTCCACCAAGTCCATACGTTTTCGCAGCTTTGACAGAGTCGTTGAAAAACGACCTGAAAATGAATGTTGATTGGAAGGCAGAAAATGCTCCGCAAAAAGAAATCTTGGGGCAATCTGCATCGCTAGGCCCTGAAGTCGACAATCTGCGCAAACTAGGGCTTCTCGATGGCGTTGCTCAAAAAGGTGATGTGGACAAAGTGAATGCCATGTTTGCCAAATATGGCTTGCCGATTCACTTTGATAAAGCTGGTGATGACGCTATCACCGCAGGTGGTGTATTCAATTTCAAAGCAAATTGGAACGGCACTGAGACAAAAATGACTGCCAATGATGCAAATGGCAAACCAAAAGAATTCGACGCTTTTGAAAAGAGCGTGAAATCATTCAATGTTGACGGCAAGACTGTAATCGAAGTTTATCGTGACAAAGAAAAAGGCATCACCATGTACATGACGCCAACCGATGGCGATCTCAAAGGCTATGCCGCATATAAGCAAGCCATGGAAATGACCCCCGGTGCCAATACACCGTCTGACTCATTCAATAAAGCAATCATTCCAAAAATGAAAGTGCGCGACGAAGGTGACGTTCCGCAGCTTGTTGGGTTAAAAACCAATGGTTATTCAGTAAACCAAGCAAGAATTGCCACTTCGGTAGACATCGACCAGAGCGGCGCCGAGATCAAACAGGGTCTTGGAATGCAGATGACTCGCAGTATTGCAATGCCGGCACCTGCGTTCAAAATGGACAAACCACCACTAGTATGGGTCATGCAAGATGGCGCTTCCAAGCCGCTTATCGCTTTCCGCGTAACCCAGGAAGCCTGGACCGATCCCAAAAAGAACTAAGGGACTCCATTCAATTGTAGGGGCGACGCCATGCGTCGCCCCTCAGGCGAACATAACGAATTAGGCATTTACCAGCAGCATTCCACGCGTTGGCCTTTTCTTTTGCTGATCTCTATCTTGTCCCCAAACCTACAGCGTAACCGGCGGACGAAACTTACCAAATGATTTTTTCATCGTGCCTGAAATTTCGCCGACCGAAGCATAACTGTCTACCGCATCAATAATGTAGGGAATCAAATTGTCGTTGCCCGGCACTGCCGCTTCTAAGGCTTTAAGTGCTGCATCGACTTTACTCTGGTTGCGCGTTGACTTGATATGTGCGAGGCGTTCTTTCTGTTGTAATTCGATGCGTGGGTCAACGCGTTGAAGCGGTATGTCTTCGCGAGCGACGTCAATGAAGTCATTTACGCCGACAACAATTTGATCTTTCGACTCCACTGCCTGATGTGCCTGATAGGCAGAATCTTGTATTTCTTTTTGGATGTAGCCGTCTTCGATTGCTGCTGTGGCGCCGCCCATTTTTTCAATGCGGTCTAAATAAACCTGCACTTCTCTTTCAATGCGATCAGTCATTTCTTCGAGATAGTATGAGCCGCCGCATGGGTCTGTAACGGCTGTCACACCTGTTTCGTAGGCGATAATTTGTTGGGTGCGCAATGCCAGCAAGGCTGAGGCTGGCGTGGGCAAAGCAAGAGCTTCGTCTTTGGAATTAGTGTGCAATGATTGGCAGCCGCCCAAAACAGCAGATAGCGCTTCTAGTGCGGTGCGAACCACATTGTTGTCTGGCTGTTGTGCCGTAAGGCTCGACCCAGCTGTTTGAACGTGAAAACGAAGCATCCATGATTTTGGATTTTTCGCGCCGAACTTTTCTTTCATGAGACGTGCCCAAATGCGTCTTGCAGCTCTGAATTTTGCAATCTCTTCGAAGAAGTTCATTTGTGCGACAAAGAAAAATGAAAGTTGTGGTGCGAAAGTATCTACATCAAGTCCGCTTGCCTTGGCTGCTTTCACATATTCGCACGCATTTGAAAACGTGAATGCTAGTTCTTGCACAGCTGTCGCACCGGCTTCGCGAATGTGATAGCCACTAATCGAAATCGTGTTCCAGAGCGGCAATTCTTTCGAACAATATTCGAATATGTTGGTGATTAATCGCATCGACCCCGCTGGTGGATAGATGTACGTGTTGCGTGCCTCGTATTCTTTGAGAATGTCGTTTTGAATAGTCCCACGCAATTTTGCCGGGTTGACTCCTTGCTTGATGCCAACTGATCTATACATAGATAGCAAAATGCTCGAGGTAGCATTTATTGTCATTGAGGTTGAAACTTTGGACAAATCGATTTTGTCGAACAGTCGCTCCATATCGGCGACAGTGTCAATTGCTACGCCGGTGCGTCCTACTTCGCCGGCTGCCATCGGGTCATCACTGTCGAGTCCCATTTGCGTGGGCAGGTCAAATGCAGTGGAAAGACCAGTTTGTCCGTGATCTAGCAAATAGCGAAATCGCTCATTGGTTTCATCGGCGCTGCCAAAACCGGCATATTGCCTCATCGTCCAGAGCTTGCTGCGGTACATGTCAGCATGAATGCCGCGCGTGAATGGGTACTTTCCAGCCTGACCCAGCTTCTTTTCGGCATCAAAGTCCTTTTGGTCTTCTGGTCCCCAAACATTTTTCTCGCTTGCCATGGGCGATTGCTCCTACGGTGGATGAGTTTTTTTTGACCACCTGCTTGACACCCGAGCAAATATCTTTCGGGGCTTAAAGCGTATAATTGATGGCTTCTGTGTCGTCTATTCTAATGGAGGTCTGGGAGCGGTGAAATACTGCAACACCATCCTTGAAACAATTGGCTCTACGCCGTTGATCAAGCTGAACAAAGTCGCGTCAGGGCTTAAACCCCTTATTCTGGCTAAGGTAGAGGCTTTCAATCCCGGCGGGTCTATAAAAGACCGCCCCGCCATTAGAATGGTTCTAGAGGCTGAAAAGGCGGGCTTGTTGAAGCCCGGCGGCACTATAATCGAGCCGACATCAGGAAACACAGGCACCGGGTTGGCGCAAATAGCCGCTGTCAAAGGCTATCGCTGCATACTGGTCTGCCCGGATAAAGTTGCTCCGGAGAAGATAAATCTTCTTAAAGCATACGGCGCAGAAGTAGTTATTGTTCCTTCCACAGTTTCTGCTGGACACCACGAAAGCTACTACTCAGTAGCCAACAAGTTGACCAGTGACATTCCTGGAGCGTTCCAGCCAAATCAATTTGCCAACCCAAACAATCCTCAAGCACATATTGCAACCACCGGCCCCGAAATTTGGGAAGCCACCGAAGGCAAAATCACTTGTCTGGTTGCAGGAATGGGTACCGGCGGCACAATATGTGGTATTGGCAAGTATCTAAAACAACAAAACCCGAAAATCAAAATTGTCGGAGTCGACCCTGAAGGTTCCATTTATTCAGGCGACATGCCCGGCTCTTACAAAGTCGAAGGCATCGGCGAAGATTTCATTCCTCGCAATGTAGATTTGAAGCTAATCGACGAAATCATTCGTGTCGGCGACAAAGAATCTTTTGCAATGGGACGGCGCCTTGCGCGCGAGGAAGGCATTCTTGTCGGTGGCTCATCAGGCACCGCGGTGACGGCTGCATTGCAAGTTGCCCAGGGCATGAGTGAAGACGATGTGATTGTTGTGATTTTGCCGGATGGCGGACGCGGCTACATCAGCAAAATGTTCTCTGATGATTGGATGCGTGCCAACGGATTCCTTCCATCACCAGAGCATAGCTACCTTGTTTCCGACTTGATTGCACGAAAGGGCAAGCGCAGCGCAATTCCTTGCATGGTTACAGTGAAAGACACTGAATCTGTGCAACGCGCAATCGACCTCATGCAGGAATTCCAAATCGACCAAATGCCGGTTATCACCGAAAGCGGTCAAAATGTAGGTTCGATGAACGATATCATCACCATGCAAGTGGTCTATGAGCGCAAAGACCCATCGAGCATTTCGGTAAGTGCAGTAATGGGCAAACCGTTTCCACAGTTTGACCACAACTCAGAAATCGAAACAGTGTACAAAGCTTTCCGTTTAGGAACCGCTATGGTTGTGGTTA
Source organism: uncultured Candidatus Obscuribacterales bacterium (assembly GCA_964546815.1). GTDB lineage: Bacteria > Cyanobacteriota > Vampirovibrionia > Obscuribacterales > Obscuribacteraceae > JAIEPM01. Next base: position 66,221 of record CAZJLR010000027.1, on the reverse strand, counting down.
CCGAAGACAATTGTGCAAGCGGCGTACTCACTAAATTTGACATGATGTCGCATTTGCGTGATGCAATTCACAATCGCGAAGTCAACCCAGCAGAATCAGGAACAGCGATAGGAGCAGGAAGGTGAAGTTCTCAACTAAAGCAATACATGCAGGTCAAGATCCAGACCCGACAAGCGGCGCAGTAACAACGCCTATCTACCAAACATCTACTTATGTGCAAGATGAGCTTGGTAAGCATAAAGGCTATGAGTATGCTCGCACCCAAAACCCGACTCGTTCGGCATTGGAAGCCTGTCTTGCGTCATTGGAAAATGGAAAGTATGGCTTGGCTTTTGGTTCTGGATTGGCTGCTACCAACACAGTAATGAATTTGCTTTCCAAAGGCGATCACGTTGTTGTTGGCGATGATGTCTACGGCGGCACTTATCGAATATTCGATAAAGTGTTCGCTCGCTATGGTGTCACTTTCGACTTCATCGATGCTCGCGACCCGGCAAATTTTGAAAAAGCAATCAAGCCTGAAACAAAGCTTTTGTGGATTGAAACCCCGACCAATCCAATGTTGCGTCTGGCAGACATAAAGGTACTTTCTGAAATCGCTCGAAAGAAAAAGATCATTTCTGTTGTAGACAACACATTCGCAAGCTCTTACTTACAGCGTCCGCTAGACCTCGGCTCTGACGTGGTTGTGCATAGTACAACCAAATATTTGGGTGGTCACAGCGACGTTGTCGGCGGTGCAATTGTAACCAGCAATACTGAGATTTACGAAAATCTCAAATTCCACCAGAATGCAGTTGGCGCCGTGCCAGGACCGTTCGATTCGTGGCTCGTAATGCGTGGGCTGAAAACATTGTCGCTTCGAATGCGCGAACATTGCAAAAACGCTGAAATCATCGCCAAGCATTTGGAAAAACATCCTGCAATTGAAAAGGTTGTATATCCTGGCTTGAGTACTCACCCACAACACGAGCTAGCCAAAAAGCAAATGGATGGCTTTGGTGGCATGGTTTCATGTGTGGTTCGCGGTGGATTGGAAAACGCCAGAACGGTGCTCAATAACACCAAGCTTTTCGCCCTTGCTGAAAGCCTCGGTGGAGTTGAGTCGCTCATCGGACATCCTGCCACAATGACACACGCATCAATTCCCAAAGAAATTCGGGAAGAGCGCGGCGTAGTTGATGGCTTGATTCGCCTTTCTGTAGGCGTTGAAGATGTAGAAGACCTCATCCAAGACATCGACAACGCTCTTGCGAAAATCAAGAGCGCAGCCGCCACGCGCTAGACCCAATCGGTAGGAGCTCCGCGCTAAACGAACGTGCTTACGAGATACATCTATTCATCTGCCGGCGCCGCAGGGGATGCTGTTGGCGAACTCAATTTGAGAGCGAGATTCCGTACGTTCGTTTGTAGGGGCGACGCCATGCGTCGCCCGACCCTCGCTTCATTTTGAGATGTAATTCTTGTGAATCGGCGCGTCGTCCATGATTTGAACCTGATTGGGCGCTTTGTACCAGCGCGTTGTGTACAAAAGCGAAGACTTGCTTTCTTGTTCACTCATTTCAGAAACCTGATTGTCAGCCTTTCGGACTTTGGGTTTGCTTTCTGCATCGCTCAAAAATCGTTTGATCTCTTCTGGTTTTGGAATGACTGCTGCCGTTTTATTGGTTTTGTTCTCTGCCTCGGCAACTGCTTCTGCAGCAGATGACTTAAGCAACTTCGGCCACAACTTCTTAAACAGCTCGTTTGAAGCATAAACATCTGCGCTGTTGATTTTTCCGTTAATTGCGAATGCATATCCAATGACGTCGTTTTGACCGTTAGGAATATTCGACAACTTATTAATGTGTTCTTTCGTCGCCTCTTTAACTTTTGCGCTGTCCATAGTGAGTTCAAAGCTGCTTGGTGAAGCTGCATCGCAGACAGCTACGTCTACTTTCGATGAGAGTTTACCCTGCAGTGCACTTACGTTATTCCATACAGCACCCTGGTCGCCAACTTGCTTTGCTGCAAGTTTCAACGATTTGCCGGAAAGCTGATTGGAAGATGAAGAAAACGCGTCGGCACCCTCTCTGCCGCGTTGTTGCCAGCGTCCATGTTCGACACAAAATACTGCCAGGGGAACTTTGCCTGATTTTGGCATGAGTATCATGTCGAACTGTACTGCACGATCTTGCTTGCCGCCTCGGACAATGTCGCCTGATTGGAGAAAAACTGCGCTGTTGGACAAATTTTGTATTTTGAGCTGGTTGACGTCACTCGTTTCTTCCACCAATACTTGCTTCTTTGCCAGCGCTTCCTCAAGCGTCATGATTGATTGGCCTTTCATTTTTTCTTTGCCGTGAATTAAAAACACCGCGAGGTTGTTGCTGCAGTATGGCTGGCTCACTGTGTAGGGGCTCGCCGGCGGAGCATTTGCTGCTGGTGCTGCAATTGATGGGGCGCAGGCAGATTGCAGCGTCATCGAAATTGCCAGGCCCGACAAACAACAAGAAAAAGTGTTAGACCATTTCTTCATAACGTAGTCCCTCTCAGGTTACTTAGTAGGCGAAAGATTCCTTACCGCAGTGTATTAAGGGCTGCGCTGCTGTGGTCTAGAGCCAAGCCCTGAGAGTTTTGGGTGTTAACCCTGTACTTTCTTGTGCCAAAACGTGATAGCTCTTGGCTGGGCCCAAATATGGGAAGGTCACCATTGTCTAGATGAGCGCCCTCTTATATTCTTCTTTCAACTCGGTTGGTCTGGTTGGCGGCTTGAGTTGTGGGAGACGAAAATGACTGATAGTCCTTTTGAGCGTGCGGAAGCTGCAGCGCCGGTTCATGCCAATTTTAATGTTGGCGACTTGCTAAATCGTCCCCCAGCTGTTGTTCATCCGGAAATTGCCAGAGCACAAACAGGATTGTCTTCGCAAGACAGTAGTTTGCCCGGAATGATCTCAAAAGAGTATTCGAATTTGCTGCATGAAAGACCAGTGGCGGCAGTTGGTGTTGCCGGTTTGACGACGGCTGCAGCTGCGGGATTATTGTGGAAAATGCCTGCGATGAGTTCCCACATGGCTGGCGCTTATGGCGCAACCAAACTGGTATTAACTGATGCGCCTGATTTGCTTTCTGGTGCCGGTGCCAAAGACTATGCTAAATACGGACTGGCCTGTGCTGCCGATATGGCGATGGTGGCAGGTCTGGCGGCTAGATATGTGCCTCAAGTTAGGCGTGCTTCGATGATTCTCACTGCATCAGGTATTGGTGCCAGAGTTGCCGCAGACTTCCTGCCTGATACTGCTCGTCCCCAGCAAAAAAACGATTTTCTTTCCAACCCCGTTCCTCTAAGTGAAAAATATTCGGTTGCAGTTTCGACCAAAACTGCGGGTAGCGAAAATCGTCCTTACAATGCCTATATTCCTGAAGTGAAAGATAAAGCACTGCCGGTGGTATTAATGTTGCCTGGCGTGCAAAATGATTCTGCGCCTGGTATGGAAGCCGAAACCGGCTTGAACAGGCTGGCTAAAGAACGCGGATTTATCGCGGTTTATCCTTTTGCAAAAGACAAAGAACAAGCAATGCTTGGTAAAGTACAAGATTGGAATTCACCTGGTGCCGGCCTCACAACTCCGGATAAGAGCTATGATGATGTTGACTATGTCCGTGGCGTTATAGATCAGATCAAAACCAAAGCGAAAGTTGATGAAAATGCAATCTATGTTGTAGGTTTTTCTAGTGGTGGTGAGTTTGCACAACATCTGCGCGGGCGCATGCCTGGCGTATTTGCTGGAGTGGGATCGATCCACGGAACATTGCTGGGAAGCGAGGCTAAGCCGCAGGATAAAGCAGCTTTTGTCAGTGTGCACAGTGATGGCGACCATATGCTTCCTTACACTGGTGGACGCGGTATCATGACCAGTCTCTTGCCTCGCGTGGCAGATTCTCAACCTAAATCGCAAGTCGAAACTGCGCTGCAAGCCAATGGATTAGCCGGTGCAGCACCACGCGTTTCCCATTTCAATGAAATTCGAGTTAGCGAATATGGCAACAAAAACAATCCACCTGTAAAAGAATTTTTGATTGAAGGTGGACTGAGAGGAGGTTTCCTCGGCGGACTCGTGGGCAGAGGTCGCGACGCCGTGCCTGCAACTCACGCTGTTGACGGGCCAGGTGCCGGCGGTTGGCCAATTGTTGGTGATAAGAACAGAGGTTTGGATACTACAAGGTTGGTAGTTGACGAGCTTCTAAAGCACAAGCGAAATCTTCAGTAAGAAGCTCTCGTTGATGTATCTTTTTAGTCCTATTCATTGCCTGTTTGGCGTGAATACTGTGGCGATCATCCCTATAGAAACAAAGCTGATCAAAAGCAGAGCCGTGAAGAATTTTCTTGTAGGTTTGCTTGGGTCTATCACTGCCAGATAAGGCTTGTTGGGCAGGTAAAAGACATCGACAAATTGATTTTGTTTTGTCGAAAATGGAAATTCTGTTTCCTTATAACGATATTGCGTGGAAGTAAATTTCTCGCCCGCCACATCATAGTCATAGGCAGCAAATAAATTGTGATTCGATTTGCTTGTGTCTTCCCAGACTCTTACGATTTTGCCTTTTGTTTTTGCCCAATCTTTTGCATCGGGCGCATTCAAGAAATCAGGCATGCCCCATGAAGCGGCAAACACGCCGATTCCAACGGCAATAAGAATGGTGGCAATGTTGCGTCCGCTGAGTCTTGCCATGGCTGCCCGCCCCCTATTCAATGAATTTGGGCGCGGTTAGTGAACTTGTGGTGGCTCGTCGGAGGCTACTGAAGTTGGCGCCTCGCCCTCTTTAGGCTCGCTCATCAGCACTCGTGCAAAATACATTCTTGCTGTGGGCCACACATAAGGCGACTTGCCTGTTAGCTCTTTCAAGTGGCTTACAGCCGTAGATTGAATGCCAGGATACTCGGCGTTTTTGTAGAGAAAATACCATTGCTTGATGCAGAGATTGAAAGTGTGCGGGTCTCTCACCGCGTCTGTTTTTACTTTCTGTTCTAGTGCGTCGGCGTAGATCTGCCGGGCATCTGTATCTTCTGATTGCAGTGCCAGAGACTTTTCGATGAGTTTGATTGCAGTGGAAATGTGCCCAGCTTTGAGGTGCGCATCAGCGTGCGTTTTTAGACTTACCGGATTGGAAACATTGAGTGTTCCATATTCGTTTGAAACCGCTTCTGTTGTGAGAGCCTGCGCTTCGGCTGTGGCTTTTGAATGCTTTGAAGGAGGGTCTTTCTCGCCTTTTAGCGAACCAACCCAGTCTGATTCTTCGTCCGCCAGGCAGCTAAGGCTGAAGACCTGTGCAAGGGCGATAAAAATGATGGACTTTCGAATATTTTGCTTAGTTGCGAACATGTCAATCTCGGGAAGTCTACCAAACTAGAGTATTCTCGGATATTGACATCCTTTCAAAATGAGAGTCTTCTTCGAAACCCCAAAAGCCGCTCCTGGCATCAGACCTTATAGCTAAGGCGGTAAATTACACCAGCATAATCATCGGAAATCAGCATAGAGCCGTCGGGCATGATGAGCGTATCAACAGGGCGCCCCCAAACTCCGGAAGCTTGCAGCCAGCCCCCGATGAATGATTCGTATTTGACGGCTTTGTTGTCGTGAAAGCGCACGAGTGAAATGCGATAACCGTCTGGGATGCTGCGATTCCACGAGCCGTGTTCACATATGAATGCCGCGTTTTTGTATTCGGGGGGGAACATCTTGCCGCTATAAAAGTGCACGCCTAGAGGCGCTGTATGTGCCGGCATTGTTATTTCCGGTGGAGTGAAGTCTGTGCAGGGGTGCTTCTTTCCAAACTCTGGGTCTGGCAGATCGCCGCCGTGACAGTATGGAAAACCAAAATGCATACCGGCGTGCGGCGCGCAATTCAGCTCTTCTTTGGGGAGTGAATCACCAAGCATGTCTCGCCCGTTGTCGGTAAACCAGAGCTCTTTTGTAATTGGATGCCAGTCAAAGCCGACTGTGTTGCGAACACCTTTTGCGAAAATTTCGAAATTGCTTCCGTCTGCTTTCATTCTGCAAACAGTTGCAAATCGTTCGTCCTTTTGTTCGCAGCAATTGCATGCTGCGCCGATGGGCACGTAGAGCCAGCCGTCGGGACCAAAGCGAATGTACTTTTGTCCGTGATGAGTTTTGTTTGGCAAGCTGTCGTTAACTACGACTGCTTTGGGTGGATTGTTTATGTGTGACTCGATATTGTCATAACGCAGAATTCGGTTGATTTCAGCCACATACAACGAACCGTTGTGAAATTCGACTCCGTTGGGGTGAAACAATCCAGATGCAATTTTCACAACTGAGTCGCCAACATGGTCGTGATTTAGGTCTGTTATGGCATAAACAGTGCCCGCCTCACGAGTCCCTACAAATAACGTGCCACGAGACCCCAACGTCATAGAGCGAGCCCCTTTCACGCCGCGGGCATATACTGCGACATGAAAACCTGCGGGCATTGTCAGCTTGTTTAACGGAAGTGGTGCTTCATCATCTTGTGCTAAGGCAGAGGGGAATCCCAATAAGAAGGCGAAGAGCAATGATACTGCCATTAGTATCATGTGGAACTTGTGTTGTAGAATCGAATTCAGAATTCTTGACCTCGAAATTTTGTATCTAAGTACAGGAGCGATGCGTGTGACGCACCGCTCCTGCGCAGGCGAATAATTTTAGCGTCCAGCTTTTACCAGCGGACCTTCAAACACTTCTTTTTCGCTTTGCGGATGCATTTCCATTGTAGGATGCGATTCGCCGTTGATGACTGTTCCTGCAGATCTGAACGAGCCAGAGCGTTGCAAGAAATCGTGAGGGAAATTGAGCGAAACTTCCGATAGCTTGTTGAGTGACTCCATGTGAGCTGGGCTCAGCTTCAAGTCTAACGCAGCTACGTTGTCTTCGAGCTGTTCCATGGTGCGAGCGCCGATGATTGACGATGTAACACCAGGGCGATTTTGAACCCAAGATAGTGCAACTCGTGCAGGACTTGTGTTCAATTCTTTCGCGATTTTGATGAGTTCGTCAATGATGTCGTAGGCTTTATCAGTGAGATGTTCTCTCACCCAATCGCCGCGTCCGGGCTCATGTTTGCCATGTTTAGCACGTGTGAATTTGCCGCTCAAAACACCAAACTTCAATGGTGACCATGGTGTGACACCGAGACCCATTTCTTTAGCCATCGGCATCAATTCGCCTTCGACTGTGCGCTCTAACAATGAATATTCAATTTGTAGAGCTACAAGTGGTGCCCATCCGCGGAAGTGGCTGATCATCTGTGCTTGAGCAGTCTTCCATGCTGGTGTATCTGAAAAACCAATGTAGCGTATTTTTCCATCTCTAACGAGATCGTTGAGTGCGCTCATAGTTTCTTCGATTGGTGTAAATTTGTCCCAACAGTGCATCCAGTACAAATCAATGTAATCGGTTTGCAGTCGGCGTAGCGATTTTTCACATGCTGCATAAATGCTTTTTCTGTTAGTTCCGCCTGCATTCGGGTCGCCCGGGTAAAGGGTGCCGAAGAACTTTGTTGCGATAACAAGTTTGTCGCGGCGAAATCCTTTCTTGTTTATAAAGTCGCCGATGATTAGTTCGGAATGACCCTTTGTGTACATGTTGGCAGTGTCAATGAAATTGCCGCCGAGTTCGACAAAACGGTCGATTATGGCGTGACTTTCGTCTTCGGTTGAGCCCCATCCCCATTCTTTGCCGAATGTCATGGTACCGAGACAAAATGGACTGACGCGCAGCCCTGAGTTTCCAAGCGTGACGTAGTGGTCTAGTGGCATACACCTTCCTCATATCCAGAAGGACACATTCTAGATCCATGCAACGCAAGTTGATCATCTTTGGGTCATTGAGCTCACTATTAATGTACAGAACTTAGCCGACTTCATTCAGGCGTTAATTCGCTGGGCATATTATGATGACTACTTGCGGTAACAGCAGCTTGGAATCATCGCAGTCAAGATCGGCTAATGAACCATCAGCAGAGCTTGCCGGGCATATCGTCGGCAGGCGATATCAGATCTTGGAAAAAATAGGCAGTGGCGGCATGGCTATTGTTTATCGCGCCAATGACCAGCTGTTGAGCCGCGAAGTTGCGCTAAAGGTGCTAAATAAAAATCTGGCTCGTGATGAAGCGGCCTTGCAGCGCTTTCGCAATGAGGCAATGGCGTGTAGCGCGTTGAATCACCCCAACATAGTAAAAATTCTAGCTTCTGGGGTCGATGAGACCCTGCAGCAGCCATTTATTGTTATGGAACTCTTGCAAGGAAAAAACCTCGAAAGCATTTTTAAGGACGAAAGCCGATTTAATGTCGACCGCTTTGCCCAAGTATTCATACCGGTGTTGGACGCGTTGTCCTATGCGCACAACAACAAAATTATTCATAGAGACTTAAAGCCGGCCAATATAATTTCATCGCTTGATGAGAGCAATCAAGAGTGCTTTAAGATTGTAGATTTTGGCATTGCGAAAATTCTTGAGACTGGTGAAGTATCGCAAGATGTGACTGTTGGCCTTCTGGGAAGCCCGTTGTACATGAGCCCTGAGCAGTGCCTCGGTGCAAAGGCTGACGCAAGGTCTGATATTTATTCTCTTGCATGTGTTATGTACGAAGCTTTGATTGGCAATCCACCATTTGAAGGTGGCAATGCACTGGAAACGATGTACGAACATTTGCGCAAGACAATTCCGAAAATGCTTGAAATTAGCGCATCTATGCAAATTCCGCGTGCACTTGTCGAAGTTGTTTTGCTTGCTCTTTCAAAGGAACCAGAAAAACGTCCACAGTCGGCAGCCGATTTAAAAAGAGAAGTGGAAAAAGCCATTGCTGAAGGTTTTAATGTCAGTCGGCGAAAAACGAATGTGCTATGGCTAGTTGTCCCAGTTGCGCTAGTTGCGGGGTTCGTCTTGTTAAAAGGTCAGCCGCATGCGGTGCCGTATTTGAACAATGTAGAAAAATCTTCCAATGTAGGCAAAACGCATTTAGTTAAGCGCATAAATGTTGGTAAGTCTCTAATGGAAGAGGCTGGTATATTGCGTGGGGAAGGCAAAAACAAAGAAGCACTTGAAAAATATCAAGAAGCGATTGAGGCTTTTCGCAAACAACGCGCAAAATTAGGTGAGCCCAAGCTCGATGCTGAGAGTTTTGTCGTCAATGACAAATTTCGAGACGATATTGATTTTTGCTTCACTTCTTGTTCAATCATTCATTCAGAGCAACAAAAGTATGACGAGTCTGTGCGTGAAATGGAGCAGTGCATGAAGTTGTATTCGCATGCAAGAGACGCCGGACGAATGCGGGCCGCTAAGCGACTCGCGGGAATCTATGCAGTCCAGCAGTTATTTCCAAAAGCTGAGGAAACATACAGAACAAATCTCGCTGCTGCCGCTGCAGAATTCAAAGACGATGTTAGCGAAGACCTTGCCTCATTTAACTGCGACTTTGCCAGTCTCTTTCTGATTGAGCGCAAGTATGAAGATGCGCTCGTTTATTCGCAGAAGGCGATGGATGTTCTCGACCGGATGAGAACCAGGCGCACTACCGCAACGGCTATTCATAACACTGAAATTTTATACAACATATTTATGGGCTTGGGCAAACCTCAGCAGGCAGACGAGGCTTTAGAGAAAACCAAATCAGCTCTGGTCAATTCTTACAATACTGTCGCCGGAATATTTCCAACCGGCAACCTGGATCATACGGGTTCTGTTGCTGAGTTTGGAAATGTGGCTTTGAACTGCAAGCACTATGCTCTTGCAAGAGAGATGTATAATCTTGCTTTGCAAAATATCCATCGCATTAAACCAGACGACGCTGCAAGAATTGCGAAGGCTTGCCGCGATGGATTGGCTGCAGTAGATAGTCTTGAAAAATCTAGTAAATAGAAACAATGTGTGCTTATTGAGTGCGCATCAAGCGACCGTAAACATTGCGTGATGCAAGGTTTTGTCCTTCTGGTGCAGTTATTCTGCCTGAAACATCAGAATAAGAATTGTATGATTTGGCAACAGGTGCAGCTTCTGCAATTTGTGGTTTGGCTGCGCGAATTCGACCGCTAACGTTCGAATTTGAGTTTGAATTGCCTACAACAATTACACCTGGCGTCGGGCGCTTTTTGGCAAATGCATCAGCCGAAACTTGAATTGGCTTGGTGTAAATGCTACCTGCTGGGCGAAGTGCAACTTCTTCAGGTTTGTTGCTTTTCTTGAGGTAAGCTCCGGCTGGAACTTTACCGTAGCAGCTTTGAGTGTAAGAGGTCATTGCCGACCAATTCCATTTTTTCAAATTGGGATTATTGTCGGTGAGGCTCTTTTCCCATCCGCTTGTGGTTACTGCACCAGTTGTATAACGGATGCCCGGACGCATGTTGGCAGGGGCAGCGTTGCTGAATTCAGATACGTCTTGTGCTGAAGCGCTCGGATTAAATGCTAGAAGTGCACCGATCGCTGTTGTTAGTAAAAGGAATGTTTTTTTGATTCCCATCTTTCCTACGCTCTCCTCGTCTTAAATAACGTGTCTAGCGCGACATCAACCCTTAAATCAGAGGATAAAACTCGTATGTGACATAATTGTGGCAAACCGTATTGACAAGATTAATTCATGCTCTTTTTTATCTCGAAAGCCACGCTTGGTCCTGGTTTTCGGCATAACCGTATACGCACTTTCGTGTATAACGACTGGGGCTATTTTGCTCATTGTGATGAAGGGTAAACTGAAGTTAATCTCGTTCTGTCCAGCCTGTTGGGAATCTCCGCATTGATTAGACGCGCGTCTAGCTCAAAAATAGGGGGATAGAAACCCTTTCGAGCGCAAATGGCAGAGATCCCCTCGTTGATGCCAAATAAGCTGGCTGACCCTTTCTCTGAAGGGGCAGCGAATTTGCTTGCAGATTCGCATGTCTCCAGATTTAAGCAGCAATGCAAGGCAGACGAAAGTCTTCTAGACGAGGTTGAGCACGCTCACTTCAATTATTTTATAGAGCAGACTGATAAACAAAGCGGGCTTACCAAAGATCGCTCAGCGGCTGGCTCTCCGGCAAGCATCGCTGCAGTTGGTTTCGCTTTGAGTTCTTACCCTATTGGGGTTGAACGCGGTTGGATGAGCCGCGAGCAAGCTGCTGATAATTGTTTGAAGGCTCTGAAAACTTTGTGGAACGCTCCGCAAGGCGATGCAGCTCAAGGCGATTCTGGCACGCACGGTTTTTTCTATCATTTTATAGATACTAAATCCGCCGCCCGAGCGATGAACTGCGAAGTGTCGACCATAGACACGGCCCTTCTAATGTCTGGAGTTTTGTTTTCGAAAGATTATTTCAATGGTAATTCCAAAAATGAAATCGAAATTCGAGATCTGGCAGACAAGCTGTATAAAAGGGTTGATTGGAATTGGGCTCTCAACGCTGACAATCGACTGAGCATGGGCTGGAAGCCCGAAAGCGGTTTCATAAAGTCTGATTGGCAGGGCTATAACGAGGCAATGATAATGCTGGTTATGGGCTTGGGGTCTCCAACTCATCCGTTGCCGGCTGATACATGGAATAAATACACTGCTACAGAAAGCATCTCAAACTATGCAGGGCAGAAGTATATTCAGTTTGAACCACTATTCGGCCATCAATACTCGCACTCATGGCTTGATTTTCGTGGAATTAAAGACGCACAAAATCAGGCAATTGGAATTGATTACTTTGAAAATTCGCGTCGTGCAACCTATGCTCAAAACTATTACGCGCAAAAAAATCCACTCGGGTTTATTGGCTACAGCAAGTTAGACTGGGGGCTTACTGCATGTGATGGACCCGGGCAAGTCTTTAACCGTAAAGATGGAATGAAAACTTTCGATTTCTTGACTTATGCAGCTAGAGGCTGTCCGGCTGGCGTTGACGACGGTACAATCGCGCCGACTGCTGCAGCTTCGTCAATTGCGTTTGCACCAGAGCTGGTGCTTCCAACATTAAGACATTGGCGCACCGCGCGCCCTGAAATTTGGTCGCCGATTGGGTTCAAAGATGCTTTTAATCCCACTGCAATACCGACTAAACCGTCAGGCTGGGTAGATTCTGATTGCCTCGGGATTGACCAGGGTCCAATAGTCATGATGACTGAAAATTATCGAACTGGCTTAGTCTGGAACACAATGAAGCGCGACCAGTACATGCGCGACGGCTTAAAACGTGCGGGATTTAAGGGCGCTTGGCTAGATAAGCCTGTTCCTTAATAGGTGGATATCGTGCTTTATCATGTGCGCCTTATTGCAGTGCATTGCCGTTGCAAATCGCTATTTTGGTGAAATGAATGCTTGATTGCGATAAACTGTGCGTCTGCAATCGTAATCGAAACGGGGATACTATCTTATGATGTCTTATGGCTCACCAAAAGCGCGCCGCTTATTGATTTTACTAGCGGCTTCTGCATTTTGTTTTAGTGGCTGCCAGCCAGCGCCGGCGCAGGCACAAGATAGCACTATCGCTTCTGCTGCAGCTGCTTCAAGTAGCACGAGCTCAAAAGACGAGATGTTTCAAGATTTGCGTGGTCTCTGGGACCATTGCAGTAACTTGAAATCTACTTCGCTAGATTTGTTGAACGAAGGTCGCAACGCACCAGCAAGGCAAAAGTGGGTTGCTTATTATCTTTCTACTGCAAAGGACGATGCGTCTGCTTTGAAAAATGACGCGGCTCAGTTGGCTGCATCGGGTAAGTTCTCAGCAATTGGTGGCACGCAGTGGGCTGATGCCCAATCGCAAATTCAACAGCTTGATGGGCTAATTGCCGCACTCGATAAAGAAGTGCAAAATGTGAAGGCTCCAACCGATGATAAATATCCTCCGGTGTTTTGGAAAACATCGCAAGAGCTTAGCGCTGCTTCAGACAAATTAGATAAGGCATTAATCGAAATATTCAACATTGTTGATGCTAAATTCGCCCCTCCCACGACTGCTGCCGACGGCAGTGCATCTGCTGTGTCTAGCAGCAGTGGCTCTACTTCACCTTCAAGTGGAGAGCCATTAAAAGGCGGCGCCAGAATGGTTGATAGCGTCACTGGATTTAAACACATTGATGAAGCATCAAAAAGAATTAGCAAGGCTTGCTGGGGCTTGTTCGGTGAGTTAGAACGCTGGAATTTGCTATATGGAAAACCACCGTCAACCGGCATCGGAGATATGTTTTATGGTGGCGGCTTGAGCAAAGAAGAAGTAATGTCTGAATACAAATACTTGCCGCAATTTACTTTTACAAACGCACCATATGTGATGCTGTACAGCTATCGCTTGCCGCCACGTCAAAATATGCTTGCTTATTACACTGGGCAAATCGGTAAATTGATGAATTTGCTTGAGGGCGAACTGAACGATGTTCAAATTCCTGCAGACCGCCAGTTGGCTCTTTCCGGACCCTGGAATCAAACGAAACAGTTGTTTCTCGACAGTAGGAAAGACTATCTTGCGCTGCTAAATTTGGTTAACAACACGTCCGACGCACGGCTGCAAAAGAACATCAGAGAAGATCAAACTACATTTGGACAGCCACTCATGTCTTTGTACGGCGATATGGCAAAAATGAGAGATGCAATCACCGATATCAACAAAATGTTGAAATAGCAAAACGGTTGAGAATTTAGTGATGAAGACCTTCTTTACCCATAAGCCTTTTGTATTTTTCGAGGTCGTTTAATTGAGCAGCGAGATTTGGCAAATTCTTGAATTTGCCTTCAGACCATAAGACGGCGGCATATTGTTTTGCCAGCTCTTGCCGAATGTCAGCAACGCTGCTTGGATATGGCAGGTCTAATAGCCATTTGTATGTTTTGTCGGCATTTTCTAGTTGTCCGTCTTGGGCATACGCTTTCGCCAGACCTGCAGTTACGTCCACATAATCTGCTGTTTTCTTGCCATCATATTCGTCCCAATATTTTTGAGCATTTTTGTACTCGGCAATTGCCTTTTTGTAGTCGCCAGAGTTGAGATCTAGTTTGCCAAGACTGGTATAGGCTGTGGCAAGCGCCAGTGTTGCGTCGACCGAGTTATTTCCTTTCAGTGCTTGAGTTGTTTGGGCGAAAAGATCTCTGGCTTTATCTAAATCGCCGGCCTTCCATAGTTTTTTTGCTTCTGTTATATGAATATACTGACCGCCTTTCCATTGACTGGGGTCGATGACTGCTGGCTTTTGGGTATCAGGCTCAAAGCTGATATTGATGTTTTGCGCAGAGCGGTGAACTGGGGCGCTTCTCTGGTGAGAAATGTTTGGAAGCAGAGATGCCACGGTAATAATTGATATAGCCGCCATGACAAATAAAACTGATTTGGCTTTGAAATCATCAAGACTAGATGCCTTGTATAATTGCTGCGAAGCTCCTGGACGCATAGAAAACTGTGTGCTTGTAGCGCTTCCTTGTCCAGCTGCGGTGCCGCCAGAGAGGCTGGCGGCTGCGCTTTGGCTGGAAATATTGTTGTTCTGGTTTTTATGCCAATGTTCTTCTGCGCGAATTTCTTGATCGCGCCTGCGTTTTTGTCTGTCTCTCCGTCTGAGTTGTGCAGAGTAAGCATCTTCATCCCAGGCGCGGCGTGTTTTGCCGCGGCGTTTGAGATTTGCATAGTCTGCGTTTTCTCTGTAGAAGCGGTTTTCGTCCTCATCCTTCATCCAGTCTGGCAACTGGCTATTGTCAATGTCTGTTTCGATGAATGGCAGCTCTGCGATTTCTGGTATCGCCAGTGGTGGATTTAATTCGGGAATGTCGCAAGGATTTAGGCTCAATAAATAGCGTATTGTGCGCGAACATTTTTTTAGTTCATCATTTGGGTCTTTTTCAAGTGCATGGAAAAGCTCGGAGTTTTCTGGGTCTTCCAGATCTTCCTTATGAAAGAGAATGCATTCATCGCCGCCTTTAAATTCATTCCAGAGTTCGGGGTCGATTGTAAGCAGCTTAACCGAAAGATAAATCAACCATGCTGAGAAATTATCTAGCCATGGACCGAAATCTTGCGGGCTTCTTTTAGGGTGTTGATAATTTCTGTGGCCCAATTCATGGCTGGGAAGCCCTGCAAACTGCGGAATGTACATGCCGTCATAATCTACAAGCTTGAGGTTTTCTGCTTGTACAAGAATGTTGCCGTGTTGAAGATCACCATGGGCGATACCGGCGTCCTTTAGGTCTTTTATCAGTTCTTGCCAAATTTCCAGAAATGACTCTAGCCTATCTCTGTCGGCATAATGTTTTTGCAGCCACTGCCCCAAGCCAACACCGTTGCACCATTCCATTTTGAGAATCGGATACCAGTTGCTTCTAACGCGGATGCCCTGATTTTGCAAATTGAAAGCCACTGTGCACGCCAAATTCAGGCTCTGCAATGTTTGTGAAATTGCCACATATCGGCGTATTTGTTCCGGCGAGTTGTTTAAGAAGCATCGCACTGCCCAGCTCTGCGTGCCACATTGCATTTCGTATACGCTGGCAAACATGCCTGTTATGGGACGGGGCAAACCCAGTGCATCCGTTGTCGCTGTGCCATTTGCCAGTTCAACATCAGCAAAGCTGTGATGAGGTAATTGCAGCGCCTCGTTATAGTCCTGGGGGCTTGGCCAGGAGGAAATTGATAGCTTTTGAGACTCTAAGACTTGTTTTTCCAAGGTGCGTTGGCCTGAAAGCGCCCTCAATTCTCAAGTCTACATACCACTTGAGCGCCATGCCGCAACATAGAGTTTGTAACTTTGATGTCTAGTGGTAGCTCGCGTAGCAGCTTATCGCAGGTCCATGTGGTCTTACATGGTTTGAAACTGTGTATGTGCCGATGATGTGCTGGCTGCCATAGCCCAGAACTTTGATCTGCTTAGCCTTATTGCTGCTCGGTTTTGGAGCTGAACTGCAAATTGTAGTTGGGGTTGTATTGATTCTTGGCTTTGCATTAGCACTAATAGGTACGTTGTATGCCAGATATCTTTTTACAGGTCCGTTCTGGTTCTTAACTACGCTGGCTGCCTTGCCTGGCGCTACGCAGGTTGGTTTGACATAGTGGGAAACTTCGCTTGCGCCTTGCACTTTGGTTCCAGGTGCGACTCTTACGAATAATGGTTTTGCAGAACTGCAAGAAAAGCGGCTCCAGTGTCTGAGGTTGCTGTGGTTGTCTGCCGCTGCTGAAGTTGAAATGGCTTGTTGTGGTCTTGCTTGAACCTGTTGCTGCTGCATGAGCCCGCTGCCAGAACCGGAACGATGGCCGTCATCGAAGGCTGCTTCCTGCCCCATCGCGGGGACTGCGCCCATCGCGAGGATGAGTCCTGCGATTATGACTTGTGAAAACTTGTTTGCCATTGGCTGATACCCAGGGTGTTCCGATAGATAAAATTTATCCAATAATCTTGGGCTTGGCACTACGGTTTCCCGCAAAGAAGTCAAATTTTGCAGTATTTCGGCAGATTTAACCTGTCGCCCACTGCTTACGTTAAGCTAGGGTGCCCGGCCGCTTCGGGCATACGGGGATCGTTATTTACGCTTTGAGCCACGGCAGCCTTTCTGGACCTACAATGGGTCAATTCGGGAGGCGTATTTAGTGAAAACATTTCTAGAGGCGCTTAAGCAACGTGTTCTCATTTTTGATGGCGCAATGGGAACGTCTATCCATAAGTACAATTTGAGCCTTGATGATTATCAGGGTCTAGAAAACTGCCCCGAAATTTTGCCCCTCAGTCGACCCGACGTAATTTCGGAAATTCATGCGTCCTTTTTCAGCGCAGGCTGCGATGTTGTAGAAACTTGTACTTTTGGTGGCTCTCCAATCGTTTTGGCAGAGTTTGGCATAGCCGAACGTGCTTACGAGTTGAATAAAGCCGCTGCGCAATTGGCGCGCTCTGTTGCGTCTGACTTTTCCAGCAAAGGCAAGCCTCGATATGTTTCAGGCTCTATCGGGCCGACAACCAAGTTGCCTTCACTTGGTCATATCACTTTGAGAGAAATGAAAGATGCATACTATCAGCAAGTTTCAGGACTGGTTGATGGTGGTGTTGATTGCTTGCAATTTGAAACAGGGCAAGACCTCTTGCAGGCGAAGGCGTGCATTGTTGCAATCGAAGAGTATTTCAAAGTTACAGGAAAACGTTTGCCCATTATTGTGCAAATAACTATTGAAGCACCGCCGCTTGGCACTATGCTTACCGGCACTGATATTTCGGCTGCCTTGACTGCGCTGTCGCCATTCTCGATTGATGTAGTCGGCATGAATTGTGCTACTGGTCCTAACGAAATGATAGACCCGGTACATTTCCTTTGCGAAAATACAAGCAAGCTTGTATCAGTTTTGCCAAACGCCGGTCTTCCGGAAAACGTTAACGGAGAAACTGTTTATAAGTTGACTCCAGACGAGCTGGCTCACTCATTGAAGCAGTTTGCCACTAAGCTTGGCGTCAACATCATCGGTGGATGCTGCGGCACAACTCCAGAACATCTCAAGCGAGTTGTAGAACTTGTTGGTGAAGTTGAGCCCAAGCAAAGAAAGGTTCAAGGCGGCTCGGCCGTGGCCAGCTTGTATACATCATTGCCGTTAAATATAGAAATTCCTCCACTCTTTGTGGGCGAGCGAACAAATACAAATGGCAGCAAAAAATTTAAAGAGCTGCTTGAAAAAGAAGACTGGGACGCCATGGTGGCAATGGCTCGCGAGCAAGAGCGTGAAGGTGCTCATATGCTCGATGTTTGCACGGCTTATGTCGGCCGTGACGAAAAACGCGATATGGGAATCTTCATAAAGAGGTTAAATACCGAGGCACAAACTCCTCTGGTTATTGACACTACAGAATACCCAGTGCTCGAGGAGTCGCTGCAGCTAATCGCCGGTAAACCGATTGTAAATTCAATCAATCTCGAAGACGGCGAAGAAAAAATGCTGGCTAAAGTGGCGTTGATCCGCAAGTATGGAGCTGCCTCGGTTGCGCTTACGATCGATGAGAAAGGCATGGCTCGCAAAGCAGAGCATAAGCTTGCTATTGCTAAACGCATTTACGATTTGGCTGTCGGCGCTGGAATGTCACCTGAAGATTTGATTTTTGATGCGCTCACATTCACTCTTTCAACCGGCAATGAAGAAGATCGTCGCCTGGGCATCGAGACTCTGGAAGGCATCAAGCTGATTAAACAGCATTTGCCGGGTGTGAAAACAATTCTTGGTGTAAGCAATATTTCTTTCGGATTCAATCCTAATATTCGCCGCATTTTGAATTCGGTATTTTTGCATTACGCTGTAGAAGCCGGACTGGACATGGCTATCGTGCATGCTTCTAAGATTTTGCCTCTTTATAAAATAGATGCTGCTGAAAGAGAATTGCATGAAAAATTGGTGTTTGATAAACGCAGTGCAGAATATGACCCATTGTTTGTACTGCTCGATTTTTACAAAGACAAGAAAAAGACTGGTGTTAGCGGTGCGGCAAAAGCTTCTCGCACAATAGAAGAAGTATTGAAGCAGCGCATTATTGACGGCGACCGGGTAGACCTTGAGAAAGACCTGGCAGAGGGCATGAAGAAGTATGCGCCGCTTGAAATAATCAACGGCATATTGCTTGAAGGCATGAAAGTTGTCGGCGAATTATTTGGTTCCGGCAAAATGCAATTGCCTTTCGTTTTGCAATCAGCAGAAACAATGAAGGCTGCAGTGTCTTACCTTGAGCCATTCATGGAAAAGGCTGAAGGCTCGAGCCGCGGCTCATGCGTACTTGCGACGGTAAAAGGCGACGTGCATGATATCGGCAAAAATCTTGTCGACATTATTTTGAGTAACAACGGCTACAAGGTCTACAACCTTGGTATCAAGCAACCAATCGAAAATATCATCAATGCTGCAGTAGAGCACAACGCGGACTTCATTGGTATGAGCGGACTGCTAGTCAAGTCTACTGTAATCATGAAAGAAAACCTTGAAATTCTGAACGACAGGCACATTGACACTCCGGTAATTCTGGGCGGTGCTGCGCTTACAAGGCGCTACGTGGAAGAGGATTGCCGCAACGTTTATAAAGGCATGGTTTTGTATGGACAGGATGCATTCGATAACTTGCGTTATATGGAAGCATTTTTCAAAGCCGGCCGTGAAGGGCTTAAGCAGTTCATAAAGACCCCAGCAGCCCCTGTTGGTGGGAATGGAAGCAAGCCCGGCAATGATGAAAGTTCTTTGCATTTTGATGAGTCTGACGATGATACCTCTGCTTCTGCTGTAGTGACCACGCGGTCAAACGTTGCTCGCAATATTGCTGTTCCGAAGCCACCTTTCTTTGGCTCCAAAGTTGTAGACGACGTACCTATCGCAGACATTTTTCCGTTTCTCAATGAAAATGTTTTGATACGCGGACAGTGGCGTGTTAGACAGCAGGACATGCCTGATGCTGAATATGAAAAGCTGCTCGAAGAAAAAATCATTCCGATTTTGCGACGATTGCAATCAGATTGCATTGAGCAAAAGCTTTTGATACCAAAGGCGGTGTATGGTTATTTCCCCTGCCAGTCATCGGGAAATGATCTGATTATCTACAGGGAAGATCAAAAAACAGAATGGTTGCGATATAAATTCCCTCGCCAAAATCATGGCGCGGGGCTTTGCATTTCAGATTATTTTGCGTCAGTTGATGAAGGCAAAATGGATGTGATTGCCTGTCAAATTGTCACAATGGGCAATCAAGCAAGCGAGTATAGTCAAAAATTGTTTGATTCGAATAAGTACAGTGATTATCTGTATTTCCATGGTCTTTCAGTTGAGTGCGCAGAAGCAATGTCCGAGTACATTCACAAACGCATACGCAGCGAGCTAGGCTTTGTTTCTGATGATGCAGCAGACATCAAGAAAGTAATTAATCAGGGCTACAGAGGTTCTCGCTATAGTTTTGGTTATCCTGCATGTCCAAATTTGGAAGACCAGACCTTGCTGTTTGAAATGCTGAAGCCTGAAAGAATCGATGTGAAACTTACAGAAGAGTTTCATCTTGTGCCAGAGCAAAGTACAACTGCGATAGTCGTTCATCATCCTGAAGCTAAATATTTCAATATCAAACGCAGTGCTGTTGCCAGTGGTGTTGAAAGCTGATTCGCCCAAAAGCCCGAAAAACGGACCAGGTGCGACTCTTGACATCTTGAATTTCAATTTCAGGGTGTGAATGCCTACCCTAAGGGGCATAGTGTATAGGCGGCCTTATGGCCCGGCACATGTTCAGGTTGGCGCATTAATGAGCGACGATGATTCAATCGATGAAAGCCAGGTAGCACCTTCTTTTGAAGAGCAGGTGAAGTTCTTGCGTAAAGCAAGAGCTGTTGGTTCAACTCGCTTTCAAAAAACGACTGAGTTTAATGTTCAACGCAAGCTTAAGCGAGAGCTCGATACAGCCCGACACGAACAATCTCAACTGGATGCTCGTCTTGATCAAGCGCTCAACAGAGAGACAAATCAAGATATTTTCAATCAATATGATTCACTTGCAGGCGCATTTCAGTCTACAATTCCCAGCAGCACCCCATTTCCGCCCTCGAATTTGTTTCCCTCTGCTCCCCAGGCTGACCCGCAGACTTCGCCGCAGCAAATTAATGCCGGGCAAGCGCAAAGTGCGACTACTGCCAGCCCAGAAAAAGCTGAGTCTTCTAGTTCAAAAATGGCTGGCGGTTCTTTCTTTCGTCGTGGTGTCGGAGGGCATTTAGCCCATGCCTGGGATAGCGACGACGATGGTGCTACTGAGCAAACTGCCGTCAATCAAACGGAGCCGGCAAATCAGGAAGAAGTCGAAGAACAAGCAAGAATTCAGGCTCAAATTGCTGCGATTCAAGCCCAGGCAGACCGCGACGCGCGCGCGGCATTGCAGGCTCAGGCTGCTCGCGAAGAAGAAGACGCGGCTGCGGCGCAAGCTGAGTCATACGCGCAAGCCGCTCGCGAAGCGCAGGCTGCGATGGAGCTACAGTTGGCAGTCCAGGCTCAGGCAGAACGTGACGCGCGCGCTGCGATTGAGGCGCAGCAAGAACTTTTGGCGGCAGACCAGGCAGAAGCTGCAATCAAACATCAAATCGAGCTTGACGCGCAGGCTGCAATTAAGGCGCAGATTGACAGAGATGTGCAGGCTGCGATGCAAGAACAAATTGAACTCCAGGCGCAAGCAACACTAGAAGCGGCACGGGCAGAAGAAATTGTTGCTGCGTCGGTATTGGAATCAAAAATTCAGCCTGAAACCGGTGAAATGCAATCGCAGCTGGAAAAACAGGCTCTAGCAGACGCCGAAGCTCGAGCATTAGTGCCGGCTGCTGATCAAACCCAAATCATGACGCATTTCGTTGATATTGCACTCAAGTTCAAAGCAGATACCGGGCTCGACTTGGTTTTGGACGAAAGCAATCTAATCAATCTGTATTTAAATGCAAACGGCGATAACATCAATCTTTATAGCGTCGACTTCAGTGACTCTGGCATGGAAGAGGCTGAGTTTTTCGCCATCAGGCTAATTGAGCAATACATCGCCACTTTGAGCAACGACTTCGGCATTGAGTTTGGGCGACCTGGCGAAATTTCAGTAAGACAATTTGAATACAACGATGAAGGCGAGTACTTTCCGGGTAAACCGCTGCGAGTGCGCTTGCCGCGTCTCGATGAATTGAAAGCTTTGCACAGAGCCATCGAATTTTCCTGGCCATCAAGCTATCAGCTGGGAGATCAGCTGCCTATGCGGGTTGTGTTTACAGACGATAACCTGGTGAAAGGTGAGCGAAGCGGCGCCAGGCTGAAATATATGGAAGACGGGCGCCCGATTTTGTTTATCACCCCATCACTTTGTACCAGGGGGGTGCCGACAGAGTTTGACCCCGTTGGCAGCGACAATCGAGAAAGCTGGCAAGCCACAATAATGCGCGAATTGGCATGGAAAGCCGCAGCCGACTGCAACAAACTGCCTTTGAGTCCTGATGATTATGGCTCGCTAGGCTGGTGGCCGATTATGTCTGAGGAATATCAAGGTCTTTATGCTCTGAAAACAACTGATGACCATCTCTATGCACCTTATGAGGACGCTGAGACAGCGGCACAAGCCTGGGCTCGCTGCGATCAAAATGGTGTTTTGTTAAATGCTGATGGTGAGCCGAGTCTAGACCTTTCTGATCTTTCTTTTCTCAGCAATAAAGAAATGGCCAAACGGGCAAAAGTCAGGCCCTGCGGCGATTATTTCTATAGCGCCGACGAGGAGTTAGTTGACGCTTTGCGCTGTTTCAGGCAGGGGCCAGAGTGGCGCCTGTTCCTGGGCAAAAATTGCCCGCAGTTGTATCGCGCGGCTCGTTCGCTCGACCAGCTTTGTATAAATAGATGCTATGTGCCAAAAAAGGGCTACGCCGGATTAATCAGGGCAGCGGATGGTTCATTGATAGAAAACAACGCTAAAGCCCAGCAGGCGATGTTTATGTTCGAGCAAAAGTTCAAATCAAAGTGAGAAGTATGCAGTTAAAGTCATCCCCTTCATTTATTAATTCCGCGGCTTCGCTGACCAAAAAGCAGAAGTCTTGGATAGATTTAATGCAGGGGCTGGCGTTCGACTTCAAGGACGCCCAAAATGGATAAAGACAAAGAAAGCAAAGACTCGAAAGACCAGAAGGACATTCATGATCCTGCTGATGCTGCCGTGTCCAAGCCTGACGCCGCACCTGAGCATGCCGGGGAAAAGCTGTCAGCCGAGGGCTGGAAGCAAAAGCCCGCTGATGCAAAGGCGGCTGAGCCTGCAAAAGAGACTTTGGCTGAAAAGGTAGAGCAAGGAAAGCCTTTTGCTCAAAAAGATGATGCCAATCTCCGTGACAAGCTTGATAAATGGGCGGGAGCTGCGGGGAAAGAGGGCGCCGCAAGCCTGGCAGACCTGAAACGCTTTTCTACGTTTTTCGATCATATAAACGACATGATCAAAGACAAGAATACGCTCGGGGTTAAAACCGATGCGATTGATAAAGAGCGCTTTGCTCGCGTGCTTTCTGTGGTTGAAAAATATCAGGACAATCAAAATGCGCTCAATCTTGCATTGAAAAATAACGACCAGCAAAAGCTTGATTCTTTGATGAAAGATCAGGCGCAGCTTAAGAAGCAGATGGAGAGCAAAGAGTTTCGCACAGACTTTGAAGCTGCAACGAAGGACATGAACACTGGTTTCAATGTTCTGCGTCAAAATTTGGGTACCAGTTATGATGGTTTGCTAACAACGCTTGTTGAATTTGGCAGGAAAATTCCACTTGAGCAATTGCCGCAAGATTTGCCTCAAGGGTTGAAAGGCTTTGCTGTTAGCAACGAACAATTTAAGAGCCTGGTAACACAAGGTCAATTGAAGTTGCCTGAAAAAACGCTGGCAGCAGGCGAGCTACCTGGCGCTAAAGATATGGCTGAAATCAACAAGTTGTTGATTTTCACAGATGCAGCTTCGCAAGAAGTTCATCGCGGTATGCTAGAACAACAATTTGCCATTGATAAATCGCGGCTAAATCAAATCGATGCATCAGGCGAACTTGCAAAAAAATGGTTTCCTGAAAAAGTTGAAACATTGTCGGATGAGGCAATTGAAAAGCGTCTCGCAGCTGCAGCTCCCTGGATTCAAAAGGGGCTTGAAGTGCAGCGTTATGCAGAGCTGCACCATCGTCTCGGCAAGATGGTTAATGACCAATTCAACTGGCCCTCGTGGATGGGTGGAATTCCTTCTAAGTGGGATTCATCTGCGCTAGAAAGCAATAAAGATCTTGTATCTGCAACTAAAGATGAGAAAACCGGCAAAGTAAATATCTCAGTTAAGATGCCTGAGTCGCTAGAACGCAACGACGAAAACACAGAGCGTATGCGCCAGCTCGATGGATGGCTTTCAAAAAATAAGGGGCCGGTAGATCAAGTTCTCGGTCAAATCGATGGCGCAAAGGCCGAAAATTCGGTTATTTATTGGGGCGACATCAAATCTGAAATGCGCATCGACAAAGACGGCAATATGGTTGAAAAAGGCTTTAAAGACGCCAAAGGCAACCAGGTTTTTACAGAAAGCGATGGACGCAAATTCAGGTTTAATGGTGAAGGTGCTAAAGAGTGGGTGCCACCATCTGAAAAACTAAATGAAGCCGATTTCCGCGTGATAAACGGAAAGACAGTTTGGATGCAGCCCGGCGAAGAAATCAAAGACATCAATTTGATGGAGTTTCGCACCGAGGCCAAAGAAGCTAAAAACGAGAAGGGCGAGCCCATTATCGAAATTCGGCAAAAGCAAAACTTGCAATATGCTCATTGGGCTTCGTATAACGGCTGGGGTTGGGTAAGCGATGTAAAAACAATGGGTGGCGATATTAAAGCTACTCAAATTGCTGCCGATACAACTTTGCCTGAAGAGCAGGGTGTTGCCGGAGGCCGTCGAGATGGTAAGAAAGGCGATTATCTCGTTACGCTGGCCGATGGCCGCAAGCAGTTTGTTGACGAGAAAAGCTTTAAAGAACTCTATCGTGAAAAAGCAGGCAAGCCAGGCGAATTTGAAGAGCAGCCAAAGAAATACAAACCAGATGATTGGCTGATTGTTTATAGAACTGATAGCGGCGCACCTCAGCCTACACTCATGCAAGCAAAAGATGTGCCGGCATTTTGTTCGTCGCAACATAAATGGCATTGGGGCACGAAGATTGTCACTACTGGTGTTGATGCCCTCATGGTCTTGGGCGGCGTTGCCGAAGTGCGTGCGGCTATGGTAGGCGTCGAAGCAGCTGCCGGTACAGCCGCCAAAATGACCACTATGCAAGTACTCGGAAAAGCAATGCTCACGCAGCAAGGGCTTACCGGTGCTTTGCACGCAGGTTTTGGTGTGACTGGATTTATGGGTCAAGGAATTGAAAATCTTGGGCCTTACGGAAAAACTTTCATGCAAGTTCGTGCCATCGCCATGATGGCAGACCTCGGCTATACAGCCATTGGCCGCCCGGGAGCAGCAAAAGCATTCGTGCCGACTGCTGAGCAAATCGCTGGTCAGGGTGCTTTCACCAGAGGTCTCTTGAACTTTAATAGAGCCTTTAGCGAAACACCGATGCACAAAGTAATTGGGCTTGATAAAGCGGCTGATTACTTAGGCAAGTTTCAATCGTTGCAAAAAATTGGTTCTTACATGTCACCACTGGCGGTGGTAGGGCGAATTCCTGGTGCGGCCAAAGTTGGTGGCTATTTAGCAGAGGCTTCCTTTGGAAAGATACAAGCGCTCGGTGCAGATGTATTCTTCTTGAGTGATATTGGATTCAGGCAAATTCCCGGAATTATCAATCGAGCCGCGGGAACTGATGGCCAGCAAAATCAGCAGCGTGCAGCCCTGGATAGACGATGGGAACAGGCAAGCCTGCCGGAAAACAAGAAAACTCCAAGTTCTTTTGATAAGCAAACTATGATGCGCATAGACGCTTTCCAAAAAGAAACTGACGAGACAATGAAATTGCCTGCAAACGATCCCAAACGGATTGAGTTTAATAAAAGGCTGATTGATACTGTAAAAAATGAAAAGGCTGACTCGAGAGATCGTTTTGCGGCTGCATTCTCCCTGGTTACTTTGAATCAAAAACCCGATGGAAAATTGCCTGAGAAAATCAGCGCCAGAGATAGCAGCATCGAACGTGCTTCACTTCACAAATTTGTAGATAGCCAGAGATATTTGCAGGCTAAAGAAGTTGTCGATGGTTACAATCAAAACCTGAAAGTTCACGTGTCCCCCGAGCTCCAAGCCAAGCTAGATAAGCTTACTGAAACAGCCAAGCTTTCTATGAGCGAACGTCAGTCTGATGCTGGCGCTGCCATGCGCGAGTTGGTCAATACATTTAATTCTGCTGCGGCAAGTCCTGAAGAAAAACTCGTTGCTGCCTCTGCTATTTTGTTTGCCAGAAAGCGTGGAGCCGATGGACAGTTAAGTGAGACAGTCGGTGTTGCAGGAAGTGAAGTCAAAGCTAAAGACCTTGTGGACTTTCTATACAACAACGCCCAGGCTAATCAAGGCAGCGGCAAAGATGT
This sequence comes from uncultured Candidatus Obscuribacterales bacterium, assembly GCA_964546815.1. Taxonomy (GTDB): domain Bacteria; phylum Cyanobacteriota; class Vampirovibrionia; order Obscuribacterales; family Obscuribacteraceae; genus JAIEPM01. The sequence continues at coordinate 40,215 of CAZJLR010000027.1, read as the reverse complement.
AAAAGCAAATCCGGGGCACACGCGCTTGCTGGCCGGCGACATGATGTTGCGTCTGGATAGCGATCGTTTTAGCCTTGCGGATATGAGCCAAATCTGTTTGAGCATTGTTAACGACAAAAATGCGCCTGCAGACCCAGTTGCGAGAGAGCGTTTTAAGCAGTTGAAAATGCAAGCCATGGTTGATGCGCATGGCTATCGTCTTGGTGATCTTTACGAAACAATGAAATCACGAGTTGAGCCAGCAATTGCGGCTATGTCATCTAGCGATGAAAAAGCTGCGGCGGCAAAACGAGATGCTCTTGCGTCATTGCTAGGCAGAGATTCTGAGTCTATAAAAAAATCTCTTGAAGCTTTGCGTGCTGATGCCGATCCGCGTATTTCTGGTTTGGCTACATATATGTTGTATGCTGCTGATTCACCAAAGCCGAGCGAGAGAACCGAAAGTATTTCGCAGCTGCATAAGGAAGGCGGGCCTCTAGCCTGGCCGCAAGATTTCAAAAAGGAATCTCAAGACAAATGGGTCGCGCAAGCAAATGATGCCTTGCTGTCTAAGCTGAAAGCAGAGTTGCCTGGCCAGGCCGGGGATCAATATGACAAAGTTAGTTGGGATAAATTCCGCGCTACCCAACAACTTATTGCAAAAAATCAAGATTTAAAATCAAATCCTGAATTGCAAGCTCAGATTAATGCAGGGCTTATGTCTTTGATAAGCTCAGACAATCCCACACTTGCAGCGCAAGTTGTGCCCTTGATGATGAGCCGCATGCAGGCTTATTCAGATATCTTCAAACAGTTAAAGCCAGAACAAATGACGCCGGCGCTTACGTCTTTGCGTGATGGTATGTTTGGCGGTGGCGCTATATTAGAAACCCTGCGTCAAAATTATACAGACATGCTGTCTGACTCGGCTACAGACACTAGTTATGCAACTAGAGCCGCTAATCTGGCGAAAGATTTGCAAAGTCTGCAAAACGAATATGCAAGCAAGAGAGACTCATTGAAAGAAAATGAGCGTGCGGGCATTGAAGCAATTATTGCTGAACTGACGCAGAATTATAATGATACTGCCAAAGCGCCTGCTGAGCTGAAAAAGTCATTGCTTCGCAGTCTTCCGGATCTTGTGAAGATTTCCGCAGTACAAATGCCGGCCACTGCTGATGATTCAATTGCAAAAAGCACCGTTGATGCTGTGCGGAAATTAATTAGCCCTGATTCAAGCAGACCTGAAACAGCTTCGCCTGAGTTGCGCGCACAGGCTGCCACTACTCTTGCAACACTCGGTGACAAGAGTCCCGTCACTTCTGGTCTTCTGGCGCTTGCCTTGAAAAATGATGCCAGTCCACAAGTCAGGCTGGCTGCTATTGATGCGCTCAACAATCTTGGTGCAGCCGATTTGCAAAAACTTTGTTTGCAGGTGCTTCCCAGTGAAAAACACCCTGAAGTTGCAAAACGTTTGCGCGAAGTGGAGTTCAGCAATCGCCGTCCAGGCCGTGATAGTCAAGACTACGAAGATAAATTCCATGATGCCAAAATTGATTTGATAAATTCTTCGGCACGTTCATTAACCGGCGCCGAAAATTATTTGAAGGCTGACCCTTCGTTGAAATTCCTCGATGGTGGCACATTGAGAAATCAGGCTTACTTAGACCTGAAAGATCTCTATTTCAATGGAGTGGGCGGCTTCTTCCGCTTCGCCTGGGAAGGCGAAAGTGGTGTGGATGCAGACCACGCAAAGCTGCTGGATAAGTATGCCGGTTACATGAAGAATTCTATGGACGCTTTGGGCAGCAAAGCAGCCACAGAACCTGAAGCGCTCAAGGCGCTTGTTTATGTCGCGCTTTCAAACGGTCGCCCACTTCTAAAAGATGATCGCGGCTGGGGGGCAGAAAAAGCCACTGAAAAATTGAAAGAAATTTGCCAAAACGCAAGCCCGGAAAAAGCTAAGGAAATCGCCTGGGCAGTGCAAAATCTTTTGCTTCACCAACCTACCATGAGCGCTCAGGGAAGACAGAATGTTCTTGATGGTTTGAAGTCGCTAATTGCAAAGCCGGGTCAAGCTGGTTTGACTGACACCCAGGTGTCTACTTTGTTGGCGTCTGCTATGCAAAGAGAATTGCGAAATACCCCTGCAGCCGGCGCGAAAGATTTTGCTGCTCGCGAAAAATTACAGTTGGACATGCTCGACATACTTTCCAACCCCAAATATCGCAACAAAGATATTTTGCCGGTGCTGGAGGCAATCGCTGATGGTTCGCCAAAATTCAAAGTCGTGAAAGACAGCACCGGTGCTGTTTCTAAGGTGCAATATCCAGACGGCTCTTCGCGCGAGTTGCAAAAAATCAACGGTGTTGACGCGCGCTATATATTCACAGACTCACAGGGTAAACAGACTGTCTGGCTGCCGGATGCAGCAAAAGCAAACACCTGGTATAAAGAGACTGACACGGAGAAAAAAGAGCCATGGGTTGGCAGCAACCGTTTCGACAGTGCAACTGGCGACTATATTTCTTTCAGCGCAAAAGACGGTGTAACGCGTGTTATACAGCCTAGCGGCGCCCTCCTCGATTTGGTCGACAATAAGATTTCTCGAATTCAATATCCTAACGGCACCAGCAAAGAGTTTGACCCACCGGGTGATCAATTTGCACGATATACCGTTAAAGCTGCCGATGGTAAAGTCACTGAGTCTTACGTACGCGAAGGCAACAGCGATACTTTCTACAGTGTTGATGACAAAGAGAAGAAAAAGCCATGGACTGGCAAAGAAATGCTTGACCCTGCCAGTGGTGACCACATCATTGTTCAAGGTCAAATTAGAACAGTTAAGAGTTCAAACGGTGCCATATACGAAACTAAAGATGGTGTCACCAAAGAACTAAGCCCACCATCATCAACCGCATTCAATACAAGCATAAATAGTGTGCGTTTGAAGGCTCAAGAGATGTACGCGCAGCTTGCCGACAGGAGTGATACCCTCAGGCAACAGGCCCAATTGCCCGAAGGCAGCACTCCCGATCAAATCGCGAAGAGAATCTCAGATGATTTATCTCGCACATCAGCCAGTTCTGAGCGCATTGGCCGGTCAATTGCTCTGTCTGAGAAATTGGGCGCGATCAAAGATGACAACGACCCACGCCGTGATGTGCTTTCCGTAGCTGCGCGCGATGGGCACGAGTTGGTGCGCTTGATGGCAGCTCGAGAGCTTGCTAAGAGCAGCAATGCGGGTGACCGGAGTCTTGCTTATTCTGTGCTGGCGTCGTTAGAAAAGCAGGGCTCACGACCCGGTTATGTTAGCGAGGCACATGAACTCATTGCTCAAATTATCGCTGATAAACAAGTCTCTGCTGAAGATAAAGCTCAGCTTGATTCATATCGCAAAGCTGAAATCAAGCTTGACGCTGCAACTTATCGCTCGCAAGACCGCACTGCAGATACCCAGAACAATCTGGACTATCAAGATGCATTTGAGCGTGCCACGCAAGAATTGAAAGAAAATGCCTTGCGCGTTCGCAGTCTTTCCAAGTATGAAGGAAGCGATAATTGGTTTTCGAAGAACGATAATTATAAACTGCTCGATGCCGATAAGCTGCGCGAAGGCATTAAACAGGCTGTTACAGATGCTTACCCCGGTATGATACCGTGGTTGTTTACCTCGCAGGCAACCATCGATAAAAAATGTCGTGATGCTGCCAATGATACCATTCGCAAGCAAGGCGCACAGCTTGCCGCTCTAGGTGAGCAGGCTAAATTGACTGATGGAAAGGCTGAGAGAGAGGCTCTTGCATCAATTATTCTGAGCCAGGGGCAGCCCTTCGGAGAGCGTGATCGTCGCTGGGCGATGCAAAAGGCTTCCATAGCAATTTATAATTGCATTAAAGATGGACACCCGGGCTCACGCGATATGCTTTGGGCCGTAAAGGCGGCTTTGATTGAAGAGCCTTCGCTAGACCCTGTTTCAAGGTCATACTTGATTGGTGCTGTCGAGCAGGCCAAAACAAAAGGAATCATGGATTCCAAAGAAGCCTCTATCGTAATGGCTGCAGCTCTGCAAAGTGAATACCAGGGCATGCCGTCGGAAGCTAAAGATCCGAAAGGCTACAAAGATAGTATTGAAAATCAAATTACAGCTATTTCACTCATTTCAAGTTGGGGCAATCGTGAAGCAAGTCCTGCTCTAGAGGCGCTTGCAAACTATCATCCTGATGCTGTTGTTCGTTCAATGGCTAAGAGTGTATTCAACGACATGAATCGAACCACGTTGCAATTGCGTCGTGATGCCGCGGTCAAAGCCAGAGATGCTGGCGATCGCCGTGTCGGACGCAGCGATGCTGAGATGCAGGCAGAGTTGAACAAGCTGCAGGCTCAAATGCTGGAGTTTGAACGAATCCGATTGCGCTTGCCTGTCGGCGCAACCCCTGAGCAAATTGAGAAAGCCCAGAAGGCAGAAGCCGGCAAGAAATAATTTGCATAAAGCAAACTGAGTACAGCTTCAGCTCTTAATGCCTAACGAATGCCAATATAACTTATTGTTCCGGCTTGAATCGTGGGGCTAGGTCTGTGTTGACTGCGTGGAATCTTAATCCTGACCCTGCAAATGAGTTTGCAGACCAGCGTACACCGCTTTGTGGATCATAAATGAGAACATCGTTTGGTCCTATTCTTCGAGCATACATAACGTGCTCAACGTAGCTCTTTTCATTATTTTCAATGGGTACGACAGCAATGTAGTCTACGCCTTCTTTCAATTCGGCCATATTTGTTATTTCCTGGCGATCTATTTTCACACCACCAGCTGCTTCAATGTATTTGTAAGCTCTATCTCTAAAGTCTGGAATAATCTGGTCTTCAGCCGTGTCTCGTGGAGGCACGAAGCGTCCTGGGGTCGGTGTGCCCAGTCTGTCGCCGGGCACATCTCCTGGCAGGAGCGATTTTCCGTCAGCAGATTTTAGCTCTTCAACATCTTTTGAAGTGAATAAATGTTTTGATCGCATAGAGCGCAGCAATGCTCCCACATTAGCGGTGCAATTTGACTGTCTGGTGCCGTCCTCGACTCCTCGTAGAGGATTGAATACCGGGGCCATTTCTGCCGGATTGATAGGTGCTCCTGTCCACGTCAATTCTGGTGCCTTCGCCAAGTTAGGAAGAATATCTCCGTTAGCTGTTGCTGCCTTAATGCTCGCTGCGCTCTCCTTGATGGTTTCGGCAAGTGGTGTCGGGCGGCTTATTACCTTGATGTTGTCGGCGCTAACTTCTACTGCGATGTGGTCTTTGACAAAAATCGGTTTTGCAGTTCCATTTGATCGAAAAACATCTCCGGTGTCGCTGAGATATCCAAACTTAGATTCGCTAACTTTTCCATTGTTGCGGACCGTCTGGCTTATTTCACTTAGATCTGCCAGCTCAATAGGACCTTTCTCGATTGGTGCTTTTTTGGCATCTTCAGCCAACTTCAAGATTGCAACAACTCTTTCTTTTCCTTGCCTGTCGGTCTCTCTGCGGAAGGCCACGATGGTACCCTGTACTTCTTTGTCTCCAACTTTTACGCTGACAACATCTTTGAAGCGTGGTGTTAATTGCTGTGTGCCTGCTTCTGCGCTTAGAGATGGCCCAAGCATTTCCAGATTACGTTTATATTCATCAAGAATGTCTTTTGCTTTTTGTTCTGGGTTTGCAATTTTTTGTTCGCCAAGCTTTTCAGCAAGTTTCTTTTGTCCGTCTTTGCCCGTGTATTCTTCGAAGCCTGCTGCAATGTCTTTCTTCAATGCTGTTTTGAGTTCGGCAGCTGCGCTGCTTTCGAGTGCCTTTCCGAATGCGCGTTGTATTGCTTCAAAGCGTCCCAGGCTTGCTGCGTCGATTACTCCAAATAAACTGGCTTTAGCAAAATCGCTGCCGCTCAATCCACCTTTAATCGTTCCTTCCACTCCAGAGCGCGCAGCTATCGCAGCTCCTGCTGTGAGAGCTAGTTTGCTGAGGCTTGCGCCAATTCCCGGTGCGGCCACGGTCAAAGCAACAGTCATTATTTTGTCTGCCACATCCTTGGCATATTGGTCTTTCGCTTGATCATTAGTGCGTAGTGCGTTGACATATTTTTGGAATGATTCTTCTATTTCAACACGAGCCTTTTCGCGCTGTTCTGGCGGCAGTTTGAACAACAGAGAAGCTCGCAGTTGTTCTTGTGTTTGAGCCAGGGCAATTTCGGTTGAGGCGACGTTGCCGTAAAGACCCGTGCCGCTGTCGCGAGCCCAATCTTGGGAGGCGCGGAAAAGGTCTTTGCTGTCCATCGGTAATGAGAGATCTACCAACTTCTTTGTCGATTCGTCTGCTCCTTCCGAGAGAACCGTGGGGAGATATGACTTGTACTTTTGTGCAAAATCGTTTATCAAATTGATTTTTTCATCGGGGTTCAATTTGCGGAATTTATCGATTAATTCATCTTGTTGTATATCTGCTCCAAGTGCCCTTGCCCGAATTTGCTCGCTGAGACCAGGCTCTTGGTTGGGGCTTTTCAGAACATTTATCGCAAGCTCGCGTTCTTCTTTTGATAGACCTTTGAATACTTTATCGAGATAGTCCTTCGCTTGTGGATCATCCTTCGTTGACTTTTCGGCTGCCGACAGTATTTTTTCTTTGTCAGTTGAAGCAAGCAGTTTGAGTCCGTTTAAGTATGGTTGAAGTTTTACATGACTGGGGTCGGGCGCATCGTAAGCGTCCGAGAATGGAGCTACAATCTGCCAATTGAGTTCTTTGAGTTGTTCTGGGCTGATGCCCTTTTGATCGATAATTGGCTTACCGAATTTTTCAAATTGGTAAGAACTTCCAAAAGCTGCACGTGCCGCTGCCTCAAGACGGGGGTCGTTTGATAATTGATCTTTGGCAGCTACAAGGTGCTCAATTACAGTTTGCTTGTTGGCTCCGCTCAAAGCGTCGAAGTTTAGTTGCTCTACAATGCCTGGCTGTACGTCTTTGCCTGCTTTCAAGTCTGCCAGCATTTTCATAGCCGATTCGCGCTGACCTTCAGGGAAATACTTGAGTCGTGTATCAAGCAAATCACGTTGCTCTTGGCTAAGCTGTTGATATTCTGAAGACTTGCCATGCATCAGTGCGTCATACATCATGGCGTGCGGATTTAGCCCTTGAGACCGGCTTGCAGAAATCGCAGCGTTAAAGTCAGAAGATGCATCTGCCAATGTAGAATGTGTTGCTTCTTTAGCTGTTTCAGGAGTCGTTTGCCCGAATGTTTTGAGCAATTCTTTTCTTGCTGCTTCAGCCGAATTTCTGTCAAAAATGGAGTTGTTCGATTTGCCGTCTGTTCCGCCTACAAGGTCGAATACCTTGCTTCGGTAGCTTGGGTCTTTCATGAGTTCCCAATCTTTTGGCGTGAATGCACGGACTGGCGCACTGATATCATTTTCGTAATTGTCGAAGAAATCATTGCCGGCTTTGGCCATTCTTCCAATTAAGGTCTCCTCTCCATGGGCGGCGAGATCTTCCCAAATTGCGACTTGCTTTCGTGTGTTTGCCGAAGACCAGCGGCTTGGCGAAGTGAATGATGAAGCGGCATTTTTCAATGCTTCGTGCACTTTGTTGTAGTAATTGAGCGATTCGTTTTCCTTTTCGTTCAGTCCATTTGTCTTGCCGGTTAGTGCAAGTTTTTCTCCGTCGCTAAATTTACTTCTCTCATCTTTGCTCATCAGGTCTAAAACTAAGTTGATTGCTTTAGGGTCGCTGCTGCCCCAATTGCTTGCTTGCATGTCTATAAAAGTTGCAGTGTGCAGCTTCCCAATACTCATGTAGTCTTCGGCTTGTTTTAGATCTTTGGAGCTAAAAACCTTTGCTAGTTCTGCTTTTCCTTCGCCATTTTTGCCTGCAAATTTTTCTCTTGCTTTAACTGCTTCATCAGTGTCGCCGGCAAATGCTTCTTTTACGATGTTGAGTCGACTGGCTGTGCTCAGGCGGCTGCCGGATAGTCCGAGCTTTGCGATGTCTACGAGATCATCGGCACTGATTGCGGAACCTTTTTTGATGTAGATATCTGCAATCTTCTTTGAGGTATCTGAGAGTTTGCTTGATTCAATGGTTGCGCTGAGATCTTTACCCGTTTTGGCTAGCAGTTCTTGATCTAGAGCCTTGCGCTCATCGTCGCTCATGCTGCGAAGATTGCTGCGAATCGAGCGTTCTGTCAATTGTCGAGCCGGGCTGTCGTAGGGTGGTAGTTTTGCCAGGGCGTTAAGATTGTCTTGCAACCATGCTGCATTGCGCTGTTCTTCTTTTGGCTCCAGAAGTGCAATCGAAGAGTCCATGCGGCGAGTTTTCAATTCGTCGCGCAATTTGCTTGAATTTATCTGTTCGTACAATTTTTCAAAGTTTTCTTTTTCTGCAGGCGGAATAGACCGCAAAATTGCATCGACGCTGTCCTTGTCGTTGAGATTTTTCTTGAGGTCGCTTGCGGCAGATATCAGTGATTCGCTGCTAAGTTTATTTGCTGGCGCTGTTATTTTGTTTGCTTCCGGTCTAACAGGTGCAGCATCTGGACGAAGTTCGGTTTGTGCAGGGCTTCTGTCTGAGCTGGGCGCAACCGCTTTGAAGGTACTCGCCCTGTCGATTGTGAGGTCTGGTAATATCTGGGCGGCTCGAGTGTCTTTAACTGGTTCTGGTCTTGAGCTTAGCCTCTCGATGTCTGCCCATGTGTTGGCTGACAAATCTGTAGAGGCCTTGTCGGCCTTATTGTCTTTCTTGTCTGTTTCAAGCGTTTCCGCTTTACCCTCAGCCATAACCAGATCACCCAATCGTCCCACCCGGTTTTAATGTACAAAGACATGGTGAAGAAGTCGTGGCAAATTGCTGCATCTGCATGCTAATTTAGGCTGTTCATTCAGTTGTTGTACATTGTTGCAGCTAATTTAACAGCTTGTGGAGTATCGTCGAAAAGACGGTAATGCTTGCTGGGGCATGCTTTGGCGGAATATTGGTGATTAATTTAGATCTGTGAAAATCTGATGTGCTATGTTCAACCAAATGATTGTTGCGATGCCGGTTTTGCGCGAAAGTTTCGTGAAACGTTTGTCTTCGAGAAGGCAAGAATTCTTAGGTTAAATGGTTGTGGCAGCTCAGGGATTATGCAGAAAAATGAAAAGGCAGTTTAGAGAACTTTCAAAAGCATGTCCTGAAATGTCCGCTTGGGCCGTCATTAGCGCCTCCCTGCTCTTTGCTTTGTTGATTTCGGCTTGCGGCAAAGTCGAGCCGCCGACGGTTGAAAAGCCCGTAAATAATGACAAGCGCTCAGTCTCTACAGCTATGTCTCAAGAGCTTGGAATTAGCACTGAAACAATAGCAACTAAGTCGCTCTCCTGGTCGCTACATGCAACTGGCCAGGTCAAGCCTGACGTCGGTAAAGATATTGTGATCAGTGCAAGAATACCGGGTAGGGTTGTTCGAGTCGATGTTGTGCCAGGTGAAGCCGTCACGAAAGGGCAGATTTTGGCAAATATCGACAGCCAGGAATTGAGTGAAATTGAGGCGGAACTCATCGAAGCTAAGGCTGCTCTGTCGTTAGCGCAAGCCCATGAAATTCGCGAAAGACAAATTTTCGAGGAAGAGTTTCAGCGGCCAAAAGCGCTGATCGAAGCGAAAACCCAAAAGGACGAAGCAAAGGCTCAAATGGACCTCGCTGATCGCGAATTCAAACGCCAGGATGAACTCTACAAAGAGAGAATTTCTGCTGCGAAAGACTTTTACATCGCAAAGGCTAAGTGGATTTCTGCCCAAGCAATTTACAAGCAAAAACTCACCACATTTGAGCGGGAAGAGGGGCTCTACAACAACAAAGCAGTCATGAAAAAAGACTATTTGCTAGCTCAGGCCGAAACGAACAAGCAGCAAAAGCACGTGAATACACTGCGCCAGAGGTTGATTTTTCTTGGCATGACAAACGAGATGCTGGAGGATGTTCTTGCTAGCGAAAAAATTACAGGCACCATTTCGCTAAGAGCCCCAATCGATGGCATTGTAACCCACCGTGATGTTGACCCTGGTGAGGTTGTAGATCGCGATAAGCAAGCATTTACTGTTACGGATCTAAGTACTGTTTCTGTAATAGCAGACATTCCCGAGGTAGAGCTGCGACGCTTGAAGTTGGGTTCAAAAGCTGTTGTGAAAGTAGCCAGCTTTCCATACGACAGTTTTGAAGGGACAATTAGCTACATAAGCTCAACAATAAATCCCGAGCTGCGGACTGTGCCCATCAGAGTTAGGCTGGCAAACCCAAAATTGAAGTTGAAGTCAAATATGTTTGCAGAAATTGATTTGCTTCAGCAACCGGCTCCAGTCCTGGTTTGTCCGAAGGCCGCAGTGCAAGAACATGATGGAAATAAGTTTGTCTATTTGCAATGTCCAGAAGGATACAGAGAGCAAAAAATTGAAACCGGCAATACAAATGAAAAATACTTCGAAGTAATTTCCGGTTTGAAAGAAGGCGATAAGGTGGTCACTTCAGGCAGCCTTCTTCTCAAAACAGAATTTACCCAGGTACATTAGGCAACAACGATGATTGAAAGGTTAATCAAGTTTGCTTTGCACGAAAGACTCATCACCTTCTGTTTGATGATTGGTCTTTGCGCTGCTGGCTACTGGTGCATTTCAAACATGCCCACAGACTCCTTTCCTGATGTAAGCAATGTTCAAGTTCAAATAATCACAGAGCCTGAGAGCCTTGCCACAGAGGAAGTAGAATCGCTGGTCACGATTCCGATTGAAAGTGTGTTGAATGGATTGCCGAAAATCAGCAAGATCAGGTCAAATTCCAGCTTTGGTTTGTCTGTCGTAACTGCGGTGTTTGACGATGACACTGATATGTATTTGGCGCGGCAACTTGTGCAGCAAAGACTCAACGGTCTTGAGTTGCCGCAGGACATTCCAAAGCCTTCTTTGGGTCCTCTGGTGTCTAGCTTTAGCATCGTTTATATGTACTATTTAGAAAGCAAAAAGCATGATCTTATAGAATTGCGCACTATTCAAGATTGGCTTGTGGCAAAACGTTTGCTCACTGTAAGTGGCGTCGGAAATGTTGTTTCATATGGTGGATTTGTTAAACAATATCAGGTGCTTGTTTCTCCCGATAAACTTAAGGGATATGGCTTAACTCTCGATGAAGTTCTCAATGCAATTTCTCGCAACAACATGAATGCGGGCGGTAATTTCATTGAGCAAAGCGGCGAAGAAATCATCATTCGTGGGCTTGGCAGAATAAACACTGAGGGTGACATAAACGACATCGTTTTGAAAGCTGTAGCTGGAACAGCTGTAAAAGTCTCAGATGTAGCTAGCGTGTCCATCGGTCCTGCGTTTCGCAGAGGCTCTGCCTCAATGAATGGCAATGGCGAAGTTGTAACTGGCGTGATTATGACTCGCAAGGGTGCCAACAGTAAGGAAGTAATCGGCAAAGTAAAACGGGCTCTGGATGACCTTTCGCATTTGCTTCCCGATGGCGTCAAGATTGTTCCTTATTACAATCAAGTTGAGCTGGTAGACAGAACAGCAGAGACTGTAAAAGAAATTCTTGGGCTCAGCGGCGCACTTGTTATAGTCATTTTAGCGGCAGTCTTGCTTGATATTCCTGCCGCATTGATTGCCGCTGTAATCATTCCATTGTCGTTGCTTTTCAGTTTCATTTTGATGAAATTTACCGGTTTGTCAGCCAATCTGATGACGCTTGGCGGTGTGGATTTCGGCGTTGTGGTTGATGCCGGTGTTGTGATGGTTGAGAACATTTTTCGTAAATTGGCAGAGGCTAAACACAAGTCAATTGAAGAAAATACGCCGCTTAAAACATTTCCGGTTGTCCTATCTGCGGCGCAGGAAGTTGGGCGACCAATTACTTTTGCGATATTCATCATAATGGCAGTTTATTTGCCGTTGTTTACGCTCGAGGGCGTGGAAGGAAAGATGTTCCATCCGCTTGCTCTAACCTTTCTTTACGCAATCATTGGCGCCTTGATTGCCGCTTTGATGATAATTCCCGTGCTCTGTTTCTGGTTTATGAAAAAGCCGTCTGAAGAGCGCCATAACCCTGTCTTGGAGTCGTTGAAACGTAATTATTCTGCGGCTCTCGATATGTCTATGAAGTTTCCGAAAACAATATTGATGGTTGCTGTAGGTGCTTTGCTCTCTAGTTTGGTTTTGATTCCGTTTTTGGGATCTGAATTTATGCCCAATCTTGATGAGGGGACTTTGCTGCTGCGCACCAAGCTGGCGCCAAGTGTTTCCCACACAGAATCTCGCCGCATTGCAACAGTTATCGAACGCATGTTGTGTAAATTTCCCGAAGTCACTCTTGCCGTTACTCATATTGGGAGATCTGGCATGGGCGGAGACCTTGAGGGTGTAGACAACGCCGATGTGTTGATAGGATTGAAGCCGAAATCTGAATGGCAAGTGAAAGATAAGGAAGTTCTTGTCAACAAAATGGCGGCAGAGCTAAAGCAAATTCCTGGCGTAATTTATAGTTTTTCGCAACCGATTGCAGACATGGTTGACGACTTAATCGCCGGCATCAAATGCGACGTTGCCATTAAAGTATTTGGTGATGACCCGCAAGTTGCAGACCGTATTGCGTCTCAGATAGAGGAATCGATTCAGAGTATCCCGGGCACGGGCGACCTTAGCCGTGAACAAATTCTTGGACTGCCGCAGCTCAATATTCAATTGAAACGAAACTTGATTGCGCGTTACGGACTCAATGTTTCTGATGTGGAAGACCTGATTCAAACTGCACTGGCCGGCAAAGTTGTTAGTGAAGTAATTGAAGGGTCCAAGCGATTTGGCATATTGGTTCGCTTTCCTACAGAGCATAGAGACACCGAAGAGGATATCCGCAATATGCTGGTATCGGCTCCTGGTGGTGCGCGAATTCCGCTAAAACAACTGGCTGAGATCAATAAGACGCGTGGGCTGGTGATGATAAATCGAGAAGACCAGCATCGCCGCACGGCTGTTCTGGTAAACATCCGCGGTCGCGATATGGGAAGCTATGTTGAAGAAGCGCAGAAAATTGTTGCAAAGAAAGTTCAGTTGCCAAAAGGGTACTGGTTGGTATGGGGCGGGCAGTTCGAAAATCAGCAAAGGGCGATGAGCCGTTTGTGTATTGTGGTTCCGGTTGTTCTATTTCTTATTTTCTTGCTTCTATTTTCTACTTTCAACTCGCTTAAGCATGCCGGTTTGGTGATGCTCAACATTCCGTTTTCAGTCATTGGTGGCATAATTGCACTCTGGCTAACACATCAGAGCCTTTCTGTGCCTGCTATTATTGGCTTCATCGCGCTGTTTGGCGTGGCGGTGCAAAATGGTGTCATCATGGTTAGCTATATCATGCAGCTTGAAAAGGAAGGGGCGCCGGTTGAAAGTGCAATAAGACAGGGGGCGCTCATCCGTCTTCGTCCTGTATTCATGACTGCTCTGGTTGCCATAATGGGCTTGGTTCCAAAGCTTTTCTCCACCGGTACAGGTGCAGAAATACAGCGTCCGCTAGCTTCGGTTGTTTTTGGTGGCTTGATGTCCGCGACTGCACTCACGCTGCTGGTACTGCCTGCGGTGTATAAACTTATGGCGAAAAATAGCGTCAAGAAAATTGAAGATATTGAGGGTAGTGGCTTGTGAATCTTAGTAATTCAAAGGTCGCTTTGATTCTAACTTGCATTGCCATGCAAATGGGCTTTGCTGTGGCAGCCTACGCTGAGCAACATATTCTGATAGCCGATATAGAACCTACTCTTCTGCCTCCTATTAATCCAGATTCTGTAAGCCCTCAGCTTGCTCCTTCTGTGGCTCTTCCGGGAGAGCTATTGAGCATTTCCAAAGCTTTCGACGAGACGTTGATCAAAAGCCCGCGTGCAGAGAGCATCCGCCAACAACTCGGAATTTCGCAAGCAGCATATGCGCAGGCTCTAACTTTTCCAAACCCGTCATTTCTCTTGTACAACGGTTTTCGCGCAGAGCAAACCTATCAGATAGGAGCTTCTATACCGGTTGAAGCGCCGTGGAAAGTTGCTTTTCGTTTGCTCGCGGCGAAAAAACAAGTAAAAGAAGCCGACCTCGAAATTGCGAAGTCGCTGTGGTTGCTGCGAAATAATGTCAGGCGTGCTTACTTGGATTTCGTTCTGGCAAAAGAAACAACACAAACAATAAGCGAACTATCTCAGCTTACCGAAGCTCTGCAATCTGTGGCGCAGCGTCGTTTTGATGCAGGCGACGTAGCTGGGCTTGATGTAGACAGAGCGCGCCTTGCTTTCTCTCAGGCAGAAATAGAACGTAAGCAAGCTTTGCGAACAATATTGCAAACAAAAGAACGCCTATCAGTCATCCTCGGTCGTTCATACAAAGCCGAGATCGATGTGCCTCGTCTCCCGTTACTAAAAACACAAATCGAAATGAACGAGTTGCTGCCAGACTTGAATAAGCCTGTGCCGGAGCTTGACTCGCTAATTGGTAAGTCAATGGAAAATCGACTTGATCTCAAAATAGTAAAGCAATCAATTGCGGTCAATAAGACACTTTTGAGTAATGCCTATGGCAACATCATCCCGAATACGCAATTGAATATTGGCAGTTCTATCACGGGCAACCCGCCTAATGGCCCTAAAATACATGGGTATTTTGTAGGCATCACTCAAGAGGTGCCTATGTTAAACCTGCAACAGGGTGAAATAGCCAAATATCGCGCAATCTTGAAGCAGTTGAATTTCGAGTTTAGCACCAAGAAAAATATCGTGACTGAAGAAGTTGTAGTTGCTTACCAGAGAGTCATGGCTGCCAGAGAGCAAATCCAGGCATACCATGAGCACGTGTTGGCCGATTCAGCAGAAGTGGCACGACTGGCACGAAGAAGTTATGAGGTGGGTCAAATGGACATAACGTCTACATTGGCTGCGCAGCAAGCCAATGTGTACATACGACGTGAATACCTTAATGCTGTGCAGGCATATCAGCAAGCGTTAACTGATCTAGAATTAGCTGTTGGTATTCCACTCTAAGCAAATTGAAAACTGAAATGGCAAAGACTAAAGCAGCTAAAGCAGTAGGCACAAAGACAAAAATTGCTAGCAAAGAAAATTCTGTTTTCTCGCAAGTGTATAAGATTGTGCTTCAAATTCCAAAGGGCAAAGTTTTGACTTACGGTACCATTTCAAATTTAATTGGGCGGCGTCTTACGGCTCAGGGTGTTGGCTGGGCGCTAAATGCCCTGCCCGAGCGTCCCAAAAAAGGCCAGACAGAGCCACCCTTTCATTCGGGAAACATTCCCTGGCATAGAGTGATTAACTCCAAAGGCGGAATCAGCACAAGTCGCCACCTCGACATGCCAGCAGACTTACAGCGAAAATTGTTGGAAGCCGAAGGCATCAAGTTTGATGATAACAATACAATCGAGCTCCACAAATATTTGTGGACCATTGAACAGCCGTGATCTGGCAGTGTTTATTTGATAATGCTTGAGACCGCCTTGTCCCCGATTTGAAAGCTGGGGAATATGGTGGCAAGTTGAGCTTGTGAAAGTTGCATATGCTCGCCGATTGCTGAGCCGATTACAGAACGGAAATCGGTGCTTACCGGTAAATCGCGTCCTTCGTAGAGTTCGCGAGAACTCATGCCGTTCCATCGCCCATACATTTTTCCGCCGTTTACTTTTCCGCCCAAAAGCCACATTGTATTTCCGTGCCCATGGTCTGTTCCACCGTTGCCATTTTCTTTGGCTGTGCGACCGAATTCTGAAACGACTAAAATCATTGTTTTGTTGTACGAGTCTCCCAGTGCTTCGACAAGCTGAGCCAGTCCTGTCCCCAGCGTGTTTAGCTTGCCTGCCAATTGGCCTTTGCTGTTGCCCTGATTTACGTGCGTGTCAAAACCACCAAGCGCTACGAATGAAACTTGCACAGACGGTTCTTCATGAATAAGTTTGCCCAGCTGTTTGCCGAAGCTGCCAAATCTGTTTACAGGAACGGCTCCCTGATTGGCTTGCATCATTTCCTGGCTAGAGCCTTCCGCTAATGCGCTGTCGATTGTATGGCGAGCCTGTAGTCCTTCCAGAAATGTTTTTTCCATTTCGTCTTTTCTGCCGCCGTACATTTCCATGAATTCATCGGCGATGCCTTTTCGGTCAATCGGGCTGCGTCCACGGCTCTGGTTGGGTGCATAGCTTGCCGACGCTACTGGTCCCTGTAAAATTCTTGGAGTGGTGGCACCCAAATTGATGGCTCTGACTGGTGACTGGTTGTTTGGCAGTGCCTCGAGAAGTCTGTTGAGCCAGCCTGTGGACATGGTTTTGTTGCCTGGCGCCCCGCTCTCCATGTAGTCTTGCGCGTCGAAGTGTGAGCGCGTAGGGTCTGGCGAACCAGAATTTTGCACAAACGCCATCGTTTTGTTTTCCCAAAATGGCATTAATGCCGACAGGCTTGGGTGCAATGAGAAATCATTGTTTAGTGCCAGTGCACCCCCTTCAACTCCGGGGCGTGGAATGGCAATCTTGGGACGATATTGGTAATAAGCGTCGTCCGAATGCGGAACCACCACGCTGAGCCCATCGATGGCTCCTCTCAAAAATACAACTACAAGCTTGTTGCCATTGTAATTTGCATTACCTTGTGCGGCCCAGGCCTGGAATTCGGGCAGCATATAACAAAGTGATGCCATTCCGGCAGCTTTCAAAAATTCGCGTCTGTCCATCATCTGCTCCTAGTATTTCATGAATTCTGGGCTACCCAGCAGCAATGAAACGCGCAGCATTTCTGGCGCTCCCATGACTGAGTCTATAGTTTTGTTAGAAAGAGTGGGACCAATGCAGTCTGCTACATCTGCGGGTTCTGTTATTTTAGGTTTGGCACCAGGAAATCTTCCGGTACCGTAAGTGGTGGCGAAGTTGATGCGGTTGATTAGATTGTCTGGGTTAAGCCAGGCTTCTTTTGTGTTTTTGTAACCATCAGGCGTCAGGCATTTGTACAAAGGCATACCCAGCTGGGTAAGAACTCCCAGGCTTGGTTTTACATCGATAATGTCTGCGTTTGTTGCTCTCAAGCTTGAAACAAGAAAACGATAGGGAGATTTGAATTTGGCATTTTCATATTTGCTGTCCCAGAATTCCGGGCTATGAAAAAGAGTGCCAAGCACTTCAGAAATGTCGCCATCGGTTTCGAGAAATCGTTTGCTTAGCTTGTCTACAAGTGTGGCCGGCGGCGTGTCTGCTACAAAATATTGTGCAAGTTGATAGCTAATGTGGTGCGCGGTGTTTGGGTGCTTCGCCAGCATGTTTAGCACTTTTTCAATTTCATCTTCGCCTGTGCCTTGAAATTTGTAGCCCAACACAACCTTTTCGCCGAAGTCGTGGCGACTGGCATCGAAGTAGCTTCCAAGCTTGTTGTTGAGGTCAACTTGTGCTGGAGGATTTCCGCCGTTTTGAAACATTTCCTGGTTTTGACCGAAGCCGCCGCCAAAGTTTTGTATACCCTTTCGTCTTGCGCCGGCAGAATTTATCATTGCCAGTCTTTGTGCTGCGTTGCGATTGCCAAATCCGCCGCCTGCACCTGGCGGCAGCCCAAGCCCAGTTAGAATGCGAGCCAGCTCTTGCACATCCTTTTGTGTGTAGCCACCATCAACCCCGAGTGTGTGCAACTCCATCAACTCTCGAGCATAGTTTTCGTTGATGCCCGAAAAACGACCTTTTCCTTTAGGGTTAGCATTTGGGCTGGCACTGGCAACTGTGGCTTTTGCCGCAGTATTTTGCCAGTTGTCTAGATAGAACAGCATCGCGGCATGATGCGCTGTGGCGCCAAGTAAATCGCGGAATTTGCCCAGGACATGTGGGCGAATTGCTTGCTCTTCGAATGACCCGACCCACAAATGGTCTAAATTTTTGTCCACCGAAATATTGAAATGGTTGTACCAAAAATCGGTCATTACTTCTTGCAGCTGCGCCGGGCTTTCTACAGCGCGATCAATACGTGCTGTCGATGTTTCGAGATATAGCTTCTGGTATGTGTCCCTCAACATTTTCTGCAGTTCTTTTTTGTCCGCAGGATTGTCGCTATTGCCTTTTTGTGCAATTTCTTTCAGCGCAGGACGGCCGTACGTGAGGAAAAGTTTTGCCGGCGATTCATTTAATGCATCTGCCTGAGCAAGCTTTTGTAAGTTTTCAGGCACGTTCATATTTTGAGGATGGAGCTGTTGATTGATGTAGGCGTCAACTCCGATTTTTTTGACCATTTCAAGATCGCCAGGCGCTGGACCCATGGTCATACGATTTAGCATATGAATGATTTGTTCGTTGCTGCGTCCCGCGCTGTTTTTGCTTTGCCCGCGTTTGCCCAGCTGTCTTTGCGCATCTGCTCCAGGCGAGGCACTGGCTACGCTGGGCTCTTGTTCGTCTGCAACGGCCTGGGCGTTTTTGAATGGATTTGAGTTTGCTGCGGCGCTGCTTGCCGGCGACTTGGTCGAAACTGAACCGAGCCATGCCGGAAGCATTGTCAGCGAGAGTGCAAGAATGGCAATGCCTGGTTTGAGCGAACGGTTTTTCATGCTGCTTAGTTCCTTGCGGCTAACTAATAATGAAGACGTCAAGATTCAGAAAAAAGTTCAAAACTTTGGCAGATCTTACGAAATTTATTTGGCTCTTGCATTCTTGAGGCTGCAATACTACCCCTTCTCAAATAGTTGTGCCCAACGTTTTATCCTCACCTTTTGGGTACATCCTTGAGGGTCGGCTGGCTTGCTGTGGGTGACAAGAATGAATGTAAAAATCTCGACTCTGCTGGCGATGCTGCTGTCTTTATCGGTTCAAACAGCCTTTGCCCAGGCGCAAGGTGACGCTCCACAAGTCGCGCCGCCTGCTGATGGCCCGCCTCCTGGCGAAGGGATGCCTCCTCCGGCGCCGGGTTTTGGTTCTGGGCCTGCTTCTTCGATGGGTGCTGAAGGGCGAGGACGATTTACTGAGCAAGCCAGACGATTTAGACAAAGGCTCAATGGTGGTGGGGGCGAAGGCGCTGGGGCTCCTGCTGCCGGCGGCTCCGGTCCTGGTTTCATGGGTGGTCCTGGTGGAGCTGGGTTTGGAAGTGGTGCTGGCTTTGGCGGCGGGCAAAATAGCGGAGGCTTTGCAAGCGGCCCCGGTGGGGGCGGCTTCGGAGGAGGTGCAGGCACGGGCGCTTTCGATGCTGGGCACGCTGGCTTTGCTGGAAGAGGAATGATGGGCGGCCGACCTGGCTTTGGCGGCGCGCAAGGTGCTTTTGGGGGCGGGCGCTTTGGTGGTGCCGGTGCTCAAGGACCGGGTGCTCAAGGGCAGGGCGTTCAAGGCGGAACAAGCGGTATAAAGGAATACGGAAACGCAGCCCCTGGTGCAGCCGGTGGTGGCGGTCGAGCTGCTCAATTCAGAGAAAAATTGATGGAACGTTTTGACGCCAATCACGACGGTAAGCTCGATGCAGACGAGATGGCAAAGCTGAATGCATTCAGGGAGCAAAGACGGCAAATGCGCGAAAGCGGTGCTGCTCAAGGGGCAGGCGGCAGGGGGCCCGGCGCTGGCCGCAGTCCAGGAGTCCCGGGAGGTCCTGGCGGCGCACCCGACGGTGCTAACTCAAGCGGTGCTCAGTCAAACTAAAGCGACTTCGACTTCTTATGCTTTGCTAGCTACTTGAGCGTGTGCGGGCTTCAGCTTGCGCACGAGCTGGCAGCAATCGTCATATCTGCCGAACGAAGGAACCAGATAAACTCCGGCAATATACGGTCTGATTTCTTCGAGCAGTTCTTCTGAAAGTTCAATACCGACATTTGCGCCCATGTCCCCGGCTTTGGACATTGCTGCACGCACGTGGTCTGGAATTGTGATTCCAGGCACTTCGTTGTGCAAATATTCAGCGTGTTTGAAGCTGTTCAATGGCATTATGCCTGCGACTATAGGAATTGGGCAATCGCCGAAGTCTTCCAGGAAATCAGTGAGGTCGCTCAGTTGATATAAAGGTTGGGTCATGACAAAGTTTGCCCCGGCTTCGATTTTTCTTCTGAAGCGGTCTATTTCAAGTTTTCTATCTTCTGCGGTCGGGTTCAAGGCGCAAGCAATCGACAAGGATGTCGGAGAGCCGATGGTATTACCGGCGATGTCATTGCCTTTGTTCAACTCTGAAATGATTTTGATCAAACCAACAGAATCGGTATCATATACGGCCGTTGCATGAACGTAATTGCCGATGCTGGGTGGGTCACCAGTGAGTGCCAGAACATTGCGCACTCCCAGCGACTGGCAGCCGAGCAAATCTGCTTGTATGCCCATCAAATTGCGATCGCGAGTTGTGAAATGAATAATGGTATCAATGCCGACTTGTTGTTGAATGATCAAACATGTCGCCATGCTCGACATGCGCACCTTCGCCATTGGGCTGTCGCCTACATTAATTGTGTCGGCTCCTGCTTGTTTTACCTGCTGCGCCGCTTGCAACAGTTTGCGTGGAATAGCACCTTTCGGCGGGTCTAGCTCTACGCTGACAAAGAAATTGTCTCTGTCACCAGTGCGCAGTTTGCTTGCAATACCGCTTGATGCTGCGACCTTGTGTGTGGCAGCATCAGCTGCTGTTTCGGCAGCATCATGAAGCTCGGAGGGACTGCTAACTGAAATACTGGACGGAAAGCTGGCCGGAGCTGCTCCTGATTCGCGCCCTTGCAGGTACTTGTCCATAGCCGCGCGCATAGCTTTGATATGCTCTGGATTTGTACCGCAGCATCCACCGATGAGTCTTGCACCGGCTTCGATAAAAGGCTCAACGAAAGTCGCGCAATAATCGGGACGACTAATGTACATAAAGTTGTTGCCGACGCGACCAGGCATACCGGCGTTAGGCTGGCATGAAAGTGAGATTGTGTCGGGCGTTATATTCAAGTCTGCAAGTGCTGACGAGAGGCGTCGCAATGTATCCAGCGATGGACCTGGACCTGCGCCGCAGTTGATGCCCAGTACGTCTGGCTTGTCATCGCCTAGTTCGCTTATCATGCGTGCTACATCTTGAGGTGCTGCACCGAAAACTGTGTGACCTTCTGTGGTGAAACTAAATTGAACAACAACTGGAAGCTGCGATAGCTTGCGTGCCGCGCGCACGGCTGTGGCAGTTTCGATGAGATTTCCCATTGACTCAATAATGAAAAGGTCTACACCGCCAGCGAGTAGTCCCTCCATTTGTTCTCTAAACGCTGCATCTAAGTCAGCTTTGCTGGTGTCCCCGATTGGTGCCAGAAGCCGTCCTGTAGGGCCCACAGAGCCTGCGATGAAAACAGGCATTCCGGCTATTTCTCGGGCGTTACGCGCAACTTTTGCCGCCCAGACATTCAGTTGCCAGACTTCTTTTTCAAGACCATAAGATTGCAATCGAAAGCGATTGCCGCAAAATGAATTTGTTTCTATAACCTGTGCCCCGGCGTTGATGTAGTCAACGTGGACTTGTTGCACCAGGTCTTGTCTGCTCAAATTTAGTTTTTCGAATCCGGCTTCGGGAGAAGCCCCGCGAGCGTAAAGCAAAGTGCCCATGGCTCCGTCTCCGAGCAATGGTGACTTTTTTATGGCTTCCAGAAATGGATGAGAGGTCATTGGTTGTTGACTCCGTCGAAATCAGCTTCATTTGAGCTTTGTTGTGCTAATTAAATTATCAGGCCGTGTCAGTGTCGCATCACCTGTTGACATCTACATCCTTACATTGGAATCCCTCAAGAATTGCAATTCCGGCTACTAGCAAGGGATTGCAAGCGGGCGCCGGCACTTGCCCAGCTGCGATTGCAACATTCTGTGCGCCTTAGACTGTGGCAGGCATACCGGTGTCGAGATCCCTGCTAAGATACCGTCGTGGCTGCCTGCGAGGCGGCTGAGAGCAACGCGTTAGACCGGGTTAAGTTCAGGTGCCTACACCGACTAAATTTATTCGCAACTTTTCAATTATTGCCCACATTGATCACGGCAAGTCTACACTTGCCGATCGTTTGCTTGAGTACACAGGTACTATCACCAAGCGCGAAATGCAAGATCAGGTGCTCGACAGCATGGACATCGAGCGCGAGCGCGGCATCACCATCAAGGCACAAGCTGCCCGCATGGATTACACAGCTGATGACGGCAACAATTATGTACTCAACTTGATCGACACACCTGGGCACGTAGACTTCGGCTATGAAGTGTCGCGAAGTCTGGCAGCATGCGAAGGTGCGTTGTTAGTAGTTGATTCAACTCAGGGTGTAGAGGCGCAGACTCTTGCCAATGTGCAGCTTGCACTGGACAACGGGCTGGAAATCGTGCCTGTTATCAATAAGATTGATTTACCCAGTGCCGACCCCGAGCGCATCGCCAAGGAAATCGAAGAAGTTTTGACAATACCGGCAGATACTGCGGTGTTGGTAAGCGCGAAGCAGGGCGTTGGAATTCGCGAAGTTCTCGAATCAATCGTAAAACATGTGCCGCCTCCGAAAGAAACCACCGGTAAGCCTTTTAGAGCGCTGGTTTTCGA
The DNA here is from genome assembly GCA_964546815.1 of uncultured Candidatus Obscuribacterales bacterium. Classification (GTDB taxonomy): domain Bacteria; phylum Cyanobacteriota; class Vampirovibrionia; order Obscuribacterales; family Obscuribacteraceae; genus JAIEPM01. The sequence continues at coordinate 17,704 of CAZJLR010000027.1, read as the reverse complement.
TTCATACTTTGACAGCTATCGTGGCATCATTGCGTATTTCAGAGTGGTCGACGGCTCTGTAAAAGAAGGCGACAAAATTCGCTTTATGGCCAACGAGAAAAATTTCGATGTCGTCGAAATTGGCGTACTAAAGCCAAAGCAAATGCGCGTAGGCGAATTGGGACCAGGTGAAGTAGGCTATCTTGCCGGCCAAATTAAAGATGTCGAAGTGATTGTTGGAGACACAATCACAAACGTTGAGTCACCGGCTGATGAGGCTTTGCCTGGTTATAGACCAGCCAAGCCAATGGTTTACGCTGGTATTTATCCAGTCGATAATGATCAGTATCCCGACTTACGTGAAGCTCTAGAAAAACTAAAACTCAACGATGCCTCACTTTTCTTCGAACCTGAAACATCCGATGCGCTCGGTTTTGGCTTTCGCTGCGGATTCTTAGGACTCTTGCACATGGAAATTGTGCAAGAACGTCTTGAGCGAGAGTACAAACTTTCGCTGATCACCACGGCACCATCTGTGGTGTACCGTGTCACTAAGACTGACGGCACTGTACTAATGGTTGAGAACCCGGCCAAGCTACCTCATGCCTCTTATCGCGAGAAAATTGAAGAACCATTTGTCGCTGCCAGTATTCTTGTGCCAAACGAATACGTGGGTACTGTGATGGAACTTGCTCAGGGGCGTCGCGGAATATTTGTCGATATGAAGTATCTAGACCCACGCCGGGCTATGCTGCATTATGATATTCCGCTGGCAGAAATTATCACCGATTTCTTCGACCAGCTAAAGTCGCGATCGCGTGGTTATGCCAGTCTCGATTATCATGTGAAAGAGTATGTCGAGTCTCGTCTGGTGAAGCTCGATATCTTGCTCAACAGTGAGCCTGTTGATGCTCTTTCAGTAATCGTTCACTATGATCGTGCTCATCACTACGGCAAACACCTGGCTGAAAAGCTTAAAAAGCTCATTCCGCGTCAAATGTTCGAGGTACCGATTCAAGCCGCAATCGGGGGCAAAATAGTCGCACGTGAAACCATATCTGCGCAGCGCAAAAACGTTTTGGCAAAATGTTATGGTGGTGACATTTCTCGTAAGCGCAAACTTCTAGACAAACAAAAAGAAGGTAAAAAGCGCATGAAGTCTGTCGGAAAGATAGATATTCCACAAGAAGCATTCATGGCACTTCTGAAAATCGACGACGATTAAGGGCTCGATTTGCGCAATGAGCGTAGAAGCAAACGACTATTTGAAACGCGCCTGGCATTCTAGGGACAGGCTTTATCATGAGCTTTTTGGGCCTCATAAATATACTTTGCCGAGAAAATTCGAGGCTCCACAAGATGCCGTAACTGCCGACATAAATATGCCGTCAGAGCTGGCCGCTATTGCTGGAAAGACCCTGACAATCAAAGATATCAGTATTCTGGCATATGAGCCCAACGAGTTTCGTCCTTACTGGATATTCGCCACGTCTGGTTTGAGTAATCCCTGGTTTGGTCAGTCTGATGAAGTCTCGGGATTTGGTTGTGAGCTTGTGCTGAAGACCAAAAATGCCGGACGCTGGTCTGTGAAATTGATGCGCAGACTTGTTTACTATATTCTCAGTTATGCTGGCACCCTGAGCCCAGGCGTGACTTTGAAAATGGATTTGCCTCTCTTTGCTGGGGGCAAGTCTGAAATGGGTGGAGTTGCCGTCTGGTATGCCGACGAAGCCCCTGACTGTATTTACAGTTTGCCTTCTGGGCAGTTCGGTATATTCGCCATAATCGGCATAACCGGGGATGAAGCCGATTTTGCTTCTTCTGATGAATATGGCTGTTGGTTCATTCAGCAAATATTGCGCGATGGCGGCTGCGACCAGCGGACAGAGCCGAACCGTGTTTCTGTTATGAAAAGTCCACAAATTGGCGAGCATCTGAATAAGCTGCGCAACTACTTGGAAAATTTCGGTTTCGGCGCGGTATAGACCATGCGTTTGGGCAGTCTTTGTCTGGTTTTTAAGGGGTTGCTCATGTACCAGTTTTGGGCAGTGATATACTGCTTTATCGAATCTTGACTTGCCCCGAAGATTCCAATTGCAGCTATGCAAAGGTTAGTGTTCATGAAGAAAAATCGCGCTTATGATGCCCTAGTTAAGTTGCTTCTCATAACGCTGCTTCCATCAACCACGTTGCAAGCTGGATTTGCTTCGACCGATCTTCAAAAGCCGGTTGAGTTTATAGTTGTTTTTGATAGACCAGTCGATACTTCCGCAAGCAAGTTTTTTATCGCTCGTTTGAAAACAGATCTTGATCTGAATGGAACAACTGCAGCTGCTGCAGGTTCAATCGTTAAGGGGCATTTGGAGCAAGTCGACGCAAATGGAAAAGTAATCGCGTCGAGCTCCGGCAAAGCGGTAGATGGCGCCCCCTACAGGCTTGTGTTCGATCAGATTGTTTCTTCAACTGGGCGTACTCTTTCCATGCATGCTTTGCCGAGCAAGCAATATTCGATGATGAACAAGGGCAAGAGATTGCGTTCTATCGAAGTTGAAGCTGGCGGAATGATCAAAACCACCGATAATTTTTACGATGGCGAAGCAGTTAGATTGAGTGCAGGTGACGAACTTGTTGTGCGCATTAATCAAGATAGAACCGTTCGCAAAGCGCCAGTAGAAGAGAAGGCTCAGCCGCTTGCTGCTCTTGCTGATCCAAAGCCATCTGTTGCATCTGCTGGAGTCAAAGCTCCGGACAAGTCTGCACGGAAGATCATTGAAAAGCAATCAGAGCAAATTGCAGAAAAACAAAACGAAACTGTTTCTGTAAATTCCGTTGATCCAGCCTCAGGTAAAACCGCTGAGGCAAGCGCTCCCAAAACGGTTGATGCAAGCGATGTTAAAGCCGGCGATGCAGCCTCCGAAAAAGTCGCCGATGCAGTTGCTGAAAAACCGACCGAGACTCTTGCGACAGCTATGGCATCACCCGTGGTTCCGATTCAGACCCCAACTGTTCCTGTTGAAGAAACGAAGGCTGTGGCCAGTGCCAATGTTAGTGATGATTCAGCTGACGCGACATTTGCCTTGAAACCAGCTATTCCAGAAGTCAAAACAGAATCCGAAAGCAATAAAGTGTTGCCTGAGTCAGCATGGATTCCAGAGTCTGAATCGACCCAAAAGAGTGCCGACGCAATAAGTGCTGACCAAAAAAGCAGCGGCAATGCGCCTGTCGCTTCTGGTAGCGCTCCTGAAGGCACTGCGGCACTAAAACCACCCGCTGCTGCGCTTGCTTCTGTTTCGCCGCAAAGTGCTGATGGCGGCGCTCAAATCAAAGTGAAACTTGCAAGCGAAGGACCTTCATCCGACCGCTTCCGCGTAGTGTTGAGAACTGGCTTGAGCAGCGAAACTGCCCGTGTCGGAGATCGTGCTCAAGGTATCCTGAAAGACGATTTCAAAATAGGTGACACAGTCATTGCAAAAGTAGGTTCGGGCATCGTCGGGCGTGTTACTGGTGTCAAAGAAAGTTGCCGATGGACAACTGCAGTTGCAGCTAAAGACAAACGCTTTCAACGAAGTGCGACTTTGAAAATTGTTTTCGACACAATCATTACTACCGAAGGCAAAGAAATTGCCGTTGGTGCAAGCATTCCAGTTCAAGAAAACGTATTTTTGAACTCGGGCTTGTTCAAGAAAATAATCGTGTCGGGCGACAATGAAATTATTAAAGTGGAGCCTGTAGAAAATAGCGTCTCGCCATTCGCCGGCGCGCAGGCCACTTTCTTGAAGATGGCAGCTACTGCTGGAATGGGCCCGCTAGGCATAGTGGCGATGCCATTTATCATGGTTGGTGCGGTTGGTTCTGCTGAACCAGGGTTGGCACGTAGTTTTCAAAAAACATTCATAGCCAAAGGCGACGATTTATATCTTTCTCCTGGTGATGAAATATTGGTACGCGCTCGCTTGTGTAATTCGGACGGCGGGCAGAAGGCTGTTTCAGCCAAAGTTATTGATAACAAGAGTACTAATAGTGGTTTGTAGTCCGGCAGAAATTTTTGCGTTTTGCATTTGATATAAATTGCATTCTCCTTGATTGAACTCTTTACATGATTCGCTCGTCTAAATAAATATAGATTAGCGGAGAATCCTTATCATGCTTATTGATCCCAAGGTTGATTTTGCATTTAAGTGGCTTTTCGGACAGGAGAAAAATGCGCATCTTCTGGTGCAATTTCTGAATGCTGTTCTTGAGCATACGAGCGTGCCAGAAATTGTGGCAATCGAAATACTTAATCCGTACAATCCAAAAGATTCTCTCGACGACAAGCTTTCAATTGTCGATATTAAAGCGCGTGATAATCAGGGACGATTGTTTGGCATTGAGATGCAGATGATTGAAAAGCCTGCATTCTTGAAACGGGTCATCTATTACTGGTCCAAAATATATCAAGGACAGCTCAAAGAAGGTAACGAATACGATCTGCTGCGTCCAGCCATTGTGGTTTGTATAACTGATTTTACTCTTTTTCCAGAAGTGAAAGACTGTTGTCTGCCGTTTGAGTTATACAATAAAAAGGAGGACATCATTTTCAACTCGGAAATTTTGGTACTTACATTAGAACTGCCGAAGTTCTATCTGGAGCAAAGCTTTGTTAGAAACTCGTTGGAAGCCTGGCTTTACTTCTTTCGTAAAGGGCATTTTATAGAAAACGAAGAATTGCCAGAGATATTCATCAGTTCGGGTGTTCAAAGAGCTATTGAGGAGCTAGAAATGTTGAGCCATGACGATTTGGAGAGAGAAAGGTACGAGGCACGAATACGGGTGCAGCGCGATGAAATTAGTCTGAAAAAGTGGGCTGAAAATGCAGCTGCGAGAGGGCATCAAGAAGGACTCCATGCGGGTCGTGTGGAAGGTCTCGCGGAAGGTCTCGCGGAAGGTCTCGCGGAAGGTCTCGCGGAAGGTCTCGCGGAAGGTCGCCTGGAGGGTGAGCTTGAGGGAAAGCTTAGGATTGTTCTGAGACAACTAGATCACAAATTCGGCAATATCTCGGGTGACACAATAGCCGACGTTGCAAGCTTGAATGCTCAGCTTTTGGATGAGCTTGCCTTGTTGCTGCTGGACATTTCCAGCATAGATGAGTTGAACCTTTGGCTAAGAAAAAGACTTTAGCGATGGTTGTTTGTAAGTACGCCAATCTAGCCTTCTGCAGTAAGGCTTCGTGGCTTAATTTTTGATGAGTTCGCGTGGTGGATTTTTTGGATCGTAAGGTCCAAGACCCAGTTTAGATCTGAGCTGATTTAGCTCGGACGTAAGCACCTCGGTGAATTTTGCATCTGCGTGTACTTGTTTTTTACTTGTTTCGATAGCTTCGATAAATTGAGTCTGTGCCAAAAGCATTTTGCCTTCCGCCATATTTTGTCTGGCGCTCTTGTACAGTTTGTATGCAGTGAGGTCGCCGTGTTTTGGCTCGCTCATAATCGGAAATGGCATATCGTTTGTTTTTGTGCCTGTGCATTCACCGCCCACCATGATTGACTTCTTTTGGTCTTGAGGCAACACGGGGGGGCGGACGCTGAGTCCGCCTGCAGCGCCATAAGGAATGCCATTTACTTGTTGGGGCGGTTGCGGCTGACGTTGCTGGTCTTTTTGCTTTGCTTTGGTATCTGTCGATTGTGATTGCGCTTTGCTTGCCGGTGCAAAGGCAAAAATAGCTGCAATTATGCTTGCGGCTACTTTGACTGCGGTTTTGCATTTGTTGCGAATGGCTCTGAGCCCGCGCGGGCAATTGTCTGTCATGATTTTGCCGTCGGCTCGTCTGAAAAGTCGTGCGCATTGCGTGTCACCATTTTCCATGATGAATTTTTCGGCTTCGGCTGTGCTCATGTCTGAGAGATTGTAGACGTTGCGGTCACAACCAGAGCAGTGTCTCACTCTGTCGTCGCCGACCATAGACTCCCAGGTGATTGGGCAAGGGGCAGCTACTATCACGTTGTCCAGACAGCTCATGTTTTCAGACTCCTAACGCTTTTCTGTATACGACTATATTCGTTTCATTCCCACTGTTCTACCGGAATACCCCGGGTAATTAGCCGGCAAAAATAGAGTGGATAAAATCCTGCCAGAGCGTAGTTCCCCCACTATTCGCATATATAGATTAAACGTATCCTTAACTAACTCCGCATCAATGTATGGGGCTTGCGTCTTGGGAGAGGGCAAGCAGATGTGGATATCCCCGGCGGGATACCTAACGGTTGGCGTAATGGTTGAAATATTCGCAGCTGACAGTCTTATATCTCAACGTGAGAAGGCCAAAAACCTTCCAGAAACATCTGCCTTGCTGCACGCCGATTCTATGCCCTTGAAGATGAATGGGGTGGGCGGAACTGTCGCACGAGTTGCCGGCACTACATTGGACGGACTGGCTCATACTCCGCAAGGTCTGGTCAATGCTGTTGACTACAATATCAAACATCCAATTCAGGCTCTGGAGACAGTTGGAGTTTCAGCGGCCTTTGCCGCCACATTAAAGGTTGTATTGCCCGAGGCTGGTCCGGTAGGAAAAGTTGCTGGGCTTGCGATGGGTGCATGGTTTTTAGCGGGCACTGCGCCGAGTTTTGTAGATGCATACAAAACTGGTCTTAATGCAAAAACCTGGGCTGAATTTGATCGCTCCGGTGAGCAATGGGGCAACGCTGCCGGCCACCTGGGAGTGAATTCGGCTCTTGGATGGGTTGGATATAAAATCGGCGGCGGGATGGCTGACAATATTCTTGCCAGAGAACGCTTTGATAATTTTGCCGATATAAAACAGAATTTCTGGGACTCTGCCACAGATAAAACCAAGCGACTCTTTGGATTTGACAGCGTCATTCCTACTGCTGCAGAAACTCAATTGCGTCCCAGTTATCAAATCGAGGGCGATAGAGCTATTTTGACTGACAGTGTTAAGCCTGGCGCAGAACCTGTGGGTTCTGGAGAAGCTACTCCTGCGCCCGAACAAGCTGTGCCTGCAATCGACCCCAATGTTCAAATGGATGCGACAGTCATGCTCAGAAGTCGAGCAACTGTTCTTAGAATGGATCGTTATCTGGCAAGAATGTCCAGAGGAGAAGCTCCAGCGTTAACCGATGCGAATAACGCCTTTTTGGATAAATTTGGCGCGAAGCCTGAGTCACTTGATGCACTAAATGAGTTTGCCAGAAAGAACCAGCTTAAGGTTACAGAGTCAGACTTGCGCTCTGGCCGGGTCGTAATAGAAGGAAAGAGTGGAGATTTCCAGAAAGCTTTTGGTGTTGAAATAAAAGATTTCGGCAAAGATGGAAAAATGGAGTTAGGGCACACTGGCGTTGTGTCGATTCCCAAAGATTTGGCACCACATGTTCGTGCGGTGTTGGGTATAGACCAGGCACCAGTTGTAACCTCGTCTTATCGTTATCAAATTAGTGAAGCGCCCCCTGAGTTCAACATTCAAGCTCAGACAATTAATCCGGGCGACAACGCCAGCAACATACATACAGTTGAGCATGGCTCAGACCCGGCCAAATTTATTTCGCCAGAAAGTCTTGATGCGCATAACAAGTTTGTGAAAACTGGAGGCTATCTTGCGTCCGACATAGCCAAAGCGCAAAACATAGACATGAGCACCGGTGGTGCTGGGCAAAGAGGTGTGTTCATCAGTGCAAGTGGTGGTATTGACCTTGCAGATTACAATAAATTTTTCCCAGAACACGGCATTGAGCAGCCAAAACCACTAGGCATAATTGAAATCGGCAGTGCCAAAAATAGCCCGGGCGTGCCACACGCTGGTGATATTGAAAATACTCTGGACGCTTTGCAAATGCAAACCGTTGCGCCTAAGGCTCAAGTAGATATGATTATTGGGCGCAATGACAACAGAGGCTTTGCTGACGCGTTTGAGCGAGCTATTTTTCCTCGGCATGGAGAGCAAGATGCCTCCGTAATTAGCACTAGCTGGGGGCTTGCTGAAGCTACGCAAACCACCGAATTTAGAAAGACAATGACAATTGCATTTCGAGAGGCAGCTATTCGAGGAATTCAAGTTTTTGCTGCCGCAGGTGACTATGGTGCAAAAGGTAACACGACCATCTTCCAGCCTGAATATCCGGCATCCGACCCCAACGTAACCGGGGTGGGTGGACTGAAGATGGTCTTGAACAATGACGGTTCTTTGAGAAGTGTTGCTGCCTGGAATGAAGGGTCGATGAGTGCCACCGGTGGTGGTGTCAGCAATCTTTACCGCCTGCCCAAGTGGCAGGAAAATGCTAATGTGCCGATGAATTTGGATACAAACAAACCGGGCCGCGGAGTACCAGATATCTCCACTAACGCCGCTACTAATACCGGATATCCTGTGCGAATTCAGGGGAGTGATATTGTCATTGGTGGCACCAGTGCCGGTGCTCCATTGTATGCTGGCATGATGTTGAACATCAATGCAGAATTAGCATTGCATGGTATCAAGCCAATTACTCCGTTGAATCCATGGCTATACGCACGTGCAAATTCTGGAATTTTTAATGACGTCAGCACTGGTAACAACAATGGTTATGAGACTCGTAATGGCTGGGATGCCGTCACTGGACTGGGTTGGGTAAACGGAAAAAACATGCTTTCTGAAATGCTTGCCAACCAAACAACTGTATTTCCTCGCACTGCTTTTCTTGCTGGATTGAATAATATGAGCGGAACAAGCCAGATCTATCCCAATGATAGCCAGACTCTTCATTAACCTATTAATATCAGTCTACTGACAGCTTCTGAAAAATATCTGAAATTGCCTCGATCTTTTTGCATGCCTTGCAAAGGGCTGCTGTGCAGGCATCTTGGGACGCTGAAATTGTTATCGGACTAAAAAATGGCACCTCATTTGGTGCTTGAGTAGCCTTCCAATTGTTTCGTTTACCCTTTCTCGGGAATAATTGTGGTATCAAATATGATGAATAATTTGATACCACAGACGATAGCATTATGCTGATGTCGTCAAAATTTGAAATCCCGAAAGGAAAAAAGTGACATTATGGCGACCCTGGATTCTGGCGAGCAATCTAACCTGCAAAGAGTAGACAGCGATGCTCAAAAGCCCGCTGCGTTGCCTGAAGCTTTAAATGCCGGAGCAAAAGCTGCCGACTCGTTAAGCCAGCTGCTGGGAACTGCACCAAAAGGCAATCAAGCTGCAACAGATTCACCAAGCTTAATTGGCACTACAATCGATAAGCGTTTTCGCATTTTGTCTGCGTTGGGCAAAGGCGGTATGAGCGAGGTTTTTAAGGCTGAGCATTTGATTTTGCAAAAATTGGTGGCAATCAAAGTTTTGCATCAACATCAGTTTTCTAAGGCCAACAGCATCGAGAGATTTCAGCAAGAAGCCAAGGCAATTAGCACTTTAGACCATCCCAATATCGTCCGCATCCATGCCTTTGGTATTAGTGAAAATCAAAAGCTCTATCTTGTAATGGATTATCTTGACGGCAATAGCCTTTCTGAGCTGCTTGAGGCTGAAGGCCACTTATCGTGCGATAGGGTCATAAACTTCGCCATGCAAATTGCAGCAGGTTTAGAACACGCACACAGTCGAGGAATTATTCACAGAGACCTTAAGCCAAGCAACATAGTATTGCAGCAAGACGAGTTTGGCAAAGAACAAATCAAAATTGTCGATTTTGGTGTGGCTCGCTTAACCAACGAATCGGGTAAGGAAGTTAAGCAATTAACCTTGCAAGGTAATACTTGCGGTAGCCCTCCATACATGAGCCCTGAGCAATGCTTGGGCGATGCGGTAGATGCCCGCTCTGATATTTATTCTTTTGGTTGCATGCTTTATGAATTGCTCTCTGGCAAGCGTCCCTTCCAAGCTAATACCGCAATCGAGCTCATGCAAAAACATCTAGAGCAATCGCCGAAGTTTTTTAGATCCGTCTGCCCAAAGCTTGAGATACCGTCGTCATTAGAAGCAATCGTCAGGAACTGTCTAGCCAAAAATCCCGACCTGCGTTATCAGAGCATGACAGAGCTTCTTGCTGATTTGAAAGAGATCGGAAACAGCTCTGCTCAAGAAGAAAAACTAACCGCCGCCCTCAAGCGCGAAGAATTGTCTAGTCAAACTGTGACGCGAATGAATGGATTTCGCGGCTTTCTCTTGCCTGTCCTGGGGCTCTTTCTGCTTCTTGCCGGCGCTGAGCTAACTTGCTGTCAATTTATGCCGCAACTTCAATCTATTCAGCTAAAACGAGAAATCGAAAGCATTCCGGTTGACGATGCCCGACGTTTAGAGAAGCTGCAAGTTCTTTTGCCTCAATTAATTCAGCTTGATGTGAAAACTGGTGACAAAGCCTCTGCATTTTTGCATGTGCAGCAGCTTGAAAAAGAAGTGATGAAAGCCCCCAGCTCATTTGCTCGCTGCAAAGCCCAGGTCAAAATCATTGAGTACTATATCAAGCTTGGTAAGGCTCCTGAATGCACTGAATTGGTTAACCGCACCATAGCTACTTTGTCTGCTGGCATTCAAGAACTGGCTAATCGGTCTAGAGTTAAAGAAATGGAGCCGTTGCTCAAAGAAAACATTCGGCTATGTCGCATGACAGAGCAAGAGCCTGCATTGGTTCTTGGCCAATACAATTTGCTGGTAAGTGCTTATTTGATTTTGCGTGAATATCACAATGCAGAAATTGTCGCAAGGCAAGAATTACAATTTACAGAGCGCCTGGCAAATCTTTCAGAGCTTGAGCAAATTTCAGCTCTTTCCAATCTTGCAAACGCACTGGAATATCAAAATAAATTCGCAGAATCAGAACCAATTCGTATCAAAACACTTCAAAGTGCCCGGGCAATTGCAAATCAAAATCCTGCTTATCTCAAGGCTATTGCAGCTGGTCTAATTGCTTGCTATGAGCATCAAGGCAAAAGCCAGGACGCTGCGCGCTTGAGAAAAGAAATGGGTCTTTAGGTGCTTACAAAAGAAATGCTCCCTTTGGTGCTTCTCGGATAAGCAGCAAAGGGAGCATTTCTTTTAATAGGTGGATTGGGCTGGTAAGAATGATAGTAAAGCTGAATTCGGACATTTTCGTGACACGGCGAATTAAACTGAAATACTTTTTTTGACACGAGTTTGCGCTGAAAAAAATAAATCAGAGCCGCTAGGGCTCTGATTTATTTTAGGATTGGGTTGATTGGGCTGGTAAGAATCATAATAGGAAGCACTTGTGGCATTGTTGTACCCTAAATCAATTTGCATAGAAAATAGTTAGTAAGTCCGCTGGAACATAGTCATACAAAAGCGAAACGCACTGTGGCGTTGGGGCGTTCAGTGCGTCTCGTTTATCGGGTTTGGTTGGGCTGGTATTTACAATATAGAAACGCCGGCTGACATAAATGTGAAGGCGCAGAACAGAAAATTTGAATTTTTTGAAATTGTAATATGACGCTGCTCATGATGCCTGTTGGTCATCCGGAGCTATAGCCGCATCCGTAAGACCTGGGTCTTCGGTTTCTTGAGAATTTTCAGTTCTGTATTGGATAAATTTGAAAATCAGAGCAAACAAAGTAAAGAGTAGAATCATTACTCCCAATTCTCGAAAGAACTGCTGCATCATACTAACGAACGTCGAAAGTGAGCCCAAAGATCCTTCGCCGAAGAGCCATTTTGTGATGCGGTCTTCAGTTACACCAGACACCAGGACTCCTCCAATCGACGCTGAGCTGCTGTAGAGAGCAATCTCTTGAGTTCGAGATTTGATGCTAAGTGTCGTAGTTTTTGCAGCTAGGGCGGCGATTATTGTGGATGCAATCATTGCCATTAGATGAAGCGCTAAATTCATGGGTCACCAAGATGCAGTTCGATACGCTCAGTTATTGTTCCCTGTTTTGCTTTACTGCTAAATCGGCGCTCCGTGTTTGTTGTCCGTGCTGATTTCCTGGTTTTGTCAAAAAAAACGAAACGCACTGAGGCGTTGCGGCTTTCAGTGCGTTTCGTTTATCGGGTTTGGTTGGGCTGGTGAATACAATATAGAAAGGCGAGCTGACATAATCGTGGCGCTGAATAATAGTGTTTTAGCAAGAAAAACAAAACGCACTGATGCGTTGCGGCGTTCAGTGCGTTTTGCTTATCGGGTTTGGTTGGGCTGGTGAATACAATATAGAAAGGCGAGCTGACATAATCGTGGCGCTGAATAATAGTGTTTTAGCAAGAAAAACAAAACGCACTGATGCGTTGCGGCGTTCAGTGCGTTTT
>CAZJLR010000027.1:0-5387 GCA_964546815.1 uncultured Candidatus Obscuribacterales bacterium | reverse complement strand
CTGATGCGTTGCGGCGTTCAGTGCGTTTTATTTATCGGGTTGGTTGGGCTGGTGAGTACAATATAGAAAGGCGAGCTGACATAATCGTGGCGCTGAATAAGAGTGTTTTAGCAAGAAAAACAAAATGCACTGAGGCGTTGAGGCGTTCAGTGCGTTTTGCTTATCGGGTTTGGTTGGGCTGGTGAGTACAATATAGAAATGCCAACTGACATAATTGTGTAATTGAAATTTGCTTTGCTCTGTTCTTGCAGAGCCGCATCTGCTGGGCGTTGCAATGTTCTGGGTGCAAAACCGCATTGAATTGTCGATTAAAAAAAGTGCAAAAAGATGAGTACGCCGTAGTCGAAGGCTTGCTCGGATAAGCCTTAGCTACGGCATACTCACATCGGGTTGATTGGGCTGGTAAGAATGATAGTAGAGAGGAGTTGTGGAATTTTTGTGTTGCTCATCGGTGGTAATTACGTACACACAATGGTTTGCGGCTTCGCTAAGCTCACGCTACTTATAATAAAACTCCTGTTGACATGCCTCGTCGCAAAGGAAAAACCCCAGAGTCATAAGCTCTGGGGTCTTTCAGGATCGGGTTGATTGGGCTGGTAAGAATGATAATAAGCAGTACTCGTGGCAAACTTGTACCTTTTCAAAACATGTTTGTTGAGCACTGTTTGCGCCTGCGAAAGTGTCTAAAACGCAAACACCTCAGAGTTTGTGACTCTGAGGTGTTTGTGAATCGGGTTGATTGGGCTGGTAAGAATCATAATAAGTCGCAGTTGTGGCAAATTCGTACCCAAATTCAAAATGGATTATTTGCCCAGTCGTTTTTGCAGTGCCAGGGCATCTTTGTAGACTTCAGTGAAGTAGGCTTTGCCTTCGCTGGCATCTACTACTCTTGCGCAGCTTAGTACTGCAAACTGTTTTTCGTTCATTCTGTCGGAAACATCGCACAAGAGTAACAAAGCTTGCAGTGAGTCCACGCTGTCGTCGCCTGTTATGTATCGAAATAGCTGAAGTGATTTGATTGCTGATATTTTCGCATTCTTTAGGTCACCCTTAGCCAAGTATGTTTTCGCCAAATGTGAGTAAGCCCTTCCGTGAGCAATAATTGTGATTGCTGAGTTTGAGTCAATTTTCGTCTTTAGAAATTTGGTATAGAGTTCAATTGCTTTGTTGTAGTTGTTGTTCTTCATTGCGCTGTCAGCGCTATCGAGGACGGCGATTGATGCTGTTCCAACTACCCGTTCTAATTCAATGTTCTTCTGAGTAGCGTCCATATCTTCCCAGTATGTTCGCACCAATCCTTGTTTTGCGCGATTTACAAGGGCTTCTTCGCGGTCATTTAGCTGTTTGTCTTTATATAAAATGTTGACTCTGTAGTAGTTTAGCTCAGCCTGAGCCAATTGTTTGTTTGCTGGAGTGGCTGTCTCTTCTAGTTTTTGTGCGTAGTTAAGGTCGAACGTGCACCTGTCTTCCATGGCTTCACGTGGTTGCGCTTGTTTCTTTGGCGGTGCTGGCGTTTGGACGGGAGGCGCAATGTTCGCTTTTCTTTGCGACGAGGCGCGTTCGAGTTCTCGGTGTTGCTTTATTATTTGTTCGTTTGTTTTCGTGTCCTGAACAAACTTCTGATACTGAGCATAGCCTGCGAAGCCGGCCGCCGTGATGACTATGCCTGCCGCAGTGCAAAATAATAGTGCGGGCTTGTGCTGAAATCCGCTTGCTTTTGCTGTAGGCTTTGGCGTGCCTTGCTTGTTTGATTGAAATGGTGCCGCTTGATGCTGTGAATTTGGGCTGCCGCTATTTTGCGTGTGCGCAGACCACCACTGCTCATTTTCTTTGGTGGCACCGGCCAATTTTGTTTGTGAGCTTGTTGTGTTATTGCGGTTGCTTTGGCGCCTGATGTTTTCGGGCTCGATTTTGGGCAAATTTGATTCGAGTTGTGCTATGTTCGACGGCTGCCATTTGAGCACTTCGTCTAATGGCGGAACTTTATCAATTTCCATTGCCAGCAATTGCCGTATGATCAGTGCTGCTTCTCTGAGTTCTCTCGACCTGTGCTCCTGGATAAAAGCGAAAATTTCGGATTGAAGAGGATTTTTCAAATCTCTGTCGCGAAACAAAATGCACTCGTCGCCACCAGTAAATTTGTGCCAAAGTTCATTGTCGATGCTTAGAATCTTTACTGAAAAATAGATGAGCGAAGCCGCGAAGTTGTCCAAATAAGGTCCATAGTGAGTCTTGTCTCGTTCGGGATGTTGATAGTTGCGGTGGCCAAGTTCGCAACTTTGTTTTCCGCCTAATGAGGGCACATACATGCCATCATAATCAACCAGACGCAGTTTCTCTCCATCAATCAAAATGTTTCCGTGTTGGAGGTCTCCATGCGCAATGCCGGCGTTTTGCAAATCGGCAACCGTTTGCTGCCAGTTCTGCATAAAGCGACTGAGTGCTTGAGAGTCGTGTATATGCTTTGCCAGCCAGGAAGTTAACGACAGTCCTTCACACCACTGCATTTTCAGCATTGGATAGGTTCTACTGTGTATCTTGATGCCTTCCTCTTGCAGGTCAAACTCAACAGTTGAACCCAGATAGGCTTTTCGCAGGGCGTCTTCAATAAGCACATAGCGTTCTACCGTTTCGGGTAGATTGCTCAGGAAGCAACGCACGGCCCAGCTTCCGCTGGGTCCATCCAATTTATACACACTGGCAAACATTCCGCTGGCTACTCGCGGAAGCCCAAGCGAATCTGTAACTACATGCCCATCTGCAAGCTCTGCATCCGCAAAGCTGTGGCGGGGGTGCTGTAAAGCCTCGCTGTAGTCCTGCGGGGTTGGCCACGCGACTTTTAGGGTGCCGGAACTCTTTAGTTTGACTTCGTTCACGTAATACAAGCCCCGGGCGGTGGTTTTAACTTTATGCCCAGAAGAGAGCCGCCCTTGCAATCCTGGGGGTGTTGGAGGGGACGATTGGGTTCATGCTTTCTGCCTCAATCAATGTCGAGGTGTAATGCCGGTTGATTCGAGCGAACTAAAATCTCTTGAATGCGGTGCCTGAGGTTTTATCGCTGGAGTGTTGTTTGTCGACTTAGCCTTTGCCAAAATGTTTTCTACACGCTCATGGGCTTCTTCAGCCTGAATATAGATGTGTTTGAAGAGCGCTTTGTCTTTCGTTAGTTGTATTAGACGCTCGTATGCAATTTTTGCATATGGCAGCTCATTTATTTCTTCAGAAATTTGGCAAAGTCTTAAGCACGACTCCAGCGTGGTAGTGCAGTTATATCCAAGCACTTTGCGGTATATGTGCACAGCCTCAAGCGCTGAGTTTTGAGCTGCTTTCTTTTGACCGGCTTCTAGCTGGACATCAGCTAACTTTGAGTAAACGTCTGCGCGGGCAAGCTTTTGATATGGGGTGCCTGTGGGTGAATCCACTAGTGCAAGGTTGAATTGGTCAATGGCCTTCAGGAAATCCTTTTGTGTTAGAGCAGTTTCTGCAGTGTATACGCGCCATGCTGCTCCTGTTTTACTGCGAGCGATTTGGATTTGGTTACTTCTTTGCTCTGGGGTCATTCTTTCCCATTTGACGCGCAGTAGCCCTTGCTCAGCCTGTTCTTTAAGTTTCAATCTTGTGCCATTTGTTTCCGTAATGGCGTCATAGCTTTGTGCGTCGTTAAATTGGTTTACCAGTTGCGTGTAGATATTCTCCGCCGCAGCTAGATTGTTGTTGTTTGGTGTTGCTGAATTTTCAGCATGGCGTGCGTATTCAAGTGTTCTTGCATATCGAGCATATTTCTCTGCCTGGAGGGTTTGAGTTCTTTGATTGTTCGTTTTAACCACGTTTGAATTATAGGTTTCTATGCAAAAGAACGTTCCTATTATCAAAGCTAAAGACACAATCAGTGCAGCAAATGTTTTTGGCGCGATAGTAAATCCTGTTGGGGTGGTATTTGTTGATGGATACTGTGAGTTTGACGCAGCAGAATTTGGAATGTGCGATGCCCACCACGGGGCATTTTCATTTGCCGTGTTGTCCACAGCTTGTGTTTGTGTGGATGTTTTTGTTGATGCTTTGAAACGGCTGATACCTGGCGGCAGAACATGGGGAAGAGTCGACTCTAGATGGTCAATTTTACTGTGATCCCAATGCAAAACTTCATTCAAGGATGGAAGGAGATCTATTCTGGTGCGCAGCAGTTCTCGAATTATCCATGAGCATCTTCTGATTTCTTTTGAAGAATGTTGTTCTAGTATTCCAAATATTTCGGATTCGATGGGGTTTTGCAAATCTTGCGCGCGGAAGAGAATGCACTCATCGCCTGCCCCGAGCCTGTCCCAGAGTCTATTGTCGATAGAGAGTATCTTCACTGAAAAGTAAATCAGTGCTGCGGCGAAGTTGTCCAGGTAAGGTCCAAAGTGAGTTTTGTCTCGTTGGGGATGTTGATAATTGCGATGTCCTATTTCGCAACTTTCTTTTCCTGCAAGGGAAGGCACATACATACCATCGTAATCGACCAGGCGGAGTTGTTCTTTGTCGATTAAAATGTTGCCGTGTTGCAAATCACCGTGCGCGATGCCTGCGTTTTGCATTTCTGCAACAGTTGACTGCCAATTATCGAGAAACCGTTTAAGTGAAGCTGGGTCGTTGAGATGCTTTTCTAGCCATGTCGTCAAAGAGATGCCGCTGCACCACTGCATTTTGAGCATGGGGAAATTTCGGTTGTGAATCTTTATTCCTTCTTCTTGCAGGTCAAATTCAACTGTTGATGATAAGCCGACTTTATGCAATTCCTCTTCTATGACTACATAGCGTTCGAGTGTTTCTGGCAAGTTGCGCAGAAAACAGCGAACAGCCCAATTGTTGCTGTCGGTGTTGATTTTGTACACGCTAGCGAACATGCCGCTGGCCACGCGGGGAAGTCCAAGTGCATCTGTGCTTACAGTGCCGTTAATTAAGTCGGGGTCGGAAAAGCAGTCTTGCGGATTTTGAATCGCCTCGCTGTAGTCCTGTGGGGTGGGCCACGCGACTTTCAACACGGTTTCTTGACTTAATTTGGTATCGCTCAATTGGGATACGCTCGATGACAGCTTTCAGTTTTCATATGCCACTCTAGCGCATCGGTGCACTACTCTTTGATGATCCCAGAATTAAATTGCCATTGCAAGCCTGCGGCTTTTGCAATCGCTAGAAATGAATCGCCCTTGCAAATCTGGGGATTTTGCAAGGGCGATTCAGGATCGGGTTGATTGGGCTGGTAAGAATGATAATAAGCGGCGTTTGTGACAAGGTCGTACCCCGTGAAAAAGATCTTGTGGAGCGGCTCGGGAGCGCGCTGTGGAAGGCAGTTGTGGAAGGCAGAAATGAATCGCCCTTGCAAATCTGGGGATTTTGCAAGGGCG
>CAZJLR010000026.1:0-84044 GCA_964546815.1 uncultured Candidatus Obscuribacterales bacterium | reverse complement strand
TTTCGAAAAGTTTTCTGCGCAGCTAATTCTCGCGCTTTTAAATCACTGACGACAATCAAAGGCACTTTGAAGTTCCAATGACGAAATACTACCTGTAAGGAGCAGGATTGGAGTAATACCTTTATTCGCACGAAAGGCCTTAATCACCGAAATCCCATCTAAACCATGCAAGGCCATTTCCATCACAATTACGTCATAATGCTGCTCACGAAGACATTCAAGAATTCGAAGACCGTTGGGTTCCAAGTCTACGAAATAGTTACACATTTCAAAGTAGGAAAGTAGTTCTGAAGCGAGATCGCCCTGTGGCTCACAAAGTAGCATTCTCATACCGGTTTGACCCGCGTCTTATTGCAACAGTTCACCCTAAGCACAGCAATTCATTCAACGTTCGCTGTCGGTGATTTAGGTAAACCAGAGATTCTAAGTTTAGAAAGGCAATAAATGCGACTGTGCTTGTGAAACTGATTTTGCTCAGCCGACCGTACACAATCAGTATAACTTACTTTTACAATCCAAAACGCCTTCATTTCAAGACTTCACGCTACAGAAGCCGCATTCGCTGGCTGTCACCGACTCCGAGCAATCATTAAGATTTAGATTGAAAGACAAAGGAATCATCCTCGCCTGCAGCAACATCCGTCGCTGATCAACACAATCATCAAGTGCTTAATCAGGGCGCAGTTGCTTTCGGGCTGAGAACTGGCCTTGAAGTAATCATCACAAAGAAAAAGATTGAACAAAGTTGGGAACTCTCACACGTCTAACATGTCGAAGATTGGCGAAGCATACTAACAACAGAAGCGCATGGTACAGGATGCGCTTCTGGATGCAGCTCGCAACTGTACTCAATTTGAAGATTACACTGACCTGGATGAGTAAGATGGCTAATGTATTTATCGCCGCCACCGCAGATGATATCAAGGTCATGCAACGAACATTGTGCACACGGCAAAAACTAACAGTTGTTGCAAGCAACATAGAAGCACTTATTGCTTCTTATCAGATGAAGAGACATCGTCACCGGGCTTCACGCAACGACTCAAGTCTTGGATGACCCAAAACAAATCAGCTTTGGCCACATCTTCGTCATCATCTTGGTATAAATTGACCATTGTAGTGATCGGCTCCAATCCACGGGGACGAATCTCCATCTGCCGTTCAATCGGCCCTCGTTCGCCGCTTCCTAGCTCATTTATTTCAGCAAACAATTCTTTGGATGGAAAGTAAACTGAAAGAGGCTTGCCCACGAGCTCTCGTGCGTCGATATTGAATAGCTTTGCGGCTGAGGAATTTGCCAATTTGATTTTGCCCGTTCTATCGCTGATGACATATGCAGTCGGCGCATGATCAAAAACACTTTTGAATCGGAAAGTCTCCACATAAAGTCTTTCCTGGACGGCTATTAGCTCAGCATTTTGTTGATAGATCTCTTCACTTGCAACCGACAATTCTTCTAAAGCCGCCGTAAGATCTTCTAGCAGTTGATTGGAATCAAGCTTATAGGGAGTTTCAAGATGCTTTCGCAAGTCTTGTAACAAACAGGTGGCGGTAAGATGAACAGTTTCAAATCGGTGGCTGAACATTTTGCTTTACCTTCCAGTGAAGCACTGGTCCTACTTCTGTGTTCTTGCACAATCTGAATTCGTATTAATCAGTCGCAAGATACACCTGGTGATGTTCTAACTGTTAAACAGAGCAGGTTGACGAGTGATTAAGCGAATCTTTGGGGAGTGAAACTTATAAGAGTCGTATGAAGTCTAGCACAAGTCAAGAGATAACTCTTTATTTTTCGAGTTATCGTCGAAAAATGGTACGTAACTTATAGAATCATCCTCTCAAAAGAAAACTACAATATGAGTTCGAATGAACAACTCCCAGGAAAACGGCTTGCAGCCCAGCACAGACCACAGAAAGTTGCTGGGCATAGCTGCGTCCGCTGGGGGATTGGCAGCCATTAGTACGATTCTGAATTTTCTACCGGAGGATTTACCGGTAATCATCGTGATAGTGCAGCATCTGTCGCCACTTTTCGAAAGCCATATGGCCGAAATATTGAGCCGCAGAACGAAACTAAAGGTCAAACAAGCCGAAGCTGGTGAAATAGCAAATATCTCGACCGTATATATTGCCCCTCCAGATCACCACTTGCTTGTTACCCCTGACGGTAAACTAAACTTGTCACACAGCCCCGCAGTGCACTTCCTTCGACCATCAGCCGACATTCTATTTCAATCAATGGCCACAAGCTTCAAAGAGAGAGCCATAGGACTTATACTCACCGGAAATGGGAGCGATGGGTCAATTGGAATAGCCGAAATAAAAAAAATGGGCGGAACTATCATTGTTCAAAATCATGATGAAGCGCAGTTCGGCGGCATGCCAAGTTCCGCCATGCATACAGGGCTTGTCGATTACGAACTTTTGCTAGATGAGATTGGGCCTGCTATTGTTTCCATCGTGAATACTGGAGTGTTTAATAAAAATAGATGAGCCTGCAGATCAAAATTTCGAGTCTTTGCTCGAATATATTAAACGCTCTCGAACAGTAGACTTCACCGGCTACAAGCGCTCAAGTCTCTGCCGCCGCATCACAAAGCGCATGGCAGAGGTCGCAATCAATGATTTCGCAGAGTATCTAGACTTCTTGGAAGTGCACCCAGAAGAATTTGCTGCGCTCTTCAATACTATTTTGATCAACGTAACTTCATTTTTTCGTGATTTGCCCGATTGGGAATTTTTAGCTCAGGAAGTCATTCAACAGATTATCAAATCAAAGCAGCCGCATGAATCGATTAGAGTCTGGTCGGCAGGTTGCGCCAGCGGACAAGAGCCTTATTCACTGGCTATTTTATTTGCCGAAGCTCTAGGATTTGACAATTTTCTGCGCAGGGTAAAAATCTACGCAACAGACATGGACGAAGCGGCTCTTTCGCAAGCGAGAGCAGCAAACTATTCACAAGAAGAAATCAGCAGCGTTCCCGAAGAATACAGAGAAAAGTATTTCACAAAAAACGGATCTGGATATTCATTCAAACTCGATGTGCGACGAGCAGTCATTTTTGGACGGCACGATCTGATACAAGACCCCCCAATTTCAAAATTAGATCTCCTGGTTTGTCGCAATACATTAATGTACCT
This sequence comes from uncultured Candidatus Obscuribacterales bacterium, assembly GCA_964546815.1. Taxonomy (GTDB): domain Bacteria; phylum Cyanobacteriota; class Vampirovibrionia; order Obscuribacterales; family Obscuribacteraceae; genus JAIEPM01. The sequence continues at coordinate 80,903 of CAZJLR010000026.1, read as the reverse complement.
CAATGCTGAAACTCAGCGAAAAATTCTCTCTCGCCTTCATTTTGCACTAAATAATCAGGGCTATCTCTTTTTAGGCAATGCAGAACTAATGCTTACGAATGGAGATTTATTCAAACCGCTAAACTTAAAACACCGCATATTTTTCAAAACGGGCTGGCCGGGGGTCAGAATATTTTCGCGCTCATTCGATCAACCCGTAAACAAAAATAGAACTGATCAAACTGGCATTACGCTGTTAAGAGACAGATCGTTTGAAAACGGACTTACAGCCCAACTCTTACTTAGCACCGAGGGCACATTGGTTCTGGCAAACGAAGCCGCGCGTTCGACTTTCGGCATTAACGAAAGCATGTTAGGAAGCCTATTTCAAGATCTTGAGCTGTCTTATCGTCCAGTTGAATTGCGTTCTGTCATAGACAACTGCTATCGAACACGCAAACCTTATTTGCTCGAATCTATCGAATACAAAAACATTCACGGAAACGTCATGTCGTTGGAAGTATATGTTTGCCCTCTGCTAAGCGAATCGAAACTCTTAGGAGTGAGCCTGACCTTCACGGACGTAAGCAAAGCTGCAAAACTACAAAACGACCTTCTCGAAACTAATCAGAAACTAGAGAAACTAAATGAAGATCTTCAGGCTGCCAGGGAAGAGCTGGAAACAAGCAATGAAGAATTGCAATCTACAAACGAAGAACTTGAAACAACCAATGAAGAGCTTCAATCTACCAACGAAGAGTTGGAAACCATGAATGAGGAACTTCAATCAACCAACGAAGAACTCGAAACTATGAACTCCGAGCTGCGCGAAATTAGCAGCGAGCTGAATATGGTGAATAAGCTACTCAAATCAGTTCTAAGCAGTCTTGAATGCGCAGTTATTGCCCTCAATTCCAAGAGTGAAGTTTTGCTCTGGAATGATACTGCATACGAACTCTGGGGACTAAGAGCAGACGAAGTCAAAAACAAGTCTATATATGATTTAGACTTTGGATTACCGATTGGCAAACTAAGAATAGCGATTGATGCATTCCTGGCGTCAGACGATCACAATGCAGAGCTAAAATCAGCTTCTACAAGCAGACGCGGCAAAGAATTTCAGTGCCAGATCAGATTAACAAAACTCATCGACAATAAAAACGGCCTTGTGATGTTAATCCATCCAAACCCGTAGACATCAGCGCCACTCTAATTTTGACATTTCGTTTATACTGATATACGCGGAGGGGCAAAGAAGATGAACAGCACAACACAATCAGAGCTGGAAAAGGATGTCCAATACTTTGAATACAGCAGAGCGGCAAATCCATTGGCTCAGGGAGTCATTTCTCAAGTTCCTTTTGCAGAATTATTGAGCCACCTGCACGAGCAAGGAGCAACAAGAATAATCCCTTTTGATCTGGCTGACAAACTTCTGTGTGAGGGGCCGGCAAGCAGCCCAAATTTGTCTGCAGCATTCATTCGCATTGAGCCCGGCGAAAAAATTTGTACTTCAGTAAATGCTACCTCCGAATTGTATTTTGTAATTCGTGGCAAAGGCACGACTCAAAGAAACGAACTAACATTAGAATGGAAGGCAGGCGACTTTTTTGTGCTGCCTTTTGGAAGCGAATTAACACACACTGCCGAGACAGACTCTGCACTATATTGGGTTACAGACGAACCACTACTTCGCTATCTAGGTGTCAGCGCAAGCGAAAAACGTTTTTCACCAACTTTATACAAAGCCGAAGATTGCGAAAGAGAGTTGGCGGCAATTGCCGCCGATCCTTCAGCAAAAGACCGTAATCGTGTTTCGGTTCTTCTAGCCAACAAAAATTTCCCTCAGACTATGACAGCGACTCATACTCTCTGGGCAATGTTCGGTCTGCTGCCGAAAGATGCCGTGCAGCCGCCCCACCGCCACAACTCGGTTGCTCTAGATCTGATACTAAATTGCAAACCAGGCTGCTATTCGTTGATCTCGCGCGATATTGACCAGGACGGCCAATTGATAAAACCAGTAAGGCAAGATTGGAAGCCTTATTCGGCTTTCATTACACCTCCCAACTTCTGGCACTCACACCACAATGAGTCCGGAGAAGAAGCACGATTGATTCCTATTCAAGACGCAGGGTTGCAAACCTATATGCGAACATTGAACATAGAGTTTGCTCACCCGTCTGCCCGCAAAAGCTCAACTAAGATTCCTTAACTTAAATGTGGAAATAGTATAGTTTTTGAGTATGTTTTTCCGAGCAAAAGCTAAGAGATTCATACAGACCAGACTTTTTTCCTAAACAAAACGCTCCTTCTCTGAAGCTCAACTTGCATGCAGCAATTTGGCCTTGAACAATCAAAGCAGCTACAACATCTTTTCGTTGAAGTATCTTTTTTGCCACCAGCACATTGCCCAGAGTCCTAGAGTATTTTGCTGCGAAGGTGAGGGCCGTTTGCAAGTCCGAATTGCTCAACAAGCCCGCAGCAACAAGCAATTGCCCCAGAAGCGGTTTTGCATCACTCTTGCTTGGTTTTATATGAGCTACTTGTTCTTCCAAAATCCGAATCTCGTTTGTTAAGTAAGCGCGCTCTGCTATGTATGGGTTTTTGTCGAGCATCAACAAATTCAATCGTTGCGCCCCCAGCTTCGCATTTCCAGCCATATGAAAGCGCACGGTCATTGATTTATCCAAACAAAGCGAATCTAGAACGAAATCTTCGGCAGAAGGATTCAAACCAAGACTAGCGCGAACTTCGACGTTCCTGTCAAAAAGTAGCTTGAACAAAACCGAAGCGGGACAACTTGGATTAGATGCAAGCTTGCGCCGCACACTGTCTCTGTGTGATGAGCATAAAGTCTCAGCATCGTCGATTGTTAGAGTATCTGAACCAGCTAATAAAATATCGTGCTTCATGGTTTTGTCCCCGTCACTGCACAATTCCAAGCTATCACGATGTCAACAGAGGTCGTAATCATCAAAAAGAGCAGACCCCACTCATTACAATGACGGATGCTTCTAAGCCAAATGGTTGATTATTTTAAGAGTCATTCCAAAATATCGTTCAGAACCCAAGCGAATATGGGTCTAGCCGGCTCGTTCTTTGAAAGCAAGTCAGTCACGTTCTGCCCAGCACTGCGCGGTCTATGGCGTTCAATATATGAAAGGTGATCAACGTTATCAAACAAGCGCGGTTTTCCTGCATTGCTATGAGATGTTATTTTGTCGAAAACAGCCTCATTGGTGAAAGACGTGTTAGCGGCAAATTCATCAGAAAGAAGCAAACCGCTTGAAATTGGGCTGATACCATCATTAAGCGTATAGATAAACTTAGGACTACCTTCCTTTCCGGGTACCGCATCTGCGATCAAATAATTTAAGAGCCTAAGTGCCTGGTGCTCGCGACCGAAATGAGCTGGTAAGGTGCTTCGCAAAAAGACAAACGGTGATACCACAAAGGTTCGCAATTCAGTTCGCTTTTTTGGAAAATATTGATTGTGCAAATATCCGGCATAAACAACAAATTTACCGTCTGAGCCTGGTCGAACAGAGCTGGCTAATGAAACCGCAATCAACGAGTGAGACTGATCTTCATTTTCAGGCTTGTTTGCAAGCATGGTCTCCCGGGGCTCCTGATTATCTACATTGTCCCAGGCAAAATCATGCGAAAGATTTTTATGGCGAGCAAAATAGATTTTGTACCCGAGCTGACGTTCAAATCTATAGAATGGCGACAGATGCCTCTTGCGAATACTCTTTTTCATCCACTCCCTGCAAAATAGCGGAGACCCACGAAAGAAAGATCCAAGTGTCACCACGCGGGAAATGCGCTGATTAACAGCAGGATCAACCATCGAATCGCGAACAATCGTGCCTGCCATGCTGATAGCTATTACGGTCAAACCACCGTTAGGTGCAAGCTTGCGGACGGCAACAGCGAATTCTCTGGTTAAATCTGCCAGGGCAAGGCTGGAGTTATATCTCACCAGGTAAATTTTGAATTTGCTCTGGCAAGCAATATCGCTGTCTAGATATTCAGCAAGTTCATGCCAACGAAAGCAAGGGTGAATTTCCCCAAGCAACCCATGCACCAGCAATAGTGGCTTTCGACTTCCCAATGGGCTATTGTCATACTGGTAAATTTCCATGCCTATTGGCGAGGGTTTAACAGCATGCTGAGGCAGGAGAGGAAAACTGAGTTCGGCTGGAGAGCTTTGACTAAAAGCTAAGTTGTTGCTTAGATCTAGAGCCAAACAAGTTTGACCAAAAGTTATGGAAAATAAAACAGCCAAAAACAACGAGAGAATTGACTCTCTGAATTTTCTTTCAATCATTTTGATGCTTCCACTTGTAAGAGAAATTCTCTGCCTTTAGCAAATGAATCACCAGGAGAAGCTTGATTGACGGGAACATCTGCTGATGGTTCCCTCAGCAAAATGAGTTAGCGGCGATGAACCTGCTCAATGTCATCTTTCTTCCAACTAAATCCGGTTATGCCATCATCTTGCTCGGAGTGCGCGATTTTAGTGCTCACAGTTATACTTTCTCTGCTTGATCCAAGTGGAAAGCTGAGCACATCGGAATGCTTCAATTGCGATAGAGCTTGCTCTACGCGGTTGTGAAAGAGATTGCTTTGAGCCGCCGACATCACTTCGTCGTGACGCACGTAAAAGTTAGACATTGCAAAGTCGACTTTACCGCTCCTGGTGACAGTTATGTCGATGGTGGCTTCGCCTGGAATATCACCATATCTCTCCCACATTTCGTAAAGGCGATTTTGAAATCGCTTATGCCATTGTTCCCACGCAATTCCCATCTTTGATTGGGATTCGTCATCAGGGCTTGTCACCGTCTTACTGGCTTCAGTTTTCTTAGGGGACGCGCTGAAGTCAAAAGAGCCTTTATCCAGTGAGTTGAATATTTGCGGCTGCTTATCTAAATGACCTTTTTGTTGCCCGCCGACACTAGACAGAGAGTCTTTGATGGGCAAAGCAGGTCTTGCAAGACGAGATGCAGAGCCACCTCTTTCTTCCACATGACCTGAAAGCACGTTATTCGCATGGCACTGCGTTGAAATCATCAACATTGCTATTGTCGCCAATGCCATTCTTTCCATTATGATATTGTCCTCCATAAGCCGCATTAAGACAGGCACGAAGCGCATTTCCAAAAATAATCATAACAGTAGTATTGCATTCATGATGATTCTTTCTTTTGCCGGACCCCTTATTGGCTATACGAGTCGAAACGCCGCTCCTTAGACAATCGGAAGCGACGTTTCTTTCACAAATTTAGATCACAATCCAATTTAGTATGGTCCCGGGCCACTTCGATTTAGCGCAGCTCTGGTACCAGAACGAACTAGATTTTGCCTGTTAGCCTGATCATTATTGATCATGGTATTGAAACCGCCATTGCGGCCGAATGTCGGGTTGTTAGGACCGCCACCTAAACCAGCAAGTGGCAAGCCTATGCCACCACCCCAACCACCGCCTCCTAACATGCTGCCACCAAAGAAACCATTATTGCCCTGGTTGTTACCCTGGTTTTGAGCACCTTGATTGGAACCATTGTTTGAATATATTTGAGAAGCCAGATTATTACGTTGGAAGCTGTCTGACATTGGCTGGTTGCTCATATTGCTTGCCGCTGAGTTCATCATATTGATATTGGCTGCCTGTGCGCATCGTTCGTCATAAGACCTGGCCATGTTTAATGCAGTCGCGTCAAGTGATGCGTTGAAATTGTCGATCGATCTTTCCGAAGATCTGTTTGTGCTTATAAACTCTTGAGCGTTCGCTGCTTGAACGAATAATCCGCTCGCTACGCATGCCAACGCGAAGAGCCTGTGTACTCTTTTCATGGTCGTCTCCTTTAATCCATTTGACTCAGGTAGTCAACAAAAATCAAAATTCATTTTATTTTGCTGAGCGCGGTGGTAGACGACTTTTCGTTTAGCAGGTTCCAACCACACAACACAATGTTTGCATGCCACCATTTTTCCGGACTTATGCAAACGGGCATGGATTACCATTCTTCCCACTGCAAAAACAATGTGGCCAATAGACATTTGCTTTGCACATGTACTCTAAGATAGATGAGTATCACTCCCAATGACGTGTTTTTTGACAATAAAGTGCGCGAAATGTATTCGAAAGCATTTGGTCTTCTTCGTGGATCAACGGCTTATAATCTGGCTCAAGGCGTCTATGTGACTTTGAACATTCACTCCTCGCAGCAGCTCAAAGGGATTAAGTTGAAACGAAACCAGTGACTCGTCACGCGGCACTAGTTTTAGTGCTTTTGTAAGTTACCTCATGCCTAAATTTGAAAAGTTGCCCCAGCCGTAAATTGACAAACGGCTCTGCAAAGACACCAAAGACACCCAAGATGGGCAATTCGTACTCAATCTCATCAACTAAAACAGATCCCTCACCTGCAGCTACAAACTTATGTAAGTGCCTCCATTTTTTGAAAGGACCACTAATTTGATAATCTGAAAACTGCTGGTTTGCAACATACTGGTCGTGCGCAAGATGCCATCTAAATTTGACAAGCCCATCGATGATTTCAATGAGAACTGTGCCATTTTCCGCAATACTCCCTTCTTGCTTGAGAACGCGCACTTTGATCCAAGGGGGACACAAACGCTCAAAAGCGCCCGGCTGCATGTGCCAGCTAAACAGCTCTTCGGCACTGCATTCGCACTCCGTTCTCATAACAAAACGCCCCATTGGAAAACTCCTTTCACACATACATTACATCTTAAGCTTGAAAGATGAACCTGAGGTGAATAGACTAAGGACAAGAGTCATCTGGTAGTGTTTTCATGATTAATTCTATTTCGAGCTCGTCATTTGCCTCCAGGTGCGTAAAAATTTCTCTTGTCACGTTATGCGCGACAGCCTTCATCTCGTCTTGCCAGCGGGCGCACGAAGTTGAGCCTCCAAAACTCATTCCTGCATCGCTAAAACTGCAAATTAAGGATAAGTTGTTTCAATCGGTGTTATCCGCCTGCTCAAAGCTCGATTTGGAGGCTGAAGGCACTTTTCTTCCAGGCAAACATAAGCTGTTAGGCAAGAATGTAGAATTCCCGGAAAAGACTGCTTTCCAGATTAAATGTTCGGCTGAAATTGAAGATGGCGGCATTATCAATTTAGAACACACCAGCGGGCATTTTACTTTAAGCAAAGCTGCAAGCATTGAAAGAATTCCCATGCCGACAGATGTCACCCTCTCAGACCGGCGCATAAATGCTGATTGGCTTACTTTTGCACGCAATATCGTAATGAATATTCTGCAGCAAATCGTTCATCAAAACGAAGACATAAATGCTCAGGACGAACAATTATTCGAATCATTTTCCGTACAACACCTGAAAGTGAACTTTCGACCAGGAGCTTCAATTTCGCACCAGGGTAATGTCATTGCATTTGGTGAAAACTCGCAACTCAGCTTAAACAACGTAGTGTTTAAAGACAAGAAAAACTGGAGCGGGCAGCTTGTGTCTTCATTGCAGTTAGCTGGAAATTCTTGCTACACAAATAAGGAACTCAAAATTCTCCCTCAGACAGGAACAGCAATAGAGGCTCAACTTTCTGTCAATTGTGAAAACGACATTATTACAGCGCAAACTGCAAACGGAGAAATTGCACCAAAACTATCTCTAGGACCAGTTTCAATAGAAGAACATAGCGCCCAGCAAACGCTGACCTTGAAAGACACAAGTTTAACACTCAATCATTCGTTGCTTTCTCACAACTTCAAAGATAACAACAACGAAATCGATGCATCCGGCTCAATCTCATCCAATGGTGGCATCAACTTGCTCAGCGGAACAAGCGCAATTTCCTCAAAATTCGCTACTGGTTCCGCATTTCCTTTCAATATTCAAGAGCATGCCGGCAGCAGCCATGATAGCTGCAAACTAGTTTCTTCCACTCCTCTGCAATTACTGGATGCCACAATCACAAAAAAGATTGCTGAAGGAGAAATCGAGCTTTCAGTCGCTGGAATTAAGCTTGATCCATTTTCAGTCGAAACTGGCGCAGCACCCACAATCAAGCTCAATGGAGCCGAAGTGCAAGCCAAATCCTTTAGGATAAAAACACCTAAAGCAGAATTGCAAGTTGATTTGTCCAAGTCTCAAATCAAGAGTCTCAGCGCAATTTCATTGAATCAGAACAAGGATGGCACTATAAACATCTCGCCTTTGAATCTGGAGTTTTCTGGCGGACACATAAGCATAACGAAAAATCATGAAAAGCTGATCGATATAGACAAACTGGCTGGCAAAATTGGCGCTACGCTTGGTGCCTCAAAATCGACTATAGACCTCGATCTCAATGGAAAAACCGGCACGCCAATTTTAGGCTTCGGGTCGGTATCGATGAAATTGAACAAGATGCACATTACATGCGATCACTCGGGACAGAAAGTTTCGCTTGATGATTGTGTAATTGAACTCAATAAAGAACAGCTAGTAAGCCTGCTAAAAAAGCTACTTCCTAATCAGTTGAATTTTTCTTTGAACGAAACAATGGAATTCGATGTTCCAGGCCGGTGGAGAAATCCATGCTTAAAGGAGATCGCCTTAAGCAATCTCAAACTCGAAAAGCTAGCATTTGGAGAGAACAGCGTCGATGCCGGGTTAAAAGCTGACGCACAGTTAAAAGGTGAGGTCGATCGCTGTCGTCTTTCCGCGAAAGTGATTGATCCACCTGGACTCTTGAACTTGCCACATCCAAAAATCACTGCTAATTTCGAACCACGAAATTGGAGTGCGAAAGCAACCGATATTGCCAGCAAGATAAATGGACATTTTTCTTTTCTCCCAGGCAAGTCTCTGCATGACAGCAAATTGACTGTGACTCTCGATTCAAAGGTGATGATGCCAGAGAAAATAAGTGTTGATTGGTCATCAGTTGCCGATGACGCCTTTTCCAGAGTCGAGAAGACCCTGAGCAAAGGGCTCATTGCAATTGTCCACAAAATCTACAAAGACGGAATACCCATTCATAAGGAAGAGACGATTCCGTTATTTTCAGACGACAAAAAGACATTCTCCGTCCTGGGCAACAATCAAGATAAAAGGCTGAAGCAAATTGTGGTTTCCAAATTTACATGTGTCCCCAGGTCTGAGAATCTCGATTTAGTTATTCAAGGCAAAATAGCCTTCTGAATAAACAAGAAGTCCGCCCCGTGCGAGCATTCCTAACGGCTTAGACTATTTGTGTTTCTTTGTCGTGACAGTTGTGGTGACTGTTTTCGCTTTGCAGGCACGTGTAGATTTCACTCGCATGTGACGAGTACCGCGCACGTAAAATTTTCGACCGTTTTTCGTTTCAGTCATAAATGGCGCCTTGCCTTTGCTCACGTCATCAGCTTGCACTGGTAACAAACAAGCGATGGATAGACTGAGCAGCCCTAGAGCCACAATAACATTTCTCATGAGAATTTCTCCTGTCTCTTGTCGGCAGAGACGGGGAATCAGCGAGAAAGTTCCTCCAAGATTGAAACAGCAGCTCTGTCATGATTGAGGAGCAGTTGTGTCAATTGTTTTGCTCCGATTAAAGGCTTGTCGCCATAGCCCGTTAGCAGACTCAACGACAGACCTAACAATGTCAGGCTCAATAAAAGTAATAAGCGCAGTTATGAATAGAAACTGAAATATAGGCAAGAAAAACAGATAAGCAATTCCCAGGTGAAAAATAAGCAACGCCACAATTATGTATGGTCGTATTGGCTTGAACCAGATTAGAGTAAATCCTGCTAACTCAATGATCAGCGTTAACCAGGTGCAAACATGGCAAAACCAGATTTGATTGAGCAATGGAAGTGGCAAATTGATGAATTCAGTCAATCGGGTCGCGTAATAGACAGCATCACCATTCCACCACTGCGGTCCTCGCATTTTAGTGCAAAATGTTCCAGCATAAGCGATGGTCAGCTGCAACTGAATCATGCGCTGCGCCCAGGGGCAACTGAAAGAAGGAAACTGTGGCATGCCTCTCTTTTCTCTCAACCAGCAATCGACAGAATATCGATTGCCTGCTGGAGAGAAAGTTAGGAAGATTGCGTTTAATCTAAGTAGAGCCTCGCCAGAGTTGAAAATGAATGGGTTGTGGTTGAAAAGCGAGATAAAGCCCATTGCCAAATAGCCTGCACTAAATCTGGTGCCCAGTCCTATGGTCAAACAGGCGGCTGCAACAATAAGTGAATAAAAGTAGGCTTGTGAGACCCAATCTTGTCCAGCAATCAGAAACAGGTCAAAACGCGGCAGCCCAAGCCAGCCATACTTTATGAGGGTAGAGGTAGACAAAACGCCGTCATGCCCATACCAAACGAAAAAACTTCCTGAGATGTCTAAAAGTACAATTAAAGACAGAAGACCGAACAAAATTCTATAAACAGCAATTGTGTCTGTTGCGATTGGCTCAAACCAAAATCCTCGCCACTTCTTAGTGAGTGCCGCCAACATTTAAGCCTCCTTCAGAGTTTTCCTGGCGGTAAATCGGCCAGTGGAACCAATGCTGGGGCGGCTCATCTCTTAAACTAACCTTTTCTGCCGGATTGCTGATTGGACTCAATTCCATAAGAAGAGAACAGGACTTTGCCTTATCGTCGGGAAAACTGAATTCTTGAAGGACATGAGTACACAGTTGTGGCAGGTATGGGTGATAGCCTGAAAAGGGCGCATAGTCTGCCGCCCACTTTAAATACCGGTTGTAGCGCATGCGTTCATGCAAAGGTTGCATACTCTGATGTGGTGGCACAAACAACACTTTTTCACCATCAGAAAGAGTAACAATGCCCATCAAATGAGTAGTTGCATGTGGTATTACCGGCGCGAAAAGGTTCCATTTTTGCTGCAAGCCGAGGAAATTCCACACGGCACAAACCGGCATTATTGTAGTTTGTACTTTGGGATATTGAAAACCAAATGCAAGAACAGCATAAAGCACCGTCACCATAGACAGCATCAATTCTGCCTTGCGGGATAGTTTCTTCTGGTCACCAACGTGCAAGTTGCCGACTTGCACATCGCCAACTTGCTGGTCGCCTGGATGCAGGTCGCCTACATGCAGATCGTCTATAGGCTGGCCGCCAGGGTGATTCTCGTCATCAATCATGGCAGCACCCCGTGCGAGATTGCGGGCTTCAAATCACGTCTTCGTTTTGACGCAATATCCAATATTCTTGTTGCCTTACTTTTCTCTCCTAACGAATCAATTACCATGTATTGGTTGTAGGACACAGCCACCTGTGTCTTACTTAGATTAAATTGACTCGCCATAGTCTGAGCAGTGGCAAGGCAATTTCTGGCTAAGAGCAATAGTTCTCCCGCGCGCCTGGGGTCCTTTTGACTTGTAGCGGACAAATATAAAGCAACGGCTTCATTATTCAAATCTATGGCAATGCGAGCCTTTTTAGCGTCTGCTTCTTTGAGGTCATTTTGCAAAATCTCGTGGAATATTTTGCTGGACTTCTCTCCTTGACCATAGTCAAGTAATGTCGAAGCAGAATCTTCAGGAGATTTCGATTGTGTATGTTCTGAGACTTTGTTGATGCCAGGTTGCAGCGCTGATGCTGAGGCTTTATTGATGCCAGTCTGTGGTGCTAATGTTGAGGCGTTGTTGTCACTCCCGCCTGCAACGGACGCAGCCTTTCGTGCATGTTCCTGAAGAGCTTGAGACTGAAAACAACTTGCAACAGCTCCAATTGAAAAGATGATAAGCAGACCTATAAATTGGTAAGACATAAATCGTCCTTTCTTGAGAGCGAAGCTGCTACTTCTTCACCGGCGGCCCCGGTATATCAAAGACAGAAATCGTTACTTGAGAGGCCATACTTGTAGGGGTAACTCTAGGAGAGATTGTTACTGATGCGCAGGATTTAGCCGAGTCACCTTTTAAAACGAAGATGCCAGCCTTACCAACCTGACTGGGAAATTTGCGATCTAATACAAAGCCGGCAGTAGGCAATTCTCTTTGATAAAACTGATAGACAGTTGCTGCTGCATCTTGGGTTATCATAGTTATCGTGCGATTGTGGGAATTTTCAAGAAGCGCAGCAGCACCAGCGCTAGGCTTAAAAAATTTAGTCTGATTACCTTTGTACAGAGGCAGAGGAAACGACGGCGCCGAGCTAATATCTTGCCAGTAAGTAGATTGCTTTCTAGACATATTCAATGCCATTTCTTGCATAGTTGCTTTTGTTTTTTGCAACTCAGCCGTGTTCTTTTTAGGAGGCTTAAAATGCTGAGTATATCCGGGAGGGGAGAAGACCAAAGCAAGTATTAGAGCAATAAGCAGGTTCTTCTCAATCGACATTTTTTTCCTCAAAAACTAAAGCAAAAAACAGGTCCAAAGCTCAAATAAGTCCTCCAGCGATACACTGAGCATAGGAGTCATGTGTTACTTCCACATCGCCAAGATTGCCATTGTATCCGGTGCCGGCAGTCCACTTGATACTATCGCATTCCAAGTAAACTCCGCTACCACCGCCGATGCCTTCTACTTCCACTTCAACTATGTACGGAGGAATTGGTAGCCCTGCACCAAAAGTAGTATCACCATTCGAATCTATTTCTTGCTTGGTTCCATCGGCAGAGCCACCAGACAAAACCCATGTCGGCGGAATAGGATTGGAAAGCGAGGGTGCGACGGTGACATTGCCACTGCTATCAGGATAAATATAATAGTCTGTAATTCCAGGAAGGAGCATGCTGCTGAGCACTGATTCGAGGTCGCTTTCCTGAAAGCCGTGTTTCATTTCGTTGCAGCGCTGAGTAAGAACTTTTTTGAGGTTAGGGTAACTTCCGCCTGAATTTGAAAGAGAGGTCAATGCGCCCCAGATTGTATAAGGCATAAATTCAAGACCCAAGGGAGTCACGGTTGCAGTTGCAACAGCTGCAGTAGCGTCCATCGGACCTGACTGCGCAAAGAACGGGCTTGGAGGCGCGTACCCGAAAGTTTGATCGTAAATTGGATAAGGGACTGCGTCGCACCAGAAATGGCAAGTGTTTGTCCCCAAGCTGATGTGAATAAACGAATGGGGAATTGAAAGATCATAAGTTTTTAGCGGATTGGCAATAGCAAAGGCTCTGGCGTGCTGAGTGTCATGATTTTGACCAACAGTTTGGCCCTGGCATGAAAAAGCATTTGGTATGGCTACTGCGCAGTTAGGAATGGCGTTCATGTCGGCAGTGAAATCTTTGCTCGAAACCAAATGTGGCTGACCTGAGTATCTCAACGGTACAAACGTAATGTACTGGTCAAGCACCTTAATTGGATTATATCCCTGGAAATATTGCAAGTTGTCGCTTGCTTTTGTGCCGTTGACACCCGAGATATCGAGAATTGGCAGCTGTTCTGGGTAAACCGCAACGTTTGATTCTACGTTTCTATCCATAAGACTGGTTTTCCAACCACTGCCTGGTTCTTGCACAACTTTGGTAGCACTTCCTAAGGCGCGTTCAGACTCGGTGGCCACCATCTGAGTGAAAAACGGCTCAATGTTGCTAGGATCGTTTAACTTGCTGGTAAGTCTTTCAGAAATGCTTTTTGCCGCTGAATAAAGTGCTTCAGCATGCTGATATGAATCGCCGCTGTCATACCCGTCTTGCGCCATCTCCTGCTGGTTCAACATACATAGCAGGCATTTTCCCCACATTCGGTTAATGCTTCTTAGCGAAAATGATGACCCGTTTTCAGCAACGTCAGAGTATTGCGATTCAACTGTTCCATTATCAATATCTGCTTTGAGTGTGACGGACATCCTTGCAGCATTCAATGTCCCGGAGTCGACAGCATTGGTAAATTCTCTGTTGCCGGAAAAAAGGAGTCCAACCGTGAATAGTCCTGCACCAACAAGAACTATTACAAATATGAGGGCAACGACGAAGCCCATCATCGCGCCATTTTCGTTTCTGTTGCTTTTCTTCTGCATTGGCTCCCCTTGGCAGCCGGTTTGCTTTTAGCCGCAGCTCACCTACAAATCCCCGACCTGCATAGATAACTCGGTATCTCAAAATAATAGGAGGGACTTGCAATAGTTTACCGCTCTTAGGTTGCAAATACAGCTCTGCCTGGAATGCTTGGGCAAGGAGGAGATGCCAAGCGTCACTGTTTAGAGCTATATGCAATTCAAGAACCCACCATTGTTTTTTTTCTGTGGGTCTGTTCAGAAGCTGCCTGTACTATTGCGCACAAATTCGCGCACTTCGTAGATTCACGCTGGCAAGAGCCGTTTTCAGATTCTATTTTGAAGATTACTTATTCCAGATCGTAGGTTTTCAGATGCCTTCTCCAAAAGCAATTTTTGAAGCGGCTTCAGTGCTAACAGAAAGCAAGATTGGAAACGCTGTCACCAGTGAGGTGGAATCACTCGCCTCAAGACTCTGGCGACCTACAGCAGGCGAGGCCGAAACACATGCAGCATCAACTTTTCAGAAACTAATTGAAGGGTACAAAGAGCCAATTCCTCCTACCATGGCATCGGCTAATTTTTTGCATGCACCAGAAAATCAAATTGCTTCAGCACTAAACGCCGAGCGAAGCGGGCAAATGGCAATCCGACTTCAAGAAGCATCGAAGGGATGGGGCACAAGCTCGCATGTCTACTTGACTCCCCGTATTGGTGGAAAACCAATCTTGCCAAACATCGAATTGACGCAAGAAACGCCATCAATCGGCGCTGTAGCAGATTGGGCAAACCAACGGGCGCGCTTGGGCACGGAATCATTCCCACTTTCAATTTCGAAAACAGGCTCCGCAGTGCATGAAATGACTCACCACGAACAAGCATTTTTGGCTGTTTGCCGAAAAGCAGACGAAATGGGACTTGGCTGCAAGGCAACTCCTGAGGAGATCGAGAAAGTTGTTGCAGCGTTAAAGGACAAGAAATTTGCTCCTGTAAATACAGGCACAACAAGCAACTTTATTGCTTTCCGAAACGGCCGCCAACTTACAGCAGCAGCAACTGAGCGAGCAGATTTGAATATCGCTTCCTTTGAGCAACTTTTTGGCCGTCCAATAACAGGACAAACGATCAGCAGCAGACTCAACAATATCGAATACTATCAAAGCGTCTTAGAAAACGGCAGGAATCCCAATCGAGCAAAAGAATTGTTGCAATCGCTTGCTAGTGATGAACAACGCATCAAGATTGCAAGTCAAATCCTTCCATCAGAGCGTGCTACAGCGGAAGGCAGCCTTAGTTTAATCGGCTCGGCTCCAAAAGGAGTTAAGGACTGGTCAGGGGAACAAATTGAAAAAGCAAAGAATGCATTCTCTACTGTACTTACTGATGAGCAAATTCATAACAGCAGACTGAAGCGAGCCTGGGATGCGGCTTACAATGATTCACTGCATGAGCAAGAAGCACGATTCAATCAGTATGCTGCCACCGCCACACTCCGCAACAGAGCTGAACCCATAACAAACTTTTGGCTTAATACACAGATCAATTTAGACAATCTGGTCTTGCCTTAGCACCCACCCACATACTTATATAATGAACAGAGTCGCCAGTCCCCGGACAAAGACATTTTAGGGACATTCTGAGGACGAGCAGGGGACATGCTGATTCTATAGTTGCAATATCAACAGCAACTAAGGAGCAATTAGCAATGTCGTTCTTCGAAGATTTGGGACACGCCGTAGAAAAGGTTGGAAGTTCAGTAGCAGATGCCGCAAGCAGTGCATTGCATGACGTCGTGCAGGCACCGGCAATGGACGTTCTGAAAGAAATGCGCGGCGCTGCTAGTGCTTTACCTTCTGGATTTCCTGGTGCGGAGTTGTTTGAAGGATTGCTCAACAATCCTTTAGAGGCTGCTAAGACTGGTTTGATGGCTACTCCGTTTGGAGCGGCTGCGGAACTAGCAGGAAGTGTCGGCTCACTCGATACGTTTGCCTCTCAACTCGCCAAAACAGAAGAGAAGGGCATACAGAGCCTTTCGCACGGTTATCTAAATGCTGGAATGCTAGGCGACCTGGTTGACCCAAATCTCAACAAAATTGCAAAGGACCTGGCAGGCGTTGAAGATAAGGCAATAGTGAGCCTTTCGGATGGATATCTCAATAGTGGCATGCTAGGTGATCTGGTTGATCCTAATCTGAACAAGATTGCAAAGGATCTAGCAGGCGTAGAAGATAAGGCAATAGTGAGCCTTTCGGATGGTTATCTCAACAGTGGAATACTCGGTGATGTGGTTGACCCAAGCCTTAACAAAATCGCAAAGGATTTGGCAGGCATTGAGGACAAGGCAGTAGTGAGCCTGTCCGATGGCTATCTTAATACTGGAATGCTCTCTGATTTGCTTGACTTCAATCTGTCAAAGAATGCGGCGAACATCGCTAAAATTGAAAATCGCGCAGTAAAAAGCGCCTCTCACGGTTATTTGGACATAACTCAGCTTGCAAAGTTGATTTGATTAGTGAGCTTTCTCATCGAAGACAAAGTAGTGACCGTCAAAACGATAAGTAAGGAAGCGCCCTGTGGCGCCGCCATCTTTAACTGTAATTGGAATCAGCAACGTCTTGTTGTTGTCATTGAACTTAATCAAACCGTTTTCGTTCCATTGATTTTCGACGGCAGGCACATCAATTGTTTTCAATAATTTCGTTTTTGTTTTAAAGAAAGGAATTCCGACAAGCTTGTCGCCCGCTATGGAGTACGCAGTAATTCCATCGCTGTGATTGGGGTTGGAGTAAGCGGAACGATATGTGGGAAGGTAAACCACTTTGCCCTCTGCCGTATGAACGGTTTGCAAATCGTGAAAGAAGTAACCGGTAGAAAGATCGCCCTCTTGTTTCGGAGGCGGGTTTAGATCAAGCCATCAAACTCCATTGCTGATTTTCCATTGTACTTAGTCATGGAAGAAATGCATTGTGCCACCTGTTTCGCTGTCCCATGAGTAGAAGCACAGTTTGCCGTCATCAGAAGTTAGCGGATTTAGGATCTGCGAGCAAAAGATGACTTTGAACACGAGGCAACAGATCCTGCCAAGGGTTTAAATGGTGTACCATGGCGGAGAAATCGCTCCAGGTACAAACGAGTGTTGACTGTTGAGTTTCCAAACCAAATCGGCGCGACACCATGTGGTCGATAAACACGCATCGCAACCCGTTCTGCGGACTTGTCACATTCGTTGCTGTTGTGCTTGTGGCTTGCTTGCCTGGAAAGGCTGCTGCCTCGGATATCTCAATTGAGAAAATCAATGAGCTTAGCGACCAAATATTAATCAAGGACCTGGAATTATTTCAAAATGGGATCGCAATCAAGCTTTATAGTGACAAATGGAGGATATGGCGTGACCGGCGATGGTTTTTATATTCTCTTGCTAATAGCAGTCTAACCAGTGTTGGCGCTTTCATGGCCGGCATAGGTAGGCTCCGCTACGTAAACCAACCAATAAAAGCACCACAATCGCTTTTCGAGAACGCCACTATTATTAGAGTGACTGCTAATGCCCTGAGTTTGTGCGGCAGCCTGCTTGAGTTTGGCTTGGACGCCGCTGACCATAGAAACGACCGCCGGAAGCAGATAGACGAAGAAGCAAAAGCTAAACGCGTCTTTGAGCTTAATCGCCAAATAGCCGATCTAATTGCGCAGCGCCAGATAGCCGTAGACGGTTTGACTCAAACGTCGAAACACGAACAATACAAATCTGAAGGAGCTGTACTCAGCGACCTGCAAATTGCCGCGGTTGAGGACTTTTCTGCGTATTACGACGAAAGCAAGGGAAAGCAAGCGAAAAGATTCACACGATTGTTTTTAGTTGGCACCAGCAACCTGGTGTCTGGTGCTGGTTCTTTATATTCAGGAATAATCGTGCCGCATGAGTATAAAGGCGATGCCCTGAAACGTACACGTTATGGTGGTGTAGGTGGTATCACTGATATTGCCACTGGTTCGTTAAATATCGCTACGCCAATCCTATCAACGGTCGCTGATATGACTCAGAGAGCAGAGAGCAAAGCCGCTCTGTTTAGACAACTGGGCGGTTTACATGCAGATGAGGTCTATCACCTGAAACATCACGAGCAGGTCGTACTTTCAATAATCAATAACAACAAAAGCGAGATCGATGAAAGGTTCCTTTATCGCCGGAAAGTCATCGATATGATTCTAGAAATTCTGGAGAAACATCAACAGAGCAATGAGGCGGCAAGGCGAGTCGCTCTTCGCAATTTCACGCTGAGCATACTGGATTCAGGCGTGGATGCCAGTGGATCTTTTAGCAAAATTGTTAATGGCGTGGGCACCACTGTGGGCGCTTATCGCTACACCGACAACGCTCGAAAGAGATTTCAAGTAACAGGTCGAGCTGGTATCACATATGGTATCGGCAATGCTATTGGTGCCGGAGAAGTAGTCCGCGACGAAGTAACACGAGAATGGCTGCACTACAAGCACAAGCGTCAAAACTCTTTGCTTTCTCAACAACTAGAGGAAGAGTGGAAACAGCTTGATTCTGCGAAAACACGATTGCAAAATTGACTAATTCTCTTTTTTTCGAGTTTTAATCACTTCCACTGAACAATTAGATTTGTTCACCACTGATTCAGCCACGCTGCCTAGAACGAAATGGTCCATACCTCTCCGTCCGTGAGAACCCATTACAATAAAATCAGCGTCCCATTCGTCTGCGGTCTTCACAATTTCATCTGATGCCTTGCCTTTGGACACTTCACAAGTTATTTTGTGCTGCGGCATGAGAAGCCGAAACTCTTTTGTCTGAGCTTCTAAAATATCAGCCTGCTCTTGTATCAAGTCGCTTGAAACCCAACCACCAATTTCAGGTATCAAAGGCTCGACCACACTATACAGAAGGAACTCAGAACCTTCAGGCCAAGTTCGGCTCTTGACGGAGTCTAAGGCGGACTGGCTAAATTTAGAGCCGTCCATGGCAATCAATACTCTCATTGTATTTTTGTTTTCCTTATTCCTCGTATTCTAATATTGTCCTTGTTCTTTCCAATCCGCGCATCAGTCAAAAGTGGTAACAGTTTCTTCTCTAAACTTTGTTCCTATTGCTTTGCACATCATTCGAAAGTATTGCTGCAAACTCCAGACTCTGGCACTGTTCAAGCAATATCTCAGTGCACCGCCAGGACACATGCCCTACTACCAGCATCTCGTGAATGACAAGAAAATGCTTGAGGCACTTTATAGTTATTGCAGAGGACTTCGCCGCGTCACCTGCAAGCAGGCCTCAATGTAAAAAGCTTGGTCTCGATCTCATTCCGTTGCTAGCATTGGCACAAATTTCGAGACTAGAGGATGAACTCACATATTCATATAGAGTAAAAAAGACAATTGCCTAGAAGAAATACTGGTATTATGCATAAAGTGGCAAAATGGTCAATTTAAGATGATTATTCGATTCTTAATTACTGCAATGGCTTTCACTTTACTGTGGACCGGAACATTTCTGCACGATCAATTTGGATTAAAACTCTCGGATGTCACAAACTCGATTGTTAGTTTTACGAAATCTTTTTCTACCGTTGAGCAAGGAAGCATTATAGGCAAAGCCGATCAATGTCCCTGCGTATCACACTTGCACAGCCCACTAATAGTGCAAGGAAATGACTTTGAAAACATAGTTTCGACAGTTCAATTCCTAGCAATCTTTATTGCCTTAGGTCTAATAACATGGCTCCGAGGAGCACTTCTTGAGCCACTAAATACTTCCTTAGCTTGGGTTCTCAAAACACGAGAGGCACCAATCTATATATTGCACCGAGCTCTCTTGATTTAGATCATTTGTTTTAGGCGCTCTAGAGGACTTTTCTAGCCAAGGACATCTTCGGGCTCCTGGTTTTGCAGGGTCTGCCAAATCTAACTTTGACCTGAACACTGTAATTGTTGAGGTAGTCTGAGGCAGCCCAAAAGTCCTCTTTAACGCTTCATTTCAGTTGGCGCTACATCTATCGTGTGTGTAACCAAGTAACTCTGCCAAAACGAGAATCTCGTTTTGCCACATATTGCCTTGCACCTTTAGGTTGTTGCTGAAATCGAAGCAATGAATTCGGATCACTAGCCATAACAAAAGGGCTTGATAATGCATAAAATTTTTGACGAAACGCCAACGACAGGACTCTCAATTGTCGCGTCTTGCATCTTACTCGGGACGTCACTCACAGGCTGTGTCGGGCTTCCACTATCTGGAGCTAAGACAGTCGCAAGGTTAATTGGCAGGACGGCCAACAATGAGTCGCGCTCGGCCAGAGACAACAATTTCTCCCCGCAGGATCAACGAATAACGGGTAGTAAATTAAATGCGTCAAGCAAAACTTTTACTGAATTGGTGGAGCTAAACGAGCGACAGGAGCTCAGCGCTGAAATAAAAACCGCCAAAATAGTTGACCATCAGTTAACAAAGCCACTCGAATTTTGTTCGACAGTGGAGTCCCCCTCAGATACAACAGCTTGCGTTTATTCATTGGTAAACGGTGTGGTCACCCGCGTCCTGGTGAATGTTGGCGACGAGGTGAAACGCGGTCAGCTAATTGCTTATGTAAATAGCCCTGAAATCGCTGATTTACAAGCCTCCTACCTTCATGCGGTGGCCAAGCTCAACGAGTGTCGCGCGCAAGAAAAAATAGTGCAGACACGAGTAGAGCTGTCCAAAAGAGATGAGAATCGACTTTCTTTACTGGTGAAAGACGGTATAGCTGCACAGCGAGATCTCGAGCTGGCAAGCAGCCGATTGATGTCCACCCAGGCCGAGCTTGTTGCAGCCAGTTCCAATATAGAAGCCGCAACAGCACAACTTAGAGCCACGAGAGCGCGGCTATTCTCTCTGGGGCTAAGGGAATCAGCGCAAGCGGTTAATGACGTTACCTACGAGCTCCCTATAAGCAGCCCCATCTCGGGAATCATAACTCAACGCCTGGTTAACCCCGGGCAAACGGTTGGTCCAGCCAGCCTGGCGTCAGGTGCCAAATCTGGCGCATTGGCGACAATTGCTGATTTGAGCAAAGTCTGGGTAATGCTTGAGGTTCCGCAATCGCAAGTAGACAGGCTAAAACTAGGAGCCAAAGTTGACTTTAGATCAGAGGTTTCGCCAGGTAAGCATTTTAAGGGTACGGTGACGAAACTAGGCGAAAACTTTGACACTGCAACCCACGTCGTGCTTGTGCGAACCGAAATTCCAAATCCGCAGCATGTTCTCAAAACCGGCATGCTTGTTATAGCATCAGTGGCTGGTCCACCGCTGGGTGGCAAAATAGTAATTCCACTTGCTGCCGTCCAACAAATAGATGGTCGTGACTATGTTTTTATTTCCCAGGGACAACACCGTTACCAGAAAAGGCTTGTTCAATGCGGAGAACGATCAGCCGATGAAATAGTCATCAACTCTGGTTTATCAGAGGGAGAATTTGTCGTAACTTCGGGAGCATTCTCACTAAAGACTGAGTTTGTCAAAGCCTCCATGGGAGGTAATGAATGATGCTAGATGACACAACGATAAAAGACGGTAGCAGCGCGGCCGAAAACAAAGGCTGGCTCGCAAGTTCTGTAATTGCATTCCTCGACAGACGAGTATTGGTTATAGTCGGCGCCTTGCTTTTTTGCGCAATTGGAGTCTGGGCGTTTATTACACTCAGAATTGATGCAGTACCCGACATTTCCAATATTCAAGTAACAGTTACAACCAACGCTCGCGGGTTGGCTCCCAGTGAAGTGGAGCAATACATAACATTTCCGGTAGAACTTGCTTTGCAAAGCCTACCCAAACTAAAAATACAAAGATCAATCTCTAAATATGGTCTTTCTCAAGTGACAACAGTCTTTGAGGATGGCACCGATATTTATTGGGCCAGACAGCAAGTCTCTGAAAAATTGAAACAAGCCCAGGAGCAAATGCCCACCGCAACTGACATCAAAATGTCGCTTGGTCCTATTGCCACTGGTTTAGGTGAGGTATTTCAATTCGAGGTGCGAGGCTCTGGTTATTCTTTAATGCAGTTACGCGACATACTTGATTGGCAAATTATTCCATCGCTGAGAACTGTGCCGGGCATCGACGAAATCCAATCTATGGGTGGTGAGGCTAAAGAATATCAGGTGATGCTGAGCCCCGAAAGAATGCACGGGTATCAAGTTACAGTAGCCGAGGTCATTGCCGCTCTCTCCCGGAATAATGCCAATGCAGGCGGAGGTTATGCAATAGAGCAGAGTGACCAAATCATACTTAGAGCAGAAGGTATGCTCACTTCCACCCGCGATATAGAAGAATCAGTTATTCGCCGGAACATGCAAGGAGTTGTACGCGTTAAAGACGTGGGCAAAGCAATCATCGGAAAGAAGCTTGCACAGAGCGTTGTTACTGAAAACGGCAAGGGTGAGACAGTCATAGGGATCGTCATCATGCGCAAAGGGGAAAACTCTAAGCGTCTTGTACAACTCATCGAAACCAAGCTTAATCAAATCGAAAAAACATTACCTATGAACGTCTCAATTCGAACGTTTTACAGTCGAGGCATGCTAATCGAACGAACAATTGAAACTGTGTGGCACAATTTGTTTTTTGGAGCATTTTTTGTGCTCGTAGTTTTGTTTGCACTTCTAGGTAGCATCAGGGGCGGTATCATAGCTGCTTTAGCGATTCCTCTGTCCCTCTTTGGCTCCATCGTTTTTCTAACGGTCAGTGGCACATCAGCAAACCTTTTGTCACTTGGTGCGCTTGATTTTGGTATTCTGATTGACGGTTCTGTCGTAATGATCGAAAACATAGTCCGGCGAATGGCCCACGCATCAGTAAACGCTCAAAATAGGTTGGGGCTAATAAAAGACGCTGCCTGCGAAGTGGCAACTCCTGTACTTTTTGCCGTAATGATCATCATGGTAGTTTACTTCCCTATTCTGGGTTTGCCCGGTGTTTCTGGTAAGACTTTCCAACCGATGGCTCTGACAGTCGTTTTTGGCTTATTAACCGCATTGGCTATTGGTCTTTACCTCACGCCATCGCTGGCATATTTTTTATTAGAAAAGCAGCCGAGAGAAAAAGACAGTTTTCTGATGCGCTTGGTGCGAAATCCCTATCGCAGAGTACTTCAAACATGCACAAGACACCCAATTGCTGTAGGACTGGCATCTATTAGTCTTTTCGTAGCTAGCCTTTTGTGTTTGCCAAGTCTCGGCTCTGAATTCATACCTGTGCTTAAAGAGGGCTCTGCTGTACTAACCGTAAGTCGACCTGTTTCAGGCTCTTTATTGGCAGCGAAAGCACAGACACTTTCAATGGAAAAGACATTGAAACAGATACCTGAAGTACAAACAGTAGTGTCACGCACCGGACACTCAGAAATAGCATTTGATCCGATGGGACCTGACGAGACTGATACGTTCGTTATACTCCAGCCCCCTTCTCAATGGCGACCTGGTGTTACACAGCAAGCAATTGAAAACGAAATTGCCAGATCTTTAAGGGACTCCATACCTGGCCTCGTTTTCTCCATGTCACAACCAATCGAACAGAGAATGAATGAGCTAGTAGCAGGGGCTAAAGGTGATGTAGCGATTCGGGTTTTCGGTCCAAATCTAGATAAATTAAGAGACCTGGGCTCCCAGATCAAAGCGGCGATTGAACCAATTAAGGGAAGTTCTGAAATCAAACTTGAACAAACGTCAGGACTGCCGCTATTAACAGCAAAGCTCAATCCTACCGCACTAGCTGCATACGGAGTTATGGGACAAGACGCTCTTGACACGCTGTCTAC
Source organism: uncultured Candidatus Obscuribacterales bacterium (assembly GCA_964546815.1). GTDB lineage: Bacteria > Cyanobacteriota > Vampirovibrionia > Obscuribacterales > Obscuribacteraceae > JAIEPM01. The sequence continues at coordinate 57,190 of CAZJLR010000026.1, read as the reverse complement.
CGCTGTGGATGGCAAGGTTGTGGGCGCTATTTTTGAGGGAAGACCTCGTTATAGTTTGACAGTCCGTTTCGCTCCCGACGCCATTTCGACCCCGGAAGACATTCGAGATTTACCGGTAGCCGTTTCCTCCGGTAATCTTGTCCCGCTAGGACAATTAGCCACTGTGAAGAGGAGTCTCGGCTCTGCGCAAATCGCTCACGTTCAGGGTGAGCGTACATACATGGTTCAGGTGAATGTCCGAGACCGTGACCTCGGCGGCTATGTAAACGAAGCACAAAAAGCAGTTAATTCGAAGATTGTTTTACCGATTGGCTACAGAATAGAGTGGGGCGGGCAGTTCGAGAATATGCAAGAAGCTCAGTCGAGTCTTATTTTCCTGGTACCACTGGCACTAATTCTGATTTTCATATTGCTTTATGGGCTATACAACAACCTGAAGCCAGGTTTGCTGATTTTCTTGAATGTACCTCTGGCTTTTTCTGGTGGCATTTTCGGATTGATGGCACGAGGCATGCCGCTGTCCGTAACTGCTGGTGTCGGCTTTATTGCTTTGTTCGGCGTTGCTGTTTTGAATGGAGTGGTGCTTGTCTCGACAATCCGCGGGCTTGAGCGCGAACAGCAAATGCATCCTCGGCAAGCAGCAATGAATGCTGCGATGCAACGCTTACGCCCAGTACTAATGACAGCTCTTGTCGCCTCGCTCGGGTTTGTTCCTATGGCAATGGCTAGCTCTGTGGGTGCCGAAGTCCAGAGACCGCTGGCCACAGTTGTCATCTCAGGTTTGTTTACGTCAACACTACTTACATTGCTGGTAATACCTAGCTTTTATCCACTCATTTGCTCGACAAGACGGCGCAGAAACGGGACTCCATTAAAAAAACTAGCAAGTAACAATGGTATTTCAGCAGCGAGCATCAAGTTCATCCTTGCCTTTGCTATGGGTTGGGGAGCATTAGATATGAGTGTACAGGCCTCTACCGATAATCCTCCTGCTGTTGCACAGCTCTTGCCACAACTGCTGACACCGACTAAGTCAGCCGACCAAAATATGTCTAGCCCACCATTGGATCATTCGTTGCAGCCGATTGCTTTATCAGCAGCATTCGATGAATCGATAGTCTATGGACCAAGAGCTTCCAGTATACGTGCATTGTTGGGAATCTCTAGAGCCACCTTTGCGCAAGCGCTGACTTTTCCTAATCCATCTGCTGTTTACCTCCACGATACTGCTCAGTTGGCCAGACAAGTCGGTGCCTCCATTCCAATCGAAGCTCCGTGGAAATTAGTCCTTCGCTTGTCCGTGGCCAAGGCTCAAATTAAACAGACCGACCTGGAAATTCAACGCGCATTATGGATTTTTAGAGGCACGGTAAGACGCTCTTATCTTGATGCCGTATTGGCGAAAGAGACTGTAGCATCGCTTGAAGAACTTCAAATACTATCAAAGACTTTGTATCTAGCCGCAAAGCGACGCCTTGAGGTCGGTGACGCTGCAATACTCGACGTGAGTCGAGCTGAGCTTGCAAGATTGCAAACTGAGGCAGATTTGGCGCAGGCACGTAGAAGATTCGAACAAGCCACTCAGCGACTGGCTATCCTAATGGGACGCAGCTACAAAAGCAAAGTGGATGTAGGAAATCTACCAAAATTTCTTCTAAGGGGAGAATCAAATGAGCTATTGCCTGATTTGGCAAAGCCAGCACCGGACTTAGACAATCTAGTAACAAAAGCTCTTAAGGAACGTCTTGATGTGAAGTTAGTCGCTCAACGAATAGCGGTCGTGGAAGCCAGTATCCGAAATGTCAACGGCAATATCTTGCCTAATACCCAGCTTAACGTGGGCTACTCATTTTCAGGAAACCCTCCAACTGGCCCAGCAACTCAAGGTCACTTTCTGGGAGTGACGCAAGAAATTCCGCTCCTAAATATTCAACAAGGAGAAAGAACAAGGTTGAAAGCAACACGAGTTCAACTTGGGCGAGAGCTTGAATCTACGAGGAATATAGTGATCGAAGAAGTCGCTAATACTTACCAACAGCTGATGGCGGCAAGGGAACGAATTTCGTACTACCAAAACCAAATCTTGTCTGCATCAGATAGGGTCGCAAGTCTAGCTAGACGAGGCTATGAAGCGGGTCATACGGACATTACCACTACGCTGATAGCGCAACAATCAAATGTACAGACGAGGCTGTCTTATTTAGAGGCGATTCGTAGTTACCAACAAGCTGTTACTGATTTGGAACAATCCATCAGTACTCCTATCGACCAGGCGCCCTGAGTTTGCTGTAATCATGCTAGCGCGAATGCTGATTGCTAGAGCAAAGGTATTTCAACACAATGCTAGTTTCTGCATTCGGAGTATAAAGCGAACGTAAAAGAACTGAACGCGCATTGTGCTTGGAAGGAAATGCAGATCTTCCAATGATATGGAATACGATGCACAACTACAAATTTCACGATCACACTTCTGGCGAGACCTGAGCACTTCGCCATCACAGCTCAGTTCCCATTGAAGCAAATGTCGACCACCAATCGAGAAGCTGATTTTCTGCAAGAGAGTTTTTCATTGCAAGCACGCGCTCCTGACGTTCTTCCAACGGCATCGTCAAAGAACGCGCCAGAGAGTCAATTGTAGAGGCATGATCATGAGGTGAGGCATGAAGTGTGAACTCGCCCAATTCATGAAATGCGCCAGCGCCCGAGGACAAAAGCAGGACGCCTGCCTGCTTGCCCTGGCAGGCGACAAATTCTTTTGCGGTTAGATTCAGACCATCCCTGATGGGATTAACCAACATTGAATTCGCGTTAGTGTACAGGTAGGCTAATTCTTCACTAGACAGTGTTCTATCAATCCACTTAATTGGTTGCCAACCATCTTGCTGGCGTCTCTCGTTTATCGATTCAGCCAGCGAACGGCAATCGTGCCAGTAATGGTCGAACGCAGCCAGACCAGCACGCACACGCCCGCAGACTTGAACGAATGACAGAGTTCCAATCCAATGTGGATGTCGCTCAAAAAAACTATTGATAATGTGAAAGCGATCCAGAACTGATTTCGTATAGTCAACTCTGTCCACCGAGAGCACGAATGGACTTTTGGCAAGTTCTTGCCATTCTGTCATAACGTCTCTTTTCAGTCCGGTTGACTTTGACTCCGCCCAGTAACTCAAATCAACTCCAAGAGGACGAACGATTAGTTGTGTGCAATTGCGGGTGTAGCCATGGCGAACTGAGCCAATTCGGTGCCTTCCGGAACTGCGCAATTTATTTTCGTCGCGCATTTCCACCATCATTGCTGCGCGATTTACTCTGTATTCAGGCAAATGCATATTCACAAAGTCGATGAAATTATCGGCATATTCTTTCGTGTGAAAACCCAGAACCGAAGCACCAAGAATGCCGCGAACCAATTCGCAGATTGGTTCTAAATATTGAGCAGGAATATTTTTTGGCCAGGGAACATGCCAAAACATTAAGGCTCTATGTCCTTCAAGGGCTAACAGGTTGGAATTTAGACTCAACTGATAGTCTTGAATGAAAAATTTTTGTTTTGCTGGTGACTGCGCATGAATTTGATTTGCCACCACTTTGTTAAAGCCGTTGAAGTGTGCATGATCTTCTGCTGAGTAAACGGCATACTGAGGTAAATCATGCATTACGGGCCAGATAAACTCATTACAATATCTATAATGCCCGCTTACAAGTGAGTTAGGCAACTCCGAAATAAGTTTGTCATGGTCTGCTCCTACAGCAGAAATAGCTTCCAAAGCACTGTTGTTGATATACCACCACTTAGATAGTCGAATCGATTGATTCTTCCATGCACTACCTATTGCAGACGATACACCGCCGGCGACACCAGGACCACGATAAGAAATAACATCCATAACAATGGGGTTCGCTGTCTCTTCCTTCCGTTACGCTTGAGATGACTTGCCGGCGAACTGCGCGTGATGCTCAGCCCCCACTTTATTCTCGTCTTCCAATAACTCAAGCAACAAGTTGACCTGTGCATCCCAAATTTGTGACCAAGCCGCAGCCCAAGTCTCATTCCAAGCCGCATTCCGCATCGCAACGGTGGCTGAGTCCCAAATCACAATTCGCTCTCTGTTCAGACTTGTATCACGCGCCGTAGCCCAAGCCACGGCCCATGCAGAAGCCCAGGTCGCATCCAAAAATTCGTCCCGCTCAGCATTTGGATCTAACGCCGAGGCCCAAGCGGCATCTAGAGCTGTCTCCCGCGCCTCAGCCGAATCCAAAGCCTCCTCCATTTTCGTGCCCAAAACCTTATCTCGCGCAACAGTCGCGGCGCGAGCCAAAGCCCGAGCCGAAACAGAAGCTGCTTTCAAATCTGCAGCTGAAGCCTGGTTGTTAGCGTACTTTTCCGCAATGTCACAAGCAGCTACAATATTCAGATCTGCTTTGCCATCAAGTAAATCCAATAACGCCCGAGCGAAACTTACCACCACAATGCGCAGAATGGGGAGGTCTAATGCTTGAGTGCGCAAGACAACCCATAGTTTATCTTTAGCAGGAATTTGAGGGTGCAACAGAATATCTAAAGCAGTTCCTTTCCAATTCTCAGGAAAAAATTTATTCGGGTCATAGCATGGGCGCCATTTGCGCAGATCTCTTATCGTAAATGTTTTCATTCTTGCCCCTCGCTTTCTTCTCTTTGATTTTTCCTGTTTTGCTTGTGGAATGCAGCTGTGAAGGTGATGTTATCGGTCTATCGAATGGCGCGAAGTTACTCGACCGAACATTTTAGAAGCAGAAAGCTCCCGCCTCTTTTGCACAGTTGTTTTCTTGTCCGGCGCTCCAGTCCTGAATGTAGACTTGGGAACAAGAGCATTGTCGGCGTCGAGCTCGGGGTCGTGTTCGTGTGAACCGCTTGTCTCATCGATTGTGGTCTGATAGTTTTGCCAAACTTCGGCAAGCAGCCCACCTTTAGCGAGTAGTTCGCGGAAAGTGCCCATCTCCAAAAGCCTGCCATTGTGAAAGACACAGATGAAATCAAAAAGTTCGAGCAGGTGCAATTTGTGCACGGCACTGATGAGCAGCTTGTCGCGGTTTGACTCAAGAAGAGTAGTGTAAATTATCCGCTCGTTGCGCGAGTCTACAGAACTCGTGGGCTCATCGAGTAGAACAATCTCACTGTCTCTGGCGAAATAAATTCCGCGAGCCAACGCGAGTCGCTGTTTTTCGCCGCCGCTAAGATTGACGCCCTTTTCAGCGATACTTGTATCGAGGCCGTTTGGCAAGCGAGAAAGCGTTTGCGCAAATCGCGCCGCCTCAACCGCAGAGAGCAGCTCGTCGTCGCTGGCTTCCATGCCAAATGCGATGTTAAAGCGAATCGTGTCGGCGAATACTTCCGGCTCTTGTGGCATGAGTGTAGTGCATGAGAAAAGCCGGGTGAGACCGCGCGGCTGTATCTGCCCGTCCACAGTTAGTTGTCCTTGCGAAGGCGTCTGCAGCCCCCTGAGAAGCGAGAGCATTGTACTCTTGCCACTGCCAGACTCGCCCACGAATGCGTATGATTTGCCGCGCTCAAAATCAATGTTGACATCTTCCAGATGATGCTTGCGATGTTTTTCATCCTCATAGGTAAAACAAAGATCGCGTATAGCCAGATGCTTCCAGCCGGCTGGCAAAGCATCATTATTGGCATCTGCCGGCAACTGGAGTACAGCATCAGTAATGCTGTCGGCGCTGCGCACATCGGCGCCATACCTGACGACAGTGCTGTAGAACTCGCAAAAATTGTAGAAAGACTCGCCGATTCTTCTGAGGTATTCGAACAAGGCAAAGAATGTTCCTGCCATGATCATGCGTCCGGCGCCCAGTGTAGATTGGGTGTACCAGGCAAGCACAGCTACGATCATGCAGGCGACCATGATGCTACAGAGGCACCACTTGCTCTCATTGATGAAGTTGGTTTTGTTGTACAGCGGAAGTGCTTTGCTAATGCGCCGGCTAAGCTCGTTGAAAGTGCGCTTCTCAAGCCTCAAGGTGATGACGCTGACAATGTTGGTGACATAATCGTGCACGGCGGAAGAGACGAAGTTGCCGTTTTCGTTTAGGCCATCATAGTAATTGGAGAGGGTGCGATCGAGGAAAACGATGACCACAAAGGTGAGGGTAGTGGTCAAGAGCGCCATCCAGCCAGCAACCGGCACGAGACAGAAGAGCAAAACAAGCGTGCCAACGAGCCTCGATAACATGTAGATGATCAGGTAGCTGTGCCCGGAAAAGCCGGTGAGAGCGTTGCCTGCCCGGTTCATTTTGGCAATATTTTCGCCTGAGTGATGATCTCTGTGCCATTGCAAAGGCAGTGAGGTCAGACACTTGAATAGGCTGAGGTTGAAATTGGCTCTGATATGAAACTCGACGAGCTGCTCAAGCACACGCGCAGGCAAGTGGAAGAGCCAGAAGCCAAACTGAGTGCAGAAATAGAGCATCAGATAGAACCAAATATCGTTTAAAATCTTGTGCGGCAACGCATTCTTGGCCACACAGTCGACCTGGACAATATTCAATATTTGGCTGATCACCCAGGGGTCAACCAGGCTCACAGCTTGAGCCAAGAGGAAGAGCACCACGTAGAGCACCATGATTGGTCGCTCTTTACCCGCATATTGCCAGGATTTTTCGATTAGATACAGTAGAGGATTTTTCGCAGACATGAATACGATGTATTTATAAAACGATGACGAGTCGTCCTGGTAATGTTTTTGAGTTGGCGAAAAGCAGATTTTGCGGCAAGCCCATAAGACAAAGAGTCTCATCCCCTGGGAGAACATCGCTAAGTTTATCATCATATGCACTCTCCCTACTGCAGAAGCAAATTCCGATAGCTCCAAATACAAGGCACCAATTTCAAGACTTATCGGTGTTATTCTTCCAATTACGTAGACAGATTTTGTGGAGTTTTGAGCGGGCGACAGTCATGAAGAAGCATTTGACCGTTTTGGCCGTGATAGCTGGGAGACTTGAGTCTCAGAATATTCCGTATCAAATTACGGGCGGCATTGCTGGAAACATTCACGGTTCCCTCTGGCCAGCTCACGACATTGATCTTGAGGTAGCAGCTGCTGATTTTGGAAAGGTCGCCAAAATATTTGCGGCAGAAATAAAACAGCCACCTCATCACCACGTGGATGACGAGTTCGACTTGTGGCTAATGACATTGTCTATTGATGGAATCGAAGTCGAAATAAATCAAGTTGAGGATGCTTTTGCAATCACAAAAGATGGTTGCCGTGTGCCGTTTTCAACAAATCTGAGCAGGGCCGAACGTCGGGAGTTCTCAGGTATCGAGGTAATGGTGCAACCACTAGAGGATCTTATTGCATACAAAAGCCTCCTTGGCAGGGAAGCAGACATAGTTGATTTATCGTCGCTGCGCCACCACAAACAGTGACAGCACGCACTAGCGCTCACTGTTTGTGGCGGGCGATTGGAAGAACTATTAAACGATGTGAGAATTCAAAATTCTCTCTTTATCGTGTGCTTATTGTGTCTTGCGATATTACCGGCAAATGAATTCCAGAAGGTGTCTTCACAACTCCCAGCAACAGAAAGGCAACAACCACCACCACAGAGGCCATGCCAAGCATTTCGAGCGGAAGCCCCTTAGCTGATTTGCCGGTGTTATCCTGGTAGCCCATCGGAATAGCCGCTGCGAACCCGGCGCGAGCATAATCTCTCACCATAGAGAGTTCACCCACGGTCATGCAAGATTCCATGGCGTTCAAAACAGTAGTTCGTGACTGCTTGAAAAATGACTGGAGGTCGTAGTATCTGCGCTGAATGCGGTGATAAACAGTCGCAAGAGCAGCAAGAGCAAAGACATAACCCAAGCCCTGCATTTGGTCATGAAACCATAATGCAGCTAGCATCGTCAGTGCACAGACCCCAAGAAAAAGTCGAAAATTACGCTGGTGGATCCGCATAATACGCAAGGTGCCTTCATAGAAATCGTTCTCCAGGTCTAGCACGGCGAACTTGCGCAGGTCTCCGATTTTTACATATGGTGCCAATTGAGGCATTCGCACGAAACGGTTGCGCACAAGGATGCGAACCAGGCTTTCGCCAGTACGAGCTTGCTGCGAAAGCGACTGCTCAAGCTGCTCGGCAGTAATGACCTTATCACGCAAAAGCTGTTCTTCAAGAGAAAGAGAAACTTCTTTCTGTTTCTTTGTTTTTCCCTGCACGTTGGAGTCTTGTTCATCTTGAGAGGATGGAACATTGCCGCCGGCAGGTGCGGCAATAGCACTATCGTCGTCGATAGCCGGGTTGAGTACGGCTCCGAGCCCAAGCCCGGTGGGATAGTGGAAAGAGCGACGCTCTTCGGTACCTGGTCCAAACCAGTCCTTCGATCCCAATTCGTAACTCATATTTTTTCTCCCGTTGTGCCAAGGCAAAGCAGAGGCTTTCGGACGGGGGGAAGGTCCCGAAAGTCGCACTGTATAGAGCGCGTGACATTATACTTCAAGTTTGCTTTTCTTAACCTTAAATCGAGTAGGACGTCGTACTATCACGTTGTCAGTCACCTCATGGCTATCGCTCATCATGAAATTCAAACTCAATCCCATCCCAGCGATTGTAATAGCCACCCTCCTATCATTTGCGTGCACCGTTTTTGCTGATAACGCAGCAACTCCGGAAAATGCTGCAGACGAAGAAGACGAGCTCGGCATCAATATTACAAAGTCGGGGTACGACAAGCTAAAGCAGGGATTCGACTGGAAGAATGAGACGCAAAGGACAGACTATTACTTTGACGCCTTTGATGGAAAGTCCTTTGTACTCTCGCACCTCGCCACTCCATATAAACTGCGCTTGAAGGACAAAGACAATGTTCTCTTTCTTCAGTTCTCACACCCGACACAACGAGAAACAGTAACGGTGAAGGGCGTGCCGGTGTATGTGATGCGAACGAAATCAGATCAGATTCGATGCGTTCAATCATTTGGAGATCAATTAAAGAGCATTTCCAACAGATTCTTCGCAAATTTAGACATCGGCGGTGCCAAATTATTAGCTGTGGGTGAGGACTTCAATCAAGCCTGGTGTGCAAACGAGAACGAGATTTCAACAAAGGTCAAAAGCATACTATCAACTGCGAACGCGAAAATAATGCCAACCCATGAAAATACAAAAGCTCGGGTTACGCTGAAGCGAGAGCTAGCTGGAGTTAAGTTTAAGCTGTTTCTAGAAGACAAGCTCACTCGCGATAACCATGGTGCCTGGGTTCATCAGTATGGCTTGGAGGCAGAACCACGATCCTCGTACACACATAAGGACTTGCTCGACGCTGCAGGGGGGCTCGGTGAGCTGGCGGCAAAAACCGGACTGGGCACGGCAGATCTTCGTTCTGCAAATCCGGATGCAACCGAGTATACCTTGAAGCAGCTGACGCAGAAGAAAGGCAAAAAGTGAGGCACCACATATGGTGCCTCACTTACAACTCATCCACACATGAACAGCCTAATCATTCACGCCAATGTCAGTGAACAAATATTGGCCGTTCTTTTGTTTTTCCATCACATAGATCTCTTCATCACAAAAGAAAGAATATGAAACGATTGACTCATGAATGTCTTTTACAGGTTTTTCCTTTCCAAGACATTTCGAAATAGACTTCGGAAAAATCTTGTCGTAATTCGCGAGAAACTCTGTCTTTCCCAGTTTTTTTGAGTCAAATAGAAAAGGCAATTTTGTCATTGAAACGATTGTTTGCTTGTCGCCTTTTTGCAATGCGATTTTGAATTTCTGCCAAAACGGATCAAAAGATGCATCTCCAGCGAAGCATGGCGAACTATTGATAGAAAGAATTAGGCAGAGAATGAAATTAACAAGCAGCACTCTTCCTGCGTACTTTCTAGTCAATGAAGATGAGCAAGAATGCGAGCCAGGAGTCACACGCGTATCGATAAGTTTGGTTTGAAATTCAATCATTGATTATCTAGTCCTATCAATTTGAGATTCATGCAAGGATATCATTGCCGAGAAAATGGCATCCTAATTTAAGGATCTGATTTGCTTGATTCTCTACAATTGGCGCCGTGCTCTGCATAGGAATTAGAACCACTGGTTGATGACGATATTTTTGATATATGCAACGGTAAGCACCGCGGCCCCATACTATATAGCGATGAAAAAGTAGTCGTTATGAGATGTTCTTTTTGCGAGAAAATACTCACAACGCGAAAAGAACCAACCAAGAAATCATCAAAAATTTGCATTCAGGCTTGCGACTGGTTTACTTGCGAGAAAACTGTAAAATGCAAATCTTGTGGATATCAGGGTCCGCTTCCCTGACGCACGTGGACGGGTAACTAAAGAGTGATTAGCTGGACTGAAGCCAAGTTTGCAGTTGCTGGGCGAGTTGGTCGACACCTTCGCCACTTACAGAAGAAAAGTAATGGACGCTTACCAGGTTTTCAAAGCCGGCGTCCTTAAGGTCTCGACTATACTTCAGCAGACTATCTTGAGCTGCACTGCGCGAGAGTTTGTCGCTCTTGTTAAGCAAAACGTGCATAGGCATCTCTGACTGTACCGCCCAGTTGATCATCATATCGTCGAATTCTTGAATGGGATGTCGAATATCCGTAACAAGAATAATCCCCCTGAGAGACTGCCTTTCATTCAAGTATTGCGATAGATTCTGTTCCCACTGTTGTTGCATCGCCTTCGGAACTTTGGCATAACCGTAACCAGGTAAATCAACAAGGCGCAAGTCAGCCGAGTTAAGTAGCTGGAAGAAGTTGAGCTGTTGCGTGCACCCAGGGGTCTTACTAATGCGCGCAAGTTTATTGTTTCGAGTAAGCGAATTGATTGCGCTGGACTTCCCCGCATTGGAACGTCCGGCAAAAGCAACTTCAGCTCCCCTATCGGGAGGGCATTGCTGGAGGCTTGGTGCACTGATCAAATATTTTGCAGATTTGAAATTGATTTGGGTCATTGGGTTCAGGGTATCAGACCAAGACTCAATGGGTCAAATAAACCAACTAGCAAAGCGGAGGTCTAACATAAACAACAGGCTAGCAGACTGGGAACAATGGGCTATTTGCCCATCATTTTTCTTTTGGCCTCTTCTTTCTTCTTTTTCTTAGCTGAGACAGCCATCGCTCCAGCTCCAAGTCCGCCTATTAGCAGCTTGGCGCCCGCTCCCCCGCCGGCGATGAGCTTGGCGCCGATGGCACCTCCACCAAACACCTTGCCCAGCTGCAATAGTATGATGCCAGGCATCGATGCACCGTGGAAGGCGTTTGGGCCAGCCATGCTGATTGCCCCTACGAAGATGACGCTGATAAGGGCTCCGCCCGCATGGAAGAAGTAGCACTTCTTGTCTCGTTCGAATCGATCGAGAACCAAAAGGCGAGTAGTCCAAAACATAAAGAGTGCAATTCCAAGCGGCCACCAGACCTGATTGATAATTGCAATAGCCAGACCAGCAACGATTGCCACAATGAAAAGAACTAGATGATTGTTTCGTCGGCGTTCTTCGTCGCTGAGAATGTAGCGTCCATCTTGTTCAAATTGCAAAAGAAAGCGCAGTACTGGGCCTGAAATAAATGAGTCTGGCAGAAAAAGCACGAGCAGATAGCTGAGTAGACCAAACCAACTCAGATATATGGCAAGAAGCGCGCTTATATTTTTGTGGTCGTTGCTAACGTGCAAAACAAAGTTTGCGATTAACCACGCAGGAATGATCCAATACATTGACTTGTTTTTCAATTTTAAGTGCAGTTTGAACATCCAATGCTGCGATGGTGCCGCAATGATGAGTCCATCTCGAGCAAGACTCAGTGTTGGATCAATCCGCAGTGCTTCGCGAAAGTGAGGCATCGCTTCGTGATATGCTTTGCGCTCAATCAAGGCCCATCCGCGAAAGTTATGACTCCAGGCATCGTCAGGAGTAAGCGATAATGCCAGTTGACTCGACTTGTCTGACTCAATTTTTTCATCAAGTCTATTCAACACATAAGCACGCAAGCTGTGGCTACTGGCGTGCTCAGGATTGCATTCAAGAGCTCGATCGAGTGTTTCTTTTGCCTCCTTAAACTCCCCAATATGTGATTGCACCAATGCCAACAGCCAGAGATAGGATTCGTTGAACGGCTCAAGCTCTAGCGCTTCGTCGATAGCGACTTCGGCTTCGATGAATTCAGCTTTGTGCAGATGGCAGCGAGCAAGAGCATAGAAAGAAAAGCCGTCTTGTGGGTCTAATCTAACTGCGGTGTGGGCAGATTCGAATGCATCATTAATACGGCCAAGATCAAGAAAACACATCGACAAAAGCGAGTGAGCCATTGCAAGGTCTGGCTCCTCAGCCAGGGCTGCATGCAATTCCCGCACAGCAACGTCGGGTCTTGTATGGGCGATGAGCTGTGCTTTCTGGAAATGCTGGTTCATAGGATTTGCAAGAAGATGCTAACGCCACGCTAATTATCCCATATGGATGCCTGTCAAATAATGACGTTAAAGCATGCAGTGTTATTACATGGCTGACTGAACCGCTTCAATAACTTCCGAGACTGTTTGAAAGCGATCTTTCGGGTTCTTTTCCAGACACTTGCTGATTGTTTTCTCCATAGGAGAGCCTACTTTGATGTCTGGACGCAAAGTTGTTATGGAGGGTGCAGGTTCCATCAATACCTTAGCGATTAAGTTACTAAGATTGTCGGCTGAAATTGGTAAAACGCCAGTTAGCAACTCGAAGATAACAACACCAAGCGAGTAAATGTCGCATCTGTTGTCGGGAATCATATCATTGAGCAACTCTGGCGCAACGTACTCCATTGTTCCAACTAAACTGCCTCTCTTGGTGAGGCGCCGATTTTCCAACTCACGCAAATATACAATTCCGAAATCAACGATTTTGACCCAATCTGGTCGCTCTATATTGCTCTGCAGTAATATGTTTTCAGGCTTGATGTCTCTATGAACAATACCGGCATTATGCACCTCATTGAGACCTCGACATATTTGAACCATTATGCGAGCGGCGATTTTAGTCGAGGGTAAACCGTGTTTACTGACCATGTCGGCGAGATTTTGACCGTTGATGAACTCCATAACCAGGTAGGGAATTTTCAGATCAATAAATCCACAGTCGTGAATCGCAACGATATTCGGATGACTCAGACGAGCCAGAGCTTTAGCCTCGAGCGCAAATCGTTCGATTTCATTGGGTGTTGATAGCAATGAGTCGTAGGCAATCTTAATTACGACTGTGCGTTCCACAGAGACCTGCTGGGCTTTGTACAGAACGCCCATGCCACTCTCAGCGAGAACCGATTGAATCAAATACTTTCCGTCCAGGTATTTACCAATGAGACCAAGGTCGGCAGTCTGAGGCAATTGATCATCGTTTTGCATTTTTTTGATTTATCGAATTCTTGAGATGGAATTAGCTCTGGATAATTATCACAAGAACTGGGTTGACGCGCTAACCCTTTACTACAGACAAAGCGTAACCAGCATCGAATTTACGGCTGATTTCAACATGCGTTGCCGTATTTTCATTAGCCCTTTTGGGCCGCTATCGAACATAAATGTGCCATCAGGTCGTTGGAAAATTTTTCAAACGAAATCGCAGCCCACGATTCTCTTTTAGAAAGGCTGTGAACCCCAGCTCCTAAAAGTGCTCCATTTCATCTACAGAGCAGAAAGACCGCATAAAGAAAAGGTATTTTCTTCCGGGCTCAGGGTGTAAAAAAAAGATCAATGCTACCCGAACAAAAGACAGCAGCTGTATGAATTTTGTCGTCGATGGGAGAAGTTTCTGCGCTAAAAGGCATGATCGCCGCTCAAAACGTATAAAAATAAGGTCAAAACAAGCCGCAAATACACGGCCTAAATACCTTACGGTTCGTAATCTACCCTCTTTTGATCTTTAGTTATCGGAAGTATTATTGCTGCACAAGAGATGTCGTTGGTGTTCTGACCACATCTTGCAGGCACCGGAGATAGGACAGAAATGAAGCTTGAATTGTTCGGTAGGATATGCGAGTCAGCTGATTTTGCGAAGAGCATTCTCGTTCAAAAAGGTTTTCTGGTCGTGGCGGCAGTTACAGCCATGTTTTCGCTACCAGGTGTAATGCAGCCTTCATTTGCGCAAAGTGGACTCGATGGCGGAGCTTCCACCACGCCTGTGACGGCGGATACAGCTCAAGAGCATTTGGTTCGCGATTTAGACCTGGCAAAAACAAGGGAAAACGAATTGAACCAGCTAATTGAGCTGGCAAAAGCTTCAGTAAAGAGCCAGAAATGGCAAGAGGCAAAGGAGCAATTCGTTCTAGCCAGTTCAAAAGATCCTTCAAACAAGATTGTTTTGCACGAACTGGCTTTGATTTATGAGCATGAAGGAATGCTTGGTGTAGCTGTGGTCTGTGAACGAAAAGCACTGCGACTCGATGCAAACTTTGTGCCGGCGCAACTGGAGCTGGCACATATTTACAGTCTCTTCGGCTCCCGCACTAATGTTGAAGGACATCTGAAAATCTCGCATCACATCAGTCCGGACACTACAGGCGAATTCCTCAAAAACACTAACTAAAGCATCAGTCCAGATTACTCTTGTTTTTAGGACTAGTTCCAGCGTTCTTGAATGCCTTTTATCGCCAGCCGCCGCCTAGCGCTCGATAGAGATCAACTTTGGACCCGACCAGATCCATTTTCACTGCAACCAGTTCCTTTTCGGAATTCAGTTTCTCTTCCTGGGTGAGTAGCACTTCGACATAAGTCGCCTTGGCGTACTTAAACAGGCTGTTTGCCTTTACGATAGCCTCCTCAAGCAAAACGACTTCTCGTTTTTTAGTATCAAAAGCCTTCTCCATATTTCTTATATTTGACACCTGATTAAGAACGTCAGTGTACGCGTTTAGTAGAGTCTGCTCATAAGTCAAAACCGCTTTGGATTGGTTGGCATCGGCTATCTGCATTCGTGCAAGAATTGCTTTTCGGTTGATCAATGGAACAGTAAAGTCACCCATTGCATTCCAGAGCAACGACTCTGGGCTACGAAACAGCAGTTGGGGGTTCCACCCCGAAAAGCCAGTACCTGCCTTAATCGTCAGGTTGGGGTATAGCTGGGCTTTGACGCTTTTTAAATCGAGCTTTGCTGCCTTAATCACCGCTTCAGCCTGACGAATATCGGCTCTGTTTTCCAAAAGCTGAGCAGGCACACCAGTCTGCAATTCATTCACAGGTATCGTCATAAACTCTTCAGAGTGCCTGAGTATTGGCGCTTCACTATAGATGCCAGAGAGGAATTTCAGACGATTCTCTTTTTCAACAATGCTTTGATTTGTTTCAGCCCGTTGGCTTCTAGTCTTGTTTAACTGAGCTTCAAAGCGATTCACCGCTAACTGGTTAGCTTTGGCGTATTTCTTCAAGGTTTGCATTTTGATGAAAGCCGCTTCTTGGATGCTAATGTTTTGATCCAATATCTTCAAAGACGTATCCAGAGCCATTAATTCATAATAGTTGCGTGCTATTTCAGTCACGAGCCTGGAAATAAGAAAGTTCCGCACCTCGTATTGCGCTAACATGCGCATTCTGGCTGCCTCTTTGGCATTCCTCAATCTTTTCCAGATATCCACTTCCCAGCTCAAGGAAGGACCCAGATTCAAGTTGTAATCAGGATATTTAAAAAACTCTCGCTCAGTAAGTTTATCTAACACGCCTTCAGGGGTGTTTTCGGATGGTCGAATGTAACTTGCGCCAAACCCCAAGCCGACTTTAGGCAAATACTCAGATTGTCTTTCTTTCACTTCACTGGCAGCAATTTCAATATCCTGAATAGCGATATTGAATTCTTGGTTATTTGCCAGAGCCGTTTCAATCAGAGTGACAAGATAAGGATCTGAAAAAAAACTCCGCCAACTTATGGAAGCCGAACTAACAGAGCCCTCAAGCAGCGGAGTGTCATACTTCTTTGGTACGTTGAATGTCGGCTTCTTTTCCCTCAGCTCAAGCGGATGGAACCAGGATCTTTTTGCAAAAACAGGCGCTTGAACGACTCCCATAAAAGCCAGGAGCGTCAAAAGACTAACCGTTTTTTTTCTGTCCATTCCGCTCATGTTTGACCGACTATTCCTTAGGAGGGTTGATCATTTCGATCAGCATCTTAATTGACTTTTTAAACGTTTTGTCTACATTCCAACGCTTCTTTCGGCGCTTAATAATGGATTCAGTGAGAGTTGTATGGACTTCATCTTTCAACAGGTTTTTGCCATCAACCATGGTGGCGAAAAGAAAGTAGAGTCCCGGAATAACCAACACACCCATGATGGTGCCCGTTATCATCCCACCCATGGCAGATGAACCAAGGGTTCTGTTTCCCACGGCCCCGGCGCCGTGAGACAGCACAAGAGGGAGAAGTCCAGCAACGAAGGCAAAGGACGTCATCAGGATAGGTCGAAACCGCATCCTGGCGCCTTCCAGGGCAGCGTCTCGCAACGATAAGCCTTCGTTCCGTTTTTGAACTGCAAACTCGACGATTAACACAGCATTTTTACCCAACAGTCCAAGCAGGGTGATAATAGCAATTTGTGCGTACACATCGTTAGCCAGTCCCATCTGTTTGAGCATTGAGAAAGAGCCAAAAATACCAACGGGCAAAGAAAAGAGTACAGCCAAAGGCAGCACAAAGTTTTCGTACTGGGCTGCCAGCACCAAATAGACAAAGAGCACAACTATAATAGAAATAACAACAAATTCATTACCTCGTTTCGCTTCGTCGTAGGAAAGGTCTTCCCAGGCGATGTCGTAGTCGCGAGACAGGGTGTCTTTAGCCACTTCGCGAATAGCGCTAATGGCGTCGCCAGTCGTATACCCTTTTGCTGGGAATCCGCGAATGGTGGCAGAGTTGTACATGTTATAGCGTGTAATTTCATTGGCCCCTTTTGTTTTTTTCAAGGTCATAAACGAGGAGTAGGGCACCATTTCCCCGTGCTCATTTTTGACAAACAGGGTCTTCAAATCATCGAGATTTCTTCGGTATTCAGGGGCTGCCTGAGTAAAGACCTTAAAAAACCAGCCGAATTTAATAAACCCTTGCTCATAAGAGCCTGCGTTAAGAACCTCCAGGTTATCCATAGCCGTTCTTATGGAGACCCCCTTCTGCATGGCCAGCTGGTTATCAATCTGGATTTCATATTGCGGGTAAGACGCATTGTAGAAGGTAAAAAGCCCTGAAACCTCTTTGCGTTTACTCAGGGCTTGCATAAAGTTCTGAGTGGCAACTTGCAGCTCCTGATAGCGGAGATCCCCGGTTTTATCGAGTAATCGCAACGAAAATCCGCCAGAAGAGCCAAAGCCAGGAATGGCTGGCGGTTCAAAAAATTCGACCCTTCCTCCCAACCCAGCGGTGTTATGCTCTAATTCCTCAATAATTTCATGGACGTTTTGTTTGCGTTCGTCCCAGTTTTTGAGGTTGATAAGACAGGTTCCCGCATTGGAGCCGCGGCCTTCAGTCATGATTTCGTAGCCCGCTATCGACGTCACAGAGTCGACCCCTTCAACCGCTTTGGTCAATTTTTGCAGCTGGCCCATCACTTTGTTTGTATACTCCAGCGAAGACCCCGGTGGTGTTTGAACAATAGCGTAGATGGTGCCCTGATCTTCGTTCGGAACAAAACCGGATGAAACCTTTTGGCTCATATAAACAATGCCGGCAGCAAACAACAGGATGATCCCCAGGCTCACTATTCTGTTGGTGACGATACGATTTAACAGCCACATGTAGACACGGGTGACTACTTCAAAAACGGCATTGAATAGACTAATAAACAATTGAAATACGTTAAAAAAGTTGCGAGATTTTTTGTGACCGGCATGACTTTTGAGAAACATGGCGCATAAAACAGGTGTTAGCGTTAACGCCACCAACGCCGAAATTACAATAGCGCTAGACATCGTGATAGAAAACTGCCGGTAAAATACACCAACCGGGCCGGGAATGAAGGCTATTGGCACAAACACCGAAATCATCACCAGCGTGATGGCCAGAATAGCGCTTCCCAGTTCGCTCATGGCTTTTTGCGTCGCCGCGTAAGGTGTTAGCGAAGGGTCTTTTTCCATATTACTGTGGACGGCTTCAATCACCACAATGGCATCATCCACCACAATGCCTATGGCCAGTACCAAAGCAAATAAGGTAATGAGGTTAATGGACATACCAAACATCGAGAGCACCACAAAGGCCCCTATCAATGAAATAGGTACTGCAATGATAGGAATGACGGTGGAACGCAAGTCACCAAGAAACACAAAGACGACCAGGGTGACCAGAATAAACGCATCACGGATGGTGTCAACGACCTGCTCAATCGAGGCGTCTAGAAACTTGGAGACATCGTAGCTGTACTGGATGTGTAGACCATCTGGAAAAGCCTTGGATAGTTCGCTGATTTTTTCTTTGACCTTTTTGATTACTTCTCTGCCATTGCTATCGGGCGTCTGTTTCAGCACGAAAGACGCAGAGGGCTTTCCATCCAGATTCGTGTAAATATCATAGAACTCACTGCCCAGCTCTACTGTGGCAATGTCTTTGAGCTTGACCATTTCACCAAACTCAGAGCTTTTGATAATAATATTTTCGTACTGCTTAGGGTCGTCAAAGCGGCCGACATAATTAAGCACGTAAATAGTAGACTGTGATTTTTTCCCCGAGCTGATGCCTAGCTGGCCAGGGCGGACAATAATACTCTGGTCTTTAATAGCATCGACCACTTCTTCAGAAGAGATATTGTAGGCTCGCATGCGATCAGGTTTAAGCCACACCCGCATAGCAAACCTTCTGCTACCTAATAAGGTCGCGTTCGCAACTCCTGTAATCCGCTGAATTTCTGGTATTAGCTTGGTATAGGCGTAATTAAACAGGTACTTCTCGTCAAAGGAGTGGGAGTCAGAATATAAATCGACATACATCAACATGGAGGGTTGTAGGGGCATAAGGATTACCCCTTCTCGTTGAACGAGAGGTGGTAATGAGGTCATCACCTTATCCACCCTGGTTTTTACGGCTACCATCGCATCGCTGGCGTCGGTACCTGGTTCAAATACCACACGGATGGTAGCCTCACCCGCGCTGGTCGAGTCAGAGGCCATGTATCGCATGCCCTGCACCCCGTTAATGACCGCTTCCAGTGGTATCACCGTAGACTTGGTCAGCACATCGGCACTGGCACCGGGGAAGAAAATAAAAACATTGACGACTGTTGGCGCAATTTTTGGAAACTGTGAAATAGGAAGCTGCGCAAGTGACAGGCCGCCAAGGAAAACGATTAAAACCGAGATAACAATCCCGAGTACAGGCCGTTTTAGAACGTTACCAAACATAGCCAACCCAACCTAAACTACTCTGCATACAGTTTCAAATTCTCAATAGCACGTTGAGGTTCAATCAGCTTGTAACTGATTTTGTCGCCTTTATCCAGTTTGTTCTGCCGCTCGAGCAGGTACATCTCATCAGGGGTTATTCCAGAGGAGACAATGTAAATGTTTGGTGCCTCACGGGCCACTTTAATCTCACGTTCGTGAAGCACACCGTTTTTGTCGACAACATAAATAAAGCGTTTATCCAAAATTTCAAACGTGGATTTTTGCGGCACAATGACCGCCTGTTTGATATTCTTGGGCCATAATATTTTGCCTGTTTGCCCGTAACGCAGCAGGGCATGTGGGTTACTAAAGCTCGCTCGAAAGGCAATATTGCCTGAGCCACTATTAAAGTCTGACTGAATGGCTTCTATCGTTCCAGTTTCTGGATAAATTTCCTTGTTGGCGAGTTCAAGTTGAACCTTCTGAGAAAGTCGCTTGTTTTTCATGTATTCCAGGTACACTGCTTCGGGCACATTGAAGTACA
Source organism: uncultured Candidatus Obscuribacterales bacterium (assembly GCA_964546815.1). Taxonomy (GTDB): domain Bacteria; phylum Cyanobacteriota; class Vampirovibrionia; order Obscuribacterales; family Obscuribacteraceae; genus JAIEPM01. The sequence continues at coordinate 37,308 of CAZJLR010000026.1, read as the reverse complement.
CCCAAAGTTGGCGGTTATCGCTTAAAGTGGTGAGCAATTCGTTTTCTTCCAGCAGGCTGCCTAGCCTAATATCACCAAAGCGGCCTATCAGCCCGTCAAACGGGGCTCGAATTTCAGTAAAGCCTAAATGCGTTTTGGCTAGCTCTAGTTCCGCTTCGACCTTAGCCAGCTTAGCGGCAGACATGGCAGCTTCACTGGAGGAAATAATATCTTTCTCAACAAGTGCCTGGTTATTCTCCAGCTCAATTCTTGAAAGCTCTACTTCTGCTTCTGATTTTTGAACATCGGCTTGGTAGACACTGGGCTTTATTTGGAAAAGCAATTGTCCCTGATGAACAGATTCGCCTTCGTCTACCAGTATTTTTTGAAGGTAGCCTTTCTCTAATGAACGAATTTCTATATGCTGTATGGCTCTAATCTGGCAGACATACTCATCATTCATCGTTAGGTCTTTAACAAGGGGTTTACTGACCTCGTAAGTCGTATGCGATGATTCTTCTTCATCTATCGCCAGGTCTGTTGCAAGGGGCTTCTTGCCATGGTGAGCATGCGATTCTGCTTTGCTGTCAAGCATCGATTGACAGCCTGATATAGACAGTAAGAGCAGTAAGGCGCTGCAACTTAGCACCAGTGTTTTAAACAGTTTCATCATCCGTTGTTGGTTACGTTCACAGTAACCGTCAAGTTACAGCAAGATTTCTGATTGCAAGAGAAGAAGGAATTGAGACCGAAAGTGGCTAAAGATCCTGTTAACACAGCGAATCGCCTCGAGAAACCAACTGCCAATACCACCTCAGTCACAGACTTCGAGATATGCAGAACTATGCAAGTTTAGAAATTGATAGACGTAGTCATTGTAACAACTGCGCCGTGACCAAATTGTGATCGAAGAAGCTTTCTTTTTACGTTCTTATCAAACGACAACAATCTCAATTTCAAGATTATGAAATCCTCGTTTTGAACGCAGTATTTAGGCGACAAGCCTTCTGTCGTGCATGTAAAAAGGCTGGCAGTTGAATCGTATAAAGGAATCTTTCTGTCGCTTGCGAAGTAAATTCATTCGCTCATGGGCAAATCAGTCGGACTGGCGCGCTTCAGTGGCCACGCGCTTGCCTTTGGGGCTGGCTTTGCCGCTTGCCAGCATGGCATCGGTCAGGGTGTATTTTGCTAGCGGTTCACGGGAAAACGGCTTGAAAAACACCAGCTTGTGACGGATTTTGGCACTGTTCACGCTGAAGGTGAGGTTGCTGTTGAAGTGACTGCTGGGCTTGATTTTGCCGAACGACATGCCCGTATCGCCAAGGGGAGAGGGGAAGAACAGGTTGCCCAGCTCGTCCTCCAAGCCGATTTCAAACATGGAAAACGTATTTTCGGTTTGATTCAAAATGTCCAGAGTCAGCGTAATATCGGTCATTTCGCCGATCGGGTGGCGGCCAATGTGCACGCCCGCCACCTTCACCTTCAGACCGGGGTTGCTGAAATCTTCCGCCGTCTCATCGGGCATGTTCATAGTGGGCAGTTTCAGCGGCTCGCTGAGTTTGACTTGCATTTCAGCTCCGGGTGGGAGCATCACGCTTCTACCCTTCATCAGCATGGCGATTGTCAGCCCGGCAGCCCCACCAATGGCCGCTCCACCCGCTAGTGTAGACCCGTTGCTGGCCGCCGCACCCGCCAGCCCGCCGACTCTAAGCGCGATCACTGTGCCCACCACGCCACCAAGGGCGGTGTAGCCCGCAGCGCGCCCGACGACTTTGGCTGCGGCCTTGCCTTTGGAGTCTCGCGTAGTGCTGTTGCCCTCAATCGGGACTTTACGCCCGTCTGGCGTGATTAAATAATCAAAGCACGCATTGATGTAACCATTGCGGCCAGCGCGCTTCGGCTCTTCCATGGTGCTCAGTACCCCATGCACCACCGTGCCCCTGGGAATCACCACCCTGCCATCCACCAGCACGTCCTTGCTAATTTTGCTTGAGAACTCATCGCCTTCCACGGTTTCGCCGGAGGCAATCTCGGTCGAAAGAACCAGCTCCAACGCCGTGCCGAGGGGCACCACACGCTCATCCTCAGTGTTGACGGTAGGGCTTTGCGGACGGGTGCTCTCGTTCTTTATAATGGTGCTGCGCAGCACCGGGGAAGCGCCGCCTTCGGTCGGGGTGTCGGCGGATAGAACGGCCAGCGGGGCGCCGGCGCTCAAGCTCAGCACCAGACCAAAGGCGCAGAGGGAACGGGCGATGGGCAAAGGCTTCCGGTCACGGGTCTCAAAACTTTCTTCCATGGTTCTCCACGGTGTCGAGTACTAAATGCAATTAAGCATCCTGCGATCTAACACCAGGATCAATAATGGATCAACTGTCTCAAGCGTGCAAGCATGCTTTGCTTAACGCAAAATTTTCATACCTTTGCACGAATCAAAATTCTGTAATGTGCAGAGTTATTGGAAATGTTAGCCACTAAGGGTGGTGGCTAACTGGTGTTGTGTTTTGCCACTAAGAAAGTGCGTGCAACAATGCGCTGTATACTTCAATGAGCCTCTTGCGGACTGCCTGCCCTTGCAAGAACAATTCCTTCTGCAAGTCTACGTATTCGGCGCGACCATCAACTGTTTCGATTTTGATTGGTTTCACGCCGAAGGCTGAAAGATCGTATGGACTGGCCCGCATGTCTATTTCCCTAGCGGCAACAGCCAAAAGAAATGCGTCGCCAAGCACCTCGCTCGGGCAAAATGGCGCTATCTTGTAGGCGTATTTGTAATTATCCATATTTACATGCAGACAGGCCGGTTGATCGTTGATAACGACTTGCTCGCGGTCAAGGTCGGTGCGGTTAAGAGGCATTGCCTCCTTAGTGAAGAAGCGGTAGGCGTCATAATGCGTACAGCGAATCGGAATTTCTTCCACTAACTGATCAGTGCACGCCGAGCCAAGGCGGCAGGGGATACTGTATCTGAGCTTATCGGCCTTGTAGACCATCGCCCATTCGTGGAGACCGTAGCATGAATACAGCGGCGCACGTTCAGATACAGTCGTCAGATATTCGATGCACCAGCGCAAATAGTCGATGCGATGAACCGGAAACGCCTGTGCCTGCAACGCGAGCCCGAATTCCGTGAGTGAGAACTGCTCCCATTCTACGTCACGCTTGCTAGCTCCTGCCAGAGTCACACCAAAGCCGGGCGTCCAACGCAGCAGATGCGCGGGACGAAAAGTGTAGTAATCGAACATGAAATCGTAAACCGGATGCCGTTCGTGGCGCCGCGAGCGCATAACCCGGTCATCCGCCCAAGGGCGAACACGCTGGAGATAGGCTTCACGTTGTGCTTGCCAGGTCTTCGCGGTGAGCGTTTCACCAATCGGATACGACGCCGAATGAAAGCCGGTAAGATTAGCATTATCCACGTTAATCATGACCTCCTATCGGTGCAGATACTCGCTGGCCGCTCTTCGTTCCCTCAAAAGTCCATAGAAAACGCTGCCGCGTCTCCCTCAGCTCGTGAGTAGGCATAGTGTACAACGCCAAGATGTTCAAGCGAGATACCAGGATCATCGTTTTTGGTCCCTCTAGTTATTCAAATCAATTTCAGAATGCGTCAACGTCCAGCTGGACTGGGGGATTGTCACATTGACTTGCAAGCGGAAATCACTAAAGTGTTATAACTCAGCGATTACAGAGTCCAGAAATTTCATTCAATGTTCCAAGCACTAGTAAGTATTCTTGCAAGGCGGCTAACACTTGCGATTACCATAGGAGTAGTCGCGCTTAATCCTGTATTCTCTGCAGACGCAACATCCGATCAAGAACAACTATATCCCGATCCATTGCCAATTCAGGGGACAGAGGACTACCTCTTGATTCAACGGGATACTGGAACCGGCGTGATCTCGTCAAAAGGGAAGATCTTAATTGCTCCGGTTTACAATGAAGTGAACTACGTTGGCTGTAACCGTTTCATAACGAGACATCATGATCAAAAGACGCATGATCCTGTGTTTGTCTTGAGGAACGAGACTGGTAAACCTCTCGCTAAACTAGACGAGCGCGCTCAAGGTTGCGAGCCTTTTCACGAGGGTATTCTCCGAATCGGATACGACGAGTATCTAACTTACATAAATTTGCACGGAGACACCATTGCTAAACCTGGAATTTTTTCGTACGGGTATGATTTCTCGTGTGGGCTTGCTAGTGTTCATTTGCTGAATTCCAAGAACAAAAACGGGGCGTATATTAACAAACACGGAAAAATCGTTTTGGGGCCTTATCTTGACGCGGATGGTGGTTGTTTTCAAAACGGTTTTGCAATCGTTAGTCATTCGGACGGAAATAAAGCTGGTGTTATTAACCGACAAGGACGCGTCATCATTCCACGCATATACGATTCGCTATTCTCCTCAAATGGACTTCAATTTTTCGCGTGTAAAAATGGCAAATCAATGTTGCTGTCAAATTCAAATCGTGTTTTGGCAAATTTTCCAGACAATTGCATAGCAGCAAAGCTCCCCGAAGATCTCTCTGATACGTCTCTGATACCTTGTCAATTTTCCATTCAAAATAGTAGCGAAATTAATTCACCAAAATCGCTTTGGGGATTCTGCGACATTCATGGAAAGATATTGATTCCACCGAGATTTGATGGCTGCGATTGGACAGGAAAAGATTTCTTTGGCGTATACATGACTGATGCCGACGGAACACTTGTACCTGGACTTATTGATCGGGAAGGCAATTGGATTCATAAGCCGGTCTTCAGAAAGGAAGACGCTTCCGCGAACCTGCTGCGACGGTGGAAATTGGGAACTCCAGAGCGACAACAGATATTCTCGAAACTTCTGAACCGGTATAATTTTATTGGAATGACCGAGACCGAGTTGACAAATGTGCTCGGACAAGAGGGAGGCACTCAGGGTGATTTCACTTACACGCTCACGCCCGGCGCCATCTGCGGGAATATGGCCCGAATACTGCATTTTAATTTTGATAATAATCGAGTCAATTCATGGCAAATATCCGGGCTTACAATGCCACCAGGCGAGTTGCAAGTGCAAGTAAACTTCAATGCGATCCTGAAAGACCCGAAAGTGGGATTAGTCCAAGCCAACTTGGGGCCGAAGCATCCTGGCTCACTTCCAGGCGGTGCCAAATAATTGCAAACAGGAATGAGTCATTTTGTCAGAGACAAGCAATGGTAGATGTTGAATGCGTATTTTAGAAGCGGCAATTGTAATTGTGTTATTGAGCACAGCTATACCGCCGGTCTTGGCCGAAAAGACCGTATTTCTGCCGGCGGAAAATAATTGCACTGATACACATTTACCAAACTTCGATGTTTTTGATTTTAAACTTGGTGATAGTGTTTTCCAAATTGAGAATCGCAAAGACTGTCGATTTCACAAAGAAGTAGCAGGGTGATTTTTGCACAGACAGGGAGCACTTTCACAAGAAGGCGAAACTTGCCTGTCTGCATGTGCTCCACCACGGTCTGATTTTAGCGGTTCAACCGATCCAGACCAGGATTGTTCACAACTGGAAATTAATGGGCAAAAGCCAGATATTGTGTTTTGCTATTTGGAAAGAGAATCTGCATCTGGTCCGCCAATACTCAACGAAATTTGTTCTATCTTCTCCGGAGCGGATCGGAGAGCGCCGGTCTTAGCGATGCTCCAAAACAAGTACGGTCCGGCGAAGCGAATCGTCTTGCCAAACCGAACCGTTGAGTATCAATGGAAAAGTTCAAATTCCATATTAAGCTTTTTCGTAATGATGGGCAGTTGTAGTATTTCTTTGATGACTGCTGCAAAACGCAAGAAAGGTGAAGAAGTCGGACCTTTTCTTCCAGGCTTTTCTGTGGAAAGTGCCGCCGAAATTGAGAAAGCAGGTGGCTCTGTAATGGCTGAGAGCGAAAAGACGATAATACCGTCAAAGTGAAAACGCAATTCTTAAAAGTATGAACCAACTTTTCGTTCGCTACATCAGAGGAAGCTGCAGAATAAATCCACGATGGTACTTGTTTTTGCCCCAGCTAAATGCGCGTACAAATTGGCGAACATTTCATCTCTTGAGGCAATTTTTTTATAGGCGCTCTGCCTGCTCTTCTCCAGAGGTTTCCTTCCGAGGGGCCTCGCTATTCCGCGACGCGACAGGCCAAGGCTTACAATACTGGTTTTGTATCCTTATCATAAAAGGATTCTGCTACAGTCCAGAGCAGTTAATGAATTGATAAGGCCATTTCTAACGTACTCAAGTTAACTTGCTTGCGCTCTTCCTCTTGCCGGGGATTCAACCAATTGAATTGCTGCAGTAACAAAATACTACTTACACGGGTGCAAAGGAATTTCATTCTATGAGTGCAGACATAAAAGAACGAGCTAAAATGGTGAAAAGATCGGTTCAGCTATGGATTGAGCAATGAGTGCAAATACTTGGAGTTCGCGAAAATCTGGAACTATATGTGCATTCATTTTGTTTCTGAATGTAGCAACTATATCTACTGCGATTGCACAAAACGGAAAGCGAGTTCTTCCAGCGGATATTATAGGTCACGGCGTTCTAGGTGCAGACGGAAAACAGTTAGGAGTGAAACGCGAAGAGGTGAGCCAAAACGATAACAGCGAAGCTGTAAGTCTTTTGCGGAAAATAGAAAGCCTTACCTTGAGGGGAAACACTCTCTGTACGTTGAAAACTAAATCTGCTGACTACATTAATGCGGAAAAGTGTTTCAAGCAAGCGCTATCTATCTACGAAGTTGTCGAAAGAAAGAGCCCAACCGAGTTTTATCGCCATGTCGTGGACAAAGCCGAATTGATGGAAACTTATGCACTCCTTTTGAGAAAAACGAAACGCGAGTCGGAGGCAATAAAAATTGAAACTCAAGCAAATAACATCCGGCAGTCATTAGTTGGGAAGAAACTTATTCGTACATATTCAAATGGATACCGCTCTCAATCTACCGACGAACCCTATGTGGATGGTGGTCCTCAATATCGTAACAAGGCTCCGGCATCTCAACATAGATAATCCAAGAGAATTTGCTCTTTGACCAAATATAGCTGCTACGGTCCGCATGGCTAGACTACCAGTTGAATTGATTGGTATTCATCATCCGTGGTGGCAACTGTAGAGCCAGCACCCCGGAAGATTACAGGTATCAAAAACCAAGACTGAAACTGCAGAAGCTATATTAAACGGCTCTCGGTGTCTGGCACCCGAACCAGTTAATGATTGATATCCATTTGCCAGAGCGCAGTGGTTGAGCGCGCTCAAGGTCGCAAGGTGGGTTCGCCTATAAGATGAGTTATGCTGTTAAAAGTTACGCAATTTGCTAGCAATTTGCGTAAAGATAATGTACACTGACGTTATCAAGCGGCAATTCCGGGTTGTAGTAAATGAACGAAGAGCTGCCGCCATACACCAACTACGTCGATAAAGAGTCAGGAATAACTTTTGTATTCAAGCGAGAACCCACCAATACAAAAATCCTTCACATCGCTACCCATACAAGTTCTTTTGACGATGCAATGACCCCTGAAGACGCAATGGACATTTTTTTCGAGGGGAATCTAAAACGGACATTCAATAACAGGGGAACTGTGATTTCTGAGACGAGACTCGACGATGACTTCTTGTGGTGGTACTGGATAGACGAAGCTAAAAAAGTTGTGATGGTAGTTACTTGCTTTAACAAATACAAGCCTTAATTCGAGAATTAAATGGTATGGACGAGACCAAACGAAAACGAAGAACCAGAGCAATAGAGCATCGAGGAGAATATAAATTCGAAACTCCCGAACTTGAAGCCGAAGCCGCCAGGTCTGTTGAAGCGGCGGAGAGAGAGTTAACGGAGTATAGCGTCAATTTTCGATGGCACAAAGATCAAATTGATTTGGTAAAACGAGCCGCCGAGGCAATGGGAGTGCCGTATCAAACTTACATTAAGATGTGCATGTATCGCCAGGCAAAAATCGACCTGGGCATCGGCAGTGATGAACACGAAATACACAAACTGATCAAAGAAATTGAAGACTTGAAGTCTCGATTTGAGTCAACGCAGACCTCATCTCATGGTGCCCAGATGGGTCGAATGGTGGAATAAGAACCCATTTACTGCGCTCAAGAAATTTCATGGTGGCGGTGCAAGCAAATGTCAAAAAAAATACCCGCGCCTTTTCCGGGCGCGGGTATTTCAAGCGTATTGGTTATTGGTCTTGTTTGATTCTATGAATCGAACTCAAATTAGGTCAGTACGTTTTCGAGGAGCTTCCGCCTCTACCTCAAGCTTCTTTTCTTCAATGAACGTTCGGCGCGAAGCTTTTGCTCGACCTTTTAGAGTCTTAGCGCTGCTTGCCCCTTTCTCAAGCAGGTAGCACTTGAGACATCCTGTAGTGAGCCTTTCTATTCTTGCATTACTCACCTGGCTCACGCTCGTCCGCCAAACATGCCCCTCATAGCATTTCCACCAAACTTTCTTACTGGACTGTGGCGTAACATCAAAGGGCGTTAGTTTCCCATTTCTTGTCGGATGCCACTGTTGCGCAACCAACGGCAATACCGTTTGAAGGCAATTATCTATTGCAACTTTTTTTCCAACGCAAAACGGGCACCCCTTGTTTCCGTTAGTTCTGTTATTGATGCTAACTTGCCACACGTGGTGCACACTTACATCGCATTGCCACCAGGCTTTGTACTCTGAACCCTTGGTAAAATCCGTCGGTTTCTTGTCTCCATTTTTTGTTGGATGCCACTGCAAAGCATAATCAGGATACAGCGTTGCAAAACTATTGTCCGAGCAAACTTTCTGCCCTGCGCAATAAGGACAACCGCAAGACTTGCTAGCCCTGCTGCTCACGGCAGCTTGCCACTCGTGCCCATGCAAACAAACCCACCAGACGTTTTCATGGGATCCGGCGAGTATGTCAGCCGGTCTCCTTGCTCCATTTTTCTCGTAATTCCAGGATGCAGCTAACCCTGGATTGAGCCCTAACAGCGAGGTAGAATGAGTCAATCTAAATCCTGCACAAAATGGACAGCCCTTATGGGTGGATTGGCTTGCCACCGTTGATTAAGGGGCTGCTTATGAAGATGTCTCCAGTAACAGTGCAGAATTATCGAATTAGTTTCCGAGATTTAAAAGACAAGAATCAAGAAATTCTCGATTTATTTTCCCAACGTTTTGGCAAATTGGGTGTTATTGAACAAAGTACCGAAACTTTCACTAGAAATTTGTAAGAGGCATTCCGACAAGGCTTAGAACGAAATTCAGGCTTCTCTTGTTTGATTGTTCAAAATGTACAAATTTTGGGAAGGTAAGAATTGACGGCACGCCTCGCTGGTTAAGCATCTCGCAAATTTCTATGTTAGTTTGGTTTCCTTTGTAAAAGAAATGCCCTTCTTCTACGGAACCTACACAGCAAAGCTATACCTAAATACCTTAGTGAAAAGGTCAAAACTATGATTGACGGTTTGGGTTTTGAGGTCGACTTTAGTTATGACGGGCATTATGTCATAGGTCCTGTTATGGCTCACGCCTCGCAGTCTGGCGTAACCAATTCACGAATAATCAAGATAAACGGAAAGCCCATTCTGGGCCATTCAATAAACTATGTTAGAGCCTTGCTGGAAGATGCGGATTCTGTGACTCTCTGCCAGGCACCGATTGAATTGGACGGAAAACTCACCGAAGTACTTGCTAGAAAGGTTTATGATGTGCCACAGGATCGGTATCTGCTCAGCAGCGAGAACGAGTTTCTCGACAATTTCACGCATGAGCCGTTTTGGAACCATGGAATTAATCTTTCAGGCGGGGCATCTGATTACTTTGTATATTCGAATTATGGTGGCATTTGCGCTAAGCAAGAACTATTCAGCAAAACAATGCAAAGTAGCTCTAGACTTGTCGATTCAATGTGCCATTGGGCAGAATCATTGTATCTCGACGGATATCTGGAAAAAGCTCTATCAATCGTCAACGAACTTATCAATGTTCTTAATTCGAGCAGTCCTACATCGAACTCACAAGGCTTTCGGTTGGTAAGCAATCTCGCATTTTTCTTAAGGTCTCAGGACTGTGGAGAAGGATTGAAACTTGCCACGGTGCTTATGAAATTGTATAGCAAGCTCCATCCGCAAGATCGGCTCCAGTCTCTCTTCACAGCCGCCACGATTCTGGCTGACGCTGGCGAAACTGAGGAAGCTATTTCGCTGGTCAAGCAAGTCCTCAATGAAAACAATTCTTTCCTGCCACGTTATCCAGATGAATACCCTTTGTTTTTCCGCGTAATGATTGATTCAGGAAACAGCGGAGAGCTTGAGCAAATATTCAAAGACGTGCTCAATAAGAGGTTAGAACTTCATGGATCTTTCGAAAGTACAGTTCTATTTGCACAGGTAGATTTAGCCTCTGTATATTTTACATGCAAAGATTTCGACAAGGCCATTATTCTTTTGGAAGAAGCCTTCGATCGATTCACAAATGCGGTGCCTACAGAGTCCATACTTGACTTGGAAATTACAGGGACATCCTGGCATGGAGAATTGTCCTTGAGTTCAATAATGTGCGCAGTAGCTGAACATCTCATTGAGGGAGAGAGATTTGATCTGGCGCATGATTACTGCAATAAAAGCCTGAATCTACGCCGATCGGCGCTTGGTCCATCGCACATCATGATGGTTGAACCACTAATAATTTCAAGCCGAATTTACAAGAGTCAAGAGAAGTTGTCTTCAGCGCTTGAGCAGCTCTCTGCAGCGTTTGAAATTGTATGCCAGAGCGGCGATTGGAGGGCTCCAATTGCACAGAAACTTTGTGCTACTTACTTGGAGTATCTTCAGCTAGCGGGGATGCCCGAGAAATGCAAAGACATAGAAGTGTATTGGGGCGGCACATCCAATTCAATGAAACCGCCACGCACCTTAATGAGACTAGCACAGACTGCCCTGCGAAAGGGAAATCTTGTGGATTGCATTTCGCATTTCAGGAACTCGCTTGACAGCAAATCATATCTATCGTCGCAGTGGATGATTAGGAATGTTCAATCGCTTTCTCATCAACTGCGTAAACGCGAACAACTGATTCTTGCAAAGGAAGTGCTTGAGGAATTTCTGGACGCAGTTCCTCTAACTCGCAGGCGTGCTGCCGCTCTGACTGCGATTTATGCAGACCTTTCCCACGTGTATTTTTCATTGGGTCTAATAGAACAGAGCGCCGAATGCTTATCTCGCGTTGAGGATTTTTATAGTCGAACTTCTAAAGACTTTGAAAAGCATCCGTGCGGCAAGAATCAACAAGATCCGATTTTTGAATTGTTTCGAACAATAGCTGTTGCATATAAATTCGCTGGAGAACTTCCTGCAGCGCGCTTTTTCTTAGACCAAGCTTTTGCATCGGGCGACATTAATTCACATCAAAAGACATTGCCATCATGGCTCAATGCTGTTCTGGACAGTAACATAGTCTCTGCAATTCAACATCAACCGGTCAATATCAACGAGCTCTGTACGCAAATAAAGACTTGCCGGAAATGGCCTTCAGCAGGACTAAGCAAAATTCTATTGCTTTGGGAAATCCTGAAAGATATCGATTTGGATAAGGCAGCTTTATTGTCCGAGAATTTACCTACGGCTCCAAAAAGCTTCACTTGCTTTCTACAGGGAATGACAGCCGAAGCCAAAGGAGATGCTGAGGCCGCTGATAAGCTTTACAGCATGGCGCTAGTCGATACTAAACCGCATGAAACCATGCACATTAGACTGCGATTGGCCATCATGTACGAAAGAGTTGGAAAACTGAAAGAAGCAGAAGATCTATATCTTGAGTTACTTGCCAGTTTTAGAAATACTTTTCATTTAAATGAAGGCGAGATCCATTATCCCTGGGTGAGGCGATTGCTAGATGTCCATAAGGCTCGCGTTTGTACTGACACAGACCGTACCTTTGAGATATTATCTGAAATCGCCAGACTTGGGTTAGGCGAAGTGATTGAGCAATCGGCATTCGATGTGATGGTTGACGAATTGATTTTAACTTTGCCGACGCGTGAAATAGTCGATCGTGAAAAACTCATTCAAAAGCTGCTGTCATTGCCCGCAATACAATTCAACTTTGAAAAATGTCAGTCATTGCAGGAGGCATTGCTAGATTGCCAACGCCTAACAAAAGGGGAAACGCATCGTGAAGTGATCGCTCTAAGTATTAGCAATGCTCAGCGATTGCTGCAATGTCCCGGTGTAAACGAAGAGCGCGTGACTAAAGCTCACAGCATGCTTCAGAACATACCTCGGTTGTGCCTTCTTCCAGGAGAACGCCAAAAATTCAACGCTTCGCATCTGCTGGAGAATGTGGTTGAAAATGGATTGAGAATATTCGAACATGGACAGCCTTCACTTGGACGTGAATTTGTGGAGCATGTACTTGCCCTTTTGGACCAGGATGAATCAGCTCTACTACCGGTACGCTGGGCGTGTTACGCTGTACTGCTTCAGATGGCTATGAAGTCTCAAACAGACATGAACTCTGTCCATGAATTGTTTGAGAGTTGGCTGTCGTGCTATGCAAAGATAATGTGTACCGTAACACACTACACTATTCATCCGGTTGCCCAAGTTCCGTTCATGAATCGGTATGAAGGAATGCCATATGTCGAACAAATTGAGATGATGAAGAAGCGCTTTGCAGTAGAGAAACTTTGCCTTGGTAGCAAGGCTCCAGTGAAGACTTGCTCCAACTTATGCCGTATGTACGACCACATGAACGACTCCGAACAAGCCTTGCAATATGCGAAACAACTAGACAAAATGCTTTCTACAAAGGTAAGTCGCGCAGATTTGGCAAAAAGACTTCGGCAGCTTGGGCACCTTGAGGAAGCAGAGGAATATGAACAGGCAAGAGAACTCAAAGTTCACGACTTGCGTAACTGCAATTATTTTGATCTTGAAACAAAAGCGCAAGAGTGCATTGCAATAGGTGATTTGGCTGCAGCGCGAATCTACTTTGAGGATGCCGTTACCATCACAATTCACGGCGAGGATTACTTTCAACTAAGAGATCACGGATCAGCCTTGTATAGGTTAGCTTGGTTCCATGAGCGTTACGGATCGGTCCAAGAAGCGAAGAACTATTGGATACAACTCTTAGACATCGGAGTAAAGAGAAAAGCGCTCTGCGATTCTGAAGTCAGCTTTACGCCGAAAGAGCCAATGGAATTTCTTCTGCGAGCCAGAGTGGCTTCTGACGCCACAGATTTAATCAATGAGCTTACAGATAGATTCCTGGGTGTGCCGTTTGTCCCGCTAAATGCGATGTCACTCCTCATGGGCTTGTTGATTGAACTCAATCTGGAGCTCGGGTCTACAGATAAAGTGCACAGTCTGCTTCAAATTGTTTTAGCTTTTCCGTTTTCGAACTACCCGATCCAACACTTCGGACACCTTATTAACTCGATAAATAATGGTTTGCCCTTGATGCCTCAGGAGCTATCTTCAGAAGTGGCGGAAAAGCTTCAAGAGTTGCTTCGATTTGCGAAGCCATAGATGGCAACTCTGATCGTCGAATTCTGCATCGAATATTTGCCGAAATCAAACTTAGTCAGAAGCTGCCCTTCAGGTGATTACTCCTGAAGCAGTTAAGCTGTCCCGAAAAAACTTGCTGCCAGGCACTTATTAGGTTTGCAAAAACAATTTACCAAACCACAAAGTTGGTACGCATCAAAAGCAACAACTACAAGCAAAACTTCGAACAAAATTTATCAAGCCAACAATCGCATTTTCCAGTGTTGAAGTCTGCAAAACATTTGCTCTTCATTCTTATTCTACCTATCTAGAGATTCCTCTGGATTCCTACACAAAGTAGAAGATAGGTAGAATTTAGTTTTGACTCGATCCCAGAAAAGATTTGGGCGGTGAGAGACTCGAACTCCCAACCCCCTCGGTGTAAATGAGAGGGACCGACGAAGTTATGCGCTTTTCCGGGATTTGACGGATATTTCTGCTCCTTTACTCAAATTCCTGCTATGCTAGTAGCTACAGGGGTTTACACTTACTTCCAGGGTCCTAGACATTTCTCTAGTTTTCCATGCTGTGTAGAACATGTGTAGAACACGATTTTTTGTATACCCCAAAAATAACGTCCTGAATTCGGTACTTTCGAGCTTCGATCATCTCGCCCAATTGCTCATATGTAGAACGTAGAACAGAATTTGCTAGCCACCTAAGGTCAAAGACACAATGCCCAAAGATTCCAAGCAGAAAATAAACTTCACCAAGTCAAGGATCGATGCCTTGCCTAGTCCTGAATCAGGTCGGGTAACTTACCACGACACGGAAACAGCGGGACTGATTCTCGTCGTTTATCCATCTGGCGCAAAATCCTTTCATTTGTACAAACGCATGCCAAATTCAGGGCAGGCTGTAAAACCTAAACTCGGACAATTCCCTGCAATGTCTGTGGAAGCTGCACGAAAGGCTGCTACCTCGATGACAGCAGAAATGTTCAAAGGCAAGAACCCCCAAGAACAACACAAAGCTGCCCAAGCAGAATTAACAGTGGGACAATTGTTCGACAGATTCATTAGTGATCATGCTCGGCATCACTGCACAACGTGGGAAGCGATGGTCAAAACCTTCAATCGATATTTCGGCGATTGGAGAGATCTTGAAGCAGCCGAATTGCAAAATGCTGCCGTGCAAACACGCATTAACGAACTCGGCAGTGAACGTGGCATCCACACTGCAAATCGTGCTTTTGATGATCTTCGGTCTGCGTTTAATTGGGCAATAAAATACAAACACTTGATTGGTTCGAATCCATGCGAAGGTATTACAAGGTTCAAAACTAGATCACGTGAGCGATTCATACGACCAGAAGAATTCGATTTGTTCATCGAAGCTCTGAAAACAGAAAAAAACATTGACTTCAGAGACTACGTTTACCTCAGCTTGTTCACGGGAGCGCGACAGGGCAACGTACTTGCGATGCGCTGGGATTGCATTGACTTCGATCTTGCGCTCTGGCACATTCTAATTACAAAAAACAAAGAATCACAAACCGTGCCACTTACACATCTTGCATTGCAAGTACTCACAGACCGTTATGAGCACCGCAAGCAGCTCGATGGGGAGTGGGTTTTTCCAAGTGATAGCAAAGTAGGTCACTTGGTAGAACCGAAGAAAGCATGGGCGAAATTCCTTCTAAGAACGGGCTTAAAAGACTTGAGGATGCACGACTTACGCCGGACGCTGGGAAGTTATCTTGCGATGAATAACCAGAGCTTACATATTATTGGTAAAGTACTTGGGCACAAGTCGGCGACTGCAACGCAGATATATTCGCGACTTGCACACGATCCACTTCGCCAGGCGATGGAACTTGCTCAAGACTCAATGGCAAAAGGCTCAAGTATATTGCCCAGGAAACTCAACCTGGTCAAGCCAAAATCAACCAAGCGACGCCAATCAAATTAGGACTATTCTTTCTCGCGCTGGTGGTGACTTGACGGATTGATGCGGCTGCCGCCGTCTGCTAAGTGCTTGAGTTAGCACCCCTTCGGGTATACTAAATGTGTCGTTCTAAAGCAGACATAGCGAATGGCAGACATCCACGAAAACAAGACCGACTCCGTTGAGAAGAAGCCGGACAAGTCCAGCGAAAGACTCGCTAAGGACTGCCCACAGGCTAATGCTGCTGCGCACCGAGAGGCATTAAAAGCTAATCCTAACAAGCGTTTTACAGTGAGTCCAGAAGGCAGCACAGGCGAAAGTTTTGGCTTGACTGAAAAAGGCAAGCTTGTTGCATCAAAGCACAATTCCGAAAAGGCCTTTTATGACCGAAGCGACAGCCATGACAGAAAAACATCTTTTACGAAAAACGAAGTTAAGGACCCTTCTCATCAAGTAGAACATAATGAAAAGCATCAAACCTTCCGAGTTCAAGACCGAAATGAAATATCACACTTAACGGGCACTCTGACAAGTCCGGACGGAAAGCAATCATTCAGCGTAGCACAAGGACATGTCATAGATTCTCATAACAAACAAATTGCACAAATTCTTGCAGACGGAACATTGAAGTTCCCGACTGATCAATCGCATAAGAAGCAAGAAGATCTGAATGTCGCATTTCGCGGTTTCCGATTTGACGGAAATGAGAATGGCTTATCTCGCAATTTTGTTGCGACAAACCAAATGGCAGACGGAAAAATGTTCTTACCGAGCGAGAACAATAGATCAGCTGAATGCATTGTTCGTATGGGAATGATCATTGATGCTCACAACGGAAAGCAGCTCGGGAATATTGTTGAGCCTCCCGCTTATCATGGCAACAAATTGGATCCTGGAAAAATTGCGCTGGTAGAAGATCCAAGCCAAGCAATTTCCTTAAACAATCCTCGTTTCAAAAATGCTGTTTTTGATCTTGAAATTAGAGGACAGGTTTTTGACGATCACCGTCGTTTGCAAGGAGTGTGCACAGGGGACCAACAAAAACCTATTATTGATTTACACGTTCTTGCCGACAATCAGAAAAAAGCGTTGGATCTGAAGGATCGTCAGTTTCAGGACAAGATGGCTGAAAATACTATTCATGCATTGTTCGGTGATAATAAACCTTATGAAGAACATCAAGCTGTGTCGGACAACTTCATCAAATCGGCAAGTACAGTAAATGAAATTTTGCGCACCGGTCATGTCGATACGACCGTGCTTTCAAAAATGGACAGAGACGCTAACACAATCATTCAAGCAAAGGTCATTGCAGAACAGTTAAGCAAGTCATCCTTTGCGATTCCGCCTAGACCAGCTTCCGAGCACAAAGGCGCAAACGAAAGCAAACATTTTGAAAAAGACCATTCAAAGGACCAAATAAAAGAAAAGATCGCTCCGAAAGATCTCGGCGCGGAAAAACACCTTAGAGAAGTATCGCACCCACTGGTCGGACTACCGGAAATTGCTGATCTTGGAACTGCATCAAGAATGAATGGAATGCTGAGAGTCGAAGAGGATGTATACCGCATCAGGGACGGGAAGCTATACCATTTAGATTATTCTGGCAAAGAACCTGTAGAAAGTGGGACAGCTTCAGGGGTTTTGGGACCCGGTTATCTATTTCAACTAAAAGGTGGGAAAGTTGAATCTCTAGCAGATCAAAATCGCGTTTTGATGAAATTCAAAGTAGAAGGTGATCACAACTTAGGCGAGCATTTGATTCTGGGTCTAGGTGCGTCTTACGTCAACAAATCAGGAGAGAAGATACAAGGCGGTCTCATAAACGCCAAGGACCTCAGTCAAGCAAGCTTGGATGTTGCAATGAAGGTAGACCAGAGCAGAACTAACTCACTGGAAAAGCGTAATTGGTTTGATAACGCATTATCATCCACGGTGACAGCTGGTTTTGACACCGAAACTGCTGATAAGGTATCAAACAGCAAAGATCTTGCGATTATGCGCGCTAGCAAGATAAACGATTTATTCAGGCACGGGTTTGATACCAACAATATCAGTGCACCTCAATTCGATGCTCAAAACAAAGATATATTGCACTTGATGAAAGACTGCAATCTATCAGCAGAAACTGCAGAAGACCTAATCAAAAAACATGAAATTACAAATACTTTGATTCGCGAAGGTATCATTACCGGGGCTGCAACGATGGTGTCAGTAGCTGCTACTGCCGCTACTGATGGTGCCGCAGCTCCCATCGCAGCAACTAATCTAGCAAGAGGTTCTGAGCTAATCTCTCTGGCACGTTCACTTGGAGCCTCGTCTGCAGCGGTAGGTTCCCTCAATACAGTTCTTCGCTTCAAGGAAGGAAAAGATATTGGTGAAACAGCTAAATTCGCATCTCGAAATTTTGGAGACGGCGTTCTTCAAGGACTAGCGATGAAAGTGCCTGCCGCTCAAATAAAAGAAGTTGGCGATATCGCAAAGGCTTCGAACATAGGTAGAGTAGTCGCACAAACGGAATTATTTCAAGCTGGTCAAAGCTTGCGGGAAACGGGCAGCGTCATTCCGGACAATGCACAGGAAGCAACAGGCAACATTGTTGCAGCAAGTGCGTTGACTATGCTAACGCATGGCGTATCGATGCAAATGGAGAAATTCCCTTTTCTCGGAAATGCTATCAATGATGCAGACACCCAGCTAGCAAGATGCGCACAGATGCGTCTCAATGGTGGAGATGCGGCTGTAATAGAAAAACTAGCAAATCAGGCTATGGCCAAGAAAGAAATTGTAGGTTATCTTCTCAATGCCACCAGCGCGGCGGGAGCTGCTGCAACTTACTCGGGAATGCCTGCAATTCCAGAGGCGGTGCAGATTGAGAAGCAACGTATCGAGAAGACGCTAGGCAAAGGGAATTTGACAGCAACGGAATTCATGCAACACATGAATCTGGACAATATGAGTAATTATGTAATAGAGCGAGCAGGAATTGCAGCTCTCACAGCCGGACTGTTTTCTGGAAATCCTCTGAAGGCATCAGAACGTCCATCTGGTTCTGAGTCTGCTAAATCAACTCGGGACTTCTTTTCTGATTCACCCGAGAAATCAAATTCACCTAAGGAACTGCTCATGGTCAATAGACGCGGTGGCGCGGAGGACAATGAAAAGCCATCCACAAGAGATTCAAACGAACACTCCAGAGAACCAAAGGATGAACTTTCTCAAGCCCGCACCCATGAGATCTTAGCAGAATTACTTTTGAAACCAGCCCCAAATCTGGATGATCGTATTTACCAAGGTGCGCGAAGCGCGCTTGAATCAATCCCCTTGCAGGATCTTGAATCAATAGCAAAAAGCGGTTTCAAGCTACACACAGTCAAAAGCTCGGAGGATGCTAATAAGTTTCTTAGCGAGGACAGCAAGCAAGCTCCGGGCGTTACTTTAACAGATCCACCTCAAATAATCATAGCTGAAAAAGGTCCTGGAAAACGAGGTAGACATTTCTTAGATGACCATGGTTTCGACCCGAAAAAAGTCACACTTCATGAGCTTGGCCATGCAATAACACACAGCCTAAAACTCACAGAGAATGTTGAACTCGTAGATGCCTATCTTAAAATCGCAAAGAATGTAGCGCCAAAATTAGTTGAAGAGCACAAACAACTGCTTACAGAACGGCAAAAGCTCCCCTTTCTTGGCTCGGAACAACTCAAAAAAGACTATGATCGGAGGCTTGAAGAGCTAGTGGAATTTTCCTGGTATCTAAGAAAGGGAACAGGGCTTCATGAAGTACTCGCAGACTTGTATGCGTGCAGTCATGGAGGGTCGGCAAGATTTTCAAAAACTTTGCAACGATTACATGAAAATTTTTCTGGAATGCAAGAAATGCTCGATAAGAACAATTGGTACAGAGAGCCACTGAACGAGGAAACGCGAGATGGATGAAATGAATGAGCTTGATGAGATTATCGCCGAGTTCAACGATCCGAAGAACTTTCCGAGCAAAGACGGGCTCTCATCTGTAATAATGCTTGATGACGAATCACTTGAAGTGCGGACTCAAAGCGGTCCTCCGCAAATTTCGACATCAGTTTTCAATTGTCCAAAAGCGACAAAAATGCACGAATACATTCTTTCAATTACTGGGCCACTTAAACCGGGAGGCAGCTGGCTGTATCTGTCAGAAGTGGACTTCGCTACATACTACGAATGATTTCCTGGAATCAGGCTTTTAGCATCAGCTATTAGAAGCTAGCTCCGAAGCATGCAAGAAGCTCAGTTTCTGAAAAAGTGAGCAAGTTGCTCAGCAGCTGAGAAATCCAACGTCGGCTTTGTTGAGACTTACCAAACGCTACCACAACGAATTTGAAAGTTTCGCCAAATCTCCAAATCAAGTCAGCGCACCACTAGAATTACACTTCTACAGAGGAATACTTGTCTGATTTCGAAAGATTTCTGAAGCTAACTTCCGAACTTCCAGCGACAACTCACTTTCTGTTTTCCAGCCGATTTTTTCAAAGATTTCCATGCATAAGTTTCGATCCCAAGGTCCTTTCAAACCAGCCTTCTTGAGGATGGCGATGTTCTTGTTTTTGAGAATCTCTCGGTTCCATTCTTCGAAGTGGCGATAATTGTTGCCAGCTGCTCTAATCAATTCATACAAGCTAGTCTTTCCGATTGTCCGCCCTGCTGCTACTGGACCTTCTTTTCCTCCTTTCTCTTTTACTCTACGACTCATACTTCGGAGATCGCTATTTAAAATTACGAACAGGGTTCCAGCTATGGTGCTGCGCATTTCATCCTGCGCAATGATTCGGTTCTCTAGAGTTATTTCAGCCATCACGTCCGCAAACTCAGCGCTCAAACGATTCCTCGAACTCAGTTCTAACGCCGTTGCTAGCTTTGCAGCCTTCGCTTTGTCCATCAAGTTCATAATTTCTGCAAGAGTCTCTGACTGGTCGGCTAAGCAAGTGAAAAAATACATGTATGCAGAGATCTGCGAGTGGCGACCTTTTCGCCCCGTAGTTGCCCTCTTTTTACTAAAACTCCGTCTAGTTAAGGACTTATCTGCGGGTCTTTTCTCTTGTGTTCCAGCCATCCGAAATCTCCTCCATTCAACAGCGACTATTTAATTCTACCTGGCTGATGTTTTGCCCCAGAATGCTTTCCAGGAACCAACGGTCAGCTTGCCCAACCTGGCGATCCGATTCAAACAACCAGGCAACATGGTCTCAGTGCAAAAGCAAAAAAGTGACGCAATTATTTTGCAAGATCATAGGCGAGCCAGCAAATGAGCCTGTGGACCTCCGCCAACTTGTTAGCACTGAAAACAAGCTCTATGATTAACTGCCCAGATCTCCACCGAGGACACGCTATGTTTACAACACAGGAACAATTCGAAGCCAGCTCCCTTTACAAGCGGTATGGGACAATGCGCGTCGATGGAGTTCTTGAAGATGGTTATGTAGCTTACACCACTATTGAAGCGGAAAATGGCGTCTTAGTCAGAATTGAAAATACGGTCGCTATCTCAATTCAAATCAATGCTGGTGGACTCATTACCATGTTTAAGGTCACAGGTTCTGAACAAAACATGACAGAGATTCAGAAAAACAGGATTTTTGAATTCGCTTGTGACCATGTTTACGGCAATGGCAGAAGTAACAATAGAGGCTATTACGAGAAGTTCCGAAAACAATTTGTCGACAAAATAGACACAGGACAAGTTCAGAACACTTTCTTGCTAGCGGGCTTCAATGTTGGATTTTTGGTCAACCAACAAGGTGGTTTTTTGGGTCTTGAGTGCAGTACTACTCAGGCAGAAGCGTGGGAGCCAGTTATAATAGAAGCTCAATAAAGCTTGCTGTCTATGAATTAATATTCGCTTTTCTGATTAAAAATGTCCAGAATTGGGCACTTTCGAGTTATAACAATGTCAGTCAGGAAAAATGCCAGAGCAAAAACTATGGTTGGAGCAGTAAAACAAGCAGAGCAAGCCGTCGAATGGTACAACCAGGTTTGCCACCGCCTTGAATTATTGCGATTGGAGTGTCTCAAAGACGCCGAGACTGAAGGATGTATTGTTCCGCCAGATACACTGTTTGGCTATGTCAAAGAAGATGTGCAGAGGTTGATGGAGCTGGCAAGCTTCCCGCCTAACATGCCTGTAGCTGACGTCTGGCTTGGTCCGGAAGGAGAAATCGGCCTCACTTGGCTGTTTAGTGATGAAGTAAGTGTTGACGCCATCTATGGCGGCCCAGACTTAGTTTTGACGTTGACTGAGGACCTCAAACAGACCAGCATCAAGCAGCAAGACCTTCCAGTTCTAATGGCCAAGCTTGCTGCCTAGCACATGGATATAGAAGTTACTATCGACGATGATGAAGACATCATCAGGGTGTACAAAAGGCCAGACAGTGATACTTGAGGCCTAACTGATTTGCGACGGTCTGATTTTGCCCGCGATATGGTTAGACACTCAGGAATATCGCTTTGGCGTCTGAAGTACTGCGGTGAAACTCCTCATGAATATGCTATGAGCAGAGTGCCCACTAATCCAAACAAAAGAAAAGGAACTGCAATCTGTAAAGGCAAGATACTCAAGGATCTTGGGCTCAAGTTCTTTGCACATTCCGAAACCCATGCACATATTTCCGCCCGCTGTGGTGGATGCAACTTACAAGTAGACTACGACAAAGGACTCTGTCAAATACTGGATGGTTCTGCTTGCGGATTTGATATCAAAGCCAAGGGCGTTTCTCTATCAAAGACGCTGTCCAACAAGAAAATTTTTACGGTTTCTTTTTCTATCGTTTAGTAATCATCAATTCGCTGAAATGCCAAAAGTAAAAATCCTACGCGGCTCACCTGACAAGAATGCGGCTCTCGGCGGAGAAATGGCCGAAAGTGCCGTGGCTCTTTGTTGCCAATTCGGCTAAAATACGGCTTGCAAAACAATAATCTTAGCCGCGCGCTAACGCAGCAAATAGTATTCCTCATGGTCCTTCTGGTGGAGCTCTCAAATGTCTTTATGTCCATTTTGTGGCGCACGAGCTAGTGCAAATTCAACCACCATTGAATTTGAATGCGGCTCAGATTCTACTTCTAGAAGCAGTGTAAGTGTAAATAACAATCGATGCAACCTGCCACCAAAAGTTCAAATAGACGCCGAAGAATTATCTCCACTAGAAAGAGCATACAGGCACACAAATGCGATGTTTGCAAAATCTACAGAATCACTAATGGAGATTGACCTATCGCATGACTTGGCTTTCTTGTATGAGGATCTGATAGCGGAATTCAACAAATTTAACAGCGGGACCATCATTACAGCAAATCAAGCCTTTGTGGTGCAAGCTTGCTTGGCAGCTAAACGGGAGTTCCTAAATGGGACCATGGCACTTTTACGAGCGCAGACTAACGACTCACTGACCTGTGTTAGAAAAGCAACTGAATATGCCTTATTTTCAGCTTGGGCAGTCGAAAAGGATGCGTCAATGATTTGGTTCTCTGCCAATAATTCTGATGAGGATTGGAAAAAATATCGCGACACGTTTAAGATAATGTCGATAATCAATCTAAGAAAATGGACAGACTTGGTTCATTTGTCAGCTGAGCTTGAACGACTCATCAATGACCACGAACTCTGTTCTGAGCGAGTACACGCTACGGTCATGAGCGCAGCGCCAGAGATTATTAGCATGGGAATTGCTGGAACTCAGTTGATTTTGAAAGACGCCTATGGATCAGAGGAACCCCTTGCCGTCTTGGAGGAAACACTTCTCTTCACGCTCGATTGTCATCTAAATGTGTTAGACGCTATTCGAAAATTGTTCAAGCATCTCGATGTTGAAATTTCCTGCGAATGGCTCCAGAATTTCAGAACCATTGAAGCGTCTGTAAATGAGCATTTCTCAAAGAAAAATGTTGGCTTCCCACAGGAGAATGATTGACCTCTGCAAATGTTGAAGCACCTTATGATTACGTACATCATTTGCAGAATCAAGTAAATTCGAGAGTCAATGGGTTGTCACCAAGGCGCAAATCTTGACATGCGAGTCCAATGCACTGAGAATAAGGATTCTTCCAATTTATTGAGCAGAATATGACTCTTGATCATTATGTTCCTCAAGTACATCTGAAAAAATGGTTGTCGTCGGAGCTTGGTTTGTTGCGGGCAATCCGCAAGAGCGATTTAAAGTCCTTCACACCGAAACCAAAAGGCGTGTGCGCTATTCAAGATGGCAGCACGAACCATTATCTCGTGGATAGCCGCGCCATTGAAAGCTTCCTGTTAGAGTTCGAACCCAGGTATAACGATGCAGTAGCCAATGTTTCGCAGGGACTAATCGACAATGAGAGCATTCATACGATTGCTGGGTTGGTTTCTTGCATTAGTTCCTGCTCTCCTACTGCAGCGAGGCTGCATTCACCTTTCCTAAAGGAGCTAATTAAATCAACGTCGAACATTCTTGACCGGAAAGGACTCTTGCCTAAACTCAAAGGCGTAGGCGTCCCTGAACTCTTGGAGAACGGTTATGCAGATATTAAAATTGATGGCAAATATCCTCAAGCATCCGGGATTCAAAATATAGAAAATACTACATCGACACTAGCCAACTGCGAATGGGATATTATCCGAAACAAATTCGAACAGAGCCCGTTTTTTACGAGTGACTATCCTATTGCACTGGAGCCATCAAAACAATACGAAAACATCAACAACAAAATCATTCCCCTTACGCCAGAAATTGCAGTGCGTATTAAACCAAATCCTTCTTTGAAAAACGCAAGAAACGTGCCTAAGGTGAAATCACAATTGTATAATGCAAATCAAGAAGAAGTTGCAAAAATCAATCGGTTAATCGTGCGGAGTGCTGAAGATCTTGTATTTTATCGAGATCCCCACAATTGGGTAATAAACTTTGTTGAGAGAAACCGCCATTACCGAATAGAAGGAGTAGTCCATAAAAATTCGTTAGGAAGAAAGCATGCAATCGTCTCCAAACAACAGATCGTAGCCTTCAATCACGGCACAACCAAATCAGAGCCACCACATGGAAATCACTGGTTTGAAATGGTGGCTATTGGAGATGCATGAGTATTGATTGAGTTCTAATTGTAAGAGAGTACTGTTATGACAGAAATCGTATCATCAAACGAATACAGCTTCAGCATGTTTGCTGCCAATGAACTTCGAAAAATCGGATGGGCACGCGAACTGGTGACAGAAGCTGACGCAATTGCTGACCGAATCGTGAATGTGGACGATAAATCAAAATTATTTGAAATCAGGTTCGCCTACTATTTGGCGCAGAGAGGATTCTCAGCGGTATACGAGCACAAAACAGGAGTTGGAAACAGTAGCGTGGATTTTTTCGTTGACGGCCGTCCTTCATGGCTTATGGAGCTTGTTTCATTGCGACCGAGCGATGCAGTGAAGAACTCCACTATTACGTGCGGCAATGTCACTCAGATGGAGTTGAGTTCATTTAAAGCCATGCAAGCAAAATATGATGCTGAACAATCCGGAGCAGCTCCTGATGAAGTGACAAGACTGGCAGTTATTGCAGGCAAAGGTTCAATAGAAGGAGAGATCTTGCGTGCACAAAGGCAACTAGGAGAAAAGGTCGCAAAGAAAAGGAGTAATCACAAGTTCCCCGCCGCCGTAGATGGAAGTGTAAATTCCATTGTGGTAGATGGTAGAGGCTTTGCAGGAGGCGGAGATAATCATTCGGAGTTCAATTTCATTTGTACAGGTCGTACAGGAGAGTTTATGGGTTCCGAAGAAATCATCTATTATTGGCTCGGTAAGCCCATTCTTGGTATTTTCCATCCGGGAAATGATAAGAATAATGCGTCGATAATGCGCGAGCGAATCCATGTTCTTCATTTCATATCCGAACGCGAAGAGCACTATATCGAGGGTGGTTTGGAGCAGGCTAGCGTATTTTTTTGCGTCAATGGTCTTCTAGGTAAATCCTCGGACCTTGGTAATTCATATCCAGGTCCGCTTAGGTCTAGAAATGGATAGCCATGTGTTGCCGATCAGCTTAAATAGAGTCAATTTCAAGGAGGATATCGAAGAGTGGCAATAGATTATTCAAGATTTCTGCCAGAAGTATCAGATGCCAGTGATCTTGTGCGCGGTACCATGAACGAGATTGAGAAACATCTCGTCACTACAGGGTTTGGCTTAACTGTACCTGAAGCTGCCAGCAAAGAATTTCTACATCCAGACTATATGAAAGGAAGATTCTATTTCCAACGTATTTGGAGTGAGTTACTCAAGTCCCTTGATGTTGTTCAGAAACTTGATGCGAATTTAGCTAAAGGAACATCGATCAATACGCAAATTATTTATGACGAAATATCTCTTAGGCAACGCAAATTATTCGAAGCGCTTGTGACAATCATCATGTTTGCACGACCAGTGCTTTACGCAAACAAAATGCATCGATTCTATTTTCTGAATTTTCATCTAAACCAAGACAAAGAACGCTTTACCAAAAGAAATGTGGATCTAGAGAGCTTCTTTGGGGGGAAATGTCCAGAAGTGACAGCGTTAATTGCCAAAATTGATGGACAATTAACTGATATCGCCTCAAAGATCGACCCAAACAATTGTACTTGGAATCGAGACGAAAGAGCTAAGTTTTTGAACGTCTTGCCAGATTCCACAATACTAGAGCAAGTTGCACTAGGTTTTGGATATCAGGCTGTTTTTGGTTCTGCAAGCAGTCAAATTCATTTGAATATGTCGGGATTTTTTGAACCAACCACGAATGAAAGAATGTTCCTCGCCAAAATTGAAAATTTGCTTTTGCTAGCAATATGTATTGTTCTAAGAGCGATTGAAATCTTTATTTTAACTGGCGGAAAGCTTGATTCGGCAGCTCAGAAGCTCCAGAGCGAATTTAGTGGTGCTTTCCCCAACAGTTACGCGATGTCTGTGTTAGGAGCCGCGGAGAAAGGAGACATCATCAGTGTTTTTGCAACTCCCGATAATTTCAGCGCTCTGGTAATAGATAAGCGGACTAATGGCAGATACTCAGCATACGAAGTAGAGCCACTGCATAAACCAGGGCAATCCACACTTACTATAAGGAGAGATGGCACAGCAACGCTGACAGTAAACCATCAAGTTGGCAGACGCGGTTGGTTTGGAGACATCGAAACAAAACTACTGGTTAGAAATGCCGCTCAGCTAGAAATTGTTAAGCAAGCGATCGAAGATAAATATACAGATAAAACGAACCCAGTCGATGTTCTCACTGAAGTATTCAGAACTGAAGAAGGTTTCCAAAAATACATACACGAACGAATGAAAAAAACACATTTGCCAGAACTATTTTTCGTTCAAAGGATGTTAAATCGTGGAGCATGAGTCAAAATAAAAAAAACACCCATGCTCCTTTTTAAAAGCATGGGTGTTGCGATAGTTCAGTTCAAGAACGGGCTCGGATTTAAGTGTTCGACCTTTGATTCTGAGAATTCCGAGTTCGAGATGGAAGTCGGCTCATGTCGTTTGTTGAATCCACCTATAAGGAGGAACACAAAGATGGCTGCAACGGCTGCGGCAAGCTTCCAGCGAAGTTGCTCTTCTGTGCAGGGCGTATTTGTGTTCTGCGCTTTGGCTTTTGCTGCAGCGGCAGCTTTTGCGGCCGCCTCGGTCTCGGCTGCCCGTCGTGCTTTTTCTAGCATCTCCTTTAGTGCAGCCTCGTGGGCAGCCTCTTCGGCGCGGCGGCGGCGTTCAGCTTCTGCCCGAGCTTCTTGTTCTGCCCAATATTCGTATGTGGTCTTCTGTCGTTGATGAGCACCCGGATTTGAAGCTCCCTGATTGCCTGCAGCTTGCCCGTTGCCACCGGAGTGGCTGTTGCTTGCATTTTGATAATGAGCACTGCCAGTTTGTTGATTGTTTGCAGGCGTTGGCTGGCACATGCATCCAGGTCCTTGCCGGTGGTCTGATTCGAAGTGTTTCTTGATGCAATCAAATGCATTATTGATCTGCTTCAGTTCTTCTTCAGAATTACGGCGCCCGTCGGGGGTAGGCATCCTGTCCGGATGCCACACCATAGCCAGCTGTCGATGCCTTTTCTTCGCTGCTTCGAGCGATGTGCCTGGTGCAACCCCAAGCTTCTGATATGCGGCATGAACTTTGTTCATTAGGATACTCCCTTCATAATGTCTAGGTAGAGGTTGATTAAAGCCACTGTGCTGAGCACAAGCAGCCACCACGGCGGTGCGGGCAGCTTACTGACTTGAGCGGCATTGGTCACAGGCTGAAAGCCACCAAGCCTCATTGAAATTACCTTCTGGCAATTGGCAATCACTGAGTCGCACGCGAACATATTTGCGCCGTCGGCTTTTGCTGTGAATGCCAGCTTCAGTGCAGTGGTGCCGCGGCCGGTATCAGTCACGAATGCATCGAGTGTGATGAATCGCTGCATTCTTTCCTTACGAGTGTGAATTTGTCCTTTTGCATCAGCTTCGCATTTGACCACTTCGTCGGTGTAGGTCAGGTTAGCAACGATTCGGCCGGACTGCGTGTCGGCCGTGACAACGCGCCACTTATCGCCGAAGTTGTATGTGACTTCAGCCAGGAAGTCGCGGATTGTGGCAAATGCGACTTTGGCTGGAATCTCATACTCTCTTGGTTGCGGATGTAGAAAGTGCCTTCTTTCGACAAGCCATGCATGGAAGCACGGCCACGCTACCCAGATGCCGACTACTAGCCCGGGAAATAGTCCAGCTTCGCCTTTGTTCAAAATGGTTTGACCTATAAGTGCACCAAAGAAACAGAATGCTGAGAAACCTAGTGCCATTCCTAATATGACCATATATCGTCTACCTCCGGTCGTTCTTTATTTGGATTTGGGTTGGGATTGGAGTTTGTGTTTGTATTGCTTGACGGCTGCTCTCTTGCGTCAAGCTGAGGATCAACTTTCGGTGCGCTCTGCTTGCCACCACCTGAACCTGCATTTGAGCCAGCACCAGCGCCCTTCTTGTTTCGTCCGCCTTTCTTGGGATTCGGATCTTCCACATCATCAGCGCAGTTCATCTGTGGCTTGTTTCTACCTCTGCGCCTGACAGTTTCGCTAATCGGATGAGACTGTCGCTCCGGTGGTGGATAATCCATCGCGTGTTGATATGCAACAGGCGAAGCAATCGGCAGCTTCAACGGCCAAGTATCGTTTGTGAAAGAGATCACCTGGTCTTTGAGATTGATCAGTTCTTCGGGCGTTGCAAGTGCTCTACCCTGAATAAACTCTTGGACTCGCCCTGAATCGGACACGGTTACCTCCTCTATAGTGGTCTTGCCGAGTGCTTCACTGAGCACTTTTGCTTCGTGGAAATTCTTCTGCCTGAAGTAAATCTGCGTGGCGGGCTGGTCGATAATGATGCGTGCCTCGTTCTGCGAGTACACGCGCTCAAGTTGGTGATAGTTCTGGAATCCCAGAACTAAACTTATCTTGGCTTTGCGAATTATCGATAGCACGTCCGCAATATTTGCAATCTTTCCGAAGTTGGTGAACTCATCGAGTAGCATTCCGGTGGGATACTTCATCGATGCTTTGTTGTCGAGCAGATAATCCAGCAAGAAATTCACTAGCAATGAGCCAATTAGCTTGCTGTCTTGAGAGCGGCTTGGCACCGCCAGGTAGAAGGTGAACAATTCCTTCTGCAGTGCTTCAAAATTGATATCCGTCCTTTCGGTCAGAGTGCATAGCTGATCGGTCATCCACGGATTCAACTTTGTCATCAAACCAGAGAGCACACCAAATCTGAAGTTCTCAGATGTAGCAGTGAGCCATCCTTCAAACTCGATTTGAGCAAGTTCGGATGGGCTCTTCGCCATCATCTTGCGCACCCTGTCGATGCCAGACAGAAGCACCCATCTCAGAGCACCAATGTGCCCTAGTTCGGGGTCAGTGGCAGCAGCATGCAGGATTAAAGAAGTTAAGAGCTGCTTCTCAGAGCGATCCCATGTGGGGTCAACTCTCACGCCTCCCTGACTACCATTGAGGACAATCAGGTCCGCCAATTTTTCAGCTTCTCTTGCTTTGTCGATTTCTGCTGCCATGCGCACTCGGTCAATCGGATTAATTCGAGTGGAACTCATATCTGCAGGATTGAACGAATACACATTGTGCCCGGCGTGCTTGCGCCAGCCAGAAGTCAGCGTGTATAGTTCACCGGGCTCATATCCGGGTGTTGCCTCCGTGACAATCATGTTTGTTCCAAGGCGCTCAATCAAATTCGGAATGAAGAATCCTCTGGATTTGCCGACACCAGTTCTGCCGCAAACAAGAGCATGTGCGTTTGTGACCAACTCTGGTACGGATATATACTGATTGTCCTGTGTCCTCCCGATGATTAACCGTGTTGGCTGTGGATTCTTCGTTATATATCCAGCTTTCTGAAGCGCTTGCTCGTCCCCCCATTCGGCAGCACCGTATGCTGTGGAAGACTGCTTCGTTTTAGCAACATTCTGCGCACGCTGTGCATCAGTCTGCAGCCGATTAATAATTTCATCCGCTCGTCGCTGGCAGTCATGCTTGGTGCCACCACCTTTGACTTCACGAATTTCCACTTCAGCCTGAATGCCACCACTTGAAGCCAGCGACCAATTGAGCACCACTCTATACTCATGGCGCCACCAGTCTCTGCCGACTTGCTCGTCCAAGCGCTCAACAGCCAGCACCTGGTCAAGCTGCTTGCTCGCTCTAGAAACCGAGTATCCAAGTCTATCCAGTGCATTTACTGCCAGAACAGGGAAATTCTCAAGTGTCGTATTCACGACAGCAAATTGTGTGATTGTGTTTTGCATGTTTTACCCCATATTATCCAGGTCTCGGTCTTTATCTTTCTTGCGTTTGTTCTTGCTGTGGTTATCTGTAATTGGATCCTCAGTCAGAGGAATTGAACGCACCACTTCTGCAGCCAGCCCAGCAACAGAGAAGAACAACCCCATCACAGGGTTCTTCATCATCTGCTGTTGCAATGGATGTACATAGCGACAAGTGGCAGGACTATTTGCTCTCTTGTGAGCAGCTATATGTGCCTGGTCTGCATTGTCGAATTGCCGCTGCACTTCACCGGCAAACTGAGCCCGATCTTTGGTTTCGATCCATTTATCCAGAAGCTTGTAATCTTCTTTCGATAAACGCTCGCCCTTCTTCGTCTTGTCGTGAAGCGACCTCTTCAGTCCGTACAGTCGTTCCAGTTTGTCATCTTTGCTGTACCTCTCTCCTTCATGCTCGAACGAATTCTTGTCGTCTTTTCGCTGCTCCTTACTCCATTCCGAATATGGTTTCAACTGCTCCCGCACAATTTTCTTGTGCAACCAGGGCAATTCCTCCCCATTCATTATTCGTTCTTGCCTCTGTCTTTCGAAATCACTCTGTCGTTGCTTTTGTTTTTCCTTCTGTTTGTATTCGCGTTGTAGTTCCGCACTGCGACAATCTGCATACTGCGTGCGCTCAAGGTATTTGTCACCGTACTCCTTCATCAATCGATAGTCACTTTTGCCAATGAGCACTTGGCGCCCGTCCGTATCTTTCGGCAGAACCACAACATGAATGTGACGATGATCGGTATTGCTGTGGACAACAGCCCACCACTGAAGATTCAATCCCTTTTCCGCACCGAGCTGGGACATTACTTCTCTCGTAAATTCTTCAGGGTTGTTAGGACTTACCTCAGGCGCAAGAGTCAGCTTGTGAATTACAACTCCTCGCCCTTTGTATAAGCTGACTATGTCTCTTAGCGCTTTTGCATCTGCCGAATCCTCTCGATCTGTGAATACCTCGCGCCTCTTCTCCTCCTTGTCCTTTCCGGCGCGGAACTGAATGTATTTAATATGTTTGAGTGCGGAACCTATAGCCGAAGCGCGGAGTGCCTTTATGGCAGCCCCTGTGCTGACTCCCTTAGGTGGCTTTGCTGAAATGTAACTGTGGCGGATTACGATCACTTCTCAACCACTCCTTTTATTCTTGTGGCAATATCTTTCTCATCCTGTTCAAGTCGCTTTCGCAAATTAGATTTGACAGTATTTGTCGCGGCAACGAAGCGTTCTTGCATGCTGTTCTCAACATGGTTTTGCCAGGCAAGTTCAAACAAAGTTCCAGTTTGAGTACCTTGGCGAGCCAACATTCCGCAAATGCGATCCGTCATGCTCTTGATGCTCTGAGTTAAATCAGATTCGTTCTTGTTTTCTTTGAATCGATGATGATTTGCGATGTACCAGCGAATCGCATCTCTCGCAGTTGCAGATTTTGCTTGTCTTCGTTCCTTAGAAATTGAAAGAAATTTTTCGAAGTCATCTGCTGAAATATAAGTCTCGATTTTGGAAAAGCTCTTTTTTCTCATGTTCGTGTTTCTCCATGCACGCAAGATAGGCAGCCTGCGTGCGTTTTGTGTGTTTTGCATGGTGATTCTGAACGAGCGAGCCCTTACTGCATGGTGAATTGTGCCCACCAGTGGCGCGATTCGGGGAATTAACATTCACCCTTTATCTTGCCTAACTCTCGTAGTCAGCCCTTCGGTCTTCCACTCGGTTAGGGCTCGCTTCGCTCGGGCGTTAAATTGCGCGTCGGTCCCTCCTCCGCGCTCGAACAGATTTGCGTGCACCAAGGTCAGTTTTGATCTGCTCTTCTTAATGCACGCGCTACCTGTTTTCTTATTTAGTGATTAATGTGACGTGAGTTTGATGACTTCCAATAGGACAGAAGTGCATGCAAGCCCGACAGTAATATTGAAAGAATCCCTCTCAGGATAGCGGCAACTAATGCCAACCCCGTCGTCAGCAAGGTGGAAATCAGCGTCCCAATTATGCCCATCAATGGTTGTAAAACAGTCTCAGGTTTCCCACCAGCGACTCCTACAAAGAGCATCAAGATCAAGACCAGCATAAAGATGCTTTGGACATAAGCGAAAGGTGATGATACGTCTGCGTTCATGTTGTTGTTTCCTTTATATAGTTATTGCAAGCGCGAAGTTTTCTCTACGTTTCTCATGTTTCTTGCAATGAATGAGTCGAGGTCAGATTTTCTATAGCGGACCAGGCGGCCGATTTTGGCGCACGGCAGGTCATATCGCTTTGCGCAATGCCATATAGCCAGTGTTTGCTCCGCGATACCGAGATAGGCAGCAGCTTCTTTACGGCTGAGCAGTTCGGATTCAAATCGCGGACCAGCCGGTTGAGATTGCTGTTGATTCTTGGATATTTCCATTGTTTTCCCTTCCTTATTGAAGATTTCTGCGCATGGAGCTACCTGTCGCGAGCACTATAGGTGGTGGCTCGCTCGCGACAGGTACTCGCTCGTTCTTAGTTGAGAGTGATTGTTACGTCCAGTTGAGAAGCTGATGCAATTCTTGCGTCGTGGCGTCGAAGGTAAGCTCTTCGATATTGTCTAATTCTTTGGCAGCCTTTTGGGTAGCATCTTCCAGTGAGCTTACAAATGGGTTTGTACTTTCGATGGTCAAGTCGGCAAATCCGTTTGAACCTCCGGGACCATATGCCGGAAATTTCAATTGCATGTCGACAGCGTCGCCACCCCAGTCTCCATATCTCAGATTGAGTTCTCCTTGGAAGAGAAATATTCCCTGCCTGCGGATCTGTGGAGAAGGCTGTGGTGCAATGGTGAAATATCGATGCAGTTCGAATTGGTCAACTTCATAAGTCATGAATTCGAACCTGTTCGTAATTGTTATCGATAGTTGCAGCGGCTCGGCGTTGAGTGGTCTGGTTTGATTGCATGCGCGAACAACAGCGTCAATTGCCTGCAAGAATTTGTCCTTGTTGTATGGCGCTTCAGACCGCAAGTACACGGAGCCACCTTCTTGCCAAACGAATGTCACATCGTCAGGCTGGAATAATGCTCGCTTTGGGCGAAAGACTTCAACTTCATTTCGACGAGCATTCTCTGGTCGGCGACGCTCAATAGGGAAGTCGTTCCGCAAGCACTCACGAAAGTCCACCGGCTTCGGTTTGTCTCTATCTGAAAAGTGCAATCCACACTGAACAACGGTAACGGAATGCGCACATGTGATGATGATGTCTTCGGTTTGTAGCATTGATGTTTACTCCATTGGTGTTCCTAGTTCCAGTTGAGAATCCGACGCAACTCTGCGGTCGTTGCTTCGTGGGTCAGTTCGTGCATTGTGCCTAAAGCGCTAGTTACTGAGTTCTTCGCCGTATCTAACCACCAGACACATGGGGTTATTGTTGCGATTTCAAGGTCGACAAATCCATTCGTACCACTCGGTCCATATGATGGAAATTTCAGACCCACTGCAATGTAATCTCCGTTGTGATTTGCATATTTCAAATTAATGTCATTCTGAAAGAGGAAGACGCCGTGCTTTCGTATTTCTGGCGATGGGGCAGGAACGATATTGAAGTAGCGATGCAGCTCGAATTGGTCGATGTCGTATGGCATGAATTCAAATCTGCTTGTGCCTATGCATACAAGTTGCAGTGGTTCAGAATTTAATGGACGAGTTTCTGCGCAAGCATGAACAACCGCCTCCAGGTGTTTCAGAAACTGCACTCGGTTGTGCGGTGCTTCCGATTGAATGAATACAGCTTTGCCATCCTGCCAGACAAAGGTGGTTTCGTCGGCGTCAAAGTAAGCCTGGGTTGGTCGAAATCCTTCGATTGTTCCTTTTCTTATTGGTTGGGGTTGGCAGCGCTCAATGGGGAACTCACTTCTGAGGTACTCACGAAACCAATGAGACGGTTTGTCGAGGTCAGAGAATATCAACGAGCAGCGAATCGCGCTGACAAAATGTGCACATGTTATCTTTTCGAGGTCTTGTTGCATTTGGAATTTCTCCTTGCTCTAATGCTTTACTGAATGTCAGGATTCGACTGCTGCTGAACAAGTCTTGTTGGTCTCCAGTCAACGACTGAGCAGACTCCGTTATTGCATGATGGTGACTTTGATGAATTGGACGAATACGAGGACGACCTGGCAGGAATTGACGATCTGACAGGAATGGGGCTGGGTTTAGAAACGCATCGCGCGACGCTAAAGCTTGGGTCTTTAGCAAAGTCGCGAATGAACGTAGCGATTTCAGATGCCATCGCAAAGCGATAGAATCGTCGGGACGAGTTGAATTTCATGCGGAACCTCCTTGGGGGTGCATGTTCAAAGGATTGAGATGGGTAGAATCAGGCTACTGCCAAGATGCTAGTCAAGAATTGAGCTTGCTTGACGCGCTTGACATAATTGCCGGTTATCGACGCCAAGGAATCTGGCGTCACGAACGTCAAGTATTGGAAATGGTGCGAAATGACCAACCAATTAGATGAAGGACTCGTGCTTCAACAAATGAAGCGGGAACGCGAAGCATTTAGCCGGGGCGCAGAACGCTTCCGTCAGAAATCCACACTGAGCACTTTTCAGCAGGGATTTCTAAAGGATTTTCTCGAACCGCTTGCCGATGCAATCGAAAAACGTAAAGAAGAAATTGGCAATCAACGAGGCAAAGCTCAGCTTTCTGATTATGCAATTGTCGCGCTTGATGAGGACGACCTGGCGCTGATCACTTTAATGACGATTATGCACACTCTGTCGAACAGCCATAAGGACATCGACCAGAAAGGACATGAAGCAGAAGCTACATTCCGGAGAACAGCCATGAAGCTCGGCGAACAGTGCCGCGATCAGTTCTTCCATGAAATTGATGTTGAAACATCCATGGGAAATCCAGAGCTGTCTGTTGAATCCAGGCTCAAGGTTGTTCTACTCGCACGGCAGACAAGCAATAAGTGGAATGCCGCTAGACGAACTCAAGAAACCATCGATGCCATGAAGGAATCTGAATGGTGGAACTTGCCAAGGCTGATTGCCGTTGGTGCAGCACTCATTGATTTGGCGATTAAGACCTCCGGGCTGTTCAGAAAGGCGCTTCGAGCCCTCGGAGTCGATGGCGAAAAGAAGACTGCTGTATTGAATCTGACACCAGCCGGACTCGACTGGCTCGCAAGAAAGCAGAACGAACGCCGGACCCATCTCCATGAAACTGGCACTATGGCAATTCCAATCAACTTGCCGACTGTAGTGCAGCCCAAACAATGGACCGGACTGCGCGGTGGCGGCTACTTCGCAACACCTAGTGTTCTAGTAAAGAAAAACGGCGAGAATTTCATTGCCGACGAGCACTATGATCTTGGGGAGATGCCTGAGGTGTTGGCTGCTGTGAATGTATTGCAAAATACTCCATGGCGTATAAATACTCCTGTCTTTGAGATGTATGTAAGCTGCTGGGACAGCGAATCGCCAGATGCGAAGAAGCTGTTCCTGAGTTCTGATGAGAAGAAGCTTGGCACCGATAAAATTACTTCTATCGAGAGCAAAATAGATTTAGCAGTGAGCCTCCTGGACTCACCGTTTTTTTATCCGTACCAATTGGATTTTCGTGGGCGTGTTTATGCGGTTCCGCAGACAATCAATCATCAAGGCGATGACTTCGCACGCGCATTGATTGAGTTTGCAGTACCAGGTCCAGTTGACGATGTCAGCGAATACTGGACTGCGATTCATTTAGCAAATGCGTTCGGACTGAATAAGTACACCATGGACAAACGTTATGCCTGGTGCAACGAAAATCATCAAGCAATCGAAGCATTAGTACGCGACCCACTCAGCCAGCTAGAGTTCTGGTTGAAGGCAGATGAGCGCTGGGGATTTCTCGCCGCTGCTCGCGCCTGGATTGCTATCAAGAATGGTGCAACTGAGTCACATCTTCCTGTTTTCATCGACGGCCGCTGCAACGGACTTCAACACTTAAGCGCAATGAGTCGCGACCCACATGCAGCGAAAGCAGTGAATGTAATCAGTGATGGTCCGCCGCAAGACATTTATTCCGAAGTCGCGAGCAAGCTTCAAAAAATTGTTGAAGTTGAGAGCGGACCGTGGCCAACTTTCTGGAATGGAAAGATTGAAAGAAGCATAGTAAAGAAGCCGGTGATGACTACTCCATATGGAGTAACTCCAGAGGGAATCAAACGTCAATTAGGTGTAGCTGCGCGAGCTCATCATCCGAGCGTTCCGTCGCTTGTTTATTTGCGCGATAAAGTTATAGAAGCACTCGCTGAAGCTATGAAAGGACCAACCGACGTTAAGGACTGGTTGCAAAGAATCGCGAAGTTAATGACTAAAGAGGACGAGCCAATAATCTGGACAACTCCAACTGGATTTCGCGTGGTTCAAGATTATCGCAAGCCGCTATTCAAGCGCTTGGTGACAAAGTCTTACAGTGTTCGTTATTATCTCCCTGTGGATGGTTCTCGCCCCGTAAATAAGTCGAAGCAGGAATTAGGAATCATTGCCAATTTTGTACATTCGATGGATGCTTCCCATCTAATCAAAGTCGTCAACGCTTTA
Source organism: uncultured Candidatus Obscuribacterales bacterium (assembly GCA_964546815.1). Taxonomy (GTDB): domain Bacteria; phylum Cyanobacteriota; class Vampirovibrionia; order Obscuribacterales; family Obscuribacteraceae; genus JAIEPM01. The sequence continues at coordinate 496 of CAZJLR010000026.1, read as the reverse complement.
GAATCTTCAGGCGTGAAAGACATCGCAGTTGTTCACGACAGTTACGGAGTGCATGCGCACAACGTGCCTCTGATGAACCGGTTGATTCGTCAACAATTCCTGGAGATCTATAAGCAACCAATTCTCGAAACATTCATCGACGAGCAAATTAATCGCACAGGGATTGAACTACCTAGCTTCCAGAAATACGGCGAACTAGATATCGAGAAAGTTTTGGAATCAGAATATTTCTTTTCCTAGCTAAGCGGACTTATAGTCCAATTCACCACCAATAGTGACAAAAGTCATGCCTGTTCCTCCATTAGTCACAGTCAAGTACATGCAGAAAGTATTGGTTTGTTGAAAACACGTGACCAAAGCGACACCGCAGAAGATGTCCTGGCAAGCATTTCCGCGCACGAATTCTCGTCCAAGAAAACAAATCGAAAACGTGATGCATTATCCTCCATACTGTGCCGAGTAGGCAGGGTGCGTCGCCGCACCCTTGCCCCTCTAA
>CAZJLR010000025.1:0-87361 GCA_964546815.1 uncultured Candidatus Obscuribacterales bacterium | reverse complement strand
TTACTTCAGATAACCACGACCTTATTGCCAAAGCGATTTATATCTATGCACCTATCATGAAGGCTCTCGTCTGTACTCTTAGCACAGACGAGAGCCTCTCTGGAAAAGCAAGCGAGGTGACAAAAAGATTATAGATGTTGAAGAACCTCGATACATCCGGTCAGCGCCATCATTCACTCCCTACGGAGTGCTTCACGAAGTAACCCGCAGGTGTATGATAAATGGAGAGCGGTGGTCAGACCCACCAGGCTGGCACGCCAATGCTTCATCATATCGTCGACTTCGGGGTACGTTCAGTTGATCAGAAATCTTGCAGCACTCATATCCCTCGCCGTCGTTTTCAGCGGCTCGTTCGCCCTTAGCACTCAGCCTGTTGAGGCGAAGGAGGCGAAAACTTCGCGAAATAGTTCCCGCAAAGATAGAAACTATTTTGTCCCCCCACCTCCGCCTTACACACCTTCAATCATCCCTTCGGCGCTGGGCATGATGAACACGCAAGCGCTAACAGCGGATGCATACAACGCTTCCCTGGAGAAGCCCGTCAATCCCTACAGCAAGCACATATCCACGCGCAACCAGGGCGACATGACGCAACTTGTCCAACCCCATCCTGACGTAATCTACGATCGGGGCGTTGAAACGAGAATTCTAGAACACATCGATTACTTCGATTCTGAGATTTCAGACCACGAGAAAGAAATCGGCAAATTGCTGAACCTTTGAAGTTCAGAGGCAGCTGGTTGAGAGCTGCCCGCATCTTTGGCTGAACTTATTGGCTGATGAATGTTGCAAAAGCAGATTATTGGTGCGAGCTTGTTGCAATGTTATCTTGCGTCGCAGGAGCAGCGACAGCGCTTACGGCTCCTATAGTGTTAGCATTCGCAGAATCATCTTGTTGCACTGCAGCCATCTTGTGGTCGCGATTTTGCTTGTCGTGTTTTTTGTTGTGTTTTTTAACTGTAAAAGCTGAGGCTGCATTGGCTTGATCAAGTCTGCTTGCCATTTCCTGCATGCGCTGCCCCACCATAACATCATTTAGATTGACGTTGATGTTGTTGAAACCCTGCGCACTGGCAGCGATTGGAAATAAAGCCATGATAGCTATTGCAACTACAGTTGTTTGAATTTTCATTGGTCGTCCCTCGGTCTTATACTATGAGTAAACCAATTTAGGCTGAGGAACTTGTGAGGTTTATAGCCTGAATTCGAAACAAATTCTGATGCTTTGGTGAGGGAATTGTGAGCTTTAGTTTCTCTGAGCGTGTAAATGATTCACCAGTGCGAATCTTGACACACTGAACACGCCTGTTAGAATAGAAAGAAGCTACAAATTTTGAGGTGGTTCAACATGTGGAATGGTTTCCATACATAGCCAGAGGCATTGATTGCTGGGCTTTGCCGCGATCGTCCTGAGCGAAATGGAACCACCATGGTTAACACCGTTGACCATATAGATTCTTATTTTAAATATTGCTATTGGATCTATATTCAATACGCTTCGATCCGCGCAGCCTCACGCTAATCTGTCGCCATAAATCTCGACTGTTGCACAAACAGATTGAATTCATGCGTTCTTGCTTTGCATTGCACATAACGCAAGGCTTGCAACTGCGCGCTTATATTCATGCAATTCCCATGCAATGCACGGGAAGAGATTGTGCTGCTGTCAAATTTTATTCCAATAAAACTTGTGAGGATCAAGTTATGAGTTATCTATTCAATAAACGCTCTGCTAAGAGCAAGAAGAAAATAAAGTTAGAGCAGTTGGAAAACAATGGAACCTTTAAATCAGAGTCGCCGTTGTTAAACCAACAGAACAAGCGCAAACAAACAGCATCCAATTCATTTCAAGACGTACAGAAATTGAGACGGGTACAATTGCGCGGCTGGAAATAATATTGTTTCCTGATAGTCAATTCAATCCAGTTCAACTCGCAATTTCGAGTTGAACTGGATCTTGCATCTAAAAGAGTTGTGGAAGATCAAAACCTAAACACAGATGGAACACGCGCTAACAAATGAGGACTTGAAACATATACGAAAGATTCGCCTTCTTGCTCGCCCGGCATAAACTCCAGTACGGCTTCAAGATTTTGCAATTCTTGCAAATCGGCAATGTTCTGTTCGTTTGAAAGAATGTCATGCTTCTTTTTCGGGATAGACCTAAATTCCGAAAAGAGAGATTTGTCGTTCATATAATGTCTGCCAACCTAGACGTCATCGTTGATAAAGGATTCTACTGGTTTCATTCGATATATTAGGCGGAGAGGAGCTATCTGGCAATGAATAAATTTCCAGCGTCCAATAAATTGTAGCCTTTTGATGTTAATCCGATATCTGCGGGCTGTATACTTTCATGAGACAAGTTTGGCGAGCTAAACAAATTCAATGGCAAAAATCTTGGTAGTTGAAGATGACATAGCGATTTCTCGCAATGTCAAAGACTGGCTAGAGTCGGAGAAGCATAAGGTTGATACCGCTTTCAACGGTGACTCTGCCCTAGACTATTTGAATGCATTTGAGTATGACCTACTCTTGCTTGACAGACAATTGCCGGGAAGATCAGGCGTTGAACTTTGCCGATACTATAGAACAAAATCCAATGGACCAGTCTTGATGCTCACCGGAATGTCCTCAGTACAAGACAAAATTAGCGGTCTCGATGCCGGTGCAGATGACTACCTCACGAAACCGTTCGATCCAGGTGAGCTTCTTGCCAGAGTTAGAGCACTGCTGAGAAGAGGTGCGCCTGCAGTCTCGGAAGAACACAACACAATTCGCGGAATAAGCTTAGATTCCGGCAGCCGAAAGGTAAAAAAAGACGGGATAGAATTGCAACTTACAAAAAAGGAATTTGACGTCTTAGAGTTTTTCTTTAAGCACCCTAATCAAGTAATTTCGCCCGATGCTCTTTTAAAACGTGTTTGGGAATCGGAATCAGACGCGACCCAGCATGCTGTATACAACTGCATAAATCGCCTGCGCAAAAATCTGGATGCTAACAACAAAGAAGCACTCATAAAAACGGTTCACGGAGTAGGCTATCGCCTGGACACCTGAGAGATATACTTTTACTTATTGGGAAGGCAAAACCAGAATACAGTTCCTTTGGGCGCCAGCGATTCACATCCTATACTGCCTCCGTGAGCCTCCACCAGCGCCTTGCAAATTGAGAGACCTAGCCCAGAGCCGGCACGCTCAACAGCATCTTGTGGATTAACTTGCTGAAACCGCTGAAATATTGATTCCATTTTGTCGACAGGAATACCGCGCCCCTGGTCTTCAATAGAGAACCTCACACCGTCTCCAGTTTCTCGAACATCAATTTCGATTTGCGATTCATCAGGAGAGAACTTAATTGCATTCGAAAGGAGGTTTACCATAACCTGAATAATCCTCGCCCTATCAGCTCTGCACGGCAACTCTGTTTCGGGATAGTGCAATTTTATTTTTCGTATGTCGGCATAGGCTCTGATTGACGATATAGAAGCCTCGATGATATCCAACGCGGCAACTTCGTCTGTTTGTATTTGCAAATTACCTGATTCCAATTTTTCGAAATCAAGCAACTCATTCACAAGTCTCATCAAACGCTCAAGCTCTACCGTGGCAAGACTGCAAAGTTCTTTTCCTGCTGGCGCCAACTCACCATAAGCTCCACCCTCAACGCGTTTCATCAGTCCGCTAATCGAAGTTAAAGGAGTTCGAAGATCATGATTAATCATCGCAACAAATTCGCGTCGCAATCGCTCAACCTCTTTCCGTTGAGTCATGTCGGCGAAAGTAATGAGACATTTATTGATTGATTGCACTGTAAAAGTTGTTACCGAAACTTCCACTGGCAGCCTCGTGCCACTTACAGTTTTGATTTCCAAATCGATTGGCTCAACTTGCGCTCCATCACTTTTGCACGCAGTGAAATAACGAATATAATTTTCTCGTTGAGAAGAGGACATCAAATCAGAAACTTGGCTCCCCAAAAGCTTATCGAATGAAAGCCCCGTAAACCTCTGCATAGCAGAATTCGCAAATTCAATCATGCCAGAGTGTGTAGCGCAGACCACACCCACAGGCATGGCTTCAATGGTCGTTCTCAGCTGTCGTTCGCTTTCTTGTAAACGCGCCTCAGTTTTCTTTCGCTCTGTGATATCGTGCGCAATGCAAAAGAGTCCATTATCTGTGGCTGACCAATGCGCAGTCCATTCAAGATCTAACCAATCTCCATTTTTATGCTTCAGCCTGTTTTCAAAGGAAATTTTGGTTATGCTTTGCTGCGCACCAAGCACAACCTCAAGTGTTTTAGTCGCGTCTTCAGAAACAACCAGGTCTGTCAATCTTTTGCCAATCAAATAATCTACCGCATAGCCCCAGGCACGCTCGGCTGAGGGACTCACGGAAATAAACTGAGCATCTACATCAATAACGCAAATTACATCTACGGCTTTTTCAATAATTGCCTTATCGCGCTTTTGCATTTCACTAAAGTTGGCAGACAAGCCTGAAAGCTTGTCGCTCAATTCCCTAAGCTCTTCCTTTTCAAGCTTTCGTTGTGATTCCAATTGCTTTACTTTCCGCAGCAGTAAGACGCAGGCAGTGAGAAGCACAATGCCCAGAACAGTTAAAACGCCAAAGGAGCTATCTAAATTCACCTGGTGGACCAAATCTCAAGTTCAGTAACCGAATAATAGGTCATTAAAGTTCCTCTGGGAAGCATTAGAGGGCAAAAATCATTTATCAAAAATGCCGAAAAGCCCAACCAGCAACAGATTAACAAGCTTGGGAGAATTCTGGGAACTTTCAGACAGATCCCTGGGAAAGACTTTGGATATTGTTTACCCATCGAACAGCGATTTCGACTCGGGGGAAGACAAAATGCCAAATGCTCAACCAATTGAAAGACAATACGAAAGCAAAATTGAAAACACAACTGCTGAAACCAGCAAAAGGCTCTTAGAAGCAAGCGTCCCGGTTGGCACCCGCCCATCAAATCGAAAGTCGCAAGACCTTCCAATGGAACTCGAATTCGACAGCCCTTACAAGAACTCTCACGAAAGCCGCAACGCCCAGGCCAACGGGGAGAAAGCCCCCCCGCAGAAGGACAGCAGCAGCAAAGACAATACCCCAAAGCCTAAAGCTGATGCTGTCCTTCCTGCCCAAGCAGAACGCACATCGAGTCCTGCAAAGGCAGAAGCAGCGCCCACCGCAGATCGACCAGCCATTAAAGTAGACGACAGCAATCGTCCCACAGAAATCAAGTATGCAAATGGAACTCAGGTAAAAATCATCCGTGACACTGCTGGCAACATAGTCCAGGCAGATATTACAGGACCAAATGTTTCTGTAAACGGTACAATCAAACGCAACGGCGATCACTTCGACCGCTTCACACCAGCAGGCAAAGCAACAGGTGAAACCATAGACAAGGTAGATATTCGTCCGGACGGATCCGCAAGCATACATGGCAGAAACGCCTTCGCTGCCGGGACAAAATTTGTTGCTAAAGACGGCACAGTTACACAAGCGATTGAATTCTAGGGTCATTCAAGCATGAATGATGATTTGAGATGATTTCGCCACGCCTCCGCTCAAACGGGTACAATCTGAAAGGCTGAATTGAAAGGGCTTTTTTGTGGACCCACAGTTACTCGTCGGCAGCATTTTTGACGAAAAATTCCATATTATTTCGATTGCCGGCGCCGGTGGAATGGGTGTCGTATACAAAGCCAGGCAAATCGCGCTAGACCGTGAAGTCGCCATCAAAATACTACGCCCTGGTCTTGTAAAAGATAATGAGTTCAAATTGCGATTTGATAGGGAGGCGCAGATTTTGTCTGCGTTTTCCCATCAGCATGTGGGCATGTTTTATTCCTACGGTGAAGGACGCTTGCCCAATGTTTCGCATTCGCTTCCATACATCGCAATGGAATTTATGCAAGGGAGTAGCTTGCAAACACTTTTGCTTAACTCAGGGGCTCTTCCATGGCGGCGCGCCGTAAAAATCTGCAGACAAATTTGCCAGGCGATGAGCGCAGCACACAAAGCGGGAGTCATTCACCGAGATTTGAAACCGGCTAACGTAATTCTCTTATCATCGCCCGAACAAGACTTCGTAAAAGTAGTTGATTTTGGTCTTGCCACAATCGTTGCCGACACCGACGAGGAAGCAATCAAACTTACAAGAACTGGAGACCTCGTTGGAACTCCTGCGTATTTCAGCCCCGAACAGTGCCAGGGTAAGCCTGCAGAAAATCGCTCTGATATTTACGCTGTAGGTTGCATCCTCTATGAAATGTTATGCGGCAAGGCACCTTTCACAGGTGACACTCCAGTTGAATTGATATATAAGCATGTAAAAGAAGAAGCAGTAGAACTCAGCAAACAGACGAGAAATGAGCTTCCTCCTGGAATTGAACAAATAGTCAAAAAGGCTATGAGCAAGAAGCCTGAAGATCGATATCAATCGATGAACGATCTCGAGACAGATTTGGGTTTGGTTCAAAATGATCAAGCAGAAAATTTGCGGTTTAGCCACAAAGGCGAGACACCGAAAAGCTCAAACGCTGCAAAAATAGCAGTAATCATCTTATTGATTTCGCTGGCGGCTGCGGCATTCCTTTCATATTGGTTCTACAAAACCGATCAAGGAATGATTTACCATGCTCAGCTCGACTTAGGCGGATCACCTGGCAAAGAAATGCTTCTGAATTGGCTTAGCATTTCGAGAAAAAAGGGAGAAAAGAATTCATCGTTTGCCGCCAAAGTTCAAAACCTGGTGGCTGATGCTTTCAAAAAAAATAACAGAGACTTTGCCGCACTTTCAGAGTTATATTTGAGCCAAGCACAAAAATCGAAACAATCGGCCAATTGTGATGACGCAAACTACTGGGCGAAACTTACTATTCTTGGATTGCCGCCGCTGACTCGATTTACATCTAAATCTGCATCAATCTTTGCCTATCGAAAAATATTGAACCAAGCGTCAACCATAATTCTGTCTTGTGACGGCAACTTTGATAATGCCGAGGCACGAAGCATAATCAAAATGGGGGAATTCATTGGTGATTCGCCTGCATTTATAGACTTATGCTGTTCTCTCGGAAAGAAAAATAATTTACCGGTTACTACAGCATACATGGAAGCAAGACTGACTCAAACAAAGACACTCATAAAGCGCAACGACATCAATGGCATAAAGAGCTTTGTCGAATTTTGCGATAAGGATTATCCGTTTGACAAAAGCGTTAGCAAAGACTTCAGAGTAGCAAGAAGCTATGCCGATGTCGCACTAAACATTAGCGAATCAGGAAACCCAGAATTAAACTCGCTAGCGATTGAAATTGCGCAAGAGGCGCTTGCTCATCTAAAACTATGGTCGGCAGAAGCAAACGGGCATGATTATTGCCTGATTTACTTGAATATTGCAAACACATTTTTGAATCTGCATGAAAATGAAAAAGCCAGCTCTATGTCGAGACAGTTATTAGAGCGCTTTCCAAATTCAGGCAAAATACAAATTGACGACGAACGAGCAAAAGCATTAATCAGTGCAGCAGATAGCAGCCAAAAGAAATACGCCGAAGCAATAATTCAAGCTCAAAGCGCCCAGAAAATTTTGGCGCCCTCTGATTCAGATATGCGCTTAATTCTAGTGACCCATAGACTCGCCAGCCTCGTGCTGATTGAGTCTTTAATCAAAACACAGCGCTTGGAAGAAGCAATAAGAATGGCAGAGAAAGCTCGCAACGCAGAAGAGGCAACCCTGCACGTCGGAAAGCCCAGTGATCAACCGGAATGGACAAACCAGACAATGCAGCTTGATTTAGCCATTGCAAACTGCTTCGCAGAAAACGGCTTTCCGGAGGAAGCAGCAAAATTTCTTCGATACGCTCTTGCAATGAAGGATGTTCACCACCTATTTGGTGATCTGAGAAAGACTATCCACAATAGATTAGAACAAATCGAAGATGTTTCGACAAAACACGGTTCGTCGTGACCCCTTCAGCATTCTATGAAAACTAGTCTTTGGCGAGCGCCCACTTGCCTGATGAATTAAGAACAAAACGCTTCTCCTGGGTGCTCTTTGCTACAGCGGGAGTCATTTGTATTTCGTTATTGCAAGTCGCCATGCGACCGACGAAGGCTAAAGCATCTTGAACGGCGGAGACGGCACTCACAAATAAAGGTTTGCTGTCAAAATTCTTTGAACGAAGTTGTTTTATGCCAGTCATCGATTCAAAAGATTGATTGTTAGTATTCATCGTCCAGTCCCTCGCCCACCCATGAAAGTCATAATACTCAGGGTTGTTGTCCAAGTTTGGGCAAAATGTTGGCGGAATTTTGGCACAGGCATACCGCGTGGCCGAAGTCGACGCGGCAAAAATGGATCTTGCTGAAAAAGCGAAAAAATAAAGGGACCAAACCAGAGTCGACAGACCAGAAACACTTAAAAGACCTTCCTGCCAAGGAATAGCTGACGAACCCTTGACGACATAAGCAATTTTGTATAATATCAGAGAAGTTGTATAACCGGCTCCCGGCGCTAGCCGTTGGGTTCACTTTGACTTGCGGAGCGCTCCTAACACAGGAGCTCTTCAGCTCGCGCGCGTCGAAGGCGAGCACTTCCTAGAACTGGCAAGGAAAGTAACATGATACCCAAGAAAAAAATTAGCAACAAGCAAGCTGCTTCCAAAAATAAGCCGGCGAAGAAAATCATTTCAGCAAATAAAGCTCCGGTCATGACCCAAAAGACCAAGAACCCGTTGCCTCAAAAAACAGAATCACAAATAGAAAATGAGTCAGCAACGCCGTCAGTCACAAATAAGCGCGCCGACGGCACCTTCGCCAGACCGCTGCGCGAGCTACTTATGATTCAAATATCGCGTGTCATAGACGAACGTGGCTGGACACAAAAGCAAGCAGCTGATTTTCTTGGCGTCACACAGCCGCGTATTTCAGATCTTTCGCGCGTTCGCGTCGATAACTTTACTATAGACTTACTAGTTGACTGGCTAGGAGCGTTGGGCCGGCAAGTAACAATCGAAGCGAAAGCTGCTAATTCAATCATCCAGCATCTCAGTCAACGCTTTGTAGCAAACGAAGATGCTGTTCCGTTTTACACAAAGGCGATTACACTAGACCCGCTTTGCACAGACAATTACATCAAACGAGGCGACGCCTATTTCGCACAAAATAAATACGATCTTGCAGTGGGCGACTTTACGCGCGCGATGGAACTGGCGCCAAATCAACCCGAGCTGCGACTGCGCCGCGCAGACTGTTATGTAAAACTGGGTCAATATCGAGCGGCAATTTTTGACTGCGACAAAGTACTCAGTCAAGTCGAAAGCGCCGAAACATGGCCAGAGAGTTTCTATTGTGCAGTGAGCGCAAACGAAACTGCAACCGAACATGCAATGATCGAAATTACTTGGTGGGCGTACTTGTGCAAAGGACGCGCCCTTGAGAGTCTAGATGAAAACACCGATGCATTGACTGCTTACACTTGCAGCATAAACGCAGCACCAAACTTTGGGCAATCATATTACGCCCGCGGATGCCTATTTGAAAAACTAAACAGAACGGACGAAGCTGTAAAAGACTTTGAAACAGCATGTCTTTTTGATGCAAGCGATGTTCCAAGCAGCGAAAAGTTGGCTGCCTTGCGCAGAAAGCTAGAATTAGAGAATTCGCCTGACACAGACGATGAGGTCGCCAAACTTACCCAAGAATTGAATCAGGCAAGCACCGGTGCGCGCAAGTCCTACTTTTATCGCAAACGCGCTGAGGTATATCAACAGCGTCAAAACCACGCAATGGCAATTGCAGATTTCACCCGAGCTTTAGAACTTGACCCTACCCAAAACTGGCTTCTCGGCAACATTGCGTATGCGCGCTATATGACAGGTGATTATAAGGGCACCATCACCGATTGCGATATCATTATCGCAAGGAATTTTGACCCGTCATTTCGCTCTGGCGCATTTATGTATAGGGGGTGGGCACTAGAACGACTGAATCGACTCCCTAGTGCGCTAGAAAGTTACAATAACGGGTTGCGCTGCAATCCCAACGACGTGTCGGTACTTTGGGCAAGAGCGAGATTGCTCGAACAAATGGGGAAAGTAAACGAGGCTCTCTATGATTACAGACAAGCAATAGAGATAGGACAATTGCTTCCAACCGTTAATAAGGATTATATTGAACAGGTTCAACGAGATTTAGATAGAGCTTCGGAGAGCATTTTGATTGAAAGCTCAGATGAACCCTACACGCCTGACCCACAATACTATTACACAGATTTTGATAGTTGAGTACTTAGGCTTTCAGACATTCGGCAACTCACGTCTGTGACTTATGGACTTGATTGGTCCATTCATATTATAGTTAGCCCCGAATTTACTTGGAACCATTGACCAGAAAGCCAGTCTCAACTCACTCAAGCCAGTACAAAATAGCATGACGCTAGAGCCAGAGATCTAGGCGACGCTTTTGGCTGCCAAGGAATATAGCAGACCTAAATTCCAAGCCAAATAAAGAAAGTGTTGTTCTTGTCGAAAATTCAAAATTTAAACGGAGCAATGAAAATGCCCCAGCGGCAGCAGGAAGAAGAATTCGCACTGAAGGACATAGTCCGAAATGTACTTGAAGAAGCTCGCATGGTGTTGCCTGGCATACAAGCACTCTTCGGTTTTCAGTTAGTTGCGGTGTTCAACAATGCATTTAGCAGCATTTCGTCGTTTGATAAATCTATCCATCTAGTAGCACTGTTACTCACTATCTCTGCAATCGGTTGCTTAATGGCACCGGCGTCTTACCATCGCCAGGTGCACATTCACTCTGGAACAAGAGAGTTTGTAAATTACGCAAGCAAGCTACTTTGTATTGGAATGGCACCACTAATGTTCTCCATAAGCCTCGACACTTATGTGGTTTCAAACGTAATAACTTCAAATGCTCCACTTGCTGCAACCGCTGCAATCGCAAGTCTCATCTATCTTTCAATTCTCTGGTATTTTGTCCCACGAGCGCAAAAGAAAAAAGAAAGAGAAAGAGAAACTGAAGCACATTGCATTGTAGCCTGACTGCTAAGCAGGCAAGCACAGAAACTTAGGGGTTAGCCTCAATCAACAATTCACATTTTCCATGATAACTTTCGATTTTGACAGCTGAAAAATTTTCCAAGACAAAAACATTCAATTATCATCCCGCAGATTTGCATCGTAAAAATTTCAAAGGAACGACAATCATGTACACAGGAAGTAAACTCAGATTCGCAGTAGCCGGCTTGGGACACATCGCCCAAATGGCAGTGTTGCCGGCGTTCAAACATGCCACTGAAAAGTGCGAATTAACAGCATTTATTTCAGATAGCCCAGACAAGGTTGCTGAATTGTCACAGAAATACAATGTGCAAAATTATTGGCCCTATGAAGAATTAGACAAAGCTCTTGCGAGCAAATTATTCGACGCAATTTATATTGCATTGCCAAATGATATGCATATGGATTTCGCCCTGCGCGCCGCCGCCGCCGGCATTCATGTATTATGCGAAAAGCCTATGGCTCTTTGCGAAGAAGATTGTCGCGCAATGATACGCGCAGCACGCAAAAATAATGTCAAATTGATGATTGCATACAGGTTACACTTTGAGCCGACAAACATGCAAGTAGTCGAATTAGTCAAGTCTGGCGCAATCGGGAAACCGAGAGCATTCAACTCGACATTCACGATGCAGGTTCGTGACGGCAACATCCGCACACAAAAAGAACATGGCGGCGGTCCATTGAATGACATCGGCATCTACTGCATCAATGCCGCCCGATATTTGTTTGGCGAAGAGCCACTATCTGTGATGGCAATGACTGCGAAAAGCTCAGACCCACGATTTGAAGAAATCGAAGAATCTGCATCAGTAATTCTCAAGTTTCCAAATGAATGTCTTGCGTCATTTGTTTGCAGTTTTGGCTCTAAAGACGTTTCTCGCTATGAGATGGTAGGCACCGAAGGACGCATAATTGTAGAGCCCGCCTATGACTATGCCGAAGAATTGGAATACACTATCGAAATCGGCGACAAAATCGAAAAGCATAAAACACCCAAGCGCGATCAATTTGCTCCTGAATTGCTTCATCTGGCCGACAGTATAATCGAGGGCACCCAACCTCGCCCGTCGGGTCATGAAGGCTTAAACGACGTGAAGATTCTAGATGCGATTCGCAAGTCAATTGAGTTAGGCAAGCTGATCGAATTGCCCACGATGTTTTGCGGCAGCAAACCTGACGCCGAGTTAATCGAAGAAAAACCGGGAATTTTGCGACCACCAACAATTAATGTGCAGTCGGGTTCAAAATAGTCCAATTGCCACGTTGGAAACAACCCTGTTTTTATCAAAGGAGCTTTGAGTGAAAATCGCCCAAAGCTCCTTCCGCATTTCAAAATCGATACGCCTTACTAATTAATCGCAGCTCGACAGCCTTAGGGAGCGGCTTTTTCCTCCTCCTAAAATCGACAGAACAACTTAAAAAGCTTATTGGCAGACAATTTTGCGCAAAGCGGATAAACTAGGTCTCTACAAATTCTCTAAATAGTACATTTCACTCAATTTTCTAAATTAAATCGATTACCCTTTATCATTACTTTAAGATCTCAAGAGGTCATATCGGGTCATTGTTATGGAGGGCTTCTATGCGCTTGAACTCGGTCCGCACAAAATCAGCTATGTTAGCACTGCTCGCTACAACTGCTGGACAATTTCTCACAATCCAAGGAGTCTGGGCAAATGGTCAGCCCTTAACTTCAACCCCAACAAACAGTGCACCGACACTTCACACGACCCAATCTAACCCCAATGGCAGCAGCGCAAACCCGCTTTCAAACCTGTCAGTTGGCAGTGGACAGAGCCTCATTATCGACTTTGGCACGGCGTCTACTCTAAACATCAGCAACAACCTGACGGTGCAGCCTGGCGGCATTATCTATGCCATTTCAACCAATCCACTGGTTCACACAGCGACACTGCAGGCAAACAATATTACCAATTTGAGCGGAGGCACAATCACAACAGTGCTTCCCAGCGGCGGTCTGGTCGGCTACGGCAACGCTATTTCAGGGCTAAACCTTTCGCTTATCGCACTCAACAACTTCATTAACCAGGGAAACATAAGCAGCGCAGGCAATTTGAGCGTTTACGGCGGAGCGCAACTCAGTAACGCAGCCCCGGCAGGCGCCGCAGCAGCGGTTATGCAAGCGGTGGGGAACGTCAATCTCTTTTCCAGCAACATCCTAAATCAGGGCAACATCTCGTCCCTGACGGCAAACGTCAATATAAACAATCCGGCCCAGTTTAATGCCACGCTCGCAAACGTAATGAATACGAGCAATCTGGCAAGTTTAATCGGCAACAACATAAGCATCAACGGAAGTGGCGGCGTCATTGCAGCTCTCACCGGCAATATAAATGTAGGGGGAGAATTCTCCGACAAGACAGTTTTCACGATGTTGGGTGGAGACTACCTGTCCAAAACGCTAAATCTTGACGTGGGTCAGGGCACGATTAATGCGGCGCTGGGCAATGTCACCGGAGTGACAAACCTGAACGCAGGCACGGCTCATGTCGGCTCAAGCGGCGACACGTTCTATTTAGGCGACATGAATGTCTCCGGAGACCCGACATATTTCAACAATAGCGGCAGCATTACTTTGACTTCCGGCATCAACACGCGCGCCGGAGAAGACATCGCTATCATCGCCAGCCAAAATATCGACTTTAATTCGTTTGGCATAAGCTCTGCAGACCCAGTCAGCGGCGTGGGGCACAACATCCAGGTAATTGCCGGCGCTAACATCATCGTCAATGGTGGCGCCCAGTCTTCCGGTGCCAACATTCCGCCAGGCTTGCCAATTTCAGTTGGCTCAGTCACCATCAATGGTGCATCAGCCACAGGCGGCAGCATTAAAAGCACAGGTTCTGCAGGCGGAGTCAACGCCAGCGCATTAGGCAGTGGCAACCTCAACGCAGGCAACATCACTTTAATTGCCTACGCAAACGGCGGCAATGGTGGCGCAATCGACAACATAAATACAGTCGCCAACGGCATCGGCACTGGCAGCAACGGCTCTCTAACTGTCATCGCCGGTGGCAGCGGCATCAATCCAGGCTTGGGCATTTCGAACCTTACTTACAATGCTGCAAATGCCCAGGGTGGATCTGGCGCAGCTGGAAACGTGACTTTGACCACCGCACAGCCGGTAGGTGCAGTTACCTTTGGCGCAAACGGCATAGCCACAGGTGGACTCTCAGCCGGGGCGCCAAGCGGTTTTGGCATTTCGGTAGGCAATATTTTTACAGATGGCGGTAACATCAGCATGACTGGTGCAGCCATTCAAAACACTACGACCATTTCGTCTGCTGGGCTCACAGCGGGGCGCAGCGGCGGCAACATCACAATTAACAGTACAGGCACAGCCGCCAGCAATGGTATTTCACTTACAGGTCCCATTCTCACAAGCGGAGCGAATGCCGCATTGAACAGCGGCTTAGCGGGCGGCAATGGCGGCAATTTGAGCATCAATCAACTTGGTGTTGCAGCAAACATTCTTACTGCAGCGATAAGCAGCAGCGGCGGAGCGGGAGCAGCGGGCTTAGCGGGACTGGCCGGTGGCAAAGGCGGCAACTCAGGAAACATAAGTATCAGCACCAGCACTGGTGCATTGAGCGTTGGTGATATCAACGCAAGCTCGGCCGGTGGTGCCGGCGGCAACGGTGGCGCCGGGTCTCTAGCCGGTGCCGCGGGTGGTGCAGGGGGTGCAGGCGGCAATTCGGGCACCCTAACACTTAGCTCTCTCAATGGAGCGATAAACACTGGAGCAATAGTTTTAACTGGCGGTGCCGGCGGCAACGGCGGAGCCGGGGCTAACGGTTCGGCAACTCAGGCTGGTGGCGCCGGTGGTGCGGGTGGTGCAGGCGGAAATTCTGCCAGCTTAAATCTTGCAGGCATCAACTCACTGACTGCTAGCGGCAACTACAACGTATCGGCCGCGACTGGCGGCACAGGTGGCAACGGCGGCTTTGGCGGCAACTCAAATTCTGCGGGACTGGCAGGTGGAGCAGGCGGCGCCGGCGGTTTTGCCGGAGCAGCAGGATTTGCGGGCAGCATTCAGATAGTAAGCAAAGGCGCCATCTCAGGTCAAAACTTCCTTGCCACTGGCGCTAGCTCAGGAGCAGGCGGCACAGGCGGCAACGCGGGTGACGGACTGGCCGGGGCAAGCAACGGTGGCGCCGGCGGTGCGGGCGGTGACACAAGAATTGGTTCGCTTGGCGGCAACATCACTTTGTTATCAACCAATTCAGGTCTCATCACAGTCACCCAGGTTAACACAACTGGTGGCAATGGAACTGCACCAGGAGCTGGCGGAAACGGCGGCAACGGTGTAAGCGGAGGTGCCGGCGGCAATGCGGGTCATGGAGCAGACGGCGCCAATGCTGGCAATATTTCGATAAGCACTGCAAACGGTATGGGACTCGGCGATTTAATCGCAACCGGCGGTAAAGGCTCAAGTCCTGCAAATGGTGGCAATGGTGGCACTGGCACAACAGGAGCCGGTGGAGCAGGCGGAGGCATCCCCAGCATCGGGAGCGGCGGAGCCGGCGGTTTCATAAATGTAAGCGCAGGCAGCGGCACACTCAATCTCAACAATGTTAATACCGATGGCGGAGCAGACATATTACTCGTTTTGTTGAATGCCGGTGGCACCGGCGGTGACGGCGCAACTGGTGGTGCCGGAGGCAGCATAGGCTCTAGCGCCATAGCGGGACTCGCAGGCGGCGGACCTGGCACTACAGCTAACACGACTGCGGTGGGGACTGGCGGTAGAGCCGGCAATATCACTATCTCAGCACAAAACGCTATCGTCTCTGTAGCTGGAACAATTTCAGCTTCAGGCGGCGCGGTAAATGACCTTCTCAATGCCGGCAATGGCGGAAACGGCTCTACAGGCGCCGGTGGCGCTGGTGGCAGCATAGCCAATTTTTCAAATGGTCCTGTCGCAATTACAAATAACGGCGGCATCATCAACCTGTCGGCAAATACTCTGACCCTGGCGGCAAGTACTGGCGCAATACAATCTAATGGTGGAGCAGTTATGCTAACACCGTCTTCCGGTGCCGGTGGCAGCGGAGCCACGGCTGGCGGCGCTGGGGGCAACATCGGCAATGCCGGTTTTGCGGGCAACGGCGGAATGATTACAATTTCCGCCCCAGGCGGTATCACCGCAACGAATGCCAAAATTAGAGCCAATGGTGGTGATGTCGCAACGGCGTCTATCGCCGGCATCGGCAATTCAGCAACGGCAAACGGTGGCGTCGGCGGCAACAGTGGAAGCATCGGAACTCAAGCATCTGCAGGCAACGGTGGTTCAATCACTATAAATGCGCTTGCCGGAGCTGGCGGTATTACAGGCGGTGACATCTACGCAAATGGCGGAGTTGTAAATGCAGGAGCCGCCACTTACGCAGCCGGGAATGGCTTTGGCACAGGCGCCAGCTCGGGCGGCAATTCAGGCAACATAGGTAACCAGGGCAACGCTGGAAACGGCGGTTCAATTACAATCAGTTCTGCCAGCGGCAATGTAAATGCAAATTCGATAAATGCCAATGGTGGCAACGCAGCTGAATCCTTTAATATTGGCAAAGGCGGCGACGCCGGTGCCGCAGGCACTGGTCGCGGCGGCAACTCAGGCAGCTTGGGCACAGGCTCGAACGGTGGCAACGGTGGATTGATCAATATCAGCACTGGTGCTGGCAGCGTCAATTCCAGCCTCAACGCCTCTGGTTCTGGAACAACAACCGGCGTGGTAATTCTTGCCGGTGGAAACGGTACTTCAAACTTCGGCGTCGGCGGAGACAGCGGCAGCGTAGGCAACGCAGGCAATGGTGGCAATGGAGGAAGCATCACGGTTGCCACCGGTGTTGGCGGCACGCTCACTCCTGGTCAAATCAATCTATCACAAATTAATGCGTCAGGTGCAGCAGGAAGCAGTTGTTCGAATTGCTCAATTTCTGCCGGTGGCTCAGGCATCAGCGGGGGCAACGGCGGCAGTTATGGCACATCAGGAGCTGGCGGCTCAGGTGGCAGCATCTCGCTTACATCCACAAGCGGAGACATCAATCTCAGCGGAGTAGTGCAAGCAGACGGCGGCGCCAACGGGACATACCTCACAGCGGCAGCCGGCAACGGAGGCACTGGAAGCTCTGGCAATGGCGGTCAAGGCGGCTCGTTCGGAGCAATATTAAACAGTGGCGCCGGCGGTACCATCACAATGAGGACCAATGGCAATGTGACAGCGGCAGACACGCTTAGTGCAGTCGGCGCTGACTACGCAAGCCTGGTCAACGTTGTCACCGGGTCCGGTGGCAGCTCCTTCTCAGCCACAGGCGGCAATGGCGGTTCTGTCGCTAGCACCGGAGGCACAGGCAGCGGCGGAAGCATAACTGTCACGGCTAATAATGCAAGCTTTTTAGACATCAATGCCTATGGTGGCTCACTGTGTGGTTGCACTTCTGGGCAAATCAAGCTTTCATCAGGCGGCGTTTCAGCCAACGGTACCGGCGGCAACTCAGGCAACCTCGGTTCTGGAACTCCATTTGGAAATGGAGGCAGCCTCAGAATTACAAGCACCGGCAGTTTGACATTCAATGGACTAGCAGATCTATCTGGCGGCAGTGTGGGAGCGATACCAACTGTACAACAATCGGATGGTGCTGCGGGCGGTAATACCGGCGGCAGTGGCAGCTCTATTGGCAATGAGAGCGCAGCCGGCAACGGTGGCACGGCGGTGATCAATGCAGGGACAATCCTCGCTGGTCCTATTGTTTTCGCTTACGGTGGTAACGCAATCGATTACACTCTCAACGCCGGCAACGGCGGAAACGGTGTCGTCAACGGCGGTGCCGGCGGTAGCATCGGCGCAGCCGGTAGCGGTGGTTCTGGCGGAAGCGTGAGCATCACAATCACACAATCGGGGACAGATCTCTCAAATTCTGGGCTCATCGTCGCCGGAGGTTTCGGCGGCAGCGCGAGCGGCATTGCCGGCAACGGTGGTACTGGTCCTAGCAACCCTAGCACCAATTCTGGTGGCAACGGCGGTTCACTGGGACTTGCCGGAGCTGGTGGCGCAGGGGGCACCATCACAATAAATGGACCGATTGCAAAATCATCAACATTGATTCTTGGCTCTCTAGTTGCAGACGGTGGTTCAGCCGGACTTCTCACAGGCACACTTGGGAATGGCGGCGACAGCACTGGCATCGGCGGCAACGGCGGCTCTGCAGCTGGAGCAGGGGCATCAGGCAATGGTGGCACTATCACCGTCACAAGTGGTGGCACAGTCACATTCTCTAATGATGTCACCAGCATCGGCGGTAAAGTTTACTCATCCTTCGTCGGTCAAGGCGGCGGTGCGGCAGGTGGAAACGGTGGAAAGGGATTCGTTGGAGGAAGCGGCGGCAGCATCGGCAACTTTGGAAACGCAGGCAATGGCGGCAACATAACCATTACTGTTGATACTTATATATCAGCGTCTTGTGGCTGCAGCACTCTTGTATTGAATGGAGGCGACTCCGACGGTTCATTAGTCATTGCAGGAAATGGCGGAGACGGACTCGGCGCAAATTCAACTGGCGGCAACGGCGGTTCTGTCGGCAACCTGGCAAGTACTGGCAATGGCGGCACACTCCGAATAACTGCATTTACAGGAATATCGAGTGGCGACATCGTCGCCACCGGCGGTTACCTGAACAGCTTCAGCACCTCCGCTGCAGGCAACGGCGGCAACGCAAGTGCTAATGGTCTAAACGGTGGCAATGGCGGCAATGTCGGACAGGGAGGCTCAAGCGGAAACGGTGGCACCGTTATCATACTCACAGGTGCAGGCATTTCGGGTGAGAATAAGTTTGGTGGCATCGCCGCAGTCGGAGGAGACAGCTCTGCCTACATCGGCACTACAGGCAGTGGCGGCAACGCCGGCGCCAACGGCTCAGGAAACGGCGGAAATTCAGGCTCTGCAGGCAACAACGGCAACGCCGGAAACGGTGGAACAATCAGTATAACGTCGACCAGCGGTACTATCAATTTCACTTCGTCTTTGGAAAATAGCGTCCAGGGTGGACTCGGCGCAGACTACGGCATATCTACCGGAACAGGCGGAAATGGCGGAGCAGGAAGCTTCAGCAAAGGCGGAAATTCCGGTTCTCTCGGCAACAACGGGAACGGAGGTTCTGGCGGAAGCATTACTCTAACAAGCACCGCTGGCGGCAACATATCGTCCCAAGCTAGCCTCTGGGCTTATGGCGGCAATCTCGGCGTATTCGCCGGCGGCACAGGGAATGCAGGCAACGGCTCGGCTCAAGGCGGCAACAGCGGTGCAATAGGCAACAATGGCTTAGCGGGAGCCGGCGGAACTGTTCGCATTTCCACAACCGGAAACATCAGCCTCAGCAAAAATGTCGATATCATCGCCGATGGTGGCACCGTTGACGACTTCGCTTCCATTAGCGGAAAAGGAGGAAACGCAACTCTTTCCGGCGCCGGTGGCAACAGCGGTAGCATCGGCTTTGGACAAAGTGCAGGAGCCGGTGGCAGCATTTCACTCAACGGGAAAAATATCGACGTAATGAATTTGTCTGCAGTTGGTGGCGCAAACAGCGGCAACGCAACAGCAAGTACATCTGATGCAGGGTCTGGAATAAGCACAGCCGGCAACAGCGGCTCGATCGGCAGTCAAGGATCTGGAGGCAGAGGAGGCAACATCACTGTTATTGCAAGCGGTACTTTAACCGGCACAGCAGTCAACGCAAGTGGTGGTTCTGTTAGTGGGTTATACAGCACTCCAGTCGGCAATGGTGGCTCAGCTACAGGACAATTCACCACAGGCGGTGCCACAGGCTCTGTCGGCAATGCCGGCAATGGCGGCATTGGTGGCATCATCAATATAAGTGCAAGTGGAAATCTAGGCATTACCACCATTTCAAGCAATGGCGGCAGCGGTGGGGCTAACGCAGCCAATCCGACATCGAAAAATACCGCCGGACAAGGTGTTCAATTTGGGGGGACAGCCGGCGCTGTAGGCAATTCCGGCAGTGGTGGCGCCGGTGGCATCATCACAGTATCAAGCGGCGGTACAACGGCGAACGTCGACAACATATCGGCAGACGGTGGCGCCGGTGGAGAGCAACAGGGTAAAGGACTGCCAGGAGGCGCAGCTTCAGCAGCAAATAGCACTGGTGGTGCTGGTGCTTCTGTCGGACTGAGCGGCAATGGCGGACTGGGCGGCAATATAGGCTTTACGGCAGTTGCAGCCAAGCTGGTAGCCAACGGCTCATGGGAAGTCGCCGGAGGCGCGGCATTTGCAAGTGGTGGTATAGCCGGCGATGGAGGAGTGGGTAACATCGGCGGCGCCGGAGGCTCACTCGGAAGCGGCGGTTTCGCCGGCAATGGCGGCGTCATCAATATAACAGTAAATCAGCTTAGCGGTACTTCAAGCATACAGTCTTATGGTGGCAGCCTCGCTCCAGCAGGCAACAGCATGGCTGGCAATGGCGGCAACTCACTGCTGGGAGCAAACGCTATTGGCGGCAACGGCGGCAACATAGGAAACATGGGCACAGCCGGCAACTCTGGCAATATCAGCATTTCAGCCTCAAACGGCATTGGCTTATTGACGATAAATGCTTATGGCGGAAGTCTTAGCGGCGTCACCCAAGCTGCGCCAGGCAACGGCGGCAACGGAGTCTTAATTGGTGGCATCGGTGGCAACACAGGTGCACCGGCTAACGCGGGCAGCGGCGGCATCATTACCTTAAATGGTGGACAAGCCGCAGTAAGTATCGACACCGCATCTTACTACGGCGGCTCTGCAGGTAACTATGGGCTATTGTTCAGTAAATGCGCTTGCACAGGCGTGGGAAATGGTGGTTCAGTCACTGGCACCGGCACTGGTGGCAATTCCGGCAGCGGCGGATTTGGCGGCAACGGAGGCAATGGTGGTAGCTTGAGTATTAGTGCTCAGGCCCCAATCACAATTAACACCACAGCAGCCGGCTATGGTGGCAATGCAGCTCTCTATTCATTCAGCACCGGTGACGGTGGCAGCGGTGGTAACATCGGAGGAGCCTCTGGCAGCCTAGGAAACAGCGGCAATGGCGGCAACGGTGGCTCGCTGAGCATCATTTCAGGAAGCAATGCAGTCACTCTCAATACGGTCGATATCTATGGCGGCAGTAATGGCGCCCGAAACGGCAGCACCGGCAACGGTGGCAACGGCAACAATGTCGGTGGCATCAGCGGTTCTATCGGAGCCGCCGGTATACCCGGCAATGGCGGTGCTTTGACGATAAATTCAAACGCCACAACTACCATATCAGCTGCGGTAAATGCTAACGGAGGCGCTCTATCTGGAGCAAGCGGGCACACCGGCGTGGGCGGTAGTTCCACAAACGGTGTCGGCGGAAATTCAGGTTCTATAGCTGGAGCAAATGCTGCCGGCAGCGGCGGCACTATATTGATCAACGCGAAAAATCTTCTCATTGCGTCTATCACCAGTATCGGCGGCGGCACCTCAAGCGTCGGTTGTTGCGCCGGCAACGGCGGCGATGGAGCTATCGCGGGCGGTCTTGGCGGAAACGTCGGCAACGCAGGAAGCAGCGGAAATGGCGGCTCTGTCACCATCAACGCGAGCGGACTCCTTCAAATCACAGGCGGCGTCGATGTCTCGGCTGGCGACGGCAATCAAGCATACAACGTACAGGGCGGAGACGGCGGCGCCGGAACCGGTGCCACAAACTCTACAGGCGGCGCTGGCGGCTCAGCCGGCAGTTCATACGCAGGCGGCAATGGAGGCACCATAAATATAACGGCTTTAGCCAATAATTCTGCGGCTCTGCCCGGTTCTCACCTTCTCATCAATTCGCTTGCAGCCTCAGGCGGCACCGCCGGCACGAGCGGATCAATGGGCGGCTTCGGCGGCAACGTCACAATTGCATTGAACGGAAATGGTGGCGCAGCTGGTTCAGTAGGAAATGCTGCAAACGGTGGCGCAGGCGGTGCAATCACTATCAACATAGGTGACACCCAGGCCCAGGTTGGCGCAGTCACCGCAAATGGCGGTGCTGGAGGATCGTATAGCGGCGCTACAGGCACACTGGGAGGCTCAGGCGGAAAGAACAGTGGCATCGGCGGTAGCGGCGGCTCGCTAGGCAATCAGGGCAATGGTGGCTTAGGCGGACGAGTCAACCTCACAGATACAAACGGCACAATCACGATGACAGGCATTTACAATGCTAATGGTGGTGCCGCAACCAACAGAGGTGGCATCGGCGGCAATGGTGGCGACGGCGGAACACAAGGCGGCAACGGCGGCAACGTTGGCAACGGTGGCAACAGCGGGTCGGGTGGAAGCATAACAATCAGCGCCGCATCACTCGTGCAATCGAGCGTACAAGATATCAACGTAAATGGTGGCTTAGTCATTGGACAAACCGGCAATGGCGGCGTCGGCGGCAATGGCTTGGGAGCAAATAGCACAGCCGGAAACGGCGGTAACATCGGCAACGGCGGCAGCGCCGGTAACGGCGGCTCAATCTCAATCAGCACAAGCCAGAGTTTCAATATCCAGGGCACTTTATCGAGCAATGGCGGTGCATTAGACATAGAAACTATGAATAATGCCGGTGGCGGACAGGGCGGAAGCGGGCTCGGCGTCGGCGGTGCATCAAATGGTGGCAACGGCGGCAACATTGGAAGCGGCGGTATCGCCGGCAATGGCGGCATGATTACATTGAATGGTGGCTCAGCCACGAGTCAATTCACATTCATATCGCTTAACGGTGGCAACGGAGACACGCTAAACGGCTCATCCGGAGCGGCAGGCAATGGCAGCGGCAACGGCCGTGGCGGTAATTCAGGCAATGTTATGGCAACCGGCGGCGGTGGCAACGGCGGCACGTTGATGATAACAAGTGCAGCAGGCAATGTTCAATCGAGCGCCAGCGGACTCATAATAAGTGCAAAAGGAGGCGTCGGCGGTAACAACAACGTCAGCACCCCAATCGGCGGCGATGGTGGAAGCGGCGCCCTCAGTATTGGAGGCAACTCAGGAAACATCGGCGATAACGGTAATGCCGGCTCTGGCGGAAAAGTTAGCATAAGCACTACGAGTGGCAACTCACAAATCGTTCTAAACAACGGAATCATTGATGTCACCGGCGGACCAGCAAATCCGATGTCAGCCTTTTCAAATAACGGCGGAAAAGGGTCACAACAGGGCGGCAACAGCGGCTCAATCGGAAACGGCGCCAATGGAGGCACTGGCGGTAATATCACGCTTTCTGCCAACGGCATAATCACCGGGGCAAGCTTGATAGCACGCGGTGGCGACGGCTCGTTCTACAACAGCCACAGCGGTGACGCGGGCAAAGCGACAGCCGGCGCTGGTGGAAGTTCTGGTTCACTGGGTAACGGTGGCAATGCCGGCACAGGTGGCAACATTACAATCTCATCAGGCGCAGGAATCTCCACATTCCAGGACATCAGCAGTCAAGGCGGTTCTCTCTATGCCGGTGTGGGTGGCGCCGATTATACCGGCTATAGTGGAAAAGGTGGCAACGGCACCACAACAGGTGGCAACGCCGGCAACGTAGGCAGCGCCGGCACTGCAGGAACTGGCGGAGCCATCAATATCAGCAGCACTGGCGCAGTCACTTTCACAACTACTGTGGACGCATCAGGTGGATATGCTCAAAACCTCTACACACCTGTAGGCGGAGCCGGTGGTGCTGGTGGCACTAATGGCGGACGCGGCGGCAGCGTGGGCAACTCGTCCAGAGGCGGCAGCGGCGGAGCCATCAATATAAATACTAGCGGCGCAATTGTATTTTCTGTTGCACTGCCATTCCCTCAATATGTTCTCCAATCAGCTGGACAAGTCTCAGCAACAAATGGTGGTACCGGTGGTGCTGGTGGCACTCCGGCAAGCCAGGTGGGCGGCGCGGCAGGCTCGGTCGGTTTTGCACCGGCCGGAGGCAACGGCGGCAACATTTTTGTCAAATCGCTGGCTAGCATCAATACAAATGGCAATTACATCAACAGCAATGGTGGACAGGGCGCAGCTCAAACCGGCAAGGGTGGAGCAGGAGGCGCAGGAACCGTTGTGGGCGGTGCAGGCGGCAGCGTCGGCGCAAGTGGCAGCGGTGGAAATGGTGGCAACATCACAATTTCAAAACCAAACACTATCGTTCTACCTACAGCTGCCGGTGGCAGCAACGGTGCTCAATCTGGTGTAGTAGGTGCAGGTGGAGCCCCTAACGGTGTTGCTGGAACTCTCGGTCCCCAAGGTTCGAATGGACTGAACGGTGTGGTCATCTCAATGCAATCAGACAGTGATGACAACGTGGCAGCTTACGACAGAAAAATAAAACAATGGAAACGCCAAATTGCAAGCGGCAAGCAATTGAGACTTCAAATAGCTATTCGCCACTCAGGAAGCATGCAGTCTGCCGAGGCTATTTTGGATGATTCCGACTCTTATTCTGATGCAGACCTTAAGTCTGAAAAGCTAAATTCACTTGGTTCAATCGAATCAGACAAGTTAGACCCAGTTGCATTCGTACAAACTGTACCTCAAGCACCTTCTTTACCGGCGGGTCTAAGTGCAAGCAATCTGGCCATAGTAAACGAGTCGCAGATAACTAAAGCAGTGGCTCAACGACTTGCGGGCTCGGCAACCTTCGCCGAAAGCGCAGGAGCGCAATATCGCATGCTCTCTGGTTCCGCCTTATTCGCACCAGTCAATCAAGATATGGTTTTGAGCACCAGCCAGGGCGATGTATGCATCCCAGCAGGTTGCATGGCATTGGTTCACATAAAGAATGGATACCTTGCTGTTTTAAATATGCACGACAAGCACGCAGGCCAAATTCTTATTCGCAACGCCAAAACTGTAATTGACACAGTGATGGGCAAAGAAGTGGTATTGGGACCAGACAACGGCACAAACTTGGCCGCACTCACCCCAACACCTGAAATCGCTGTGCGAGGAGTGCACTCTCAAGTAGTGGCGGGTGGACTCAGAGCATTCAGCGCTGATTTTTCCATCATGTCTGCATTGATGAATCACAGTTCGCTTAAGGGATTAAATCAAAGCCCTAAAGCCGAACATAAAAAACAGCTTGATCAATTCCTCAAGAATGCAACCATTCTCTCATTTGTAACCGCACGAAAAGGAGCCTACAAAGGCAACTAAGAGGCAGGTTCTTCAAAATCGAGCCGCTATTCCATCGCAAAAGATGAAGCGTAATCAGCAACGAAAGCATTGTCGATAGTCGTTGCCGGAAGCAAGACTTCTCTCAAGTCTGGCTGTGGCTCAACGCCTGTATTTGCAAACTCACAGGTCCACTCTGCCACACTGAAGTAAGGCGTGGAAACGAGAGTGCTCTCAACCGCCTGTCCGGGAAAAGCGTCCGAATCAAAAACGGATGCAATAACTTCGTACTCAGAGCCATAGGTTTCGCCAAAATTAATTCGAGCAGTACCGGGAATGACAATTCCACCCATGAATTCCATTAATTGAGCCATATGCACCTCAATCGCCGTTGCTGTTGTCTCAAGACTACGCCACTCTTTTCCAACAGAACAAGGGAAATTAGTGACACTTTTTGAGGACAAGCCACCTTTCATTCAAGTTTTGCTAATGGTGCAATCACGCAAACTTAGTCGCAATCTGCCAAGTGATTGCCAAAGGAAAAACTATAAACTCTACTCAGGGTAAGTGCGCATAAGTAGCGCGGGCAGGGAAATACAAAACACCCAGAAAAGGAAAGTGACCAATGTCAGAGCACAACTCACTTGAAAGCAGCAGCCTACTCAAAGCTAGCGCGCAAGAGCATCCGCTTGCAAAAGCCCTGGATGAAGCAATGGATTGGAGTATGGACCACAAGACCGAAGTGCTGCTCAGCGGGAGTGCCCTATGTTTAGCTGGGGCATTAGTGAGCGGACGGGCGCTAGCGTCATCCCTATTTCGAAAAGAAGGAAGCAGTCTAGCCAAAGAATCAGCACTGGACTTCGGTCTAAATCCTTTAGAAGGTTTACTCAATAAAGTCCCAAAGCCGAATTCAGCAGCGACCGAAAATTTGCTAAAAGCAGAATTACAACATGATACTAATGGGTTGAGAGAAATTCAGCGGCTCACTCAGCCAGTTAACGAGGCACCAAGAGCTCTTTGGGATTTTGAAGGAGTAAAACAGCGGGCCCTGCAACACCGGCAAATACTGGCAGGGGCAGACCCTCAGAGCAAAATTACCTTTATACCAGCCGACAAGTTGCCACCAGAGCCGCATTCATTACAGCAACTACTCAGGCAACTAGACCCAAAAGATTTGCGTGCCTCACGGAACTTAACGCCTGTAGAGGCGCCAGCGTCGGCTGAGCGAACGGAGGCAATGGCCAGTCTTGAACGCAAAGTTTATGAGCAACTCCAACCGCAGGTCGTAAAGTCCCGAGTTGTAGATGGAGTAGAACAAATCAAAAGGTAAAAACGAAGTACTTAACTCTCATCCTGAAGCTTTCTCAGGATTGTTTCCAATCTTCGCTTTGATATGTTCAGTCGCTTGGCCAAATACTTAGACAAACGATGCTCTTCAACGGTTCTGCAAAAGTTTGAGTTGGCCTTATCAATTTTGTCGAAATTGAGCTTGAAATACTCACTCAACAGACCTGGGATGATAATTTCATCCTCAGTTTCATCATTAGACATTTCGCTCACCTGCCCAAGAAAAAAAATGGCACATTTCTTCCTGGCTACTATTACGAAACTAGCAGGGGCAGCTGATTAAAGTATCCAGCTTTCGGCTAATACATCGCCATCCAAAGGACGATTGTTCAAGGTGACTCAAGCCGGCCAGCCTGAAATTTAATTCTCGATAGATTCAAAATCGTCCTAATGTAATCATCCCTGCACGTCAGGCTAGAAAGTCAAAAATCCCATATGCTTTAGGAGTGTAGCAAGGAAGTTTTTATGAGAATTACAAGTGAGTCTACAAAATCAGTGGAGGGCAATTCTCCGAATTTCGCAAGCGAAAGCGACAAATGCAAAGCTCTGGCCATTCCATCACGCCGCGAAATAAAAGTGACTGAATCAAATCAGCCCGAAAAAATATCTCCAGAAGACGAAGCCGAATTCTGGGAAGAGCAATTAAAACACTACGGCATCTCAATCGGCAGAAGTTGAGCAAACTACATTGGCTGTAATTCCGTTTCACGGAAGGTTACGAAATGAATCCGAAATGTGCTTGATCATTGATTCGTACTGCGAAGACTTTGACTGAGGATAAACAATCTCAAAAGTCTTTATCATGACGGCTTCTTTTACTGTTTTGCCGAAGAGTACCTTCTTAAACGCGTAGCGCGGGTCGAATTTTGTGCCGGCCCTCGCGACTATAAACCAGTTATCGCCCTTCTCTTTGCGCAAGACTTTAGAACCTTCTGTCAGGGCATCTTTAAATACCTCATCCAATGTGAGCTTATGTCCGTCCTCAAAATGAAATGGTGGGTCGATGTCGGTATGCATGAACGTTTTTTGATCAGCCGAATTGAGAATGAGCCCTGTCCCACTTTTAACCCGGCTGTCGACCTGCAATTCATCTGAAGGATATTCAATTGAGTATTTGAATTCTTCATTTACATAATGCTTATATTTGTGCTCACCAGAAACGCTAGCGCTGCTTTTCCCAGGTTTCGATTCCACATTCTTCGCGGTCAGTCCGAGCAAATAATCGGCAATTGCACTGGCCTCCTCATTTGAAACATTCAAATGAGACATCAACTCTTGAGGCACAGGATGAGAGCAGGCGTACTTAGGCGGATTTGGATTCGTTAGCCTTTTTACAATGTAAGCTCTGTCGTGACGTGATTTTATTCCATCAAGAAGAGGACCGATCTTGCCGCCTTCACCGCCAATCACATGACAGTTTTTGCAGCCATTATCTAATACCAGTTCTGCACCAGGCTGTGCAGCTGGTGGAGATGCTGACGAATTTTGGAAAGCAAGCAAGACCCAAAGACTTGAAAAAAGGATCAAGCGATATTTTTTGAAAAGCATTTTGACGACCGCAAGTTTTCGAATGAATAACTATCATTTCGCTTCTGCGCGCCTGACACATCTATCTAAAGAGGTATCTTCCAGCGAATTGTGACAATTTGCTATTCAACGAACTTTCATGCGGAATTTGATCATCCCAAAGACTGATGTTCTTAGTTTCTCTCACCTGACAATGTGAAATCAACTGCTCATAGATCTCGAAGAAACTCCGAAATTTGCGTGTGCGCTTCATTCGGCATAGAATAGATTTCAGCCGCCCGTCAATGAAATGCAATATGCCGAGCACCCCTCAGAAGCCATCACCGAAAAACAAATCAAAAGTAAGAACAGTATTGAGCTATGTGGTCGACCTGAGCATATTAGGGCTACTGGTATGGTTTTTCTCTAGTCCTCAAAACCAAACAAATTTCTGGTCAGCAATATCGACAGGCTTCAGCAGTGCTGTAGTTACTGTGGCAAAGGGCATCCATCAAATAACAGGCACGCCTCAGCAGAACACAGCGCCCACCAATGTAAAATCAACAGAGAAAGACAAGGCGGAAGAGACTGCAGGAGCACCACCTTTGTTCGTCCCGCCTCCAGTTCCCACTGAAGAGCAATTGAACGCGGAAGTACCGGGTGACTGTTTTCCTCCTGAAGCCACAAAAGCCGACGACAGTGCCTTGCCTGAAGCAGCAAAGCTTTTTTATCAACCACCTCCCCTTCCTAAAAAAACAAAACACAGAAGCGGTCATGGAAAGCCAGTTCAATTTGCCAAGAAAAAAATCAAAGGTGTATCTCTATATCAAGTCACCATAGACTTAAATGATCCCGAATCATTCATTGTCATTCGTCTGCCCAACAAAGCAGAGGAAGCTAACAGTACGACTTTCACTGCCGGGCACGAGCTATTCGATTCGTTCGTAAAAAGATATCCAGCCGCAGTCCAGGTCAATGGCACTTTTTTCAGTAAGGATGAACAAGAACGCGTAATGGGAAACATGGTTTCCGAAGGCAAAACTTTGAAATACAGCCCGTGGGAAAACTATGGCACCACGCTGTCTTTGCGCGAAGGTGATTACCCAGAAATGATCACCACTCGCCTGGAAGGCAAGCCAAGCTGGAACGATCATTGGTTTTCACTCACCTGTGGTCCACGCCTATTGAAAGAAGGCGAAGTCTGGTTAAATCCAGACCTTGAAGGTTTCAGAGACCCACACGTTCTTGGTGCTGGTCCACGCTCTGCAATTGGATTCCCAAAATCAAGGGACAAACTCTACTTAATCACATTCCTTCAAGGACTCACTCTTAATCAAGAAGCCAAACTGATGAAAGAAATCGGATGCTACGAAGCCATGAATCTAGATGGTGGCGCATCGAAGGCACTTTCGCACGATAGCACTGTGCTAATGAAGCCAGGAAGAGGTCTTACAAATGTCCTTGTAGTTTACGATAGCAAACACAAAGCCCCGCCCGAAGTACTAACTGCGTGGGAGCGCTTTCAAGAAGAGAAAACACCGGAATAATTGCTCTTCACAGCTAAGCTATTTCTAAATACCGGAGCGTATGCGTAGAAATCGCGGCGACACTCACTTTAGACAGTTGCTTAACTGTCATTTTACGTGAATGCGAGTCAAATTTTGCGTTTAGAATTTTCAATTATGCTTCAATGGAAATAGCATAGTTAGACTCGGGTTACAAAATGAAAGTCAAATTCAAGCAGGATTGGCAGCAGAAGGTTCTCTCTGACCCTTTCGTAAGCGAAGCAGCCTGGTTGCCCGCTTGCCAGGGTACTAATACAGAATTGTCGGCAAGGCAACAAAATCCACTTGCAAAAATAGCCGCGGCGCTAGTGCCTTCAGCATTGATAGTATTGTGTTGTGCATTTATATCTGTAGCAGGATTCCTTTCGGTTCATCTTGGTTTCGATTGGGGCTACTACCTTGTGGAAAGATGTTTTGGTCAAACACATGGAAGCTCGCAGGGAATCATGGCAAACATCATTCTTTTCGACATCATCGCACCATTATTTTTCGGCTTAACTTTCGCTTCGTTTGAAGCAGTGAGGAAAAAATCCTGGCTGGTATCAATACCAGTTTTAGTTGGGCTGCTCTTCGCAGAAAATTTGATAGTGAATGGAACTTTCCATCTTCTGGAATTGATGATTTACGTTGGTACAGCAAGCGCATTCTATTTCGGCGGTTTCTTTTTTTCGAGCACAGTACTCAAATGCTTGAAAAAGAGAATGAGAACAGCTCCAATTTTGCTTACTTGTGCTTCCTGTCTCAGTATTATGGGAATAATTTCCCACTTCACTGCAGGCAGCATTGGCTGGTTTAGAGAAATGTTGCTTTATTCGGCGGTGCTTTTTGCCACTGGCATTTTTTCTGTAAGCATAGCCAAAGTCAAAAACAAAACTGCCGCACTGTTAATACCGTCAATCACAATTGCGCCGCTGGCACTGGCAAACATCATTAACGTCATTGGCACTGCCACATCACTTTTTCTAGATCAATTCAAAATGGGTTTTACACTCGGATGGGAGTCATTGCTTTCAGCCTGCATAATTTCAACAGTTACATTCGCTTCGACAAGCGCCGGCGGGCTTATTGCATTAAACATGAGGGAAAAACTCGCATTGCGCTCCGCCACAACAAAAGAGCTCTGCACAGTCAAATGCACTCGGCGGGTCTAGTGCTAGATTAAAGATCCTCAAGCAGCCCTAAGAGCCTTGCTTCTCAGCACTTTTGCTCATCCTTAAGTCCGTCAAACGATAGGCGGGACGTTGTCATATACAATGTATAGATCCCGCAGCCGCTTATTTCTCAGGGGACATAATGAAAGCAGCTAATAACTGTTTGGGAATAATTGCTTCTTTAGCCATTACGTGCAGCATTTGCAGCGCGCAACAATCTCCTTTGGTAAATGAGATAAGTGAAGCGAAAACGCCTATCGAACATGTTCTTCAAAGCCAACTTCCTATGCCGGGCTTTGGAATTAGTTCTACCCGCAACCAGATAATGAACCGGCTTCAATATGCACTTGAGCATAAGTGGCTCAGCAGCACCCAAGTGCAACAACTATGCAATGAACTAAAAGTTATTACAGACCGAGAAGAAAGCAAACGCGACGCAGACGGCAAACTCGATTTTGCAGCCAGGTCATCTCTAGCTAAGCAACTAAATAGCCTCAACGATCGCTTTGAAGAAATGGTGCTGGTAAAAGAACAAACAAGCACTACGATAGATGGACTGCGTGCGAGAAAAGCGCTTCTAATTCAACGCATTAGCAAAGCAGAATCAAACGGCAAGCTGACTAGTAAAAAAGCGCAAGAATTGAACAGGGAAATCGCTACTGTAAGCACGGCTCTAAGTCATAACAACATTAGCGACGAAGAATCGAAAACAATTACTTCATCGCTCAGTTATATGAATAAAGTAATTGACGAACAAATCAGCAACACAGAGCTGGCAAGCAAAGAAACTCAGCCTGCCAGCGGGTTTTTGAATATGGCGCCTTTTGCTGCAATGTCTCCCAGCAAAATAAAAGCCAGAATAATGCAGTACAAATAGAACACAAAATCATTCTGTGTTCTTTGAATTTAGTTTTTTAGCGTAGAACGCAGATATGCTTTTTCCATGATGGCTTTCATTGTTTTGCCATCATCTTCAAGTTGCTTGCTAAGCTGCTCCAACTGCTTTTCTCTTGGACCCTTGTTGGCTTCTACGTTCGCCTCTGCGTCCCTAATGGCATTGAATGCATCCAGCATAGGCTTGTTGCTTTCAAGCCCTTTGCGCACGCGCTCATCATGCTGAGCTCGGTTTTCTCCGTCCTTCCAGGCTACAAGATCCTCAACACGCAAGCTTTCTTCGAAAGGCAGGTTTAATATCTTGTCTGAAAACTCATGGTTTTTCCGCTTAACGTTATCCTCGAGAGCCTTCCGCCCAGGGGTTCGTGCAGCTTCAGCTTTAGCTTCGTTATACAATGCCTCAGTTTTAAGATCCATGAGAGCAGTCACCTTAGTGTATGTTTCACCCAGGTCGTCTACTGCAGACTCTTTATCAGTACTATCGCAGAATTTACCCACAGCTTTTTGGAATTTCTGCATGTCGCGTGACGCGTCTGTAATTTTGCTATTGGAAAAATCCTTCAACTGTTTGTCCAAAGCATCGGCGGCATCCTTAGCAGATGCATCTGATTTTTCTTTCACCGGCACTTGGTTGTCTTTTACGTATGCTGTAAGGGACAAGCTAGAGTCGGTAGAGTTTGCAACAATTTTCGGTAGGCTTTCAAAAAACTCTGCCTGTAACGCCGACTGCTGCTTGTGCTCGTCTACCCGAGCAAAACGAAAGTCCTCCATAAAAGACTCCTATGTAATTGGGGGGTGATCAAGCACAGGCTAACTCTATTAGGAATCTTTAGCCAAGGCGGCAATTCCCATGCGAATTGTTAATCGTGATTCATCACGACAAGGTCCTCCCCAAATCGATAATGCAGCCGCATTTATCCAATTGAAGGGTGAAAAGCAGCTTTGATTACAGTAATGTTATGTACAAACACAAGCTCACATCGGAGGCTCAAATGAACGTAAGCCCATACCTAATGTTCAACGGTAATTGCGAAGAAGCATTCAAGTTCTACGAAGCTAAACTGGGTGGAAAAGTCGATCAATTCTTCAAATATGGCGACTCACCGATGGCTGACAAAGTGCCTTCTGATTGGAAAGACAAAATAATGCATGTGTCGATGACTCTCGCTTCGCAAAAGCTCATGGGAGCAGACGGCATGCCTGGTCAGCCTTACAGCGGGCAAAGTGGTTTTTCTCTTGCAATTGGAGTAAACGAAGCAACAGAAGCAGAACGCATTTTTGCGATTTTGGCGGATGGCGGCAATATTACGATGCCCATACAAGAAACATTTTGGGCACTGCGATTTGGCATGGTAACAGACAAATTCGGCACGCCATGGATGATCAATTGTGAACAAGGAGCGCCTAAACACTAGGAATCAAACAACATTGTCCAGGTCTTGAATGCCGCACTGCTCCAAGGCTCTGATACCGATCACGGTGGCATAGCCATTCCGATTAACAAAGTCTAAATCAGCAAGCAAAATGTGTAGGGCATAGAATGCGAGCTTTGTTCTATCATTGAGGCAAGATTTAGCCCCCGAGAGGACAAATGAAAAACACGCGGAAACTACTCGGAACAATGGTTCTACTCACCGCGCTGAGCGCAGGTGTTTTTGTCGGACAAAATGCAAATGCAGCAGACGCTGACGTCCAGAACTCTGTGCAGAGCGCAAACACCACTAAACGCCCACGCATAGGACTGGCACTTGGAGGCGGCGGATCACGTGGCGCAGCCCATGTAGGCGTATTAAAAGTACTTCAAGAAGAACACATCCCTATCGACCTCATCGCAGGCACAAGCATTGGCTCAGTAGTAGGCGGCTTTTATGCAGCAGGAATGCCACTCGACCAAATAGCTGACGTCTTCGAGAAAAACACGTTCACAAAAGAATTCACTCCAATGCCTGCCGTAAGACTGGCATTAGAACCAACAGCATTGATGTTGAGGGCTCTGGGATATCATCCATATGACGGACTCTATTACGGCTGGAAATTTAGAAATTACGCCAACAAGGCTATCGGGTCAAAAAAGATTGAAGACTTGAACTTGCCCTACGCGGCAGTGGTCACAGATATGGTGACAGGAAAAAGTTGCCGACTGACAAAGGGTGACATAGGCGTTGCAATGACAGCTAGTACAGCTGTTCCCGAGCTGAGAAAGCCGGTCCAAATTGGAGACCAACTTTTCTGCGACGGTGGACTCATCAATAATGTACCGGTCAATCACGTGCGCGAAATGGGTGCCGACTTTGTAATTGCAGTCAACATCGACGAGCAATTAAAAGATCGCCCACTAAAGGACTTCAGAGCAATCGGCTCAATGGGCAGACAAGCTTTGCGCATTCAATTGGCCACTTCAGATGGTCCTAGCTGTGATAAAGCCGATGTTGCTATTCACCCAGACACAACAGGCATCAGCCTGGTGTCATTCAAGAAGTCCGATGGAAAGAAAGGTCTAGAGGCAGGAATAGCAGCAGCCAAAGCAGCCCTTCCGGAGATCAAACGCAAGTTAGCAGCGATAGGCATCGCGACTAACTAGACTTCGTGTCTAGCTGCGGCACTTCCATTCGCTTCGTAATATAGCAAACACAACGTCATCAGCCCAGCGTTCTTTGAACCACAGGCTCTGAAGGAAGTGCGCTTCCTTTCTGAGTCCGATTCGATGCATCAGAGCCATCGAGGGCGCATTCAATGGATCTACCGAAGCAAAAACGCGGTGTTTGCTGAAATTCTCGAAGAGGCAATTGATCAAAGCTATAAGCGATTCGCTGGCAAAGCCCTTCGATTGGGCAGCTGGTGAAATGCTGATGGCAATTTCTACTATTCGTGCATCCGCTTCAAGAATATGAACTCCGCAATCACCTATCAGCCTGTCATCTTCTTTGCGCACAATAGCAATTTGATTCCATCCACTAACATGGAAATCAACTGCGGCATTTTTCTCGATGAATGATTCAACATCCTGCAAAGTTTGTGGCTCCCAAAATTGAAAGCGACAAACCTCCGGAAGCGAACGATATGCAAACATATTTTCGGCATCGGTTGATTTCAATTTTCGCAGAACCAAGCGGTCTGTACTTAGTTCTTGAAACATTCGCTTTTCTGTCAAATCCATAGTTTATTTCGGTTCAAACACAGTAATTCTATCTTCAGCTGAATACGCCCTCAACGACTTCGAGTACATTCCCTCAAGCGAAACAGGCACAACATTGAAAACACCGGGCATCTCCATGCGCAGAAGAGATTGAAACTCGCATGTGCCCGCCGATAAATCGGTGACGAAAAACACAATTCGATCATCGAGAATATCCTGATGAGTCCACCAATATCTGAATGAACTGGGGTCTGTGTCATCAGGAGCAACATAATCGATGTTTCGCTGTTCACTGAGGACTTCGGCACCACTGGGAAGAGCCGCGTCTACCATGACGTAGGGCATCGCAATTGGGCTCTTTATCAAGACTTTCATCAGAATTGTTTCGCCCGCAGCAATTCCGGAAGCAGGAATTGGCACAGCTCTTGTTTTTGCAATTTTTGTCTTGGGATCAATGTATGGTTCAAGCCTGAAGAATCTTCGCTCCAAAACAAGATCAGAAGGGGAAGAGCGTGGCACCACAGTTGCACCCGGTTTAATTGGGCGGTCATAACGTAAGAGACTATTGTAATAGAGACGCCCTGAGCCATCTTTCTTTATTTCAATTGACTCGTCGCTTGATTTTATTGCAAAGTCTATTGTGTTTTCCGCTGCATACTGATTCTTTTCATTGAACACTAAAGAGGCTAATGTCCTGGCGCCAACTTGTGCATTAGCCTTAAAGTTCGTGGCTTTTCCACCAGAGGCATTTATCTCATCTTCAAGCAGGGCTATAAAAACTGAAGCAGTTGTTTTTGTATTACTCCAACCATTTTCATCATGCTGTAGTAGAATCCATCGCCTTATCGAAGACAGCAGTTTTTCGTTCTTTGGTTCCATGGCAAGCACAGCTCGCAATGCCAGTGCAGTAGACTCAGTTCCCGTAAACCGATAGCTATAGTCAAAACCGTTTTTGTGATCTAACTTGTTAAACAGCTCGGATGTATGATCCCAATTTGTAAACTCTACACTCTTGTTGGACAGACTCAGCAATCGCTGGTACGCGCGCTGGGCCTCATCATTGAGTCCCGCACGCTTAAACGCCAGAGTGAGGTATGAAAGCCCCTCAGGTGGCAGCTTGTTCAAGCCATTCATTTGACGAGCTATTGCTGGTGACTTCGGTTTTTCGCCCAAAAGACTTAGTACATACAATCCGTAAGCATGATCTGTAGCTGTCTCTTTATTCCATGGAGGAATTATGAGAGCAGCGGTCATTGAATTAAGCGCATGCGTCCCTTCATTTAGTAGTGATTGATCGCAAGGGAAACCGGCCTCTCTTAACTGGTAGAGACCTTCAAGTACATAGGCAGTCAAATAAACGTTGCTTCGATCGCCAGCCCACCACCCCCAAGCATCGTCGGAGTTTTGATAGCTGATTATAGTTTTGAGTCCTTTTCGGTAAGCCTTTCGAAACTTCTCTTTGCTTTCATCTGTAAGCGGCACTCTCAATTTATTATGGAGTTGCATCGCCACAATTGAAGGAACCATGCGACTCATAGTTTGCTCAGTACAACCATATGGATATTCAATCAGTTTGTCAAAGTTGCCTAAAACAGGACCAATAGCCGACGCAGCCAGACTAAGCGAGAACCTGGCTGTATTCGGCAAGGCATCTTTGCTTTGCTTCAGAGGCAATTGAACTGAACTTTGATCGTCCTTCAAAATTCCATTTTTACAAGCAAATGCAGGATAACTAAAAGGACGAATTGGAAGCTTTTCTAGCAACCCATCAGATGCGGTTTCCCCTGCTACTTTCAAGCTAACTTCAGCCTTACCAGGAGATAAAACTTTTACTGGCCATGTAAATCGACCCACACCTTCAGGTTCTAGAGATAGCTGCTGGCGAGATGAAGCACCAAGTTTGATCATGGATGACGTAAGCAACTCCATATCAACCTTCTGTTTCCTATTTGTATAGTTATGGACTACTCCAGTAATTACGCCTTCATCTGCGTCAGTGAAGAAAC
Source organism: uncultured Candidatus Obscuribacterales bacterium (assembly GCA_964546815.1). Taxonomy (GTDB): domain Bacteria; phylum Cyanobacteriota; class Vampirovibrionia; order Obscuribacterales; family Obscuribacteraceae; genus JAIEPM01. Next base: position 50,505 of record CAZJLR010000025.1, on the reverse strand, counting down.
GCGCCATAGAAAGACGAGCAAGAATGTCTTTGCTAACGTTGAATGTCAACGAAGCATTTCCAGTGTCACTCAGCTTTGACATAGCTGTAGCACTGGCTCTCCACGTAGTCAAATTATCTGGCAGTTTAAGCTTCGTGGTGGCAATGCCTTTTTCATCACAGATTAACGAAGGCGTCCATAGTGCTGTGTCTTTGAAGTCAGAGCGAAGTACAATATTGCCTGGCATTGGCCTTTCTGCAGTCGACTGAGCTGGCGCGGACACCGAATTTAATTGATTTAGCTGTGCAAAAATTGGATTACTCTCACGGACAGTACCAGCAGTATTCACGCCCATGATGACGGTGGCGTCGCCGCCCCGAGGACCAATTGTGCCATTTGTAGCGCCCTGCAGCATGGGAGCATCATAGGCATAGGGATAGCGACCCGGTACAAAGATTGACTGAATACCAGCAAAAACTGCGTTGTCCCATATCGCAGCGGGAGCAAAACTCTGTTCTTGCTTTTCTTGCACAGTAAGATTATTGTAAGTCGCATTTTCGTAATTGCGATAGAAGCAACGTGAAATACTGGGCTCGGCATCCGGATATAGAGAATAAATGCTTTCATCAGCAACCGACAAAGATAACTGAGTCTGTGCAGCAGGCTTGCCATCCTGGTGTTTAGCCACAATTTTGAGAACAGCTTCTTCACCTGGCGCGTATTTAGGCTTATCAGTCTGAATCGAAATATTTAAGATCTCTTTCTCAGGATACACAAAAATCGGCTTAGATTTATAAAACGATTTGCGACCGTGGTCAACTGTGGAAACAGACAGATACATATTTGGAGCTGATTTTTCTGTCACGGGAATTTCGATAATTTTCTGCCTTCCGTCAAACGTGAGGCTTTGATAAAATTCAATTGTTCTTCTCTCTAAGGTTGCAAGACCAATCGAATTCGCCGAGGCTTTCGGCAAGCGAATCAACGCACGAATTTTTTCACCCGGTTTATAGACATCTTTATCAGTAAGTACTTGAAGGTCTGCAATCTCTTCAGATTCGTTTGCCGCATCCGCGCCCTGCAGCCAAATCTCACAAGAGTCAAGTGCAGCGCGACCGGACTTATCTTTGCTTTCAGAGACTAAGAAATAACGTCCTCCGGCAGTGTGCGAATCAATGGGCAAATCAATTTCAACTTTTCCGTTTTTCGCAGATTTGAACTCAGTTTCTGCGACTGATTTTTTTAGTTGCCACTTCGACTTGTCGTAATCAAATTCCCATCGTTGCACGCTGATCTTTATGTTCTGATCTTCCAAAGGATGATTATCATAGTCAGATGCTCGCACAGTAGCCTTGATATGTTCGCCGGCAGAAAGCACTCGAGTGCTAGAATTCAACACTAGTGCAATATCACTTGGTGTCACGAGTGAGGTACCGCTTCCGTCAACTGATTTACGACTGAGGTCAGTTACAGTCGCACTTATAAGATAGTCCGTTTCAGCGTTGCCAAAAGTATATGGGCTCAAGGTTTTATCGCTTGCTTCTTTAAGTTTGACGTCAATGTCAAACTCCCCCGCAGCATTCGTGGTTGCAGTCCCAGAAAAGAAGAACGGCTCTTGCTGTGGAAAGTTGTACCAATAATAGTCTCCGAACCCACTACCATAAGAACCATCATTATAGCGCTGAAGATCTTCTGCAAAAAACGAAGCAAATGCGGGCACTTCCTTTAGATTGTTTCGCACAGTGTAGTTTGGACCGCTAAGTTGAACGCGGTAGTCAACTTTAGCGTCCTTCACCGGTCCGCCAAAGAAATATCGAGCTTTGAGCTTTGCCTTTAAACTCGTGCCAATAATTGTATGGGTTTGCAGCGGCGTGAGCTCGACAAGAAATTCAGGTTTACGATATTGCATCACTTGCACTGACCTTGACACAGTGCTTTGATCAGGAAATTGCAGCTCAACGTTATAAGCGCCAGTTTTTCCAGCCTCTGGAATCTCAAAACTGAAATTGAAATCACCAAAGTCACCAGTGTGCAGTTGTTGTTTGCACAGCTCGTGATTTTCAGGGTCTCTAATTAAAACTTTGACTAACTCATGCGCTCCCACATTGTTCAAACCAACAGCTGTGATTAATCTACTAAAGCCCTTAAGGTTAACAGTCTGCCCCAAACGGTAAGCAGTGCGATCTGTGCAGACATAATTTCTTCTGTCTTCTGGATAACCGGGAGATCCTTGTACTAAAGTGTGATCAATACTATTTCCCGACCATTTCTGAAAGGCAGCGCCAAGTTGGAAATTTTCCCAACTGGCAGATTTGTCATCGCCATGACTAACAAGCACAATCTTCTTTTGATTTTCATGATAATCACGCTTGACTATATTTTTGATTTCGCAGGTTCCATCGTTAGCAGTCGTACTTTTCAAAATAGTTTTGGAATCGTCCATTGCCGAATGCGATAGCAATTCAACTTTTGCATCTGCCACTGGCTCAAGTGAATTTAAATCAAAAACTTTTACCAGTGTTTTGTCTTCTGAAGTCTTTATGATCAAACCGAGATCGCTAACGCGGAAAGTCCCCACTTGAAGCCCAACAAGACTTCCATTAGTGTTTCGCTGAGGTTGATCCAAAATATAGATGTAATCGCCGAGAGGCAACGTAGAACTCATTGTATCTACAGCTCTTGCTTTCAAAAAGTCGACGTACTGAAGTTCACCGCTGTGCTCATACAATGCGGGCTTGTTCCAAAGCAATTCCTTGAGTTCTTCAGGAGAAACAGGTGGATAAGGCGCTATGTTAAAGTCATCGGCGCTTACTTCGCTGCCCAAGACTTTTGCGAAATCAGCATAATTCTTGTTGTAGATTTTCAGTTTATAGCTAGTGGGACGATTGGAGTTAATTTCCAAGGAAAAGTGGTCTTTGCTTGACAGCTGTGCTGGATTTCTCAAGTCGCAAAATCCATATCCGGAGCCGTCTAATAAAATAGCAATAGGTGAAAGTGATGCTCGCAAAACAGGCGAGGACCCTACAATTATTGCTGATGCCAAAATTCCTAAGAACGCACAAAAACAGATACTAAATATTTTCCAGGTCCAATACAGTAGATTCTTTTTCTTTGCAGTTTTGGGTGCTAACGACGAAGGAGGATTTTGCCTTTCTTCATTGCCATTGTCTGGACTAGAGTTTTCGTCAGCCATTTGTCCACCCGCTCAAAACAGTTATAGCAACTTCAAAGCTCTGTATAGATATACACAGCTTGCGCTCGCTTTTAATCCCAATGACATCAAGCAATAGCAATGCTGGCTTATCAAGCACTTACGCTACTCATCATAGATTTGAGTGCGTCTGATGCTGAGGTCGATTGCTCGATATGTCCACGCTCAAAACTTCTGAGTTGAATCTGGTTTTTGTCGTATTTCCACTTGTCCAGAAGATAAATTTCCATAGAACCACATTGAGAACAAATCTCTTGCGAAATGAAAGGATGCAGCGACAACCACTGATTCTGTCCAGCATTCACAATAAGCTGTCCCTTCGGAAAACCGCGGTCAAGGTAGAGTTCCTCTTGCCGCAGAGCAGGATGATCTCCAGTGGCTTTCAGACAAGTCATTTTGATTCGACCTGAAGGTAAAACATCAATGGCTTTAACGATTTTGACAGGAAACTCGCATAAGAAGGAAACCAGGTCCATACTGTCTCGCAACAGCTCTGCAATCTTGACTGACTCGCGTTCTATTTGTGACTCAGCAGTGGGGCCTCGGTGGTGTGCAAAATCATTGCGAGAACGAATTAAAAGCTCGATATCTTTGCCGAAGCCCTTGCCCACTTGTTCTATTCGCAAGCCCATGATCGCTCTTGCCAATGGAATATCTTTTGCAGGCGACCCCTTCCATGCAACTGTACACTTACGAATTAGCTCTCGCCAATGCCCAGCCGAAACGCCGGACACAATACAATCTTTCAAGTCCGAAAGTAATTTCGGATTGTTCTGCGCGCTAATAGCGAGAGATAGACCGGCGACAAATGCAAGTAAATTCTCAACCAGCCTTAGCTGCTCTTTGTATTTTTCGGAAGCATTTGTTAGGCTTTCGAGAGTCCTGTATGGATACGCAACTGGATACGGATAGCTGTTTGCGATACGACTCCAAAACTCTTCCTCATTCGTGCCAGTTTCCTCGATAATTCCAGCAGAATCTGCAATGACTTTGGAATGTTCGACGCTTGTTTCATCCGAAGTTTTCAGTGCAGCGCCCTTTATTTCAAAAAGTGCTTGCTTAATTGACTCAGCTACCTGAGCCGACGTTGTCGGCAGTCCAAGTTGTTTCAATGCTGCATCCGCCCTGTCTGACTCAGGTGGATCGATAAACTCTAAATACGGGCTGACTACTTGAAACGCACGCTTGACGATGGCTGGTTCAATGGAGCAAGCACATTGAAAAATAGGTCCTGCAAGCGAATTGTCGCTTACAGCTCCATACAAAACAATTGAAAGTCCAAGACTTTGAACAAGAAAGAAAAATTCCTCATGCGCATCCCCACGATGTTCTGAGAAGCTTGAGGTACATAAGGTTGATTGCGCAAACCGCTTAAAATCAAGCCGATTGGGCAGCAGCCATGAAACATCAGCACTCGACCAATAAATTACGACTGGAGCGCTAACATTGTCTCCAGCAATAATTGACTCTGTTTTTCGGATAAACGACAAAAGTTTCGACTGCCCAAGATCATTCAGCGCTATTTCGCTTTGACCTTCTTTCAGCAGCAACTGCATTAAAAGCTGTTTTCTTTTTTCGTCTACCATTTCAACCTTTTATTTAGCAAGAGCCTGCCACCAATTCCTTTTTAGAGAAAACGCATCTGTTTTTTCTTGAGCACCTGTTCTGACTCTTCAGTTTCCTGGTCGACCCACACTTTAGGCTTTACTACTTTTAGAGGAGTCGAACCGGCGGGCAAAGCAGTTTCAATTCTGGTTTCATGACCAGATTCTTCTAACACTTTTCGTATTTTTGATAATTCAGAGCACCATTCAGTCTCTACCTGAGAGTCATCGCCAGGGTCTCGAATTTCGTTAGCATTAGACACAGCAACAGCACGCATCTGAACGCGCTCTACCGTATCAGTAGAGCCAATTTCGATTCCCAACTCTGGATGGTTTTTCTTTGAGATCACAATACGACCATCTTGAGCCCACCCAGTAGCCATCCCCTCCTTAACTTCGTATCCTAATGCCGCGAAACCAGACAAAATTGCTTTTCGCTTTTCAAAAGAATCTTTGCGTAAAGCCGCATTTTTCGCGCACTCTTGAAGTTCCTTCTCTAAGAGTTGAGCAGTTTTAAGATCTTCACTTTCTGAGGCAAGCTCGATTTTGCTCTTCAGCTGATCGCAGCTTGAATCAGGAAGGTTTACAAGTTCTTCTTTGAGCTTGTTGAAAATTCTAGTTGCCTCCTGTCGACTTTTGAGATCTTTGCAATGTCTAGAAAGATCAATAAGAAGTGAATCTATCAAAAGTTGACGCCGAGCAGTGTCCTCAACTTCTTCGATTTGTATGGCTCGCTCAGTGAATAATTTTAGCGAGGGCGCATCCTTCAGCAGCTGAATCTCAGCAATCAACAAATCGATTTGATTTTGCTTTTCGGGAAGCTCGACCGAAGGTGCAGTATATTGACTTGGTGCTGAGAGATCTTTCGATAAATTTTGAACGAACTCAGAATCGAGCTTGTAATCGGGCGCTGACTCTTTTACTTTCAATAAATCGTTCATAACACGACTCAAATCTCGATCCATCGATAGCAAATCAGATTGAGACGAATTGCGCGCATTCTTGATTATGTGCTCCATTGTTGCCCTGGAGTCACGGCTCAAGCCACTCTGATTCTTCAGCAAATGGCGAGCAGTATTTTCTAATGAACGAGCTCTTTGCCTTTGTTTAGCAAGACGATGTACTGCTTCAGATCTGAGTCTTTCAATTTCAGCTTTGAGGAAGCTAAGTTCACGGTCAATTTTCTCAATGCCAAAGTCATGCCCAACAGAAAAAGCGTCAGACAATTCTTTGGCACGTTTCTCAAGACTCTGAACTTTGTCATCGGACAATTCACCTGCCAGCTCTAAGCAGTCTTGCCATTCTTTGCTCATTGCAGCAAACAAACGTAACCGCTGCTCTTTCTCTCGCTGCAACTCAGCAGGTGACCTGACGATAACAACCTTTGGTCCGCTCACGAAGGCTCTCCCGAACGAAGGGCTTCGACTATTGCATCTCGCAAAAGCTCTTTCTCTTTGTCGCGTTTTTGGTACCATTCACGCGAGTTTATTCTATGAATCTTCGCGATTGACTTACTAAGTACGGCCTGTCTCCAAATTTCACGGTGTTTTGCGCTGGTGAGAATTTTATGGCGAGGAGCATCGCACTCTATGCCTATTCCGAATAACCCTGTCTTAGGGTCTTCAATTGCAATGTCAATGTTGAATGCATCATTTTCATCGCGCTGCCTCAACACCGGTTCATATCCCAGACTTCTAATGTATGCCGCAACATCATTTATAAAAGCATCTTGAGGTGCCGCGTCAAAATGCGAACGATGCCCCTGGGTGGCAGACAAGCGTCCCAGCGCATGCTCAGCCGCATCTAAAGACCCACTGCTTATCTTGGCGGCATAATCCATATAAGCCTGGACATAATCTCTCGGAATAGAAGGGCTTCCACCCCGAGTCAAGAAATCTGAAATTTTCTCATTAGGTAAAGAGGTAACCAAAATGACTTTTCTCTTGGCGCGAGTAATGGCGACATTCAAACGTCGTTCTCCGCCTTGTTGGCCAAGTTTACCGAAATTGCGTCTGAATAGACCAGTAGAATCTTTTCCGAAAGTCGTCGAGAAGATGATAATGTCTCGCTCATCACCCTGCACATTCTCTAGATTTTTAACGAAGAAACCAACATCTTCACCATCTTCAAATCTGTTTGTCTCTTCTTCGAAAGCAGCCTTAAAACTATCATCTCTAAGAGCAAAATCTTCGAGAACTTCCTCAATCAAATCAGCTTGTTTTAAGTTGAATGAAACTATGCCTATTGTTGGTCTTTCTGCCTGCGGCACAGACCAGAATTTTTGCAAAATTTCGACAACCTTCAGCGCTTCGCCGCGATTTACCTGTTTTTCATAGGCAGAATTTACGTTGTAAACTTCAATGGGACGAGCTTTCCTAACCTCATTAGCAGGTCGCTTGGTGGGAATGCTGAGTGTGCCAGCATAAAACGCAGAATTCGAAAATGCAATAAGCTCCCTATATTCAGATCTATAGTGAATCTGAAGTGGTCTCGACGGCAATACAGCGGACGCCAGATTGAGCATGTCAGGACAATCTTTGATTTCACGTCTATTCCATGCTTCTTCAATGCGATCGCGCTCAGCTTGAGGCAATAACTCGTCCAACTCGTCTTCGTCCAAATCCAAAGCCTCGTCGTTTTGAACTTTGGCTGCGAAAAATGTTGGTGGAGGCATCTGCTTTTCATCGCCGCTTACAATGGCTCGTTTTGCTCTAAACAGGGTCGGCAGCGCGTATTCCACGAGTAGCTGAGATGCTTCATCAAAAATTACCGCGTCGAACAAACCGGCTGTGAGAGGCAACAAACGGCTGGCAGTTTCCGGATTCATAAGCCAAACAGGTCTCAGCTTCATCAACCCAAGTTCTTCACCATTTGATACCAGCTCTCTTAAACGACGAGCTCTCGCTCCGCTAAGTCTAGTTATGTCTTCCCATTTGCGCGCAGGCGCAATCGTAGCTTCTGGCGCTGGTTCTGCCAAAATCTGGCGATTCAATCTTCGAAGGTGTTCATCAGATTCAGCAAGACTCTTAACCTTATAATTGATTTCATCTTTTGGAATTGTAAGTGCTGGCTCTTTAGTTTCAAGTTGACTCTTCCAGGACAAACAAGCTTCGCGCCTGATGAACATGCGAATTCTAGTTCCTAGATCTGATTCAGAATAAGGTATCAGCTCGTCCTCACGCTCACGAAGAGCAGCAAATATTTCCATTGCTTTAGAGCTCAGTGATTTTGCTCTCAAGCGAAATTCCTGGTATGGAACTAGAGTTTGCAAAGCTCTCTGCAAATGACGGACAGCCTCAATGTTTCCTCTGCCGGCAGATATGACTTTCTTTTGAGCTTGCATCCACTCATCGTCAAACCAATCTGCCAGGCGATTTAGTTTGTTCAGACAATCTGTTTTTGCCGCATGCCTTTTGATAACGCCTTTGAGCAAAGTGCTGAATTCATCAAAAGCGGCCGGCTCGGCGCGTTTGGCAAAATCGCGCGCATCAGTGGGCAAAGGACAAGATCGCAGCTTTGATGACAGCTCCGCCACAGGAGTTAGCTGCGACAGCAAAATCGACACAGCATTTTGAAGTTTCTCGAGGTCTAATGGCATATTCGACGACTCTACCCGCAAAAGGCGACAAACTTCTTCAAACTGTTGTCGGCTTCTGCGCATATCTTTTTCCAGCATGGCAGCACGCAAAAATTCAAGCATGCCTTTATCGCCCGAAGGATATTCCAATGAATTTAGATAATTGCGCAGTTGAAGCCTATTCAGCGCACGTACAGGATTTATCTGGGTAAAGAAACCGCCTACACTGGTAGCCGATTTTGCCATGGCTATTTTCTTTCGCAGCGCATCCTGAGCTAACTCTGCGATGGGCGCAAAAAGTTGAGCAGAATAGTCGCTTTTATTCAACTCAGATAAGGCTTCAGAAATATGCCTTAGGGTCAAAATCGCATCGCTACCGGCAGAACTGCTGGAGGATTCATCAGGAAAGAAATTAGAAACCCATTTTGATAGGTTAACCCGAACATCTTTTTGAATATCACGAATATAGTCTTCGTTTTCCTTTAGCCAGCTCACGTACACAGTAATGTCGTCGACATCTGCTGATTTAGGATAATCACTCAGCGTCTTATATCTGAATTCCTCGGCTTGAACAAATCGAGCAAATTCATCCTTAATCAAAATGGCATCAGCATCATCAGGTGAGAACAGTTTGAGATCTTGAAGTGGTGAATTCTCGAATTTTGACTCTAACCACAACTTCGCAATCGAAGCGCACTCCTCTGCAAGCGCAGAGACAGAAGCGTTGTCATCGTCTTTGAGAATCGTCCTCAAACGTGGCAACTTAATCGGGTCGCTCTCAGCAGATTCAAGCTTTATGAGTTCGGACAAAATACTTCTATAGCTAAGTCCAATTTCTTCATAGATATTATGAACAGCTGAGTGATGTTTGTTCAGCTCACCGTCAATTGACTGAAGGCGGTTCATCAAGCTGCTGCGTTCTTTTCTAATTTGTACTAGAGGCGCGCCGTGACCTGCGCTGCGTTCTTCCAACTGTTCGCGCAATTGGCGGATGACCGATTGGCGATCTTTAGATACATCTGTTATGTAGAAAAGTCTTTTACCAAGACCTTCAGCCTTCAAGCGTTTTTCAACTACGCTCAAAGCGGCCTGTTTCTGGCAAATAACCAGAGCTGTTTCATTTCTAGCAATACAATCGGCAATAATGTTGACGATTGTTTGGCTTTTCCCTGTGCCCGGTGGTCCTTCAATATGAAGCCCCTGACTCAAGCGCGATTGTTGTACTGCAATTTCTTGAGACGGGTCAGCGGCGATAACTGAATAATCAGCGACATCAAAGCTAGGGCTGGCAGTTGATTCATCACTGGGCTCATTTTCTCTTTCGTTTGTTACGCGCAATGCCAGTTCAAGAGCGGTTCCGGTAATTGGTCGTCCGCAAATATTTCTTAAATCATCTGCAACGGCCTTACCTGCAAAATCGCAGTGAAACAACGCGGCAGAATATGACAAAAACGCTTTGCCTAATTCGGCGACAACATCTTTGCCTGGCACATTTTGCAATCGGGTATCTTTTGTAGGACAAAGCTGACGAAACACGTCGATGAGGTCACGAGGAGTAATGGTTGAGCGACTCATGATTTCATCGAGAGCTTCTTTCCATCGCTCTTCATCTTTAGCCGTTAAATTCAAAATACCTGCAAGAGCGGGATTAAGCCTGACCTCATCGCTGTCAGGGCTGCTTGCTATAGTTACTTTTCCTCTGGTACCAATTTGGGTGTCAATACGCACAGGAAAAAGGAGAATCGGAGCTACGCGAAGTTTCGTCTTGTTTTCATCGGTAGCTCTAGACTTCATTACCACAAATGGGAAGCCTAAGAAAAGCCCATGTTTGCCGGTGTCTCGTCTGAATATTGTTGTCTTCTGAACCAGCCCCCGAACACGGCGCTCTAACGTCGGAATAGCATCGAATACTTCGGGATCCAACTCAATCGACTGCGAGTTTCTTGCTAACAATCGCTCTAAAATTTTGTCAGCCGTTAACCTGGCTGTGCCTAATTCTGATATGTCGAGAGTACTGGAACTGCGAGATATGCGCAAAAGAACGAGCGGACCTTGATTTATGGTCGCCATGATTCGGCGCTCGCCAAACTTCAATATCTCAGTAATATATTGCTGTTTTGCAGGCTCTTTCCATAATTCTTTCGGCACAGCCAGCAATACCAGGCAGCGCTCTAATGAAATACGCTTTTCCAGACGGTATGTATCGGCCCAGCTATCAACAGCATCTAAACCACAGCGAGCAAAGCCAGCAATGCGCGCGTCTATTTCTTCATAGATTTGGCTGCGAGAAAGGCTGAGAAAAGATGAGGCTGTTGCACTTTCAATTTTAATTCCCTTAACCTGCGAGGCAAGCTTGTTTGCCTTTTCTATTACTTGCTCAGCAAGAATAAAGTTACTAGGGGTTGCACTCAATAGAATGATGAGGTCTTCTTCGCTCAAGTTCTTTCGCTCGAGCAAAGATAAAATCAACTCATGCTCAGAGTCGGGAAAGATTGCTCGCTTGCGACTCCATTCAGACTCAAGATTTCTTTTCGAAGTAGACAAAAGAGCTACTTGCAATCGTTCTTCATCGTGTGAAAGATCGCACTCGGCAATTCGCTTCTTTGTTGAATCAGCTCGTTCACTCAGTTTTTGCAACCAGGCTTCGCGGTCCATCTGGCGAAAACGTTTTGCCACTGCAGAATGGAGTAAGCTGCTTGCAGACTCTGCGTTTGATAGCAACCATGCCGGATTTACAATTTCACCACGCAGTGAAAACGGCATGTTGCTATTTAGATAGATAAGGACGAATGCTAGTTTGAGATCATCATCTAGTGAAACATCTGCCAAAACATTTCGCACAGCAGCCAAAATGTCTGGGTCAGCCGAAATTTCTTCAAGCCAGGTGCAAAGCACTCCCCTCAACAAAAGGCTTGAGGCCTCATTCCAATGTTGAGCTTCTGCGGCAGCTAAGGCAAAGCGTTCTGGTTTACGATAGGCTTTACCAGAAAGAGTAATGATGGCACCATCGTCAGATTCTGCAATGCGCTCATTTTCATCAGCAGTTTCTTCAAATTCTCCTTCAAGCCAATTTTTGAGCTCACGCCATTGCCAGCGTTTATGCGGGTTTCTGTCCAGGAGTCCTCTAAGCAGAGCCCTATCAGCACGATTTAGTTCTGGCGGCAAAGCAACACCGGTTGTCACCACATGAATCAAGAAAGCATTTTCATTTACGCCCTCAAAACACTTTCCGTTGGTAGCAATCTCAAGCAAAATCATTCCCAGGCTCCACCAATCGGAGGCCGAGCTAACACCTCCGCCTAAAGTCTCAGGAGCGGTATATCTGGTGCTATCGAGCGGGGAGACTACCTCAAGATCAAAGTCAGACAAAAGCGCCGAAGAGAAACCATTTATTGAAAGTTGAAGTGGATTTTCCGAACATACCGAGATATTACAGGGGCGCAAATCTCTATGACGCAGTCCTGAAATACTCAAGTTTGCCAGCAAAGGTCCAAGGCTCTCAACCAGTGCTCTCAAAGTCAACGAAGATAGCTTACTAGAAATAAGATCTTCAAGAGTTTTCTCAGACCATTCATGCCAAATTTCAAAAGCGCAGCCACTATCAATGCCCTCTGCCACTAACATTGAGACACTGCGTTCCGGCATTTTTGCAAGCATCGGATAAACAGTACGCTCTGGCTCTACACCCAATTTGTATAAAACCATCACATAAGGCATCGAACTGCTGCCATCAATACGCTCAACACGATATCGCGTTGAATGCTTCGACCTTGAAGGTAAGATTGAAAGAATTCGCCATTCGCCAATTATTTGTTGGGTACCTTGGCTTTCTTCGCTGGCATTATCTACGATGTTTCTGCCAGGAGTGGAAGATAACCCTGCGCCGCAAATAAGGCAAATAAGATCTCCGGCATCAAGAGCGTGTCCATTTTGACAAAACGATGTAGACACACTTAAAGAAGGCAGATTCTGTGCAGCGTTGTTTGCTTCCGTTCTGGAAACACTTTGAGACGTCGACGAACCCTCGAGCAACAAGGGAAGGTCGAGCAAATTCCAATCACAACTTCTTCCATGAAAGTCGCCTTCGCATGAAGACTCGCTTGCCGGACGTTCACTCTGGCACTTAGGGCAAAGGCGTACTAGTTTTTGACTCATTTATACATCCCTCCGCCGTGCTCAGTTGTGACTGAATCAAATCCTTGCAGTTGAAGCAGTTTCGAAAGAGATTGAAGCTCTCCCCGTTTTGGAATACCTGCAATCCAAACTGTGTCTTTCTCGTCAAACATAATGTCTAAAGTCTTTTTGTCTGCCGCCGCTGCAAGCGCCGTTTTGCTAAACCGCTCTGCGCCTAGCTCAGACAGCGTGTGGAGAAGCTGATTATCACTGCCTCGTAGAGCCAAAGTTTGACTTTCATCTATGCGAAACGGCTCGGATATTAAGACATCAATCAGTCCATTCATTTTGTTGAGTGGTTGTTTCAATTTATCGAATGGATAACCTGAGTAAACCAGAATATCAAGGTCTTTTGCTTTCGATTTTATTTCAGTTAGCAAATGCATAAGGGGCTCAACTTGATCAAACGGCTCACCGCCAGAAATAGTGACCCCATCAGCCTCTGAAAACCAGGGACTTATTGCATCTATCAAATCTGAAAGCAAAACATGTTGATTTGACGATTCCCAAGTGTCAACACTGATGCAACCCGGACAACGTATTGAGCAACCTTGAAACCAAATTCCAATTCGATTGCCCGGGCCTAAAGTTGTAATTGGAAAATGAAAACGACTGAGGGCTATCTTCATGTTGTGCCCCCTCTCATTAAAGCTGAAAGAGTAAGACCTGTGACCTCACCAGTAATCACCTGGCTTACAACAAACTCAGAGCCAGGTGTGATCTGCTGGTCGAACAAAGCACGCGAAAGAGGATTAACAAAATGAGCTTCTAGTTTATTGCGAATGCCTCTTCCACCGTTTGAAAGATCGCTCAAGCACAAATGGCGCAAAACAAGGCGTGCTTCTTCAGGAACTGTTATTTTGATTTTCTGGACAGACAGAAGATCTTCAATTGTGCTGTCGATCATTTGCTCGAAGATCTGTAATGCGACATCATCGCGAATAAAATCGAAAACAATAATATTTTCGCCTATTCGATTCAAAATCTCTGGTCGGCCCAGCGTAAGCTTAAAATGCTGTTCAATTTCCAAACGAATTTTTGCGGACATTTCCTCGCGAGAGTCCGCATGGCTAACTTGAGGAACACGCTCGCCATCGGAATTGATTCGGTAGAGTCCCAGGTTTGAGGTAAAAATGATAAATGCTTCTGAGAAATAAACATGGTCGCCCCGCCCAGAACTTAATACACCATCATCGAGTATCTGCAGGAATTTATCCAAAATCCTGGGGTGTGCCTTTTCAATTTCGTCAAACAATACAACGCTGAATGGCTTTTCGCGAATAGCATTGGTCAATTCGCCACCGACGTCATAACCAACATAACCGGGTGGAGCCCCAATTAAGCGCTGATCGCTGTGCTCAGCACTAAACTCGGACATATCAAATCGAATGTACGCAGAATCATCGCCAAACAAAATACTTGTAATTGTTTTGGCAAGCTCGGTCTTTCCTACCCCGGTAGGTCCTGCAAGAAAAGCAACACCGCGAGGACGCCCACCACGACGCGATGCCGCAACACCAGTCACAGCGCGTTTTACAATATCAAGCATATGCACAACAGCGTGACTTTGCCCTTTGACTCGTTTTTGAATCAATGAATGTCCATCAGTAATTTTTTCTCTGTCAATTTTTGTCCAGGGGTCTTCAGTCACACCCAGCTTGTAATGCCTGACTGCTTCGGCAATTCTAGTAATTGAAAGCCCTTCAGTTTTACATAACTGGCAGATTGCCACTAAATCAACCAGCAGCATCCCTTCAGTGTTTTCCACAAATTGTTTCAAGCATTCATCGAGAAGCTCGGGGCTTGCAAGCTTAAAACCTTCAAGATTTCGCATCAAATTAGCAGCCATTTGTTTTCGAATAACATGGTCTGGCTTTGGCACTGGAATATGCCTGATGCGGGGATTTGAAATTAAGAACCAATCGGGTAGATCACCTTCTTTATCAACAACCCAAATCACACTATTGTAGAAAGGCTTGGGAGGTGTACCACATGGGCGAGGCTTGCACTCATGAGACAGAACAAGTGCCCTGGTAAAACAGCGTTGTTCGGGTGAGAGCAAGGCATCTGGTCTATTGATAATGCGTGAAGCGAAATCAGCAAGAAGTGCGATAGGTGCACCAGAATAATTTGCTATTCGCTCGAAACCAAGTGAAAATGATTCGATACCAGACGCATTGTCAGCACTAGCAATTCGCCTCAGTTGCAACATATCCAATAGAGCAGTCTGCTCACACATATTTCCTGTAATGTTTTCAATTTCGCGAAATCCGTGGATCGGATCATATCCAATCACGTGTTCGAATCCTTCTTGACGCAGCTGCGCCGATAAAAAAGGCAATAGCGATTGCGGAGTGAAAACATTTTCGGCAATTTCTAGCGGATAGTGATCACGAACATTCCCTGATAAAACGAACTGACTCTTAAGCGGAAGAAAGCGAATCAAGTCGCGAATCCATCGTGGCTTCTGAGTCGGTCGATCCATTGCGAGCAGTTCTCCAAATTTGCATGAGCTTAATAGAAAGCTCTCCTGCAGCGCGACACCACTTGGCATCAACGATTCCGCCGCTTAATATTTTACTCTGCATTATTGACGAAGTGACGCATCAGAAGGAGATCTAAGCCCATTTCTAATCTAGGAAATGCCTAAGTTATATACTTGAGACCACGATTGGTAGCCCGACACATCTATGCTGCCTTAAAGCAGCAAAATTGTCGCTCTCCTTTGACATGGGCTCAGGGTATATATGGCAGCTTTGCGAACTCGGTCGAGAGAGCTCCCGACTCAGAGACGTTTAACTTTAGAAAGACTGCAAATTGGGTATGGACAGTTAGAACGCAAAATCGCAGAACTGGGCTGAGATTGAAGGTAATTTGGAATGCAAAAACAATTGAGTTTAGTAATAGCCATTGTCGGCATCAATTTGTGCGCACCGGCGTACAGCCAAGCTTCGGGGCCAGAACAAGCCAGCAAGTTATACAAAGAGGGACAATACGCAGCAGCAGCATCAGCCTTCGAAGCGACACTAAAGAGCAACCCAAACGATGCTCTCAGCCATTACTATTTGGGACTTTGTTATCAGCAACTGCGACAGTACAGCTCGGCATCAAGTCAATATAAATGGGTGGCAACAAACGCGCAAAAGCAAGATTTGAAAGACCTGGGAGCAAAAGCGCTGCAGCAAATAAGCAGCCTCTCCAAGCCTTCAAATGGAGCATCTACGGAAATTGCCAAAAGCAGCGGAAAACCGCAAATTTTAGCTTTTCTTTGCGGCTGTGGTTCTTGCAAAAAACTGCAAGTATCACTCAATTCTGTGCAGGAGCAATATCAGCAGAAAGTTGAGATCATGAGACTGCACAAAAATATCGAAATGCAAGAACAATATCACGTCAAAGGCTGTCCCAGTGTTGTAATTCTCGACAAAAACGGAAAGGAAGTTTATTCAAAAATCGGCCTAATGACAGAAACAGAAATGTCGGACAAGGTAAAATATTTGCTCTAGAAACCTAAGCTCAAACAATAAAATCTCTTTTTCAAAACAAGCCGGGCACATCGAAAACAATGGACAGCAACGACGACAACAAACATGTGATGTTTGTCTGCGAAGAAAATGAGGAGCACGCACTGCTTGCCGGACGACTCTTTGCTGAAGCAGCAACTACATCAGATCTTGCATGGACTGCAATACCGTGGGACAGTTCAAAAAACGATTTTGAACATACAGCACTGATTGTTTCTCTTTCCACAACAAAACAGCCTTCACCGTTATTGCAAAAACTTTCAAACCACAAAGAGCGAGTCGAATATTGGCACGGCAATTTAACGCAAGATTTCATTGAAGTCCAAATAAAAAACTTGGTGGTTCGCCTGATTCTAAAAGGCGGAAAACGAAAGAGCCTTGAAACGCAAGAAAGATGCAAAACTTGCCTCAAACTTAGCAACGCCTGTGTTTGCACAACTCCAAAAACGCCCGATAACAAGAAAAAGAAATTAGATACCATTCGCATTTGCCTTGAGCGAAAAGGTCGCGGAGGCAAAGCTGTAACAGTAGCCAGTGGATTTACTCTTGAAGCAAGCAAATTAGAAGAACTTCTAAGTTCACTGAAGAGACAATGCGGAAGCGGCGGAACCATAAAAGACGATCAAATTGAAATTCAAGGAGACCAGAGAAGCCGCTTAATAAGCGAACTAGAAAAATTAGGCTACAAGTGCAAGAAAGTCGGTGGCTAATATCTAGATCTGCGACCGACCTAAAACACGTACATCTTCATGCAAAAAACACTGCCGCCTGATTTTAAAAACTCTGAAGTATCAACTTCATGAACGCTATATCCAAGACTTGCCAAAATACTCACTGTTTTAGAAGAACCCCGGTGAATAACAACATGCTTTCCACCAATGGCGGTAGCGTTACACGCCATAAGCTTGCTTGACTCATCATCATCACATTCAATCACGTTTCGAAAAACGAGACGGATCATATCCAGCCCCTCGTCGCTAATTGCATTCGGATTTAGCATCACTGTTTCTTCGTCAATAGCCGCAAAACAAGTATCTAAATGATAAAAACGGTCGGATTTCAGAGGCAAACGAATAACAGGAACAGCGAATAATTCACTTAGATGAGGATAAGCCTCGGCTTGGCTGCGATAGCCGCTGCCGCCCCACACAAGTGCTCGCCCTGGATGCCAGATGGCATCACCACTGCCCTCAAATACAATATTTTGAGGAAGCCTTTCAACTCGATAGCCGCGCTGCGAAAACCATTTTTCGAAAGCAGCGACCTCCCTCTGTCGAGATTCATGTTTCATATTACTCAACAAGCAAAGCTTCGACTCAGATGCAGAAAGACCAACAAAAGTTTGGTTGGCGCAAAACACCATATCTTCACAATTTGCTAGAGGATCTATTAGTTCAACTACAGCATCAGATTTGATGAACGCATCACGAACTTCTTGCCACTGAAGTCTCGCCTTCGCACTGTCTAAATTACCGATGTTTCCCTCCATATGAGGATTTTTGACATCGAGCAAGGCGAAATATTCAGGCTCACACATCAGCAAAGTCGAGGGCAGTGCCATCTTCCTGCAACGCTGCAGTAAGTTCGCCGGCAACTGCTCTGGCCTATCGTAAATCTCGGCATTCATAGGAGTAAAGCCTTTCAATTGGTAACTTCACGTGTTTCAAACTAACAATTTTACAAGATTGCTCAGCGCAAAATAATGAAAAGTGCAAACAATCGCAAACCGTGCGCCCGTGAAAGACAGCTAATTTGGCGTCAATCGTAAGAATACGGAGTAAGTGGCGAAAGGTATTTAACTCGATTGATGCACTCAACTCATATATATTTTGATCGGGCTGTGGAATTTGTCACATGAGTCATATCTTCGAATCAAATCAAGACATTGTTGCAGAGAACAATCGCAACGCGTCGTCAAATGAGTCAAAGCAAGCGCTTTTGGCCGAACTGTTTCATCCGGCGCCAACAGCCGCTGACTCATCTCCTAGAAACGAAGGGCAGCCGGCGATTGAGAAAGCCACAGCAACTTCGAAACCAGACTCATCACAATCATTGGAAGAGATTCTCAACGGACTCACAGCACCACCAACACATACAAAAGTTTTTGCCGATAGCTACGGCCGCGTCACACATCTTGCATTGATGATGAGCCCCTACGTTGCAGGTGACGACCGCACGCAGATGCTGGGTGCCTACAAAACTCTATTTACAGAGATGGAACCAGATACAAAATTCACTATTGCGGTTCAAACAGATAAAGATCAGGCTGATATCGAAAAGGTAATCGCAGACAATCACGTCGCAGACCCGGCTCGCATAAGCTTCCTCAAACCAAACGTCGGAGATCTTACGGTCTGGGCACGAGACATGATGGTCGGAATGTACACGCCGGAAGATCCGTCTCATACGGCATTAATGCATCAGACAACTTTGCATTCATGGCACCTCAACGACATGCAAGTGCCAGGCAAAATAACAGCTGCCAACCCGAAAATAATTTTGGACAGCGAACCCTTCATCGTCACTGACGGCGGCGACGTACAGTCAAACACAAAAGAAGCATTTGCCGGCTATTACTCAATAGTCAGCTCAGAAATGAAAATAGCCGAGGCGCTGGACAAAGACCAGGCGTTGAAAGCAAAGGTATTCGACTACTACCAGACACACTATGGCAAACAAATAGTTGAGCCGGCCGCTGGTGATTTGCACTTTCCTTATATCAAACGTATGAATCCGGAAAATGACGGCTCATACCAACTCTTGAGAGACCCAGCATTTCATCGCGAAGATCTCGGGCCCGGTAAAGTTACAGAACAGCATGCTCTGGAAGATTTGGCTGTCCAATTATTTTCCGATCGCTTTGACAAACCAGTACAGGTGATGGGACGCGACGATCCCTCAAGACCAGGAAAAGAGATGGACCCAGCAACAGACCACATGGACATGGGCTGCACTCCTATCGACGATAACACATTTCTAGTCGGCGACCCAAGCCTGGCAAAGCAAGTAGTAAATGCACTCGCGCCCGCAGACAGAGAAAAGCTAGAAGGAATCTTGTCACAGCGCGCCGGTCACCCCGTTACACTGCCAGAGAAACAGGCATTTGAGCCTCACAACCGTGATGACCAAAACGATTTCGATGCCTATGCACACATACTCGAAAGCAAGGGATATAAGGTAGTTAGAGTGCCACATCTTGAGCCGCCGAAAGCTGGAGATCCATATCTTTCGTACAATAACTGCCTGATGGAACGCTTTGAAAAAGACGGCAAAGAAATAAGGAGGGTTTTCCTTCCTCACTATGGCATTCAGAAATTAGACGACATGGCTGACAAAGCATGGCAGAGCCAGGGATTCGAAGTTCATCCCATACCTCTGCAAGCGTTATCTGCCGAATGGGGAGCCCTGCGCTGCGTTAGCAACTGGATAGACCGCTATCCACGCGGATGATTGCATTTTAATAACCCGAGCAAGTGGTGGAAGCACGATAGCCAACCTTGTCGTTAATACACTATTATCCAGCAAGGGTTGAAACGGACAAAAGCGGCTAACTGTAAATTCAGCAAGTTGAAACATCTTCTTCGCATTTACAGGCGCCAAGAATACACACAGGAAAAATCAGCCCCGATAATTTGCGTTAACAGACTAAACTGGCACAGTCGCCAACACGGCGAGACATGCCTTACTTTGCACTGCGTCTGTATGGGGAAATAAATCGCCAATTTTTCGAGTTGCGTTATCCACTTAGGAGTTTGTTTGCAATGGACAATAACAAAGAATCCAAAGAACAAAAGGGAAACTCGGCACCAGCAGAACAAGATCCGCGAGCAAGGATGGCAAATGAAGCACTCGAAGATTACAAAATCGGCGACAAAACAATCAAACTTCCAGGCGGCTTTCAACGCAATGAAAAGCCTGAAGAACGCAAGTATTTTCCAGCACCAAATTTAGGTGAACACCTCGTACCAAAAGATAGTCCTGACGCTAGCAAGGGACAGTCACCACGCAGTCCTTACGACAGCGCAGTTAAAACCATTGAGGAAAAATTCGGTGATGCTGTGGGTTGGGTTGTGCGCCAGGGTGCCAAAGTTATAGACGAGAAAACAAAAAATAAGCCATGGGAAGAATTCGGAAAAGATGAGTCTTTCTTTGGCCGCATTACAGATTTATCGAGACCAGTAAATCGAAGAAACCAGCTTGAAAGCAACAACTTGCAATCGTCATACCCGCCCGATTCTCGCACAGGTCACGTGCCAGATTATTTGGCTAGCCCAAAATCGGCTGAAGTTTCACGCACCGTCGACGGTACCGGCAATAATTTGAAAGACCCTGCCATGGGCGCAGCGGGCACACGCTTTCAATACAACACAAAGCCAGATATGCGCTATGACGTCAACGATCCACCGTTGATGGATGCAGCTCGCATTTTAGATCGCCAAGAATTCAAAGAACTCCCTGTTATGAACCTCACCGGTGTGGCAAGTTTGCAAGGAAATGTGCACGACTGGATGGACCATGGCAAACACCAAAATATGGGCGACGGCATGTGGACAATTCCGTTGCCGGAAGATCATCCCATCCGTAAATATCACGGACAAACGGAGATGAAGATTCCCAAACTGCTAATCGATAACACTCGCACAGAAGCTGACGACAAGGCCGGCATACGCCAGACTTACGAAAACACTGTAACTCACTGGTGGGATGCTTCTGAAATCTATGGCTCCGATGACAAAACCGCCGATCGACTCCGTGCGCACAGCGACGGAAAAATGAAACTAACAGCAGATGGCTTGCTGCCGATCGGTCCTGAGGGAGTGCCGGACACAGGATTCAACCAAAACTGGAATCCTCTGCTGGAAGTAATACACACTCTTTATGTGAGAGAACACAACTCAATTTGCGACATGCTGGTGAAAGCATATCCACAAAACGAATTCGCTAATTGGAAAAACAAACTGCCCGAAATTTTGAAACCTATGTTTGGCGACAATCTACCGGACAAACTCAGCGACAAACAATATGACGAATTTATCTATAGCCGCGCACGACTAATCAATGCTGCCGAAAAAGCAAAAATACATACAGTCGATTGGACACCAGTGGCACTGAATAACCCCACCATGACCCATGCCATGATAGACAACTACGGGCAAGAAATGGTTGGCGCTAGATCTAAAGTCGACGAACATGAAGTTGGTGGCATCTGGGGACACAAAACAGAACTAGCCGGCAAGCCTTACGCAATGGAAGAAGACTTCGTGCAGTCTTATCAACAAATGCATGGACTGGTGCCGGACAATTTGCAGTTGTTTGACCACAAAACAGGTAAAGAAATCGGCAACATACCAATGGGAGCAGCGCTGCAAGGCAACTCTCGCAAAGTTATCGACGCAGCCGGTTTTGACAATGTTCTTTATTCCATGGAAGTGGATAAGGCAGGGCAAATTGCAGCGCACAATCACCCTAACTTTATGCGCGACCTCAACATACGAGGCAATTATATCGACCTGGCTGCAGTAGACATTTTGCGAGGACGAGAAAAACATCTTCCCAGATATAATGAATACCTCAGAGAAATGCATGAACCACCCGTAAAAAGCTTTGAGGAACTCGTTCCAAACAACGTAGAGCTTAGAGAACAAATTCGTAAGGTCTACAACAATGATATTGAAAAAGTAGACACTGTTATTGGTTCATTGTCTGAATGGCCAGATCGCACACCTAAAACAATGGGCTTCTCTGCATCTACTTTTTTGGAATTCATCCTCATGGCTTCGCGCCGTGTTCAAGCCGACCGATTCTACACAGAAGATTTCCGCAAAGAAATATACACACCGGAAGGCATAGAACGTGTCCGTGGGCTTCATGGATTGAAAGACATAATTGCACGCAACGCACCGGCATTGAAAGACGCTGTCGGAACGAGGCAGAGCGCATTCCATCCGCTTGGATCTGTTGAAAATGGACAAGTAAAACTTGGTGGACCAATTCCATTGAACAATTCAGGCATTGACATGGAAGCGCCAGCTAGAAAATAAATTCGCTAGAACTAAAAATGCTGCCCGGTGCAACGTGGAGTATAATCGCTGAGATTGTCTTGCAAACGAATACGACGTGCCTGTCTTATCGATTCAAGCAGGTATCTTTGCTCATTACTCATAGTACTAGATTCCGCCTCAGGCAAAGAAACAGAACGAAGATAACAAGCAATGGCAGGCATAAATTCTAATAGGTTCAGGTGGCACAACGACTGCCGCTGCAAACAGTTGCGTAACAGTTGCTTGTCCGGAACGGGCATATTAACGAGTTCATCCACTGCGGCAGCATAGTGATATCTTGCGAGCACCCAGTACTTTTTTTGAAAACTCTGTTCAGCAACTTTGATATGCTCAGACGCTAATCTAAACGGGTGATACTGACGTTCTTCGCATAAAGACATTTTCTCATCTCCATTGATTCATTCCAAAACGCATTGCTTACGTGCCAACTTCTCCAGAAGTTGGCCTCTTCTGCTTGATTCCTGAATAGAAAAAACTTTGGCGCAATGAGCGATTTAATGCATAAAGCTGTTGAGTAGCGCATCAATCAATTCGGGGCTTGCACCGTTGTATATTCTCACCTTACGCTTACCGCTGCTGTCACTAAGTTCTGCAGCCACTTCAGAGTTACGATTTACTTCAATCACGCCAGCGTAGGTGTCCGGCTCAAAGCTAAGGTCAGCAGACTGCTCCTCAACTGATGTCTCAGAGTATGCAGCTATCCACACATTGAAAGTATTGGGGCGCAAACCTGCCTGTCTGCAAAAGGCCGCTTTTGACATTCCACTGGCTTTCCATTTCAAAACCATGCCCTTTCTAAAGGCAGAACTACTTTTCTTTGCCCCATTCTTTTCTCTAGCAGGAGTTTGGCCATTCAACGGCATTTCATCCGACTTCAGATTCGGGGGCAATAATTCTGCGGACATAATCGGTTTCCTCATTGTTGAATGCATGGTCGGCTACTGCGTTCTCGCTTAGCTTCATGGCTCAATAATGAGACCGAACAAGTGAAATCCTCGTGAATCTATGCTGCGCAATTACACACAAATTGCCCCCACAAAAGAATGACCCCGTCAGGCAAATGAGAAAGCAAGACGGGGACATTCTTTTGAATTTGAATCCGAGGCGATAACAGAAAAGTAAATCAATCGCGGTCAAGAAAATTCTTCATTCGATCTGAAAGAGATTTTTGGGTCGTAATAATTGATTGAAAATCATGTGTTGAGCTCACCACACGGCCATCGCGACTGCGTGAAAGTGGATCTAGAGTTTGGCAAAATTCAGCTTTGGCACCATTGCCAGGTTGAACTGAATTCAATCGCATTCCTTCATTCGAATTGTGTTCGAAAATATTGAGTGAATGAACGTTTGTGCTGCCATCTTTTCCATGCTCGACACTAATGTCAAACCCGGCTTGCCCCATCATTCCGATGAATGCTTTAGCTGCACTGCTATTTTCCGGCAAAGCAAGCTTGGCAAGTGAAGAGACCTTGTCTGTGAGTGCATCGGTCAAAGATTTTTGAAAAAGCTCTTTTTGAGCCGAAGGCAAATCTTTGCCAAAGTATCCGGCTAGCGTCAATACTGTCTCTTTACCGTTGCGATCAAGTGAACCAAGCTGAACAGCGCTAAGGGCAGAACGATCAAAAGTTATGCCCAGGTTTGGGCAAGCATCTGTAGCCTTTCCGGCAACTTCCTTTTGTGTCTCGGTTGCCTTTGCTTGCTCTTTAATATGTTGTTCAGCGCCCATATTCCAGCCTCTAATCATGTGAACCAACCTAATAAATATTAGGATAAGCCGGAAGCTGATCAAAGGTTGAAACATGTAATTTTAGCAGCGCTAGATGCAGCAAAATGCAACTGTCCCAGGACAAAACTGTTGAATTATGCAGCTTATCCCAAGCCAAGCAAAGACACTATTGATTGGGATTGCCGTTAAGAAAACCCGATGTGTTGCCCGCATTGTGGGGCCCAATAAATGTTCTCTCGCTTCTGCTGCTTGGCGCTGGTGTAGTCGAAGGATAACTATCATGAAAATCTCTCGGTAAACTTTCATGCACCATAGGCAAAGGCCTTACTTCGAATTTGCTGAGATTAGACCTTGTGTGCGTTGGAGCCGCAATATTACTTGTGCTAAGCCTGCGGAGACTATCTCTCAACCTTGCTCCCTCGGCCTCAAGTTGATCAGCCTCAGCATCACGATGCAAGTGTTTGAGCACCTGCGCTCTGAAATGCATGTTGTAAGCATAGTCTAGTGTCTCTCCGTCATCTCTTTGCTTAAGCAATTCGCCTTTTTTCTTGAAAAGCGCCTGAAGGGTTTCAAGATCGCCAGATTCATCTGCCTTTTTGATTGAAGCATCCAACTGAGTCAATTCAGCCCTCACTTGAGCTTTACTGTTCTGGCCTAAATCTTGCCCCGTAACAGGCAACGACTTGGAACTTGGCTGTCCAAACTCATTCTTGCTTTCAGTACTCACACGCTTCATAAATTGCTTTTCCCAGAGAACATCCAAATTTTCCTGAACCACGGCGCGGTCATCGCTCGTGAGACATTGAGATTGGGCTTCCTTAAATAAGCGTTCGGCTTCGGAATAATTCTCGTTACGCATTTCTGTAATAGCGCGATTATTAGTGTCCTTCCAATTGGGCTGCTCTTGCGAAAAACCTGCTGGACTTGCGATGGCGGTACACAGACAAAAGACCGCTAAGACTTGCAGGTTAAGAATCTTCATGGTTTTCCAGCCTCTCAAACTATTACAAACTCCTAGCTACTTTTTGCCCAAAGATAGCTTCCTTTCACGATATATCAGAACTTGTAAGCTTGATTTCAACATTTCGAAAGGCGCATTTCTTGGTGCTATTTTGGGCACAAAAGCCTTGTAAGCACTGCAGCACAGCGTTATCAGACAATGCTCGATCCTCGCTTATTTTGGCTCCCTGTTTCTGAGGCACTCATGATTGGTGTGCTGGTGGGTGCTCAGCGCGAGCATTCTAAGCTTTCGCCCAATCTTGGTATAAGGGAATTTGTACTTTGCGCAGCTGTAGGTGCGGCATGTGGATTGCAGCACAACGCTGCAATTTCGGCTGTCGCTCTTGCATCATTAATAGTTGCATTAATTGCATTCAGGCAAAGAACACCGACGGAAGAATCAGGCTTTACGACAGATCTGGCGATGCTCACAGTTTTCTGCTTATCCTATATATGCGCCCTGAGCGAATCAGACAACGCGCGGGCTGCAGTTATAGGCATCTCTATTTTCATAACTTTCTTGCTTGAGTCAAAAGACAAAGTAAGAAAGTTCTTTAGCGAAACCCTCACAGGCTCAGAATTCAGCGGCACGCTATTATTCCTCGCGCTTGTGTTTATCATCTATCCAATTTTGCCCGATGGCGACTATGGACCATTCAATGGTTTCAACCCTCGAGACATCTGGACCTTTGTTATTCTCGTCTCCTTCGTTTCATTCAGCGGATATTTTCTGGAAAAATATTTGGGCAATTCGAGTGGTCTTAAGCTCACAGCAATTTTGGGCGGCATAGCCTCAACGACTGCGACAACTCTCACTCTATCCAAAGAAGCGAAAAACACCCCTGAAAAACTCAATACTTACTGGCAAGCCGCTACACTTGCAAATGCGATTCAATTTCCTCGATTGTTTGCATTTCTATCTTTGATCAGCCCGCAAATATCTAGCGCAGCAGCAGTGCCATTGCTCGCAGCCGGAGCCGTGGGCATATTACTGGCGTTTTTGATTCCAACCAAAGATGCACAAAGAAAAGATGCTGCCACGAGCAATGCAGCAGAGTCCATCGCAGAGGAAAGCAAAGCAGAAACAGCACCTGCCGATGCTTCAATTTCGCAAGAAGCAGTTTTAGAAGCAGCAGACACACCATCATTCAAAATCAGAAACCCACTTACATTGGGGCCGGCATTGAAATGCGGTGTGATTTTAGCAGTAGTAATTTTCATGAACAAAGTCGTCGTGACTACAATGGGTGCAAGTGGATTACTCTGGACAAGTATGATTGGTGGTTTAGTAGATGTTGATGCAATCGCGGTATCTGCCGCTGATTTGTTCCGAGATACAGCCATCGGCCCTGACCGAGCAGTGGGCTCAGTGCTTATTGCTGTGTGCATGAATGCTGTATTTAAGACAGGGATTGCATTCATGTCTGGCAATCAGGCATTTGCCTCAAAAATGGCAATTTCATTTAGCCTGATGCTGGCAGTTGCAACTTTAACCCTCTTTTTCCTATAGCCTTTCGCCGCGCACGTTTCCGGCATTTTACCCTTTGCTCAACAATTCCTCAAAATTAAACTCTATTCTTGTACTCATGGGCAGGGGTTGAGGGGGACGCAAGCATGTCGGACAAGAGACACGTCGAAATTGTCAATGAACTTACCAGCAAAGCTGAGCAAGGCGAATCAATTGCAGAAACTCTCAATCAAATTTCCTACCAGGAACGTCTAGACCTGGCTAAACAGATTCAAAAAACAAATGAACAACACAGAACAAAAGACGACACAATTCCATCATTAGAAATAGTCACAGCCGAAGACTCAACTGGACAAGCGCATTTGAAAGATATAAAAACATCCGAGGGTAAACACGCTTACACTTTACCGAAAGCGGCTGCAGGTGATTGGGGCGACTACCTTATATTTGACAGAGTTTACGACTCAACAATGGACCGCGATACTCAAGATAGCAAACACCTGCAGTCGCTCAGCAGTCTAGAAAAAAGCGGTAAATTCTACGAAGGTACAGGCTCGCGCGACAAATAAATGAGATACAAATCTCTTGCTACGCGGAACTTAATTTGTGCTTTTATAAACATCAACAAGCAGCATGTAATCGAGTTGATCTACTTTGCTAAGTTTAGCGCTTAGTTCCGGTCGCGATAAAATGGTACTAAATGCTGTTCTAAGCTCAGTTTCCGAAAGTTCATTTAGCAAATTATCGCTCAACTGAACGTTTGCTTTTGAACAGCACTCTTTCAAAGTCTCAACAGGCAAATTATCGTAAACGAAAACTAACTGCGACGATAACTGTGGCCACTGTTCTACGCTAATAGAATTTTTCTCGCAATATTTATAGCCCAGAGCAGTTAGGAAATCAGAAGCGGCCTTCAATTTATATTTTTTAGCCAGTCCAGCAAAAGCCTCATCGCTGAGCTGGTTTCCGCCAGCTGCAGCAAGTGCACGCAGTTCGGCCTCGGTTACGCCTCCAGTACTATTGCGCCAGTCTAATTCGTCGGCATAGGCCTTTTCGAATAGCCTGACGAATTCATTTTTGCTTGAGTCAAGGTTCTTCGCTATTAATCCAGATCTTTTTTCTTCAAAAAGCTTGTAAAGATCGGATGCTGAAGCCCCAAAGCTACGAACCTTGTCGTGCCGCGGTCGATGTCTAAGCTCTGATCCCTTTGGAGCGTTACTAACAGTGAGACTTGAACCATCTTCACAGTACTGCACCAAATCGAACCACACACTAACACCAGGCTTCTCATAAACAATGGCTACAATGCCAGACCCACCAAGCATCAAAGCAACTAAATTGAGTCCGGGCATCTCTGGGACTTTAAATGAGCCAATTTCAACAAGTCCCTGTTTTTGAAACTCAAGTCGCCCCTCATCTACCTTAGTCTGGTTAACCCACTGACAAGACTCACACTCTTGCAAATGAATGCGCAATGGAGTGGCAGAACTTTTGCCTGCTCCGGAACTTGATTTTTTAAGAAAGCGCAGAACCCCAAATAGAAGCAGAAACACCACAAATAGCATGCCAATGCCAAAATAGCCGAGCCCGTGTATAAAAGAATCCATTCGCAAATAAGTCCGTAAATCAGGTCGTGAATAAACCTTCTGGTTATATCACAGATAGCGCAAGCCAAATAACGAATCAGGGTTTTTCATGGTGCAAGACAATGGTAGACTGCTAGTATCGTATTAGGGTTTTGCAATTCCGGTTTGACAGCAAATGGATAGACGCTTATTTTTTCTTTTTGCTGTTTTTGCGCTTCTAAGCGCATGCGGCAACAGCAATGGCGAGCCTTTGCAAAGCGCCAACGAGCCGCCCAAACATTCCAGCGAAGCAAATCCAAAAGAAAGCAAATACTCGCCCAATAGAACAACCTGGAAAAGCGATCCAGATTACAAGGGCGAATTGATGGGCAACCCAAACAAACAGGTTCCTGATCAGTGCGTGTATGTAATGCCAAATCCGCGCACTCACCTTATCGATCATTTTATTGACAATACTCCACCAATACACATTCCACTAAATAGCTGGAAATACGACTTTATTGCAGGCGAGCTGGCACTTGATGTACTAGACCTGGAAGAGGCAAAAGTGATGTTTACTATGGCTCAAGTGGAGGCAGAAAAGGAAGCACCTGAAGAACGAAAGCGCGACTTAGCACTTTGCAAAATGCGCCTGGCATATATCGCTCGCAAAAGTGGCGATTTGAAAGCCGCCGAAAGCTTATATAAGGAATCACTGCAAGATTTAAAATCAGCAAGCGCGGAAAATCAAAAAGCAATCGAAATAAGCCTGGAAGAACTGGCACTCATCTCATGGAAAGAGTCCAGATTTGCAGATGCCGAAAACTATCTTCGTCAACGAGTGGCCCTCATCGAAGCTATATCCGGTCCCATAGGCCCGGCGCTAGCACCAGCACAAAATGACCTTGCTAACACACTCTATTATCAAAACAAATTAGACGAAGCTGGAAAACTATACAAGCAATGTCTTCTGGTTGCAGAGCGCTTTACCGACAACATGAATCACACTCTGCAAGCGGCAAGCAATATGGCAAATTGCCGCATGCTCGAGCACAAGTATGCTGACGCGCTAGAGTTATATGGACGCTTGCACAATACCAATAAAGTAAACATTTATATTCAGCATTGCCAGGAAGCACTATCTGCGATGCCTGCTTCGGCAAGCAAAGCTAGTGATTTGCCGCCACCGATTGGAGATGTAAATGTCGCTCAACAGCTAATTCAAGCAGCCAAAATCAATCTTGCTCACGACAACAGCTGGCAAGCAAATGCAATCTTGAAAGCGGCCCAAAAGGAGGCAGACGCAGCTGCATCTGCCTCACTTAAAGCTGAAATAAACATTGTTGAAGGCGACGTTGAATTTGCAGCTGGTAACTATGCTCAGGCTGGAAAACTTTATCAAAAGGCCTTGACTTACTCAACTAAGCAAACTGGCGAAGGCGCGGAAAGTGCTGCCTCAGCCCAAGCAAAAATGATGTTATGCCAAATTGCATCAAAAGATGAATCGAATGCCAAATCTACTTTTGCCGAATTGCAAAAAAACAAAAGCAAGAACATCTGGAAAGAAATAACCGTAAACATCCAAACAATGCACGAAAAGCATCGTTTGTACTTTGAAAAAGATTCTTCGTCTTTGCTTTTAAGCATTTGCAAGTTTTGCGTAGACAAAACCGACAGCAACACAATGTGCAAAGCAGTTGCCCTGGCTAACCTTGCAAGAGCCTACCAACAAACAAATGACATAACGCAGGCTGAATCAGCGTTTGCACAAGCGCGCGAAATTGCGAATAAAGCCAAGGACAAAAACCTTGACCAAAGCATGAGCATCAACAGAGATCTGGCTGTGCTCTATATGCAAAATAAGCAGTTCAAATCTGCCGAAACAGTTTTACTAGAAATGCTGACTTACCGTGAGAAAAACCCGGGACAAAACAATAGAAACTTGATTGAGACTTTGCAGCTTTTATCTTCCTTGTATTCAAACTGGCAACGCCCCGACAAAGAAGAATTCTATTACAGACGAGCGCTATCATTACGACCCGCAGCATCACCAAGTTTCAGAGTAAGAGAAAAGATAGCAGACCTTAGCAATCTTGCGGCAATGAGCAGCAAACAATGCGACTACACAAAAACAGAAGCGCTATTAGAAGAAGCAATAAAACTGCAATCAGACAAGCGAGAAAATGAATCAATAAATCGCGAGCTGATATCGATTTATCAACGTAGTGGCCAATACGAAAAACTGCAAAATCTCCAAGAAAACATTGCGCAGTCAAGTCAAATATCGCAATCTCCGGCAGATCGCACGACCATGCAAACTTTGTATGCAGCAAGCCAGGCTGCATTCAAATGTGGCAACTATGATGCTGCGGCAAAACTAGTGCAGCAGGTTATCACCGCGATGGAACAAAACAGCGAGACCAAAGACAAATTTTACGGTTGCTATTACGATGAGCCCCGTTATACAAGCTGCCTGTTTCTTCTCGCAAATTGTATTATTGACGGCGAACGCAACTATGACAAAGCAATTGTTGTACTCGACAAATGTATTAATTCACGGACAGGTGGCACAACAAGTCCGGGCATAAGTCCAATCGGTCGCGGACCAGCAATAATAAGCGGTCCTCTCCCGCTTACAGACGAACAACTTGTTGATTTGTTAATTTGTACCGATGCCATTGGAAATAAAAAGCGTGCGGATGAATATCGCAAACAGCTAAAGGACAAAATAGAACAATTCAACACTAGAGTTGCGAAAGACCGCAAAAATCCAGCCAGTGATAGAGTAATCGCACTAATCGAAAAAACGAAAAGAAGCCCTGATGAAGATATTGAATTTATGGAACTGCTTCCCCAATCGATGCATATCGAAGGGAGCTATTCAGGTCAACCTGACGCAAGCAACACCCTTGAAAGAGCCATCGTGTTACGAGAACACAGCAACAGCAAAGAATCCAAAGACAAAGTTGCAGATGACTACGCCAGGTTGATGCAGATATACCTGGACGGCCGCAATTTCGAGGCCGCGGAGCCACTTGCTGTGAGACGACTGGAGTGGCTAAAAAAACAGCAGGCAAATGCAAAAGAAATCTCAATTGCGAAAATTGAATATGCCGAAGTGCAGAAAGAGCGTGGCTACTTTCCCGCTTCCCGTGACATTTATAAAAGCCAACTAGAGCATCTATCTCAATTCAATGAAACAGTGCAGTACAAAACATACTGTAATCTGGCAGCGGTATCTGAGTTCCTGCAGGAATATGATGATGAACTACGCTATTTGACTGCGGCTCTAAAGCTCGCGCCCCCTGCATCTGCATCGTGGAGGCAGACTAATGCACAAATTGCCACTATCAATGATATTTTAGGCAATCATGCAGAAGCAATGACTTTATACAAGAAAGCACTTACTGGCGCAAGCGAAGCCTATCAAGTCTTAGAGCCTCTCCGTCAAGCGGCAGACAGAGCAGCGCAAAACAAACAATATGTTCTGGGAGAATTTCTATATCGACGCATTATAGAGTTGCAGAGCTTAGCCGGCAGCCAGACGGCTGGAGCGGCCGGTGCTTATATGCAGCTGGCTCGCATGTACAGGTGGGCCGAGATGCGTGCAAAATCACGTGCAGCCTATGAAGAAGCTATCGCCTACTGCAAATCTCACCCGGCAGAACAGTATCAATTAGCGACTGCAGAGCAAGAATTAGCATCATTACTTAATCAGCACTAAATTTCCATATTGTGCGCGAGTGCATTTATCCCATTACTGATATCTATGTGTTTTAGCACCAGATTCGAGTTCTGCTTCCAACAGTTTCGCATTTTTGTCCACAGTGGTTTTGCATGCAGCGCTCTCTTTGTCTAAGTTTGCTTTTGCTACCTCAGCATTCTTTTCGACAAGGTCTTTCTTGAAGTCGAGGAATTTTCTATCGGCTCCTGGTTCTCTCTTTTGAGCTTCGAGAAGATTGACTTCTTGCTTCTTAAGAATGGAAATACTGCGCTTGAGTTCTTTGGTTCTATCATCTATCACAGCTTTTTGAGCTGATTTCTGGTCTTCAATCTCACCTTTTTGTTGTGACAATCGTTGCTGCGTAGCACTACAGCCAGTCATTAGCGCGCAAATCGCCAAGAAAGTCAGCCCTTTAGTTAGATTCACTTTGTTCATATTATCGTCCCCTCTCAAGTTTCCTCTTAGGAGACAGCCGAATAGCCTTGAAGTTCCTTACAACCATTGAGTTGTCGATGATCATAGTTACCTTCATTGCATTATTGGGCATAAAGTCAGCATAGGCGCACGTTTAAGGCTATGACAAAAAACGAGAAAGTACTGACTGACGATGTCGAACTGATTTGCGGAACCTGCAACCTGCCAATTGCTGGGCAAAAGGCCAGGTCGGAGGTAACTCGCTATCTATCGGACTTAAGTCGTTGCCAGTGTCACTTAAATCAAAAAGCTGAAGACTCAGACCAGGCAGAGGGACAGGCAAATTCGCCCACTCTAAAAATGTCAACTTCACTCAGCGACGCCAGCGAAATACTGGGCGAAAGGTTTGAAGTACTTACATTCCTCGGACAGGGCGGCATGGGCACGGTGTTCAAGGTAAGGGAAAAGAACTTAGACAAAACATTTGCGGTAAAAATATTAGACGCGCGAATGGTAAAAGACGCTCTTTCAGTAAAGCGCTTTGAACAAGAAGCTAAAGCAGCAATACAACTCACTCACCCAAACCTCGCTGCTGTATACGAATATGGAATAGGAGCGCAAGGCACACCATATTTGGTGATGGACTATCTTGAAGGTAAAACTCTTGCAGAAATTCTGGAGAGCGAAAAATATTTAGACCATGGAAGAGCAGTAGATCTTTTCATTCAAATTTGTGAGGGCATAATGTACGCCCATCAAAAGGGCGTTATCCACCGTGACATTAAGCCAAGTAATATCATGGTAAGTAAATCTGCATCAGGCATCGAATTCGCAAAGATTTTCGACTTCGGCATAGCAAAAGTGATGCCCGAAAGAGCCATCGATTTCACCCAAGAACTAACGCAAACCGGTGAATTATTTGGCAGCCCCGCATACATGTCACCAGAACAACTTAAAGGACTTCCGGTAGATGAGCGTTCTGATATTTATTCGCTTGGGTGCTCGCTCTACAAAGCACTTACAGGCAAACTTCCATTTGAAGGAAAGAGCATAGTAGATACAATAGTCAAAGTGGTAACGACAGATGCAGCAGATTTTGGCGACTTAAAAAAGACGCATCACATACCAAATTCTCTAGAAGACATCGCTCTTTGTTGCCTGGCTAAAGAGCCGGAAAAGAGATATTCCAGTGTCTCAAGCCTTATGCAAGATCTAGAATCGGTGCGGGAATCTAAACCGATAAGCAAAACAGCAAAATCATTTTCAAAGAAAGATCTTCAAAAAAAGGAAAAAAATAAGCGCGCAAAAGTTTTTACGTTAGCTGCCCTGACAGTTGTTTTGTTAGGCACAGTAACGGCTGGCTTGATGCAAACGCCAGTTGCACCTACACATAGCAAGAATAAGGACTTCGAAGATGCATGGAACTATGACATGCAAGCAGCGGCGCGATTTGCCAACAAAGACTACGACATGGCAATTCCACTAATGCAATTTGGTATTGAAGCCTATAAGAAGGGATTCAATAATGGTCAGGGTACGGATACAGAGCGTGCTTACATGGCAGACCTTTACCAGCACATTGGAAAATGCTATCTGATGAAAGGACAGATTGCTAAAGCGGCAGGAAATGCTAGCGAAGCGGAAACTGATTTCCTCAATGCTCAAAAAAACTATCGAGAAGCAATACCACTCTACAATAAAGTAGCTGCATGGTATGCCAGAAGCTATTTTCAGGAATGCATTACAGATTATGCCTCAATTTTGAATTTGCTTGGACAAAGCAAGCAAGCCGAAAGCATGGAAAAGACCTATAAAGACACTGGAATCGTGAAAGAAATTCCATAAATAGAAGGACGTTAAAATCAAACAGTTTAACTTCCTAAAAACTGTCGTCGGCGTCGTTGTAATCTGGCAGCACGCGATTAAGCCATCAGGACATAAATCAATTGAGATCAATTAAGCATAAATGCATTATTTTGTCAGCCTTCTTACTGGGTCTACCGGCGCAGGCAGCCAGGTTTCCCAATGCTGTGGAGAAGAAGATGCAGTTTAACGGTGACGCGGCTGCAGCGATAGCGGACATTTTTGAACTTACTCAAAATACAGAACACAAAGTCTCACTGCGCCTGGGCAGAGGTGACGCCTGGGCTATCTATTTGCTCAAGCAAGATACGAAAGAGCCACTTCTTAATGATAACGATGGCTCTCCAGCTCGGTTTAATGAAGTCGAGTACTTAGAAACTCCCAAGAAGTCAATAATTATCTCCCCCTTTTGGCTAGACCTGGGGACTCGGGCGCCCTCACCAAAACCGGGATATTTTTCGTTTAGCTCCCCTTTCATAGCTGCTAGCTCAGCGAAAAATACTGAAGAACCCTGGGCGCGCATTTTGCAACAGCTCAAGAAAGACCCTCACTGGAAAGAAGATAATCAGTATTGTTTTCAGCAGTCATACACTTTCAATGACGACTCCGAAATATCTTTGCAGGCTATGCCTAGCCAGGACTACGCGACGAATAAGAAGGGTTATATAGTGATTCTCACGGCTAAAGCCAAATAGAGGCGCTGGAACCGCACTCTGCACAGAATCAGCGAATCAATCAATTACAAAGACTTGCTTAGACTGGGGGCTCATGCAAAGCTATAGGCGTTTACGGCAAGTTTTCAAGGAGCTCTCTTATGCGCCATCCTGACGTTCCTGAGTCACTGGACAGCTGGTGGATTCTACATCGCATGTTTTCAGTAGATAGACTCGCCTGGGACAGACTTACACAGGAAGAGCACAGCAGCATTATCGAAGAAGCAAATAACGCTTTTGAATCACTGAAGAACAGTGCCGACACAGATATTGGTTTTGCTCAAATGCTTGGACACAGAGCAGACTTGATGCTAACTCATTACAGCAAAACATACGAAGGGCTTGCACTGGCACAAACACTCGTTGACAAACTTGAACTTTCTGAGTTCCTTACACCTGCAACGTCATACGTTTCAGTGCTTGAACTGGGACTCTACGATGCCACAGCAAAAATTCACGCATCACTTGCAGAACGAAATCTAACTCCTTACTCCGAAGACTGGAATAATGCGTTTGATGCCGCGATGAAAGATCAAGAAAAAGTCCCTCATCATGCGGGCAGACTGTGGGCAAGAATACCTCAACGCCGTTATGTTTGTTTCTATCCAATGGACAAAAAACGCGGCGAAGATGTGAACTGGTACATGCTGCCTTACGCAGAACGCGCAAAATTGATGCTAGACCACGGACGCATTGGCAGAACATTTAGCGGACTGGTGACCCAAGTCATTTCAGGTTCTATCGGATTCGACAACTTCGAATGGGGAGTAGACCTTTACGCTGACGATCCCATTGTGTTCAAGAAATTGATTTATGAAATGCGCTTTGA
The DNA here is from genome assembly GCA_964546815.1 of uncultured Candidatus Obscuribacterales bacterium. Classification (GTDB taxonomy): domain Bacteria; phylum Cyanobacteriota; class Vampirovibrionia; order Obscuribacterales; family Obscuribacteraceae; genus JAIEPM01. Next base: position 15,077 of record CAZJLR010000025.1, on the reverse strand, counting down.
TGAAGCATCCGCCAAATACGGACACTTCGGTGATTTCTATTCGGGAGTGCAGTTCTCACTAGATCAACTGAAAACTTATCTAGATGGAACTGAAGTCCCGGCGCTAAATTCACTCCAGCCAGCCAGAGCCTAGCATTTTGGTGGCGACGCCATGAATGCTGTTGACGAACGCCTAATTCGGCAGCTTCGCCTGTAGGGGCATGCGACGCCCAAAACGCTGCAGCATCAATGATGTCTCATCGTTTTGGAATACTCAATTGGAGAAAATTAGCGTAGAATCGCTCTAGTGAAATTTCACGAGTGGCGTCTGCGCCGCCGTATGGATTGCGCACTGTAACTTTGCTATTTTTGATATTTGCTGGGTCTGATTTGTAATCCAAAACACTGTACACATGCGAACGAACAAATCCATCGGCAGTCTTATCTGAAAGCAATGACTTTGATGTACTTGCAGTAACGGGCAACGCATCTTTTGGGTTTTCTGGTTTGATTGCCGCTCTTAATTCAGCATCCATATTTTTCCAACTCATGAGTGGAAGCATATAGCCCAAGCCTTCATGTACAACACCATTTTTAGAAAACACAGCCACGCCTGCACTGAGCAAAGAGCCGCCATCACTACCGTCTATGTCTGACTTTCCACCGCCACAATATTTGCCGTAAGCTTTCATCAACACCAGAGGCCACACACCATATTTGGTGCGGCCTCCCACTTGTTCGATTTCGGCGTCGCTTGGCTTATCTACATTAATCGCTTTTTCTAGGCCCGGAAATTTTACTGTAAAAGTGCCAGAGTCATTAACTTTGATCATGTCTAGAACTGCCTGGGGATCTGTTTTGGCAAACGAAGCCATCGCAGCAACGAAATAACAATTTCCAATTCCATAGGGCTGAACGCAGGCGTCTGGAGTTATTGAGTCTTTGGGAGTCTTAGTATCACCGTACAGACTTTTGAGAGCGGCTTGCTTGATCTCCGAAGCATTCGGCGGAACCTGCTCTGTCAAAGAAAACGAAGGCAGATGCTCTGTAAGTTTTAGTGAGCGACCGAAACTTCCAAAAGCCTCTCTGGCCTGTTCGATAGTATTACTCACAAGGCTAAGCGACGCTGCAACCGATTCGGCAAGATGCGAAGTAACGGTCTGCTCGGTAAATCCAATATTCTCAACGGTCATAAGCGCCTCCCCAGTTAACGCCAGCCACAGCGCACAACGCGAGGATATGCCCCCAGGAAGGGGTACTTATCTTATTTGACCATCCCGATAGAAAACTGGCCTTGCGCCTTCCAAGCGATGAGATTACTCTCGAGAACCAGTATAAGAAGGTATACGCGACCCAGAGACTTTTTGGACAGCTTTGGAGAAATGTGTAAAATCTCTCACCTGGAAGTCACGCAAACGAATTATTTTGCGGAAATTGCTTGCTGGTTTTGCAGCGGCAATACAGGGTCTACAACTTTAAACTGATTGTAGAACTCCAGCACTCCACCATACCTGGAATTTTGCGCGATGCGTACTATTTCATCAGCACCCTCAACTGGCTTACGCGAAATGAATTCCAAACCTAGCGGAGTTTTTGCCTTGAGCTCTGGGGCACCCTCGAAAGACTTGATGCACTGAGCAAAAGCATCTTCGGCCTTGGTTTGGGTCTCGTCGATGAGCATTACACCTTCGCGGCTGTCGTCTCTCAAAATAGTTACGGCGGCGATTCCTTTTATTTTGGAAAATGCAGCTTCTACTTTTGCGACATGGCAGTTGCAACTGAGTCCTGAAACTTTGAAATCAATTTTGCTTACATGGCAAGGCAAAGGTTCGCCTTCTTTCACGCTAGCGCCTTCTTTGCTGGCTACACTAAGCAAGAATGGAGCAACCGTATCGAGCGCTTCTACAGATTTTGCTTTATTCAGCTCATCTTGCATCTCTTTTATTTTGCCACTCTGCCCTTCGATGCCAGCTACACAAAGATGATATCTTGCAGGCATGCCATCGAGTTCAATGGCTTTCTTGTATGCGGCTTCAGCAAGCGACATCCACGCATCATACTGACTTGATGTTTCAGTGCCACCACTTTTGAGACTTTTTGCTTCGCAAATTTGTGATTGCAACTGGCTGGCCTTATCTTGAAAAATGCGCCCCAGCCTATAGAATCCGTCGGCAGAATCTTCTTTATTGAGATTTCGTTTTGCCGATTCAAAAATAACTTTCGCGAATTCAGACTCGCCCGGTTTTAGCAAAGCAGACGCGGCACGAACATACAGCTCATAATTATCAGGGTTGTAATTTTTGAAAACATCTTGCTTCAGCGCTTCAGCGCCAGAAAAATCATCTGCTCTTAAAAGGGCCAATAACAAAACATTAGAAGCCGAGGCAAGCTGCGCTGGTTTTTCAGCATTTTTCAAGGCATCTCTGCTGGCTTCAACGGCAAGCTTGGCTTCACCAGATTGCAGGTATAAATCAGCAATCTTGAGTTGCAAATCAAAACTTGATTTGTTGTCATCACGCAACTTTTTGAGTTTTGCCAAACCGGCTTCTTTCTGCGAACTCTTCAGGAAACTCCTTGCAAGCCCCAGAGACGCTTCATGATCGTGAGGATCTAAATTTTCTGCTTTGGAATAAATATCAATAGAATCTTTGAAATCGCTAAGCGCTTCTTCTATTTTGGCCAGGTTCAATGAAGCAAGCAAACTATCTGGCGCAATTTTTACAGCCTGCTGACCCTGTTCCACAGCTTCAATTGCATTACCTTGCTGCCAGGCCAGATAAGAAAGCAAGGCATGTGCTTGCCAGCCATTCGGGGAGGCAGCAGCAGCCTTTTGTGCAAGCGCCACAGACTCGACAAGATGTCCACTTTTGTATACAGCGACAATTTTGTCTAAATCAGAATTTGCAGACTCAACTGGAAGCTCTGCTGCAATTGCAGAGGATGCGAAGCCACTTAAAAGAATGGCGCAAATAAATTTTTGTGGCAGAGACATTAACGACACCACTTACAGCTTTGAAACAGGAACAATGCTATCACCTGCAGCTGGCTTAGATTTGAACATGCAATTATTTATTTCACAATCAACAAATGAAGGGCTTTTCCAGAACTTTGTCGCCGATATCAAACCCTAAAATTTTTGACACTTAGACTAATGTAAAGTCTTTTTAGATAGACTATCGAAGTCTCTATATGACGGAACCAACTATGAAAAAGATTGCGACATTTTTGATCGCAGCTCTAGTTTTCTCAGCCATGGCTTTTTGCTCACCAGCTCAGGCGCAGGTAGTGAGAGACGGTGCTACGACACTGATTTTTTATAACGCTTACACCAGCGATGTCACGGTTATGCTCGCTGTTCCTGCGCTGCCATGCGCTGCACCATGCGTGCAGTCCGACGGCTGTCCGACAGGCACAGTGGCGAACGTGCGTTACGTGGACATCACCGCTAATGCTCAGCCCGCTCCATTGACCCCATTCGGCACCCAAGCTTCAGGATGGTTTGTTTTGAAAGCTGGACACAAATGTCAACTCCTGAATGTCGGTATCAACCCTGTTACACGACAAGTGAGCTCGTGTTTTCAAGGCACGATTTTCGGTTTTGGCCAATTTGGCAACCAGTGCCCTGACTTCGGTGGCTCAGGTACCTCATTCCCTAATACAAACAAAGGGCCAAACTTCAACAACCCTGTAGTGCCGGTAGTGGCATTGCCTAATGGTTCAAACTCATTTGAAGCGACAATCAATCTACCAGGCACCGTAAATGGTGCAACTACTGTAGGTACGAAAGCAGTCCCCACAGCGGAAGCATTCGACCTATCTTGTGTAAACGGTGCAAATTCACAGCTTACAGTGACTGTCACTCCTCCGGCTAACGGACCTTACTGGACGACAATCTTGTCTACGGCCCAGGGTGGAGTAAAACAATTCAGAACAGCAACCAATGTTGGTCCTAACTCATGGGTCGATATCGCACACAAAAAAGACAACAACTGTGTAGACCCGGCAACTGGTTATGCTCGCCCAGGTGTATACCCCTATGGCTGTTCACAGTGCAACACTTATCCAGATCCAGCACCACCGTGCTCGACCGGTACTGTCAAACAAGTATGCTCGGCAAAAAATGGTCTGCCTGCTAACAACGGTTGCTTGTTCAATCGCAGCCCACTAGTTGCGGGAGTTCAAAAGTTTGGCGGAACAATTCAAGTCACCTACCAGGGACCAATTGCTCCTCCACCCTAAAAGTCAGAGCAACTCAATAACTTGAATATAGAGTCATTTCGAGCAAGGGCACGTCTCCGCGTTGTCATAAACAATTTGCTGGCGGCGTGTCCTTAGCTTACTAAATTTCATACATCAGCCCACAAATTCATCAACAAATCTCTGCGAGTAAATATGAAAAAATACAGTACCACCCACCGTCCCGCTCTCTTCGCTCTCGTTTTGACGAGCCTCTCTTTAGTCAATCCATTACAGGCGATGGCAGAAGTGGCGACCTTAGACCTGTCGTCAACGCAGCACTCAGCAACAGCGAATCATGCAGGACAGATAAATGTAGGTGGTTCTGTACTTCAGGTCACTGAAGGAACACAGCTCACACAAGCAGAGAAAGTTGCTCTCTACCAGTCAAATCACGGTGGTCAAACGCTACTTCTAGGAGCGCAGGGACAAGCCATAGGTGGCACACTCACCGTCTCAGACCGCTTCCACCCAACCGCGGGCTTCGTGATTCCTACCGGGGTCACCGTACTTGATACCGCAGCGGCTCTCAATTTGACCGGGAATCTCAACAACAGTGGCAGCATCCTCGCAAACCCATCAGCAGGTGCACAAGCGGCAATATCCGCAGCCAACATTTTCAACAACAGCGGTGCGTTGATAAGTACAATTACTGCAAATGTACCCACCAATCTCAATTTGACGGCAATCAATAATATTGTGAATGCTGGGCAAATATTGAGCTCTGGCAATTTGAATTTGAATGCAGGTGGTTCAATTATCAATACATTGCCGGCAGGAATCACAGGTGCTCAACCAGTGATGCAGGCAGCTAACAATCTCAGCATACTCACTGGCGCAAGCAGCGCAGCCGCTCAAATTGTGAACAGCGGACTCATAACCGCACTAGCCGGCAACATAAATATCGCAAGCCAAACCCCAGCCAGCATCCTGGTGAACAATACCGGTGGTTCAATCCTTGCACAGCTCGGCTCAGTAAATGTGCGTGATTCGCTCTTCACAGGCAAATACGATTTCATTTTGAACGGCGGTAATCTAAGTTCGCAAGTTCTAAACATTAACTCCGGCAACGGTAATGCAGTACTCGAAGGACTCAATGTAAGCAGCTTGATAAACATCAATGCTGGTGAAGCTCACTTAAATGTAATTTCGCCAAACTTGAGCCTGGGCACCATGAATCTCTCGGGCGACCCTACATTTTTCAACTCTGCCGGTAGCATTCAGGTCAACAACGCCATAAGTACCCTGGGCGTAGACCTCTCCATCGTCGCGTCAGGTGACATCACCAGCGCACCAACAGGCGCAAGCATTTCAACAACTTCTGCCGCCGGCGGTGGCGGCAACATAACCATCATAGCTGGTGCTAGCTTCACTGGAGGCACCGGATTCAATCAAACGAGCCTTCAAAACGGCGGCAATGGCGATACGGGCACAACGTTAACAGTCACAGGGTCAAGCGCAACTGGCGGACAAATCAACCTGAGTACACTAACCGGGCTTAGCTCCAATGGCGCAACCAGCTCAGGCGGAGCCGCAGGCAACATCACACTGGTGGCATTTAATGGCAGCGGAGCCAGTGCAGGGAGCATCAACACCAATGGCGTTGGCGGCGGAGGGGTTTCTGCTAAGGGAGGTAATTCTAATGGTCCCAACGGCAACATCACTTATATCGCTGGCGCTACCACTGGCGTAGGCATCAATGCAGGCAATGTCACCACTGGTGGTGTCTTGCAAGGCAACCAGGGCACCATAACCTTTGTCACAGCCACTCCTGCATTTACGAGCAACCTATCGATTACAAACGGCATCGTAACTGGCGGACCACTCACAGCAAGCACAATCCAGCCGACAAGCATTACAGTTGGAAACGTAACAACCAGCGGTGCACCTATCACAATAGTCTCTGGCGGTGACACAAATATTGGTGGCACACTCACAACCGGTGGCGTAAAAACAGCAGGTTTGGTCGGTTCTAATGGCGGCAATTTAGCCATTTTTGCTGGTGGAAATATCAATTCATCTGTTGCGAGCTCAGGTATTAACACCAACGGTGGCACACAAAGCAATGGTGGAAACGTGCTCCTCGTTTCCGGAGCAGCACTTACTCCTACCTTGACCTATACATTTGGTGCAGTCAGCCCAGTCAACTTCTCTACAACAATTACGGGCGCAACTTCCGGTGGAGGAAACATTGACCTCACTGGTGGTGGCACAAACAACATGAGCACATTCTCTACGCAAGGGAATTCCGCTGCTCCTGGTTTTGGCGGCGGAACAGTACAACTGATCGGGTTAGCCGGAACGGTCACAACAACGACAGGTACAGTCACAACCCCAAGCACGCTCACGGTGACAAGTGGTGGAAGCTCTAACGCTGGAAATGTTTCTTCCAGCAATCAGAACACAAACGGAAACGTCACAATATTAGCCGGTGCTTCAAGCGGCACCGCTATTTCTGTAGGAAACTTCAACACAACAGGAAGCAACGCTGGTGCAGGCAATATAACGATTGCCACATCTCAGGCAACTGGCGCTCCGTTGGTCTACACGAATGGCAAAGTTGCCAGCGGCACGCTATCAGCGTCAACCCTACAAGCATCGAATGCAGTAGTTGGCACTCTGACTGCCGCCGGTGGCTCAGTGCTGCTGCCAGCCTTGTCTGGTGGCACATTCACTACACAAACCACAACTGTCGACGTCCAGTCTGGCGGGACTCTCAGCATAGGCTCTGTTACGAACTCTAATAACGCACTTCCTGCAGGCAACTTACCCGGTTCATGCACCGGTTGCCCAGGCACTTCCAGCTCGACTATCAACTTGTTGTCCACTGGAACCATGACATTTGTAGGTACGCCCACAATCTCCTCCTCAGCTGTTGCCCCTAACCCGGTTGCACTAGAAGGTGTCAACGGCGGCACTGTCAACATCACTGCCGCAGGCTTCAGCGGCGCAGCGACTGTAGCAGCTGACGCTACAAATGGCTACATCACCACCAATGCACAAGGTGGTAACGGTGGCACAATCAGCATCACAACAACCGGTGCCAACAACATACAAGTAGGAGCCGGCAATTTCACCATTTCAGCCAAGAGTGATACCACAGGCGGCAATGGTGGAGCGGTAACTTTGACCTCAGGTCAAGATATCCTGTTAGACCCAACAATGCTAACAGCCGGCCCATTATCGGGCACCAACAACCAGTTCAATCCGAACAATGGTGGATTGGCAATTCAAGTCGGTGGCAATGGTGCTCTCCTTAACTTCGTTGCAGCCAGAAATCTTTCCACCACCGGTGCTCTAAGTGCAAATGGCGCAGCCAGCACTATAAGCGGCTCATCGGGCAATCCAAGCGGCAACGGCGGTGTTATCAACATAACTGTTAACAGCTCTACCGTGTTTGACATAGGCGCAGCAGGTGCTACAACCAACGGCATTCAAGGATTATTGTCGGCCAATGGTAACGTAGGAACAACGCCTGCATTCGGCAGCGGCGGAACCATAAACGTTACAAATAGTGGCACAGGCGGCGTGCAAGTTGAAACAGGCATGTTGCAAGTTGCCGCAGCACCTGCAGCATCAGCAGTTGTAGGGTCGACGACATACAACGCCGGAGTCGGTGGAAATATTGGACTAACAGGTAACACTGTGTTGGCTCTCGGACCCTTAAATGTGAACGGCGGAGGCTCAAGCGCACTAACCGGAAGTGGCACCGCAGGCAGTATCAGTATTACAGCGACTGGCAGTGCAGCATTCGTTATAGGTACACCGACTACTAATGGTGTAACCACGAGCATCACAGCAAACGGCAACGTGGTGGGCTCAGGCTCACCGCCGGCAGGACCAGCAAGCGGCGCTCCAGTACCGCCATTCGGCAGCGGTGGAACGATCACCATCAACAACAGCGGTGGTGACATCAACATCGATAACACAGGTACTCTTTCTGTCCTGGCTGCTCAAGGCAATTCAAAATTCTCCGGCGGCAATGGCGGCAACATCATTTTGAATGCACCAAGCGGGCAGGTATTTTCTGCAGGTTCGCTGGCAGCTAACGGGGGCAACCCAAGCACCGCATCATCGTCTGACACAGGAAACGGTGGCAGCATAGTTATCACCACAGGCAGTGCCAACCAGTTCATGGTAGGCAGCCCTACAACAAACGGAATAACAGGCACGATTTCCGCTACAGGGTATAACGGCGGCACGATATCGATATCGAGCACTGGTGCTGGTGGCATACAGATCACATCGAACTCGCTGGTCGTCACTCCGACATCCCAAGTATCATCGACCCAAGCCGGTGGCAACGGAGGAAGCCTTACAATCAATGCAAGCGGCGGACCAGTAGCGATAAACGGTGCGCTCAACGTGACGGGTGCCGGTACTTCAACCACTGCACCAACAGGTTTCAATCTTGCCGGAAATGGTGGCTCGATTACAATCACATCGAACAGTGCTACAGTTCTCACATTAGGGTCTGTTGCAGGAAGCAACTACATTCAAGGCCCACTCACATCTAATGGCGGCATCGGAATTGCAGGCAATGGCGACGCTGGAAGCATATCGGTCACCAATTCTGGTGGCGACATCAGCGTTGGTAGCGGCTCGATCGTACTAACCCCAGGAAATGCAACTCAAAGCGGCTACGCCGGAAACGGTGGTAACCTGACCTTAGCGGCTCCATCTGGCAACATAACCGTAACCGGCTCATTGTCAGTAAACGCTGGAAACGGCTTTATTCCATCAGGTAATACGCCAATTTTCTCGCAAGGATTTGCCGGAAGCATCAACATTTCATTGAATAGCTCAAGCAATTTCAATATCGGCGGCGCATCAGTCACTCAATTGAGTGCAGCAGGTTGGAATGGTGGCACCATCAGCGTCACAAACAACGGCTCTGGCGGAGTCACCGTGTCTAGCAACACCGCCATCAACGTAGCAGCACAAGCAGCCAATCCTAACGTGGCTATCTCAGCGAACCTCCAGGTAGGACAACGCAACTTAGGTGGACCAGGCGGCAACGTGACACTGTCATCGAGCACTGGCCCGGTTACGACTAACGGAAACGTCAGTGTTATCGGCGGAGCAATCTTCGCGCAGACCGCATCAGGTTCTGTTCCTTCAGGCACAACTGTAATCACACTCTCTTCAACACAGGGATTTGCTGTTGGTGAGCAAGTAACAATTTCTGCCAGCGGAGTTCAAGAAACTCAAACAATTTCGAAAGTAACATCGACTCAAATTACAGTTGGCAGCTTAACTAACAGCTACACTTCACCAACAATATCGACCTTCAGCAATACAACGAATGCAACTGCAATTCCAACTACCAACAACACAACCGGGCTAACGGTCATCAACGTAAATAGCTCTTCAGGGTTCATTGTAGGACAACCAGTCTTAATCAGCACAGGATCCTCCAACCAAGAAATCCAGTTCATTAGCGCGGTAGCAACCGGAACCATCACCGTTGGTCAGCTACAAAATACTTATGCATCCAACCCTTCGGTGACTGCATTCAGCACCCCAGGTACCATCACCGCATCTGGTGGCTCAGGCGTCCAGGGAACAGGCACACTCACTGCAGGAACATTGAACCTAACCAGCAGTGGCGGCACCATCGGCAGCGCAGGAACCCCACTTCTAACAAATCTCCTGTCCGGTTCGTCCACAGGAACAGTTTCTGTTAACTCGAGCGGACTGACAAATCTCCAGAATAGCTCTCTCAACTCAGCCCTTGGCACAATCCAGACCGGCGGAGCATTCACATTTGTTTCAAATGGTGGCATCAACCTCGCAGGCACATTTAATAGTGGCGGCGCTGCAACCGTGCAGAATACCAACACAAGCTCTGGCAACATTCTCGTCAGCAACGTAAATGGTGCAGCAAATCTAATAACTGCTAACGGCCCGATTCTTTTCCAAAATGCCAACCCTAATGGAAACATAACCGTAAATAACGGTAATAGCCTTGTCTCAACCAACAACGCGATAACCTTGCTCACAAAGAACCCAGTAATTAGTGGAGCGAACTCAATCAATGCAGGCTCAGGAACATTCACCCTTGCTCCTCTAAACAACTCTGACGTAATCAACCTGGTCGGTGGTACAGGTGGATTCAATATAACAGCGGCTCAACTTTCTAGCATAAATGCAGCTACCCTTATAATCGGTTCCAACACAGGTACAGGCGGCATCAACCTCAATGGCGCACTAAATCTAACTAGCCTCTACAATCTGCAGCTGTTACAAGGCCCAACAGGTGCATTCACCGGAACAGGACAGACCCTGACATTGGGCTCGAAAAACCTAACCATAAACGTTGGAGGCACCGTCAATCTGCCTACGATTGCTTCAAGTGGTTCAGTAATTCAGGTTACCGGAGGATCGATAGTCGCGAACGCTGCCGTTGGCTCAGCAACCGACACCACCACATTCACTGCCAGCAGCGGGAATATCAGCGGAGCAGGTCTGATCACAGCCCAAACGCTGAACGCGGTCGCATCAGCCAACATCACACTGAATACCGCAATTTCAAACCTTCAGCTTTCGACCACAAGCGGAAACGCCGGTGTAACTAATACGGGCAGCATGACATTGCAGTCGGCGACTGTAGGCGGCACACTGACACTGAGTGCTAGTGGCACTATGAACTTAGGCACAGGATCAGCGCTGACATTATCGTCGGGCGGCAACATGACCTTGACCAGCAGCGGTAATTCCATCAACGGGGTCATAATCACAGACAACACTGCGATAAATGCTGGCGCACTAGTAGGAAGTCCTGCGTTTGGCAACTTGACCAGTGCTCAAATTCAAAAAGCCGGTGGCATTTCAATCACATCCTTTGGCAGTGGTGGCATCCTGTTCGGTAACGCCACATCACTCACATCGAATGGCGGCGATATCGGACTCAACATCAATAAAACTGGTGCGAGTGTTAATACCGGAGTCAGCGGCATTAATATCAGCTTGGTTGCTAATGCCGGCAACATTAACGTATTCAGCTTAGGTCAAGCCAACATCGGCGTAAATGTCGGCACCAGCACGACAATGAAGGCTGGCACACTCAACACATTCCAGGGCGGCAACATCTCAATTAATGCCAATGGTGGAATCAGAATCGGTGGAACTGCCACGGTGACAGCACTGAACAACCTCAGCTTGCTTGCATCCTCTGGAGCTATCGACATTGCTGCTAGTGGTGGCAGCACAATTCAGGTCGGCTCTGCAGTGGGCGCCAGCAATGTCGGTGGTATCACCAACATTCTTGCAGGCGGAACAGGATTGAAGTTTGGTGCTAATACCAACTTCACCAGCAATGCAACGGTCAGCGTCACAACAATCGGCACAACCAGCGGATTGACTCTAGGAAATAATGTCACACTGACCTCGGGCCAATTGAGCGGACCAGGTGTTGTGAAAACAAACGGTGGACTCTTTATCACAGTTACCGGCAGCGCTGGCATCGTCGGCGGCACCAATGACTCTATCGTAGTCGAAGGACTCGGTGGTGGCATAGGCTTGCAAGCTGTCGGAGTTGGTGCTCCTATAACTCTGGGAGACCAAGCCAAACTCCAGGCTGACGGCGGACCAATCAATCTCTTCGCAGCAGGAGCGATCAGTTTGGGAGCTGTAGGCGGAACGAAGGCACCAGGGCTGGTGACCACAACCATCGGCGGAGCGGGTGGACCAGTCATCATCACAGCCAGCAATGGACTCACATTGGGCGACAACATGCAGAACACGATTGTCGGCGGCTTGATTTTGAACAACACAGCAGGCACCAACAATCTTTCAATCGGCGCAGGTTCATCAACAACCGTGACTGGATTTGCAAATCTAGGTCAATTCGCATCGGGTGGTGAATTGTTCTTCGGAAACAATGCAACATTCAAGGCAAGCGGATTCATGAGCGTAACAGCGCTCGGCGTCAAAACCGGCAAGACTGTTGAGTTAGGCACAACAGTAGATTTTGAATCTACTGGCTCAGGAATGAATATCAGTGCTTCCGGCAACGGCACATTCACCGCTGGCGATGGCACAATTATCAAATCGGGCAACGGTGGCATCAACATATTTGCTAGCGGTGCCATGACTCTGGGCACGGTCACCGGGGTCAACATTCAATCAACCGGTGTAGCTGGACAAATAGGCATCAATGCAGGTTCCTTCACTCTGGCAGGAGCCTCAACTCTGAACTCTTCAGCAGGACTAAATATTTTTGGTCAAAGCTCTACAGGTGTAGTGACCTTTGGAGCAGGTTCAGCAACAACCGCTAATGGATTTGCTTCAATCGGCGGCTTGGGCTCAACTATTAGCGCTGGTCTGGGAGCTACATTCACCATTAATGGTCCTGGGCTCAATATCAACGAATCAAACTCAACTGGAAACATCACTTTTGCCGATGGACAAATCCAGGTGACCAACGGCAATCTATTCGTATTCAGTTTGGGTAATGCAACATTCGGATCTGGTGCCACCGGTTCTAAACTTACAACAACTGGAGCCTTCACCCAAATCAGTATTACAGGAATGGGAAGTACAGCTATTAACGCGAATTCGCTCCTGAATGCCGGAGGCTTGATCAACATTAGCAACCTTGGCTCAGCAACAGGGACCCTATCAGTTGGCAATTCCGCTACATTCAATGCTGCCAACGGTGGTATCACATTCGGCAACTTCAACTCCAAGGCTGATACACAATTCGGCAATGGCGTGACAATGACAGCCTCCTCTGCAACTGTTGGTTCTATCAACATTAGCGGAACCGGCGTGAGCGGCACTGGAAATACAATTAGCTTCGGCACAGGTTCCAACCTCACCGCCAACAATGTTGTGGGCATCTCCATCAACTCATTCAACCCAACAGGCACGGTAACCATCGGCGACAACTTCAGCTTGAAAGCAAATGGTTCAGGTTCTGTGACCGTAAGCAACCTTGCTAACGGCGTAGCCAATTCGTTGGCTATCGGTATATCAGGAGGTAATCCTGCCGGAGTTCTCCAGGCAGGCAACTCAGTCAATATCACATCTCAAGGCGGACTCTCGCTGGGTGCCGGTGCCTTCACAGCCACCAATTCAACTTTCAATGCTTCGACCTTGTTTGGTGCAGTGACAGTGTCCAACTCGATTATTCAGGCTGGCACCAATGCAACCATTTCGAGTTCTACCGGTACTACAATCAATAACTCAGCTCAAGTGTCTGCAAATAACAATTTGACAGTCAGCGCTACCTCTCCGACAGTGGCAGCTGCGGTGACTCTAGGCAATAGCGTCCAACTAGCAGCAGGCAAATTGCAAGGTGTAATTCCTGTTCCGCCAATTCTACTACCAGCTAACATCAAGTCAGCCGGTACTCTGACAATAAGCTCCGGTCTGGGCAACCTGTCTCACGTCACCATCGGCAACACAGTGACGCTGACCTCGGCCGGTAACAACCTCAACGTCACAGCGAACAACGGAAACTTGACGATTGGCACCGGTGGCAACTTCACCGCTAATGGTGGCAACCTGGTGATGTTGGCTAAGGGCACAGTGACCGGTGGTTCTGGTAATACATTCACTGCCAACACCGTGGGCGCCAATGCGGTTTCCAGCACTGGTGGTGGATTAGAAATCGGCTCGGGCTTGACCAACAGCGCCAATACAATTACGGCGCTAAATCAGCCACCGAACCCGGCTTTCACCCCAGGCTCTCTCGGCACTGGAGTAACACCATCAAATGTAGGCGGAACTGTCCAAGTCAACAAGACTGGCGGTGGCGTCATCAACTTGAATTCGGTAGCCACTCCATCGACTCTAAATCTCAACAAGGGTGTTCAAATATTCGACGCCCAGGGCGCTGGTTCATCAGTGCAGATGGACGGAGCAACGTTCCAAACAAACGCGCTCAAGCCAATTGCGTTAATCACGCCAGTTGATGCTGCCGAAATCGATGCACAAAGCCTGGCAAGCTTGCCGGTTTCAATCAAGAAACTGAAAGCCGGAAACAGTGCAATCTCAGTTGGAAGCCATGGAGCCGAACTCCACACATTCAACACCAAGAATGGCGGCGCAACGATTGTTCCGTCCGAAGAATCAGCAAAAACTACCGGAAAACAAGTTGCACGCATCATCGCAAGACCAAAGGCACAATTTGCACATTCAGAACAAGGCAACCTGCATTTGGCTAGCGGCGAGCTATTCCTGAATGCAACAAGCCAACTCAAAGTCAGTACAGATGACGCTGAAGTTCAAGTACAAAAAGGAGCGCTTGTTTCAGTTAGAGCTGAAGATGGTTGCACATATGTCAGAGTATGCAGCAGCAGTGGCACTGTAAAAGTGAATGTTATCGGCAAGATACTAACTTTGAATTCCGGTGAAGAACTGGTTGTTTCAAACCACAAGCCTGACAATTCTGAGATTCGTCCAGCTGATGGATTGGGTCGCCGCAACACTCATACTGTTGCACTGGGCAACAAGTATGTAACCGTTAGCGACTTCTCAATCGTGAGCATGGTATCAAATCACGAAACCTTGTACGCCTTGCACAACTCAGGTCAAAACCAAGACCGTCAATTGATCGACCGTATGCTGAAAACAGCAGCCACAGTCGACATGGTGCTCAGATATCGCGGAGCCTACAGCGCCGCAAAATAACACCGTGCATCGCCAGGTCCGGCGCGCACAGCGCCAGACTCGGACCAAACGGTCACTTGTAGGGGCGACGCCATGCGTCGCCCTCTATTTTATAAAGCGAAACTGTCTAAGCGAGCACCGCTGCTTAACTTACGGGCGACACATGGGATACTGCTGGCGAACTCGAAAATTTTAGCGAAGCCGGCACAATATGGACTCTAGCTTGAAGGGCGGCAGCCCTGGGG
>CAZJLR010000024.1:88693-95774 GCA_964546815.1 uncultured Candidatus Obscuribacterales bacterium | reverse complement strand
TGATTCGGCTCCATTTTAGTTCGCCAGCAGTATCCATGGCGTCGCCCCTACGGTTTTTTAGTTAGTTGTTCGCGAATGATTTTCCATCCATCTGTGGCATGGACGAAAACTAGCGTGAATGCACCGCTCGTCGCGGGCTCGTTTGGCTCTTCAAGGCTGTAGTGACCAGTGATAAGTACATTGCGTTTGCCTAATGCCAGCGAGTGCAAATCGCTTACGCCGATTTTTCCCATTGCTGCTTTATTTGCGCCATACCATTTTTCATACTGGGCTTTCACCGCGTCAAAGCCTCTATTTTCCGCACTCTCACTCACCATTGAAGTTTCAGACGAATTGTAATAAGCAGACAAAACAACGTCTAAGTCATGCTTGTTCCATGCAGCCAGCTTTCTAGCAAGTGCAGCTTCGGCAGCAACAGCTTCAGGAAGCCGGACTTGCACAATCTTGCCCCCTTGTGCATTCGCACCGTTTTGCGCATTCGCACCGTTTTGCACATTCTTGCCAGATCGCTTGCCTGCAGAATTAGCACCGACAGATTCACCCGAATTGATCTCAGAGCTTTGACCAGCCGCTTTTATTTCACCGGGAGTTTTTGCAACGGCAGCTAAAACAAGAGTCGAAAGTAGCAATGCCCCAGACAAACATTTTCGGAACGCGGCCATCGAGCCCCCTATGTAGCGCAATTTTAAGAAGCATTCATTGTATATGAATGGACCTTCAGCAAGCAGCAAATTCGCACAATTACTGGCGAAGCAAGCCAGCCAACCCATCCGGGCAGCTCAGCTGAATCTTAAGAAGGAAGCAAAAGTCGGCCAGCCGACAAAAGCACTTGAAATTCCTTAAGCTTAAGAGTGACACTTTGCTACAAGAGCAAGAAGGTGCGACAATCACCCCTAGAGTGTTACGGTTGATTCTTCCAGGTGCAGCTTTTGCCAGGCAGAAAGTAATTATGTCCGTGTCAAAAATGAAGTTAGCGACGACAGAGAAAAGGCGACTGCTTTTCCTTATCGTTTCTGCGCTCAGCTTCACTTTCGGGCTAAATTCAGGGGCCGCTCAGGCTGAACTAAGCAAACCTATTGAATCAGCCCAAAAGGCAACCGCCCCGCAAAACACCACCAGCAATACAAGCGCCAGCGATACAGCTACTGGCGCAACGACCGGTACAACGACCGGCACCGGTGCATCGGGCACAACTGCAGAAAGCAAGACTGCAGCTGATTTAGCAAACCCGACAGACAAGGGTAGCAAGGTCGAAAGCAAAGAAGAAGCAAAGCCAGCCGACAAGGCCGTAGATAAAACAAGCGATAAATCAGACGACAAGTCCGGCGAAAAGTCCGCAAAGACAGGCAAGCGTTCAAAAAATCCGTTTCCTGATGTTCTACCCTGCCTGACTTATGTTGACCCCGATAAGGACCCAACGGCAATTCTGGTCTGCGTTCACGGGCTCGGTTTGAACAGCGCTTCATACAAGGATTTCGGCGAAACAATGTCGAAGCGCGGTTACCTGGTTTACGCAGTCGACATGCCTGGTTTTGGCAGCTTTAAAAAAGCCACAGAAGGGCGCGACAGAGTCGACTTCGACTATTGTATGAGAGGACTTGTCGACACCTTAAAGTTCATTCACAAGGCAAATCCCAGATTGCCGCTATTTATCTTGGGCGAATCAATGGGCGGCGCCATAGCCCTGCGCTTCACCGCCGAAAACCCAGCCATGGTAAACGGTTTGATTAGCTCAGTACCTTCCGGCGACAGGTTTAATCAATCAAAAGAAGCCCTGAAAGTAGGTCTAAAGCTACTCACTGCCCCAAACAAGAAATTTGATATTGGAACCAGCATTATCGAAAAAGCCACGCAAGACTGCGCGCTGCGCACCAGATGGGCAGGCGACCCTCTCAACCGGATGGACCTCTCACCCAAAGAACTGGTGCAGTTTCAGAATTTTATGAATGACAATTTTGAAGCAGCAAAGAAGATAAACACCACCCCGGTACTGTTTGTGCAGGGATGCAAGGACAAACTTGTTCGCCCGAAGGGTACAGAAGAGCTTTTCAACGCCCTAAATACCGAAGACAGAAAATATGAATTAATTGACGACGGTGAGCACCTAATTTTCGAAGAAGGCCAGTTTAAGGAAGAAGTGATAAAAACGGTCGATGCATGGCTTGCTGCTCACATCGCCAGTAGTAAACAAATAGGCAGCAAATGAAATGCTCAACAGAGCAGTACGGGGGGTTAAAACTATGAAGCTTGAGAAACAACGCAAACTCAGACAGGCTCTGGGAATTATGATTCTTGTAGGCACGTTGGGTGTACCGTTGAGTTCTATGGCAGCATCTCCAAGTCCCATAACATTGGGGACGCAGGCGCTGGCTCAAAAACATTACGCTCAGGCAGTGCAAATTTTCAAAGCGGCTTCGCAAACCGATCAGTATAAAAACAGCTGCGAATGCAGACTGGGCTTGGGTAAATCGCTTTGCAAACTAGGCGCCACAAAGCCGGCAAACTCACCAGAGCAGAAGGAAACCTACAAAGCAGCTGTTAAGGAACTGCGCACTGCAGTCAAACTGGGCAAAGGCTCTAGCAATGCTCAAGAAGCCAATGTAATCATGCTCACTTTGCCAAAAGCGCTAACTGCACCCAAAATGGGCGCCGATACGCCAATGATTGCGATGGCCAATGGTATTCGAGGTATGGATCGCGGCGGCGCCGGACCAGTTCCTAAAGTTCTGGAATTCTCAGCACCGTGGTGTGAGCCATGCAAACAGCTAGACACTATCATCAAGAAAGCAAAAACAGAATATGCCGACAAAGTGGACTTCATTAGCTACAACATTGACGATCCCAGTTCTGAAAAGGTTGTCGAAGACTACGAAGTCAGCCCAATACCGACATTGATTTTCCTCGATAACAGCAATCAAGTCGTCACATACTCTGTCGGATTCTCTGGCGAGAATGGCTTGAAAGCGGGCATGAAGAAAATTCTGCCACCAGCCTGAGCTCAATCCATAGCGACACAAAATCGTCTCAAAAGCGAGGGATTAACACCCTCGCTTTTCTTTGCCGGTATTGAAAAATGCGTAATCAGGGAAAGTTAAGAGCAGGAAGCCTTGGCGACTTTCTGATAAATAATACGCGACAATAAATGCAAGACACCGAGAGCCTATTTTTCGTCAACACGGTACTGATACTACTTATGGTATCAGCAGCCGTGGCAATATTCGTGCGCTGGATCAAATTGCCCTACGCACTTGTCCTTGTAATTGTCGGTTTAATCATAGGATTGTTCAACTTGATGCCTGGCGTCAAGATGACACCACACTTGATACTACTCATTTTCTTGCCGGCGCTTTTGTTCGAAGCCTCATGGAACCTAGACTTCCAGGAATTGAAGCGCGCCAAAATTCCACTAATTGTGCTCTCAACTCTGGGAGTTCTCATATCTATGCTTGTGGTGGCAGGAGTCTTGCACTACGCCGTCGGCATGGACATGAAAGCCGCACTCTTATTTGGCGCAATGATTTCAGCTACAGACCCTATCTCGGTAATTGCACTCTTTCGCAAACTCGGTGTCAACAAAAGACTTACGATGCTAATTGAGGGCGAGAGCCTCTTTAACGACGGGACATCAGTCGTACTATTCAAATTGATTCTCGGAATCGTAATTTACGGAAATACTTTTTCATTGCCGGCAAGCACATTTGAATTCCTCGTTGTCTGCGCGGGAGGCTGCGCAGTTGGCGCTCTTATTGGCTTTACCGCCTCATACGTCACAAGATTTTTCGATGACCATTTGCCGGAAATCATGCTTACAACAATAGCCGCCTATGGCTCATTCATTGTCGGAGAATCCTTGCACGTCAGCCCAGTTCTGGCAGTTGCAATGACAGGAATTGTAATTGGAAATTTTGGCAGCAGAACAAGCATGTCTGCCACTACTAGACTTGCAGTCAACTCATTTTGGGAATACGCCGCATTTGTCGTAAACTCCATGGTGTTCTTGCTGATTGGCTTGCAAATAAACCTGCTCACGCTAGAAAAATATAGCACCCTAATCATAGTTGGAATTGGTGCCACACTTTTGGCGCGCATCTTCGTAGTTTATGCACTTTGTCCTTTTCTCAGTTCTAAGCAGTTAGCCATTCCTGCAAAATGGATGCATTTGATGTTTTGGGGCGGACTACGGGGCGCACTTACCATGGCTATGGCTCTCAGTCTTCCTCTCGATTATTCGATGAGAGAGCCCCTTTTGGTCATGTCATTTGGCGTTGTTCTTTTCACGCTTCTCATACCTGGTTTGACTATGGAGCCTCTGGTAAAGTTGCTGAACATGATTGACGCTGACCCCAAGCTTACAAATTATGCAAGATTGAACAGCCAACTTTTGATGGAAAACGAATCACTTAAAGAACTGGAGCGATTGCGCAGTGAAGGCAAAATATCCCTGGAAAACTCGGAAGCAATCGAAGTTGACATCAAAGCGCGCATCGAAACACTCAGTCTTAAGATTGCCGACCTTCAGTTAGCACACAGCTCACTAAAAGATCTACAAATTCGCGAAACAAAACTAGTTCTTCTCGAAAAGAAAAAAGACACGCTTTTACGTCTCAGCAAACAAGGTGTTTTAGATGATGAAAGCACCGAAAAATTCAGACTGGAAATAGACGAGAAAATCGAGTCATTGTTGTCTACACCTGTCGAACACACAGAAGACTCTGCAAAAGAAAAGAGCAGCAAAGCCGTGCCAAGCGAACTAACGCAAACATCGTCAACAATAGCAGAAAGTTCTGAAGTTAAAGAGCTAGAGACATGACGACAACTAGAAAAACGACGACGCACAAAAATAAACAGTCAAACCGGTAGCAAATTACCTAATACCGGGCAAAACAAATAAGGGTGAGGAGCAGGAATAATGATTCAACTTAGGTTTGCAGCTGTAGCGATAGCGATTCTGGCATTGGCATTCAGCCCAACGGTCCAAGCGCAAGACTCTGAAGGTGACAAGGGTCAAAGTTCTGCCGGTGGCGAATCAAAAGGTGAGAGTGGTTCAAAACCAGCTGAGACCAGCGGCGGTAGCGGCAGCAGCAGCGGCGGCGAATCAAAATCCGAATCTAGCGACGCGTCTCCAGAAAACACGGTCAAACCCATGTTCAAAGAGGGCGAATATAAGAGCGACGATGGTTATGACCCAGATACCGACGCCTCACTTCATCCGCCTGGCCAAAATCCGAAAGTTCGAGCCCAGCTAAATGCAGAGGCCCGCGAAAGGCACAACAAAGAATATGCAAACTCTGGAAAGAAAGAAGAAAAGGAAGCAAAAGAAGCCGCCTCTGCTTCCGCATCTCATCCCTCAAAAGAACCTGAAATAAAAGCCGAAAAGAAAGAAGAGAAAAAAGGCGAGAAAGAAAAGAAAGAAGGCGACAAAGAAAAGAAAGAGGGCGGCAAGGAAAAGAAAGAGGGCGAAAAGGAAAAGAAAGAAGGCGATAAGGAAAAGAAAGAAGGCGACAAAGAAACGAAAGAAGAAGACAAGAAAAAAGAAGAAGACAAGAAAAAGGAAGAAGAGAAAAAGAAAGAAGCCGAGCGCCCAAAGGCTCCTGAAACGCCGATGGAAAAGGCTTTATCTGCAATTAACTTTAAGAACTACAAGGGAGGCGTAGAAATACTCAAAGGGGTTCTTGCAAAAGACGAGAAGAATGCTCAGGCTCACTACCTAATGGCAGTGTGCCATGTAGGCTTGCGTCAATATAGCGAAGCGAAAGAGCAATATCTCATTGTAATCAAATTATCTCCAACAGGAAAGCTGAATGAGCTCGCCACACAGGGACTAAAGCGAGTTGCTTCCGCACCTTAGACCGTAAGTTCATATGAAAGTAGAATAGGAGGTTTGCGTATAGCAAGCCTCCTATTTCAGTCAACCACTGACAAAATAAAACTGGCCTTGCGCCTTCCAAGCGTTGGGATCGCTCCCATTAACCAGTGTAAGTATGTATATTCATAGCGCGAAATTTTTCGACAGACTTTGCTGTGAAATATTTTTCACGATGTACAACACTTGCCTGGCGGCGAATAGCGCTTGGCGACGGCATCTGAGCCTGAGTCTTAGAACCAGCCACGCTGGCGACCATAACCGCCGTAATCAGCGTAGCCACCATAACCAGAACGACCGCCGTAACCTGCGTAAGGTGGGCGATTGCTGTAGCCGTCGTAAGCATACCCGCCGAAACCTCCATGACGACCATAACTATTGTATCCATCATAACCGCCATAGCCGCCATAGCCGCCGTAACCGCCATAGCCACCACGTCGATGTTGCCCCATCAAGCCACCGCTGAGAAGAGCACCGCCAATCCCGCTGACTAAGCCGCCAATCGCACTTGCAAACTGAGCACCAGAGTCTGATTCTCGCCCGTATGCGTGAGCTGTTCGTTGAGAATAACGTCGGGCTTCTTCTGTCCTTGGCTCAAAAGTATGACCAGCCAGTTGTTTGTGCAGCGGATGCTGGTCTGCCGTTTTTTCCATATGAGTTTTTCCCGGATGAGATTTCTCTGAGTGGGTCTTTTCAGTACTTTCCTTTTCATCTTTTTTTGGTGGATGCTTCGAATCATGCTTGAGGATTGAATGCGGATCGACATAGTTCCACTGCTTTGGCAGCATATGATCATTGATGCCGTGTCGCCCGTCTATGTTTGCTTTTCGATGTCCCGCCGCCACCATCAAACTGTTTAGTTCGTGATAAACATCATCAGAGTTCTTTATTGGTTTATGCTCAAGCTTCATTTCATGCTTTGCCACATCAAACAGTGTGCTTCGAGAAGCATGATGACCAGCATGTTTCGACTCATGATCTTTTCCGCTATTCTTGGTTGCATGCTCAGGATTTTTCTGCGCATGCGCATTATGCGCAGGGCGGTCCTGGCTGAAGGAGTACATGTCCGCACCGCTCTGCTGCTCAACTTTCATAACGTGTCCACCCGGCTTATCCATTCGCTATTTCCCTCCGAACTTATTCACAGATTCGCTTTTAAGGGGTGAATTCTTCGTGAACAAAGAGGAGAGAAATACGGTGGGGCGTGTGGACGGGGTA
>CAZJLR010000024.1:0-88593 GCA_964546815.1 uncultured Candidatus Obscuribacterales bacterium | reverse complement strand
CACATGGCACGCGGGAGTACACATGGCACGCGGGAGTACACATGGCACGCGGGAGTACACATGGCACGCGGGAGAGCACCTGACACACACGGGTCTACGCACAGGGACCTGCCATGTGGGCGCAAGGCTACACAGCAAAGCGCCGCACCACAGCCGCGGACCCAACAGCACCGCGTGTGGTGGCGGGGCGAACATTCGTTTACAGCAATGAAAATCACTCTTGACCGATGAGAGGATTTGAGTTAGGTTTTAAACAGCAGGGCGGAATCAATTTTCCGCTCCAAAATTTCATCAAGGACTTACGACCGTGATTACCGTGCTACACAACGTCAGAGCTAATAAAAATCAGCCGACACGGCTGACGAATAAGCCCTCACGTCCACAAAATGTAGCAGTCACTATTTTGGATCACGGTCATGATTTCTCTTCTATTACAATTCGCACAAAACGCAATAAGACGACTAAACGAAGATCGTAAAAGTTTAGCGTCGTCAGTCAGCAAGGTATGCGCAAGAGTTTTGCAAACTCTTTGTGCTTTCTTCTTCGCCGACTCAAGCCATGTTATTGCCTTCGTGCCTCAATTGGTACAGGAAGAACCTTGTAAGTTCTCATTTGTCAGTTCGACTCTGACCGAAGGCTTTGACCCCGTAACTCAGTGGTCAGAGTACCCGCCTTTTAAGCAGGGAGCCGTTGGTTCAAATCCAACCGGGGTCATTTGTCGCCTTATAGTTCAGCGGAAAGAGCATCTCGCTTCTAACGAGAAAGTCCTTGGTTCAAATCCAAGTAAGGCGGCCAATCCCTCATTAGCTCAGTGGACAGAGCACGATGCTACGAACGTCGGTTGCCGCAAGTTCGATTCTTGCATGAGGGTCCATGTTCCGTTGGCGCAATTGGTAGCGCAAGTTCCTTACAAGAACGAGGTTGAACGTTCAAGTCGTTCACGGAACAAAAATTGCATAGTAGCTCAACTGGTAGAGCGCCCCGCTGTTAACGGGATTCGTGTGGGTTCAAATCCTACCTATGCAGCCACCCTGGAGGCGATCCGAATTGGAAAGGGGCCGGTTTTGAAAACCGGTGCGACGAAAGTCATGCAGGTTCGAGTCCATGCCGCTTCCGCATGCACAACTAGCTCAATGGTGGAGCAAATGGTTGATAACCGTTCGGTTCTTGGTTCAAATCCAAGGTTGTGCCCCAATTTACCCGATGGATTTGTGCGGAGAAAACTCCGCCGTCCATCAAAACTCGGTGTAGTTCATCAGCAGAACGCTCGTCTTGGACACGAGAGGCACCAGGGGCAGCACCTGGCACTGAGACCATTTAACAATAAACGAGACAACTCTATCGCCCTGGTCCCATAGGTTTTATGTCGTTAGCTCAGCTTACGCCACAGAAAATCCACTAAGTTTACATATGCTGTTATCGCGGCAAATCTTAGCCGTCCGGCATAGCTCTGGGGGCTTCGCATGGACAAAGTCTGGAATCGCAATGACTCTGCCGAGATTGCTCAATCGGGGCTATCTCAGGGCGATCTGGCTGCCGAGGCCTGGCATGAGATGTTTGCTGCCGCCGCCGAAGCATCAAGAATCGCTTCAATGAGTGGAGCAGCAGAACAAGCGCCGCAGCATGAATTACAAAATAACAATCGAACCCAAAGCAATCTCCCACGATTAATAATCAGCGAGCCCTCGGACACAGAGCAAGGCTCAATGCATGAATCGGCCAATTTCTTTAGCCTTGAACAGGCGATGAACCAGATAGGGCTCCATTCATTAAATCAGGCACTTCGCACACAAGAGTTATCACACGAAACAAGTCTGCTGGACAAGACACTCTTGTTGGCAAAAACCAAGCAAAGCGAAACAGATACAGATAATGTCGAAAAACCAAGTACAAAATCAAACATCACTACTCAGCAAAAAGACGGGCAAGTACAAAACACTGTGGCGCAAACAAGCTTCACTCTAGCCATTGGCAGCAGTGTCATTCCGCTCCAAAATTTTTCAAACAGAGACGAAAAATCCCCGCAATTCGACAAGATTAATTTCAAATGGAATATCACTGAAAACTTTGTCTCAGCCAAATTACCGACCGACGAATTAATTCAGCACAAATCAAACAAAGCCGAGTCGCCGGTATCTAACTTAAAGGTTGACTCCCAAGCTGCTAGCGAAAGCTCCTTTAAAGGAACGAGCGACCAGACGGTCGAAACGCAAAGAAATGAGCATTACAGAAATAGCGACTTCGCTGGACTCGAACGCAGAACATCGCGCAAAAACAGGCAATCAAAAAACTCAGATCTTTCAGGAACCATCGCGCTCCAGAAAGCAAACAAAAGAAATGAACAGACGCCAAATACCCAAGACAAGCAACTGGGAAATGAGCGGCAAAGCAGCGGCAAAACTATATTCGAAACTCTCAAAAGCCCTTTCAGCAAATCAATTTTCAAGAATTCCAAAGATCTGTCCTGGAAAGACAGAGGATGGAAGCCTGCGGAACAAACAAAAGACAGAAGCAAACGCCGGGCAAAAACAGAGCAAATTGACGAAATATCGAAAAGCACAGAATTAGAAGACCAATTCGACTGGACCGAAAAGCTCAAACTTGAAGCAATTAAGAAGCTGCCAACAGACGCAGCAAAACAACGATTTCTTTCATGCCTGGAGCATTTCAGACACAAAGCTGCCATGAAAGGCATGTCGCCAAAAGAAATTGAGGAAACGTGCAAACAATTGTCAAAACTGCTTGAAGCTAACGAAGCACAAATGCCGGAAGAAGACAGAATACTCGCGGTTGAGTCTTTCATTCTGCACCTGGCGTTTCCCGACACTTGCGATCAAGGGCACCACAACACATGCAATGTGACCACACTTGCCCAGAGAAATATTAGACGTCGCCCTTCATTAATGGCAGAAGTGCTGAAAACAACAGCATTAACTGGCAGCTGGGTCGCTCCTGATGGACTGAAGATTATCATTGCAAAATCTAGTCTAGTCCCGGGCGCCGAAGAGCAATCATTTCCCCGAGCAGTTTCTTGTGACAGAACATTTGCCACTCAAATATTGAACAATGTTCTGGCAAATGATATATCACAAAGACGCATTCCAGCAGAATATTACACTCAAGAAAAGCCACAAAGCATTGATGACAGCGGCGAAAGGCTCCGCTATGCTGACGGCAAAATAGTGCCTAAAGAACCGCCTGCAGTCCGCGTGGAAGAGCTCGACGCAGCGCAAAAGCGACTCACAGGAGAATCAAACTTCGTCATCTTCAACACTTATTTCAAAGCACCGAATGATGCACTTGTTGGTATAGCTTCGCCAGAACAGTTCGACCGGGTGCTAAAGGAAATGAAAGAACAAGACAAACTTCCAGCCATACTTTACGTAGACGCGCGACACAAAGCTTTTGGTGGCGAAGGTAAGCCCAATGAGCAAATTCCCGGAGCCCATGTCGTTTCAGTCATTAATTACGACTCGCATACGCAAATGGTTAGCATCGCAAACCAGTGGGGTGCTGACTGGAATCGCGATTACCCATTGTCCGAGCTTTTTCTTTGCACCTTGCCAGTTGAGGTTTCAGCATGATTATCAATCAAGGTCCGCTGAGAAGCCTGGAAATCCCTTCCGATTGGCAAAGGGATGATTCATACGCGCGCGGGCCTCGCATCAAATTCCTTTCGTCAAAATCAGATCAAACGAACTTTGTGGTGCTTTATGAAGACCGCTCAATTTCTCACGCTGCCCTGGCCGTTTTTAGAAGCATACTTCAGCGAAGATCAACACAAAACAAACAATCACTCACGCCAACAGAAATCAAGGAAGTCCGAGAAATATTAGGTAGCACTACCGCCGGTGACAACCAATACTCCAACCCGCACACTTTGCCCAGCCCCAAAGCCCCTGCATTTAATATCTCATCAGCCCAGGTTCTCCAGATAAATGAGCGACCCGTCTTGGAAATCAAAGGTTATTTTGTGGACGATACAAACAACCCGAGCAATTACACCCGAGCACTTTTTACAGAGGGCGCAAACGGCCGAATCTTAAAACTATTTCTTCAAACACCCTCGCAAGACGACTTCTTCTTGAGCAACCGAATCTTCGCCAAAATCTCCGCATCAATTCAATGGCAATAAATCCCGAAGTTGCCCTGCCCCACCCCAACTAAAATCGCGTTAGCCCTGGGGGCGCAGGCTTCCAGCCTGCTTCGATTCACCCACCGAAACTGCTACTGCCGGCAAGTTGCAGGCGCCCCCAGACAAAAGATACCGCCAGCAAATTGCCACCGCTCCCCTGCAATAAATGCCACCAACAAAACTCACAATGACACATGTGCCGCGCGAGGAATTCTAATCGGCATCACAGTAAGAGCCACCGCTGCCGACGCAATTGCAGTGATTGTCAAAGCAGCAAGTAAACTTTGATGCCCCGGTGAAAACACAGACTCACCACGCAATGCTTGAAACGTGAGCAAAATAATAAATGCAAAATAGGTGAATCCCGAAATTGACACAAGCACTTTTTGGCGCAGCACCGACAAATCCACAAAACCTTTAGTTATGCCATAACCAATCAACGGAAGGATTTGCAAAGCATGCAAGCCAAAGAAATGTGCAACGCGCAAATCACCAACAACTTTGCTCCACCCCAAATAAGGAATTCTCGAGGAGGCACTTGCATGCGCAATAAGCTGCCCATATGCGTCTTGATTGGTAAAAGCATGCTGCATCGAGTCTGGTAGCAAAAGCAAAAAACCAGGAATAAATCCAACAATCGCGAGAACTGTTCCCCAGCAAATTGAAGATCCTAAAATCGGCGGCAAGTGTTTCTCTTTTAGCAGCATCCACAGCATGGCGATCACTGCAAATGCAACAGGCATAATTGAAATTTTGACTGCATACCAGAGCATCGTTTCAACCCCAGCCATAATCGGCAATCCTGCAAGAGGAGCCAACATCGACTGACTGATGATTGCAGCTAGCTCAGCTACAGCGCCAAGCAGCGCAACATTTGATGTAATCTTCAAAAACTTTTTTGATGCGCTCAAATATTGCGAAATGAAAATCAAGCTTCCAGCATACAAAACAAATGAAAGACTAAATTTAAGCGGTTTGATCCAAGCATTTTCACCTTGAATGATTGTGTGCTCGTTGCACAAGCCTATTAATGATAAGCAGAGGCTGAGCAAACTTATTATCGCCAAAAGAAACATGCCTGGGTTTAAGCGCCACATTGCGGCAAGAGAACCGTAAACCCCATTCAAATTAGTCTTGGGCATGAAATTTACTCCTCAGCACAGCGTGCCGAAGCCTCCGCGTGGAGGCTTTCACTTTTCTGACATACGCTCTTAGTTTTAAAGACGCGATTTCGAGCAGAAGAGTTCAATTGAAATGGGGTAGCAAAGATTAAATACTGGTGAACAAATTGTGTCCAATTTAAATGCCAGGCTTCCGCCTAAATTGCCATGAAGCTCTGTAGATTATTCACGGGGAAAGATGGGGTAAAGGCAATGAAGTTAGGCTCGGGCAAAACAAGCGAATTTAATTTGTTAAAGCGCACACCGCCAGCCTTTGCCGGAGCCGCCATCAGACACACAGCAGAAACCAGACGCCCAGTTGCAAGCGATGCAGCCAGATTTGAGATAGACGCAAGCGGATTTATAACTGACTGGTCTTGTACCGCAGAACAGCTATACGGCTTTGATTTACACGAAATTGTCGGCGCACATGTCTCTAGCCTATATTGCCTGGGCGACCTCAAAGCAGGCAAAGCAGCTTACGAAATCTCAGCGGCAACAGCACGCGGAAATTATTTTGCGCTTGGATGGCAACGCCGCAAAAACGGCCAACAGTTTTGGTCATACTCAGAAAGCACCAAAACAAAAAATGGCTTTGCCATCACTGTTTCTGAAGTGCCACTTTTCACACTGGAGATTGCATAAGGTCCCGCAAGCGCCTCTCAAGACGGCAGGGCGCAAAGCCAAACAATGAAGCCTAAAACAAAAGTTGTAAACGCCTTCCAAAAGGCTGTTTTCAGAACAAGCCCATTTCGACCTGCATGAAATGGGCTTCGTTGCTGCGAATGGAATTATTCAACAAATGAAGAAAGAATGAAAGCAGCATCAAAAGCGCCTTATCCTCACGAATCCCTCAGTGAAGCTGACTAAGATAGTCTGTACATAGAGTTTGACCAAGGAGTAGGTGATTTCAAATGAACTCTAATTCGCGAGGTCATTACTGGATTTACAAATTAGACAAGTTGCCAGAGACCAAACATCTAAAGCTGCTCGACCAGGCACCCAAAGAACTTAAATACCAATGCAAACGACTCACAGGAGACGTAGCGGTTTTTCATTTAGACATATATGGATTCATAAGTAGCTGGTCACCGCAAGCCGAAGCCCTTTACGGCTACGACCCAGACGAAATGATAGGAAAACATATTTCTAGCCTCTACAGTACTGGAGATTTGCTGCATGGAAGACCGGCTCTTGAATTGCAAACAGCCGCAAACCAGAGCTCTTACTACAGCGTGGGATGGCAAAAACGCAAGAATGGCCAAACATTCTGGGCGTATTCCGAATACCAGGCAGTAAAAGAAGCAGATGGCGAAATATCAGGCTACAAAAGGTTGGTATTGGAAGCGCCATGCCGTGCTGCAAATGAGCAATGATCATGATTCGACAAAAACACCCGGAAGACCAAATCAAGGAGCAGTACAAACAAAGCAATCAAAAACACCCGGCTAATGTCAAACATCAAGCGTTGGTTTAGACTAGGCACGTAGAAACCTTGAGGTAGCCGCATGAGATGGGCATCTGCTTTAGCCCAAAACTCCTCTTTAGAAAATGCATTTGAGTCGGCAGCCGAGCAAATAGAAGCACAGTTGGGCAGCAATCGTCCTGATTTGCTGCTCTGCTTTGTTTCCCCGCATTTTGCCTCAAACTATGCAGACATTCCGGCAATTGCCAAACGGCTGCTAAATCCAGCGTGCTTTGTCGGATGCTCAGCAGGAGGCTTAATCGGAGCAGGGGTGGAGCTTGAAAAGCAACCTGCCATTGCGCTTTCAGCTGCAATGCTGCCCGATGTAAAGATCGGCAAATTTCACATTGAAGATGACGACTTGCCCGACCTCGACGCCGCGCCTAACAAGTGGGAAGAAATGATCGGGGTTAGCAACCTCGACGAGCCACAATTCATCTTGCTGCCCGACCCGTTTTCATTCCGCATAGATGTGCTTGTTCAAGGTCTTGATTACGCTTATCCGCGTGCTGTAAAAATCGGGGGACTGGCAAGCTCAGCTCATCAGCCAGGCCAAAACGCACTTTTTCTTGACGACAAAGTTTATAACAGCGGCGCGGTTGGCATCACGGTTTCAGGCAATATAGCCGTAGACAGCATTGTAGCTCAAGGATGCAGACCAATCGGACCGACTTTCACTGTTACACAATGCAAAAACAATGTTTTGCTTGAGCTTGATGGCAAACCGGCTGTCCATGCACTTTACGAAGTGCTTGAGAAGATGACACCAAAAGATCAAGAGCTGGCGAAATATTCATTATTTATTGGCGTTGTAATGAATGAATTTCAAGATAGCTTTCGCCCTGGCGATTTTTTAATTCGAAATATTTTGGGGCTAGAACCGAATTCGGGCGCACTTCTAGTTGGCGAGATTTTGCGCAATGAACGCACTGTGCAATTTCATTTGCGTGATGCCGATACATCTTCAGACGATTTGCGCAGCCTTCTCAAACAATACAAAGACAGCGCCGTCGAAAAGCCTCATGGCGCGCTGCTTTTCTCTTGCCTTGGACGGGGAGAGCACCTTTACGGCATTCCAAATCATGATAGCGACTGTTTTAAAGATTATATGGGCGCAGTGCCACTGGCTGGTTTTTTCTGCAATGGTGAAATCGGGCCCGTGGGCGGCACCACTTTTTTGCATGGATATACCTCTTCTTTCGGTCTTTTCAGAACCAAGGACACGGCCCGGTAGTCTGCGGACTACCTGCTAAACTTATGTGCGCGCAACTGTATGGAGGATTTCTGGTGAGAGTCTCAACAAGCATGATTGCAGTTTTTGCAGCAACGACACTGTGCCAAATGGCAGCCTTTGGGGCTCCTCCGGCAAAGTCGACCGCAGCAAAAGCCGGTGCAGCAAAGAAAGCACCAGCACGACCGGGCAAAGCCTCTCCCGCCGCCGCAGGGCATGCAGCAGCTCCAGGCGCCACAAGCGCGGTCTACAACACCTATGCCAACCAGTTGCGCGCAAAAATGGCGACTGGCTGGCAATTTCCAAGCGGAGACAATCATGTCACGCTCACAGTTGAAGTAGGCAGCGATGGCTCGGTGTCAAACCTCAGCCTGACGAGTTCTCCCAAAAATACAGAAGCTGAGCAAAAGGCAAATGATGCATTTAACTCAGCACAGCCGCTGCAAGCACTTCCATCTAATTGCTCTGGTGCCACAATAACCTGTTTGTTTGATTCCAAAGCCGACCAGTGGGATTCGCACGCAAATATTTCAGTCAAGCTAGACCCCAAAACAGCAGCGGCGCCACCAGCAGGTGAAGCCAAAACTGACGATGATGCAAGCAAGAAATAGGTAGAAGCAAAATGTTCCATACACATTATCCAGTCGATGAAGTACGTCGCACTCAATTCGCAGGCACCTGGTACGAGAGCAATCCTGAAACTCTCAGCAAGGAAATTGACGGCTATCTTGCAAAAGCAAAAACCGAACCAGACGCCGAAAGCAACGCACGCGTAGAAGCCAGCAGCCCACCGATAAGCGGATCTGTCATGGCAATCATTTCTCCGCATGCCGGTTATATGTTCTCAGGGCAAACAGCTGCTTTTGCGTACAAAAGCGCGCAAGCTGCATCGGTAAAACGCATTTTTCTTTTAGGCCCTTCACACTACGTTGGCTTCACTGGCGCCGCGTTGCCACAAGCAAAACAGTTTGCGACGCCGCTCGGCAATATTGATGTTGATACTACTGTAATTGATGAGCTGAGAGCTTATCCGCCATTTTCCACACAAGTTGATGTGCACAAAGTAGAGCATTCGCTTGAATTACAACTTCCATATATAAAGCACTGTTTTCCCAACACAAAAATTGTGCCAATTGTAGTTGGTCAACTCAACGGAGAACCCGATGCTCGCTTCATCGGCTCTATATTGAAAGGATTTATCGGCAAGGGCGACCTAGTTGTTGTAAGCTCAGACTTCACACACTATGGCCCACGATATGGATATACACCATTCATGGGTCTTATCGATGCCGCCAAACGAGTTGAAAAAATGGATGGAGAGGCATACACATATTTGAGAAATCTCGACTTGAAGGGCTTCGTAGAATTTTTGAAACGCACTGGTGATACCATTTGCGGTATGTTTCCCTGCCAGGTTTTGCTGGCAATGTTGCCGCAAACAGCGCACGGCACCTTGCTGAAATATGCAACCTCGAAAGAATCTACCGCTGAAGACAAAAACAATTCTGTAAGCTATCTTTCAATCGTTTTTTCAGGGGGAGAATGGCCGGAGACACCAGGGGCGGTACCAACAGCGAAAGAGATGATTAACCTAAACGCAGAAGAACGCAAAACTCTTTTAACTCTCGCTCGCAAATCAATCGAAACATTTTTGAAGGAAAAGCGCCATCCAAGCCCAGAACAACTGGGTTTGACCATCACACCTGCAATGAAAGAATGCTTCGGAGTTTTCGTCACACTAAACCAGCTTGGTCTAGACCCTAACGACAAAGAAGGCAAGGATTTACGAGGCTGCATCGGCAGCATTTATCCAGTGCATCCTATGCATGAAGCAGTGCAAGAGAATGCAGTTGCAGCAGCAACCCGCGACCCAAGATTTATACCAGTCACACTAGCAGAGCTGGAAAAACTTGTACTCGATATCAACGTACTGACACCACCTCGGCGCATTTCATCATGGAATGAAATTGTAATCGGCCGCGACGGAGTCATACTAAGCAAAGGCAACCATCAAGCCGTGTTTCTTCCCCAAGTCGCAGTTGAATGGGGCTGGAATTTAGAGGAGATGCTCACCCAGCTTTCACTCAAAGCCGGACTCACCCGCGACGCATGGCGCGAAGGCGCAAAATTCGACGTATTTCAATCGGAAGAAATACACGAAAAGTAACTACTGGCGAATAAATGCAGCAAAGCGCCAAGAGCCAAGAGCATCAAGCAAACTTCAATTTCTTAAAACAGACGAAATACAATTTGCTGAAGTGCTATTTGGATGAAAGTGAAAGCGAAGAAATACAAGCTGATTTCCTGGCGGGCAAATTTGTCTAACTCATTTTCAATGCTGGGTATGACTCTCGATTTGTCATCGGTTGAAAGCATGCTGCTTGGCAAAATTACGCGTGGGTTGTAGCGCATCATTCCATAGCTGAATGTTTCTTCGCCGTTGGAATCAACCACCGCAAGTTTGATATTTGTCACAGCTCGCTTCTGGCACTGCTGGTCGAGATAAAGCTTCAATTCAGGATTGTCCCGGGCAACATCTTCTAATTGCAAAAACCTTGCGTTTAGATATTTCTGTTCGCTCCAGTCAAGCACTACCGGTAGTACCAACATCAAGAGTACGTTCCAGCACATTGGCAAAATGAATGCTGCCCCCATGCCAATCTCAGCACGTTTCAGCAAGAGGACGGTTAACGCAGTAAGTAGCAAACCGATGACACAGCTTGAGCTTAGATATACTCGAAGAATTTTCGAGGGCTTCATTCGGTCGGCTCCTCTAGTTCCAGTTGGCTCAGGTCTATCAAATCGCCATCACAAGCCTGTCCTTTTACTACTTGCCCGTATCGGCAGAATTCAAACTGCCGAAAGGTTGTCAGGCAGACAAAACCAGGCAACTTATTCAAGATATATATTATCGACATGTGGCTATATCAGCCACAAAGAACCAATCAGCGCAAGCGTTCGCAGGCCGACTAAAGCATGAAGCGGCAGTAACTATTGCCCTTTCAGCTTCTCCATGATTTTCTGCTGAGCATCAGGGTTGTTCATAATCTTGTCCTTAATGCTGTCAGGCAGGTTTTCTAGTTTGTCACCAAACTTTTCCTTGATTTTGCTGGCCATGTCACCACCACCAGCACCGCCTCCTGGCGCCCCACCCGATTTAGGCGGCTGAGATGAGAACCCAGAATCTGAACCCTTCATTTGCGAGGCTGTCGGTGGCGCAGGCTTCTGCAGTTTTAGAACTTTAGCCTTCTCGATTTGCTCATTTACAGCCTTATTAATAGATTCGGCGCGGCCGCGAATCTTATCTTCAGCATCGCCAGCTTTGACCTGGTCTTCCAGCGCATTGAAAGCAGTTAGATAGCCTCCAATGCCCACTCCCTGAGCCTTTGCTTGTTGTATGCGTTCAAAGAGCTTTTGTCTTGCCTCAAGAGCTGGGCCAGGCGCGAATGTTTGAGCGGCTGGAGCGTCTTCGGCAAAACAAGGGACAACGTATGATAAGGCGACAGCGGCGCAGAATATAAATGAAACTGTCCTATAAAACTTCTTGCTCATCTCCGCATCTCCATTTGCTCTTATTACTATGCTACTTTACGTCGATACCTTTGCGCTTGTCGGCCATGTCTTGTTGGAATTTATATTCTTCATCATGGGGCGCTTCAGCCAGTTCAAGGTCTTTATTTAACTTTTTGATACTACCTTCCAAACCACCGCCGCCATTAATAACAATGGCTTCCATTTGTAAGAACGGTTGCCTGTAAGCATCTACTTTCTTTCCACCTCGCTGCATCTTAATCAATTGATTGGCGATGTTGAAGCGGTCAACATAGAGAGGACCGTAATGTGGATAAAAATCGCCCATAGTTTTTTTGTAGAAGGCTATACCTTCCTCCATATCGCCGCCCCCAGCACCACTAGAGCTGCTAGAGGTCGATGACGAAGCAGTGGCAGTGCCGCCTGTTCGCGCGCTGGGCACGGCCTTAGTTGCTTTTGCGCGCTGATAATTTCTTTCCATATCGCCAACAATGCTGCCCAGTCGCGAGACTGACGCATGAGCCTCGGCTTCACGCCCATCGCGAATTTGTTCTTCCATGGTCGCAAACAAAGCGCGCACTGCAGGAGCCTTGACTCCATTTTTTTCCAGGACTTTGATACGGGTCAACACTGCAGCGCGTTGTTCTTGCTCGGCACCTGGCAAGACCGTGACTATGCTACTGGGGTCTATGGCTTTTGGGCGAACAGCAGCTGCGGCCGTGCCTGGAACGGCAGCAGGAGTGGTTGAAGCTGATGCCACCGCAGTTCCATCTGCGGGCGTTTGAGCAGCTCCAGTCGAGGTATTACCGTTTTTTGCTGCATCAGGATTTGCAGCTGATTTTGCTGCATCACCTGCGTTTATGGTCATCGGCAAAGTCTGAAGCAAATCGTCCTCACTCATAATACCGGCAGCAAACGATTTGACCACGCCAGGCACTACTGTGATTTCTGTGTATTTCTTGCGATCATTTCTGTCGTAATAACGAACCTTGCAAACTTTGACTAAACCAGGAAAGGCGTCAATCAACTTTTTCGCCATCAGCACCGAATTAATCTTGTAATCGTGCTCAGGATTTGTTGATTTGGGATCAGTCCAAGTTTGTACAGTGACGTCATTGTTGTTGACGAAAGAAGTAACCTTGTATTGGTCACCTTCATCGCCTGTTTCCATAATCTTGTTAATGTTCTCTGGGCTGAGAGTCTCAGCACTTGCCTTCTTGTCCTTATCAGACGCTGCTTCAGTAGCGGCTTTAGCTGGTGAATCAGCGGCGGCAGTGCATGGAGGCAAGTAACAACTGCTAATCAGAAGAGCGCCAAGACCCAAAGAATATGCAATACGAGTGGAGAAAAAGCCGCCGATCATCAAGCCTCCCAAGAACAGCCAAAAGCCCTGCCCGATCATTAATTACCCAATTTGGCTATGTTTTTTATTAAACACTCTTTCTAAGGAATGCGCTTTCCGCCCTACTGGGTATTTAAGCAATGGAGGCACAATTTTGAAACCGGGAACCCAACTACAGCAATATCTTTTCGAGGTTGCAAAAAAGCTGCGTCAACACGAAGCCAATCGCGCTCGCGGCGACCTCAGCAGCCTTGAGGCGCTAGAACACACAACCGATGCGACTTTGCTGCGAAAGTGGGGATGGGTAAGCACCATAGTTGGCGCAGGATTTGCCTTCCTGGTTATGCCGCTGACGATAGGTCTCATTCAGCGCTATGTACCTGAATGGCTTAATTTACTTTTGTGGGCAGTGGCAAAGACATCAATGGGTATGTCTATGCTAATGTTTGCAGCATCTGTTTATTTCACCGTAGGCTTGAATTCCGATTAGCAAAAACGAAAGGCAAAGGTCATGGATCTCGATACCATTTTGAAACTTGTTGAAGAGAACGGTATACAACTGGTTCGCTTTCTTTATTGTGATAGCAGCAGCGTCATCAGAGGAAAAGCGAGTTACAGCGCTGGTTTAAGTTCGCGATTTCAATCTGGCATTGGGCTTGTACAGGGCATGATGGCAATGAACTTGCTTGACGATATGCAAACCGACACCGGATATGGTGCCACCGGCGAAATCCGATTGATTCCAGACCCGAGCACTTTTCGCCTTTTGCCTTATGCGCCATCATCGGCACTTGTTCTTTGCGACATGCAAAACCTAAACCGCACGCCATGGGCTCTTTGCCCACGTACGCTATTGAAAAAACAAATCGACCAATATGTTGAACTTGGCATAAGATTTGAAGCTGCGTTCGAGCCGGAATTTTTGCTTGGCAAACAAGAAGGCGATAATTTTGTTCCGATTGATACGAGTAATTGTTTCGCGACAGAAGGCATGAATAAAGCGGCGACATTCGTCGATGACTTCATCAGAGCATTGACCGCACAAGGTTTGGAAGTAGCACAATATCACCCTGAGCTTGGTCACGGTCAGCACGAGCTAAGCATCAAACATGCGCCAGCGCTTGAAGCCGCAGACAACCACATTCTTTATCGCGAAACGTTGCGAGGCGTAGCGACGCTTCACGGACTCATAGCAAGCCTGGCACCAAAACCAGGAGTTGACGCCGCAGGCAATGGCTGTCACTTGCACATCTCAGCATGGGACACAGACACAAACACAAATCTTTTCTACTCAGACAACGGATTGAGCAATTTAGGCAAGTGCTTCGTCGCTGGTCTTTTGCGCCATCTGCCTGCAATAATCGCTGTGACTTGCGCGAGCGTTAACTCATACCGAAGACTAAAACCAAAATCATGGAGTTCAGCATTTACGTGCTGGGGATATGAAAACAGAGAGGCTGCAATTAGAGTTCCATCTCTATATTGGGACAAAGAACTTGAGTCTGCCAACATCGAAATCAAATGCGTTGATAGCAGTTCTAATCCATACCTTGCTTTAGCAGTCATAATCGCGGCCGGCATGGATGGGGTTAAGCGCAAAATGACTCCGCCAGAGCCTGTCAGCG
This sequence comes from uncultured Candidatus Obscuribacterales bacterium, assembly GCA_964546815.1. Classification (GTDB taxonomy): domain Bacteria; phylum Cyanobacteriota; class Vampirovibrionia; order Obscuribacterales; family Obscuribacteraceae; genus JAIEPM01. Next base: position 74,104 of record CAZJLR010000024.1, on the reverse strand, counting down.
CAGATCCTAGCACCGTGGGCGCAAGCGAAGCTGCAGAAAAGAAAATTGAACGACTTCCAGTATCACTAAAAGAATCATGCAAAAAATTGCTGATGGACCAGGTGGTTATGGAAGCATTAGGAGATGAATTTTCTCGCGTGTACTTGAAAGTGAAAACCTCGGAAGATTCACACTTCAGCAAGCTTACACCTGAAGACGAAATAAAAGCACACTTCACGAAATTCTAGCTTATGAGCTTTGACATAGAAAAATTCGTAATTATCGACCAGCACGCGCATTCTCTCTTGAAGAGCTTTCGCGAACTAGACGAGATTGGATTCAGGCAGTCTTTTACCGAAAGCCGATCAATGTCAATCATTAAAGACCATATGCCGAAAACTGTGCATTACATTGATATGGTCGATCATCTCAAGAAAATATTTGATGTAAAAACAGAACAAGATTTTCTCTCATTCAGAATGCAGCAAAGTCCGTCAGGTTTCATCCAAATGCTCTGGGACGATGTCTCGCTGGGCGGCATGATAATTGACGATGGATTCAACACAGCAGAGTCGATGAGCCTCGACGAACTTGCACATTTATCTGGGCGACCAATTTTTCATTGTCGACGCATCGAACCAATTATTGAAGCTTGTATTGCCGACGCAGATAATTTTGCCGAGCTGGGCAAAAATTTCAAGAAGAAACTGCTTGCAAAAAACAAACATCAGACAGTCAGCCTAAAAACAATTTGCGGATATCGTGGCGGGCTTGAGCTGCTGCATCCAAGCGAAGCTGATGCAAAATTAGACTTTGACAAATGGAAAAAAGAATCAACAAAGCCAGGAAAGCTGCGCATTCAAAAGAGCCCGCTCTATCACTACCTTTTGTTGCAGGCATTTGAAATTGCAGCCGAAGCAAAAATACCTATACAAGTTCACTCAGGTATTGGTGACGACGATGCAGATCTGGTGAAATGCAATCCGGCACTAATGCAAAATCTGTTCAGAGCTCGCTCATTTGCTAAATGCACGTTTGTCATGCTGCATTGCTATCCATACATTCGCGAAGCCGCGATTATGTGCTCGCTATATGGAAATGTTTATATGGATCTTTCCTTATCCATGTCTCTTGCATCGCCCAACTCAGCATCGATGGTTTCCGAAGCTCTTGCAGTTGCACCAGCCAGCAAACTGCTTGCCGCCAGCGACGGACACAGCTGCCCCGAAAGCCACTGGTACGGCGCATTATGCTGGAAGCGCGGACTAAATTATTGCTTGCTGGAAATGATCAACGAAGGTCTAATCACACAACGCGAAGCCGAAGAAATCGCGGCACTCATTCTTCACAACAACGCAATTTCCCTATACAAGCTAGAAGGTCTAGCTTAAAACTCGCAGTCCGTAGGGGCGACGCCATGCGTCGCCCGTAACTACAGGACGATTTTGAAGGGCCGGGCGACGCATGGCGTCGCCCCTACAGGACCATTTTGAAGGTGTGGACGACCATACAGGTTGGGTTTGAGGGGATCGTGACTAGCGGGTGGGGACGTAGAGAGTTAGTTCTTCGTCTTTTGGCTCGAAGTCGTCGACGTGGGCGAGGAGGTCTTCGCCTGATTTTACGTGGATGTGGCTGGAGTGGGCATCGGGAATGAAGAGGCCTTTGTGTGCGGGAGAGTAGAAGCCGAGCATTTCGACTTCTATGTCGCGTGCCTTTCCGTAAAATCTCTGCTCGTTGTGTTTAGCAGCCGAAATCGGCTCGCCATCATCGACACGATTTACAATATGCCACTTCAAAATGTTTAGTTTCCCCTTCAACAAAAAGGGAAATTGCGAGCGCAATGGTGCATCATCACCGACAGTCATGGTTTCAAGCCAGGCATCAAACAAACCATAATCGAGAACAGAGGCCGGCACGCGAATTTTTCGCCATTTAGGTACAGACGCCCAAACCAAAAACGCTGCAGTTTCATTCCAATCAGTTTTGATTTGAACTCGTCCACCGCCAATACGAGACTCATACGGCACCGAATCCAAAATCATTATTTCGCCGCGCAACTTCGACAGAGGACCCAGAGCGTAAACGTGTTCTGATTTTTTCAGCTCAGCAAGATTTATTTTGGCGGCACCATTATCCTGGTAAACCTCTTTCATAGAGCCGCGATCGTACACCATAATTAAAGGCGCTTTTTGCCACGTTTTTGCAATGGCATCGCGCGATGACAGAGCACAAATAGCGAGCAACAAAACAATCGCAGATGCAAGATAAACGAGTCGCATTTTTGAATGATATTCCGGTTTAACGGGTTTCCAGCTTTTTCAGTCATTATAAAAGAAATTCCCAGAAGCGTTTGAAACGCCTCTGGGAGTGATTCTTATAGACATGAGATTTGCTTTGCCACCAATCTACATCAATGATTTCATGATTGCATCGAGTGCAGACTTTGGTGGTCTCGTCCGTTCTTGCGGAAGAGTTGCCAGAGGTTCGTCAACAACGTGCATCACTTGCGTGAATGATTCTTTGTTTTCATCAACATAAAGCAAACCGGTAAGGAAGTGCTTTTCAGCATTTGCTTTGTGAATGGTAGCAATTGCTTGAGCACGATCTTTCGGGTTGTAATCGTGATCGGTTTTCTTCAATGTGATTTTGGATCCGTCGTGCATAACCACTTCTTGAACAGAGCCGGGCTCATATTCAACAGTGATCTGCTCGTAAAATCCGACGAAGCCCAATTCATGCAACGGCTCTTCGTGCTCTTTAGCGTACTTATAGCCTTTGGTTGATCCTTCGTGATTGTTGAAGGTAACGCATGGGCTAACAACGTCAAGAACGGCAGTGCCTTTGTGAGACATAGCAGCTTTCAACAATGCCACCAATTGCTTGGGGTCACCAGCGAAAGAGCGTCCGACAAAACCGCAACCAAGTTCAATTGCAAGACTGCAAAGATCGATTGATTGCAATTCGTTTTGAGCGCCAGACTTCAGCTTGGCGCCGCGCTCGGCTGTTGCTGAGAATTGACCTTTTGTCAAACCATAAACGCCATTGTTTTCAACGATATAAACCATTGGAACATTACGGCGAACGATGTGGCAGAACTGTCCAAGACCGATGCTGGCGGTGTCGCCGTCGCCGCTTACAGCCAACAATTGCAAATTCTTGTTTGCCATTGAAACGCCGGTTGCAACTGAAGGCATACGTCCGTGCACTGCGTTAAATCCATGAGCTTTGCTCAGGAAATAAGCAGGGGTTTTGCTTGAGCAGCCGATGCCGCTGAGCTTAGCTACCATGTGCGGGCTGATGCCGACTTCGTAGCATGCTTTCATGATTTGAGCAGTGATGGCATCGTGTCCACAGCCATCGCAAAGAGTAGACGGAGAGCCTTTGTAGTCAGCTAACGTCAACCCGATTCGGTTAGTTTTCGGTGCGGGTGTAGTTACCATTTCTTATTTCCTCTCTTGCTCAATTATGGCTTCAGTGACGGTTTTAGCGTCGAGCGGCAGCCCGTCATAATGAAGAACTGAGCGCAGCTTCGATGAGTATTCCGGAAGTTCCATCAAGATCAAGTCTTTCAATTGAGCATCGCGGTTTTGCTCAACCACATAAATAGTTTCATGCGATTCAACAAATTTGCGCAACTCTTCGGTGAATGGAATAGCGCGTACACGCAAGTAGCTTGCTTGTATTTTCGCTGCTTTCAATTCTTCCAGTGACTCCATCACAGCTGGGTGCGACGAACCGAAGGCAATGATGCCTACTTTGTCGCCCTTGTGCTCATGCACTTCAGCTTTCGGAACATACTTGCGAGCTGTTTGATATTTATGGTTCAAACGGTTCATCAAGTTGACATAGTCTTCTGGACGCTCGGTGTAGAGAGCCTTTTCGTTGTGTCCACTTCCACGTGTGAAGTATGCAGCAAGCGGGTGGTCGGTGCCAGGCAATGTGCGGTATGGAATACCATCACCGTCGACATCGCGATAGCGTTCGAACTTACCGACTTTTTCCAATTGCTCAGCATCGAGAACCTTGCCGCGATCTAGCGGAGTTTCAGGATATTTGAATGGGTCGGACATCCAGTTGTTCATACCGAGGTCGAGGTCGCTAAGCACAAACACTGGTGTTTGGAAGCGCTCTGCCAGGTCAAACGCAGCAATTGCCATGCTGTAGCACTCTTCAACTGAGCCAGGCAACAACACAATATGCTTGGTGTCGCCATGTGAAAGTTGATATGTGCTCAAAAGGTCAGCCTGGTTTGTTCTTGTTGGCATACCAGTTGAAGGACCAACGCGCTGAATGTCGAATATAACTGTTGGGATTTCGGCAAAATAACCCAAACCGGTGAACTCGGACATCAACGAGATGCCAGGTCCGCTGGTTGAAGTCATGCTGCGAGCGCCAGCCCAGCCGGCTCCCAAAGCCATTCCCACTGCAGCGATTTCGTCTTCAGCCTGAATTACGGCAAAAGTCGCTTTGCCATCCTTATCTACGCGATGCTCATGCAAATATTCTGCAAGTGTTTCGCAAAGACTCGAAGATGGAGTGATTGGATACCAGGTAACCACAGTGACGCCGGCAAACATGCTGCCGAGTGCAGCCGCCGCATTACCGTCAATGATGATTTTGCCGGTGGTCTTGTCTAGTTTTTCAACATAGTATGGGTCAGCCTTTTTAAGGTTTTCCTTGGCCCATTGACGTCCTTTGTTTGAAGCAGTCAAATTGAGTTCAATCGCTTTGGCTTTGCCTTCAAATTGGTTTGTGATTGCTTTGTCAATTTCGTTTTGATCAATTTCAAGCAGTTCGGCCACTACGCCAACATAAATCATGTTGGTGACTAGCTTTCTGAGTTTGATGTTTTCAGTTGTTTCTGCTGCAAGTTGACCAAACGGAACTTGATAGTGCCTGACATCGCTGCGGACCTTGTCGAGCATCAACTCAACAGGGCTTACGCAAACTGCACCTGGGCGGAGAGACTTGACATCTTCCATTGCCGTTTGAGGATTCATGGCAACTAGAATGTCCATCTCTGCCTTGCGAGCAATCCATCCGTCTTTGTTTACACGGATTGTGAACCAAGTTGGAAGCCCTGCAATATTGGAGGGAAACAGGTTCTTGCCACTTACCGGGATGCCCATCTGGAAGATGGAACGCATCAAAACGTTGTTGGAAGATTGGCTTCCAGAACCATTCACAGTGGCAACTTGAATGGAGAAATCGTTAATAACCTTGCCCTGTTCTGTTTTTTGGGCGCTGTCTGCTTCTAATGTCTTCACTGCGAAGTACCTTAAATATGTGATGACGTGCTCCAAGTTTAGCAAGGTCAGCCGCTAGAGCGCCGAAGCTACAGCATCTGCTAATTATTCGTAGCCAAGTGAAACACTTCGTCACGGAATTTACATGCGATCACAGTTAAAAGTGAGCATAAAGTGAACGAGGGCAGCTAGCGCTACCCAAAAAACTAGAAATGATCAAGCTCGAGCATACTGGGAGGGTCAAACTCTGTCCAGGCTAACATTTTGTCCATCAGTTCCTCTTTTAAAGGACAAATCATCGGAAAAGACCAATCGCGTTGATGCACAGTCAAACCGCTCACAGGCGGAGCCGCAACTTTCCAACCTCTTATAGTCTTGGCTTGCCGCCTCTGGGCCAACCTGAGAATTTGAGCCCAGAGTGAATTTCTGATGGACTCTTTGCCAATAACTTCAAGAACGCGCAAATAACGACCCGATTGTTCGAGCAAGGCATAACCGCCCTCATACTTTTCAAAATTGTCAGTAACAAGCTCTTGCCGCGGCCAATTCAATTTAGAGTGCTGCTGCAAATATTTTTCGCGACCAAGTTTATAGCTCCAATAATCAAGCGAACGGCGCATGCCAAAAGGTTGAGCAGCAAGCCACCGCTGGTGATGCTTACACATTTCAGCATAATCGCTGTGTGCTACTGCGCGAACAACGAATGATTCATCGAGATTTCTATCTGAAATATCATCGCAATGGCGAATTGCTTTTCGCAGCCAGGCATCGTTTAGCTCGACAGTAAATGATTCAAAATCGAACAGGTGAAAGCCAAGTTTTTCATAATATTCAGGGTCGATATCAGAGTTGAGAGTAAGCGCGTCAAAGCCATCTTCGCGGCATTTCTCGATAAGCGATTCCAGCATTTTCAAGCCATAGGAATGTCCGCGATTTCGCTCTGCCACATAAACCGCTCCGACACCACCAACTTTATAAAATTTTTGACGCGATTGATAATCAAATTTGTACAATTTGCAACTAGCAACCAGTTGTCCGCTATCGGAGAAATAACCAAAGTATTGCAGATGCTTGCGCCCCCAGGGCTGCTGCAACTGCCACCATTGGTAGTGGCGATATTGAGAGAGATTTAGCCCTGGCGACCAGACTTTGAAATTATCTTTCAATACTGCATCAATTTCACGTGGCTCTAAAAGGCGAAGCAATAATCAACCTCAAATTGAAAAGTCAAGCAAACTCAATAGTCTATGCCAATTTGCCCCGTTTGCAAATGTAAACTCAAGTATGCCCCGGCTACGGCATCGCCTCGATTAATGTAACTTCGCTGACTCCCTTCAAGACCCATCTATGGATATGCGATAACATTATGGCTTTCACGCTGGGGGATAACGCCATGGCTGTCGACCTGTCCAAAAGGGTTTACAAAGACATGAAGGCCGGCACAGCTCAAATTCGCGAAATCTATTCGGGAAACGCTGTCAAAGCCAGAATTGCAGAAATGGGTAGACAGATAAGCGCTGACTATCAAGAATTAGAGCGCCCTGTGGTCATTGGCGTTATGAAAGGAGCAATTTTCTTCCTTTCAGACCTGATGCGCGAAATCGAAACAAAAGACCCGTTGCAACTAGAATTCGTAAGACTTTCCAGCTACGGTTCTGCAACCGAAAGCTCAGGTCAAGTTCAAACGCCTTACCTCGACTTACCCAACATCGCCAGACGTCACATTCTGGTAGTGGAAGACATCATCGATTCAGGCAGAACGGCAAAGTTCTTCCTTGACTACCTTCGCGAACAGTTCGACCCCAAAACTCTCAAATTGGCAGCATTACTTGATAAGCCTGCTAGAAGAGTTTCGCCGATTGAGGCAGATTATGTCGGCTTTAAAATAGAAGACTTTTTCGTAGTCGGATACGGACTCGACTACGCAGAACAATTCCGCGAACTTCCCTTCCTTGGGGAAGTAGTTGATTTCAACTAAGCAAAACAACAAATGAGCCATAGAGATTGCTCACGCTCAGACTCTGTCACAGGCGCAAAATTGCTTTGCACCTGTGATTTTGCATGGTGCAGTTTCAAGCATCTCGTTGCTATCGGCAGTTTGCTTGTTTGCTCAGTTCTCTTTTTCAGTGCAACTGCAACATCTTCAATAGCAAGCCCTGATACAACAAGTTCGGCGGGAGGAAACATGTCAGCCAAATCGTCAACAGAACTCCAAAACAAAGGAGACTCAAGCGTGAACTTGCTAGACAAAGCTTTCCTACGCGACTATGCCGAAACAAGAGGATTTATGCTGGGCAGGCCGAGCAAAGCCAAACCCACGCCAGATGGCAAAGCAGTTTTATTCTTGAGGTCTCAAGCCCGCGTAGCACAACAAAGCCTTTTTATTTTCGATGTCGAAACAGGAAAGAGCAGAGAGCTGCTGAGCCCAGAGCAAGTGCTCAAAGGCGCAGCCGAAAATCTCTCAGCCGAAGAAAAGGCACGCCGCGAAAGACAGCGCATCAGCGTTGGCGGGTTTACAGATTTTCAAATATCCGATGACAGCAAAAATATTTTGGTTAGCCTGTCGGGCAAACTCTACGATGTTAATCGTGCAAGTGGACAGATCAAGCAGCTTGAAACCGGCAGCGAGGCAGTTTTAGATCCAAAATTCTCGCCTGATGGCAAGTCTGTTGCATACGTACAAAATTATGACCTCCACATCTTAGATTTAGAAACCGGCAAATCACAGCGCATCACCAGCGGTGGCAGCGACATTTTGAGTCACGGGCTTGCTGAATTTGTCGCGCAAGAAGAAATGGGTCGATTTAGCGGATATTGCTGGTCGCCCGATTCAAAATTCATAGCATACGAAGAAGCCAATGCCGAAGGCGTTGAGATTTGGTATCTGGCAGACCCCACTCATCCAGATCAAAAACCCATAGCCAACTTTTATCCCCGCCCCGGAAAGCCAAATGTCAAAGTCAAATTAGGCATCATCGCCGCCACCGGTGGACAAAGCACGTGGATAGATTGGGATAGCAAAAAATACGAATATCTTGCCTCTTTCACCTGGCCCAAACATGGACCATTCACAATTTTGGTTTCGACTCGCGATCAAAAAGAAATGAAAGTTCTTGAGGTCGATACAAAAACAGGCAAAACCAATGCGATACACACAGAAACAGATAAAGACTGGCTCGACTTGCAAAAGGAAATGCCTTGCTGGCTAGACGATGGCAATCAATTTCTATGGATAAGCGAGCGCAGCGGCGGCAAACAACTTGAACTGCACAATAAGAAAACGGCAGAGATCAAAATCTTGAGCAGCAAAGAAATTGGCTTGCAGAGCTTTGTTGATGTCGACTGCACTAGAGGAGTCGCATATTGCCTGGCAAGCTCAAATCCGACTCAATCGCATTTGTATGAAATCGCACTAGACGGAAAGACTCCGCCGGTTCAAATTACAAAATCACGCGGAGTTCATTCAGCCAGTTTCTCAAAAGATCACAGCATCTATGTACATGATGAAAGCTTGCATGACTCAATGCCGCAATCCACAGTTCATCTTGCCAGTGGCAAGCTGCTAGGAGCAATTCCTTCAATAGCTGAAGAAGCACCGGCCGCACCTAACGTAGAATTCGTGCAACTCGACGGCGAGCACAAATTTCATGCAAGACTAGTGCGCCCGCAAAACTTCGACCAATACTTGAGCTACCCGGTGATTGTCGATGTGTACGGCGGGCCGGGCTCTATCAAAGTCATAGACAGCAGACGCTCTCTACTATTAGACCAGTGGCTTGCAGACCAGGGATTTATAGTGGTATCACTTGACGGACGTGGCACACCGGGTCGTGGGCGCGATTTTGAAAGAGCCGTCGGACTGCATTTTGGAACTATACCTTTAGATGACCAGGTCGCCGGTATTCAACAACTCTGCGCAAAATACAAAGAGCTAGACGACAAACGCATCGGCATCACAGGCTGGTCATTTGGTGGCTACATGTCTGCACTTGCCGCACTGCAAAAACCGGAAATATATAAAGCCGCAGTCGCCGGTGCCCCAGTTGTCGATTGGTTTGATTACGACAGCTGTTATACCGAACGCTACTTGGGCTTACCAGAAAAGCACCCAGAAGCATACAAAGAATCATCGTTGTTGACCTATGCCCACGACCTCAAAGTACCATTACTTCTGGTACACGGCACCACCGATGACAACGTCTTCTTCAAACATTCACTCAAACTAGCCGATGCACTATTTCGCAACGGACAGACATTTGAAATCTTGCCTTTGTCAGGACTAACACATATGGTGCCAGACCCTGTAGTTATGGAACAACTCTGGACCCGCATCATCTCGCATTTCCAAAAACATCTTGGAGTTCCGCAAGAAGGGGCAGATAGAGACTAGAGATAACATTCTGGGGAGGGGTTTTTAGGTACTCCGGCGACGGAAATTTCGTCGAGTTTTCGATTGGCTGGCAATTAATCTTTTTCCAAAGCAAGATAATACACAGCCTGTCGCAAGCTATCACAGTTGTTGATACCTGGATTGTCCGCCTTGATCATTCGCATTCTCTTCTTTATCTTAGCGGAATCCTCAGCGGATTCTGAGCAAAGCCAATACTCCTGAGGGCTAAGCACACAATTAACCATTCCTGATTTGCCGCAAGAATTCAGAAGAAACCGCAAAGAATCACTGGAGTCAGTAACATTATTTTCAACGGCAAGCAACGCTTGCTCACCAAGTCCGAGAGCTTTTAGACCTTTCAATTTTGACTTTGAATTAGTGGGCAACATGATTTTACTGGTGGGCTCCTTCAAGAATGCCGACATTGTCGGCATTTCCATGATTTGCTCAATTTTGCTACTTGCCACAATCACAGATACTTGGAGTAACTCGCTTAATTCAATCAACTCAGCCAAAACCTTTCGCCCTTTTTTATCTGCCGAAAGTCTCACAATCTCGCTAACGACAATAATTAGACGCTGGTTTGATTTTGAGTCTTTCACGGCATTTGCGATTTGTTTAAGTACCGCCGCTTCAATTCTAGATTTTTCCTCAAGCAGCGCCTTCTTGGTATTGAAGACCTCGAGCAAAAGATCAGTTTTGAGTTTACTTAATTCACTGACCTCGCTTAGCGCTCTACTTTGAGAAAGCTCAGGGCCAAGTAAATTACAAATACGCTGGATTTCACCTAACTCGTGGACCACGCGCACTTTTGCGCCTGTCGGAAGAAGTCGCATTAGCAACAAATTCAAAAGGCGTGATTTTTGTTTGTCATCTCCAAGAATCAAAAGAGTTCTGTTTTTCTGCTTTGCATCAAATGGATCAAATAAAATGGGATCACGACCCGCCAAGCTAAAGCCAAGCAACAATCCATCTTGGGCGCCGAATTTTGAATCGACGTACGGATAACAGGTGCCTGCGATTTTGGCTTCTACATTTTGTCTCATTGGAATTCTGTTTCGACCTAATGGCAAAAAAGAAGCCCAAGCTTCCGACTGCCAGGTCTCAGCTTTGTCTAGAATTGCTCCAGCAGCAGTAAAGACCTGCCTAACTTTTGCACAAGTTGCATCCAGCCCGTCAAGAGTCGTATCCCATAGTGTGAATAAGTAAGACATTCCAACGCGCGTAGGCTTGTCCGACTCTTTGATCGGCCGAAGATGCAGACAAAGCAAGTTAGACCGATTTAGGCTCAAGCATCCTAGAGTCCACCCCGCATAAACCTGTTTCGGCAACATGGACAGAACCAGTGTTGAAACATAGCTATTGCCAATTTGTAGGTTTGCCGCATTTTCCATTCCGCTTGGAACACAAAGACTGGAGGCGCTCTCGTATTCCGGAATCTCTTGAACACGAGAAAGATCTTCAACACAAGGATTAATACACGACTGCAAAAGATGCCTGACTTGACTGCGATTTAACACACGCGCGGCAATTTCAATTGAAGCGAAACTATGCAGCAGTGTTTCCAATCGCTGCTTTAATAACTCAGAAAGTCTGGCTGCAGTCTTCTGCTCTTTCAAAACAGGCTCGGGATCAACACCTATTACTACATAGAACTTTCTTTGAGGTAGAAAATATAAATCGGAAACCCTAGTAAACCACTTCGCGTGGTAATCATGCCACCAAAGCAGAAATTGCTCTTTAGAGTTTATATGTCGGCTAACGCATTCTAATACTTTCTCGGGCTGCAATGCTTTGTACAAACAGAGAATTTGGAGTTCAGAGTCACAGGAAATACTGAGCTGCGCAAACCACTCAGCCATATCATCTCTTTCTTGCGCACTTAACATGAACGGATTCAAGCCTTCATATTCGACAATTTTGCGTAGGCTTCCATCTTGCAATACAATGACAGCTTCGCCATCTGCTTCTTCCTTGATCTCCCTGATTTCGGCAAGTTTTTCGAGATTAATAACTCCGGGCGAGAAATCACGCTTTCGCACAATCGAAATTGAGTCGCCCTGCAAGACGACCTGGTGAAATATAGACATTTTGCAACTCCTTGCAATCAAGATCATCAGTCTAAGTACTATCAAAACCCCTGTCAAGAAGACGCGCTAATAGCTTACTCTATCGATACTTGCGGGGTTTCTAGCAATGCTATAAAATGCTAGAAAGACAAAAAATGATTTCCAATAACAACAAAGCGAGAAAGAAACATGTTCGGCAGGCGAAGCAAGAAAAAGAAGGTTTTGCAAACCGGAGCATCCGCTCCCCCATCCATTCCGCCTCCTCCTGGACCAAACGCTTCTGCTCGGCAAATCGACCAATATTTCTCGAAATATCAGTGGGTACAAGATGAGAAAACAGACCGCAACCCGCGACTAGAGATTAAACCAAGCCGCTCACAGCTAAATTTGGCTCTCCCCGCCGAACAACTAAAAATGTTTACTCAATATGCCAAGAAAAAACATATCCCTCCTTCCACACTAGCCAGAATGTGGCTGCTAGAGCGATTGGAGCACGAGACGAAAGAAACCCAGACATAGCACCCAAAACAATCGTTTAATCTAGTTGCCGGTAAGTTTATAAAGGTGATTAAACGACCGAAACTTAGACTGCCCGTAGATAGAGAAGCTTGACCCGAGGCTGCTGGAATTTGGCTTGACTTTTGCTTGCTTTTTGAAACTTGAACTTGTCAAAAAATACTCATTCCAGGATAAAAACAAATTATTCCCCGGCGACTTCAACTCAGGGTGTTCCTTAAATACTTGCTATGCAGGAGTTGAAGCTATATGGAAACAAGACTCGAATCGCAGAGTACGGCAACAGCAAAGCCACAATCGTGGCTGTCCGAATGCATCCACGACGCATGGAGCGAGAGCGCACAAAATGTTCGAGAATTGCGTGGTTATGGTGCAGGCCGACTGGAGGCAGCTGCATCAGCAGAGCTGGTAGCCGGGCTTACAATAGCGGCCGGGACTTTGGAAATAACAATCGGCGCAGCAGCGCTTCCTATCCATGCCGCAGGCAGAGCCATGGGACTTTGCGACAAAGAACGCACAGAACAGGATAAAGATCTCGTCAAGGATGGCGCTCAAGCATTTATAGACGCGCCAGTAGTCGCAGCTTATGGAATCTATAGCCTCTTTGCGCCATACAGTAGAAATAAAAAATAGCCCTACACAGCTATCTGCGCTATTGAATTATCTGGCAACTTTGTCAAGGCAAGACTTACAAAAGTGAACTCTGGTCACGCGTTGGTCACGGGGCAAATTGTCGACTATGTTAGGATCAACCGCGGCAACTCGGTCGGGGTTCGGGCTTAGACTGAATTGCGCTGCAAAAGCACATTCCAGGCTAAGTAAACAGGATGATCAATAGGCTTCTTGAAAATTTAATTGCGCTTTTCTTCAAAAATCGTTTTTTGTCGATACTGTTGATTGTGCTTATTTTTGCCGGAGGGGTATGGGCTCATTTCACACTCGACACAGAGGCTTACCCAGAATTTGCACCACCTACGGTGCGAGTAATTACAATTGCTGCAGGCAAAGGCGCCGAAGAAGTTGAGCGTTTCATTACCATTCCGCTGGAAAAGGAGCTAAATGCAATACCAGGTGAATTAACACTGCGCTCAGTTTCGATTTTGGGGCTCTCTGTAATCAGCGTAATTTTCGAAGACGGAACACCCACTCTTCAAGCACGCCAACAGGTACTGGAACGAATCGCACAAGCAGACATTCCAGACGACGCAAAGCCCAGCCTAGATCCTGACGCAGGGTCTACAGGTGAAATTTACAGATTTACGGTTGAGTCCAAATATTACTCGCCGATGAATCGCAAAGCGATCGAAGACTGGCAATTAGAAAGAGCTTTCAAACAGATTCACGGTGTTATTGATGTTATTAGTTTTGGTGGACCGACCAAAACATTTCAGGTGAACATTGACTCGAAAAAATTGGTTTCATACGGAATTCCGTTGACTCAAGTTTTTAACGCAATTCAAAATTCAAACGGAACAGCAGGCGGCAATTACATCGAAAACAACGGGCGCGCCTATGTGGTGCGTGGTTTGGGCTTGCTGAACAATCTGGCTGACATAGAACGCATAGTTGTTTCAAGCACACAAGACGGCACACCAATTCGCATAAAAGACATAGCAAGAGTCGATATCGGCGCCGGACTAAGGCTCGGTCAATTTGGAAAAACAGACAGCACGGGTCACGATGATGACGATGCGGTTATGGGCATCGTGCTAATGCGACGTGGCGAGAATCCTTCAAGAGTTGTCGCAAACTTATATAAGAAGCTGCCCGAAATTAGAGCAGCACTGCCCGAAGGCATAAAACTCGAAAAGCTGTACGATCGACAAGAACTTGTTGATCATACTTTAGAAACGATTTTTCACAATGTATTTGAGGGCATTATTTTAGTTGTCACCGTGCTGGTGATTTTTCTCTTTGACCTCACAAGCGGACTGATTGCTTCAATGGCAATTCCGCTCTCGCTTTGTATCGGTCTCTTCCTACTAAGCAGCTTTCACATTGCAGCTAATATTTTGAGCCTGGGGGCTGTCGATTTCGGCATCATAGTTGATGGCGCAGTTGTGATGGTTGAAAATGCGTTTGCACGTCTTTGCCATCTTCCAGACGAAGCGACTAAAGAAGAAAGACAGGCAGTAGTACTCAAAAGCGCACAACAAGTAGGCAAGCCAATTCTCTTTGCCATCATCATCATCATGGCAGCATTCTTGCCTATCGTGACCTTTGAAGGTGTAGCCGGCAAACTATTTAGACCGCTGGTCTTCACTATGAATTTATATCTTGTGGGAGCTTTGATTTCAGCCCTGTTTGTAATACCAAGCCTGATTGGAATTTTTCTAGCACGAGGAAAACTCAAACACAGAGAAAGCCCTGTTATACACCTGGCAAACTTCTTTTATAAACCTACACTGCGCTGGTCATTAAATCATCCTCGCATGGTCATTCTTGGCGCACTTTGCTCACTTGGTCTTGCAGGAATTCTCGGTAGTGCAGTTGGCTCCGAGTTTCTTCCGGCATTAGACGAAGGCAATATCTGGCTTCGGTGCACAGTTTTGCCTACTTCGGTTTCACTTGAAGAATCAGTGCGCACTGCCAAACAAATACGCAAAATCATTTCAAGTTTTCCGGAAATAAAAAATGTCACCACACAAACAGGCTGCCCTGATGATGGAACAGATCCAAACCTTTTTTCCAATATAGAAACTTTTCTAGACCTGAGACCAGCAAAAGAATGGCGTCCCCAATTCCACCAAAACAAGCATGAGCTAATTATCGAGCTCAACAAGAAATTATCGGTGATTCCGAATGTACTATATTATTTTTCGCAGTATATTCAGGACAACGTTGACGAGGCTGTCGCTGGCGCAAAAGGTGCGCTTGCTGTAAAAATTTACGGACCAGACATAGACGAATTACAAAGAATCGGCGACCAGATTACTTCGGTTGTTTCAAAAATTCCCGGTCTCGTTGATGTGGCAAACACACAGCAACTCGGTCAACCTCAATACCAGGTTCAAATTGACAGAGACGAAGCAAGCCGTTACGGCGTGAATGTTTCAGATGTGCAAAATGTTGTGGAAACAGCAATTGGCGGAAAAATAGCCACGCGTCTCGTTGATGGCGAAAAACGCTTTCCCGTGTCTGTTCGCTTTTCCAAGGAATATCGCAATAACATTAAAGCGCTAGACAATATATTGATAGATCCCCCAGGTCCAATCAAATCAGTGCCTCTTAGCGAGATGGGAAGCATCAAATATGCAACCGGAGCCGCTGTCATTACCAGAGAATCTAACTCTCGCGTCATGTACGTTCGGATTAATTTGCGTGGACGAGACCTTGGCTCGGCAGTTCTTGAAGCGCAGAAAGCGATAAAGGATAACGTAAAAATACCTGAGGGTTACACTCTCAAATGGGCAGGACAATATGAATTTCAGCAACAGGCAAACCAGCGGCTCATGGTAATTGTTCCCGCAACTTTCCTATTGATATTTTTAATTTTGCTTGCAGCTTTCGGCTCTTACAAGAATGCGCTTATCATCATGTGCGGAGTACCGCTGGCAGCGCTGGGCGGGATATCTGCGCTGCTCATTACCGGCACTTATTTTAGTATTTCGGCAGCTGTTGGATTTATCGCGCTATCAGGCGTGGCAGTGCAAAACGGAGTAATTCTTATAAGCCACATCAACTTGCTGCGAAAAGAAAAACTTTTGACTGTAAAAGAAGCGGCCTTCCAGGGTGCGGTAGATCGGATGCGCCCAGTCTTGATGACAGCCACTGTGGCAATGTTGGGGCTGCTTCCTGCAGCCATGTCAAACGGCATCGGAGCACAAAGCCAAAAACCATTTGCGATCGCAATCATTGGCGGCTTACTCTCAGCCACTTTTCTAACGCTTATTGTTTTGCCTGTGATTTACTCAGTTGTCGAAAGAGACAAGAAAAAGGACCCAGATATGCCCAAGCCTGATGCATTATTAGCACAAGGTCTCCTGCCATTTTTAGCAATCGGGATTAGTATCACAGCACTGTGCGGCTGCAGCAGTCCCGATGGAAAAAATCTCTCAGTATCTTCTATTGCAACGGCATTCTCTCCAAAAGAAGTTCCCGCGCCCCCCAAGAAATTGGCACCATCAAGTAGTGACACCGTAGTACTTGACGAAAATCAGCAAAAGGAAATAGGACTGCAAATTGCCACGGCGCACGAAGGGCTCATATATAAATCAGTAGATGCAACAGGTCGAGTCGGCCCAAACGCAGAGCTAAGCAATCAGGTCTCTACACCATCGCCGGGAAGAGCCGTTGAAGTACGAGCAAAGCTGGGCGAAATGGTGCACGAAGGTGACATCATGGCTGTAATAAAGTCAGACCCCATCGGGCAGGTTCAATCTGATTTGCTGCAAAGTTCATTGCAATCAAACGCTGATATAAAGCAGCAAGAAGTTCAATTGAAATTGTCTCGCATTACATTTGAAAGAGAAACGAAACTCTGGAATGAGCAGGTTTCCGCAAAAGCAGATTTGCAAGCAGCGGAAAACCAATTGGAAAAAGACGAAGCAAATCTAGTGGCATTGAAATCAAAACTCGACGCCACACTAACAACTGCCCAGGAAAGACTAACTTTGCTTGGCGCACCACCAAATTCAGCAAAGAAAGTACTTGCCGAAAGAAAATTAGATCCCTTCGTTGTGATTCGAGCACCGCGCTCGGGGCTAGTCATAGACCGTTCTATCAATCCTGGCGACATGAACGACGGCACCAAGCCGCTTTTTACCCTGGCAGACTTATCGGAAGTGTGGCTTTTTGCAGACATTTTTGAAAAAGACATCGCCGACGTAAAAAAGGGACAACAGGCAATTGTTACGCTTGACAGTTTACCCGGCAAATCATTTCCCGCTAAAATAATCTGGGTTGGAGACTCCATAAGTGCACAAACCAGAACACTCCCTGTTAGAGCAAATGTGGCTAACTCCGATTTTCATCTTAAACCAGGCATGTTTGCACGCATGAAAGTTGACGTAGGACAAAAGCACGTTGTCTCAATTCCGAAATCGGCAGTGCTCGAAAAAGGCGACCGCGATTTTGTTTTCATTGAAGTCAAACCCGGAACATACGAGCAGCATGAAGTAAGTACAGGAGTAAGCGACACAAAGAATATTGAAATTATCGGTGGTATTAAAGATGGAGACAAGGTAGTCTCTCAAGGAGCAATTGCTCTTTTAGGAGCATCACTCAAGGCTACAGCAGGAGATGATTAAGTGAACAGACCAGCATATTTGCTTGCTCTATTGCTTTTATCCCTTTGTCAAGTCAATATAGCCATTGCGGACGAGCATGGCAGCAGCGCAAAACAAGATCAAAATAATTCTGTTGAATCGTTTTTCCAAATTGAGAACAAAACGCCAGATGGTAGTTCAGTAAGCAAAGATAAATGCGAGACAAAAAAGAAGAAATCTACTGACAAACTGCTCTTTAAAGTTCTCGACAATATTGGAATTCCAATGCCATTAAAGACAATCGAGGGTCTCGATCCTGGCATAGTCTCAAAAGTATCAGGCACAAACGAAAAGCTGGCGCCAAAACAGCCAGACATAAAGCTGGAGCGCATCCAAGTACCAGATCAAAATAATTCAGCAGACAACTCAGGTGAATGTCCCAACAAAATTCCGAAGAGTGAACTTGAAGGAACTATGTATGATTCTGCGGCGACTTCGAATGATAAAAAGCAATCAAAATAGCACCATACAAAGGCTAGCAGTCTCCTCGCTGAGCGCAGCATCTTTGCTTTTCGGGGCTCAAACAAATTTGCTTGCCCAAGATGAAAAGCCTTTAGCTGCAGCCAGCCAAGCAGTTGTGCCTGCAGCTAAAAATGGGCTCAGGTCGCTCAGCCTGGAAAAGTCGTTCGAAGTTGCAAATCAGCACAGCAAAGAAATCATAGCAGCGAAATACAATTTGCCCATTGCAAAAGCCGGCATAGAAATTGCGGCAGCCATTCCAAATCCGCGCTTCAATCTGTTTTACGGATGGGGTCCTGCTTATTCAATTATTATTGCAGGAAACCCACAGCAATTTGGCTTTCAGCAGCAGCTTCAAACGGCAGGAAAACGAAGCAAACAAATTGCAGTAGCTGAGGCAAATTACAAAGTTGCACAAGAGCTTTATGCAGGCGCCGCTTTCGATGTGCACAATCGCGTCCGCAGAGCTTATGCAGAATTGGCTGCAGCTGAAGCTTACGTCAACCTGCTTGAATCACAACGAAAAGCAGCCGAGCTTTTATACCAAACGGCCGAAAAGCGGTTTCAGGCAGGAAAAGGGTCAAAATCAGACTCGTTGCACGCAGAACTCGGCGTCGCACAATTTGACAGTTTAAGAGACCAGGCTCAAACACGGCTTCAAAAGGCATCCGCAGCGCTGGCGCTTGTAATAGGCGAGACACCACAGGCAGTAGAAATAATTGACGTTGACGACAACGGCATCTTCAAACTCTCGGCAGAGAAAACAGAACTAGTGCCAGAACCTTCGCATGAATTACCAAAATTGTCCGACTTGCTTCCCGAAGCATTTTTACATAGAGCAGACCTGAAAGTCTTAATTGAACAAAAAAACTCAGATCAAAAAGCGGTCAGCCTGGCTAAGGCACAAAGAATTCCAGATATATTTCTCGATTCGGGATATCAATTTACTACTTTCAAAAAGAACCAGCCGTATTCACTTGCAAACGGACCAGTGCCAAACTCACCGGGCTGCTATTTGAACATTATAATGACGCATCCTATGTATTATCAAAATCAAGGCGAAATTGCTCAAGCAAAAGGAACCTTGAATCAAGATTATGATGAAATCGAACAACTGAAGTCTCAAATTGCATGTGACATTGTTAGAGCCTATGAAGCAGTGGCTGTGGCCCGCGCAAACATAATCAAATTTCAAAATGAAATCATCCCTCAGGCTGCTCAAGTATCGCAAATGGCATTGAAACGCTATCAAATTGGCAAAGCTGCTTTGTCGAGTGCCATACTGGCAAAACGTCAATATCAACAAATACTGTCGTCGTATTTTGATTCGGTGGTTGCATATCAAAATGCCTGGGCAGACCTTGAAAAAGCCATGGGGGTGCCGCTTAAACTGTGACTGGCATTCGAAAAAAGACAGGAATAACAGTTCGAACTGCAAGCCTATTGCTGTTTGCTATCGGCACACAAATTTTCGGCATCACTTCGCCATCATATTCAGCCACCGCTGAATTGTACACAAGCTCACAATTGATCAAACGGCAGTTGTCTCTAGAAAATTGCTTTAAGCAGGCAGATCTAAATAACAAAGAAATATTGGTTGCAGCAAGCAGCCTGCCTGTTGCACAAGCAAGCATAGTAATCGCCAGGGCAATACCAAATCCAACTTTCAATCTTGAATATGGATGGGGACCAGCGTGGCAATACATTATTGCCGGCAACAACCAGCAATTTGGCTTTACTGAAGAAATACAGGTCGCAGGCAAGCGAACGAAAAAAGTTGCCGTAGCCAAATCAAACTTTTTCCTCAACGCCTTACAAATTGAAGCGATCCGTTTTGATGTCCACAATAGAGTTCGTCGTGCCTATGCAGATCTGGCAGCCACAGAGAGTTCAATTGAACTTTTAAAAAAGCAAAGAGAAATCGCGCAAAAACTGCAAGACCTGACTAAAAATCGCTATGACGCAGGAAAAGTTCCGGGCACAGAACTAATGCAAGCAAAACTGGCAACGATGCAGTTTAGCGTTTTGCTTAACACAGCAAGAGGCAAACGAGTGCAAGGCACCGCACGCCTTGCTCAGCTTTTAGGAGAAACATCTACACAGCAAGAAATTATTGACGTTGAAGACAATGGACTTTTCGATCTATCAAGCAGCTCATCGATACTCACTCCAGACTTCACTCGTGAGTTGCCGCCGCTTCAAAAGTTGCTGCCTCTAGCCTGGCAGCAAAGAAAAGATCTCAATGCCGCAATACAGCAAGCATACGCGAATAGAAAAGCACTAACGCTGGCAAAAACGATGCGCATACCAGACCCTGTTATTGGGTTTCAATATCTATTCAGTAGTTACAAATCAATTCAACCGCAGTATTTTAATCCAAACGCAGCAAGCTCTAGTCCAACTCCCGATACATCGAGAACAAGCGACCACAGTACTTCCGCTCCGTCAAGCAACAGCTCGGTAACTGACAGCTCGGGTTCGGATAGCTCCGGGGCATCAAATACAGGATCAATAAACGCGGGGCCGGACAACTCAAATGCCAATTCCGTTACAGCGTCACAGACTCAAAATCCACCAGTTGCAAAAGTGCCTTATCAACCGGGATATTTGCTAACAGTTTCGCAGGAAACTCCAATTTTCAATCAATACAAAGGCCAGATCAATCAAGCAAATGCCGTCTGGCAACAGCAGCAAAAACAAAACGAATATCTTTATTCCAAGATTGCTGCCGACATCGTCACATCATATGAATCAGTTCAACTTGCGCGAAAAAACATTGCTACCTATCAACGCAACCTCATTCCTGCAGCAGAAAAAGTGGCACAACTTAGTAGGTCAGGGTATGAACTGGGCAAAATTGATCTTGCGGCTGCATTGCTTGCACAGCAACAATATCAACAAACCAGGGCGGCATATTTCGATGCGATTGCAGCCTATCAAAATGCTTGGGCAGATTTGGAGTTGGCCACCGGTGTGCCACTCAAACTATGAAAAGTGCAAGCATACATTGTTTTGAAATTAATACTGCGAAAAAGATAAATTGCTCGCTGTTATTGATCACTTTAGTCCTATCAATCTCAACCCAACAAGAAGCTTTCTCCCAAGAACATGCACCAAACGACGCCGCGAATCCGTCCCACCGAAAGACGTCATCCCCTGGGGGCATAGGCTTTCAGCCTACTTCAAAAATAATGTCGCAGCAAAATGCAGATTCCGATCCAATCAAATCCGAATCTTCTCTATATCCCTCCAACAAAAACCAAAGCGAACTCAACAGCCCAGCACCAAGTCGCAATTTCAGCCTATCCGCCAGCTTCGAGAGAGCAGAGCGCGAAAACAAAGAGCTGACAGTTTCAAGAAAAGGATTGCCAATTGCCGCTGCCGCAATAAAAATTGCCGGTGCAATTCCAAACCCGCAGTTTCAAGCACAACTCGGTTTTGGTCCATCCTTTTATCATCTTTTCACAGGTCAAACACAACAAATAGGGTACACACAACAATTCCAAACGGCTGCAAAGCGAAGCAAAAAAGTAGAAGTTGCTAAAGCCAATTATGTGCTTGCCCAAAATCAGCTAGATGCTCTTCGTTTTGATGTGCATAACCGAGTCCGTCGCGCCTATGCCGAACTCACCGCATCAGAAGCCTACCAGGCATTGGTCGAGGCACAAAGAGAAGTGGGGCTTCGCCTTGCGGAGATTGCAAAAAAACGAGTAGATGCAGGCAAAGCAGCAGCCACAGAATATATGCAAGCCAACCTAAATGTTCAGCAGTTTGACACCCTGCGCAATCAAGCAAAAGGAAGATTGCAGCAAGCATCTGCCGCGCTTGCTTTGCTAACCGGTGAGAGACCTGAAAAAATTGAAGTAATCGATGTTGACGATTGTGGCATATTCCGGTTGTCCACCGAAAAAACAGATATTGTTCCATCGCCGCAACGCACATTGCCCGCACTTAATCAATTACTTGCCACTGCGTTTGAAACAAGACCCGATTTGCGCAGCGCAAAACAGCAAGTGCAGGTTAATGAAAAGGCTGTCGCCCTGGCCAAAGCACAACGCGTGCCCGATCTATTTGTCGGCTCCGGATACACATTTGCAACGTTTGTAAAACATCAACCTGTACAGCTCGTTGCAGAACCCAATTGGTTAGGCAATGGCGTCTTTGTGACAGTAAGCTCTGAATTACCAGTGCTTTACCAACACCAGGGCGAAGTACTGCTGGCGAAAGCAAATTTGCGTCAATCAGAAAAGCAGGTAGACTTGTTAAAGTCTCAAATTGCAGCCGACGTCATTACGGCATACACCCAAATAGAAGTCACAAAAGAAAACATTTCGATTTTCCAAAACGAATTATTGCCGACATCGGCGGAAGTATCACGAATAGCAAGACTCGGATATCAAGTTGGCTCTAGCGATTTGCCCGCAGCGATTGTCGCCCAGCAGCAATACCAACAGACATTGTCTGCTTATTTTGATGCAGTCTCAGCTTACCAAACTGCATGGGCAGACCTGGAAAAAGCTGTCGGAGCACCGCTTAAGTTGTGATACCGAATTTCTGAGTGGGCTGCCACTCGTTAAGTAGACAGCCTACTCAGCAATTCAATTTACAACTCATACACCTCGAGTGCTGAGTTTAGTGCCCGTGGTATGCGCCATGATTATGGAATGAGTTGTATTTGCCTGGACGTGCTTGCGATAACGACTGAAGCATCCAACCCTGACGCTCACCAGCAATTATGGTGATCGTTCCCTTGCTATTGCTATAACTTGCTACAGCTTGTTGACTGTTGGCGCCACAAACACAGCTACCGGTAATGCACAAGTCCTGGCAAGTATTTCCAAATCTGTCGCCTACTGCAATTGCCATAACATTTTCTCCTACAAACTTGGTCTACAAGATAAATACTAATCATCTTCCGTCAAGAATGTGTGAGGAGCAAATGAGGAATTCGTGAGTAGATAAAAGGGAACATGCTCAGCAAGAACAAAGACATTAGACTTCAGCCTTTGCTTTGCGCCTCGTGAAATTTCTTGGACACTCCAGGTAGCTGCAATTCAGAACAAAGCTCTTCTGCATTCTTCAATAGCGCGCTCCGTACCGGGGCGTTTTCGTCAGCTTGAATCAAATTCATTAGATACTCAGCAGAAGCGTTCATTTTCTGTCTTGCAACACCACTCTCACCGGAATTAACCCATGAAATGAGCAACTCGATCATAATTCGCGCGCGTTCGCCGGGATCTTCGGCAGATGATACCCCATCCAACGTCTCCCAGAGTTGATTGCGCAAGCTTATAGATTTAGCTAATGCACCAACCTCACGATACCAAAGAACCAGGAACATTTGCGCACGCCATAAATAAATAGGCTTCATTGGAACATCCGTTTGAATCAATTGCGCGCATTCTTCCATAGACTTAACTGCTTCAGGTTGCCTTCCAAGCACGTGATATTGGTTTGCAAGATAGGAACGCACCGTCACCCTTTGACTGTCACTCGGGTTGAATTTATCCAGAATTGGAATTAGTGCATTACAGGTATCAACGGCATCTACTCCATCTTGCATCGGCATCATTTCAGCTAACAAACTGCCTCTCAAAAGCTTTGTTTTGTTGGACTGATCCTTTCCTAACAAACGGTAGGCGTCTTTGAGTTGTCGCAAGGCTTGATCTTTTCGATTTAGATCACGCAACGTGCGAGATTTAGCTATGGCCAAATTTACTTCCCTTTCGCTAAGTTGCGGCAAGGTCTGAGTTGCTTTTCGATTGCTAGCCTTTGGAACGTTCGCAATAAAAAATCCAATCACCAAAACCGATGCCAAGCAAACAATGATGAGTCCTTTGGCATTTGCCTGCAGAACCTTATCAAAAACCTTGTCGGGCAATGCACTTATGGCAGTACTCATCTCTTTTGCATTTTGAAATCTAGACTCAGGCCGGGTCGAAAGAGCCCTTACAAAGAAGCTCTTAAATGCATGCGAGGTTGTGGCTGGAAGTCCTTTAGAAAATAAAGACTCAGGCGTATCATTCAGCTTATGATAGAGAGTCTCAGAAACAGCTTCGAACTCAAAAGGAACCTTTGCATAGATAGATTCAAACATTACAGCAGCGACCGCATACAGGTCAGCTCTGTGGTCTAGAGTTTTTCCGATGCATTGCTCAGGGCTCATATATTTCGGAGTGCCAATAACGTCCCCTGTTTTCGTCAACCCGACATTCTGGCTAGCAAAAGCTTTAGCAACACCAAAATCAAGCAAGGTGACATGCAAAAATGCAGAGTCGTTCGAAGAGGCTCCGCTGGTGGCTTCAGGCGAAGAAGTAAGAATAGAAATCATGATGTTCTCAGGCTTAATATCACGATGGACAATTCCTCTTTCATGAGCCTCAGCAAGCGCGCTTAACACCTGAGTAAAAATTACGCGCATATCTCTGGCGGGCAAAGTGCCTTTTTCATTCAAGTAATTGCGCAGGGTAATCCCATCAACATAATCCATTACCAAAAATGGATTTCCGGCATTTGTAACACCATATCGCTGAACACCAACAATATTTGGATGTTTCATCGCAGCCAAAATCTTCACTTCAGCTGAAAAACGCTCTAGCAAGCGACTGGAATCATCACCAGCAAAGTTAATTATTTTGATTGCAACAGAACGGTCTAAAACTTTATCGCGCGCGCGATAGACCGCAGACATGCCACCACGACCTAAAAGTACAAGGTCATCGATCCCAGGTATAACAGGATCGGTATTCAGCTGCTCATTAGAACTTAGTTCATCCAAAATGATGCCTCTGCGGCTGCGCTTTACGGAACTGTAATGGTGGGGTCTACCTCTTTCGCCCAGGCAGTAATGCCACCAACCAAATTGCGTGTCTTGCCGAATCCTTTGCTGAGTAGAATGTGCATCGCCTTGTTAGAACGCGCGCCGCCTTTGCAATAAACTACGATATCATCTTTATCGTTTAGTTCGTCAGTACGTTCGTTTAGCTCTGCAAGTGGAATATGCCGAGCGCCTGGCAATTGACCAAACAATACTTCTTCAGGTGTTCGCACGTCTAGTAAGACAAGCTGCCGTCCTGCTTTCAACTCTTGATTCAACTGAGTGGGCGCAATTGCTCTTTCTTCCATTTCTTTGCTCTCCGGGATGCAAACTAGTTCAATATCTTTCAACTCGCGAATACTAGGATTTTTTCCACAAATGGCACAATTAGGATCTTTCGGAATAGGAAGTTTATCAAAATTCATTGCCAACGCATCGTATAAAAGCAAAGTGCCACGCAGTGTATCTCCAATTCCCAGAATGATTTTCAAAACTTCGGTCGCTTGCACACAAGCAATTAATCCAGCCATGACACCTAGCACGCCTGCTTCAGCGCAGTTTGCAATTGTGCCTGACTCTGGAGGCGTAGAAAACAAACATCGATAGCAAGGCCCATCGTTATAACAGAAAACGCTTGCTTGTCCTTCAAAGCGATAGATAGCCCCATGCACGTTTGCTTTTTTTGATAATACACAAGCATCATTCACCAGATATCTAGTTGAAAAATTATCACTGCCATCAATAACCAAATCATACTTTGAAATAATGTCGAGCGCATTTTCGGCAGTCAAACGCAGCTCGTGTTTTTCAATTTGAATTTCTGGATTTAGTTGACTTGCGTGTTGGGCGGCTCGTTGAACCTTGGAAAAACCAACATCGGCATCGCGATAAATGATTTGCCGTTGCAAATTTGATTTATCGACATTGTCGAAATCGAGAATTCCTATTTTGCCAACGCCAGCTGCGGCAAGATAAAGGATTAAAGGCGAGCCCAGTCCACCTGCGCCAACTACAAGCACGGCGGCCGATTTTAATCGCTTTTGACCTTCAATTCCCATTTCGGGCAAAAGTAAGTGCCTGCTATAGCGCTCTAGCTCCGACTGAGAAAGAAGCATAGACTCAGCCTCCACTCAAGGCAGCTACGATTTTTATCTGTTCGCTGCCGTTTAGTTCACGACTGATTTTTTCTGCAGGTTGTTTGTCAACGTAGATTTTTATGTGTTGTCGAATATTGTCTTGCTCATCAATCATTCGAAAGCGAATACCAGGGTATTTTTTGTCGAGATCAAACAATAGTTCTGCAAGAGTGCAGCCTGCTGCATCAACCTCACTTCTATTTTGCGTGTATGAACGCAAAGGACTCGGAATGAGCACAAGCATTTCACTCACCCTCTTCCAATACTGTTAGTGAATAAATTTCAGGAAGATGTTTGACGAGGCATGTCCAAGATGCACCTTCATCTGAGCTCCCCCAGACTTCACCTTGCGAAGTGCCAAAATACAAGCCCAAGGGATTACTTTCATCAGCAGTCATCGCCTGCCTTTTCACTGTGAAATATGCATTCTTCTCAGGCAACCCTTTATCTTGACGCTGCCAGCTAGCGCCAGCATCTTTGCTAACATAAACGGCAGGTTGTCCATTGGGACTTGTGCGCGGCCAAACGGTGCTGCCATCCATCGGGAAGACCCAAACCATATCGGGATTACGAGGGTGTAGAACAATAGGAAATCCTATGTCGCCGATTTCTTTGGGCATATTTTTGCCGATGCGTTGCCATTCGTTGGAGGGGCGGTCTATTTTATAAATACCGCAGTGATTTTGTTGATATAGCCTTTCTGGCTTTTGCGGATGCAGCCACATGCAGTGTGGATCGTGCCCAAATTCAGCATTTTCATCGGGCAAGAATTCGGCAAAGCAGCCTTTGTTGAGGGGACGCCAACTAGCACCTTCATCTGTAGATTCGAAAACCCCGCCGACTGAAATACCAAGATAAATGTGCTTTGGGTCAGAAGGATGAATATTGATTGAATGAACCATCTGTCCGGCGGGAGAGGCACCAGAAGCAGCCCAAAGTGGATAATCTGGCGCTTCGTTGAATCCATTTACGGGCTTCCAGGTGTCACCATGATCTTCGCTGACAAACAAGCCTGCAGGTGCTGTGCCCGCATACCATTTGCCAGGTTGACTGGCGTGTCCTGGAGTAACCCAGAACACCGACTCTACAGCCCGCCCTTTCTCACCTTCGGGAAGTTTTGGAAATGCAGGAGGGGTTTTTGACTCTTGCCAGCTTGCACCGGCATCACTTGAATGGTAGACAGTGGGCCCGAGATGGCCTGTTTTGGCGGCCATAACCAGATGCCTCTTGTCACGTGGGTCAGAAACAATGTGAAAAATAATGTGCCCAAGAAAAATCGGCTCGGAAAGTGACCAATTTCGCCTGGCAGCGTCGGACTTCAAAATGAAAGCACCTTTGCGAGAGCCAACTAGCAAAGATATAGACTTGGGCATCACAGTTTCTCCTGCCGAACGGGTAGGGTGGATTAACAAGTTTACTAGCTTTTGGCTTTGGCAAAATGAAACCCACAATCCCTGAAAGCAGGCGCCCACCAGCCGCAGGCACCTTGACGGCTGCATCAAGCGTGCATCGGGGCATAACTTGGGATAGACTTAGTTACAACATAGAAGAGATTAAATTCGAGAAAATGAGCAATTTAAGAAAACCTTTGATTCTAGCTACGATACTTTTGTCGACAAACTTTTATTTGAATGCGGCATTTGCCGACGGCGAGTCGTCCGATGCAGGAGCAAAGACTCCAGCAGAAACAAGTACAGATGCACCTGCCGGAGAAGAAAAGAAAACCGTTTTACAGGGCGGAGTTAGAGGATCGGCAATACGCCTTGAAGAAGGCCTCGTAATGATTGAATCAAGTGCAAAAATGTTGCAAGGTTCTGCACTTGAAATTGCAAAAGAAACAACAAGAAAAGAAACAGTAACTGTCAGGGGCCCTAACTACATCGGCAACGGAATTGTAATTCCTGCTATCGGAAATCCTAACGGCACAATGCAAATGGGTTCATTGCCCGCTAGAAGAGACAAAATTGAGAGCTTTCTTTCAACAGCCGAAGAAATCATAAAAGCGCTTCGCACTCACGTTGATGGATTGATAGTGCCAGAAGGCTCAAAAGAGGAAATGAACAATCTATGGAAGGGCATGCAAAGCTCAATGCAGGCAGCCGAAAATAACATCGCAACGATGCGTGAGCTTGTAAATCAGGTTCCAGGCAAGAAAAATGAAATCAAGCAAAAAGATGCCAAGCCAATTGGACAGGCAGCCCTTCACGTTTACGATTCGATGACAGCGCTTGAAAAAATGCGTTCGCAAATTGACGATATGGTCAAGGCAGAACTCAAAGGAAAATAGATCAGGCATTTTGCTCCAACCGCGCTGTGCGATATCTCCCCAGACTCACACAGCGCAGTGGAACAATTGTGCCGGCTATGCTCTTTTGCGAGCCAGCTCTTTCAACTTGCCTGAGCCACTCAGTACATAACCACAACTAAGTACTCCAAGCATATAAGTCTTAGAAGTCGACGGCACAATCTTGAGAACAGATTGCGCATTTTGCCTATTTTCTGTTGCGGATATCGATGAACAAAGAATGTGAGGAAAGGCGCAATTACAATTGGGTTGAGCTGCTTTACAGCAGCAACGGCAACAACAATTGGCACTTTCAAAACGGCAGTTTTTGTTGCTATTACAATGACCCGGACCAGTAGCAAGCTTAGAACAACGAGCCGGGTCAGAATCGGCATCGAGCTCAGCTTGTTCCGCTTCTTCAGACATGACATTGTCAGTTTGATTGTCACCAGCAGCTGATTTTGCAGAATTGTCTGCATTGTCGTCACTACTATTGTTGTCTCTTGCCCGACCTGAATTCTTTTGTCCACGATAAATAGGTAGAGTTATTCTCGAAATCAATTTTGGCTGTCTCAATAGCGACGCACTTGCCACCGCTGACGGTACTACGTAAAACAAACTCAGGAAACGAGCAAGCAGATTGTCTTTGGACTGAACATTTTTCCAGTCATATATTTTCTCCATAAAGACCTCCTTCATGGTTGGCATGGGGCACGACTATCTGCTTCCAATACTGTTAACGTTGCTTTGATCGAAAAAGTTCAATTCAAAACAATGCTTGACAGCAATTTTTATTTTGTCAGCAAAATATCCACTGACATTTACTATGCGTGTTCTAAAATAAGAGCTTCAGCCTCCATAGCAATAAACTCAAGCACGGCTGCCGAAAAACGTTTTATTGAAGCATCTCAAAATTTCCGGAGCCTGCATGAATGCAATTGACATAGTAAAACTGGCACAGGAAGGCAGCTTTACCGACCCCAAAGGGCGAAGAGGCTGCATCAAACTCAAGCCCCCCCTCTCAGAGACAGAACTCACTGAATTTGAAGCACAGTTACCATGCAAACTTACAAAAGAAATGAAAGAACTACTTCAATACTGCAGTGGTTTAGAACTAGATTTCACCAATTCATTTCTCAATTCATCGCTCAGTTTTAGCTGCGAACAAGAAGACTGCTTCGGAGCAGAATTTATGTCTGCAAACTGCATACCCCTCATCGGTGATTATTGCGGCAATTTCTGGGTCGCAGATATTACCGAGGATAGCACCGATTTTGGACCGATTTATTATGTGTGCCACGACCCACCGGTAGTCGTATACCAGGCAGCCGAACTGACACAGTTCCTCACAGAATTATTCAAATTAGGCAATGCTCCGTGGACTAGTGAAATAAGCGAAGTTCACGAAACATTCGCTATGAGCATTCAGTCAGAAAACCCAAACGCACTGTCTCACGAACAATGCCTGGCGAGTAATGATGATGATCTCAAAACATTTGCCGGGTCGCTCGATGAAAGCTATCTATTTATTGACCTGCGAAAACCTACACTAGGCTCTGGCTTTTACTGGGGCATGTTTGGCGCTGACACTGTAATCAAACGCTTTGGCGCCAAAAGAGTTTTTGCAATTCAAAAGAAAAAACTGAATTGGTTCCAAAAAATCTTTGGACCCTAAAAGAAGCTCTCAAATCTGCCCTTTCTCTTTTAACTCTTGTGCATACTTACGCAAGATTTCCCTGTACCGGTCGGTGGCCATGTTTGCTTCGTCAACTTTGCCAGATTGTTCGAGCAGAGTAGAAAGCTCAATCAAACATTGTCCTACTTGCGGACTGTCCTCACCAAATGCGACTTCAGCAGCCTCAAGAGCAAGATATAACAAATCGATTGACTGAGTACGCTGAGCCAGCGCCAGCATTTTTTCCCAGTTTTGCGTTGAATCGTTCATATCTTAATTCTGCAACCCAAGGCAATTGGTGCAAATCGTATAAGTGACGGATAAATCGTAATGTGTTCGTGTGGCAAACCTGCAATGGCAAGCATATCCGCATTCCTTCAATAAACTTGCAAAAAGAAATGCGTAGTACACACAAAATCTTGCATCGCAACTGTTCAACACTTAGTACCGAAAAATAGACACTCTCATTGTCCTAAATGCGCCTCGACTCAGTGAGACAGGGCTTATTAGTTACTCCGCAATACATGAAGATTATTGGTTGACAATTTAGATAACTTATTAAGAAAAGCACCTATAGGCGAACCAGAAATATTCAGCGGACACGAGGCAGCCCGCAGCACAAACGTGACAGCAAGCTAAATGCGGGCTGATTCAAGAGCAGCAGCACGGTCTTGACTTCCGCCCCCAGCAAGATTACTCTTGCCAAACCTAAGTCCAGGCGCCTCCATACGGGTGTTATCATTCAAGAACTCCAATGGCAAATTGAGGCCCTGCAAGTTAAACAGGGCTTAGAGAGCGGGCACTTCAGGTAGCAGACATACAAAGAATGGATCTCTCGGCACTAGCACCACTACTCGAAACCCTTGCAGAAGGGCTCGTAGTCGTAGGCGCCGATCTATCGATCATAAGTATGAATAAATCTGCAGAAGTAATACTGGGAGAGGGATGCGAGGGACTCATACGCGTCCCGGCCAAAGCCGGAGAAGGCAACACCCAGGTCAAACAAAGCTTTAAACAAACCATCAGCGCAGTTCGCCCACAGTATTTTCTAAACGGCTCAATGATGCCATTCGGCACCTACAAAAGCGATGGCAAAATCAAATACAGCAATGAAGAACTGCCTGTGCATTGCGCCCTGCGAGGCGAAATCATAAAGAACACTGAAATGGTGATTCGCAACCGGTTTAAGCCCGAAGGCATTCATTTGCGCTTAAACGCGAACCCAATTCGTAACAGTGCAGGGAACGTCATCTGCGCTGTCGTGGCATTTGCCGATATCAGCGTCGAACATGACAGCGAACAACGTCACAGTATTTTTCGACAGGTATTTGCGCAAACACAAGAAGCCATCGTAATTACCGATGCTAGATTTGTGGTGCAATATGCAAACAATGCGTATTGGGATCTTACCGGAAATTCGCCTGACAAAATATTGCACAGACCCTTTGCACCGCAACTTGAAGAATATCAGGATGGCAGCAGCTGGCCGGAGATGCAAGAAACGGCAAAAAAAGAAGGTCGCTGGAGCGGTGAATTTGTAATTCGAAAGAAATCGAACGAATTGGTGCCACTATGGGCGACACTACACTCCGTTGTAGACTCTGAGAACATCACTACTAATTACGTGGTTACGCTGTCAGATTTGACAAATTTGAAAAATTCACAGGAAGAGCTCTACCGCATGGTAAGCCGCGACGCAGTCACAGGGCTTAGCAACAGACGAGCATTCTTTGAAGATCTCGAAGAAATTATAGAGCGCTCTGCAAGGCTCGAAGAAAAGTTTGGACTCTTCTTCATTGACTTGCAGCGCTTCAAAGAACTCAACGATTCACTCGGACATCAGGCAGGTGACCGCGTGCTTCAGGAAGTGGCAGCACGCCTTGCGCAAATCAAGAAAGAAGATGATGCCATTGCAAGATTGGGCGGTGACGAGTTTGCAATTATTGTTGCAGACTGTGCTAACGACTTAGACCTGGCTCTTGCAATAGAGAACATTCGCAGAACAATCGAATCGCCGATGACCATTGCAGAGCATACAATCACCACAAACATTTGTCTGGGGGCCGCAGTTTACCCTGAAGACGGGTTAGACGCAGCCACTCTTGCAAAACACTGCGACATAGCCTTGACGGCCGCCACTTCTCAGGGCGCTGCAGACACGCAGCTTTATACACAACGAATGAATACAAACATCTCCCGGCACTTTTGGGTAGAAAATAATTTGCGTCATTCATTCGGCACAAACCAGTTGATACCATATTTTCAACCACAGCTTAATCTGGCAAACGGAAAGCCGGAAGAAGCAGAGGTATTGATTCGCTGGAATCATCCTTCAAGCGGGCTGGTAAATCCTGGCGAATTCATTCCTGTCGCAGAACGAACGGGGCTAATCGGCAGAGTCACAGCTGAAGTAATGGATGCAACCTGCAAACTTCTTGTGCACTGGAAATCGCTGGGTATGCCACTTTCATGCGTAGCTATAAATATTTCGGCAAATCTTCTTTTAGATCAAAGTTTTGTAGCCGGGCTATATCAATCGATTCAACACTACGGACTTGCACCATCTGATTTTTTGATCGAAATAACAGAGAGCTCTGCCATGATCGATCCTGATCAAACATCAGTGGTTTTGAAACAAATGAAAAACTACGGAATGGCGCTTGCGATCGACGACTTCGGCACAGGTTATTCATCGCTTGCATACCTCAAGAAATTTGCAGTAGATCAAATCAAAATCGATCAGTCATTCGTAAAAGATCTGGCAACATCGCAGGAAAGCCGTTCTATAGTAAAAGCGATAGTTAGAATGTGCGAAGCTCTTGGTTTTGAAACACTAGCTGAAGGCGTTGAGACTAAAGAGCAGGCGCTAACGCTGCAAGAATTCGGCTGTAAAAAATTGCAGGGCTATTTAATTGCGCGTCCACTAGATTCAACTGAATACGAAAGCTTCATGCGCACTTATGCAAACGGAATGCTCATTTCTTGAGCATGCTTTCGCACAATACAGCAGTCGCGCAGCGCTGCAGTCTATTTTTCCAGCAGAGCCTTAAGCTTATTTAGATAGCTTATGCTCATGGCTTGAGTGCCTTTGCGACTGCCGTTTTCACCCAGCAGGTCTAATGCCTCAGAGAACTTCTCATTTGCGAGTTTTGTTGCAGCAAGCGCAGCACCACGATCGTCCAGTGCTTCAGATACTAAGCGCAAGTCCTTTTGCATGTCTTTTATCATAAATCCAGGCTCGAGGTCTCCTCTGGCAATACGGGTGCCAAGGTTGGATAAAGCCCATGAGCCAGCAGCTCCAGACCCGCAAACGTCAATCATCATTTGTGGGTCGATGCCTAGCTTTTCGGCCAAATTGAGAGACTCGCAAACAGCCAACATATTAACTGCACAAAGTATTTGATTACAGAGCTTCACCGCCTGGCCACTGCCTGAAGGGCCGCAATATTGAATTTTCTTGCCCATTTTTTGAAACACCGGCAAGCAAGTGTCAAAAGCAGCCTTATCGCCGCCGACCATTATGGTCAAAGTACCCTGCCTGGCGCCGAGATCGCCCCCAGAAACCGGTGCATCGAGGAATGGCAAGCGCCCAAAAGAGAGCATAGCCGACATTTTCCGGGCACAAGCCGGGCCGGTGGTACTCATGTCTGCAACGATTGTCCCAGCCTTAGCGCTTGCCAATACACCTCCGGCTGAAAGCAAAATTTCCTCAAGGTCTGCGACATCACTCAAACAGAGCATAACAACATCGGCGTCTTTGACAGCCTCAGAAACAGTTGAAGCCAGGCGACAGCCGGCATCTAGAGCCCTTTGAGTAGACGCCTTGCCGGCAGTACGATTCCAAACGGAAACCGGAAAGCCAGCCCTGGCAAGGTTAACTGCCATTGAAGCACCCATGATGCCCATGCCAAGGTAAGCAATACGCGTTTGAATTTTTATACTCATATAACCGCTCTAATCATCTAGGCGTCCCAGCTTAAGCATACAGCTTGTGGGAATAATGTTAGCAGGAGCCGGCACATTCCAACCACATGAACAAAGCAACAATTAAACACAGGCGCAAAAAAAGCAGCACTCCAGAATGGGCACAAAATATTCTCTTAGACGCCAAGAAATGGTGCAATGGACGCACGTGGTGGCCAAGACTATTGCTGCTTCTCTTTATGTTGCACATCATGTTTACCCACGTGAAAGACCCGCTGGGAAGCGACATATTCAAAGGCATAGATCTTGCATTCCACGAAATGGGTCATGTCATCTTCGCACCGCTTGGTGAATTTATGGGCATCGCGGGAGGCTCGATTTTTCAGTGCCTGGTGCCACTTCTATCTACCTTGATGTTCTTCAGGCAGCGAGATTATTTCGGCATCGCCTTTTGTTTCGGCTGGCTCTCGTGCAATCTTTTCGACGTTGCAACATACGCAGCAGATGCAAGCGCAATGGCACTACCCCTGGTGACACCTTTCAAAGGCAGCGGCGATGTTATACATGATTGGAATTACATTCTCGAAAGCCTGAACATGCTGCAATATGATGGACTAATTGCTAATATTTTGCGCCTAATGGCAGTTCTGTCTACCTTAGTGTGCACAGTCGGCGGCTCATGGTTAATTTACATGATGATGAAACATCCCAAGCGAATCAGTCAGGCAGACAACTTTTAAGTAATTGGCATTTGGTCTAAGATTTGCATGAGATCAGCAAGGTAGTTTAAGGCGATGGAAACAGATAGAGACATCACCGTCAAACTTAACACCAACAGCCTCAGCGCGCAGGCTGCCTGCCCAGCTCGCTACGAGATAGACAGTCTCGTTGGGCAAGGGGGCATGGGCATGGTTTTTCGTGCCTTCGACAGCGAACTGAGCCGCCAGGTGGCAATCAAAATTCTATTTTTCGAAGGAGCCAACGATAAAGAAACGCAAGAGCGATTTATCCGTGAAGCGCAAGTTTTAGCTCTTTTAGACCACCCCAACATTGTACGCATTTTTAGCTCAGGATTTAACGCAAACGGCAACCCTTACCACGTCATGGAATATCTTGAGGGCAAATCACTTGCGCAAGAATTACAGTCAGGGCCGCTTAGCTCGCAAAAATTTTACTCTGTTTTCAGCCAGGTTCTATCAGGATTACAACATGCACACGACAGCAAAATTGCACATCGCGATCTCAAACCGAGCAACATAATGCTTTGCAAAAATCCGGCTGGCGAAGACGTGTCCAAAATCATCGACTTCGGCATTGCTCGTATTGAGGCAAGTCCCGAACAAAGTAGCCACACCATTACTCGAACAGACGCTGTGCTCGGCAGCCCGCTCTACATCAGCCCAGAACAGTGCCGCAGCGCCCGGGGTGATTCACTTTCCGACATCTATTCAATTGGCTGCATTATGTACGAATGCATCGAAGGTAAAGCGCCAATTCAAGGAGAGACACCGTTTGAAACTATGTACAAACATATGGTCGAAGCGCCGGCTAGACTTGATACATACACAAAGTCACCACGCTCAATTCAACTAGCTTCACTTGTGGCGCGCTGCCTTGAGAAAGAACCCAGCGCTCGTCCAAAATCGGCAAAAGAAATTGCAAATGAACTGGCAGCAATTTTTCAAAATGATACTGTCGAAATCGATCTTTTCAATCGTCGAAAAAGCCCCAGCACTCCAAAAGGCAAAATAGTAAAACTTGCCGCAATTAGCATTTTTCTTTTAGCCATCTGTGGCATCGGAGTAGGACTAGCGTTAAAACAGTCTGCAAGTACGGTGAAACTCGAAACAGAACAAGACAGAATTGCCAGAGATCTCGAGAAGCAAAAGACTCGCATTAGCAGGAAATGGCCTGAAAACATGGTGATAAGCGAAGATATGATCGCGCCCTACCTCAACGATCTATTAACTCTGGGACGCTATGAGCTGATGGTGGGCACCCCACAAGAATGCGCAAACGCAGAAAAAACATACGGGAGAGGATTTAACTTTTGTCAAAAATACGGCGACAAGCTCATAGACAGACAGGCAGCGTTTTTGACTATGCGCGCAAATTCAAAATGGAAACAGGGCAATTGCACCGGTGCCCAGAACGACTTCGACGAGGTTTTTGAGCTGGCATCTAAGCTTGAACCAGACGCAGAAATTAAGATTGATATGTACAAAGAGCGAGCCTTATTCAATTTGCAAAAGCATGATTTCGACAATGCAATAAAGGACGTAATGTCTTCGACTGCTCTTTACGATAAAAACGAAGACTCTCCCAAAGTGAAAGAATCGGTGCTAATTTCACTAAACCGAATCGGGCACCTACCACAAGCAATAGATCCACAAGGACCAAACCGCGTATTGTTGATGAACGCATTCGCCACATCATTGCGCCAAATCAAACCAAAATCTGAAGAAGAAGCATTAAAGCTAGTCGCATTATCCAATCACTGCGCTAAGCGCCTGGCAAAACACACAATGGACAAGAAAAGAGGGGCAAAGGAAGCCGCCGAATATTCAGTCAATTTACTCAAATCGGTTAAAGGTCACGCCGCTCTAAAAGAAGAGACAATGAATATTTATAGAAGCACGAAAATAGACTGATCCGCTTATTTTTTACCCATGCGTACAGATTGGATTATGAAACAAATTGCAGCTGGTACACACGTGATTATGATGAAACACATCAAGTGATTTACAGTTGCAAAAGCAAGTGACTGCGCCGGGTCTACACCTGCAACCTTCTGCAAAGCCTGGCTGGTCAAAATATGATAGCTTCCTGCGCTGCCGGGAGTAGGAACCAAAACGCCAACAGAGCTTATTGTGAAGCAGACCAATCCTTTTGCAAGGTCTACGACCTTATCGAGGTGAAAGGCACAAAGCATCAAATACATATTCATGTAATAGCAAGCCCAAATTGCCACCGAGAAAAGAGCGATTACAATGAGATTAGCAACTTGGGTCAAACTACGCGTGCCCAGATCAAACTGTCTCAGCAAGCCTTCAATTTTTTCAGCAACTTTTGCAGGAACAGCTTTCTTAATTGGAGCAATATCCAAGAATGCGCGGCCTATTTTGCCAACAAAAGGCAATGAAAATAAACCAACAAAAGTAGCAGCGCACAATGTCATGCCTGTAGGCACAACCCAGGGAAGATTTAGATTGCCACTGGGAAGCACTGTGATAGTAAGTCCTATCAAAAGCACCAACATAGCAAGATCGAGCAAACGATCAATAAACATAGTCGGCACAACACCAGCCCACGGAATCGATTCAGACTTACTAATGGCGACAAGCCGTGAGACTTCACCCCCACGCGGAATGACAATGTTTACCGCATAACCATACATAACCGCACAAAAGGAATTCCACAAACTAATTGGCTTATCCGATAGAGGCTTTAGAAGTATGATCCAGCGCCAGGCTCTTAGCAAATGACTCAAAAGAGCGCTCACTGTAACAAGGCAGAGAAATTTAGGATCTGCATCTTGTGCATAGTGCCACAATTTCTCCAGGTCAGCATCCTTAAAACACCAGTAGAGCATGCCGACAGCAAGCACAATGCCGATGACTTGTTTGACTATTTGCTTACCCAGTGACTCTTTCTTAACCTCAACATCGGCTGAAGAATCTGAACCTGAGTCCGCGGCTGCTTGCTTGTTAGTTTCCATTGTCATCAATAAAGATCCTGCGTCGTCCGGCATGTTTTGCATCGTATAAGCGTTTATCTGCAATCGTCAAAAGTTCGTGCAATGTTTTGCCGTCATCGGGATAACTGGCAACACCGCCACTGAAAGTTACGCTGAATTGTTTTCCATCTTCGCTTTCAAAAACCATTTTGCTAAATTCTTCTTGCACGCGATTTATAGCAGCCCGCATGGTCGATTTATTTTCACGGCGAAATGCAATGATAAACTCCTCGCCGCCCCAGCGACCTCGTATATCATCAACACGGAAACGCCTCAGCAACAAAGCACCAAATCCAGAAAGAACACTGTCGCCAGCCATGTGGCCATATGTGTCATTCACTTTTTTGAAGTGGTCTACGTCCATCAAGCATACAGACATGATTGAGTTCAAGCGCTCTACATCAGCCAGCATAGCGTTGAATTGTTCTACAAATGCTCTTCGCAAAAGCAAACCGGTAATTGTATCTTTGTCCGAACGCTCTCTGAGCAAACGCGATTTCTCAAGGCGTACTCTGACTCGAGCAAGAAGTTCTTCGGTGACAACTGGCTTAGGCAAGTAATCGTCACCGCCTGACGTGAACGCTTTTACGCGAGCATCGATATGAATTTCAGCAGTGATGAAAATAATAGGCAAGTCACGCCAGCGCGGCATGCCACGCAACATCTGGCAAACTTCAAAGCCATTCATGTTAGGCATCATTACATCGAGCAGCATGACGTCGGGTGGAAATTCCTGCAAAGCATCAAGCAGTTTTGTAGGGTCATGCACAGTGCGCACAAGCAAATTATCGTTTCTCAAATCAAAAGCGATTTTCGCTGTAAAATCAGGGTCGTCATCAACCACCATTACTTTGGGCCGGCCGCCTTGTCTGATTGCTACAAGGTGCCTAACTGCCGCTTCAAGCGCGGCAGCGTCGAGCGGCTTATCGAGGTGCAATGAGGCGCCAACGTGAGCAGCTTCGGCAGCAGGGCGCACTTCAGCACTTGCCGAAATGAAAGCCAGAGGCAATGTGTCATAGCCAGGCAAGCTGCGCAAGTCAGTGGCAAGCTTAAATGCCTTATCGGGCGCATCTGCCTTTACATCGATAATTGCAGAATCTAATTGATGCATTAAAGCAGCATTCATTGCAGCACCCTCAGCCGACGCTTTGATAATAGCTACGTTTGACTGCCTGCCCAGGAGTTCTACAACATCCAAAAAAGCTTCGTCTTCATCAACCACAAGCACTCTTGCAAAAACAGGCCCCATAGGACGATTATCATCGGGGGCTTTGTTTGCTTCCATTTCAGAGGCTTCATGCGCAATGCTCTCGGCTTCAGCCATGCCCATGCGCAAGCTTTCTTCAATGCTATCCCAGAGAGTTTTTATTTTGTCCTGATCTGTAGTTTTTGAAATTTCAATTGCACTTTGTTCGATGGTTCGCATGTAAGCGGCAAACTGTTCATAGCCGTAAGAGCCCGCTGTACCCACAAGGCGATGTGCAACCTGCCGCACTTGCTCGAGCGCATCTTTTTCTTCAGGGTCATGAATAGAAGCCTGAATGTCACGTCCAAGTTCTTCAATTTTTTGGGGAAGACTTCGAGCGTATTTGATTTTAACTACAAGAAAAAGGCTCTGAAATTGTTTGAGTTTTTCTGCGGCCTCGGCATTTGGTGCCGCAGCCTTCGCAGACTCGGGCGAAGATGCTTCAACCGGCGCAGGCATAATACCGGCGGTAGACTTCGCCCTTTCATTTTTTTCGCGAGACTTTTCGATTAAGTCCTTAATTTCCTCTTGCAACAAATCCGGCGCGACTATTACAGCATCAGGCTTTTCGTTACTGATTAAAGCCGCAGCATCATCTGTTTTGCGCACCTGAATTACGGCATAACCATAACTAACAAAAGCCTGTCGCATTTGTTCGCAAACAGTAGGATCATCATGAATAAGTATAATTTTCTTTTGCATTAGTTTGGAAATCTCAACTGTTTTAGTAATGGCTTTCGTAGATCAAAAACAGGAGATAGCATTAAGAGAAAAATGCCCGTATTTTGTCCAGACCCAGGTAAATAGCGATTCGCATTGGCAATACTAGGCAAATCGAGATTAGAATCAAGTTGCATTTGCATACGCGTGCCAGGGTGCAAAAATGTGTCCTGGCGATGTCCATGCCTATAGAACAGTGTCTCAAGCAGTCCTGAAGCGCCACCCATAAAAGCACCGGCATATGCGCCGCCACCAGGACCACTGCCACCATCGGCAACAGCACTAAATACGGTGCCCACCCCCGAGGACAATCCAGAGCCAAGCCCACCGCGCCAGGCTGCACCGGCAAATCTGCTGCCCGCACTTGTCGGGTCGCGCGGTACATAATTGGCTATACGACCAAGCAAGTGTGCATTCATGCGAATCAATCGCCCATTTGGCAGTTTGACCTGTACAAAATCAATACTGAGTTTGCCTGAGTGACCTTTTTGCCCATCATCAGATGCCTTACTCACAGAACCAGATACAACACTTCCGCCAGGCAAATATGCAGCGCCACCGGCAGAAATATTTTGCGTAATATGTGCCTGCACGTAATCACCAGGCTGAGCTTTATCTATGTCGATTGAAGAATCAAGCTGAATTGGCAAAACCAATCCTTCGGGCAAAACAGCAGGCTGAACTCGCGAGCTGAGTATGCCCTGCGGAGCCGCATCACGCCAGGGGTTTGCCTGAGTTTGATTGAACAAGTGCGTGTTTAGATAGGCAGGATTGGAATAGCCTGAACTTGGCTGATAAGGACTTGAATAGCCACCTTCAGGCGCATTGTAAGCTTGAGGTGGACCAGATTGGAATTGCGCGGGATTTTCAGCATAGTTGGACTGCATTTGCTCTTGCTGCTGATTTCCGTTTTCCGGCGAAAACGAATTAGCCCATGCAGACCCAGGGCCATGCGGCATAGAATCGCTTGAATTATTTTCTTGCTGTGCAATTAATTGCCGCTTTGGAACTACCGAGTCCTGTCCGCTCATCGACGGAACGCCAGCGGCAGTGACAGGTGCAATCGAAAACACCAATGGCAGAGTTAGACTGGCAAGTTTCCAAGAATTCATCGGTATTTAGCCGTCCCACAGGCACCCAAGAAGTGTATCAAGTTTTATTGCCCGTAGGCTGCTGAACCAGCACCATCAAAAGCGCCTGCCAGAGCAACTTATTAACTGACGATTGGCTGTTGACTTCCTTTTGCAGTTGCGATTTTTCAGCACGCACACGGATTCGCGCAATCAACTCCTGGTTTACCACCGGCTTAGGTATGTAGTCATCTGCGCCGGCATCAAAAGCTGCAACCCTGGTTTCCCAGCCAGTTTGCGCAGTCAAAAATACAATGGGTAAATGCGCATACCGCCCATCAATTCTGATTCGCTTACAGACCTCAAAGCCATCCATGTCGGGCATGTTCAAATCGAGTACAAGCAAATCAGGACTCAAATGCTCAAGCACAGTAATGATATTTTTCGCATCGTTAAACGAATAAACAAGCATGTCTTCATAGCCAAGCACCAGCGATACACGTTTGGTGAAATCAGCATCGTCATCGACAATTACGATAGTTTGCCCACGCGTCCCCGGCAAACCGATGTTGCGCATGGCAGTATTTACGTCATAAACAGCCGGAGCCGCTGTTTGTGCGTCGACTTTATCGACTGCATCGAAAGAAAGCTTCAACGCCTGATCTAAACTAGCTTCTAGCTTTGCCCATATTTCAGCAGATGCAGACTGATTGCAAACTGCTCGCAAGCAGTCATCAATAATCACTGCCTGTTCACCGACATCATGAACGCCATAAGATGCTGCAGTACCCTTGATTTTGTGAGCTTCATTTTTTGCAGTGTCAGGCTCGCCTCGTCCCTGCTTCAGGTCTACAACTTGCCTTTTCAAGAACTGAAAGCGCTCGGGCAACTCACGAATATATTCAACCGAAAGTGCTTTCAGCTCTTTTTCTATTTCGCTCATGTCATTTGACGAGATTGCCGCAGTGCTTTGCGCTTCGTCTTTTTGACTCAAATGATGTTCAAACACACGACTTAAACTTGCCGCGGTTACCGGCTTGTGCAATAAGCAACGCACATGAATATCGCTCATTACAGCGCAAAAGTGCTCTGTGCTGTGGCAGCTTGAGCTAAAGAACAAAGCAGCTGTTTTAATGCCAAGAGCACGCTTGGCAGCAAGCCACTCAATGCCGTTGCCATCGGGCTGGGCATCGTCCAAAACAATGAAGTCCGGATGAGAAACCTGTAACTCGATATCGGCTTCTTTCAGACTTGTAGACTGAATTACGACAGCATCAAATGGTTCTAGAGCAGCCATAACAAGGCGTCTGAAACGCAAATCGGAATCGATAACAAGAATTTTCATTGGCCGAATTTGGACTCAATCTTGTGACAAAAGTGATTCGAGTTCCACGGTTTAGTCTGCATTGAGCAAACGCCGTATCTCGGCTGGAAGTTTCATAGGGTCAAAAGGCTTATTAATGACTCCAGCAACTCCTAGTTTACGATATTCCTCGACTTCTTCGTTAAGTACTCGCCCAGTGAGAAAAATCACGGGTATCGCTGAAGTAGCCTGGCTTTCCTTCAGCTTGTTGAAGGTGCTCGGACCGTCGAGATCGGGCATGCTCACGTCCATTAAAATTACGTCGGGAGCATTATCGTTTGCCATTACAAGGGCTTCTTGCCCGCAGGTAGCAACGCATACTTCCCACTTGCCAACTTTGCGCAAAGAAATTTCAGCAATCTTTCGAATGTAATCATCATCATCGACCATCAGAACCTTGTCAATTTTCATAAGACACTCAAATCTTTCCGAAAGACCAGTATGCACAACAATTTTCGCCGGACTACTATTTTACCGCGTATGCAGCTCATTTCAGACAAATGATTTATGAGCCCAACATGTTCGGTTACTTGCTGAGTTCCGAAATCCATGTCCGGAAACAACGGACAGATATAGCGTCTTTGCCTGCAATGAATTGATTTAACGTTGCAGTCATCTCGTTAACCGTCTCAAGCTCATTTTTTGAACTGAATGCTTTCACATGTGTTATGCCTGAAGCTGCCAATTCGTCCGACTGCTTGTAGTCTCCATTTTTAGCCAGTATGGCAGCAAGTTG
The DNA here is from genome assembly GCA_964546815.1 of uncultured Candidatus Obscuribacterales bacterium. Classification (GTDB taxonomy): domain Bacteria; phylum Cyanobacteriota; class Vampirovibrionia; order Obscuribacterales; family Obscuribacteraceae; genus JAIEPM01. Next base: position 31,471 of record CAZJLR010000024.1, on the reverse strand, counting down.
AAACAAAACAGTTGGAGGAATCCCTTGATTCTCCTTAATCGACTCTAAGGCAGCCTGCCTGGCCAATTTGTAATCGCCTGAAGTCATTAGGACTCTTGCAATAGATTGAAACGCATAAACAGACGATTTGGGATAAACATTCAGTGGCTTGATTGAATGAAATGCAAGCTCGGCATGTTTTTTAGCATCATCATTTTTTCTATTGCTGAGCTCAGCTTCAGCCAGGCTAGCCATGACTTTTGCTGCTTCAAGTGATTGCGCACCGTGCACCGACTCTTCTAATTTCAACTGCTCTTTCAGAGTATTTTCCCATTCCACAGTTTTGCCCAGCAAATTTTGCAGGCGCGCCAGGTCTGCGTACAAATCAATTAGAAGCGTAGTACTTGGGTGCGCCATCTTTCTACAGGATGCAATAGCTTCATTGTCATAGTAAGCGACTCCCTTAAAATCAGCCTGCCGCCCACAATTATCGGCAAGCAGTTTGCATGTAACAGCGTAATGAAAGCCATCATCATTCATACTGCGAGAATCATCAAGGCACTGCAAATAAAGCTGTGTAGCCAATGCAAAATTCTTTGCTCGATAAGCCTCTTTCGCCTTTAGTATTGTCAGAGACCAGTGATTTCCGATATTGAGCTTTTGTGCGTCTAGACTTCGCCCTGTGCTTTGGAAAAATTCCTGAAAGCGATCTTTAATTTCTTCTGCAATCGGATAATAATTCTCTTGTGCAATTTTCAAAGCAATACGATAACTCGATTCAGCCGCGGTCAAATCATTCAACTTGTACTGCGATTCAGCTTCTCCCCAAATTGATTTCACAAATTCAAGGCCCAGCGGATTGCCGGCATCCTTACCGTCTTGCTTGCAGTACAGGGATAAAATTGCGCGAGAATCGGCGAATGATTTCAATGCATCAGAATACTTTCCTGTTTGGTAATCGAGATCGCCAAGCATTCTTAATGCCAATGCTTTTTCCTGAGCAATAATTTCTTTTTCTAGATTATTTGCCGACGCTTGTTTTGCTCTGGACAAAACATCTAACGAGCGCCTGATTAATGGCTTTGCCAGTTTGTATTTCTCTTTGTCCATATAAATCTCTGCTAAATCGTCGAGACTTACCGCAAGTCGAAAGTCGCTATCACCAAAAGACTCGGCATAACTAATCGCACTTTTGGCGGCAGACAAAGACTCTGAATAGTGGTGCTGCAATTTTTCTCTTTCAGCCAGCAAGCGATTGCGTTCCCAATAACGAAGATTGAAAGAGCGATCGAGATTAGAACAGGCAGAAATGCTCATAATAACAAGCAGAAAAATAAGCAAAGAAGCAGGACGCATCAGTCGCTATCAGCCCCGCTCACTCGACTTCAATCTAAACCAAAAGTTGCTGCCTTCCCCAGGCTTACTCTTAACACCAATGCTGCCACCATGACCTTCAATTATGGCTTTGCATATCGGCAATCCCAAACCGGTTCCTTTTCTTTCAGTTGGGTTGTTAGGATCAACCTGCGAAAAGCGCTCAAAGACTTTGCTCAAATGCTCTTCCGGTATGCCTCTACCCTGGTCCACTACTCTGAACTCAAGCCAGTCTCCAATTTTTTCAAGCTCAAGTTTTACCAGGGAATCTCGCGGCGAAAACTTTACTGCATTGGAAAGCAAATTGATGATTACTTGCACAACTCTGTCTGCATCTGCTTGCACCATATACTCCGCAGGGTCTTTTTCAATACCTACCCCCGCCTCGTCTGCAAAGGCCGCAACCGCGTTTACAGAAGCATCGACAATCGGCGAGGCAGAGCAATCTTTAATTACGATTTGCATTTTTCCGGCTTCGAGTTTTTCAATATCAAGCAAGTCGTTAATAAGCCCGATTAATCGTCTGGTGCTGTCTGAAGCAATGTTGACTTTTTTGGCAGCTTTAGGCGGAATTTCTCCAAGCACACCTTCAGACAGCAATGTCAAAGTCGACTGAATCGAGGTCAGCGGTGTGCGCAAGTCATGAGTCACCATTGAGACAAGCTCTGCTTTGCGTTTGGCCGCGTCAGCAAGAGCATCGGCCATATCATGAAACACTTTATCTAGATGTGCTATTTCATCTTGCCCCGGCGCAGCTGCAGTCAACGGAAGCCCCTGGGCAAGCCGTTTTGTGTTGTCCACTAAAACCAGAAGGCGACTGCTTGTTCCACGGTTGAAATAAACAGCGAGTGCAACAGCAATTATGATGTTTAGCGCCGCGCCAAAATAAAGACAGAGAGTCACCGATTTTCGCAAAGCAGCCTCGCGCTCTGTGCCTATTTGCGAGCCGAGTTCCATTTCTTTGACAAACTTGCGCAAACCATTTACCAGTTCATCTGTGATTTCGGCAAGTTCTGTATTTGCTCCCTGCCAGCGAAAGGCGCTGCTGTCATCGCCGCCGACGCGCCTGGCATCGCTCAACAGCAGCAATCCTTTGCGACAAACTTTGTCAAAATTTTCGAGCATTTTTGCTTGCTGGGGACTATCAGCAACCATAACTTTAAGCGATCTGAATTCTTTGGGAATTTCGTCTAGCAACTCGAGTTGACGCTGCAAAAAACTTTCGTTTTTAGTCGTCTTGTATAAATGAAAAAGAATGCCGGCGTCCATGAAATTTTTGAGCAATGCATTACTTTCGGCAATGACTGCGCGAGCATGATGCTCTCTAAAAGTTTCAGCCTCTGACTTGCTTAGCAACACTGCAAGCACAGCCAACAAGCCCAGCTCAAAAACAAGCGGCAGCACAACCAGCAACAAGACCTTGTGCGACAACTTAAGACCTAGCTGCATCGTTTTCAAGAACAAAGTCCGCCAGTTCGAGACATTGTTCATTATATGAGACAAATCGCGGCTCAGTTCATCAATTGAAAACTTAAGCGCGTCAGGCTAGAACCTTTTTCAAGAAAACTTCCAGCTCGCCAAAACAAGCATCTACCGACACTATCAAAGTATCGCATTCATCCCAATTTTGCGACTTAGAGCTGATTTCAAGCTTGTGTGCCAGCTCAGCCAGACGATTCATTGTCATGGTGGCAGCCATGCCCTTTAGTTGATGAGCATCAGCCGACACTGCGCTGCTATTGCGCGCGGGAATCTTGGCTTTGAGTTCATTTACCAAGCCACGAGCTTCTCCAAGAGACATCTCAAGGAGTTCCCTCACAGAAGCGTCGCCGTAAAGGTTTTTCAGCTCATCTAGATTAATGAGATCGCTAGACATAAAGCTCCTCAGAAAGTTCAAAGCAGAATATCACACCTTGCAAATTGAAGATCGACTCGACAATCTCATTTCAGGAAAAAGCCCGAAGAAAGCGATAAGCTAGGAGACTAGCAGCGACACGGTAAAGGCGATGACAGAAACAAAATCCCCCAGCCTGGTTTTCGATAGCTTCCTTGACTACATTAAAACACTCGCCTGGTGCAAGCAGGGCGAATCAGTTCTGGTGGCAGTGCATGCTTGCACGCCAGAAATTATAGTCGTCTTGTCTGATAGAGAAGCCAAAGTTTACCCTGGCGGCACCCCAATCAAAATCAATAAATCATGGCTCAGCACATTGCAAGAGAAAAATGCTGAAGGCACCCCTGTGCCGCTCTTAATCGTCTGGAAAGAACAATGTCTTGAAATTTGGTACAGAAGACAAAAGAGTTCTGAATTTCCTTATGACACCTGGCAAAACGCTGCAGCTGAAGCACACGACAAAGAGTGCGTCCGCATTCCTGCAGAGGTGGGTGGCGAAAAATTCAGCCAGTTTCACGCAGAACTGCTGGCAAAAGTAAAAGCCTGTCCATCTGTCATTCCCGCAATGTAATTGCCTTTTCATTCAAACGGCAAAGAAAAAGCGAGCCGCGTTTGCAGTGCGCAGCTCGCTTAGTTTTGATTGGCTGGGGTGAGCTTTCGCTCGGCTGATTGGATGAAAAATTTGCTTTCTAATTGCCTGGATTAACGGCGATGACGGTCGTATCCGCCACCAAAGATGCCGCGTGTAATAGCTGCGCCGACACCTACTCCGATGCCCAATCCAAGCCCATTCACAAACTGATCGCCTGGGTCTGGACGTTGTGGTACTACGACAACATCAGGTTGACGATAATAGGGCTGTGGTTGTGGTTGAGGCGGATAATATGGCTGTTGTTGCGCTGGGTAATATGGTTGTGGTGCTTGCTCATATGGTTGAGCATACGGGCTAACGATGTTCCAAGAAACTCTGCCTTCGTAGCCGTATTGAATTTGCAAGTCAGCGCCCTGACCTTTGTTATCAAATCTGTCGACCAGCCTCAATAATTCCCTTTGAGCCCGCGGATCATTTTGCAATTGGAAAAGGTCTTCGCGCAAGTGATGTGAGGCCTCGCGGACATCACCGTTATCTAGCTCACGAGCAATGTGCCGAGCTTCTCGCGGCAAATCCTGACAATCGTAGTCCATTTCCCAAACCTCCAACCCGTCCCAATCCCGATGAACAAAGTGTAATCTGAGATTGTTGGCAAAGTACGGGCAGATTTTTGGCAAGAATTTGGCACGACCCTCATTCTATATATTGCTCAGCAAATAACTTAGCGGACAAAAATTTCCACGCCTGTCGAGTTGACGCTCAGAAAGCGGCAAAGCGCTGAGATTTTTTGATTTGAGATGTTCAGGCTGCTTTCTTTTGCATGAACTTATATGCGTTGTAAACCGCACAGAGCCCAACCATTCCGTAAACAACTCTAGTCATCATGCTTGCGTCTCCAAGTAAACTGGAAACCAGATTGTAGTTAAACGCGCCTACCAAGCCCCAGTTAATGCCTCCAATCAAAAGCAATACCATGGCGATCAGATCCAAATTTTTCATTTTCTTATACCTGTATTTTCTAAAACCAGCTGCCGGACAGGCATAGCTGTCCGATCTTTCAGTGTGGTTAATTTCATCTTAGTATCAGCAAGGCAAAACTGTCAAGGATCCCTACAAGGAAAGCCTTTATTCGCCGGGGTTTTACGAGCTCACCACCAAATTCGGTGCTTACTTGCGCCCCAGATTCTTATCAAAGAAATCCATAGTTTCATTGATGAACTCTGGCTTGAATAGCCCATGTCCGCCATATGATTTTATTTGGCAATCAGTCGGAACCGACACCTTTTTGAGTGCCTCGCAAAACTCTTTCGCTTGCCCAACCGGGACAACATCATCATCCTGAGCATGCAAAACCAGGATGGGTGGATCGTCAGAACTCACCCAATGAACCGGGCTGGCTTCCAAATAAGCAGGCGAAGGCTGATTTGACCCCATAAGTACAGCAACGGGATTAGACGGAGACCTGAAATCAATTTTGCAATTCGGGGGTGATTGCTCTGCAATAGTTAGCAGATCTGCAGGTCCGGCCCAATCGGCAGCGCAGCATACTCGACTCGAAAAACTGTTGTTGCCCAGCTCGCCTTCCAGTTCTTTGACATCACCACTAGTGGCAAGCAATGCGGCTAAATGCCCTCCCGCAGAATGCCCCCAGACCCCTATTCTGTCGGGGTCTATATTGATTTCTTTGGCATGAGCACGCAAAAATCGAATGGCAGCTTTGCAGTCAAAAATCTGTGCCGGATGCTGGGCATCGCGGCTGAGCCTGTAATTGAGGCTAGCCACAGCGTAACCACGCTCTGTCATAACCTCAACAGGCGGATGATTTTTATCACCTGAAACCCAGGCACCACCGTGAATCCAAACAATCACAGGCATCGGCGTAAAACGCGCTTTGCTCGGCACATAAAAATCCAAAAGCTGAAATGGATTTTTGCTAAACGGCACGTAGTCTATGTCTTTGACACATTCCTTGATGCTGCCTTTTGCAACAGCAGTAGACCATGCTCGCCATAACTTCATGCCTAGAAATCCGACAAGCAAAACCAAGACAAGGGCAATCAGTATTTTTCGAGTGAATTTCACATTCGCAAAACCGTTCTATTCAAGAAACCCTGAGGCAACATGCTTGCTTCCAATAATGTGATGGCGACCATTCATGCCCGGAAGAATTGTTGCAATTACGCCTTTGGAGCCAGTTACAACAAAACCACCGCCTTCGCGCGGCAAAATAGTTTCTACACTTCCGTCATCTTTAGTTAGAGTGAAGCCACCGCCCGGCCGTGGGTCTAGCGTGGCCATCGAACCAAAATCACCAAACATGGCATAAGAGCCACCGCTTTCTGGTTGCATCACCAAACGGCGCCCAGAGCCAAGAATTTGCAGGCTGCCGTCGGGCAATCGGCTAATGTTGGCGGAAGACCCGTCTGTCCAGTTTACTGTGTACATTGTCTTTCTATGCGGCTCGTTGAAAGGCCACTCAGGCTTACTGGCGTCATCTGGCGGTAAGTCGATGCCCTGGTTCAAAATAGTAGTGCCGACCAGCGCCATAGTGGCATGCGCAGCATCGTTGACAACACCGCCCAGAGCGCGCGTGATGATGCCAGACTGATGTCCGCTGGATTGCGACATGATGCCCTGAGAAGTCAGCCTGTTAACCGAGCTTGGCGGCGGCAAATTTGCTGACGGGATTGCTGGCGCAGAAATAGGAGTCGTGTGCAAAGCTTCTGCAGGCTGAGTCACAGTGGTTGTTTTGACGTTTGTGACCGGCGCAGAACTGGTGCTGCTGACAGTGCGCACAGGTGCAGCAGCCGAGCCAGCCCCATGGGCGCCGCTTTCGGGCTCGACTACAGTAGTCGTTGTAGTTGTTTTGACTGTAGTAGTCGTAGTTTGCACCGTGGTCGTTTTTTCGACCGGCTGTGCTGTGTTGGGCGCAGGCGCCGCAGCCGCCACAGGCAGAAAAGAAGAAAGACAAATACTTGTTGCAAGCCAGTTGACCAGCCGTCCCATGACAATATGCCTCCAGAGAATAGAAGCATTATATCTAGCCGGACGACTGTTCACCTGAGCGATTCTTAGACTTAATTCCATGGGCGAAAAATGGGCAATCACCTATGATCTCCCGAGATTGCTATTGGAGCTTGAATCAAATGACTGAAATCAATTGGTATTACCACCGCAAGGGTTGAGTAACCTGCACCAGGGCACAAGAGTTTCTTGTGCGAAACAAGATTGAGGCAGAGACTACTGTAGACGCAAAGAAACAGACACTTGGGCGTAATGAAGCCCTCGTTCTGGCAAAAACAGTAAAAGAGATATACAGTCTCAGGGGCAACAAGCTTATCCATATAAATATGTGGGAAAACGCTCCAGGCGAGAAAGAATTGCTGGAGGCAATGCTAGGTCCAACAGGTAACCTGAGGGCACCCAGCATTAAACTTGACGACACCTTGATTATTGGCTTCAACGAGGAAGCGTTTAACAAGCTGTTTTCAACCGCCGGCAAAACACGCGCAACAGCGCTAAAGTAAGCCGCCCTTTTCAAGGGAAGATTCGGCGCCATGCGAAAACTGCTTAACGCAATCATTTTTCATGAAAACGGCTGGCAAATAGCGCAGTGTGTCGAATTAGATGTGGCAAGCCAGGGAAATACGGCTGACGAAGCTTTAGCAAACTTGCAAGAAGCATTGACACTGCATTTCAGAGCACCATCCAACAATGAACTGCCGGCTTTCGCAGAAAATATCAGCGAAGCGGCAAAGCGCTTTCCTGGTTCGCTACAAAAATCTCTTGAAATAGAACATGAGTGAACTACCGACAGCCCTCAGCTTCAGAAGAATTCGCTTCAAGCTAGAAGCAGCTGGTTTTGACGAAGTAAAACAATTGGGCAACCACGCAAAATTTGTGCGTAGAAACGGCGACGAAATACGCACTGCAATCTTGCCTCACTACACTGAAATATCTTCCAGCACACTTAGAAGCATACTCACCCAAGCTGGAATCAAAAAAGAAGATTTTGACTTGCTTTGAAAAATCAAAAAACTCAAAACAAGCCCAGATCAAAACCGCAGTAACAAACAGCCAATACAAGGAGAACAGAGATGAATTACGGCGCTAGAAATCGCATTGTTGCAAAAGTAAGTTCTGTAAAAAGCGATGACATCATGTCACTCGTAAAATTTGAAGTTGTAGGACCAGCGCACATGGCGTCTGTACTAACAACAGAATCGTTGCAAGAAATGAATCTAAAAGAAGGCGACCAGGTAGAGCTCATCATAAAAGCGATCAATGTGCTTCCGGTAAAACCATAAGCGTTTGCCGCCAGCCTCAGTACAAAGCCAATATTTCCAACTCATCGCCAACTTTGATTTTTCCAATGTTGTGATGAACAAGGTTTTGGCCAAATAGTACTTTTTGATCAACTTTTCTATAAGCAGCAAGGGTCCTCAACGGCTCCTTGCTTAGCACCGCATGGTCTTGATCAATAGTTACCATGACACAGCGCGCACATGGTTTGACCAGGTCAAAAACGACATCTGCTATACGAATACTTTTCCATTTATCTTCCGCAAATGGCTCGCAACCGCTCACAACAATATTTGGGCGGAATCTGTTCATCGGCACAGGAAATTCAAGCTTATCATTCAGGTCTTCCAGTGACGCTTCTGAAATTAGCAAGAAGGGAAATCCATCAGCAAATCCAAGCTCTTGCTCAGCTGTAGCATAGTCAGGGTCAACAGGGCGCACAAAATCATCAGCCATGCTGAGCAAACGGCAGTCAACATTGAGAAGAGTGGAGAACCACAGAGCAACTTCATCACCTTGATCAATTGAGACAGACTCGTCACCCCAGAGCATACATTTCATTTGGGCGCCAGATTTCGCCAGCTCAAAATGAAAGTCTTCCTTTCCTGGAGCGGACAAAAGCAGGTGACTGTCATCGACAATTTGCGGATTTACAAGTGACAATACCGGATACTCACGCTGGGTTATGGCAGTTCCGTCTGGCTTTGAAAGCACAAGCGAACGGTCTAGCTTGATTCCGCGCTTCAAGATCACAGCCTCGTCTAGCGCAGTGCTTCGACAGGACTTAATTGGATAAACATGCAGCGCAGATACCCTGGCAGTCATTTTGCCTCCTTGCATGATTTTCGCACAAGTGCCAAAGTGCTAAGATCGCGCTTTGCTATTTGATTAGAATCTTGACAAAGCAAATCGCCGGAAACCCAGTGACCTCAAAATGCAGAAAATCATCAAGTTAATTTTCTATGTGCTGAATTTGCCACTCGTGCCTGTCGGCAAAACGACTGTAACTCTGGCAATGCTTATTTACATAGTCATTTTGTTTGCCATTTTGATTATGATTTCCCGCCTGGTGCGCCAGAGGGTTTTAGACAGGCTTCTGGCCAAGAGCAAGCTGGACATTACTATGCAGAATGCATTTGCAATGTTCATGCAATATACAACAGTTTGCATCGGCGGCGTAATCATCTTAAACACCGCCGGCATCGAAATGACAGCACTAACTGTGGTGGCAGGTGCTGTCGGCATCGGCTTGAGCTTAGGGCTACAAACTATCGCCAAAAATGTAGCCGGCGGCATCATGATCTTAGTCGAAAGACCGGTACGCATAGGCGACCGCATTCAAATCGGGACAACTTCAGGGGTTGTAACCAGAATTTCGCTAAGGTCAACAACAATTCGCAACGATGACCGCATAGATGTTATTGTGCCAAACGCTGATTTTATAGAACAGCGAGTGAGCAACTGGTCTTATTCATCACCAGACATTATTATGAATATTCCAGTCACAGTTTCCAGCGACAATGATTTGCAGCAAATTAAAGAACTCATTCAGTCGGCAATAAAAGAAAATCCAAAATTTCTTGCCGACCCGGCACCTGAGGTTTTGCTCGATTCATTTGGCGGTGGAAAGCTAAATTTGATTCTTCGCATAGCCACAGAAGATTATTTAAGCGCCGCTACAAACTTGAAAAGCGAGCTAAACACAGAGATTTTGCGCAGCTTCAAACAAGCATCAATCAAGATTGACAGCTAAACATCGACAGCTTGAGCGACTGATTTTCCCGTCAGCGTGGAAGATCTTATTAGTTATTGCCTGGAGGGGTGTATGCAAATTCGCAAATTAGCAGCTACATTGTTGGCACTATCGTTATTTTTACCTTTCACTTGCGCTCAAGCCGATGCCCAGCAAGCTAAGCGCAAAAATAAAAATGAAAAGCAAGGTTCAAATGCTAAGAAGCACAACGATGAAGAAGACATAGAAAGCCCGGTAGACATGGGCAAGTTTCCCGGAGTTGGAAGCATCGATTCCTGGAAAACTTCAGTGCCTGAATTTAGAGAAGGCATGACCAAAATGAAAGCCCATCGCTGGGATGAAGCAATCGCACATTTTCGCGCTTCAATCGCACTTTATGAATATCAGCCAAAAGCATTCTTGCAGATTGGCAAAGCCATAGAAGCTAAAGACGGACTTGTAGCAGATGCAGAAAAAGCATACAGACAATGCGTCAAATTAGACAACCAGAGCTGGCAAGGTTGGCGCGCACTGGCAAATGTACTTTATTTGCAAAAGCGTTATGACGAAGCAAGAACTGCGGTTTCTAATGCACTTAACTTGAACCCGCCAGCAAAAGCCAGACAAACCATGGGCAAGATGGTGCAGATGATCGACGCCGGTCAAAAAGACTCGGACACTCAAGGCAGAGATGCAGCTAACTAAGCTGCATCAATTTCCTTTCTCAAATAAATCGCCTAGGCGATGTATTTATTGACCAAAATCCGCAAGCTATCTCTAATAATGTTGAGGCTTTGAGCAGCAGAATCAATTTCTCTGCTCGCTTCAGCATGTTGGCGCATAGAACCTTGAATGCCCTGCATTGCAGTAACGACTTGATCTATTCCTACAAGCTGCTCCTGGTTGGCTGCGGCGATTTGCGAGGCAGCGCTGGCAGCTTCAGATACACTTCGCGTAAGTGCCTCGATTGCATTTCCTGCTTCGGATGATTGCTTCACAGCTGCTTCAACCATGCCGCTTCCCTGTTCAATAGATACAGCAGCAGCGGCTGTGGCTTTTTGGATATCTTCAAGAATGCGTCTTACTTCTGCGGTTGCTTCTTTGGACAGAGCGGCAAGAGCTTTAACTTCCTGAGCTACAACAGAAAAGCCTTTGCCAAGTTCGCCGGCTCTTGCGGCTTCTACCGCGGCGTTAACCGCAAGAAGATTTGATTGCTGAGCCAGGTCATCAACAGTACTTGTGATTTCTACAATCGCTTGACTCTTTTCCAGCAAGCCCGACATACCATCTGCAATGGTGGCCATTTGCTCCCGCATGCGGGTCATCTGCCCCACAGTGTCCTCTGTTGCCTGACGTCCTTCCAGAGATACTTTTGCTGTTTCTTCTGCCAGGTCTGCCACAAAGCGACTATTTTCAGTTGCGATCATTGTTGTCTGGCGAACTTCTTCGGCAGCAATTGTAGTTTCAGTTACAGTTGCTGCAGTCTCTGAAGCGCCGATAGCTGATGCGCTGGTTGACTTTACAATCTGCTCAACCGAGCTTGCTAAAACACCCAGTGCATCTGCAACCTGATAGCGGTCTTCCTTTATGCTGCCAAGTAATTTGCCAAAGTTTTTAGAGAGCTCGCCAATTTCATCATCTGTCTTAGACTCGGGAATTGACACACGCAAATCGCCTTCCACAATTTTGCTCACAGCAGAATTGATTTGATTAAGAGGACCAATCAAATCTCTTTTGACCCATTCTAAAATTATGAATCCCATCACAAGAACGCAAGCTATTAAACCCATAGACACTTTGAGCGCGATTGCATCTTGCTGCGTCATGTAATACATGAGCGCTGCTGCTGCGGCCATGATTGTTATCATGATGCCTAAAAGTTGTCTTAGTTTGTCGCCGAGGCTTCCCTTACGGTTTTCCATAGCGTGGTCGTCTCCTGTTTGCTATCGCTAGAGTATGTTCGCAAAAAAACAAACTCATCCTCCAGATTCCTGTTGCTGATTCAATGTGGCACATTGAGTCAGCAGTTGATCTACTAATGCCTGGTAGCTGCCCATGTCTGCAACAAGGTCACGAGCTATTGTATTGAGCTTTTGCGCTTCAACTTGCAAATTGCTCAAGCTACCCGAATTTTGTTCTGATACAGATTGAATATCATTCATCGCATGAGAAATTTGCATAATTCCTGCAACTTGATCTTTACTAGAATTCAAGATTTGTTCTGCAGCAATGCGCGAACCACTTACACTTGCATCAAGTCCCCTGATTGATTCGGCGGTGCTACGACATTGATCTGAAGCAAGATCAACAGTCTCATTTCCCATCTGAATAGAACGTCTTACTTCTGCAATAGATTTTTGAATTTCTTTGAGAATCTGTCTTACCTGGCGTGTTGCATCTTTAGATTGATTCGCCAGACTTTTTACTTCTCTTGCGACAGCAGAGAATCCTTCGCCCCTGTCTCCGGCTTTAGCCGCTTCGATAGCAGCATTTACCGATAAAACTTTTGATTGCAAGGCAAGCTCATCAGCAAATCCTACAACTTGCACCATCATTTGACTTTTGCTTAACAGGTTATCCATACGCTGTGCAATAGAATCCATTTGATCGCGAATTCTTTGCATATTATGAATAGACTGCTCGGTCGAAAGTGCGCCTATTTCAGAGCCGTATGCGGCTTCATCAGCAGCCTGAAACACCTCGTTTGCTTTTTCAGCATGCATTTCAGACCCTTGAGTAATTTGAATAACAGACATAGCTGTGCGAGACAGCTCATCTTTAATTTCCTGCATGCCACGATTGGCACCGTTAATTGAATGCACCATCCGTCTAAGCGGGCCTTCCAGATTGGTCACAGACCGGTTTAATTTTTGCGCCCTAGCACCAACTTCGCTGGCAACTTTCACCAGGTCTTCAATACTGTTTTCTCCGCTCAAAACTAACGGAGCATTTGATTGAGCAGCAGGCGCGGCTGCTTTTGGTTTTTGAGCAATCAGCTCAGTCTCAGGCGCAACAGCTTCTTCAGCGCTGCAAAAGCAAATCAAAATTCCACCAGCAGCGGCCAACCATGTTAAATGGTCGACAATCAACATACTTCTGTCCGGAAAAGTGGCCGGCAAAATTGCCCCGGGTGCAAAAACACTTAGAAGACTTTGTTCAACCACAGTCACTAGAGTAGCGATCGCTAAGATACGTCTGTTTCGATTTAGAGCCAAAATCCCAAGCGACAAAATCAACGCATATTGACTGGAATGGGCGCCACCAAGTTCAGCCGAAAGCAAAGACGCCACAAGCATCTGACCAACAGCAAGTACTTCGGAAAGCAGGGGGTCGGACGCTTGCTGCTTTTCTTGCTTGTAATAAACAAATCCGGCAAGTGCGATAAAAGTAATTGCTCCACTCAGAAGAATCCAGCTATCAACCGCAACGCCTCTGAAAGCCAACAAAGCAAATAAGCAAGTCTCCGCAATGAGAAGCTTTTCGAGCGTCCCATTGAAGCCGGGTAAGAATTGGAATTTTGACTCTAATTTCATCGAGTGACTGAGAAAGTTTTACCAACGTGGACTAACCACTACTTCAATGCCACAAAGTGACCCCTAACCCCACCTACCATGTGTAAAGAATTAAAGGCTGATTTAGCATAGAATACACGCCAAGTACGTGCAACACGGTTAAGAGCTGCCGCTTCGTGGTAAGTGTTCACGGTGGTCTAAGAATCGTTGGGCGAGATTCAAATGGCGGGGACAATCGGTTTATTGGTGTTCACTATTGAGAACACACGGCTTGCAGTCGATCTCGAGCAAGTAGACAGAGTTGTGCGCGCAGCCACTTTAAGTCCAATTCCTGGAGCGCCATCAAGCGTACTCGGATTGTTAAACTTGAACGGATTACCTGTTCCTGTTATCAGCCTCCGCAAGAAACTGGGATTGCCAGACCGCGAACTAGATACAACCGACGAAATAATTATCTGCAAACGTCAACAGGCTTTGCTTGGTCTTGTAGTTGATGAAGTTGAAGACGTGACACACGTTAAAGACATAAATCCAATAGCCGAGGCAGCAAACCTCAAGCATATTACAGGCTCGTTGAGACTAAATGACAACATTATTTTGATACACGACATTGAAGCTTTTATGTCCAGCTCTGAAGAATTTGAACTTGCCACAGCACTCATGCGGAGCGTGGCAGAGTAATGGAAGCAGTGATGACAGACCTCCTAAAAGCAGTCAACGAATTCCTTTCGGAGCGCGTCGGACTGTATTTCAGCGAGATGCGTTACTCCGACCTTGAACGCGGACTGCAAACTGCCAGCCAGGAGCTTAAATACACTAATGCGCACGAGTGCATCGAAGCCTTATTGCAAGGCAAGTTGAGCAAATCTCAATTGCAAACCGTAGTGCGCAATCTAACCATAGGTGAAACTTATTTTTTCAGAGACCCCGCAGTATTTTTGTCACTGGAAGAAAAGCTAATACCAGAAGCGATCAAAAGAAAGAAAGGACGCAAGCATCTGAGAATCTGGAGCGCCGGCTGCAGCACAGGTGAAGAACCATATTCAATTGCTATAAGCCTTTTGAGAGCCCTTAAAAATTTCGAGAATTGCCAGATTAGCTTAATTGCCACAGACATAAATACATTGAGTCTAAATCGAGCAGATAAAGCGACTTATAATCCCTGGTCATTTCGCACAATGCCGGAAGACTTCATACCAGCATATTTTGAAGATCTTGGTGACGCCCAATTCAAACTCAGCGACAAGCTGAGAAACATAGTGCGATTCGATTACCTAAATCTAGCAGAAGACCAGTACCCCTCACTCAAGAGTGACACAAATGACCTCGACATCATTTTCTGCCGCAACGTCTTGATATACTTTACTCAACAAAAAAGCAAAGAAATTGCCGACAAATTAAGCGCCTGCCTCAGCCCAGGTGGAGTACTAATTACCAGTGCAAATGACTCAGCACGTTTTATCACTTCAAATCCAAATGGGCTAGAAAGAATAAGCTCCACAATGTTCTGCAAAAAAGCAACCTGAGATAAAAAGATGGCAAGATCAAGCGAAAGCGATGAGCTAACAAAAGAACAAAGAAAAGCCATTCTCGACGAGAGAGCATCGTTTCTCGCCCAGGCGCCGCTCACAATTGCTAAAAGAGATAACCAACTCGATGTATTGGAACTGGTAATTTCAGGCGAGAGATTTGCCATCGAATCTCGCTTTGTACGAGAAGCCAGCAAGCTCGGTACACTAACACCACTGCCTTGCACACCAGATTTCGTGCTGGGCCTGATGAATTTCCGTGGACAAATTTTGCCCCTTTTAGACTTGCGCAAAATTCTTGAGTTGAAGCCGCGACAAAATGCAACTGAGCTCCAGGTGGTTGTTGTGCAAACGCGCAATGGTCTTTCTGGCATCGCAGTTGATGAAATTACCGGCATTTCCTCAATTTCCGAAACAGAATTGCAGTCACCCAAACAGCTATTCAGTCAGGCTCTGGCACCGCTGCTTCGAGGCGTTCAAAGTGACAGGCTTGCAGTCTTAGATATCGATACCATTTTTTCAGACCCACGCTTAATTGTCGAAAGCAATCCTTAGGAGAAATTGTTTTGACCGAGATTGACGCCGATTTTCTAAAGCAACTGGAGGAAGCCTTCGTAATTGAGGCTCGCGAGCAGCTTCAGAATATTATGACGAGCGTGATCAACCTTGAAGGCGACGGCGACGAAAAAAGCAAGTCAGACCTGGCGGAAGACATACTCCACAATTTGCACAGTATGAAAGGTAATAGTCGTGCAGCAGGAGTAACCACAGCTGAGGCAGTTTGCCAAATGCTTGAAAGCGCTTTGCTTAGCCTGCGCAGAAAGAAAGAGCTGTTAACACCAGAAGCAGCCGATGTATTCCATGGTGCCATAGACTTACTCGACGACATCATTAATAAAGTAGAACAAGATAAAAGCGAATATGTCCCCGATACTTTTGCAGATATTTTGCAAAAATTGAAAATGCTTGACGAACGTCAGCGCCTACTAGAAGAAGCCGCGGCAGCTGCTGCGGCAGAGGCAGCAATTGCAGCAGAACCGGCGACTGCAGCAAAAGCTGCTGAAGAAATAAAAGCGCCGCCAGAAGCACCGAAAGAACAATCACCCCTAATGGAATCAGCAGCAAGCGCTGCCCCCACACATCAAGCTGCGGCAAGTCAGACTCAAAGCCACACACCCGCCAGCAGCGCAGCAACGCCTATCGCTCAGTCACAAAGCCAATCTGCCACGGCAGATAAAAGTGCAAGCACCAGAATGGCTTTATGGAAATTAGACAAGCTACTTCGTGAATCTGAAGAAATGCTGATTTTGAAACAAATCAGCGAACAACACCTGGAAGATTTGCGCGATCTCAAAAATCTGGCAAAATCGTTAAATGCTGAAACGATGCATCTGAGCGAATTAATGAAAAACAGTAAGTCTCGGGAAACTTTAAGCGAGAGAGAACTGAGCTCACTGGCCAACGCTCTAAAAGATATTAGTACGACACTCGATCAAACATTGCAGGCAAAACAACGCCGTCAGCAAAC
This sequence comes from uncultured Candidatus Obscuribacterales bacterium, assembly GCA_964546815.1. Taxonomy (GTDB): domain Bacteria; phylum Cyanobacteriota; class Vampirovibrionia; order Obscuribacterales; family Obscuribacteraceae; genus JAIEPM01. The sequence continues at coordinate 15,029 of CAZJLR010000024.1, read as the reverse complement.
AGAACAACGACTTTGCTTCAACATGGTCGACGGATTTATCGATTCTGTAAAATCACTACTAATGCAAGACTTCACCACACTTCTTTCAGTGGTGCCAAAAGTGGTGCGAGATCTTTCTCGAGAATTGAAAAAAGAAGTAGACCTTGAAATTTTCGGCACTGAAATAGAAATAGACCGCCGCATTTTAGAAGAAATAAAAGACCCTGTTATACATCTTGTACGCAACAGCTTAGACCACGGCATAGAATCTAGCCAGGACCGAGTCGCAAAAGGAAAGCCGGCCAGAGCTTCTTTGCGCATCGGTGCAAGACAAGACGAAAGCGGCAACGTACAGCTAATCATCAGTGATGACGGCAAGGGAATCAACCCTGAAAGGCTTAAAGCGTCAGCAATCAAAGAAGGCGTAATTAGCCAGGAAGAAGCCAGCCGCATGAGCGACAACGAAGCAATTGAGCTGATGTACCGCTCTGCAATTTCAACAAGCGAAACAGTAACTGAAATTTCCGGCCGCGGACTCGGCATGGCAATTGTACGTGAACGCATTCACGACCTTGGTGGCAGAGTAATTGTCGAAACAACACTCGACAAAGGCACATCATTCATTCTGCAATTGCCTACAAAGCTCTCGACATTTAGAGGCATTCAAATACTTGTCGCAGGACAGAGTTTTATCATTCCTACATTGCATGTTCATTACGCCGGAAGAGTGCTGCGCAGCGACATCAAACAAAGCGGTAATCGCAATATTGTGAATGTAAATGGACAACTCACCAGCGTACAAACTCTGGCTGATGTATTGGGCATCACCAAAGAACAGGGCTTTAAATCAAAAGCATCGCGAAATTATCACCAGTTGCTTATGCTTGAAAGCGGTGACAGAAGAGCAGGATTTCTAGTAGATGAAATCTTGCATGAGCACGAAGTGCTTGTAAGAGGACTTTCATACCCGCTGGTAAGAGTACCAAATATCTCCGGCGCCACAATATTAGGCTCTGGACAGGTGGTTCCCGTTCTCAACATTGCAGACTTGATGATATCGTCTGCCAATGCAAGTTGGGCTGATGAAAAACTATCACAACAACTGTCTTATGAAATTGAACGCAACAAAAGACTCTCAGAGCTTCCTGTATTTCTCGTTGAAAGACATTCAACCAGTCAGGTTATGCTTAAAACATTGCTTGAAAGCGAGGGCTACAATGTCAGCACTTTCGAAAGCAACGAGTCAGCGCTTGAAGGTCTCGATTTTGACGTGCCTCTCATTCTTCTGAAAAGCAGCGAATTACCAGAAACACAAGAAAGCGGTTTAGCCTACTGGATTCGCAAAGATTTGAGACTTAAAGACTTGCCCATTGTATTTTTTGGCTCAGTGCCCGCAGAGCAGGGCAGCGAGATTTCAAAAAATAATGGAGGCAACGCCTACTTCAGCAAAATAGATTTTGACCGCAAACAAATACTTGAGCTGATCGAGAGTTTAACATGAGTGTAAAACCTTCTAAACCAGTTATAAAAATACTGATTGTCGAAGACTCGCCACTCATGCAACAACTGTTGACTTATATATTCGGTCAAGACTCTTCATTTCAGGTCATTGGAACAGCCGATGACGGACCAACTGCGCTTGAAAAAGTCAAACACTTGCAGCCCGATGTGGTTACCATGGACATTCAAATTAAGCGAGCAAATGGACTTGAAGTGACCCGACAAATAATGGAAAGCACACCGGTTCCAATTGTTGTTATTAGCACAAGCTGCCAGCCAGGAGACACTCTCATTGCTCTTGAAATAATGCAAGCCGGTGCCCTAGCGGCAATGCCAAAACCACCGGGTATTAGCCACCACGAATTTCAAAAGGTTGCATCAAATTTACGTCAAATTGTCAAAGACATGTCGGCAGTGAGAGTTGTCAAAAGACGCCCAGGCGCCAACACGGTAACTGCACTGCCGGTAATACCAAAACTTAAGTCACCCGAGACTCTATACAATGTCCTTGCCATCGGAGCTTCAACCGGTGGGCCGCCGGCTGTGCTGGCTCTGCTGAAAGAACTATCGCCAAAAATTCCCGTGCCCGTACTACTTGTGCAGCACATTTATCCCGGTTTTGCACCAGGTCTGGTCGAATGGCTTTCAAGCGAAACGCCCTGGAAAGTCAAGCTAATTAGTTCGAATACTAAAGCAGAAAATGGATATGTATATTTATGCGAAAACGGATTCCAAATGGGAATCAAAGCAGATAAAACTATCACAGTTTCGAAGGAAAGCACCGAATCAAGACACTGCCCATCTGTATCGCACTTATTTTCTTCAACTGCATCAGCATTCGGGCCAAAATCAATCGGAATTATTCTAAGCGGAATGGGAAATGATGGCGCAGAGGAACTGAAACAAATGAGAGACAAGGGAGCAATGACAATTGCTCAAGATCCGAAAAGCTCAATTGTTTACGGCATGCCTGGCGAAGCCAACAAACGCAACGCAGCAGAGTACGTGCTATCGCCGACGGCGACAGCTCGCTTAATTAACCAACTCTTTGGTTTGACTAAAGTATAAATCGGTAACGAGGAGCAAGCATGGAGTCTACAGAACAAAACGCAAAGCCTAGCTTATTGCTTGTGGAAGACACACTCACCCAAGCATTGTTGATGCAACATCAACTAAAGAAAGCCGGTTATACAGTGAAGCTTGCGCGCAGCGGAAAAGCTGCCCTTGATGAAATGGAAAAAGAAACATTCGAATTTATTCTTTCGGACATAAACATGCCGGGAATGGACGGCTTTCAACTTTGCAAAGAAATCAAAGCAAAAGACAACTGGAAACACGTCACTTTTATTTTGCTGGCCACTCCAGTTGAGAAGCACGAAATCTTAAAGATGCTTGAGTCAGGGGCAGAAAACTTCATTTTGAAAGCTTTTGACGAAGCAAGTTTCCTGGCGAAACTAGACGAAATAATACAAACAGCAAGATTGCGCAAAAACAGCCAATCTGCAACTAAAGCAATTTTTGCCGGACAAGAGATTGACCTTGGTGCCAACCCTCCCTTGTTTGCGGACTTTATGCTGTCCTCATACGAAATGTATTTGTTCCAGCTCGCTAAGACCAGCGGGCAAAATGAAGCTCAGTAATGCAAGTAATACCAACACTACCTATTTGGGTAATTGCATACTCTGAGTAAATTGCTGAAGAATAGCAAAAGAGCGGACTTCAATTCACTTTCCTATTCTTCACTTGAGACAAATAAACACTAATGCCCCGCAAACAAAGCGATTCTGGGGACAACAAAGGTCACGACGCCTGCAATCGTCTACAAAACCAAGACGAGAACCTTGGGATTGGCTTATTAGTGCTTGATTCCGAAAATCGAATTTTAAATTGCAACAGGCAAATCGAAGAGTTATTCGGCTATACGTTCAACGAAATAGACGATCAGCCAATTGAACTACTTTTCCCGGAAATAGGCACAGAATTATCCAAACGAAACAGGTCAAAGCAAAAAAAACAAGATGAAAGCAAACCAAAAATCATCTGTGCTCGGCACAAGAATGGAAGCGCAATTCAAGTTGAGCTGAGCCTGAACCATTTTGAATTAGATGGAAAGAAGCTCAATATTGCGACAATCGCGAACAATGAACAGAGAATCAATTTTGACGGCGATAGAGCAAGACTAGCTGCAATCGTCGATTCATCAGAAGATGCAATCCTAAGCAAAAATCTAGATGGCATAGTCCAGAGCTGGAATCTTGCAGCTCAAAATCTATTTGGCTATACCGCAGAGGAAATGATTGGAAAGTCTGTAAAAGTTCTTGTCCCCTCCAACAGAAGCAATGAAGAGCCTGAAATTCTCAAACAAATTGCACGCGGCGAGAGAATTCATCACTACGAAACTGTAAGACAGCGAAAAGACGGCAGCGAATTTTTTGTCTCATTGACTATTTCGCCAATCAAAGATTTTCAGGGACGAATAGTCGGTGCTTCAAAAATAGTGCGAGACATTACAGATCGCAAATTAGCAGAAGCAGAGCTGGTCAAAGCAAAAGAAGAATTAGAGCAAAGAGTTTTAGAACGTACAAAGGAGCTAACAGTATTAAATAGAGAATTGCAAAAAGCCAAAGACAAGGCATTGCAATCGTCACAATTCAAGTCTGAATTTTTGACAAACATGAGCCATGAAATAAGAACGCCAATGAACGGCATACTGGGCATGACAGAAGTGCTATTGAAAAGCGGACTAAACTCCACACAGTTAGGATATGCCAATACTGTCTATGAAGCAGGCAGATCGCTATTAGCAGTAATCAACGACGTATTGGATTTTGCAAAAATAGAAGCAGGCAAACTAACTCTAGAAACAGCTGAGTTTGACCCCGTGAAATTAGTTGAAAGCGTTGCAGAGTTACTTGTGGCTCAAGCAAAAAAGAAAAACCTCACTCTTCTAACATTCATAGACCCACAAATACCCCGCAGCTTACTTGGAGATCCGGGCAGACTGCGCCAGGTTTTAGTTAATTTCACGGGCAATGCAATTAAATTCTCAGAGCAAGGAGAAATCATAATTCGGGCCCAACTAGAAAATAATGCCAATAGCGAACTGAAAATAAAATTTTCAGTGACTGACAGGGGCATCGGCATGAGCGATTTTGAAATGGAGCACCTTTTTCAGCCATTCGTCCAAATAGATGGCGAACTGTCAAGCAAGCTGGAAGGCACCGGGCTCGGTTTGAGTATTTCAAAACGATTAGTTGACATGATGGAAGGCGAAATTGGAGTACATAGCGTAAAAGGGCACGGCTCTACTTTTTGGTTTGCCGTGACTTTAGACCGAGGACCAAACGAATCGGGCGCTGAAACAGCATCGGCTGAATACCATGACATAAAAATCTTAATCGTAGATGACGAATCTAATGCACGCAGTATCTTAAAATCATACCTGAGCGCATGGTCAATGAAAAATGCCTGCGCCTCTGACAGCGACACCGCTCTAAACATGCTTCATCGCGCAGCTAAAGAAAACGAAGCATTTGACCTGGCTCTCATCGACCTGGTTATGCCTAAAGTAAATGGATTACAACTTGGAAAAAGTATCTTAGAAGACAAAAGACTCAAAGATACAAGACTAATTCTCATAACCGCATTTGACAAACCAGGAACTGGCGAAGAAGCCATTTCGTTAGGATTCGACGCTTATTTGACAAAACCAGTCAAACAATCGCAATTGCTTGATTCGATAACAACCGCCGTGCGAAAGAAAAGATACATGAACGCGAAGTCACCTGAAGAGATTGAAACAGGGTCGCAGTCTCACAAGATTCAACTAAGAAAAGAGCTCATACTTGTAGCCGAAGACCACCCTATAAATCAAGAAGTTGCACTTTTGCTTTTGAAAACTCTAGGCTTCGAAGCACATATTGCAAACAATGGACGTGAGGCATTAGAACTACTAGAACGAATACCCTACGCACTGGTATTCATGGACTGCCAGATGCCAGAACTTAATGGTTTCGAAACTACACGCACTATCAGAAAACTAGAGACTCGCACGGGCAGACATATTCCTATTGTGGCAATGACAGCACATGCGATTGAAGGTAGCCGGGAACAATGTCTTTCCGCCGGCATGGACGACTATGTCAGCAAGCCATTTAATCAACAAATCCTAAAACAAATGATCAATAAATGGATACTAACTTCAGCAGCAATTGAAAACAATCAGACAGGCAAGCACGAAAGCTCAATCGAAGACCGGTTTGACCTGGATGAGGCAATATCAATGGATGTAGATGCTATTAAAACAAAATATGGTGATTACTCAGAACGACTGATTCAATTATTTCTAGAAGACGCTCCCAAAATGATGTCTGACATAAACACTGCATGCAGCGTACTAGAGCTAGAACAATTAATAAAAGCTACCCATAGTTTCAATGGCATTTGCAGCACGATTGGTGCAGCCACACTAAAACAGATTTGCAGAGAACTTGAATCATGCAAAGCAGACAAGAACTGGAAAGTGTTTCGCGTACTGGTGGCACATCTTAACAGTGAGTTTAAGGTTGTGGAAAAAATTCTTTTGGAAGCAATCGCTAAGAAGGGAAAATAAATTAGCAAAATGGCGCCGCTTATCGCCAGTGCTCAATTCAAACATATGTGGACAAGCAGCACAAAACAGTTCTGAAACACTAATAGCAGTCAAACAGAAGGTCGGCTCGCTGACAAAATTCATCCTAACTACATAAGTCAACTTGTAAATCACAAAGATGCCCCCCAAAGGGACATATGCACTGTAAAATGCAGGTTATAATAAATAATGGGAACTGGGAGTCTCATATGAATCCCGCGAAGCACTCCAAGCCAGCAGACCTTTCTAAGTGTGCTGAAGAACCAATACACATTCCAGGCGCTGTTCAAGCGCATGGGGCTCTGCTCGCAATTATGCCCGCTAACTTGGAAATAGTCCAAGCCAGCGGCAACGTCGAAACGCATTTTGGATTGTGTGTTAGTGAGTTAGTTGGTCACTCTGCCATAAAACTAATTGGCGAAAAACAGCTGAAAGAGATTCTAGGCAGCTACAGTTCAACGCCACAAGGCTTTCCGCAAATATTCAATATTAAGATTAACAGCTACCAGCAAACAAAAGTATTCGACGTTCTTGTTCACGACTCAGAAGGTTTACTGATATTTGAATTTTTGCCAGCACAAGATCACTCACTCATTGACAAAAGAGAATTCTTTCGCGAGTCTTACACTTCAATTTCCAAAACACTTTCTTGTTCCAACAGAGAAGAACTGTTTCAGGCCGCAGCTCAGCACATTCGTGAGCTAAGCGGTTTTGACCGAGTTATGATTTATATGTTTGATCCAGAATCAAACGGCACAGTAGTAGCCGAGTCTCGAACAGATGGCGCCGAATCATATTTGCACAGGCGCTTTCCGGCCTCTGACATACCGCCACAAGCGTTACTCCTGTACAAGAAAAATCATTTTCGTCTCTTAGCTGACGCAAATGCTCAACCTTCAGCTATTCACCCAGCTTGCAATCCACTTACACAGAAGCCGCTAGATTTGAGCCATTCTGTGCTTAGAAGCATGTCGCCAGTACACCTCGAATACTTGAGCAATATGAATGTAAAAGCATCAATGTCTTTTTCATTGGTCTTAAAAGACGAACTTCTGGGTTTGATAGCCTGTCACCATTCTAAACCAAAAACCATAGGCTACCAGAGTCTGGTCAGCTGCGACTTTCTTGCGAAGATCCTAACACTCAAACTCAACGAACTAAACGAAAGAGACAATTACCAAAACCTCCAAAGTCTTCAAGAAAGCAAGAAAGACTTTTTGAAGATTCTGAGCGATTCAGAAGAGCTAGGCAAAGGCATCATCGACAATCCTTATCTTCTTGACCTCGTTAAAGCACGCGGCGCGGCTTATATTTCAGACAGCGAAATTTTGTCCTGCGGACTGTGCCCAAGCACTGAAGAAATAGGCAATCTTCTAGCATGGCTCAACGCAATGAGCGACAATTTGCTTTTCAATACTGATTCAATTTCAAATGTATTTCCAGAAGCAGCAAGCTATAAACACATGGCTAGCGGTGTACTTGCTATGAGAATTTCAAGTGCAAGCAATCGCTGGCTTATCTGGTTTAGACCCGAACAAATACAAGAAATTTACTGGGCTGGAGAACCAAGCAAAAGCGTCGAAATAGACGACAACCTGAGAATTCACCCGCGCAAATCCTTTGAAAAATGGAAGCAGCTAGTGCGAGGAAAATCCCTTCCATGGACTAATTGCGATCTAAAAGTGGCTATGGAGCTGAGAGGCGAACTTCTCGACCGAGTCATAACGGTCAGCGAAAAAACACGCTCGGAGAGTTTGCAAAAGCAAGTAATACAGCTAATTGAATTAAACTTGCAACTAGAGTCGCTAAGTGCAGAGCTGCTTAAAAACAAAGACGCCGCAATTGAAGCTTCAAAGCGCAAATCGGAAATTCTTTCGATAGTAAGTCATGATATTCGATCACCTCTCACATCAATCCACGGTTCTCTCGCCTTGCTAGCAGCAGACAGCTTCAATAAGTCGCCTATTGAGAGCAAAGAACTTATCGAATTGGCTCTGGGCAGCTCAGAGTTCTTAATTTCACTAATCAATGGACTCTTAGATTTAGATTCTATCGAATCTGGGAGTAGACCGATTTGCATGACTGAATTTCCAGTAGAAACACTAATCAAAAAAGCTCTAGAAATTGTAACCACTAATGCCTTGAAAAAAGAAATTCAATTTGTTCATAGTCCAACAAAGCTTACAGCATATGCCGATGAAACATATTCTCTGCAGATATTGGTAAATCTGATTTCAAATGCAATAAAGTTTTCAGAACCTTCATGCATTGTGGAAATTTCAGCAGAAGAATCAAACTCAGACATCACCATAAAAGTCAAAGACTACGGCAGAGGTGTACCTGAAGCCTACAGGCAAAAGATTTTTGAACGCTTTAGCCAGGTCGAGCCAGAAGACAGAACGGTAAAGGGTGGAACAGGTCTGGGACTAGCAATTTGCAAAGCACTAGCCGAAGCTCAAGGCGGCGAAATCGGTTTAGACAGTGAGCAAGAAAAAGGAAGCACATTCTGGCTTAAGCTCAAAAAAAACATCAAACATGGATAAGCTGATTGATGAGCTCTTTAAGCGATGCATCATCACAAGACTCGTAATCGGAACGAAGGTTGTCGACCACAAGTGGGTTAAACCTATAGTCTTTCTTTTTCAAAACAGTTGTGAGCCTTATGACCTCAGACTTCGCAAGAGCGGTTTGTTTGGTAATAATCAAGCTATGCAGACAAGCACACCAGTTTTTCTGAAAAGTAAACAATGCCTCCTGGTGTTCTTCCACCGATACCAGGCGATTTAAGGCCTCCATAGGCAAATCATCCTTGCCGCCTCCTTGCCACAAACCTTGTAACATTTGACCACTAGCCTCTAGCATTTCCTTTTGCCGCCCGAGTTTATACAAACAAACTACTTTGATTGAATACAACGGACACAAAGTCTTTTCGTTATAAATCTCTCCTCGCGATCCTGCGATTCCTTCAACACAACTTTTCAGCGCAGCAAGATAACTATGCTTCTTGTACAGAAGGATCCTTGCTTCCTCGACTGTAGCCAGAAGATAGACTTTCGTTTTGGTATCAGGACCATGTTTAGCCTGTTGAAGCAGCTTGAGCGCCTTGTCTGGATTATCAGTATCGCAAGCCATCTGATATTGTATTCGTGAAATTTCTTCACCGGTAAATTCAGCTGCGCTTATACGAGCAAGCTGCAGTTCGACATACAACGATTGTAATGATGTTGTTTGGCACGCTGCAGCCAAACTGTCCATAATTGCCGTATTGGTATTACTGAAATTAATCGGTGCATTACCAAGAAAGCGAATGCAAGCGCGAGTCATTGATTCGACTATAACAGCACGGTTTTCTCTGAAGGGCCGCAAGGTGGCAAGAAACGAAGCAAAGAATTTTCGCAACTCTGTTTTGTCACGATATTTGGACGCCAAAATCAACTTTAGCGTGCTGTCTTGCAATTGCACAAAACTAACTTCTTCACCTTTAAGAACCACCGCATCCTTTAACAACAGCCAAAACCTGGACAAAAGCAATGCCTTCTCTTTCGAATCAGGAATAGGTGCGATTTCTGCCAAGATTCGGCGCATCTCGTTTTTGAAAACAGACTTATTGCCCTGTCGAAGCAAGCACTCAGAAAAATTCAGTCCGCAAGAAATAGACTTGTATGACTCATGCTGATCTGAATAAAGCTTGCCGGCGTGTTGATAAAGAGCCGCGGCAGATGCCACATTCTGTGTGCGCAAGAATGAATCTGCCTGTGACTGCTCTAGTCCAGCTAGAAAGGGTAAATTCAACGAGGTCTCAACAAAAATAAGAGAAGAAAACAGCCTGTCTTTGAAAATGGCTGCTACAAGGCAAAGCACAAGCAAAGCACCTACAACTGCAATTTTGACATTTTGCTTTGATGTATTATTCCGATTCTTCCCTCCACCACTAGACCATGGATGCAGATCTTTATCAATCGGCGTGCCGTCAGGCATATTACCTTCGGTAAGTGCATGAATAATTGCATCGCAAGACTGGAATCTTTTTGACGGCTCTTTCTGCAAACAACGCAAAAGGATCGACTTAAGCAATTCTTGCTCTTCCAAATTTTTCCAATGGTTCTCAGGAAATTTCGGATATTCAGTTTGCTGAAGAGCCAGTACGCTTATAAGTGAATCAGAAGCAAAAGCACACTTTCCAGTAAAACACTCGTAAAAAACACAGCCAATTGAATAAATGTCTGAACTGTGATCTAAACTTGTACCTCTTGCTTGCTCCGGGCTCATATATGGCGGGTTTCCAACCAGCATGCCGGTAGTAGTTAGTGCGGCGCCAGCAGTTTCTCCAAAAATTCTCGAAAGACCAAAATCCAATATTTTCACAACCGGGTCGGCATCATCTCCGACCAAAAAGATATTTGCCGGACTCAAGTCACGATGAATAGCGCCAGCTTTATGCGCATAGGCAAGCGCGGCGCATACTTGCAGCATGATAGATTTTAGTTGAACAAACTCGAGAGCCCCTTTTTCCCCAATGAGTTGCAAGAGACTTTTTCCTTGCAAATATTCCATTGCAATGAATGGTGTCTGATCATCCAATAAATCAAAAGAGTAGACCGAAACAATGTTTCTATGAGAAAGACTACCGAGTAGTTTTGCTTCGCGCTGAAAGCGAGCCATGCTCTCGCCCAGACCAGACGTTTTTACGACTTTGATAGCCAGCTCTCTATTTAGCTGTAAATCTCGCCCTTTGTATACAGTTGCAAAACCGCCCTCGCCAATTTCTGCAAGAATTTCATAACGACCATTTAGCACTGCGCCTGGTTTGATTTTCACAACAAAATCCACCTTGTGTTCAAACCGATACGCACACAATCACGATGCATTTTGCGACGAGCCAAAATCAGCTGGTGCCAAGATAGCTATGAATGAAAGCACAAAGCTCTTCATAAGCTGCCGCAAGTTGCGGTCTTAGCGAAGCAACCTGATTCCAGTCGTGATTTACTGCAGCTGTTTCCAAATCTGTGCACAACTGTTCTGCAAGCGGTGCTTTTATAGTTCTGCAACATCCTTTCAAACCATGAGCATGAGCTTTTAAGTCGTTAAAATCTTGAGCTGCAATGGCGGCGTCGATGCCGGAAACAGACGTAGCTGAATCTTCAAGAAATGCAGCGGACAACTCACGAGCGCACTCTTCATCAAGTTCCTCTTCAAGCGACTTGATGTCCGCAACTGGGTTGGACACCTTTCATCCTCCTCAAACAGACTCTTACCACAAATGTTTTCAGCACAAATCGGCGAACAAGACTCAAGGGTCAAGTCAAAACCCATTGAAATTCTTCGCTAGCTTTTTCAATTTGACTCTTAATCAAATCATAGAGGCGACGCAGTCTTACATAAGAAGACATCGCATCATCCCAACGCCCGTCTTCTCCGCATTTTGTAATGTCGGCTGCAAGCAAAGCCATCTGAGTCAATCCGATTGATGAGCACGGACCCTTCAGTGAATAAGCAAAGTGGCTTACCGACTCAACATCATGATCTTCTATGGCAAATTGCAAACAACTGGTTAGCGTAGTTGTAGACATCAAGAACAGTTTGAGAATCTCTTCCAATTCGTACTTGCCGAATGTTTTGATGAGCTCGTCGATGTCCAGCCCCTGGTCTTTTTCTTCAATTCCTTTGGCGCTGCTTTCTGCGGCTTCTTGAGCACCAGTTCCGCGGCTCAAGCACCATTGCACAACTTCTTGCAATTGCTTTTGCGTTACACCCTTGGTTAAGTATTCATCCATACCAACCGAAAGACAACGCTCACGATCGCCAACTCTGTCATAGGAAGTCATGGCTACAATCGGGACGTGTTTTCCTGTTTTCAGTTCTTCCTGCCGTATAGCAATTGTGGCTTCGTAGCCATTCATTACTGGCATGTCGCAGTCCATGAATATCAACGAATAGTCGAACTTTTGAACCATGGTTACGGCGTCTTTTCCATTGAAAGCCGACTCAACCTGGAATCCCATCTTTTTAAGATGCATAATCAGCAGTTTTTGGTTGACTGGAATGTCATCAACGACGAGCGCCATTTTTGGACTGCTTGTCTCAGGCACTGCGGCGGCTGCTGGAGCAATAGGAGACGGTGGGCGGCTAAGCGGGGACAAAACCCCAGTTGATGTTGACGCATCAACTCCCTTCTTGCCTAACTTGTCAGCAAGGGCCTTAATTTCTTCTCTGGCTGTCTCGATGCTGCTTATTTGATTTTCTAGCTGCTTACAAAGATCTTGAAGCTGTTTTTCAATCATCACGTGCTCAGTCAAATCGAGCACCAAAACCACCGCACCAGACACGCCGGCATCGGCACCTTTTAGTGTGGTGCAGGTGACAGAAATCCACATTCCTTCCGGCAAATCAGGACGTTTGACGAAGAGCTGCATTTGCGGCACATCTTCGCCCTTAACTGATTTACTCCATGGCATGCTGCCATTGTTGTACGGAGTTACTTTATCTTCTAAAAATAGCTGACAGCCGCTTTGCACACCCTGACTCGACGCGTCAGCAAGCGAGTGTCCAAAAATGCGGTCGGCAACGGCATTAAACAAAAGGATTTTGCCGTCTTGCGCAAGGATAATAACGCCAATGGTTTTCTGCGTCATCACAGCCTGAAGCAGCCTGGGCAACTCAGTGAGCCCAGCCGTTTCGGGCCCCTGGGTTAACATGCGCAGTCTCTGTCTTGCAACCTCAAGACCATTTATCTGCTCTTGCTCAAGCTGAGAGTTCGTTTCTAACGACTTCTGCAGCTCGTCTATCTGATCGCCTAACTTCTTTATGGGCATATCCCAGCTACTTGACATATCCTTACCGTGTGACCATCCTAAAGGTACTTGTACCCGCTTTTTTAGCCGGTGGAAACGGATAAATTTGCAGTAACGCTAATTATAGTCCTATTGAATGAGTTGCGCCTGCAGAGCTTGCACATTGCTTGTAAGTTTGTTTAACTTTTCTTGCAATTTGCGCAGGGACTCACGTCTGTGATTTTTCACCGACTCCACATCACTGGTCATTTCAGTCATTGCTGCCGAACAAATTGTCTCTGAACGTGACTCCCAGGAGGCCACATAGTTCTCAGACTGCTTCGACAATTCAGCTTCGGTTGAATTACAACTGTCTTCCAATTTCTTAAGACTGGCTTCCCCAGCCTTATCAACCTTCTGAATGCTGTCCGATTCCTGCGTTGCGGCACCAGAACTTTCTTTGCTCTGCAATTCCTTAAAGTGCTCAGCCAGCTCTTCCAAACTCTTGTCAAAATGCTTGCTCAGCTTCGCCAGATTTTGCTCAAATTGTGCCTTTTCGACATCTTCGATTTTCTCTTTAAGTTCACCAACATTAGAAACTATCAGCGTTACAGCTTCCTTGCCAAGCGAAAGCACCGGCTCGAAATTTGCAAGTGACGACTCCGAGTGTCCCTCAAGATACTCTTGAATGTCGAGCCTGTGCTTGCGCGACTTCAATGCTAATGAACCTTTCCATTCAGCCAGCAGGGGCAAGATTTGCTCAGCTAGCGCCATATCGCAATGACGCGTGAGGCGCATCTCTGCTAGCTTGCATGCCTGCTCCAGGTTTTTGCTCAATTCGGAATTGAGCAATGCAAGACGCTGCAAATCGAAATCTTGAAGACGGCGGAGTTCTTCACTCAAAGAATGCACGCAGCTTTCCAGTGCACTTAAACTGGAAATTCTTTGCTGCTCAACACGCGCCAAAATTTGCTCGAACAATTCGATAAATGACTTAAGTTGACCGTTCTTCCAGCCTTCAAGGCGACCCATTTCTTCATCAACAGCTGCAGCAAGTTGTCTTTGCTGCTCGCTTTCCATATTTCCAAGGCGCTCGCGACATTGCTCTTGAAACTTGCTAGCGGCTCCCTGCAAGTCGGCAAGTACTGCTGCCGAATCAGCCTCTGAGGCTATTTGTTGAAGATCGGCAAGAGCGTGGGGCAGTCTCTCTTCGATTTGCTTTTGACCGTCGCCGACAAGCTTTTGCAAATTCTCTTTTGACTCAGCTGAAATCTGCTGTAGTTTGCTGATTACTGTCTCTCTAACTTGAGACAATGCTTCATTTACAGATTTCTCGTAGGTTTCAATTTGCTGCTGGACGCCAGCCTTGTCCTGATTGCAGGAAAGCTCATGAGCTTTTTTGAATTCTGCAAGACGAACGTTGGCTCGGGCAGACTGCTCTTCCAGCTTGGCCAATGTGGCTTGAAGAGAGAGTTTCTTCTGCGGACGAGATGAATCTTCGTCGTCATCGTCATCTAAAGAACTTGCAACCTTTGCTGCCTGTGCAGCGGACTTGCTGGCTTTGTCTTTGCCAGCAGGTTTAGCAGCAGTTTGTTTTTCTTCAGGAGCTGCTTCCGGCTCCGCAACCGCTGCTTCGGTCACTTCCTCGGTCTTCGCTTCCGGCTCCGCAACTACTGCTTCGGCAACTTCCTCGACCTTCGCTTCCGGCTCAGCAACTACGGCTTCGGCAACTTCCTCGACCTTCGCTTCCGGCTCCGCAACTACAGCTTCGGCAACGTCCTCGGTCTTCGCTTCCGACTCCGCAACTACTGTTTCGGCAACTTCTTCGACCTTCGCTTCCGGCTCCGCAACTACGGCTTCGGCAACTTCCTCGACCTTCGCTTCCGGCTCCGCAACTACTGTTTCGGCAACGTCCTCGGTCTTCGCTTCCGGCTCCGCAACTACTGTTTCGGCAACTTCTTCGACCTTCGCTTCCGGCTCCGCAACTACGGCTTCGGCCACTTCCTCGACCTTCGCTTCCGGCTCCGCAACTACGGCTTCGGCAACTTCTTCGGCCTTCGCTTCCAGCTCTGCAACTACTGCTTCGGCAACTTCTTCGACCTTCGCTTCCGGCTCCGCAACTACTGTTTCGGCAACTTCTTCGACCTTCG
>CAZJLR010000023.1:0-98347 GCA_964546815.1 uncultured Candidatus Obscuribacterales bacterium | reverse complement strand
ATTCGGCTCCATTTTAGTTCGCCAGCAGTATCCATGGCGTCGCCCCTACAGGCGATAGGGCGAGCAAGCGCCAGTCAGGGGATGGCTTTAGCCGTCCAGGCTGGGAGGCAGTTACTAGAATACTTTAATGGAGTGCTTGCTTAGCTGTGGCTTATCTGAGGCTTCTGTTTCGATGTGTAGATTTGAAAGGACAATATCTGCCCCCAGAGGTTTCAGCTCGACACGGATAGTCGGATTCTTTCCGGAGAGAATGATTGACGGTAATTCGGAACAGACTTCAAATGATTTTCGATTTGGAGCTGAATTGATTAGCTGCGGTGTTCCTGGCAAAACGCTTGCGATGAATCGATCGCTTTGTGCAACGACTCCGGCGACAGAAAACATTGCGTTGGAGGCGCTGCTGCAATCGCCTTTGATGCAAACCTTCAGGTGCGTGCCACTCAAAACTTCTTTTGAGATTTCAACCGAGAAGTTTGCAGGCTCCTTATTTGAACTTGAAAGAACATAATTGCCAGTCCCATTTGTGCCAAGGTTCTGTCTCTGAACCCTCTCTGCAATGTCCGCCCTCGAAACACCGGCACCCCTTTCGGCATCTTCCTTGTCTGTGAGGTCTGGTTTGTGGGCCAAGTTATTCATCTCAGAGGAATCAAGTTTACCCTCAGGCAATTTCTGTTTCTCGTGCGAATAACCTAAGACCAAAAATAGTCTGTAATCACCAGATTGAATTCCTGCAGATGGCGAAAGATCTTTTGTGCTTGTTTTTCCTGAACGAGTGAAGCGTGACTCAGATGCTGCTACAGGTGAATATGTAATTTGTGAAATGCGCGAGTCGAAAGCGTCTTCGCTGTCGTTGAAAAACTTGCCGGGGCTGACTTCTGCTGCCGATGGCAAGAATTGTCTCTCGCCTTGCTTGTGTCTTGCGTAATCACCATATATAGTGGCTGCTTTGCCGTCGCCACTTGTTGTGCTAATGATGTTGACTCCGTCCTTAATGTATTCGAGCGGAACTTGAATAGCGCGCCATTTGCGAATTGACTCCGGCGACTTTCTGCTAAGCGAAGCGAACTGTGTGAGCCAGTCTTCGAGCTCATATCGTTCTGTGTAATATTGATATAGAGAGTCAAGTGTTCCATTCAATACATGGCCATTAACGCTGTACTTTGCCTCAGGTGCACGTTGATCTCCGTCGACCATTAGCAATGCCCAGTCTGCTTGTTTATAGGCACGCTCTGCAATGCTGACTGTGCGTTCGGCACTGTCTCCGGGTTTTATCGTGCATTGCCAGGGCTGCATTTCGCGATCTGAAATTGCAAAAGCAGAGTTTACTGCTGCGGAAAATAATACTGCGCCCACACTGAGCGCAGCGAAAACTTTGCAAGCATGTTTGCCTGTTTTCAATTCTCTTGTCGATGTGTTGAAAGCGGCAAGCAAAAGTGCTGCGATGCTAACTGTTTTTATCCCAGCATAAAGCCAAAACGCAGTCTGGCTGTCGTGCACCGCAAGCAAAATAAATGGGACGAGATCTACCTTCAGAACTATTATGGTTGAAACTAGTGCCAGTGCAAATAGAACAATTGCCATTATGCGCCTCTTGTCTGCAGCTACTTGCTGAAGCATAAATACTGCTGCCAAAATTAAGAGTGGCATGGCTGTAAATCCATAGCGGGCAATGCCTTCGAAAGGCAAGTAAATTAGATGCGCTGCTATAAATACTGCGATGGAAGCGACTGAGAGTTTCTGTTTTTTGTTGAGCCTTCTGGTGAAACAAAAGGCAACTAATAACAAAGAGCCTGTGAAGCCCAGTGAAACAAGCAAAAGCTGATATATAGATTGAAGACGGAAATTCAATCCGAGTATCTTATATCTATAATCATTCCACGGTAGATACCAGAGTCGAGTAACTTTTCGAAGGGTAAGATTGATAATGTCGCCTGGGTCGTGCTCTATCAGTGCTAGCAAAACCGGCATGGGCTGCTCGTTGTCATCGTACATTTCGGCAATGGGATGAGTCGGGTAGCATCCCCAACCATCTCCTTCGATGTTGCATCCCGTTGTGATGTTGTATACAGGTCTTCTCGAGGGAAGCAGCGCAATGCTTCCGCGCGCGGCATAACCAAATGCCAACCATGGCGTCATCACCAGCACTATGCCCAGCCCTAGCAGCGCATTCCGCAGGAGATTGTTTAGCAAAAACAAGTTGACCGGGCGTCCTGAAGTAGATTGATTTGTGCCTTTATTCAAAAACCTTGCTCGAATAAAGCTATACGTTAGGGTAGCTATGGGAATTGCACATATCAAAATTACTGCCGGTGCGAGCGCTGGTTTCAGCAAGCAAAGCAGTGCCGCAAAGACGCCTGCCACAAAGCTTTTGGGATAATCTAAGTTGTTGCTTTCTGAGTTATTCGAATAAACGCTGCTTGTCAAATAGAGCAAACCCACCGTCAACATGCATGCCATAGGTTCTGTCAAAAATGAATTGCAGGAAGAAATTGCAGATGGGTAAGTAGCCCATGCGAGTGCTGCAAACGCTGCTAATGAGCGGCAGCGCAGGAGTCCTCGGGCAAGCAAAAATAGAAAGCCGACACACACAGACTGGAAAACGCATTGCATTCCAACTAAATATTGCCAGAACCCAGCGCTTGGTATTTCATGCGAAAGCGCGAAAACTATTGCTCCTGCCCCTGGCAGCACCGGCCCATCTAGCATCAAATAGAAGGCGAGTGCATCAATTTGCGCTTTTCCGAATTGCCCGGCAAAAAATCCACCACAGGTTTCGTACAGGCGTTTGCATGTTTCTAAATAGTGCGCGGCGTCAAAATACATCGTTGTTCGAGGCAGAACCGACGATGGGTTTTGGTTGAGGAATATTATTAAACTGAAGACAACGAGAGCGATTAAGACCGCAGCGTCTTTCCACATAGGCTTGAGCGATGCAGGCTTTGATTTTGTATTTGATTGAGTCAAATCTGCTTGCGTTTCGCCTTCCAGCCCAGACATCAGGCTAGCCCTTTTTGATTTCCCAGAAATCCTCACCGAGGGTATCCCAGGGCAGGCGTTGTTCATCAGGCTCTGCCGCGTCAAATTGTTGATTGACGAAATAAATCATGTTGGCTGGTTGGCTCCAAACATTAGCCAAGCCATGTGCCACGCCTCGTGGAATGTAGAGAATTTGAGCTTTGCCTGCGCCCATAACAAATCGCATGGTCTGTTTGTATGTGGGCGAACCCTCTCTGGCATCGAACAGTCCGATTAGAAGGCGGTCATAAGGCATGATAAACCAGACATCTTCCTGGTTAAAATGCAGGTGGAAGGCTTTTATTGTGCCTGGCAACATTTGCGACCAGGTTGTCTGCCGCACTTTGAATTCGGGCAGAGCTGCTAAATTTCCGTTTTCGTCAAACCTAACAATTTCAGCCAGCGCCCCGCCGTCATCAATGAAGCTGGGCAAAGCGATAAGCTGCACGCCGTCGATTACTGCTTTCTTGCAGTAATCTTGTACTGAAATGTCAGCACGGAATTCTTGACCGATTGAGTCGCGTTTTAATGGTTTTAGCATACCCAATAGGATAGCAGCGCACAGCTTTTGAGTCTACTTGGCGAGGGCTAAGTTAAACTGCTTGCTTCTCTTTTTTCATGGAAAGATACATTGCCAATGCTTCTTTCCACGGTACGAGCTCACGGCCGATGGTGTGGATGAGCGTTGTTTTATCAAGAACTGAATATTTTGGACGGGTTGCCGGTCTGGGCATGTCCTTAGTCGCAATTGGTGTTACTTGCAGTTTCATGTCGAGAACAATCTGCTGGGCAAATTCATGCCAGTTTGTGACACCGCCGTCAGTGGCGTGGTAAACGCCCCAACGTTTTGTGGCGATGAGGTCTGCGATTGTTTCTGAAAGAGTTAGTGTGCAAGTGGGTGAACCGAATTGGTCGGACACAACGCGAAGTGGTTTTCCGTCCAGTGCCATTTGATAGATTGTGTCGACAAAGTTGCGACCATGCGGACCATAGAGCCAGCTTGTGCGCACGATGTAGAACTTGTTCAGGTGGCTGCGCACAATGCGCTCTCCAGCGAGTTTAGTCTTGCCGTAGATTGAAAGTGGACCGGTAGGGTCCCACGGGTGATAGGGTCGAGTTTGTTCGCCATCAAAAACATAATCGCTGCTGATGTACACCATTGGCACATCTAGGCGATTGCAGGCTACGGCAAGGTTTTCCGTGCCGTAGCCGTTGATCAAATAGGCTAAGTCGGGTTCTGATTCTGCTTGATCTACCTTTGTATATGCAGCAGCGTGAATAACCAATTCTGGTTTTTCGGTGCTCAAAATATCCATCACTTGATGGTAGTTTGTAACGTCAAGGGCTTCCTTGGGAAGACCCACGACGTTATGCTCGCGCGCTTGCATGCAGGAATCTAGTGCTTTTCCTAACATGCCACCGGCGCCGGTGATCAATATCTTCATCGCTCAACTCCTGATTTTAATTTATGCCTTTTTTGTGCTTGCTGCAAGGTCTTTCTTCCCAGCATCATGTCCGTGCGAGTGCGATGTGACGGCTTCCAACCATTGTGGGTTGTCCAGGTACCATTTGATTGTTTGGTGAATACCGGATTCAAATGTGTGAGCCGGTTTCCAGCCAAGTTCTTTTTGAATTTTGCTGCTGTCGATGGCATAGCGGCGATCGTGACCGAGGCGGTCTTCAACGTATTTGATGAGTTCTTCGCCTTTGCCCAATTCTTTGAGAATGAGTTTGGTGATAACGATGTTTGTGCGCTCGTTGTTTCCACCGACGTTATAAACTTCGCCAGGTACGCCTTTTTCAAATGCGAGCCAAATAGCCTGGCAGTGGTCTTCTACGTGCAACCAGTCACGTACATTCAGTCCATCACCATAAACAGGTACTTGCTTGTTTGCAAGAATATTCATAATGAATAGTGGTATCAATTTTTCTGGGTGCTGGTATGGTCCGTAGTTGTTTGAGCAACGTGTGGTCATAACAGGCATGCCGTATGTGTGGAAGTAAGCGCGGCAAAGGAGGTCTGCGCCGGTTTTGCTGGCTGAGTATGGGCTGCTTGGTGCCAATGGAGTTTCTTCTGTGAAATATCCTGTTGGTCCGAGTGAGCCGTATACTTCATCGGTTGAAACTTGCACATAGCGAATTGTCCACTTGTCGCCTTGCTTGCCATGAACAAATGCTGATTCGAGCAATGTTTGTGTGCCGAGTACGTTGCTGTGAACGAACACTGAAGGGTCTGCAATTGAGCGGTCTACGTGTGTTTCAGCAGCTACGTTGATGATGCCGTCAATTTTGCCAAACTTTTGTCCAGAAACAATTGAGTCGACCAGTTCCTTGTCTTCAATGCGACCTTTGATAAATTTGTATCGCGGGTCGTTTTCAATGTCGGTGAGGTTTTCTGGGTGACCAGCATATGTAACCGCATCGAGATTTACGATTTTGGTTTCAGGACTGTGCTTGAGAATGTATTTGATCAAGTTGCTTCCGATGAAGCCCAAGCCGCCTGTTATGAGAACTTGCATTTCTTATCTCCCTTAAACCACATCTACTTTACTGTCATCGCCTAACATAAATTTGTAGGCGACTGGTTTTGCGTGACTGCGTGCCAATTCAACATTGACACCAATCAAGCTGTCGACTATGCGACCATCAAAATCTTTGATACGGCAGTTTTCGCGGAGGATGCTGTGTTCGATTTCGACATTGCTTACCTGCGCTCCATCACCGATTGAGGTGAACGGACCTATATATGTATTTTCCAATAGGCAGTTGTCGCCGATGACGGCTGGTCCGCGAACTGTGCAATTTTTCAGTTTGGAACCTTTGCCGATATGAACGCGACCAGAGACAAGGCTCTTATCATCGAGATCGCCTTGCATGTCGAAATCTTCCATTTCGTCAAGGACAACACGATTGGCTTCAAGCATGTCGTCTTTCTTTCCGGTGTCTAGCCACCAGCTAGTCAAAATGTGGCTTGATACGTCGTACTTCATGTGAATTAGTTTTTGAATAGCATCGGTGATTTCGAGCTCACCGCGGCGACTTGGCTTGATTTGGTCAATTGCCAAATGAATGTTTTTGTTGAACAAATAAATTCCAACAAGTGCCAAATTTGATTTTGGTTGCGCCGGCTTTTCTTCGAGACAAACGATGCCACCACTTGCATTGAGTTCGGCGACACCGAATGAACTTGGGTTTGCTACTTCTTTCAACAAAATTAGCGAATCTGCTTTGCCGCTGTTGAATCGATCTACCAGAGGCTTCACACCATCTTTGATGAGGTTGTCGCCGAGGTACATGACGAAGGCTTCATCGCCGAGAAACGGCTGCGCGGTTTTCACTGCGTGAGCGAGTCCCTTCGGCTCATCTTGCACAATGTACTCGATGCGAATGCCCCAGCGCGAACCGTCGCCGAGTGCTTCTTTCACATCGGGTCCTGTTTCAGGGCTGATGATTATGCCGATTTCGTTTACGCCTGCATCTTTAATCGCTTCAACGGCGTAGAACAAAATTGGTTTGTTCGCTACCGGCAACAACTGTTTAGCGGCAGTGTGCGTGATCGGGCGCATTCTTGTACCCTTACCGCCACTGAGAATTAGTCCCTTCATTTGTCTCCCCTGCCTGTTAGACCTATTTTGCGCCGCGGCGACTGATTACAGTTTGGACGGTCATGTAAATGATCTTCCAATCGAGAAAGTAATTCCAGTTATCGCAGTACCATTTGTCCATTTTGACTTTTACGTCGTCCGGTAATTCATCGCGTCCATTTACTTGAGCCCAGCCTGTAATTCCTGGCGGAAAGCGCAGGACTCCAGCAGATTGACGCATTTCAGTAAGCTGGGTCTGATTATACAAGGCGGGTCTTGGCCCCACGATGGACATGTCATTCTTAATAACGTTGAATATTTGAGGCAGTTCATCAAGGCTTGTTTGTCTCAAAATTTTGCCGACCGCGGTTATGGGGCTGGGCATCTTCAACATCTGATCTGTAGGCAGATCTGGGGTTCCTGTGCGCATCGTGCGGAACTTATATATGTTGAAAAAGCGACCATTAGTGCCTACACGTCGCTGTTGAAAAATGACCGGTCCAGATGAGTCAAGCTTAATCGCGAGTGCAATTATGAGCATCCAGGGGCCAAAAACCATGAGAGTAAAGAGCGATATCAGCAAGTCGGTTACGCGCTTGAGCTGAAGCTGAAAAAGCAGTGACGGCGAGGCGTTCTGCTCTGTTTGTTCTTCGATTTTGGGTGTATCTTGCAATTGATCTGGCATGTTTGGATCTTAATGCTTATTTAGTGCCAGGAGGGTCTCCTTGACAGGCGCGAGAATATCACAGATCCATTTTCCTTTCATTTAGCCTATTTCGGCTTGCTTTTGTTAATGAAATGCTCGCCATGCGCGAATATCATTTATTGGTCATCGGGGAAACGTTGTGCGCCTTTCTGTCATCACTGTAAGTTGGAATGTGTCGAAGCTGCTCGATGTTAGCTTGCAGACGCTGAAGCGAGATATCGAAGGCATCGACGCTGAAGTTTTCGTAATCGATAATGCCTCGGCTGATGACTCGGTGGAGATGGTGCGCCGTGAGCACCCCTGGGTCAAGCTCATTGCAAATGACAGCAATCTTGGCTTTGCAAAAGCTAATAATCAGGCGATTAAGCTGGCAACCGGCGAATACGTTTTGTTACTCAACCCCGATACAGAAGTGATTCCGGGGGCAATTCCGACGCTAATCAAATTTCTGGAAGAGCATCCAAAAGCCGCTGTGGTGGCGCCACAGCTTATCAATTCGGACGGCAGCATACAGCGCTCATGCCGGGAATTTCCTACGTTTTTGGGAATGGTTTATGAGCTTCTTGGGCTCAGCAAGATGTTTCCCAACAACAAAACATTCGGCAGTTACAAAATGCTCGATTTCGAACACGATACCTTGCGCGAGGTTGATCAGCCGGAAGGTGCTTGCCTTCTAATGCGACGGAGCATTTTAGAAGAAGTCGGCACCCTTGATGAAGGCTATTTTATGCTCTTCGAAGAAGTCGATTGGTGCTATCGCGTGAAGGAAGCCGGGTGGCAGATTTGGTTTGATCCTTCAGCTAAAGTTGTTCATCATTTCGGGCAATCTATTAAGCAGGTCAAAGTGCGAATGATTGTGTCATCGCATAAAGGACTATATCGATTTTGGAGCAAACATTACGCCAAAGGTCGCTGGTACTTGCATTGGTTTGTTTACGCAGGTCTCATGGCTCTTGCTTATGTGCGCATCGTAAGTTACAAAATCCGCTCAATGATCCGCGGCGAAGCCCTGCCCACTTGATCTCAACGCCGCTACGAGAATTTGGTCCCCGCGCCGCTACGACCCTTTGGTCCCCGCGCCGCGACGACTATTTTGTCCCCGCGCCGGCACGACCTGATCTTGTAGGGGCGACGACATGGATACTGCTTGCGAACTCGAGTGGATAGATCCAGCTTGAAGTGCGTTAGCCCTGGGGGCGCAGGCTTCCAGCCTGCTTCGGAAAGCTATTGGCGAAGAAGCAGGCAAGGATGCCTGCGCCCCCAGGTGAGACGCTCTTAGCCCATATCTTCGAACTTCCTTCGCTATCCATTAGGTTCGCCAGCAGTATCCATGGCGTCGCCCCTACAGTCCGTAAGAATAAATTTTGATAATAGATTGAATAGGGCACTGTGGTAGCTTTAGAGGGCTCTTGAAATGCGGGTCTTGTCTCAAGCTAATGCAATCGACACTTGGGAAAAATGAGAATCAACGAATAGCGGCATCGCGCAAGTCTTCTAGTTTGTGGCGAAAATATCCGCTGATTTCGATTGCGATGTTTTGGCTGCTTTGTTTGGCGTTCATTGGTGTGCAAGGAAACTTTCCGCTAAATGATGATTGGATTTATGCCGAATCTGTTCAACATCTTCTTGCCACAGGGCAGATCCGTCTGCTGGCATGTGCCCCTGCATGTGTCTTTCATTTGATTACCGCCGCGGCTGCATGCAAAATTTTTGGATTCAATTACGTAGTGTTGCGTGCGGTTGGATTTTTCTGGGCAGTACTTGGGTCTTATGCAATGTACGGATGCTGCCGACAGCTCCGCTTGCCGCAGGCACCATCGCTGTTGATCACTTTGTGCTTCGCAGCAAATCCTCTGATGATGAGTCTCGCGTTTTCATTTATGACCGACACTCCGGCTGTTGCGCTGACGCTGGCGTACACATATTTTCTTTTGCATGCTTTGAAAAACCAAAGCGAAAAGTCCTTTGTTTTTTCCAGCCTGTGTTTGCTAGCCGCCACTTGCGTGAGGCAAAATCTCGGATTTTTGGCGCTTGTTAATGCCGCCATTTTGCTTTGTTATTGGATTAGAAAAAAGCATTCGTGGTCGCTTGCTGTCGGGCTTGTAATAGCTCCACTTGCATGCGGTTATATTGCCGACAAATGGATGTTGTCTACCAATGATTTTACTTCTTTGTATGTCTGGTACAAAGGAATGGTGGCAAAACAGATTTCGATTATGTGCCACAACCCTGGTAGATTGATCGCACCGTTGTTGCAGATTGCGGGCGAGCTGCTTTGTTATTTGGGGCTCTTTGCGCTGCCGATTTTGACGAGCATGCTGCCTGCTCTGGGGCGCTTCTTTCGCAACAAAGGAAATATCAATCCTACTTTTCCTGTGCTTTCAGCATCAGTAATTGTATTTTCGCTTTGCAAATTTATCATCGGCGAAAGTCGCTGGATGCCATTCAATCAAAATCTTTTGCGCCTACCAGAATTAGGAGCGCATACTATTCTTGGTATTAATCATGTGGCACTGGCAAACAAATGGCGGCAGATTCTTACTTGGGTAAGTGGATTCGCCGGTTTTGTGATAGGTGTGTTTCTTCTTGATACCATTGCTAAAACCGTTCGTAATCTCTGGGCTGTATGCAGGGCCAAAGCCACGCCCAAACGTCGTTTTGGCAGCGCGATTTGCTCTGTTGCCGTAGTGCTTATTTTTCTGTTTCAGTTTGCATTCACATCATTGCAATCAACATTTTCCGATATAGATCGATATTATTTGTTTCCCTATCTTGGTGCGTCATTATGCTTAGCTCTAGCCTGGCGCTGGCATAAGGTGAAGCTTTTGCTGTATTTGGCTGTGCCGACATTTCTGGTTATTGCCTCTTATTCAATTGCAGCAACCCAGGACATGATGGCTTGGAATCGTGCTCGGTGGACTGCGCTTGAAAAACTCGAGGCGCAGGGCGTTAATTTCAAACAAATCGATGGCGGTGCGGAATATAACTACGCACGCGACCCGATGTTGTTTAAGAATTTGATTTTGCACGACACATGGTATGAGTTGACCCACCGCGGGCAAGCACCGCGTGACCAATGGAGATGGTGGTCTGTTGCAGGGGAAGACTACATAGTTAGCTTCTCGCCCGTGCCGGAATATGAGCAAGTTAGCAAAGAGACTTATTGGAGTGCTCTTGCCGGCAACAAGGAGATTTTGGTGCTAAGACACCTTTCAACGTCATCGGAAGCTAAGAATTAGGTATTTGTTCTCTAAGTATTGTTGTTGCTTGTTTGCGCGGGTGTCTGGCTTGCACCTGTCTTGCGGCTCGTAAGCATTGCATTGCCTGCGTTTCAGGGTTTGATGTGTTATTCGGTTGCCGTAGACCTTAAAAGATCCGCCAGGCTGTGCGCGCGGCTAGGATGGTGTTTCCACCAGTGCCCAAAAACTGGGCCTCACTGATAATGATGTCGAGGGCTGGCTTTGGAAATAATTCGACTATGGAAAACCTTAGTCCGAAACTTAGCCATTCAAATTTATTGGCTCCCGACTCTGGGAGTATATTGCAGCGCGAACTTGATGTCTTAGGAACTGGTGGTGCTGAGGGCATTGGTCGAGGCTTAAAGATGTCGTTGCTCGATTTGAGCAATTTCGGCAGCAATCTTTGTTCCCATCCAATTGATGCGCTTGGGGGATTTGTTAAAGACCATTGGTCTGAAGCTGCAGTAGCTGCGGGCATAGCGGTTTTGGCACCGCGGAAACACCTGAATGCGCTGCTGATTGCTGCTTCCAGTCGTGGCGTGGTTTTGTCTACGCTTGATGGTGCTATCTCGGCGGCGGACAAAACCCAGGACATAAGTGCCGTTAGAGAGCGATTTGCGGGGAATTTGTCTAGTGAAACAAGAAACCTGATGAATTCGTTGCCGATGACTCTGGCTGGCGGTGCCGCTGGACGCAGTTTGGCAAACGCTACTTTTGGCAAAAATCTTGGAGCATTAGATCTTGCAACCGGCAAAGTGACCATGGCTGAAGTACAGTCAAACCTTTTGCGCGCCCGCGAGCAGATGTTTCCTCCAAAGGCAAAGTTGGCCGTTTTCGATCTCGATGGCACTCTGGTATCAACAAGCAGGCAGTTAGCTCAAAGTATTGAGCTCGGTAAAAAGCAGTTGGCGAGCAGCACAGGGTTGGGTGAGGAAGTAGTTTCAAATTTGATGAACGAACAATTCAGCAAGTTGAAGTCTTTCGTAAATCCGTGGACAGTCGAACTCGCCTTGTCGGAGAAGCTAAATGTGGGCAAGCCGCAAGGCATGTCGTTTGAGCAATTCCGCAACACTGTTAGCGAACCGTACTGGAAAGTGTTCAAAGACACGCTGAAGACTGACCTGAAAGTATACGAAGGGGCGCATGCAACATTGGATGCATTGAGCAAAGAAAATGTGCCTGCGATGATTTATACCAATTCGCCAGCTGTTGGCGCGGTTCCACGCCTTGAGGTAACCGGACTTGGTGACCACGTATCAAAAACGGTGATGCTCGATAATGCCATCGCACCAAAAAATCTTGCACCTGAGTTGCTTCGCCATGGGCAAGATCGACTGGGCGACGGACTCTTTTCAGACCCTACATTTTCTGCGGTTGGAAGAAATTTGGCAAAACCTAACCCTGAATTCTTGTTGCGGGAAATGAAACAGCGCGGTTTAAGACCAAATCAAGTTATGGTCATTGGAGACAGTCTCGAAAGCGATATGTTGTTGGCGCAGAAGTCTGGTACACGTGGGCTTTGGGCGCGATGGAATGAGGCTGATGCATTATTTGATGCAAAGCTAAATCAAGTTACTGGTGGTAATTTCCCACCTGCTAAAACGACGGGGATTCCATTCGAGCAGCAACTCATGTCAGTCGACCAGGTGTTAAAGCACCTCCGTCCACCCAGAGATATTTCAGGACTGTTATCCGCCAATGCCTCCCTCCCCCGCTGGACAATCCCCTTAAGCAGCTACGGCCTCGCGAGTCATCCCGAGAAGCCGTAGGGGCGACGCATGGCGTCGCCCGTCTTGAGGAGTCAGTGTTAGAGCTCTTATTGACGAGCCGGTGGTAGACCTTTGATGCTAACGTTTTCGAAGTAGCAGAAGCGCTATGCCTGCGATTGATGCCAGTGCGAATAGGATCAATCCAGGGAGGAATCCATTTGGTTCAAATTGAAAATGGATTTTTGATGCACCTTTTGGAATTGCAATTGCCTGGAATAAATAATTGACGCGCATTATTTTTGCTGGGCTGCTCACCGAACCCTGAGTGATAGTCGCTTTCCAGCCAGGGTAGTAATTTTCGGTTAGCACCAGAATCGCCGGGGCGTTTGTATTTGCTTCTATCAATATATTGTTGCAGTTTTCTCGGGTGAAAGTTGGCGATGTGGTTTCGTTGCTTTGTTGAGAAGCTTTCAGTAATTGCAACGATTCTAAGTCGGCTTTGCTGACGGTGCCGTCGCCATCGTTGTTTGAGCCTTCTAAGACTGCGCTGTTTCTGGGATTGAATTGAGGGGCGCGAATCGCTGTGAGCACGTCGTCTGTGCTTTTGCATACATCGAAATCGTGGCAAATGTATGCTTTAGGCAAGGCGTGCGTGTTTTCGTAAACTCGGATGTGAGAGGCTGTTTCTTGCATTAGCTTGAATTGTTGTTCTTCGTGGCTAACCTGGCAATGTTTGCTCAAAGTACTCTTGAGCAATTCATTGGATAGGTCGCATTCCAGTAATACGAGCTTTTCCTTGCCGGTATTGTGAACTTCGCTTGCTGTGTCCTTCGTATTTTCGATGAACGAATTCAGCTCTTCTTGCTTTTTGTTCGTTTCTTGCGTGCTCTGAGATGCCGCTTCGCTGGCTGCTCTCACGGTAAAGCTCGAAATGTATTTGTTGCTGTCCCAATCGAAGATTTGCAGCAGCAAATTCACTTTTTTATTGTTTGCAGGCAACGGAACAAGAAGGTCTTTGCTAATCGAAATAACTTTGCCGTCTTGATCGTGGCTGCTGTATAAGTCTTTGAGTCTGTCGATGTCACTGAGCCAGAGCACGTTTTTGTTATCGCCGTCCATCAGCAGTGTTTGGACGCCTAAGTTTCTTGCGCGTTCTGGTGTGACGCTAAATTTTAGCTGTCCCTGTATTTCTCTGTTTTGAGGATGCAGTGTAAATGCAGCTGCCGTAAGTTTGAGCGTGCCTTTCTCGGGTG
Organism: uncultured Candidatus Obscuribacterales bacterium; assembly: GCA_964546815.1. Lineage (GTDB taxonomy): Bacteria > Cyanobacteriota > Vampirovibrionia > Obscuribacterales > Obscuribacteraceae > JAIEPM01. The sequence continues at coordinate 84,841 of CAZJLR010000023.1, read as the reverse complement.
AGCCCCAGTTGGGGACTAGTTGAGGCTCTATACTCTCGGCTTGGGGCAAAATTTGCTGGGCATTTAAAACTGGTTGTGGAGTCACAACAAATTTGACTGCTGCTAAATCTATTATTGATGTGAGTCGCCCATCGAAAAATTGATTTACACCTTCAGGTGTAATGCCTGAAGAAATGAGGAATTGCTGAAAGCGGTAGGGGTGATAAACATTGACTGGCACTATGTTGTTGACGTCATAGCAAAAATTACTCGAAGGACAAAACACATGCCTTCCCATGGTAACTAAGCGAGCATTTTGATCTTGAAGATATTTGATTGGCTCGACCACGTCGTAATTGAAATCCTGCGTTGTTGGGCTTGCTAGTTTTGCCACAGGGGCGAGACTCAATATTGTGCAAATGCTCACAGCTAGTACGCAGACTGCGGCTTGGGCCTTTCCGAGAAAACGACTTAGCACGACTGCTACGCAGAAAACTGCAAGCAAAATTATGTCGCGCGTGAAAAACTTGCCAAAGATTTGCATGTGTTCAAATGCTTCGTCTTGTCTGATGCAATCAAGCAATCCCGGTGACACTCGTAATGCAGCCAGGCTTACGATTGTGAGCAATGCGCAGATGATTGTGCATGCCGAAGTCTTTCTCCAGGTTTTGATTAGTTCTGAAGTAAGTGATTGAAAACCGCAACCAGCCAAAATTGACAGCATTACCAGCAGTGAGGGCCAACAATACTTAGGTACAAACCAGGAGAAAGCTTTTGAGTTCATCAATAAATCGAGTGGACCCAACTGGCTCATTGCGGCGATGGAAATTAGTATGCTGAGCGTAATCGCGCGAACTGTCTTGTCCGTTTTTAGCCCAAAGAAAACTGCAATCAGCGTCAATGGAACGCAGAGAATGCCGAGATAAGGGCTGGAGTTGCCGTAAGCCGGGTGAATTAAATTGATTAAAATGCTATTGAGTGGCACGCCCGGGCGATGCCCTGTCAACCCGAGTTTGTAGCAGTCGGAATGTTTGAGCAATTCAACAAAAGGTAGCAACATAAATGCGCAAAAGCTAAATGCCACCAATCCAATAATTGATATGTTGAGCAGGCTTTTTAAAAATCTCTTGGGAGCTTTGTCCGGCAAATCTGTTGAAAGGAACTCAAGGCATATATACAGCAAAGAAGCGCAAGCAATGCCGAAAAAGGACGGCTCTGGATGCCCCGAGAGTATCATGACCGCGCATGCCATTCCTGCCAAGAAACGACTAAGCAATGTCCTGCGTGTGTGCGCATTAACAAAGCTTGCCATTACCAGCGGTATCATCGATGCTGATGAACCGATCAATTCAGATTGGAAAATTAGGTAAGGGCAGAAGGCGCAACTTAGTGACGAAAAGATTATGGCAAACCGACGCAGCTTTAGTGCTTTGCCAAGCAAAAAAGTGCCGATGGCAAAGTTGATTACATTTGCGACTATGAGAAGATTCCATGCTTTGAGTGGTGGCAGCCAGAGTAAAAGCAATCGAAAAGGCCAGAATACAGCAGTTTCTACATCTGCCAAAAATGGCGCTCCACACCCGACAAGCGGATTCCAAAACGGAATCACGCCCTGCCTCAGCTGATTTGTCAAAAAGAAATGAGACGGAACGAAGTACTGATAAACTGAGGCGTCATAGCCTTCTCTGTTTGGCGTGAAGTATTTCGAAAAAAGCGTATCGCGCTGTCCGAGCTGGTAAACGCGTGATATTGGCACCCCTGCAAAAATAGTCTTGTGAAAGCAAGTAGCCACCGTTACAAGCAGCAAAACTGCCGTAAGTAAATTGAGCAAAAGCTGCTTCTTCGATTTCAGAGCATCAGTTGCTGAATCAGCCATTTTGAAAGTGGTCCGCGCAAATTACTCGAGTGGCGAGGCTATGAGCCCCAGGCAGGGACGAACGTCCGCTCCCCGCGCAGGTTCACAGAGTACCATGCCACAGAAAGTGTAGGGGTGAGGGATGTCTGCATGAGACGAAGTCTGGAAATCTGTATTCACATTAGAAGAACTTAGCCTGGAAGGGCGGCAGTCGAGTTTGCCGTCTGATGAGGGTCTGAGTCTTCATCCTTAGAATATGTGAAATTTGAGCGTCAAACTTGAAATCCACCCAATGAATGACAAGAGGCTCGGTGCTAACATCCACAAAGCTTTCTGGTAGTTGCCGCAGGCGAGATAGGACTCAACTGAGCCGTGGTTTTTAGCAGTTTCCAGTACTTCATATTTTTGCCAATCGTGGTCTTCATGTATTGGCGCCTCAAGGGACCTGCGCGCCTATTTCTTGTCGTGGCTTCAAGCTACTTCTTTTATATGAGCTGGATGCCGGTTTACGGCATTCTGCTAGCTGCATTGTCAACGCTGTGCTGGTTTACGGGGCTGGCTATCGACAAATATAGAGAAAACTCGCCAAAGCTTTCAAAAATGATTTTGGTGCTTGGCATAATTTTCAATCTTGCATGCCTCTGCTATTACAAATACAGCAATTTTATTCTGGCTAATTTGTTTGGTGCGACTTCATGGCTGGGCACGCAGATGCACCTGGCTCAACTGGCTTCGCTAAAGTCACCGGCTTTGCAAATTATTTTGCCACTCGGAATTTCGTTTTTCGTTTTTGAGTTTATTCACTACCTTGTTGACGTTTATAGAGGCAGCAAGAGTGTCAAATCGTGGATGGAATTTTCTGCGTTTGCTGCGTTCTTTCCATCGCAAATTGCGGGGCCGATTAAGCGATATCAAGACTTTGAGGCTAATCTGTCTAATCCTATTCCGTGGTCGCCAGCGCTTTTCATGGAAGCAATGACGTTGATAATTCAGGGGCTCTTCAAAAAAATCGCCATTGCCGACCCGCTTGGTTGGGTGATTAGCTCTTCCTACGCTTCAGCCACACCGATGTCTTCCATTGATGCGTGGATTGCGTTCTTTGGATTTTCAATTCAAATATTCTGCGATTTTTCTGGTTATACAGATATGGGTCGCGGCTCTGCTCTATTGATGGGTATCAGGCTGCCTGTGAACTTCGCATTGCCTTACATATCTGAAGACATCAGCATCTTCTGGAGACGTTGGCACATTTCCCTGTCTTCATGGATTCGCGATTATGTGTACATTCCAATGGGCGGTTCGCGCTGCACTCATTGGGAGGGCGTGCGCAATCTGTTTGTAACCATGACTGTGTGCGGGCTATGGCATGGTGCTGCCTGGCAGTTCATTGCCTGGGGAAGCTTGCATGGATTAGCTTTGATTGTAAATCGTGAGTGGAAATTGCGATTGGACAAGTCCAATGCTCTAAAGGAAATTCTTGAATTGCCACCAATGAGGGTCATTAACGTGGCGATGACATTCATGTTTGTTGCAGCTTGTTTTGTCATGTTCAGAGCGCCAGACCTCAAAACAACATTCAATATTTTTTCTTCTCTAACTAACTTCCAAACTGAAACTTACGGTATACAAAACCTGGTTCAATCAGGTGTGCCCGTGTTTGCTGCTGTGTATCTGTTGTTCTGGATCTTTACTGACCTAACCAAAAAACGTGAAAAACTAGATTCTCCGTCTCAACTTATTTTCCCGTTGCCGGTTCGTTTTGCTGCCTGGACTGCTGCGATGCTTTTCTTGTTTGCGGCAAAACCAACACAAATTACTCCTTTCATTTACTTCCAGTTTTAGTGGGGCTGCTTGATGCTTTCGACAGAACAAAAGCAGAAAACACAAAAGCCTGAAGTTAAGGCTCAGGAGAAACGCGCGGAGTCGCGCCTGGCTTTCGCTGGAAAAATAATTGTCTGGCAAATAGTTGCTTTTCTTGTTGTGGAACTTGCATTGTCCATCGCCGGGCTTGGCGAAGAGGAAATGTTTAAGCTTGACCCTGAATTGGGATTCAAGCATATGAGCCACAAAAAGGTGACGTGGCGCTCTGAAGGTTTTTCGTCATCGTATTTCAATGCTGATGGAATGCGCGAGCCTGGTCTGACGGTAGCTAAGCCTGCCGGTACATATCGAGTGGCGCTGCTCGGCGATTCGTTGACTGAGAGCTTGCAAGTGCCGCTTGAGAAAAGTTTTGGCTATCAGGTTCAAGAAAAGATAAGCCGCGATTTGAACAGACCGGTTCAAGTACTCAATTTCGGTACGTCGGGTTATTCCACCGTCCAAGAATATTTGCAATTGAAAAATCAGGTGTTGAAGTACAAGCCAGACCTCGTTTTGCTTTGCTACAACAGCCGTGACTGCTTTGAAAACTGGTCACCGCCTGATGAGGTCATAACAAATGTGCGACCAGCCGCATTGCATCTTCCTGGTGGCAAACTGAATGTTGTGACGACGCCAGTGACGCAGTGGATGAAAACTCCGCGAGCTAGATTTTTGAAGCAAGTTGAATTTTTGCGTGAACGTAGTCGTCTCTGGGGCTTGTTCTCTGCGGCAGAACTTGATTGGAGTATGCACAACGAAGCGTACAAGCGGGTAATACTCCTGTTTACTCGCCCAGGAAAAGCTATTCGCCAAACAGCGGTTGATCTTTCTGATTATTGGAAGACAACTCGCAAGAATATTTCTGCGCAGTTCAAGGCCACGTTCACAGCGAAAGCGGCTCAGGCTACTGCCCCCGCAAGCTCGGCCGCAACGGCAAGCCCGGCTCCAGCTGCTGGTTCGGATGCAACCAAAATCCAGGCTACAGTTACTTGTTCGGCTACAACCGCTAGCTCGGGACCGACTGCTGGTTCGGCTGCAAACACAAGCCCGGCTCCGGCTGCTAGTTCTGCTGTTACAGCAAAACCGGCTGCGTCGACGAGCTCAGCCACTGCACCGGCCGCCTCATCTGGCAAATCGCCCAAGCCATCTATATATGAGCAGTTGATTGTTCGGACCCTGGGTTCGCTGCTTTATGAAATGAAAGTAGCGAGCAACCTGTCGGGTGCGAAATTCTCCGTTGTCGCTCTGCCTGTGCGTTCTGCGCTGTCTGTGCGCCAGGGCATGGAGACTGCCTTCAACAATTACGATTACGACTATGAATTGGGCATTTTGAAAGATATCTGCGGTGAGAAGGAAATTCCGTTCGTAAATGTGCACGACGCTGCCAGAACATTGAGCAAGGAAGATAAGGACTACTTGTTCTACCTTGTACATTTGACTCCGCGTGGTCACAACTTTGTTGCCGACCAGCTTTCACCCGCTGTGAAGCAACACATGACTGGGAGCGCGAAAAAATGAGCGCAGCCGCACCTAAGTCGTCGAAGCCTTTTCCAGCTAATCTGCTGAGCAGCGAAAGTGTATTGATTGTATTTTTCACTTTGTCTTTCGCTCTGGTGGCACTTCTTTTGCCAACGCGATCTCTAAATGCCGCAGATGGAGTAAACAGCTCATTGCGCATTCTGGTGACAAAATTGGCTGATTTCTTTCCTTCGAATGAAAAGCCAGATGTTGCAATTTTGGGTTCATCGCTTGTTCTCTTGCCGGCCGCAAGGTGCGATGACAAATTGGCGGGAAGACCCTTGTGTTTAGACCGCTGGTATTACGACCGACTTGTCCCTGAGTATACAAAATCAACCTATTTGCAAGAGTTGATAAAACAGAAGACGGGGCAGAATTTTCAAATCAAAAATTTGGGTGTAGCGTCTTCAATAATGTCCGATCACTATGGCATATTTGAAATGCTGCGTGCTGAGAATAAGCTCCCCAAGCTGATTATCGTAGGTGTTGCCCCGCGTGATTTCCTTGATAATTCTTGCCAGCGTCATTTGGAAACGCCAGTTAGACAGTTTATGCGTGAGTACGAAGAGCCTGCATTTTTGTCTGCGAATTGGAAAGCTGAAAATTTGAAAGATTTTGCAGGGAAAATTGAGCATCGAATGGAAAAAGTCTTTGCCCAGATGAAATCGTCTGGCGTTGCTCTTGCTTGTAAGGTCACGGGGCATCCTGAGCGGGTCGAGATGACCACCAGCAATGAGATGGGGCGGGAAAATCGGCTCAAAGATCTTGAGACTTACAAGAAATTGTACAACCCTCCCAATTTTAAAATGCTCGCAACTCAAACTGAATACTTGCGAAGACTCTTGAACGAAGCAAAACAGAATGGTGTAGAGGTAGTATTGGTAAACATGCCACTAACTCAAGCCAACACGGCCCAGTTAGATCCCAAAGCACTTTCCGAATACAACCGTACTTTGGCTACCGTGAGCGATGAGTTTGGAGCCAGTTATCTCAATATTGGTTCTGCTTCGCCTGATTATGCCTTGAGTGATTTCGAAGATTGCTGCCATCTTAATACTGGCGGGGGCATCAAGTTCTACAACAGCCTTGCTTCAACTGTGTGCGAAAACCAGAAAATAATGGCATCTCTAAACGCAGTACATGGACAGCCTACTTCGATTGCAAAGAAAGCTGGCGCGGGCGTACAATAGCTGAAATCTGCCAGGTTTCAATAAGATAGACGGAGTACATGATGCTTGGACCTTTTATTTCAAGCACAAAGAATGATTTGCAAATTGCAATTGCGGCGCTAATTGCCTTTGTGTTGATGCTGGTGCCAGCTTGTTTTGCGCAACAGGGTAGTAAGCCAAGAAATATGGACGTTAATACAGCTAAGATAGTCGAGCGTCTCAATGGAAGCGCATCGTGTTTGACTATTTCATTTCGCGCTGCTAGACGCAATGGAAAGGTGTCGGGTTTTTCAAGCCTAACTTTGTACACGGGTAATTGGACGTTTGAGAGCTCTGCGTTTGATTCTAGTGGACCAATTAACGATGCGGTGCAAATCAGTGAGGCTGAGGCTAAACGAATTATTGCATTGCTGGCGACTCGGGGTATTCTGAAAGATTGCAGCAAGTTTTGTTCTCCCAAGCAGACTGAGAAAAAATTGCCGTTGCCCCAGGGATTCAAGCCGTTCAATCCCGGAGAGCAGCCCAATGGTTCTGTTCAAATTATTACCACTGAAGACCAAAACTGGCATCTGTACTACGATGCAAGTCTAAAGCCAGGGGCAGCCGCAGATATTTTTATTGCATGCAGCCCGATTGTAAGTGGCAAGGCGAAAGAGTATTTGCTTCTACTTGCTAAAAATTCGGATAATCTTTGAGAGCTCTTGCCCTCATTTTTAATTTGGGGCTAACTGATTTTGCTGCGGGCATTGGTGGTATATAGTTGTGGACGCCTTTGTATCTGTATAGCCAAGAAAAGACAAGCCGAGATAAGGACGTAGATATGGACCATCACAGGACCTTTTGGTCAGTGGTAATTTTGTTTCTTCTGTGCCTCTTCGGTTATAACTTGGTGGCTGATTTTACGTGGGGACCAGCGCGCAGTGGTGTTGTGCACGAGAGCTTCGATGGAATCGTGGCAAAACTCAATAAGGTGAACGACGAAGAGAAGGCGAACTCAGGCGACAAAGAAATCGTCAAAGATAAAGAACCGTCCGTAGAAGTCACCGAAAATGCTGGCGCCGAAGTTGCGCCCGGCAAAAGTATGTCATCAAAGCTAACGGCACCATAGGCGCGGTATAATTTATCCTTCCTGATACTCAAGAGCAATTTAGATCGTTGCGATCTTGATCTGCGCTTTACTACAAGTACCAAAGAAAAATGATGATTCGTTATGCGATTTTAGTTCTGCTTGCCTTTTCTTTGCCGGTGGGCGTTTTGGCTGAGCATGTTTTGCCCGCTCCCGTGACGCCAGATCCTCTGGTTGTCTCCTTGCGTGAAAAGGCATTGCATGATGAAACAGCATGGGATATTGTCGAGAGTATTACGACTGAGGTGGGTCCGCGCCCAGATGGAAGCGAGGCTGCGACTCGTGCTCGCGCATGGGCAGTGGCGAAGATGAAGTCACTTGGATTTCGTAATGTGCATGTTGAATCATATACGCTTCCGATTTGGGAGCGCGGGGTGGAAACAGCTGCAGTAACGAGCCCGTACTCTCAGAAGTTTCATGTGACCGCGCTCGGAAATTCTGCCGCGACACCGGCTAATGGCGTGACTCTTCCTGTCGTGTTTTTCGCGACATTCAACGATCTTCTCCTTGCTGCAGACGGCAGCCTCAAAGGAAAAATCGCATTCGTTTCTAATAACATGTTGCCATCGCAAGATGGTTCTAGCTATGGCAGTGAGGGAATGCCGCGTTTCAACGGAGCCAATGTCGCTGCGAAAAAGGGCGCCGATGCAATCGTGATTCGTTCTATCGGTACTGACCACAGCCGTGCGCCGCACACTGGTGTCACCAAATTTGAGGACGGGGTTGCGCCAATTCCAGCTGCAGCCTTGTCTGTAGCTGATGCTGAAAATTTGGAACGAATGGTAAAGCGAAGCAAGTCTCCTGTGATGCTTCATCTTACGCTGACTCCCAAGCAAGTGGGTTCACGCGAATCTGGCAATGTTGTTGGCGAATTGCCGGGAACTGATGCTAAAACAGGCATTGTTTTGGTGGGCGGACATCTCGATAGTTGGGATTACGGAACCGGAGCATTAGATGACGGCGCGGGCATTGCTATTACTGCTGCTGCTGCGAAGCTTGTAGATGCCGCTGGTCCACATCGACGCACAATAAGAGTAGTTTGGTTTGGCGATGAGGAAACTGGTGGGCACGGTGGTGATGCTTATGCCAAGGCGCATACAGGAGAGCGTCATGACCTCGCTTCGGAGTCTGATTTGGGCGCAGATCGCGTGTGGCGCTTCAAAACTAATTTGCCGGAGAACGCTAAGGCGATTGCAGATCGACTGGCTGTCGCGCTTTCGCCTTTAGGCGTTGTTCGTGGACGTGATATTGCGGGCGATGGCACTGATGTTGTGCCTATTTTGAAGACTGGTGTCGCAGCTATAGACTTAGATCAGGATGCGCGACGCTATTTCGACTGGCACCATACATCGGAAGACGTGCTTGACCGCATTGACCCCGAGCAATTAAGACAAAATGTGGCGGCCTGGACTGCTGTGTTGGCTTTGGTGTCGAACGCTACTGAGGATATTGGGTCTGTAACGCCAAAACATTAGCTTATAGTCCCGGGCGGGTTAGAATGGAGAAAGGAGTTTGAGTAAATTATGTGGCTATGGATTGCATTGGGTTTATTTTGTCTTTTTGTTTTTGTCTATTGTTTCGGTTATACCACGGGGCCACCACCCGGTTATAAGACTGAGAGTTTTGAGGAAACAGTGAAAAAGCTCAATAAACTGAATAAAATTACTGCAAGTGGTTCGGAAGGTTCCAGCTCATCAGGAAAAAGCAGTCAACCCGGAAATGCATCGGAACCGGAAAGTGCTGCTCCTTAATGCAAAAAGGGTTTTAAATACAGCCGATGTGTTCACAACATCTTTACCGCAGGAAACTAGTATCTGAATCAAGGAAGGGGTTCCTGGGTTGGGAGATTCGTCATGGCAGAAAAAGGCTTCGAAGAGTTCAAGCAAGGCGATAAAACGCTCGGAAAGAACGTAGTTGGCCAGGACAGCCCAATTAGGAACGAACTTAACAACATGTCTGCAGCTGAGTCCAGAGACAGATTCAACGCAATGACAGATCGTGGCCCTGTAGCAGGCTTGACCAATCTTTCCATAGATTTTGGTAATGGGCCCGGTGCGCAGGCCAATGATACGGCTGGGCGTGGTTTGGAGTCTCCAGGCAAGTTGATTGGCGGTAGCGAGAAGGGAAAGGGTAAAGGAGTTGAACCCACTCCTGGTTCGGACGCTCCAGGAACAGTTAAGCCTCAGCAGCCAGTCGGGTCTGATTCTACCGGTCCAAAGGATCCAGGTGTGAATCCGACCGATGGCGTTAAGCAAGCACCGGAAAGATCTCCTTCGGGCGACAGTCAGTCTCCAGTACCTGGAAACAAATTTATTCCTACTCCTGATAATGACTTATTGCTGCGTGGTGCAGTGGAATTCAAAGATGGACTAAAGACAACCGACAGAGAGTTGTCGGCTGATGAAAGAAAGGAAGTAGATAAGATCACTGGTGATTTTGGAAACAGGTTTGCGCGCGGCATCAGTGATAATGACACTGCAAAAGAATTGCCAGCAGTCGTGGAAAAATTGAGGCAATTTGGTATGGGCGCTCATTCAATTGCAAAAGAACTTAACCGGGGATTTGAAGCTTCTGGAATGCGATCTATTCATGGTGCATTTTCAAATTTTGAAGACAACAGGGTGGAGTTGAGAAGACTCCGCGACGTTAGGTAGCATCTGACTTGTTGGTCTGGTTTGTTTTGAAATGTTTGGGCTTATTTTTTCTGAGCAAGAAGAAGCAAGCGGTCGGAGCCCAGAGTGAACTCTTCGCCTTCGGTAGAAGAATAAAGATCCACGATTGTGAAACCAGCTTGCTCTGCCATTCTACAAAGCTCTCCACTTGTGTAAATCCAATGGATTGCCTGGCGACGTTCTTCTTTACCGTTTTGAATGAATGTATAGGTTGTTTCTACGCAGCTAAGGCGAGTGTTATAGATGTTTTCTATTAGCATGTACATGTCGCCGCGCTGAACCCATTCGCGGTCAGCTCCGTTGACTAGAAAACACTCTGCAATCATTGCTGAATCAAGAATGAACTTCGCACCTGATTTGAGGCTCTCGCAAATAGCAGATAGAGAGTCGATGGAACCCTCGCGGTCGAAATATCCAAAACTATTGCCCATGCAAAATGCGGCGTCAAATTCATTTTTCCACGGCAGTTGTCGCATGTCTTCTTTTAAGTACGTGATTTCAGTTTCGTATGATTTTGCAATTGCTTTTGCCTCACTTATAAATTCACTGCAAGAGTCTAATCCCGTTACCTGATATCCCATTAGCGCCATGGGTAGGCTCAGTCTGCCGTTGCCGCAGGGGACGTCGAGCACATTGCCGGCTTGGGGAATCTCCAGGGTTTCATGTAGAAAGGCGACCTCTTCTTCTGTTGTTTCATGAGGAATTGCCCGGCGCCAGAGGTCTAACGCGGCGCCAGCGAAAAAGTCTTCATACCAGTCAGCCCGCGGAGCATCAACACGCATTAAGTACCTTCCTTTTAGTAGACTGTCCAGCTTGTGTTTTCCATTGGGGGAACGTTAAGCGGCTGAAGGAGCATGATTCTGGCATGCTGCACTTCGATGGAATTTTTCAGCGCCTGCTTGCGTTTCAAAAATAGATAATCTGGAAGAAATGGTGAGAACATAGGACGAATTTCTAGATTGTGTAATTTCAAAATGTTGTCGGGAATCATATCTACAAAGCTTGTTTCCCTAAAATTCTTGGATGCAGGAATGCCGATAGGCTGCCACTTAGACGTCCATGTTTTCGCTTCGCCGTTTTCATCTGTGCCTGAGAATGTGAGGTTAATGAAGCAAGAATGATGTCCGGTAACAGAGCGCGTTTCGCATGTGAAGTATATGCGTGTCCCGGCAGGCAAATTCGACGGCAATGGTATTGCAGCTTTCCCCGGTACGAAGCTTGCAGGGTTGCCTCCTGCCACTAGCTGCGCTTCGTCGCCAACCAGCGTGATCGCTTTGCTTGCGTCGTTGGGATTGCTTGATAGCTCCTTGGGCAGCGCTGCCACCGCGCTACTCTCTGGGGCGTCTGTTGCCGACTGTGCGACTGCATTATCCGCGTGTTCTTTTGATGGAATCAAAATGTGTATTCTATAGCTGCCGAACTGCTTGCCGAATGAATCAGAAAGGTCTGCGGATTCTGCTTGAGCATTTGGTTCTTGCCGTGCACTGTAACTGGTTTTTCCTTCAAGCGATAATTCCTCGAACACTCTTGGATCTCTGTGGTCGAATGTTGTGAATCCCTTGGTGTATGAGAACGAGCGTAGAGATGGTAAAAAGCGTTTGCCATCTCTGCTGCTTTCGAGAGCTGGTTTGTGATAATCGCCGTAGACAAGAACATGTGCATTGCCGTCAGCGCAAGATATTTCGATTGTATTTTCAGCGCCTGCTTTGAGGCTTGATGAGCTAACAGGTATGACCCACCAGTTACGATATGAGCGCAGATCCATCGACATGCCTTCACCTTGTATCGCCAGGCATTGCAAAATGTCTGTGTTGTTTGGCTGGAATTGAGCCAGTGTTGTAGGCTTCTCGTTTAGTGTTTCGCCATTTAGTTTGACTGAAATCGGCGGGGCTAGCGTTGTCGCACCCATGTCTATGAGTATGAATGCAGTTGAGGCATCTGGAACTTGTCCGGGCAAAACAATCTTTTGAACCACTGATTGTTTTGGGCTGACGCTGCATTGCCATTCACGCCAATCAAATGACTGGATGGTGTAAAAGCCCGCGACTATGCATGTTAAGAGGGCTAGAGCTGCGGGGATGATTAGTGAAAAACGAAGACTTGATTTGTCTTGCAGCAAGTTGTTGAGCAATTTGGCAACTAGCCAAAAGATTGCGAATAGCCAGGCGCAATCAGCTGCTACGCTTATGCAAGGCGCGGCCTCGAGCAAGTTGGACGGGAGAATGGATGCTAGCAAGTTAGCGATGGTGCCGCTTGCAGAAAGAAAGAGAAGTGCCGCAATAGATGTGGCAGTTAAGAGAAGCAATGTACGTCGCGCCGCGGAGACCGCCCATGCGTCTGTTATCAACGCTGCACAAAGCAATATGATCGCCGGCATAGCTGTGATTGCATAACGGCTAATTGCCTCGAAAGGAATGTAGGCAAAGTGAAAAAGGACTATCGTTCCCAAAAGTACGCTTGCAGAAAAACCGCGCGAAAGCGTTTTTTTGCGGCTTTTCATAAGCAGATATGCTAGAGCTGCTGTGCCTGTCGTTAGCAGCAATTGATGAAATAAATTCTGGATTTGCAATGGAATTCCAAAGAGCGAATAGTGATATTCATTCCATTCGCCTGACCAGAGTCTGGCAACTTTCTTGAATTGCAATCCGAGGAAAGGCACTGGCGCTTGCTTTGCGTCTTCCAGCAGTGATGCTACAACAAGCTTACTGTCTCCGGGGAATGTTCCGTAGAACGGATAACAACGCCACGCATCAGTCTTTAATTGATTGCCGTGAAAAATATTGAAAGATGGAACTCGATTTACAAATACCGAATATTGTCCAGTTACGCTTTTGTTGAAGAGCACCCATGGCGTAAGGATGATTGCCAGACCTACAGCGGCAAGTGCTGCGTTGGTGGCGAATTTGCGTATAAGCTGTAAGAGATTGCCGCCGTTTGATTTGTCTTTGTTTTTCAGGCTAATTTGTCTAATTAGCGAAATTGGAACAATCGCCGCGATTGCCATCGGCGCCAGTAAAATAAATGCAGGCTTCGAAAGCATCAGCAGCCCCGTGCTGACTCCGATGCCACACCAGCTAGCTGCAGTCGACAAGTTGTCCTTCACGTGGCGCAGCAAAACTCGCAGCGTGAGCACTGTCCAGAGCATTAGCAAGAAGTACGAAAATGGTTCGCTGTAGCAATGTTGCGTATTGATTATTGCAGCCGGATAAAATGCGAAGAGCAACCCAGCAACGAGAGCCGCTTTTCGATTGAATGCCAGACGGCCTGCTGTGTAAACCAGGCTGCAAGTGATTGCATCAACGAATGAATTGCAAAGGCAAAGTTGAACTGAGTATGCATCGAAGATAGGTTTGAATGCGTTTACTCCGCTAAGCCATTCTATTAATGCAAGATACGCGGGAAAAATTGGTCCATCAATTAGTAAGCGGTCTGTTAGTTTTAACGATGTCATTGATTGCAGCAACTGCGCCTGAGGTGCTGAAGCGTGATATACCTTGCCGATAAATTCAGTTAGATTGTGCGACGATGCAGCGGCTTCAAGCAGGCAACTGCCAGAGCGCAAGAAGTTGTACGCATCTCCAAAATGTGCGATGCGATGCTCCATAAAAACGCAGTTGTAGAGAAAACGTAGAAAAAATGCCAGTGCAAAAATTAGAACTGGTGCCATAAGCGTTTTTGCACGAGCCAGAAGCATCGAAGGTAAGTGCGGCTGCTTGCGAGGGCGCTCGCCCTCTGCCTCGGAAGCTTTACCGCCAACGCTTGCTTGCATGGGATTTATTTGCTTACCCATATGGTTACGGTGTCCGAATGGTCGCCGACAGCAGCACCGTTTTTATCCAGTGCCTTTGCTCGAAGCTGATAGTAGCCTTCGCCGCTGAAATCGCTTGATGGTATTGTGAAACTGGCGCTGCGTCCCGCTTGCTTGTATTCCGCCGCGACACCGTTTTGGTCATCGCCAGATTCGAAATTATCAAAGAAAAAGTGTTTTTTCGATAACTGCAAAAGCAATTGCTCGCCCTGTGTTGCAGTTACATCTATTGAGTCTTGGGTAGCAAATGCAGAAACGCCGAAATTGTCTGTTTTTCCGGGCAGGTGAATCGCTGGGCTTGCGTCTTTTGCGGGCACAAGACTTAGCGCCGTAAGTGTTATTTCTTGCACTGCCGGCACAAATAGGCTGAGTTCTGAGATGCGGCTGTGTGCATACCAGTGCCAGTTGCTCGCAAGTGGAATGTATATTGTGCGAATGGTATTTGCGTCAGCGTTGTCGTCAGCTGGTACTCGCATTACAACATTGTTGGCGTCGGCAAGTTCTGCTAGGCTGTTGTCGCCTTCAGCGGCTTTCCAGCGCACTGTAAAAGGTTGCACTATTTTGTTGTTTGAAGACTTAAATGATAGCTTCAAATACGCGCTTGCTAGCGGATTAACATTCAAATTTGCAAGCCGAACGCCGTCACCATCATGTGGTGATTTGATGCGAACTGTTGTGCTTGCGAAATCGTATTCACCGTGTCCGAATGCGCATGGTGTTGCGCTTTGCTGGGTCGAATCAAAGTGAAATGCAATCGCAGCTTCATCAACTTGATTTGGTGCTTGCAATTGCACTTCGACAAATTGCTTTCGTGCATTGCTCCAAACAAAGGGACCTTTGTACCCTGGAGAATTTACGAGTGCTCTCAAACGTGAGCCGTTAACGATATTCTCGTCACCGAATAAAATTGGGTCAAAAGTCAAAAATGGTTCCCAATATTCCTTGTCTGCAAAAGGAGGTGCCAGCAACATTTGCAGTGTCGCGCCATTCAATATCATGTGCGCGCCGGCATGCTGTTTGGGTACGCCAAGCAAGATCATTTTTTCGCCTGGAGGGCAAGATTTGGAGAGTTTCAGCGCGTCTGTGAATACTGATTTTACTTCCTTGCCTGCGTGCAACCAGAGCAGATTGGTGGCGTATGCGCTTTTTGATGTTATGAACGCTAGCGTACTCAATGCAATAAGTGCACACGCTGTGAGCTTGTTGGAAAGAGCTTTGGGCAATTTATTTTCTGGAGCCAGCAAGAATATCGGCAATAAACTGCAAGCCGAAAGCGTTAGGAAATAGCAAAAGCGAGCGCCCTCTAGATTGGCGCCAAGACCCCAGAGGCGATAAATTGGAGCAGCCTGAGTTGCTGCCCAAAATGCTATAAATGCCAGCCAGCGCCAGGGGATGGAGTTGCTCAAAACCCTGATGAACACAAGGAAAATGAGACATGTATATGCTGCGGTCAAAGCTTGCTCTAGCGAGTTGCCTGAGCTAAATATCTCGAGCGGAAAGGGCATCAGAAAACGGCGCCATGTGTCACCGTCTAACCAACGGGTTATGGCACTTGCTGTCTGCGATGCACCCACCGAGCCGTTGTAACCACCGAGCAATGTGCCGAGTGAGAGAAGGCGAACCACAAAATAAACAGCAGTTGCGATCCAGATTGGGCAGCTAAAGCTCCAGGCTCCTTTGATTCTTTGTACAAATGACTGTGCGCCTTGCGTCGTTTCTGGAAAAATAAATGCGATAGCAGCAAGGACTGGTGCCAACCCGATCGCCATTTCTTTTGTGCAGATGGCCAATGTGAAAAGCGCGACACCTGCGGCGATAAATTTTGCTCGGCCTGCGCCTGATTTATTGCGCATGCTCATAAACACGCAAAGCGCTGCCAGGTAGAAAGTGCAGCAAGCTGAATCTACCCTGCCGACCACCCATGAAATGCTTTCGCAATGAAGCGGGTTTGTGGCAAACAAAACAGCACTCGCCAGAGCCGCCATGGCTGCGCGACTGCGCCCCCACCCAGCGCAAAGCTGTCTGATGAATGTCGCCAGGAGACAAGCTGACGCAGTGAAATATGTCAAATTGGAAAGGTAATAGCCGAGCGGGTTGCCTTTCCAGATTGCATAGTCAAACATCAAGCTGAGCAAGAGCACTGGGCGATAAACGCTCATGTTTGGCACTTGCATGTAATTGCCGTAAAAATTTGACCAGAACATGCCCCAGCGACCATCGAAAATTTGCTGGATGTAACGCAGCTCGCCGATGTCGTCTGCTAGGAAATAACTGCCCAGGGTTCGACCAAAAGTGAGCGCGCAAATCAAGATGATGATTGCTGCCGAAAACCAGGGGCTGAGCAAAATAGATGCGATGAGTGACACCCTACCGTTGTCGGGCGACTCCACCTGCTCAGATGTGAGCAGCCTCTCTTCTGTGTTGCCGGTACTCAGCACCGATAATATCCAGGTTGGGCTTAAATATCTTGGCAATCTTAGCAAGACAGGGCTGGTATTGCCTTTAGGAATGCTCAGCTTGCCAATACCTGTCAAGTTTCGAAACACGCCGGGCTGGCAGGGGCAAAATTGTCTTAGTTTGGGCGCTATTTCGGAAAGGCTTGCCAGTCATGAGTTTGCGGGTGAAGTGGCTGTTTCGGCTAGCACTCGACAATTAACTGAAGCGCGATTTTGTTGTAAGCTTAAACGGATTTGAGGTAGCGAAAGTCAGGCTTGCCGGTCAGTCGCTTAAAAATTCTGAGAAAGAAATCAAAGCTTGCTTTAGACTTATAGATTGGATTATGGCAAAGATTCTCATAGTCGAAGACGAGCCATCACTGGCCGAACCAATCAGAGCTTATCTCACCCACGAGCACCATCTCGTTGAAGTGGTGAATGATGGCTCTGAGGCAATGGAACGTCTCAAATTTTATAAGTACGATGTCATCATCTTGGACTGGATGCTACCAGGTCTTTTGGGCGTGGAGGTTTGCAAGCAGTTCAGGGCGAACGGTGGCACGACACCCATTCTTATGTTGACTGCGAAGAAACAGACCCAGGAGAAAGTTTTTGCTCTTGACGCCGGCGCGGACGATTATTTGACCAAGCCATTTGATGTGCAAGAAGTCTCCGCTCGCGTGCGTGCTCTACTGCGCCGCCCTCAGGCGGTCGCCGGCAATGTGCTGAGAGCAAAAAATGTGGTTCTTGAACCAGCAACATTCCGTGTCACCCGCGAAGGGCAAGATGTACAGTTATTGCCAAAGGAATTTGCTTTGCTTGAATTCTTTATGCGGCATCCCAATCAAGTATTCAGTGCTGAAGCGTTGTTAGACCGTGTATGGTCATCTGATTCGGACGCATCGCCCGAGACGATTCGCACTTACATCAAGCGTTTGCGCCAAAAAATAGATACGCAAGGCAATGTTTCGCTAATCAGCACAGTGCATGGCGTTGGGTATAAGTTGGACGCCTGATTTTGGCTCGGCTCTATTTTTTCTGTTGATTTTCAGAGCTTCCATCTGGATGCAGAACTTCGCTCACAGACCCATCTTTATTTACGGCTATCAAGTCGCCGTTTTTGCTAACTTTAAAATCGCCGTCTGAAGATTCAACTTTTTTGTTTTGTTGATCGTAGCGATTCCACTTACCGTCCTCTTTTTTCCAGCTGCTGCCATCCATGATTTTGAGTTCGCTAGGGTTGCCGTCGGCGCCGTAAGTTACTTTGTTTGTCGTGCCGTCAGGGTACGTGATTGAAGTGGGGTTGCCGTTGATGTCTTTTGTAATTTGCGAGTGTTTGTCGTTGCCATATTCTGTGGTAGAACCGTCAGGGTGCTTAATTGCGTCTACTGAGCCGTCTTTGCGGCTGGCAACAATGTCACCATCTTTGCTTACGTTGATGTCACCGACTTCATCATCTACTTTCTTTCCGTCTTTATATCGATTCCACTCGCCGTTTTCTTTTTTCCATGTGGAACCATCGCGGTTGTCGATTTGATCTTCTTTGCCATTGGCGTCGTAGTGAACTTTGTTTGTGCTGCCATCGGGATATGTAATTGAAGTCGGGCGGCCGTCAATGTCTCTAGTGATTTGTGAGTTTTTGTCGTTGCCATATTCTGTTGTGGAACCATCGGCGTGTTTGATTGCATCGACAGAACCATCTTTGCGCATCGACACAATGTCGCCTTCTTTGCTGACCTGGAAGCCGCCAACTTCATCGTCGACTTTTTTGCCGTTTTTGTAGCGATTCCAATCGTCGCCTTCTTTTTTCCAGGTGGAACCATCTCTAGCTTTTAGTTCGCTGGGGTTGCCGTCAGAGTCATATTTGACTTTGTTTGTGCTTCCGTCTGGATAAGTGATTGAAGTTGGGTTGCCGTCAGCGTCTCGTGTAATTTGAGAATGCTGGTCTGTTCCGTATTCGGTGGTAGAACCATCTGCATGTTTTACAGCATCTATCGAACCGTCTTTGCGCGTGGCGCAAATATCGCCTTCTTTAGTGGTTTGGATATCACCGATTTCGCATTCAAGTTGTTTGCCGTTTTGATCGTAGCGGTTCCACTGACCGTTTTCTTTCTTGTATGTGCTGCCGTCTCTGGCGTCTACTTCTTTTGGCGAACCGTCGTTTCCGTAAACTATTTTGTTTTTGCTGCCGTCCGGATAAGTGATTTCTGTAGGGCGATTGGATGCGTCTCTTTCGATGCTTCCATTGTTGTTGCCGTCTACTTTTTGAACTGCGACGCTATCATAAAATGTTGGCTGTGGTGGCAAATATTCTTTGGTTTGGGCGTCTCTCAGCCCACCTTTGCGAGCCTGGTAGTAATCTTTAACGCCGTTTGAATGGTCTTCCATTCCTTTGTTTGATTCTGATCTGGCGGCGTCGGCTACTGCAACTTTAGAGTCGCTCTTTTCACTCATGTTGTTATCGCCGATTTTACGATTATCACCCATGTTTTTGCCCTGCTTGAAACTGCCATCTCCCCGTCACAGTGATTGGTCGGGGACCCATATCTTAAGCTACGCGCTGTCCCCATAATTTAGGAGACAGCGTCAATTAGCCGATATTTGTTAACCTTAAGGTTGTGCGTTGGGCACCACTGCGGCATCTGTCAAAATTGCGTCTTTGATAAATGCTTCAAAGTCTGATTTGAGTTGTTGCAGTGCGGGTTTGTAGATGTACATCATGTGACCGCTGTCGTAGTAGGTGAGACGCACATTGTTGCGGATGGCAGGGTCTAGCGATAATTGGTCTACAGTGTATTTTGAGGCGAAGTAGGGCGTTGCCAGGTCATAGTGTCCGCAGCACAACCATACCTTTAAATATGGATTGCGACTCATGGCTTTGCGCAGGTCTTCAGAGGCATCTAGATAGCGATTTTGTGCGGTTTTCCAGCTCCACGGCCATACGTTTGCGATTGTTTCGTAGGGCAGCTCGCTTTCGTAATGCAGCTCTCGTCTTACGTAGTCGTTGAATGTGGCAGTGAAAGTTCCGGTTACTGCCTCTGCGCTGGGGTCAAACTCGAAATCGTCGACGCCGGGGCTATAACGGATGCCGGTGAAGCGGCTGTCATAGCGGCCCAATTGACGATTTTTATCCATTAAAAGGTGGGTGAAAAATAGCGAATCGGGCAGTCTGCAATTTAGCGACTTCAAATAATTGGAAGGTAAGCCGACGAACATTGAAAGACGATCGGCAATCTGTTGTTTTTTGTCTTCGCCCAGGCTGTCGCCCTGGAACAGAGCTTGTAAGTAATCGTGAGCGGCAAACTGTTCGGCATCTTTGAGAAGATCTGGCAGTGCTTTGCTTTGCATTTCGGGCGAGAGGCGTTTGTGATACCAGGCTGTCGCTGCGTAGCTGGGCATGAAGAGTGCGAATGGCGTGTCGTTGCCTGGGTTGAAATCGATGGTGCCAAAATTGAGCACAGTAGAAACAAGAACTATGCCGTTCATGTACATGCCATAGCGCTTTTGCAGGAAGTCGCTAAGTCCGGCTGCGCGCGTGGTTCCATAGCTCTCTCCGACTATGAATTTTGGCGAGCTCCAGCGCTGATATTTTGTTGTGTAGAGTCTGATGAATTCGCCGACACTTTCAATGTCTTCGCGATAGCCGTGAAATTTATTTACATCTTCGTCTGGCTCTGGGCGGCTGAATCCGGTAGACACTGGGTCTATGAATACAAGGTCGCTTGCGTCCAACCATGAATAGTTGTTGTCTTCAAGTCTATAAGGTGGCGGCAATGCTTCGCCTCTTTCTGAAAGGACCGAGCGACGAGGTCCGAGTCCTCCCATGTGGAGCCAGATTGAGGCTGAGCCTGGTCCGCCGTTGAAAGAGAAAGTGACAGGACGTTTGGCAGAACTGCCCGCGTCTTCGCGCGTGTATGCAATGAAGAAAACCTTTGCCAGTGGTTTGTGCTCTTTTTTCTTGTCTTTATCTTTGTCTTTGTCTGATTTGTCTTTGTCGCTGCCCGAGCCGTGCTCCGAGTTTTTGCTGCCGAAATCTTTGAGAACCATATAGCCGGCTGTGGCTTTGTATTTTATGGTTTTGCCACCAATGATGGTGCTGTGCTCGGTTACCGATAATTTCGGTTCGTCGTCATCCTTGTCTTTGCCTCTTGCGCTTTTGCTTTTGTCGCTGCTTGTTTTATCGCTTTTGCTTTTGTCGTTGTCGTCGTCTTTTGAGCTGTCATCGTCTTTGTCTGAGTCACTGTCTTTCTTTGACGCGCCAGCCAGGTCGCCCGATTTTTCTTTCTTCTTCTTTTTACCAGGGGAGTCTGACGCACTATTTTTAGCTTGCGCCGCTGTTATCGGGACGGAAGCAAACGAAGTTGCAAATAAACATAAAATGATCACAATCGCGACGTTAAATCGATTTGCCATGGCGTTCTAGCTTGAGCTCCTCACTTGCTTCAGGGGGCAAGGGACTTGGGACGGTTTAGAGGGCAAACTATAGCAGGCCAAAGTCTACTTCGCATTTCAGATCATTAATCGCAAAAATATGATGCCAGTCGCCGGGGAGGCTGACTGGCATCGCTTTGTTCATCGACTTAAGTAGTTTTGCAAGTGACTCGGGAGAAGTCACTTGAGCACTGGTGAGGGGTTACCAGCGACTCAAAGCCTTTTTGGCTTGCATTACTATTCTCGATGCTTCAGATTCGTCATCTACTTTTGGAAGTTCACGAAGTTCGAAAGGCTCGAATATCAGCTCGTTATGCCATTCGCCATGCTTGTAAGAAGCTACGAAGCTGTCGTACTTCGATTGTACAACCATGCATCCATCGTCTGACTTATAAACTTGAAAATCCATATCTCTGTCCACCTGTCACTCGTCCAATCGCTTCAATATCTAAGCTAACTTCGAAATGTGTGGATTGTGTGAAGTGGTTTACGTTTTGAAATCAAATTGAAAAATGCAGGCTCAAATCTACAAAAAAAGGTGCTGGGCAAACCGCTTGTGCAGCAATGATTGGCGGGCTTCAGTGTTGGCAGCGCGGGCAAAAGTGTGACGAACGTCCATTCAATTTGATGCGCTCGATCAATGATTTACATTTGTGGCAAGCAAGTCCCTTTCGCCCGTAAACAAGCGCTTCATGCTGGTAATTGCCATTCACTCCGCTAGAGTCGGTGTAGTCTCGCAAAGTAGATCCACCCAGTTCAATTGCATTGCTAAGCACAATTTCTATTTCTTTGCCAAGTCTGCGAAGCTCACTTGCGCTGAGGTCACCGGCTGCACGAGTAGGATTTATTTTCGCCCTAAAAAGTGATTCGTCCGCGTAGATGTTTCCTATGCCCGCAATAATTGTTTGATCTAACAGTGCTGTTTTTATGCATTGTTTCTTTCCTGCAAATGAAGATTGCAAATGCTTTGGGTCTAGCCCACCGAGCGGTTCTGGGCCAAGCTGCTTAAGACCTGGAACAATGTCATCGAAAGTTTTTCCTGCCGGAACACACCATAATCTTCCAAAAACTCTTGTATCGTCAAAAACAAGTTTTCGCCCATCTGCTATGTTCAGCCTTATGCGAACGTGATCTGGTTCTGTTTCGTTAGAGCGCATAACCAGCAGCCTTCCCGACATTCGCAAATGGGCAACCATGCCAATGTCGTTGCTCAAATTAATAAGTATGTATTTCCCTCGCCTGTCGAAGGAACAAAAGCTTTGTCCTTTCAACATATACGCAAAATCGCGTATGGAAGGATAGCCGACTGAAGCTTGTCGCAGTACTTTTACTGATTCTATCCTGGCGCCGCTGAGCTGCTTTTGCAGGCCCCGGCGCACAGTCTCTACTTCTGGTAGTTCTGGCATTCTTTAATCTCTGGCGATTTTAAAAGTATAGCCCGACATATCCAGTTAAGGAACGATTATGTCACAAGTGAAAAATAGACTTGAGAAGTTGGGGAGAGTTTTTGGGTGACTTCGTTATGAACTCAATTTGCCGAAACGATGATGACTGGTTTGAAGAAATCGAAACAGCCGAGCGCAAGAAGCGTCGTTTGAGTTCGGACGGCTCGTCTACTATGGGACGAACATTCGAGCATGTGCGTTCTGCGTTTCAGGATATTAGAGACAGTTTTAGCGTGCCTAAAGATGTGACTTTTAAGTATGCTCGTTAAGCATTAAGCTCTGGTTTTAGTGGCGATCGCTCGTCTTACCAGTTCATGGCTTTTCCGGTAGTATGGAATTAGCCGATAGCTGTCGTAGGAGTAAAGTGCGGTCGCAGCAAAACATGCAAGGCAAGTTGGGTGGCTGGCGCAGGCAATTGACCGCGCTGCGTTGCCTGTCTTTTGCTGTATTTACTTCGGCTTATTTGGCTGCCGCTGTTTTGGGCGCGGAAGATCTGGCGCTCAAAGGCATGGACTTTTACAAACAGAAAGACTACAAGCAGGCTATTGCTTTTCTGGAGAAAGCCTCGCGGAAGGACCCCTACAATGCTGAGCTGCACTACTATCTGGCCAATTCTCATATATTTTTGAAAGACGGCAACTCGGCAATTCGTGAGTATAGCGCCTGTTTTGACCTCGACCCACTTGGTACTTTCGGGCAATATTCGCGGAAAGCTTTGTTGGGCTTCGGCAAGAAATTTCGAGGTCTTAGCAGCGCTGTGGCAGACCCGCCAGGAAAGCATCGAATTGCAGCTGACGATGCTAAAAGCATCAAGCAGGCTGTTTCTTTGATTGCAGCCCAGTCCTGCGAACGTGAAAAGCTCAATCATGCCGCGGGGGAAGGCTCTGCAAAGGTGTCCGTTTCTGTGGGCGAGGAAAAACAGCGCAAGCTTAGCAAGGCGGCTGAAGAACTTGTTGCAGACCTGAGCCAGGCAAACAGGTCGCCATCACCGGCATTACAGGAAGAAATGCATGAGATTCAGCAATCGGCTGTTTTTGCTGGTCAGCACGCCCGATACGATGCACAGCAGCAGGCTGCTATGCACATGAGTGCGGCTGTTGAGCGTTCTACCGCTGTGGAAAAGTCTGCTTCTAGTTTGCTGGCGCTTATGGCTGAAGCGCCCCGTCGCGGAAAAGTAAAAATGAAAGCCGCAGGTACCAATTTATATGTGCGAAATTATGATTTCGAGCCAGAGCCCCCACCTGAGCCATTGATGGCTACATGGGAATTGTTGCCATCGGTTACGCTGCCTGCTTCGCCGGTGAAAAGTGTACACCCGCTTGTCTCTCATGCAAGTGCCAAAACAAAATCACATGAAAAGGCGCCGCCCTTGCGGTTAGAATTGAAGGCTGGAAAAACCAATACGAACATCACTGAAATTAATGGACGTATTTTGTTGCATGTTCGAGACAACGGGCCAAGGTGAAAGCAGCTTAGATGAAAACATTAGCTTTGCCGGCTAGAAGTGTATTTCTTGTTTTAATTGGGTCGCTGTCTTTTTGCGCTTTTGATTATTCTGCTGCTCTTGCCGCAAACAGCGATGAAGATAAAAGGCGAATGCAGGCAGAATCGCTTATTCAGCAAGCTAAAGAGCTCAAGAAAAATGTTGCTGAATACCACGATGCAGTTGAGGCGCAAAGCAAAGATGCCCAAAAGCTTGGCGCGCAGGCAGCAAAATTAAACTCATCTGCTCGCAAGCTTAACGCTCGCATTCAGCAAAGAGTTGATTTGGATTTACGGCTGCAGTCTGGTGCAAGCAAATACAATTTGCATTTGAATGAATTTTCGCAACATGCCAAATTGTATAACGCGCATTTGATCGACTACGAGAAACAAGTACTTAAAGCTCAGGCTGCGGCCGGGCAGCTGAAGGCCAACTGCAGTCAGTATGCAGACCACGCGCAAAGTTATCACATTCCTGGTGTGCGTCCTCCTCATATTTGTGTTCAATTGCAATATGAGCAAAGAGAATTGCAAAAGGCAGCTCGTGGATTTCAGGCAGACCAGCTCAAGTCGCAGCAAGCAGAGGCAGCATTGGCTGGAAAAGAAGCGCAGCTTGCGCAGGCTGCAAAGGAACGCGTCGAACTGCAAAATAGGCTCTTGGAAAAAGCAGATCTCGATGAGCTAGAGCGCACGCAGGGTGCGATGCTGTTGAAAGAGTACCAGCAGGTAGAGCGCGAATATCGTCTCTTGCAGCTTGAGAAGAAGAGTGTTGCTAAATGAAATTGCTGAGTAATGCAGTTAAGGTCGTTGGTATTTTCACTTTTCTAAGTGCCTCAGTTCAAGGTGCTGTATTGAATGAAATCGCTGCTGAGCCCGGTGCAAAACAGCAAGAGTGGCTGATTCCCGCAATTGTTGATTTGCCGATGAACACGCCTGTGCTCGACGAAAAAGAAGCAAGCAAGTACGAGCCAAGGAAATTGGCTGCTTCATTGATAGAACGAAAAAGGCGCTTTGATGATAGATGGTCTGATGCCAGTGCTGAGGCCGAGAACGTTGATAAGCAAGCGCCTTTGAGGTATGAGCTCGTTTCATTCTTTCCTGAAGAATTTATAGAATCGTTGATAAAAAATGGACACTTAAATGGGCACGAGTTGCCGCAAACTGTAGAACGGCAAAAAGAAACTGCAATTTTGCGTGAGGACATTCAGATTGTAAATGATAAGGAACGCTTTGCCAGGCTCTGTGCAGACGCGAAATTCATGAAGGGGCGCGGTCAGTTTGAAGCGGCGCTCGAGTTAAATCGCGCTGCTCTTGCTCTGGCAAAAAGCATTGACGTTGATAAGGTCAAAGAAATTGAAGACACAATCGCATTTCTTGAGAAAGTAGCGAAAGACCCTTCCGTTGCTGCGACAAGAGCTTATGGGTGGGAGCGACGGGCAGACCTGGAAGACTTGCATCTGGGCATCAAAATTGGCGATAAGTACAAAGGCGGCGAGCGCAATCTGGCCAATTCGCTCAGAGCTAAATATGGCATCGTGAATATTTTGAGCCCCACTGAGATACAAGTGAGCAGGCGCGAGTTGGTACATTACGGTGCGGTGATCATAGTTTACAGAGACGAACTGGCCTGGCGCTCTAGCTATAGTTTTGGTGATAGTACTGTTTTGAGCAAAGACGAGAGAACCGGTTTGCTTAAGGGTCCTAAGTTGCGGGCAATGCAAGAGTTTAGTTTGGCTGATCCTGAGATAAAGACAGTTCCTTTTATAGAGTTGCAAGTCTGGGGGCCGATTGATTTAGCAGACATAAAAGAGTTTAGAGTCCCCGAAGGACGAGCAGACCTTGTTGCGCTGCTTTCTAAAGCTGCTTTGCCCATCTACACTTACAAGCGTAAAGAACTTGGCGATGACCCGCCATATGTACCCGCGCAAAATTTAGGCATTGGCGGCCTAACAAAAGTGTATGCAGGCGACCCTGCAATTGAAGATGAATATAGAAAATTGCGACTTAAGAGAATTTCCCAACTTTGATTTTCATTGAGTTGATGATTACAGAAAGAGAGCTGAGGCTCATCGCCGCTGCAGCTATTGAGGGATTTAGTTCTAGCTTGAACAGTGGGTAGAAAATGCCTGTTGCTAAAAGAAGAGCTGCTGCGTTGTAAATTACTGCCAAAAGCAAGTTCTCTTTCATTGTTGCCGTCATTAGTCTTGCCAGTCTGATACCTCTTATAACTGCAAGCAGGTCCGAATGTGTCACTGTAATTGCCGCGCTGGCCAGCGCCACATCTGAGCCGCTAGCCATGGCTATTCCAACGTCTGCCACAGTAAGGGCGCCGGCATCGTTTATGCCGTCACCAATCATGGCGACTTTGTTGCCTTTCGATTGCAAGTGTTTGATGAAGTCGGCTTTGTCTTGCGGATGAAGATCCCAGCGTAGGTTGTCTTCTGGAATTTGCAAAGCGTGAGCCGTTGCAGTGACGCTGGCCTTGCTGTCACCGCTCATAATGCTAGGGCGAAGGTCTAAGGCTTTTAGTTCTTTGATGAATTCGCCTGACTCGTTTTTTAGTTTGTCTTCAAGATGGAAGAGTGCTTTAAGTGAAGAATCGACGCTCAAAAATACACTGCTGCCGCCGTCTTGTTTTAGCCGCTTGATTTGTTCTTGCGGGACACCTTCTTCCTCAAGATAGCGCGCGCTGCCTATGGCGACCAAACGTCCATCTACAATGCCTTTCAGCCCGCGACCTGCTATCGTTTGGAGATTTTGAGGTTTGCTAAAGCGAAGCCCTCTTGCTTTTGCGGCCTCGCAAATTGAAACTGCAAGTGGGTGCTTGCTTTCTTGCTCGAGGCTGGCAGCCCAGCTCAGGGCAACGTTTTCTGAAATGCCTTCTACTGTACTTGTTTTAATAAGTTCAAAGCTGCCTTGCGTTAGTGTGCCTGTTTTGTCTATCAGGCAATTGTTTGATATTGCAAGCATTTCCAAAGCTCTGGCGTCCTTGACCATGAGCCCCAGTTCTGCAGCCTTGCTAACAGCCAGTGACACTGCCAATGGTGTAGCTAGCCCAAGTGCGCAGGGGCATGCGATAACCAGTACGGAGACGCTATCTTTGATTGCATGTGGCAGTGCTGCTGTGCCGCCAAAGAAAAACCAGGCAAGGAAAGTGAAGGTCGCGATGGCCAGGACAGATGGGATGAAAACCGCGCTGGCCTTGTCTGCTGTTTCTTGCATGGGAGATCTGCTTTTTTGCGCGCTGGCTAGCAGGTCTACAATCTTGGCAAAAGTTGTTTCTCTTCCTATGTATTCTGTTTTAACAAGTAAGCTGCCCGCACCGTTGATGGTGCCTGCGTATACGCGGTCGCCTTCGCGCTTTGGCACAGGGAGGCTGTTGCCTGAAAGCATCGATTCGTCTGTGCTGCTTGTTCCTGAAATTACAACGCCGTCAACAGGTATCTTGTCGCCAGACAAGACGCGTAATTTTTCGCCTGCTTTAACTTCTAAAATAGAAATGTCGCGCGAGCCGCTAGGTTCTTCTCTTCTGGCTTTACTCGGGGCTAAAGCAAATATGTTTTGCAGTGACTTGTTGCTATTTTCGCGTGCTTTTAATTCGAGAATTTGACCAACAAGCACGAGTGTAACTACGCTGGCCGCGCTTTCGAAGTAGAGCATGTCATGTCCGTGCATATTTGCGGTAAGCTGCGGCATCGGTACAAACATGAATATGAGGCTGGTCAAAAAGCTGATAGACACGCCCAACGCAATGAGGGTGAACATATTCATGTGACCTTCGCGAGCTGATGCTATCGCCTTTTTGAAAATGGGCGCAGCGCTCCACAGCACCACCGGCAGTGACAGCAAAAGTTCTGCGTATGGCATGTCTTTTTCTGGCAAAATAGAAGGATGAAAACCAAGCATAGACGGCATGCTCAGCCCTAAAATTAGCACCGTAAGAACGGCTGCCGGCACCATGCGCCGGGTCATGTCTTTTAATTCTTCGTTGCCATCTGCTTCGTCTGAAATTTGCAATGAAGCTTCCAGCGGCATGCCGCATTTCGGGCAGCTTCCCGGCATTTTTTGTGAGACTTCCGGGTCCATCGGGCAGCTGTAGTCA
Organism: uncultured Candidatus Obscuribacterales bacterium; assembly: GCA_964546815.1. Taxonomy (GTDB): domain Bacteria; phylum Cyanobacteriota; class Vampirovibrionia; order Obscuribacterales; family Obscuribacteraceae; genus JAIEPM01. The sequence goes on along the minus strand of CAZJLR010000023.1, from coordinate 56,959 downwards.
AATGCGTGCTGAGGCAAATAGAATGATTTTAGCTCGGTTGGACTCGCTTCTTTTGCCGCGGGCGCGGGCTCATCTTTTGATAGAATTTTGACTACAATGCCCAGGTAGCCCTGGGGATTGTTTGAAAATTTCTGGTGGCAACTTTTGCTGCAAAAGTAGTATTTGACTCCTTCGAATTCAAAACTTGAAGAGCGCGAAGGTAGCACTTTCATTTTGCAAATAGGGTCTATGTGCGTTTGTTCGTTTGTTGTAGATTCGCTTTGAATCTCGGTGGGAGGGCAGTGTTCGTGCTCGGGTTGGGGCTGCCCGCTTTTGCCTGATTCGTTAGGATTAGAAGCGGACATCTCTGTGTGACTCTCCTTTTCTTGTAAAGAAGCAAGCTCTTTTACAAGTAGAAAAATGCCGTGCTAAGAATAGTATATACCGCCAATAATAACGCCCCTTCCAGCCAATTGCATTCGCCGTCATTGGTTACGTAGCCCATAATCACCACTGACACTGCAACAGCAAGAACTTCAAATTCTGTGAAATTCAAGTTCATCGGATGTCCGAGGAAATAACTGATAAACACTAGAAGCGGAGCGACGAAAAGCGCTATTTGTGCGCCAGAACCAAGCGCAACATTTAGTGAGAGATCCATTTTGTTTTTCATTGCCATGTACACGGCTGTGCTGTGTTCTGCGGCGTTACCTATGATGGCAACCAGGACAACGCCGATAAATACTTGATTTACGTGTAAGTCTTCCGCAACTTTTGCGACACCATGTACAAGAATTTCACTGAGAAAAGACACAAGTAGTGTACTGAGCAAAAGGACAGTTATGCTGGTTTTGAGTCCCCAACCTACAGTGCCCAGCGCTTCTTCAGCGGCTGTGTCAACTTCTCGTGTATAGAGATGCTTGTGGGTTTTCAGGCTGAAAATCAAACTGAGAATATAAATCAAAAAAAGCACAATTGAGATGCCGAGCGCCAGTTCGTCTTCGTTGTGCAGCCTTCTGGAAAAATGGTGAAACATCGCCGGGACGGTCAGCGCAATTGCAGCCAGAGCCATCAAAGTCGCTGAGGTGCTTGCAGCAATGCGATTGAAAGTTTGTGTTGGAAATTTCAATCCGCCTGCCAACATACTGGCGCCGAGCACCAGGAGAATGTTGCCGATGATAGAGCCTGTAATTGATGCTTTCACAACGTCTACATAGCCTGCTTTGAGCGCGGCAATCGAGATGATAAGTTCGCAGGCGTTGCCAAATGTTGCATTGAGAAGTGCGCCCAGACCTGTTCCCAGGCGATCGGACAGAGACTCGGTTGCTCGCCCCATGAGTCCTGCCAGCGGAACTATGGCTAAGCAAGCGCTGAAAAACTCCAGAATAGGCATGTGTTTGCTTTCGGCAAAAAATGCAACTGGAATGAAAACCAGCAAAATATCAAGAAAACCGAGCTGTTTTAAAAGCTTGCTGAGCATGCCGCCGTGCACTTCTTGTCCGATCGAATCCGAGAACCCATGATATACGTTTGGCGGATTAAAATCACTGAATGTGGTGGCTCAGAAAAACTTAACCGCCCAGACATGTCCGTCAAATGATTCTTTTGGACATCTCGTGTAACATCTTTTGCTATATGTTACGTTGCATAATTGTGTAAAAACTTGGACTTAGTCCAGGGTTTAAGGAGGATCGATGACGGTAGCAAATCTGGTTGAACGCCCTACCATGGAGTGTGAAACTGAACAGTTCCTCATGGTGCAGCGCCAGCTAGACGAAATCGCGCTTGAAATGGGACTAGACCCTGAGTTGCACGAACGTCTTCGCTATCCAAAACGGTCGATGATCGTCACGGTTCCCGTGAGAATGGATGATGGCACCGTGCAGACTTTCACTGGTTATAGAGTGCACCATGATGTCACTCTCGGGCCGGCAAAAGGCGGAATTCGCTTCCATCCAGAAGTCAGTCTCGGTGAAGTTTCTGCCCTTGCTACTTTGATGACCTGGAAGTGCGCTTTGATGGGCTTGCCTTACGGCGGCGCCAAAGGTGGCATCCGTTGCTTGCCCTGGAAGCTCTCGCTGGGTGAAAAAGAGCGTATGACCAGACGTTATACCTCTGAAATTATCACTTTGATTGGTCCTGACAAAGACATTCCAGCCCCAGACATGTACACGAATGAGCAGACCATGGCATGGATCATGGACACTTATAGTATCAATGTCGGACATTCTGTGCCCTCCGTTGTTACCGGAAAGCCTGTGTCCATCGGTGGTTCGCTCGGAAGACATGAAGCAACTGGTCGTGGTGTCGCTTACTGCGTCAAGCGTGCTATTGCTCATGCGAATTTGAAAGGCAACAGTCCAAGTGTTGTTGTTCAAGGTTTTGGTAATGTAGGTGCGATAGCTGCACGGCTTTTGCATGACTCGGGCTTCAAAATTGTTGCTGTATCAGACGTCTATGGCGGTATTTACAACAAAGACGGGCTTGATATTCCTCGCCTGCAAGCTTATCTGAGCGAAATGGGTAAGGTTGCCGGATTTACAAATTCGGAAGAAATCACCAATACCGATTTGCTTGAATTGCCCTGTGATGTGCTGATTCCGGCAGCTCTTGGAAATCAAATCACAAGCGCCAATGCCAGCAAGTTGAAGTGCAAAATCATCGTTGAAGGCGCCAATGGACCTACAAGTCCAGAAGCAGACATTTTGCTGCACGAAAATGGTGTGCTAGTAGTGCCTGATATTCTTGCCAACGCCGGCGGGGTGACTGTGAGCTACTTCGAGTGGGTGCAGGGACTTATGCACTTGTTCTGGTCTGAAGATGAAGTCAACCAGAAGCTTGAAGAAATCATGGGTCGCGCTTGCGATAAGGTTTTCGAAATGACCAAGAAAACCGGATTGCGTCCTCGAATGTCAGCGCTCAGAATTGGAATCGGTCGCCTGGCCGAAGCTAAGAAGCTGCGTGGCTTGTACCCATAAGACGAAGTCAAAAATTGCCTTCATTTTTGGGCGCTGTTGCCGATAATGTTATAAGCGCAAATGCTTATCAGCAATGGATTATTGCGATTGGGTCTTAAAATAATGCAAGACGGTGTCTGGCGAATGCCAGGCACCGTGCTGCTTTTGGCGAAATTGGCGGGGTTGCCAGTAGCTCTACTTTGGCTTATTAAGTGGGAACAGGCTTAGTTCTTGGCTTTATGTGGCACAGTGTATGTGGTTACTTTTTAGGTTAGTAAGCGGGCGAAAACCCGCGCAACGAGATTATCGGACCAATGTACCGTCCTAAGATTCCTCAACAGCAACAACAGCAGCAGCAGCAGCCTAACCATCGGCTGCCTAAGCAGCCAAATATGCCTGGTGAGAAAGATTTGGAATTCGCTTTTCAAGAGGCGGGCAAGCGTAAAGTTGCTATCGAGATGCCCTGGGGGCAAGAAGGAAAGACAGCTTATTTGCTGCTTATTCAGCCTGGTGCTGACACTGTCTGGTCGATGTACGAGGGTGATGTTCCGACAGAAGAGCCTCTCTGGCGCCATGCTACTCGCGATGTCACGCTAATTCACAGCCTGGTTTTTCAATCTGTTCCTGATGACATGGTCACTGTTGCGCCTGTGGCTCCTGTCCCGGCTGCGGGAAATCAGTCTGTCATCACCGGCATGTACAACATAAGTAATTTGCCGCCGCCCGATCAGTCCAAAGCAAGCTTGCAAGGTCGCCTGGAAAACATGCAGCCTGCCACGCTTGTGCAGTCGATTCAAATGTCTAAAATGTCTGGCAGGCTGCAGGTTTTCGAACAAGGTTCGATGATACAGATTTACTTCCATGAAGGAACTCCGGTACATGCCACGAGTCCTGACGGCAGAGGTGACGGCGCTGTCATCGAGATGATGATGTGGGAAACCGGCGAATTTCGTTTCTTTCCGGAAGAGACTACGCCTGAGAGAAGCGTCACAAGGCGCATGGATAGTATGTTGATGGAAGGGGTCACCCTTTTAGACCAGTACAAATTTTTGATGAAACAGGGGCTCAAGGACGATTCGTATTTGGTGCGCAAAGAAGCACGCATAAGCCCGGAAGAGTTCAAGGCTAAAGTGTCTCGGGGTGCGCCGCTGGATCTGCAGTCGCAAATGTCCATGTATGAGGTCTGTGACGGTAAGACACGTTGGGCTGATTTGCTCGGTCGTCGACCAATGATGAAAATTGAGTGGGTGCCTGTGCTGTTTAACCTGGTTAGCTGCGGCTTGCTGTCTGTGTCTGATACAAATCCATTTGCCGGAAAAGCTCAGGGGCTGGTAGGAACCGAGCTTGATAGAAATATGATTGCTGGAGTACTACGCGCCTTGCAGCGCGCTGAAACAGGCATGTACACTTTCCCGGCATTGCAGTATTTTCTAGAACGCGAATTTTCAAAGAGCACTGCATTCGGCATGCCCTTATCTATCATTGTTTTTGAGTCAAGAATAATTCTGGATGGAAGCCCTACACCTCAGCCTCTTCCAATCCCGGCTTTGCGCGAAATTACCAATCGTGTTGACTCGATCAGGCGACCTTTTGACATTTTGGCGCACTACGAAACATTCGATTTTGCTGTGCTTTTGCCCGGTGCCTCCGGCAAAGCTGCGCGAATGGTCGGGCACAAAATTGCTGAGTTGCTATTGAATGCTCCGCTTGTGCAAAACCAGACGCAGCGCCTGCTCTTGGCTGGTGGAATTGCTTGTGCGCCTGAAGATACTCAAGATCTTGGCAGATTTTTGGCAGCCGCTCGCGAGGCTAAGACTAGGGCAAAAGAAGCCAGGGTGCCGCTTCGCGCCTTCTCTGAAAGCTAGATAATGATTAAATCTGCTTGACAATGACAAGTGCTGCGCTCAAAATGGACCCAAGGAACAAAGGAAGGGTTGGCTAAGCGCAGTCCCTGCACTTAAGTCGCGTTACGCAAGTAGCGCACACTTCTTGGCTCATCATCACTAAACTACGGTTGGCAAATTTTCTGTCGAAGGGCAGCACATGTCGCAATGGCACATAGGGGACGGCTTTGGCTCAGCTTCACCGCAATCGCGTGAAATACTCCAAAGTTGGTCAAATCAAGAACAAGAGCAGTCTAGAGCCTCAGCTGAAGCCTGGGGACCTCAACAAGCGCAACCCAGAGCATCTAGTTTTCACTACGTGCCTGACAATTCGTTGCTTTATTCAAGAGTAGCTCACGGTCTCAATGAGGCTCCGTTAGCAGCTCGCTTTGAACCAAATCAACACGAAGCGCCATTATCAACACGCATCGACATGCACGGCGACCAACAAGCCGAGCATCGCTACATGCGCCCGGACGGCGCACAGGAAGTCAAAGAAAGCACGCCACTGAGCCGCATCTATGACATTCTCGATGTGCACAGTCAGTCATCAAAGTGGCTTGAGCAACGCGGTTATCTAGAAGCGTTTAAATCGCCAAATTGCACGCTTGACCTCACTTTCGGCACCGACGAGCGCGGTAGCAAGATAGGTGCAGTAGTCACGGCGCCTGACGGCACTAAGCGCACGGTTGTTTCGTGTGAAGGCGGTACTTCATTCCAGCGTCTTACGGCTGCCAATGGACAAGAACTGGTCAAATTTCTGTCCAGCGGTCAAATCGTCGAGCTAAATCCATTCGGACGCTCAGCTTAGTTCTATATATAGCTAATTTGGCGGCTAACTAAAAAGTGCGTCGGATAAGATGCTGTTGGCGAACTCCTCCTGCGCCGAAGACAGCTTGGTAGGGGCGATGCCATGCGTAGCCCCTCAGGCGAACCTTACGAATTAGGCGTTCGCCAAGAGCATCCAGAAGGTCGTCCCCACAATTATCGAGATCTTGTGCTAATCTCCTTTGTTCTACGTGGCAATAGGGGAAGTAAGGTGTTAGAGCTAGTTGGTCAAATCGGTGCAACCAGGTTTGTACTGGTTCAGGGTGACATAACTAATCAAGATACCGACGCAATTGTCAACGCTGCGAACTCAGGCTTGATGGGCGGCGGTGGTGTCGATGGTGCAATTCATAGAGCCGGCGGACCGGCAATTATTGAAGAATGTCGCGCTTACGTGAGAGAAAATGGACGTTGCGCGCCAGGTAAAGCTGTCATCACCGGTGGTGGCAACCTCAAAGCGAAGTGGGTTGTTCATGCTGTGGGGCCCGTTTGGCGCGGCGGTACTTCTGATGAGGAAAAAACGCTTGCCAGCGCTTATCTCACCAGTCTTGAGCTTGCTTCTGCATCTGGTGCGCGCTCGATTTCTTTTCCGTCGATTAGCACCGGGGCTTACGGCTATCCTGTAGAGCTGGCTGCAGCTGCGGCACTTCGTGAGTTGAAGCAGTTTGCAGAAAAGAATCCTGCTAGTTTTGATGAATTGAGATTTGTTTTGTTTGATACGAAGACTTATGAATCTTACAAGGCTGCGGCAGGCAGCATACTTTAAAAAGAGAATACAGATCAGTTATTATCTGCATTCGTTCATAACTACCTGAGGCGAGGGTTATCTAGTGTTTCAGACGCAGTCCCGTTCTGGCTTGTACTCTGTGCTTTTGGCAATGTCGCTGTTTTGCGGCAGTATGCAAACGGCATTTGCATTCGATGCGCAAAAAGCAAAAGAGTCGCCTTACCGCCTTTCGGGTAAAGTCGTTCCGGCTAAGTATGAGTTGGAGTTCACTCCTGAAGCCGAAAAGGGCAAGTTTAGTGGCACTGAAAATCTCACGCTTGAGATAAAAGAATCGCTCAACTCTATAACTTTGAATGCAAATGATCTCAGTGTTTCGTCTGCAAAATTGCTGGGCGATGGAAAAAAAGTTATTCCATTACAGGTAAAGTTGGACAAAAGTCTCGAGCGAGTCAGTTTGCTCTCTCTAAGCGCGATTCCGAAGGGTACATATCATTTGCAACTCTCCTTTGATGGTTCGTTAAACGACAAACTCGCCGGCTTTTATCGCTCAACTTTCAAAGACAAGCAAGGTAAAACTCATTATCTGGCAGTTACGCAAATGGAGCCTACCGATGCTCGCCGTATGTTTCCTTGCTTCGACGAGCCTGCATACAAAGCTGTTTTCAAAATCAAAGTGAAAATTCCGGCAGGGCAAACAGCAATTTCAAATGCACCGGTGCAAAAACAGTTTCTCGATAAAGCTAGCGGCAAGTCGATTGTTGAATTTGAAGAAACGCCTCGCATGTCTAGCTATTTGCTTGCGCTGCTAATAGGTGAGTTTAAGGCTACTGAGCCGCTTGAATCAGAGGGAATTCCAATTAGAGTCTGGTCTGTTGCGCACGACCCTGCTCTGGGAAATTATGCACGCGACCATGCGGCTAAGTTGCTCAAATATTTGAATTCCTATTTCCGCATTCCATACCCATGGAAAAAATTAGACCTCATTGCGATTCCAGATTTTGAAGCCGGTGCTATGGAAAACCCAGGCGCCATCACGTTTAGGGAGAAGTTCCTGCTTGCTGATGAGAAAGCTTCTTCACTGAGCACTAAGAAAGATATCGTGCACATCACTGCTCACGAAATGGCACATTTGTGGTTTGGTGATTTGGTAACAATGAAATGGTGGGATGACATTTGGCTCAATGAAGCCTTTGCCACATGGATGGCTGACAAGGCTGTTGATAATGTTATGCCCCAGTGGAACATTATGGCTGAGTTTTTCAGCAACAGGCAAAAGGCTTTGCGCACCGATTCATTGCATTCGACTCGTTCTATTCAATCAGTTGTCGTAAAACCTGAAGATGCTTTGCAAATGTTTGATGAAATCACTTATGTGAAAGGCGCTGCAGTACTGAGAATGCTCGAGTATTTCTTGGGTGAGAGTATCTTTCAAGATGGTGTGAGCGCTTATCTGAAGGAACATTCATTTAACAATGCAAGTACAGATGATTTGTGGAAATCACTGCAAAATGCTTCTGGTAAACCAGTAAAAGAAATCATGAACACCTGGTGCAAACAACCCGGTTATCCACTGGTTACAGTTGAGTCTGAAAGCGAAACTTCAATTAAGGTAAAGCAAGAAAGATTCTTTCTTGATGCGAGTAAACCAGGTGCGCAATTGTGGAATTTGCCCCTTGGCACGCGCAAATTAGCTTCTGTAATTAACGTTGATCAGTATGGAAGAGCCAATGTTCATCCTGACGAAATCGCACTTGTAAAAGTAGCTGAAGAGTCAGTCAAAGCTGCTTCCGGACCTGACGGTATTTATGCAAATGCGGGTGGAAATGGATTCTTTCGCACTGCTTATCCCGGTGCTGCAAGCAAAAAAATTGCGAGCAATCTTAGCTATCTTTCGCCTGCGGAAAGACTCTGCTTCTTGAGTGACAGCGCGGCTTTGTCGCTTGCAGGTAAAATTCCTGTAGAGCAATATCTTGAAGTGCTGCGTTCATACAAGTCAGAGACTGATTATGCTGTTTGGGATGCAATCGTTGAAAATATTCGTGTGTTGAACAGGTTTGTCGAAGCGAAGGCGAAGCCTGCCTTTGCTAAGCTGGTGCGTTCTTTATTGCAAGATGAATATAAGCGGCTCGGCTGGGAATCGAAGGCGGATGAGGCAGCCACTGTTGGGTTGACCCGCGGCCGTATCATCGACACTTTGGGCACCGTTGGTGAAGATGCAGAAGTAATTGCAAAAGCGCGAAAAGTTTTTGCCGAATACTTGAAAGACCCGAAATCTGCAAGTCCTGACATACTTGATGCTGTGTCAAATGTAATCGCCTATAACGGTGCTAAAGCCGATTTTGAAACTTTTAAGAGTCAATGGAAAAATGCGGGTACGCCAGAGCTAGAGCACCGTAACTTGTTTGCTCTTGCCGGATTTCGCGAAAAGGCCTTAGTTGATGAAGTTCTAGCTTTGACCATCAGCAAAGACGTGCGCAGTCAGGATGCTCCAAAATTGCTTGCACAAATTTTTGAGAATGATGACGCAAAAGTGGCGGCGTGGAAGTTTATGGCAACGCATTGGGCTCAATTGAAGCAAGTGTATGCGCCGCAAATGCTTGCTCGTCTTTCTGAAGCGCCTGCATCTTTGACCTCATCAGATCAATATGACGAAGTGAAGTCATTCTTTGCGACAAACAAAACTGCGGAGAGTGCAAGTCATGTTGCTCGCATGCTTGAGCGATTGGAAATCAATACTGAATTTAAGAAACGAAGTGCCGCTGCTCTAAATGCCAGTTTGCTTAGTCAAGAATCTCACTGAGTTCGGGCAATTTAATTTTGGAAATGTTTGCCTTGGCTTGGCTCTGTAAGGGCGAGTAGATAGTCTACAGTTCAACAATTTAACACTTTAGGCTTGCTGGCTATTTTCTGAGAGCTCATTTGCTCATAGCGCGAAAGCATTGTCGTGGCAGCTTCTGCAGTCACGACCGTAGCGTTTTGCTGAAAATCGCATGCAGGTTTACACAGCATGATAATCGTAGTTTCCCCACTGACCAGTCTTTTGGATGTCAATAGAATATCTCCACGGCTAGGGGTAGCTGGGCAAATCGCTGTACGTTCGAGCATGTAGAGACGCAATGTTCAAAATCATTTGTAGTCATCGTTGTTAAGGTACATGTATGCAAGCACTCACCGAAAAATCCAAGATTGAAAGTCGCAGAAAATCAATTGTTTTTGCGTCTCAAGAATATCAAGTACAAGGCTCTAAGCCGATTTGGCGTCGAAGAGATATCGCAAAGCTATTTGCTGTGAATAGCCAGAACTCTCGTGGTGAGAGGCTTTTAACCGCCTCCCACAGTATTCTGCATAGGAATTATTTGGCTTGACCTTTAGGATTGTTGCAAGCGTTTCGTTAGAACTAGCTGTTATGGAAAAACATATGTCGAAAATATCAAAAGTACTCATTGCTCAGACAATATCGGTCTTGATGGGCGGCCTGCAGGCGATGCCGGTTTTTGCTCAATCTGCGCTTGGTCTCGGTAATGGCACTGCCTCTGGTGGCTCAGCAACCAGCGCTCCGACTAATGCTCTGAATAGCAGCTCGCCACTTTTGATAACAAGTAGCGCTGGGCTCACTGATGTTAAGGTAGATTCGAAGCAAGTCCTGGTGATTGACTTCGGCAAGCTTGGCACGCAAGGTTTGAATCTTTCAGGACTTTTGAGCAACAGCGGGACGATATATGCTTTCTCAAGCAATCCGGCGATAACAACAGCTAACTTTACTGCAACCAATATTCTCAACAATTCAGGCGGCTTGCTCAGCTCTGTACTCCCTGGCGGAGGTATCACGGGGCTCAATTTGAATTATGCTTCGCTGGTGCCAAATCTAAGTTTGCATTTCAACGCACTGCAAAATTTCAGCAATCAAGGAACAATCACCAGTGCGTCAAACCTGGCTATCAGTGCCGGTAACACAGTGGTCAACAATGGCGCAATCAGCGCAGTTCAAAACGTAAATATCAGCGCTCTGTCGGGCATCGTCAACACTGGTTTGATTGCTTCGCAAAGTGCCAACATCAATGCAATCACAGCATCGCTCAATAACCAGAATGGCGTTCTTCAGGCACTTGCAGGTCAAGTTAATATCACCGGACTTCCGGGGTTGGACCTCAATATCAATAACAGTGCCGGAAAAATTCTGGCTTCAGACATTCAACTTTCAGCCGTCAGAGATCTACTATCTACTTCAAGTCAGGTGCCAAATCTTGTTGTAAGTGGTGGACAGCTTTCTGCTAACACAATTACTTTGTCCAGCGATGGTGGCAAAGTAAGTTCGGAGACAGACAATCTCGATGGGGCCGTGACCATCAATGGATGTGATGCTGACGTGAGAGTTAATGTCGGCGCACTCAATATCGCTGCCATGAATCTCACCGGCGACCCTACCTTTTATGATCCTTCAAACAGCATTTCGATCAATTTCGGCAATAACTCTCATTTCAACACAAACGGCGCTTCGTTTATTGCTGTTTCGGGAAAAGACGTCAACGTTAGCAACGCACCATCAGGATCGACAATTGATACTAATGGCGGCATTATCGTTATCGGTGCCGGTTCGCTTTTAAATGGTACTAGCATCACAGGTCCATCTGGGCTGGGTGGTAACGTAAATATGAGTGGCATTTATTTGAGCAGTCACGGCGCAGCTGTGACTGTTCAAGCTAATGGCGGAACTGGAGCTAACACCGGAACCGGTGGAAATATTACTTTGGCCGACATTAATGCCTCTGGTGCAAATGGCGGCAATGGTTCAAATGGTGGCATTGGCTCGACCGGTGCAGGCGGAGCTCCGCCGAATGGTCGTGAATCTGGACACACAGGCGGAACGGGTGGAACAGGCGGCAACGGCGCAGCTGGGGTCAGCGGTGCGCCAGGTGGGACTATCAATATTTCCGCATCTGGAAATGTAACCCTGGGCAACTTGTACAGCATCGGTGGTAATGGCGGCAACGGCGGCAATGGTGGAACTGGAGGAACCGGCGGGGCCGGCTCTAACGGCGCAGGCGGCAATGGCATCCATGATGACCATGACGGTGGTGCTGGTGGTACTGGCGGAACCGGAGGCAACGGTGGTGATGGTGGCAACGGTGGTGCCGGCGGCACTGTAACTATCACTGCTAACGGGCAAATTTCACTTTCTTCCATATCTGCTTACGGCGGAAACGGTGGTATCGGCGGACTCAGCGGCAACGGCGGGCAAGGCGGCGCTGGCGGAAACTCCGGTACAGGAGCCTGGGGCGGAGCAAAAGGAGCCAACGGAGGAACCGGTGGTAACGGCGGTTCATCCGGAAACGGAGCTGATGGTGGCACAGGCGGAGCTGGTGGTGTTGTGACCCTTTCCAGCAGTGCTGGTTCGGTATCAATAAACGGTAACAGTGCAGGCTCGGCAAACAAGGCCGCAGCCGACCAAGCTGCTGCTGCGCAGGCCTCAGTTGTATCTGGACTGAGAGTCACTGTCGGTGCCGACCAGGCTGCATTGACAAATGCACAAGCTGCTCTAATTAATCAGGCTACAGCAGATAATGCTACAGTCGCAGCTGCTCTGTCATTGCAAAACTCTACTTATCAAACTGCTCAGACTGCTGATGCAAACTACACAGCGGCACTGGCAAACTACAACAGTGTCAATCCGGCTCACGTTACTGCTCACAACAATGCAGTTAATCAGCTGAACACAGATACAAACAATCACGCATCGGCAACTGTAATTGCTGCAGACCAGGCATTGGTTGCCAGTACGCAAGCAACAATCAACTCTGACAATACGACTTTGCAAAATGCTCTGGACGCCAAGAATTTGGCGGACACAAATGCATCTAATGCCGCGGCGTCTTACGCAGCTGCTCTTGATCTGGCAAATAGCCATTTCAGCGCTAATTCAGCTGTAGTGGCAAGCAAGAACAGCACGCTGCAAAACGACACTGTAAGTTTGAATTCTGCAGTGAATCTATATAATAGTTTGAGTCAGACCGCCTCTCAAATCGCGGCCTCAATTAATGCTGCTGTGCAGAGCAATGGCGGCATCGGTGGAACAGGTGGCGCCATCGGAACAGGTGGCGGCGGTGGTCAGGGTGGTCAGCCCAGCGCCGGCGGTGTATTTAGAACAAGCGGCAACGGCGGAAACGGTGGGCCGGGAGGCAGCGCGTTTGCAACAGGTGGTATCGGTGGCGACGGTGGAAATGCCGGGGCAGTTACTATCACTGCAGGTGTAGGTAACCTTTATGTCAATGGTGGCATCAACTCATTCGGCGGAGCTGCCGGAATTGGCGGCGCCGGCGGATTTGGCGGTCTTGGTGGCAACGGTAGCAACGGCGGTCACGGAAGCGTCGGCACTGTACTTGGATTTGGCGGCGGTAGTGGTGGCACGGGTGGTGCTGGTGGAGCTGGCTCTGCTGGTGGTGCCGGTGGTGCGGGCGGAAATGGCGCTCCAATCACTTTAACGGCTGCAACAGGTAATGTTGCTATCAATGCAGACCTCTTGAGCTACGGCGGCATCGGCGGCAATGGCGGTCAAGGTGGAACAGGTGGAAGTGGCGGAACCGGTGGTTCGTCAGCATCAGGTTTGCACTGGAGCGGAGCTATTAGCATCACCAATGGTGGTGTACTAAATATAAGCGGAGGACTCGCTGTTGGGTCTGTCGGACAGTCGGGTGGTGCAGGTTCGCTTGGTGGAACCGGTGGCTTCAAGGGGTCTGGCGGTGATGGCGGCAACATTGAAATCAATGCTCCTGTTGGAACGATAACTGTCGGCGGTAATGTTAAGTCATTCGGCGGAGTCAACGGTGTAGCCGGAACGAGCGGAGCCAATGGTGCTCGCGGTGCTGACGGTGCTTCAGATGTGCTTGTCGGCTTCAACGGCGGCGTCAGCATCGGCATCACAGCCGATGGCGGTTTCACAGCCGGCGGCAGCGCAGGTGGAACATTCAATGTTGGCGGTATTGACCTCAGCGGTGGTGTTCAGTCATCAGCGACAATTACAATTTCAGGCAATGGTATCTCCGCTTCCGGCAGCGGTAGCGCAACTGGTAACGCCAATCTCGACCTCGGCGTAATCGACGTCGGTGCCGGTGGCTCGGCCGGAGCATCGGGATCTGCATCACTAGTAATTTCGTCCACCGGTATTACAGCAAGCGGTGCAGGATCGCTTTCAGCTAGCGGCAATCTCACAGTTTCAGGACCAGGCTTTGCACTCGATTTGCATGGTGCCGGCAGCCAGAATGCTTCCGGGTCTGTCACACTTGACCAAAATGGTTTGTCGGGCAGTGGATCGTTTGGCTTGAACACCAGTGCTGGTGGCAGCTTTAGTGGTGGTGGCGTCACTATCACATACGACTCGCAATTCAATAACTCTGGAAGCGGTTCTGCCAGCCTTGGACCTGGTGGGTTCACCGGGCAAGGTAGTGGCTCTGGTACGGCTTCAGGTTCTGCCAGTTTCACCGGTGGCGGTGTCAATATATCTGTTAGCGGTTCTGGTTCTGTAAGCGGGCAGGGGTCTGCTTCCATAACACCAAGTGGTATCACTGCCCAAGGATCGTTGACACAACAAGCCTCAGGCACGGCGCAAGTGCAAGTAGCCGGGCTGACAATCAGTGTATCTGGCAATGCCAGCAAAACTCAGTCTGGAAGCGGTAGCATCTCTGGCGGTGGCGTAACCGGTCAGGGACTGCAAACTCAAAGCGTCGGCGGAAACGCTTCAATCGTTGGTGATGGCATCAATATATCTGCTCAGGGGCAACAAACAATAACCCAGCAAGGTGGTGCGACACTTTCATCGAGCGGACTGAGCGGCGGTGGCAGCAGCAGTCAGTCACAAAGCGGAAGCGCAGCATTCAGCGCCGGTGGCGTCAATATCTCGGTTAGCGGGGCAAACAGCACTTCAGTCGGCGGTAGCGGCAGTGTCGGACCTGGCGGCATTTCAGGAACTGGATCGCAATCATCTAGCCAGAGCGGAAGCCTGACTATCACGGGTGGCGGTTTTAACCTCGATGTCTCTGGAGCACAAAGCAGCAACACAACAGCTAGCGGTGGTATCACTTCAAGCGGCATCAGCGGCACCGGAAGCAATACGCAAACATTGAACGGCAGCGGCACATTCAGCGGCGGCGGCTTAAATGTAAGTCTGGCAGGAGACAAATCTAGCACTCAAACTGGCGGCGGCAGCATAACAGGCTCTGGTGTAAGTGGCTCTGGTGGCAGCTCTAATTCTCAAAGCGGAAGCGCCATAGTTAGCGCTGGTGATTTCCATGTAGATGTAACCGGAAGCCAAACTCAGAGCAACAGCGGCTCTGGCAGCGTTGGTTCTGGCGGAGTTAGCGGAAGCAGCAGCAACTCAAGTTCTACTGCAGGCAGTGCAACGCTCATCGCCGGTGGTGTCGACGTTTCAGTTACCGGCAGCAAATCGCAATCATCTTCATCTGGTGGCTCAATCGGCAGCGGCGGCGTAAGCGGCAGCAACTCGAGCAGCACTAGCTCTAGCTTCAGCGTAAGCCTGGTGGGCATGTCTGTAAGTGGTGGACAGAACCAGAGCAATTCTTCGTCCGGAGGCGTTAGTGGAAGTGGAGTTTCCGGCAGCAATAACAGCAGCAACGGCGGTTCTGCTTCGTTAATTACACCTGCAGTGTCCGTTGCAATGGACGGTATGTCCAGCAGCTCCAAGAGCGGCTCGGTCGGTTCTGGTGGCGTTAATGGCTCCAGTTCGGGATCTACCTCAGGTTCAACTTCGGGCTCAGTCGACGTTGGTGGTGTAGCCATAGGCTTCGACCTTGATCAAACCAGCAACCGCACAGCGACTGTTGGATCTAACGGAACTGGTGTAACAAGTTCCAAATCAACTACTTCGTCTTTCACAGGGCTCGGTTTGAATCTTGGTGGAACAACCACTACTGGAAGCACTCTGGGTACTCTGGCTGCTTTGACGCAGACTCCGCCCGCTAACAATCCGACCAGCGGCAGCAGCGGAACACCGAGTGTAGTTCCACCTACGACAACAACTCCAAGCTCACCTGGCAGCACAAGCACAAGTGGCGGCGGCACCATCGGGTCTACCAGCAGTTCGGTTGGAGGCAATACAACTAATGTTGCCTGCGGCAACTGCAATAGCACTAGTGGAGCCAGCATCATCGCACTGGGCGCTATCGGCGACCCAACTTATGCATCTAAGGGTGGCAGCATTCACATGGCTGCGGCAGGCGCAATCTCAGTGCATGGTGACGTCAACGCTTCTGGCGGTTTTGAACCGGCTAACGGAAACGGCATTCTAGGTGCCGGCGGTTCTATCTTGATTCAAGGTAGCACAATTCACTTGGGTCATGACCAAAATGCACTTGTAGTCGGTGGTTCACTCACTTTTGTCACCCAGGTAAACGGCGTGACATTCCTATTGAAACCAGTAGTTCCGGCACCAACCATGTGGCCTGGTTCAACCCTGGGACTCACCATCGGTGATGGCAATGGTCATGACGGCAAAATCGTAGCTACTACTCCAGTAGTTATTGCTCAAAACTCTAACGGCACTCTAGACCTTAACAATGTAAACGGAACCAATCTTCTTTCTGCAGGCACATTGCAAACCGGTGGCGTTGACTTTATCGGTCTTGCTACCGGAAGCATCATTGCTAGCACCTCGGGCGCCGGCTCAGGCATCAACGCTAGTCGCAGTGGTTCTATCGGCGGTAGCATCATCCTTGCTGCCGGCGATCAAGCTGCGTCGCTGAGCTATGGAACAAGCTCGGGTCAAAGCCCCTGGTTAATACTTGGTGGTGGCACCACAACCGGTGGAAATATCAACATCTCGAATGTTTCGCTGACGACTAACGGTCAATTGATATTCGCCGAGACCCACGCAGGTTATTCAACCGGCAGTGTGAACACCGGCGCGATCACAACGGCTTCCGGTAATGGCATCACTACAGGTCTAACCGGTAGCACCTACATCATCGGCACAGGAAACATAAATACCGGAACTATCAGCAGCACCACTGGTCTCTTGTTCTCCTTAGCCGGTAATATTGGTTCTTCGACATCAGCTCTTCAAGCCAATGTTCAAAACCTCTCAATCCTCACACCAAATTCTGCTTATATTAATGACTCACTTTCAGTTAGATTGGGCACGTCGATAGCACAAAACCTTGTATTGACAGACTCAAACAAAATCACTGTTTATGGACCTTTAAATGCAGGCACTGCATCGTTGACTTCCACAAACTCATCGATCCAGTTGTCCAATAGCGTTAACGCCGGTCTCTTCAGCTTAACTTCACACGATTCGATTTCCGATGCTAACGGTCTTTCAAATATCAATGCTGCTTCAATTACATTGCATTCAACTGCAAGCGATGTTTCCGCAAGCAATCTCAAAGCAACTGCTATTAATTTGCAGGCTGCAGGCAATATCTCAGTTACAACGACCAATGCCTCTCTGGTTATTGCCAATGCAAACGGCAGCGTAAATATTTTTGCCAGTGGCGATGTCTTGCTCGGTGGTTCAATTGACTTTAGTGCAAACAAAGCAGTTTTCGGCAGCACTTCAAGTGGACACAATTTCACATTGAACACAGCCGGAAGCATTGTTGTTGACGGTGCTGTCAATTCCACAAATTTGGTTTTGCACACTGCTGCTGATAAGAACATCTTCCTCAATGCCAACGTAACAGGAAGCACGAGTGCTTCGCTGACTACCACCGGTGCTGGTGCGATAATCCAACTGGCTGGCACAATTCTAGTGTCGTCACCAACTTTGACAGTAAGCTCAGGCAGCGGCAATATAGGTGCTTCGGGTATAGCCCTGCGCACTGATGCGACAGACCTCACATTCTCAACTTCAGGCAATGTGACGATGTCCAATTCAAATGTAAACGGCTCTCTCAACCTCAAAGCATTCACTGGCTCATCGTTGCAATTTAGCGAAACCGGCAACCTGCATGTAACTGGTGCGTTGGTAGCTCCTGGCGCCATCAACCTCTCAGCGACAGGCACATTGAGCATAGAGAACAATATTGCCAGCGGCACAATGGTTATTCTCAATGCCAACACTGGCATCACTCAGTCTGCAAACACTCTTGTTTTTGCTCCAATCTTGCTTGCCGGGGCAGGCAACAGCGGCATCACATTGACACAGACCAACTCGCAATTGATTGGCTTGCTCACACCAGGAGCGGTTTCAATCAATAATATCTCTGGAGCCATTGTCACCGGTGGAGTCGGCAGCTTGAACCTGAGCAACCAGGACAACGTCGCTGTGGCTGGATTGACCTCGCAAGGCGCAGTGACCGTTCATGCGGGCGGTAATATCGTCGCTGCTGATACTTCTGGAACAGTAGTGTCAATGAATTCGACTGCAGCCAATGGCTCAATCGTAATTCTGGGCAAGCTGACTGGCACAACCAGTGTTGCTCTAACTGCCACTGGAGTAGGTTCGATTCAACAAGTAGAAGCCGGCGACCAAATCGTTTCGCCTAATTTGACCTTGACCACAGCAGGAGGCAACATCGGCGCCAACGATGTTTTCCTCAACACAACAGCAAGCACAATCAATTATGTAAGCTCTGGCAGCGTATTCATCTATAACTCCAATGCAAACGGCAGCATCAATCTGCCGGCCTGGAGCGGCAACACATTGCAGTTTGTTGAAAAAGGCGTGCTCAATGTCAACGGTGCGATTAACGCCTCTGGTAACGTAGCTCTGGCAACTTCGAACAATGGTTTCATCAATTTGAATGCCAACATCAATGCTCAGTCTGCAGTGCTTGTCTCAGGCGGTACAGGCGGAGTCAAGCAACTTGCCTCTGCTACTTTGACTGCCCCATTCACAATCGTATTTGCAGGTTCTGGCGGAATTGAGCTACCAAACCTGGCTGCTACATCGCTGGGTGTAACTACATCTGGTGCTGCCACGGTAAACAATGTATCTAGCGTGCTTGGTCTTTCGGGCAACGTCGGCAGCGGTACATTCACCACCAGCGGTGATTTGATTATTGCCGGCCTTGCAAGTGCTGGCAATCTCACAGCCAATTCTGGTGGCAACATCAGTACAGTCGGTCAAGTAATCGGTACCAATGTCACATTGCAAACTACCGGTACTAACGGCAGCATCGCACTGGGAGACAACATCACCGGTACAACTTCATTGTCACTGCTTGCCTCGGGCACAGGCAATATCTCGCAAGCAAACGAAGCCATCTGGGTATCTTCACCAACTTTGACCATGCGCAGCGGCTCTGGCAACATCGGCTCACAGTCGAAATTGATGGTCACAGATGCTGTAGACCTTACTTTCTCCACTAGCGGAAGTGTCTACATCTACAACTCTAACTCCACTGGTTCTCTCAATGTGAAATCGTGGACAGGCACAACATTGGCTTTGCTTGAAAATGGCAATATCAATGTTAACGGCGACATCAATGCTGCGGGCAACCTGCTGCTCGGCACCTTCTCTAACGGCAACATTGCTCTTAACGCCGATGTAAGTGTGCACAACACCACAATATTGAACGCTAACGGCACTGGTGGCATTTCGCAAGGCGCCGGAAAATTGGTCAGCTCAACGGCTCTGGTTATGGCGTCTGGCACTGGCGGCGTCGGGCCACTCAACACCGATGTTGCTTTGATGACCATCAACACTCTGGGCAACGCTACAGTAACTAACGACCGCACTGCAATTTTGCTTGCTTCAGTCGGAGGCAATGCTGTAATCAACAACACTGGAACTCTCGGCATCATCACCCTTAAAGCAGGTAACGATGTTACCGTCAACGATCAAGGCGACATCTTCGCTATCGGTGTTGTATCTGGAAATCACGTTGCGATGACAGCCACCAATGGTCAAATCCTAATGGGTGGAAACGTTGTCGGTAATTCATCCGTGCATCTCACCACCACGGTTGGTTCTGTAACTCAACTCTTCCCAGACGTTGTGGTTATGGCTCCAGAAGTCACTATCACCTCAGACAACGGCGACATTGGTTTGTCTACAAACTACATGCACGTTTCATCGCCGGTGATCACTGTTGCTACCGACGGCAATATCTATCTCGACAGTAAGACTGCCACAACATTGAGTGTTCCTCGTTCTGGTTCATTCACCTTCACAGGTGCCGGTGGCTTGACTTTGAACACAGACTTAGTTGCGCACGAGTCGAAAACAGGCGCCGGTGCCACAGTTAATCTCACGATTACTGGCGGATCATTGGTGGCTAAGAACATCACCGCTCAGGGAAGCGGCGGCGGAAATAGTGGTGGCACTGTCAACTTGAAAGTTACGGGACTGAACAGCAGCATCACTACCGGCATCATCGATGCCAGCGGTAAGAAGGGCGCTAACGGCGGTACTGTTAATCTACTTACTGCCACCGGCAATGTGCATGTTCCTTCAATCATCGCAACCAGCGATGGCTATGGACACGGCGGCAGCATCACAATCGACCCAACCAATGTTGATGTGAACATCATGGATGTTTCATCTGCAAATGGTCCCGGTGGTGGAATCAACGTTACAGCAACTAACTGGGTTAATGCCGGTACATGGGCAGCAAACGGTACAACCGGCGGAACAATCGTCGTTAACTCAAGCAATATTTCAGCCAACAATTTCTGGGCAAACGGACAAACTGGTGGCTTCATCAATGTATCTGGCAACCAGGTAGCTGTCGGTCAACTCCTCGCCACAGGTTATGGTGGCGGACCAGGCGGAATGATCCTGGCGAATGTTGGAAGTCTCTCGTCCTGGGCTATGGATGTTTCTGGCGCAGCAAGCGGCGGCACAATCATTGTCAACGCAGGCGGCAACATCTCCACAGGATTCGCAGCTGCTAATGGCGGCGGAAATGGTGGCGTTGTGAGAATGAGTGCAGGCGGCAGCCTCAGTGCTAACGACCTCTCGGCCAATGGCGGTGGAAATGGTGGCGCAATCATCTTGAATGCAGGCGGTATCTTCACCAACAATATATCTGCAATCGGCAATGGTGGAAGCGGCGGTGCATTGTTCGCAAGTGCTGGAGTATTTGCGTCCAACGGTTATATCACTCTCTACGGTGCAGGTGATAACGAAGGAACTGTTTCAATCAATGCAGGCACCATCTATCTTGCTCACCCAATTCAAATTGGTCGCAACCATTTCATCACACCCGGAAAACCAAGCACTGGTAACACGCTCGACTTGTCCGGCATCATCAACAATACATTCCTCGACTCGGTCGGTGGACGCGCACAAACTGACTTCACGCCAGTCAACACGCTAAGCAAAGACAAAGCAGCTAGCGAGCTCAATAAGTCCAACAATAAAGAACCATTGAAAGGACATGTCGTTAAGCAGAAGAAGAGAGATGCCGGCGCGATGCTTGCAACAAGAACAATCGATGACAGCACAATTCAAATTCTCGACCAGGCAGGCATCTCTGTCGGGCCGGGAACAGGCGGCAACTTCATGAATCTCGACAAGGGCAATTTGCTGGTCAGAGCTAGCAAAGACATGACAGTGCGCACGCACGAAGGTGATGTCCTTATCGCTGCAGGTTCACTCGTATTCGTTATGGAAACCGGAAACGATGTTGCAATTCTCGACTTGCATGACGGCGGCGCCGGCAAGGTAGTTGTTAAGTCAGGCGGGAAGGAATTCAAGCTTGCTCCAGGAACAGAATTGGTTTTGACCCGGGTTCCAAACGCTAAGTTCGAACAAGTCAACCCATGCAATGCAGTCGCATCGCGTAAGGTAACTGAAAATGATCTGGCTGGCGGAGTGCGGGCTTTCGAAGCTGATTTCTCAATTCTCAGTGCACTATCTCAAATCGATTATTTGCGTTCAGTCGCATCGTCCGAGCAACGCGACATGCGCCACATGCTCAACCGAGTATTGAAGACAGCTGCCGCAATCCAACTTGTCACCGCCAATCGCGGAGCCTACAGCTCAGCCGGCAAGCAAGTAGCTAGTGGCGGACAAAACAACAACTAGAGAAAAACCTTCAGTTGTAGGGGCGACGCCATGCGTCGCCCGGTCCTGCAATGCGTAGCCCAGTCCTGCACTGCTTCGCCCGATTCTACAATGCCGAACGCCCGGCTCTACTAAGCCGCCGCAGTCGGTCGAACCGGCTTCCAATTAAGAGAACAAACACCGTTCTTGCACTCTGGCTTTCTAATCTCAACCGTAGCCGTATCTTTTCGAGTGCCATCCGAATTGCCATAAATACTATGATTTAGGGCTTTAAGCTCAACTGTTTTTCTAGTATTCATTTGCAATCCCTCCTCATTCTCTCTCTCAGCTTATATTCTCAAAACGGAGGGGCTGAATGAATTAGCCGGAGTTCTTGACATTTAATCTGGGACTTTTAATCCGACCTTAGCTTTTTGTTGTAGGCGACGCCCCTACACGAGATCGATAAAAGCTGTTAGTTGAGTATATTTACCGCGCGGGCTGCAACCAGAGTAATCGTAATCAAAGAGATTGCAGCTTGAGAAAGCATTAGAGCTTTTGCTGTGCTTGTGAGTGGCATCACGTCGGTAGGGCTGAAAGCTGTGGCATTGGTGAAAGCCAGGTACATGTAGTCTTCAAATTTTGGCGTCCAATTTGGCGGAGCACAGCCTGGCGTGGTCATCTGCGGGAATAGGAAATCTGGTGCCTCGTGATCTTTCTTTGTGCGTTGGTCTGGTCCTCCGCGGTCTATTTCCCAGTACCAGAGGGCGAATACAATCACATTTGTAACCCAGATTCCGAGCGATGAAAAAATCAGTTCTGGACCACTTACGAGTTTTCCGTGGTAGAGCAGTCTGTCTATTAGCAAAATGAGCGATGCCAGATTTGCAACATTGACGATTGCAATCATTGCTGTTGCGAGTATTTGGCTGAGGCGACCTTCCTTGGCGTGTCGCTGTGGGGCGCTGATTGAAACAGGCAGCAAGATTGCCACTTCCAGTGCAGGCATCAACCATGGTGGACCAACCGTGTAGCGCGCCGGCAGCATGAGATAGAGGCTCATTGCCAACAAAATTGAAACTGATGCGGGCCAGCGATGTTCAACAGATGAAGCAACGCCCCATGCTGCGTCTTCGGCAGAGGCTGCTTTGCATTGCTCGTCATCGGCAGTCATGCAATTTAATTGTTGTCTGTTTCAGTTCTAGTCCACTGACTGCTGAAGAGTGGGCGCAGGCTGTTCATAGCTGCGACGATTGCAGAGCCATTATTCAACAAGGTAGACATTGCTGGTCCAATCGCTCCAGTGGCAGCTAGAGCCAGACCTAAGCCATTTGGAATGACTACCAGGCTGAGGTTTTCGCGAACGAGATCCATTGCTTTTCTTGAAATGTCTATTGCTTCAGGTAGGCGGCTGAGGTCGTTGTCCGTAAGTAATACATCTGAGTTTTCCCTGGCAGCATCAGTTGCTGCGTGCAACGATACTCCGAGGTCTGCGTGAGCCAGTGCTGGTGAATCGTTGATGCCGTCGCCGACTACTGCAACTGTATAGCCTTGCTCTTTTAGTTCTTTTACAAGTTGAGCTTTTTGTTCTGGGAATGAGTTAGAAAAGACCTCTTCAATTCCGGCTATTTTTGCGATGGCACGAGCTGCGTGTTCGTGGTCACCAGTGGCCATGAAAATTTTCTTGATGCCCTGGCGTTTGAGCTTGCGGATAACCCATGGTACTTCAGGGCGAATCTTGTCGGCATAACTGATCAAACCTGCCAGTTGCCCATCAATTGCTACATAAGCCATTGACTCGCCTTTGAGGTGCATTTCGTTTTCCAACGCGACTACAGGCTGCACATCAATATGTTCGCTCAACATAAATCTGCGGCTGCCGCATAGAATTGATTTGCCTTCCACTTGTGCGCCCACGCCCATTCCAGTTTTGTGTTCTGAATTGTCGCGGTCTGGAATTTTGCTAACATGTTTGCGTGCGTATTTGAGAATGGCATGCGCTGCGGGGTGGTGTAAGCGTTCTTCAACCGCGGCTGCGTATGCAAGAATTCGCTCTTCTGTAAATCCATTCAATGCGATGACGCTGGTGACCTGGGGCTCGCCTAGAGTAAGTGTTCCTGTTTTATCGAGAACGATTGCGTCAACTTGAGCTAAGCGTTCGACGGCGCCACCGCTCTTAATTAATATGCCGTGTCGACCTGCGCGTTGCATCGAGGCTAGTATCGCAGTTGGTGCTGAGATACGTATGCCTGTTGAGAAGTCAAAAATCATTATGCTCATTACGCGTGTGATATTGCGTGTGAAAAGCCCACAAATGGCGGCTGTGCCAAGAATAGGAAGAACGCACTTGTCGGCTAACTGTGAGGCATAATTTTGTGTGCGTGTTTCATAGACAGGCGCCGATTTGACCATCTCTATAACTTTGCCGGCGCGGCTATCTTTGATGCTCGCTTCGCAGCGAATATAGATTTTGCCTTCGGTCAAATAGGTGCCGGCGAATACTTTGGAATCTATGTCTACTTCTACAGGAAGAGACTCTCCTGTTAAGGCGGCTTGATTCACGCTAGCGTGACCGCGAATGACTGCGCCATCAACTGGCACCAGTTCACCGGGATATACGACTACTGTGTTGCCGACTACAACCTGTTCTGCCGGAATGCAAACACGCTTGTTGCCCTTTACCAGCCAGGCTGAGCACCCTGCCAGACCAAGCAAATCGTCGAGCATTTTTTGGCATCTTTGGGCAGTTAGCTCTCGAATATATTCGCCCAAGCCTATCAAAGCAGTCATGAAGCTTGCAGCTTTCAAGTTTTGCTGCGCAATCATCAATATTGCTGCCATGCCGTCGAGTCCATCGACGCCGAGTTTGCCTTCGTCGATGGCTGTTTGTGCGGCTCTTCCTGCAATGGGTAAGACTGCCAGGCTACTTAAAATGCTAGTGGCAATTGTCGGGGCTCCGAAAATTGCAGAACCAAATGATGCAAGCCCAAGGGCGAACTGCACCGCTGGTGGTGTCAGTGATTCTAGCTTGGCTAGCGTAGAACGAACGAGAATTTTGACTCTACCCAGCACTGTTGCCACGCTGGCAGTCGTCTGCCTCACGCCCACAGACAACTTACGCAAATTACCAAGCAAACGTTCGGGCGTGACTACATTTTCGTCAAAGCAAATAATTACCGAGCCGCACCAACTGTTTGAGCGGACTGAAGTAATACCTTCAAGGTTCATTGCAGCTTCGACAAAACCTCTGGCAAGCTCATCGTTGAAGCTGAGCTCTTTGACTTTCAGGCGAATGCGACCACGCACTGAGTGCAGCACTTCAAACGAAAGCAGCGATCGCTCTACATTTTCATCAATTTTGCTTTCGCTGATGGAAGCTTCGTTGACTACTGCAAGTGCTTCTTGCCTGCTTTTGTTAGGGTCTGCTGCGTACATTTAGTGATGCCTTTAAGCTTGCGATTCTTGTTTGTGTACCTGACCATTTTTCGGTTCGAACACAGTCGGGTTAGCAACGTTGAAGCGCCAGTAGGTGTCGAATGCCCACCATGTGAGTGCCAGCGGAGTTATGCCATGCCAGAACGATTTTGTTTCGTAAGCTTTGTAGGCTGCCGCTGCTAGAAATGCAACAGGTACAAGGGTTTTCAGGTCTGAAGTTTCGCCGGTGAGAGTCGGCAGTTTTAAGCTGCCTGGTCCATCACCATTGTGACCCAGGAAAATCGCTTTACCTACTGTGACTAACAAGCCAACACCCGCGGTGACAATGCCGACACCAGCCATCACCTCGGCAGATTCGCCTTCGATAAGAGTCGTGAGCAAGTCTGTTCCCAATGTTTCGGCTGCGGCGTGGAGCGTTTCGAATATCGGCATGTCATGGTCATGCTTAACTGTGATGCTTCCAGAACCATGATTGACAGTTACGCTTTGAACACCAGCGGCACCCTCAAGAGACTCTTTGATCTTATTTATATGATGACGCTGCCCTTTAGGCACTTTCAGCCTGGTTCGTCCGGGTGTGTGGTGGGCGACGGCTTTCGCGGTATGTGTAAGCTTTCTAGTCATGCTTGAATAGCATTGCCTCCTGCTAGCAATGTTGCATCCTTAAACAGTGGAAAAAGCAGCTATTAGCTAGCTGCTTTGCTTGTGATGTGTTTGCCTTGAGACTTGCGCTCGGCTTGGACTTCGGCGACGAGATCGTCGGTTTCTTCCTTGACTTCGGCGACCAGTTCTTTGACCTTGTCAGAAACAACCAATCCGGCTCTGATTACTTCTTTGCTGGCTGATTTGACCATTTTGCGACCACCGGCAGTGCCGAGAAGTAGCAGCGCTGCTAGCGCCCATGGGCTTTTCAAAGCATCTTTCCAGTCCATTCCAAGTCTCTCCTTAAAAATAAATCATATTCCGCATCAAATACCGGGGCTTTCTTCCACGCCCCCGGAACAGGTCGAATTTTCGACAGTAACTTGTAAGTATATCTCATAAAGGCCTAAATGACGAAAACACCCTTCGTCCCCTTCACATAAGAGGGTAATGCTGTGGTGCGAAGTTCTTGATTTGCTTGTCAATTTGTTCTGCGGCTCGGCAAGGCAGGGCTGATTAATTCAGGGATGTATTGTGGATGACAATTGTGTTTAATATTGGTGTCCAATTGCAATTCGTTGGAGTACTCGATTGTCTCGAGAAACAGTCAGGAAATACGGCTACATTGCGTTTGCTGTGGGTGCCGTGATCTTCATCGCAGGTTTGGCATGCAGCCCATGGCTAGCCATCGTGGGAGCCATTCTTGCTGTCGGGGCAATACCTTTTGCGCTGAGCCTGGGTATATCGGCACCACTGGCGGTGCAGCAAGAGCGCGAACGAATGCACCATCGCTCGTCAGGCAGCAAAACTCTGGCAATTGGAAGGCGTGAATATGGTGGAATGATTCACCCTTTGTTTTTGTTTCTAATTTTCATTTTGTTCGGTTCTTTGGGCTGCTTTTTGATGTTTGCGGCATTTTACGAACAAGAGACTGTTTTGCGTGTCGTGTTCGGAATTATTTCTCTTGTATTTATATGGCTGGTTTTATTTATGTACCAGGCGACTAAAGCGAAAATTTCGATAGACAGGCATGGTATATATCGCGAAGCACCTGCTCGCAAGCCTATTGAAATGAAATGGGGAGATCTTCTTAGATTAGAGGAGCGAGCATTTAGAAGCGGCACAATATACGAAGTATTTTCGATAGATTCTTCGCTTTCGTTTGGTAGTAATTTGCCCAATATTCAGCAGCTGCTCACTTGCGTTTCTGCGGCGCTTGATGCTGCGCCAGACTCGCACGACATTCCTGTAAGGCTGCCATCGACAGTGCGAGGTGGACATTCTGCCATTGGTTTATATCTTTTCGGTGCTATTGCGTTGCTCGTCGGAGCCTTGTTTGAGGCAGTTAGCTTGGCTGACTTTGACAAGGTAAACAAAGCTGTGACCCCGATAAGCGAGATTGCTAAATTGAATGTCGGAACCATCGTTAAGGTCGAAGGAAAATTGAGCGCCGCTAATCCGCTTTTGTCTCGCGACGGCAAAGAGTCTTTCGGTTTTGAGCAAATCGAATGCCAGAAATATGTTGGAGCGGGCAATAGAGGCGACCGCAGCTCTCAATATTGGGCACCATTAACGGTATCACTTGAAGATGGCAATGCGAAGATTAACGTAAAGACCAATGAAATTTATCAACTCTTTGTGCAAACCAGATGTACTTTCAAAGCTGAGCAACACTGGGTGGACGACCCAAAGGCAAACCTTGTAGCAACTATCTTTGACGATGACATAAGTAAGTTTATGAATCGTTATGGTGGCGCTTGCAATGTCAGAGTATGGGCTTTGCCAAACGGCTCTCCCGCAACCATTGTGGGAGTGGTAAAGGAAATTGACGGTGAAAAATGCGTTACTTCAGTGAATGATATTTTGTGGATGAGCACAAAGTCTCAGGCTGAAATGTCGAAAACAATGTATGGAGATCTTTTGATAGGTGCGATAATTTTGCTGCTTGGATTTGTCTTTATCGTTGCCGGAATTTTGGACAAGAAAGTAATTGTGGACGACGCTCAATAAGCAATTGAGCCTTCTGTCACAACTTAAGGCACAGCCATTAGCTGTCGCCAGTCTGGGGCTGGGGCGCCGTAATCAGTGCCGACAATGTTGCCGCCAGGATCAATCCAGTGGCTTTGCGGACCATATTGAACTTTATATTGAGTTCCACTTTGTGGGTCTTGAACTGTTTGTTGTCCGCGAATGTAGTCTGAGAAGTTGTTTGCTGCGTGGTCTTGGACGGCTTGTCTGTTCCAGTAAGACTGATTCATTCGGTCGTTAAATGACTGCTGGCTCCAATATCTATCGACGATTGATTTTGACATCGCCTGACTTGATATCGTGTATTGTCGAGATACTTCTTTTGTTGTTGCAAGCGATTGCCCTTGCCACTGAGGGTCTAGGGCGAAAGTTTGCATCATGTGCAAAATCACGCTTAAGCCCGCTGCATCACGATCAGCAGGACCAATAACTCCGGCAATGTAAGTGACCCACCACATCGCAGAGCCATAAGCTGCAGTTTCTTTTGTTGCAGCAATAAAATATCCAACTGCCGGAATTGTTTTGTACATAGCAGTAAATTTGATCGACGAGCATTCAGACCTTGTCGCCCCAACTGAGCCGTTTACTTTTGCCGCAAGGTCTGGGTGCTCTTGCCTCTCAACGACTTTCAAATCGGTAAAATCGCGTTTGAGTTTGTCATGCATGTATGACTGTACAAATCTCGATGCCGGCACATAAGGTTTGACAATGCCGCCACCGTAGTGGGCTCCGACACCAAAACCAAGCTGGGTGCCGATGGCTGTGGGGACGCTAAAGGGTGGTATGGATCCATCGCCGATGAAAGCTGTAATCAAATTGTCCGGCGAAACTACTTTAACCCAGGGTCTAGCATCAATCGCGCTTGCTCTTGTGAGTCCGCCCTCTACTTTCCAGCCTGCCGGTACCTCGACAGTGAATGAGTGCTCCGTCGGGTCAACAAAAGTGCGATAGCCGGCAAAAGGTGTTGCTGGCAATCCGCCTGTATCCATATGCTGCCAGGCTTGTGGTTGCTGCATGAGCATCATCTGTTGTTGTGGCGACATGGGCATTTGTTGTTTTGCTGCCATGTTTTGAGCTTGCATCGGCGCAGCGGAAGCGGCCTGTGGTGCTATCTTCAGTGTAGACATCATTTCGGCAAATGTGTTTTTGTCTATGGATGAGTCGTTTTTTGGCAGGCGTGCTGTGCAAAGTTTTCCAAATGTACCGGATTGCTTTGATGCTAACACTAACGCAGCCGCTAGATCTTCTTTGTTGCTTGAAGACTCTGCCTTAAAAGAGTTAGCTCCAGCTTGCGTTGCTTTAGACCATGAGTCTGAGGGGTAGAGCTGTTTTAGCATTGCATTCAGTAATGCAGCGCCGTCTCTTTTCGCATCGATTATTTGAGCTGTAGAAAATGGCAATACTGAAAGCACTGCACCGCTTGGGTGTGAAATATTGATTTGTCCGGTGTCTGCATCTTGAGCGACTTGCCAGCCATTGGGATAACGCATTTCAAACTTGCTTGAATTGTACGATTGCCAGCCAGATGTATTTGTGAGCGCGCTTGCATTCGCCAATGTATTTTGTTCGCTTTCAATATTTTGTTGTCGTGATTGAGCAAGTTTTGTTTTTACAAATTCAATTGCGAGCTTAGCTTTCTGCTTTTCAGTTTCGGGAACGCCAGGTATTGCAAGTGCTGTTTGCAGGCTTTTCAAGCTCGGCTCATATTTCTGTAGTTCTGATTGAACATTTGCCATGTGAATCCATGTGTCAAATTTGTCTGTTTTTATTTTTGCCGATTGAGCGAAGTATGATTCTGCTTTTTCCAGCGCAGCTTTCTTGTCGTCGGCAGTGCGCATTGTGTATGCCCCGCTCTGGTATGACAAGCCGGCATCATAATAGAAGACCGGGTCAAAGGCGTACATCTCAATTGCCTTTTCAAAATATTTTGCGGCTTCGCCATATCGTTGATATTGCATTAGCTGCGCGCCCTGGTTGCACACATTGCAGGCATTCAACCAGGTTTGCTCATCGCCCTTGCCTGGAAAAGGATCTGCCAGAGCTAGCTGCGGAATGCTGATAAAAAGAGCAAATGCAGAGCCAAGTATGCAAATCGTTTTGTTTTTAGATCTCGATTTGCGCAAACTCATAGTTCTACGATCTCCACCACATAGGTCATGGTGAATTATATTGCAAAATCAGTGTGGCAAGCCGAAACAATAGTAGATCAAGCAAAGTGCCGCCAAAATAACAGAGCCGGGATGAATGTCTTTGCCTTTTCCTGCCAGTAGTTTTAAGAGCGGATGCAAAATCAATCCTGCTGTAAGCCCATTGGCTATGTTGTAACTGAAAATGATTACAACGATAGTGGCAAATGCTGGTACCGCTTCGGTAAGGTCTTCCAGGTCAATCTTCTTAACCGACCCGAGCATCATCAATCCCACGGACATCAGGGCTGGGGCATATGCATAGGTTAGTTTTTGCAGAGGCGTAATTAGAGGCACGAAAAACAAAGAGCAAGCAAAGAGAAAGGCAATCAGCAATGCAGCTAATCCTGTGCGTGCACCTTCTTTTATGCCTGATGCCGACTCGATAAATGCCCCGCTCGTCGATGAGCCGATAATGGCGCTAAATGTGCATGCGGCTGCGTCCACTATCATAGGTTTTTCGATTTCGGGGAAATCGCCGTGTTCGTCCAGCAGGTTGCCTGCAGAGCCGACCCCGACAAGCGTGCCCAGTGTGTCGAGGAATGCCATCAAAAATAGCGTCATCAAGATTGGAATATATGAAACTTTGAGAACACCTAAAAGATCCATTTTGAAGGCGATGCGATCTAGCGTGTAAGCCCCTTCAAACGGCATTGCGAAAATTGCTTTTGGTGCATCGGCATAGCCGAGGCAGAGCCCTATGGTGGCGGTGATGACAATGCCGATAAGCATTGCGCCTTTTATTTTGCGTTGCAAAAGGGCCGAAATAAGTACAAAACCAAAAATTGCGAGCAGAACATGCGGATCGTGAAAGTTGCCTATTTTTACGGGAACTTCCGGCCCTTTCAAAATATCAGTGCCAGGCACCAGAAGCGCTTGCACTGGTAAACCCTTTGCGCCACTAACGACGATACCAGTCTCGTATAGCCCTATGAATGTGAGAAAGAGCCCGATGCCGGCTGCAAAGCTTTGTTTAAGGCTAAACGAGATGGCACTTGCCAGCCATGGGCGAATGCGAAAAATAGCCAACAAGAAAAACAAAATACCGCTGATGAATACGGCTCCGAGTCGCTGTTGCCATGAAATGCCCATGGCTGCAAGTCCAAATGCAATAAATGCGTTCTCGCCCATGTATGGCGCAACGGCTAATGGTAAATTTGCATATAGACCCATCAACGTGCAGCCAAAAACTGATGTGATGATGGTGGCGATTGTTGCTGCCTCGATAGGAAAACCAGCAAAGCTTAAAATGGCGGGGTTTACAACGATGATGTAAGCCATCGTCATAAACGTTGTCATGCCACCCAGCAGTTCGGTCTTGATGCTGCTGCCTCTTTCTTCAATTTTGAAAAATTTGTTGAGTGCGTCTTTCACATTCTGGTCTCTTAGTATTATTGCTTCCAATGTTCGGAGAAAAGCGCCGTTGCTTAAGCCACAAGAATACAATGAAAGTACCAAGAAATCAGCCTAACTAATTTGCGTAAGCGTGCTTGTGATAGCTGAATCTTTCAAAGCGACTAGCAATCGCCTGTCAGCACCCAGGGCAATTTTGAGCAATACAAAAATAATGGGCAAATCAAAGAATTCGATTAGTTGCATTCGTATAAGGCAGGTTGATAGTAGAGCGTATATAATGCTGCCGTTACGTCTTTGAGCGAGTTTGGTAGCATGAAAAAATTGCGTTTCATTCCGGTAAGTCTTGCTGTTGTTTCACTTCTGGTAGGCGCGTCTTCTGCCTTTGCGTGGCCACATAAGGATGAAAGCAAAAAGTCGACTCAGGAGGTTTACCCTTTAGGACCTGACGCTGATGGATTTTACACCTCAAGCACTGGTTTGAAATTCAAGGACATAATCAAGGGCGACGGACCTCGCCCGCGTGCAGGGCAGACTGTAGTAGTGCATTACACCGGTTGGCTTACAAATGGACAAAAATTCGATAGCTCTGTTGATCGTGGGGAGCCGTTTGAATTCGTGCTTGGTAATGGAAGTGTTATCAAAGGTTGGGATGAAGGCGTAAAAGGTATGCACATAGGCGGGCAACGCCGTTTACTTATTCCGCCGCAACTGGGTTATGGTGCCAAAGGTGCCGGAGACTCTATTCCGCCCAACGCAAAGCTCTTGTTTGAAGTTCAGCTGCTTGCCGTAAAATAACTCCCAATCTATCCTTATTACCCTCGATAAAGTTTCTGGAGTTTGAAATGCGTTTGCAAAGGATAAAGTTGTTCCAAGTTTTGACAGTGATTATTTTGATCAGCCTTTTTGGCGGATCGGGCGTTGTTTGTCTTGCCGACAACGAAGAGCAATCTCGTAATCCACAAATAGCATTCAAGGTTGACCCGCTTTATGTTGTTTATCACATTCTCGTAAACACCAGTCCTGAGAGATTCATGGGTAGCAATTGCAGACCCGACATTGTTGCTTTTCAAAATCTTGCCTGGGAAAAAGATCAAGCAGCTTACAAGTTTCTCCAGTATGGTGTCGATCCATATACGATCATGGACCATGATGATTTGTCTAAACTCGGGAAACGTTCCCAGGACCTTCTTCAAGCCATGGCCGTTGATCCTTCTTTCAAGCCGTTGCAGAAAGAAACGGAAGAAGCAATGCAAAAGGTTAAGAAAGAATGGGACGAGGACTTTGAAAAGTCTAGCTCTATCATGAAAGAACTTACTGGTATCAAGTTCGACAAATTTAAGGACATCCAGGTATACATCAGTCATCCCTCCCAGAAAAATGGACTAGGAGGACTGAAGATACAGTGGACTTATCGTCAGGACTTTCCTCACTATAATACCGTCTATTTGTGGCACGAAATCTTGCACAGCTATATACCAAGTTCAGAACACGGTGAAGGTTTTGTCAATGCTGAGCATGCTGTGATCGAGTTGCTTGCAGACAACGAATTGCGCTGCAGGTTGAATGGTGGAGCTTATCCTCCCTTTGAGGGGCATAAAGGAATGGACAGCATGAGAGAAAAGTTGCTGCCAAGCTGGCGGGAATACCTGAAAAATCCGCATAAAGATATTCGCCAGTATTTAGTGAAAGCAAAGGAAATTCTGGGTTAGTTAGCATGGCTAGGAAGTTATTTGGGCGCACTGGTTTGAAATTCAAGGCAATAATCAAAGGCGACGGTTTGCGCCAATCAACTAAAGTCCATTCTCCAGCTGGTCTCTAATGTCTTCTTCTATCACACTGATTTCCTCTTCCGTCAAATATTTGCGGCGGTATGAGTCAATTAATTCCGGATGGCGAAGGACGATGTGATGAAATCGCTGTATCCAGTCATCTAGGTGGGGATCCGAATATTCATAGTCGCCGAATGAAGAACAAAATATCGTATGTGCAAAGCGGGCGGCATACTCCTCAGGCGACATGGCGATGTCGAAAACTTGGTTCGCCTGTTCTTCTCTGGAGCGGTCTGCTTTCGGACGTTTGTTTTCCATAAATTGTCACCGACAACCCGGACTGTTGGCAATTTTGCACATGTGAGATAGCGAAAGGTTTAGAATTGACGTTTCCAATTCGCAGACATGAGCGTGTATCCCATCAATATTACGTAGAATATGAACACAGCGCAAGCGAGGAGAAAGGACTTGGGCTCATAGGCGAATTTAATTGTGTGCTTTCCGCTTTCAATTTTTATAGCGCGAAAGGCAAAATTTGCTCGTCTGATTTCGGCTTTTGCTCCGTCGACATAGGCGTTCCAGCCTGGATAGTAAATATCGGTGAGAACGAGCCAACCCTCGTTAGGCGAATCTGTTTCTATGCTAATGCTGTTGCTGTTTGGCAAATCAAATGATTTGACCGCTTCGTAATCTGTGCCAGGCTGATTTTGACTGTTGCTAATAGCTGCTTGTTTTTTGTTTGAAGAGTTCGCATCGATAGTTTCGAGGGAGCTGCCAGTTTTACTAGTATTAGCATCAGTGCCTTCTTCTAATATTACTGTTTTGCTCGGGTCAAACGAGCTCGACTGAATTTCTGCAAGGGCCTCGTCGGCGCTTTTCACAAACTTAGCATCTTGAACTAAATAGGCTCGGGGAGCCGCGTTGCGGTTCTCATAAACTCTTATATGGTTGTCGCTCTGGTAAGCCAGCTTGAATCTGTGCTCAGTGTCTCCGCCGGCGTCTTCAATGTCTGTCAGCGATAGAACATATTTTACGGAAGCCAGATTTAGCAGTGTCGAGAGCTTTTGCTCGAATTTTTGATTGAAAACATCTGTTTGTGCACCGCAAGCTTTGGTAAACGCTAAAAATCGTTTTGGAAAAAGTGGATTGTGTACTGTTAAAAAATTGATTCCGTAAACACTATTAGTTGCTGGTCTTAGCACATATTCGCAAGTTGAGATGCAACGATATTGCTTGTCTGCGATTTTTTCCAGCAACTCTGTTTTTGGGTAAAAGAATTTTGATTGCAATGGCAATGATGATTTGCCTGGAATAGCCAAACTCGTGAAGCCCAACGCCAAAGCGCTAAGCAACAAAATGCAAGTAGGATTGCATTTCTTCGCAACTGTGTCCGGCTTTTTGCGTTGCTGAATTAGAAATGTAGCAAAAGCGATTAGCGCGAAAATACCGCTGAAAATCATATCTCTATTCCACGCCGACCATCTGATTTCAGTGCTGGGCAGCATGGCGTCAAAGTCTGCTGCTTTCATCCACGCTGCATCGTGAGACATTGCAGCGCTGAAGTAAAATAGAATGGCTGGGAAGACGAGCAAAGCAAAACCTAAAATAATGAGCTTGCCGGCTACGTTATTGGTCTTTGTCGACGTTGTATCTTGTGCTTCAGTTGATGAATCGCAAGTGCAAAAACGCTGCAATTGCTCTAGCCCAAGCGCTGCTAAAAGAGAGAGCAAAAGAAGTTGGTATGGCAGTGCGTACCGTGTAATTAAAGCAGTGAATGGTGCTTTGCTGAACAATGCTTGCAGTGGTCCAAATTGTGATACCAGAGCAAAAGTAATTATTGTTGTAACTACAAGTGATACCGTTGTTTGTTTTAGGTGTGCATCTTTGCGAAACCCCAGTAGTGACAGGGGCAGCAAAATGGCGGCAATTATGCCCAAAAATGGGCTGGCGCCATTTTGACCGGGGTTGCATAAATTAAAGGCGATACCATTCCAGCTTACTGGAGTTGAGTAGCTAGACCCATATTTATACGATTCGCCGTTGAGAAGATATTCTGCAAATGGAAACAATCCCGGTGCGGAAACAGCAACTGTGGTGATAGCTGCGACGAATAGCAATATTGAAAAGCTAAGCAGGTTCTTGCCTATTGCATAGCGTTTGTCTGTGAGGCAAAGCGCAAGCATCAGCGCGCTCGAAAGAACTATGCCAAAAAACGAACATTCGGGGTGTCCGCTTAGAATCAGCAGCCCCGACGATATCCCTGCAAGAATAGCGCTCAATAAATTTCGCTTCTGCGCGGCGTAAACAAAAGCCAGCGTAACCAGCGGAAACAGCGATGCTGAGCTACCTAGATTTAATTCTAGGTACCATAAATTGTAGGGGCAAAAGGTATAACAGATTGCCGCAAACAATGCGCAAATTCGATTGCTACCCAGCCTTAAAGCCAGGAAAAATGAGGATATTGCTGCAATAACAAGCTCGCCTATTAAATAGTAGTTGTATGTATGCAGATTCGGGAAGAAATCAAAAAGCAATCTTAGCGGTGAAAAAACAGAGCTTTGAATATCACCAACAAAAGGGTAGCCCAGCCCGCAATGCGGGTTCCATAGGGGTAAAATACCTTTGCACAAATTCTGCGCCAGAAAAACGTAGTCTGGTAGAAATATTTGAATGAGCGATGGATCGTATGGTTGTGGGTGCCCCGTTCTCCAGGCATCGAAAACAGAATCCCATTCAGCTAATACGCACAGCCGCGAAATAGACCCGCCCGCAAAGCTCGCCTTGAACAAAAATAGCAGTACTAAAATTCCAATTGCAGCAGCAAAGAGCCAGTCGCCGTATTTTTCCAATGCAGGCGCCTTCTGTTCGTCTTTTTCAAGAGGCGTCATAGCGCAACTGTTTCAGAGTTGTCCTTAAGTTGTCTGCTGCTTGCTGCTTCGCTGTTCTGTGGCTGCATTGATTCAACGAATGCAGCCGACAATTCGCGGTTGTCTTCCGGAATTCGCTTGCCGTTTTGCACCAGTTCGCCAACTATATATGTAGGTCTTCCTCGAACTTCATCGAGAACTTTAGAAAGGTAAACAGCAACAATGCCGACGGCTACAAGTTGTACGCCGGTAAGAAGTGAACCGATGCAAACGAGCGCTGTATTATCTAACGTGGCTATCGCCCCGCCTTTGAAGCAGGCCCAGGCGATTAATCCGAGCAAGCCGACAGCCATCATCACGCCGCCTGCTGGTGAAATCAGGTGCAGCGGTGCAGAGCTGAAAGCAAGTAAGCCGTCCATTGCGAGCTGAAGCAGCTTTTTGATTGTATAAGTGCTCTCTCCGACTTCGCGTGCTCCGCGGTCGATTGGAATGCAGATTTGCTTGAAGCCGAGCCACGGTATTTGTCCGCGCAAAAATCTTGTTTTTTCCGGCATCTGGTTTAACGCGCGTACAACGCGTTGGTCTACCAATCTGAAATCGCCGGTGTCACGTGGGATAGCAACTGACGAAATTGACGTAAGTAATCTATAAAAGAGAAATGCTGTGAGGCGCTTGAATACGCGGTCGCGTCTGCTAGAGCGTTGTGCGTAAACAATGTCATAGCCAGCGCGCCAGTACTTCATCATTTCGGGAATTAGTTCGGGCGGGTCTTGCAGGTCAGAGTCTATGTTGACTATTGCCCGTCCGCTTGCATGGTCTAAGCCCGCGGAGATTGCCGCTTGCTGGCCGAAATTTCGAGAAAGCGCAATGAGCTTGACGTTTGGCGTCTCAAAAGCGATTCTCTGCAGCGCTTTGCTGGTTTCAGCCTTACTGCCGTCGTTGACGAATACAACTTCGTACGACAACGAATGCGGGGTGAGAACCTGCTTCAGGCGGTCTAGTAATCTCAGGAGATTGTCTGGGTGCTCGTTGTAAACGGCAACGATGACAGACAGATCGATATTAGCCATTCAATCTAATTTCCGAATTGGTTGATCTCTCAACAACGTCAAATTGTCCACCGTAAGACGCTTTTAGGTCAACCTGACAATAGATAATCAGTAATTAGGTTCAGTGTTTTTAAGAGTCTCCACAAGGCAGGCTGGCGCCTCGGCATGGGCGAAAAAGTGCGCCTTAGTTTTTGCTAACCTTTGAAAGCCAATCCCAAGTTTTTCTAATCCCGTCCTCTAAATTTATTTCAGGCTGCCAAGACAGACACTTTTTGGCTCGTTCTATATCTAGTACATTGGTTGGTACATCAGCAGATCTTGCTGGTAAATATCTAACGTCAATGTCCTTTCCGACCGCGCCTTTTATGGCTTTAACGATTTCGTTGAGTGATTGTCCACAGCCCGAACCTATATTGAATACGCGAGGGTCTTTCTCGTCGGGGCAATATTCTGCTGCTTTTACCAGGGCATCAGCTGTGTCGCCGATGTAGATATAGTCTCGAACCACAGTTCCGTCGCCCCAGATTTCTATTGGCTTGCCTTGCAAAACATTGCCAAGGAAAACTGCTATAGCGCCTTGCTTTGCCTGCGGATTTTGCAATTCGCCATAGGGATTGGCGAGTCGAGCGACGACGTAGTCGAGATTGTACAGGTGATGGTAAAGATGTAGGTATTTTTCGATGGCCAATTTCGTGATGCCATAGGAGCAAATTGGCTCAGTGGGGTGTTCTTCGTGAATTGGTTCAAGATTGCGTGGCACACCATATACGGTGCCACCTGAACTTATGAAAACAATCTTCTTGACGCTTGACTGACGACAAGCGTCAAGCAACTGGAGTGTGTCGACTATGTTTGATCTCACATCGTAAGCCGGGTCTTCATTTGATGTAGCCGGCAAGGTGGTGTATGCAAGGTGAAAAACCCAGTCTATGCCTTTTACAGCTTCTTGCACTTCGCCATGGTTGGCAAAGTCACCATAAATGTAGGTGATTTGCGGGTCTGCTTCGCGGTATCGACTTGGGTAACGGTCAAAACTGGTAACTTTGTGACCTGCCTTGAGCAGTGAATCAGCGAGATTGCTGCCAATGAAGCCGTTGCCACCGATAATTAGAGCCTTCATGTTGATGTCTTTTCGATTTCGAGTGCGTGAATTAGTTTAGCTGGCAATGGTATCACGAGATTTACTGCGAATGTCTTTGTTTTGGCATCATAGACACGAAAATTTCGTTGAATAATAACGGGTAGACAAGGTTATCGACTTAGAGCATCTTTGTAAACAGCTTCAATATCATCGACCATCTGCAAAACACTTCGTTCTGGTGCAATGTTGTCTCTCATTGTTTCGAGCAAGTCAGGCTCGTCAAGCACCTTGTTTAGTTGTTCCGCAAGAGAGCTTACGCTGTTCAGTTCAAATACAAGTCCGTTGAATCCGTGGCGAACGAGCTCTGCCATGCCGCCCAAATTGGTAACGATGAGCGGTGTTTTGCTTGCCAGAGCTGATTGAATCACAAGGGGAGTGTTCTCATACCATCGCGATGGCACCACAAGCACATCCATATCTTGTAATACCGGGCCCAGTTTTTCGTTGGGAAAGGTGCCCAAGAATTTGATTTTGTCTCGATTACGCGGGTTTGAATCAACAAGCGCTTTTACTGTATTTCCATATTCGGGAAATTGCTTAAGGTCTCCATATATCTTCAGTTCTGCCTGGCAATCTTCTGGAAGGCTCTGGAATGCCTTGATTAAGAGGTCTGGACCTTTGTGCTCGAATATTGTGCCAATGAATCCAAAACGAATATTTTGACTTGCAGTCTTTTTCTGGTAGGGAATGAGCGGGCTGCTGTCTATGCCGAAAGGGACGTGGCGAATGATTTCTTGTTTGATACCGTTTTCGACAAATATGTCTTTCATCAATTGTGTAGGCACCATTATTGCCTTGGTTTTGTTGGCAGCATCTTTCAGCACTTGCGGGCGTCGCATGGTAGAACCGACAGCTGACGGCGCTTTCGATAAAACGTAAGCCGAAAGAAGCGAATTCTCCATGAGATTTCGCAGTGGGCGTGGGCTGGCATTTATCGGAGCGCAAAGAGCCGGCAGTTTTTTCTTGAGCTGCTCCATGAACTCACTTTTGGGCGGAATTAAATGCGGTGTATAACAGCTCATGCAATTGCTGGATAGAACTGTAGGACCGCGACAAACTGCCCCATTCGGCTTTTTGAGTTGAACTATTGGGCAAACAAACCAGAAGTCAGTTGCAGAACAAACCACGGGCAAATTCTTCTCCACAGCCACGTCGATGATGCTGGAGGAAAGATTTTGAGCATGAAAAATATGCAAAAGGTCGGGCTTGAATTTTTCAAGAACTTCTTTGAAATGGGCTGCTATAGCCGGATGCTGAAATTCATGATCGAAGGTATATCCTTCCAATCGCAAAGATTCGCCGATTGCGTGCACTGGGATGCCTTCGTAAACGTAGTCATAGGATTT
Organism: uncultured Candidatus Obscuribacterales bacterium; assembly: GCA_964546815.1. Classification (GTDB taxonomy): domain Bacteria; phylum Cyanobacteriota; class Vampirovibrionia; order Obscuribacterales; family Obscuribacteraceae; genus JAIEPM01. Next base: position 17,825 of record CAZJLR010000023.1, on the reverse strand, counting down.
CTCCCCCACCGCATGTCTTGCATCCTGGTCGGGCGGCGTAGCCGTGACAATCATCACCTCGTATGAGCGCCTTATAAGCTCCTGAGCAACTTTCAAGGTCAGCACTTCGGTGCCTGCTTTGTGCTCTGGAAAAAACTTGTGAACAGTAAGTAATACTCTTTTCATAGAGTCAAATAATAGCGCCTATTTCCTTCGGCATGTTTTCGCTTGTGTGACGAGGCTTTTCGCAGGCTAGAATTCATCGGTCTGGCTCGCGCTGTCTCGAATGGTGATCATAATAAGAGTCGTCTCAAACAGATCACAAGATGCACGCACTAAAATAGCTTAGTGCTTTTCCCGGCTCTTCGCTGGGTTTGTGAAGGGAAACTCATAGTGCGAGTCTGTCTCATTTCCAGAGAGTATCCGCCCGAAACTGGTTTCGGTGGAATTGCCACGTTTGTGCGTCATCTGGCGCATGGCTTAAAAGAGCTTGGTCACGACGTTGTTGTAGTCGCGCTGGCTAAGGAAACGCAGAAGCAAGTCGACGACGATGGAGTTGCCGTCCACCGAGTGCTGCCTTATCAGTTGGAAGGCGAGCTCGATGCTGTTAATCGCTGTATGCCTTACAGTCGTTATGTGATGCTTACAACTCTCGGGCTCTGGCGCAAATTCTATGAGCTGCATCAGCAAAAGCCTTTTGATGTTGTTGAAACGCCCGAGCTCTTAGCTGAGTCACTTTATGCGTCGGTATCGCGGGTGGTGCCGCTCGTTATTCGGCTTTATACTCCGCACTCTAAGTTTATTGCGGAGAACCTGCACAACACAGCCGCCACTTTTGACCACATGCTTGTTGCAACTCTAGAACGCGTAGCCATGGCTGGCGCTGATGTTTTGACTTCGCCAAGTCAAGATCTTGCTGAATTCGTCGCTAATGATTTGCCTTATCCGCTAGAAAAAATTGCAATTGTGCGCAACCCAATCGATCCCAACGACTTTTGTCCGGAGGGACCAGTTGCAATTGAGCCCGACGGGCGAAATACCATTTTATTTGTCGGCCGCCTGGAAGAGCGCAAGGGCATACAATACCTTGTGCAGGCTATACCTGCAGTGTTGAAAGCTTGCCCGAAGACGCGTTTTGTAATTATCGGTGATGATACACATCAGTCGACGGGCGGCATGCGCTCTGTCCTGGCGGATCTCAAAGCCATCTTGCACGAAAACGGTGCTGAGCATGCGGTTACTTTTATTAATCGAGTGCCGCTGGCTGATTTGCCTAAATATTACCGTTCGGCAGATGTTTGCGTTGTGCCGTCACTTTACGATAATTCTCCATATACAGCCCTTGAAGCAATGTCGTGCGGACGCCCGGTTATCGGCACATCTGCTGGTGGCACACGTGAATACATCGGTGATGATGGTGCGGGAGTCATCGTGCCTCCGCGCGATTCTCAGGCGATAGCTGAAGCCATAATTAAGCTGCTGGAAGACAAACCCTATCGCGCTCTGGTGGCGGAAAAAGCCAGGCAGCGCGTATTAGATCATTTCCAACGCAAGAAAATTGCCGGTGACACAATAGAGCTTTATCGTCAGGCGATCGAACGATTTGGAAGCAACCATCAGCCCCTTTATCGACGTCCTGCAGATCAAATTGTGCCTGATGCGGCTGTGATGCTCTATGCGTTAGACCGCATGGTTTACAATCTCATGTATCAGGAGTCTTTCAGATTCCGTTTGTCTTACTGGTTCCATCATTTGCTTCATCGTCCCCGCCTCTTCGGTGCGAAGGCGCTTCTGGCGCTCATCCGCCCGATATCACGTTTGATTTGCGGCAGACCGGACAAATCTCTGGCTATTGAAAAATGGTTGGAATCACAAGTCAAATCGCGTCAGGAAGACCCGATGGCAAAAGTTTTGGCAGCAGCTGGAGTGCAGGAGCCAGAGCGTCCGTGACCGGAGACGAAAATCTTGGCTCGTTGATCGAATCTGCTGCGTCAAATGACAAAGGCGATGGCAGCAGCGGCTTAGCTCCTGGCGTTGAAACTATGACTCCGCCTGCAATTAAGCGGAATACTGGCTTTTTTGAGCTGACGGCGCTTTTCGCACTGGCTATGCTTTTGCGTTGTCTTTTCAATTTTGTTTTGCCGCATGTAAATAATTTTGCGTCCTGCGATGCGTATGAATATATAAACAATGGTCAGGCTTTATTGCAGGTTTCTGCTCAGTCTTCGCTTCTTTTTCCGAAGGCACTGGCATCTTTGTTGGGTTCGGCTAGCCCGGCTGATGTCGAAGCTGTGAGGGCAGCTCTTGTGCCCATGAAAGATTTTGCGATAAGCGGTCCGGTGTTTCCAGCTTTTCTGGCTATGATTACTGCCGCCGTCGGTGGTGGCGCAGCAAATGTTCATTCGTTGTGGCAGAGTTTGTTGCTTGGAAATAGTTTGGTCTCAGCCTTGACTTGCGTTTTCATTGCGATGATTACTAATGAAGCGTTTGATCGCCGCAGCGCACGCGTGGCCGGCATTGTCTCTGCTTTCTACCCCGGCTTTATCGTGAACAGCGGGCGCCTCTATTCTGAAACCTTCGCGACTTTCTTGCTGGTGGCGCTGTCTTACATTTGTATTCGTGGGTTTCGCAAGGAAGGAAATAGTTTTGTCCTTGTTTTTGCCAGTGGCTTTCTGGCAGCCGCATTGCAGCTTACACGGTCTGTGATGTTCATCCTCAGTTTGATTTTGATACCGCTGACGGCAATTCAGCAAAAGGGAAAGAGGCGTCTTACTTTTCTTTTGCCATTCGCGCTTGGTTTTGCCTTAGTGGCTGCGCCCTGGTTGGGCTTTCAGAAATTGGCATTTGGCGGGGGCGGACTGGTTGTAGATAGAGTTGGTCACTACAACTTTTTCATTGGCAACAATACTGATACGCAGGGTTGGCTTTCTTATCCTTATCCAGATGGTCGCAATGTTGAGTCACGCAGTTTTCCGCAACTGTTCAAGTCGGCTTTAGGCAAGAGTCCCCTGCGTTGGGCGCGTCTGATGTTGGACAAACCTTTGAGATTGTTCAAATACCCGTGGAATGATTTTCGCACCGCGATTGGTCCCTTTGCTTTTGGTACACAGGTAATCTTTCAAGAGTTGCTGATTTTATTTGCCTGTGTTGGTTTTGGCATATCGCTATTCTTGTCGGTGGCTGCTAAGCCTGAAAAACGCGAGATGCTCTGCCGCTTTTATCTTGCCGGTTTGTTTGCGTTTCATTTTATCTATTGCTTGTTTATCACTGTGCCGCGCTATAACTTAAGCGCGATGCCAGAGCTGATTATTTTTGCTGCAGCCGGTGCCGCAACTTTGAGTCAGCTCATTCAGGACGCAGCAAAACGAAAGACTGCAGTTCTATTTACTGCTCTCTTATGTCTTTTGTTTCTAGTGTTGCGAATTAACTTGATTGCCTTCTTGTTGCCGCTTGTGGGGGCTGCATCTCTTGCTTGGGTTGTTGAAGCTGTCGTCAGAGTCAGTATTCTGGCTGCAGTCGTTTACTTCTTTGTTCAAACAGTTAAGGTGATGAATGGTTCTCGCCCACTAGCCATAACAACCGGCGCAACTTTATGTCTTTGTATGCTTCCCTTGTTTGCTATGCCATTGCGAGCTAACGGTCGTACTTTAGAGTGGCAGCGCAGCTTGAGCAACACGTCGGGGCCGGTGCACCAGGCAATCAAAATACCTATTTCTGCTATTAATTCTGTTTCTGATATTTATCTGGCGATTGATGCTGAGGGTGTGCGTCAAGGTTCTGATGGTTTCGCCGTGAAAGTAAACGGTCTTCCTGTGACTTCGCCCATTTTGCCTAGCATGGCTTTTGCAGAAGATTTTGATCGCTTTCTTGAGATTGCTCCAAACAGCGTGCAGCGTGAAGGCGAGCGTATGTGGGATTCACTCACGAGCTCGGCTGGTATTGCAAATTCAGATCTTCGGCAATGGTCATTGATTTGTCTGCCGAAAGAACAGCTTAAAAAGGCTGCTGATTTAGCCGCTGAAGCACATGCTGACTCTGTCACTGTGCAGGTAGAAATGCAAAATAAATCTTCTCAGCCGCTAAGTGTTTTTGGCAGCTATGATGCTAAGGATAAAGAGAGAATATTGCCCAGTTTGAGTGTCTACTCGTGGGAGAAAGTATTTTACGGGGTTGAAAATCCCAATGGATTGACTGATACCAGATATGATATCAAGGTGCCTGCGGCTACTTTGATTTCAAATAAATTGGATTTGTCTGAAGAGTCTGGCTTACAAAACGGCGCCTTCAACATGGCAATCTTGCTGGCGCCTCCTTCCCCGGCTGGCAATGAACGCAAGCTAGTGGCCAGTTTCGAATTGCCGGATTGTGCTGTCGACAAAAATAAGGGAAAGAGCCTTGAGGCAGACCTCGATAAACTTGCAAAAGACAAAGACGCACTTTGGCTCTTCCGCGTTAGCGGTCGCACTCGAGTGAAGGACGGCAATGGAGCGCCTTCTGTTCAAGTTGAAAGTTCGTATCTGCGCAAAGACGGCAGCAACTTCTTATATAAATCTGCGTGGACCCCAAGGCGACTCAATTATTCTAGCGACTGGAAAGATTTCGACATCATCGTTCCGGTTAAGCCTATCGTTCAGGAATCAACAGCAGTTAAGGGCATAGTAGACCTCAGTCTTCTGTCTCCCAGTTCTGCATATTTGAATGTCGACAAGCCTTTCTCCGGCACTGCTGAGTTTTCAGGATTAAGGCTTGATGTTTATGTTTTGCCTTACAATCCAATTGGGTTGGGACATCAGGTATATTAGCTTTGCGTGTTTTTGTTATGAAGTCGGCGGTATTCGGAGGCAGCTCAGTGCGGCGCAAGGCTTCTCTTGCAACTTTAATCGGCACGCTTTCATTGCTGGCGACTCAGTCTTGGGCGGCAGACACCAAAACTGTTGTGGCTATTCCGCATGCTACCGAGCAAGGTCGGGTGGAAAGCCACGAGACAGGTGCATCTCATGGCTTGCCGGCGCCAAATTCTTGGCAAAGAGACTACGACCTGGGCAATAGAGCCCTTGATAATCGATTTTACGGACAAGCCGAACAACGACTCAGTCACGCTCTGCCTAACATGCGAAAAACTCGCTCTGCGACAAAAGAAATTGTATTGGCGCAACTCAGCTTGGCTGAGGCATACATGGGGCTCAACAAGTTAGACCGCGCGCGAGTCATGCTTGATGAAGTAAAAGCTCCGTGCCAATCAATTTTTGGCGCCGAGTCTAAAGAAATGGCTCGATATTACAGCGATTCTGCAAATCTGCATCTGGCTGATGGAAGGACTGTGGCGGCGGTAGGGGCAGCCCGGGAAAATTTGAAAATCGCTGAGAAGTCTATTGGCTCAAAACGTGAGCTTGCTCTTGCTCAGGCGCTAATGGGCAAGGTGCTCTGCAAAGAGTCTTACTATGAAGACGCAAAAGAGATTTTGAAAAAAGCACTGGTAGTTTTGGAAGTAGAACCAGGTAAAGATAGGCTCGACTATGCCGATGCTCTGATTTCCCTGGCTACTGCTGCCAAAAAACTCGGCGACGAGCGCGAATCTGCCGAGGCAATGGACACTGCTCTGGCTCTGAAAGATGGAGCTGTGGTGCTATATAAAAGCCAGGACCAAAAAGGTGTGGTGAAATTCAATTGGGTCGAAGGAATGCACGGCAGCAGGCAAATAACAGATCCGGAATATCCTCTCAAATACCTGGTCGTTGGTGGCGTGAGAGTTGCATGCACGCTTGTGCGCAGTTACAAGCACGTGGCTGTTTTGATTTCTCTGGCAAATTGTACAGATCATCCGTTGCATTTAGCCGTCGGAGCGGTAACCCTGGAAAAAATTAGTCCCGGCAGAAAAGAAATGGTTTTTTGCGACCCCGGGCTAATTGATGAGGTCTTAGAGGAAGACGTAATCTTAGACCGCACCTGGCGCAGGCGCACTCTTTGTCACATTGAAAAGTCGCGCAAAATTCCAGGCTATCTGAAAAACGGTTCGCTAGACCCCGATGATTTCTTTGGCAACAATACATTCGGTTTGTATGGTGCCTGGGATAACAATTTGCGTGACGCACCACCCATAGTTACGCGCGAACAGTATTTTTATGATGATAAGCCTAAAGCAGCCGATGCTGAGCTGCTAGGGTTTATGCGAGGTAACGGCTCTGTGCGCCCCACTTTCATTGAGACTGGTGGCGCAAGAACCGGTGTTGTGTTTTTCTTGAGAGAGCGTTATGACGATGCCATAGTCAGAATCCATCTCGGCAATGCTGAGTTGGAATTTCCGTTTCACGTAGCACCAGGACAGTAATCGAGGAAAAACCAATGTGGGAAAGACTGAATTTGAGTGCTCAGCAATTGATGAGCAGCGGAAAAACTGCCGACGCCGAAAGTTATTTCAGGCAAGCTTTGCTTGAGGCAAACAAAGAATTTGGCGAATGGGACAACCGCGTCGCTATCGTGCTCAACAATCTCGGCAATTGTTTGCGTGTGCAAGGCAAGGCAAAAGATGCTGAACCCATTTTTAAGCAAGCTCTTGAGATAAGACGTAAGGCTTTGGGTGCACTACACAAAGACGAAATGGTTATTTTGGAAAACTATGCCAAAGTCTTGAAGATGCTGGGCAAAGATGCCGAGGCGAAGAAAATGGAAGAAACCGCCCTTGGTATCATGCGTAGAAACTAAAAGTCCCGAAAGTTTATCTGGATCTTGACAAATGCCGCTTGGTTGTCGGCAAATCTTTTTTATGGTGGCACGTTTCGAGTGGTATCACCCGAGGTATTAACTCTTTAGAGAGGGGTAACTCAAAATGAAACTCGGAAGCATCGTTTTATCAGCCCTTGTGGCAACTGTTCTCAGTCAGAATTCGGTTTCTGCTCAAGACTTGGACTGGGAAAGCCATTATTCAAAGGCTGAAAAAGCATATGCGAGCCATAATTTGTTTGAAGCCCGTCGTGAGTTTTTGGTGGCATTGAAAGAGGCTCAAGATTGCAAGAAGCATCAAGAGCTTGCTCAGCGTCTTGAGAATCTTGCAGATACATATCAGTCGCAAGAAAATAGTGCACTTGCGCAGCCCCTGTTTAAGTTAGCGCGTAAATTGAAAACAAAATTTGGTACAACCTGAACTCAGGCTGACGGATCGTCTCCGTTGCCACGAATGTATAATTAGGGTCTCGTCAACCTCTGGGGGCTTTATGTCATTCATCGCCGATGATATGCAATTAAATCAGAAACTTAGAAGCAAGGTAATTGCAAGCGCTGCAAGCAGTTTGACCCAGTTTGCCATAAAATTTGAAGACGGCACGGGGCTGCTCTGCGAAGTCAGCGACGGTGCCCAGAACTCAGACATAATTACCAGGTTAATGCCCGCCGACGAACTTCCCGAAATTGGCGATGCAATCTGCAAAGTCGAATGGGCTTGGATTTCATCCTCAAAAGTCGAGTCAATAACTAAAGTTTCTGGCAATATAGAGTTTCAGCTGAGCCCAGCTGGAAAACTGAATGTCCTGGCGCAGCTTTGGAAAGGTTCTCCCTTCTTGGCTTTCATGCCATACAAAGGCAATTGATTTGTCCCAGGGCAAGTTCAGTCGCTTGACGGTACGACCCCGAGAACCCAGATGAGTTTTTTTCTTGCTATCAAAGCAACCAATTGGTCGCCTATCAAAAATGCGTTGTATGTTCTAGCAAGGTGAAGTTCCTCTAGTGCCATGCCAACATCTTCTGTTACTTGGTTTCTCACCAAATCTTCTCCTGACTCAAATTTGATAAGTGTGCCGTCGATTTCAAGCAGGCGAATCGGCTGAGGCTTTTTGTTTTTTACGCAATTAGCAGCCGCGCCCATACTGTATCGCAATGATTGTGTTGTAATCATCGGAGAGTTAAAAAAGGCTAGAGAAGCTATGAGCAAGAATAATTGCCATGCTCCGTTGATCAAACATAGACCTGCTATTACATAGGCAACGATTATTAGTGGGAGTCGAGAGCCTAAAATTTTGGCCTGTTCGTCATAGTAATTTTCGAGATACTCAAAAGTAAATTCAGAGTCAAGATCGACGATGCAGCTGCCCGGTATAACGAGTTGTCCAAGACCGGAAGGGAAGTCGGACAAAGCCAGGTCGTCTGTACTGCTTATAGCTTCATATGCTGATGTTCTCTCCGTGGTGTTTCTAGATTTGTTAGACACACTGAGATTGAGAGCCCGGGTATTGCTGCTTTCCATCCATTCAGGCAAGTTGGAGACTCGAGACAAGTCAGGCCTTCCGCAATAATCATAAAGTGCGTTCATCGAATCTGGAGCAGATTCAATTGCTAGTGAGCTTTCTCTATCAGGGCTCAGTAACGATCTCAAAATCCATGCGCAAAGCCTGATGTCATAGTTGCTGTGCGATTCAAGCAGGTGGAATAGTTCTGAGCTGCTCGGGTCTAATAGATCCGCGCGCCGAAATATCAGGCATTCATCACCTCCGCCTGTCTCTCGCCAAATTGACGGCTCAAGGCTCAAGATTATCAACGAAAGATAAATCAGCCATCCTGAAAATTGGTCTAATTCACTATTGTATGATGATTCACCTCTCAGCGGATGTTGATAATTTCGGTGCCCAAGCTCGTGTGAGCCAAGAGATTCAAGCTCGGGTGTATACATGCCGTCGTAATCAATCAACCTGATTTGATCGCCATCGACAAGAATATTGCCGTGCTGGAGATCCCCGTGGGCGATTCCCACGCGTTTAAGGTCAATCAGTATTTGCTTAAATGTCTTTGCTGTTTTAGAAATGCTTTCCTTGTTGTTGATATTCTTTGTGAGCCACACATGAAGCAGATCTCCGGGACACCATTCCATCTTCAGTATGGGGAACCACGCGCCGTTTATTAAAATCCCGCGCTCCTGATAGTCAAATCCGACGGTGAAAGAAAGTTTCGCTGCTTGCAATTTCTTGCCGATAACGGAGTAGCGCAATTTTTGATCTGAAATATTGCGCAAGAAGCAGCGCACAGCCCAAGCTGAATTGTTTTGGTTTAACTGATATACACATGCGAACATACCTGAACTTGGTTTTGGTATGCCGAGTCTGTCGAGAACCGTTGTCGCAGCAATCAATTCAAGATCAGCAAAGCTGTGTTGCGGGTACTGCAAAGCTTCATTGTAGTCCTGCGGTGTTGGCCAGAAACTCGCTTTAGCATCTGTTCTAATAAGCTGTTCTTCAACCATTTCATCGCACAAGAACTAATTCTCTTCAGCATACCCCCTTGAGTTGAATTTCGCCGTTTCTGGGTACGATCAAGTGTCAGGAGGACTATATCCAGATGCGAAAATGGGCACTTGCAAGCTTTATGGCGTTAATCGGCGGAACCTCGACTGTGCCGGCCTTTTGCCAGGATGTTAACTACCCCAATAATTATCAAAATAATGTCCCGAGTTATAACCCCGGCTACAATTCTGGCGGTTTTAACAAGCCATCTTTAAATAGCATGCTCAATCAGGTGGAGCAAAGCACCAACTGGGCTCAAACCCCAGCTCACTTTGCTGGGCCTGTCTCTCCGACGATGAACACCGGGCAAATGGCTTCCAACATGGGCCGTTCATCCGGCATGATGTCGCCTGGCGCTGCAGCCGGCATGGTGCCCACTTCCCCGATGGGGTTTGGCGGTTCACCCATGGGTGCTTATGGTTCGCGCAACCCGATGGCCATGATGCCAGGCGGGGCGAGTCCCTTTGCTCCATTCGGTGGCATGCGACAACCATTGCAATCAGGTCCGCCGCCGTTTTCCAGGCAAGCACTTTTGCGCACCTTTTTTGGTGGCGGAACGGGCAGCGGCGGTGGTTTTGGCGGTTCTTCGGGATCTTCCGGCAATTCTGCCGAACAGCAAGCCAACAATGCCAATATCACCGGGCAAGCCGAAGCGATGCTTCAACGTGCAAGAGACCAGGCCGCTCAAGCTGAGTCGGATGCCGCCAGAGCGAGCGAAGGCAGCGACAAGGGGGCTAGGCAGGCTGCCGCGTCCAGCGCACAATATCACGCCAATTATGCAAGAGAAGCCGCAGACCAAGCCGCCAGCAATACATATAATGGACCGGCTTACGCTCAAGACTATGCCCAGCAAGCGCGCAACGAAGCCAATCGCGCGCAGGAAGCAGCAGATAGGGCACGGTACAATGCTGAGCAATAGCTTTAGCAGGAAATTTTTGCGGCATACTTCGCATCAATCATCGATTGCTTTTATTGGTGCTGTAAAATCAGCAGACAAGATAAATCGGTAGGAATTGATGGCGATTGCTGATGGCGTCAAAAAGCGACTGTGGTTTGCTTATTTTGTGGCGCTGTTGTGCTGGACTATAAATGGATACGTGCTTCTTTTCAGCTGGCTAAATGAAGGCACTCTTTTTGCGCGAGTAATGGGCGGGCATCCATATGTGAGTGACTTCGTCAATTTATATGATGGCGGCATACTTGGCTTGCAAGGAAAGTCTGTCAAGATTTACGATTATAATGTGCAAGCAGAGTTGATGAAAAAAACTCTCGCGCCAATTGTTCCTGAGCTGCCGTTCTATCTGCAGGCTCCGCCAATATTTTTTGTTTGTTGTATTCCGTTGGCATTCCTGAGTCTTGCTGGGGCCTGGGAGCTTTTCTGCGCTGTGGCTCTGGCAGCGCTGATATGGGCAATTTTTGAGCTGTGCAAATCACGTCCAGATTTTTCCACAACATTCAGGCGTGCTTTCGCAGTCATCTCTGTATTGGCTTCTTTTCCTGCGTGGATTGCGTTGCGGCTCGGCAATAATGGCGTATTGCTGGTACCAGGCTTAACTATATTTTTTTCGTTGTTGAAGTCCAAGAAATATTTTGCTGCTGGTTTGGCGTCGGCGCTGCTGATGGTGAAAGTGCAATATTTGCCAACTGTCATGATTATCGGTTTTGTTCTGGGACGTTGGCGTTATCTGGCAGGGGCTGCAATAGCCGGTTTGCTTGTATGTCTTTTGAGTGTTTTGGTTGTGGGTGCAGATAACGTAGTTGACTGGGTTCGTGTGTTGTTGCATGCAGAAACCACGCAGAAATTTAGCGGCGTAGAACCTGAGATGATGCAAAACATTCGCGGAATGATAGTAGCTATTACTAACAACACCGACACTTCTTTCGGTCGCATAACTGCCGGTTTAGCCTTCATTGCCAGCGTTTTTGCGGTGGGCTTTATGTGGTTCAAGTCTTATCCAAATCTTGAGAAACGAACAGCCTGGGCGTTTGAAATTTGCGCTGCTTTGTCTACTCTTTCAATGATCATTTTCAGCGTCCACACTCATACGCAAGATTATGTTTGCATGGCAATTGCCGGAATCTTTCTATATTCCAGTTGTCTGGAGCCAGGCGAAACTGTTATGGATATTAGGAAGCAGCGACTGCGAAATGTTTTGCTGATCTACCCGTTTTTAAGCTGGTTGTTTTTCATCGGCAAGCAACTGTTTTTCTTCTTGCCTGTTCAACCCTTCGTCACCTTCGCGATCGCCCTGGCAATCTATTCAATCAACATATGGTTCATCAATCCTAAACCCAAGACATAAGGTACGGGTGACGCATGGCTAGAGGATTTGTAGGGGCGACTCCATGAGTCGCCCCTACAGGTGAAGGGCTTTGCTGGCTAGATGATCTGATAGCACTTGTTGTGCGATGTATTGATTGAAGCGTGCTTCTCTTTCGTGCAATGCATCTGTGTAGACTGCTTCCCAGATCATTTTATTTTGCAGAGTGTTGCCTTCAGCTCTTGCCAGCGAGCGTTGGAAGATGCTGCCTAGCTGTTCGTATTGCTTTGTTCCGAGAGTGCCCTTCAGGGCGCTAGATGGAATTTGCGCTGCAATCATTTGTGCCTGCTCTTTGGCTTCATGCCCGAAGATTCTCTGCAAGGTAAGTGCGCGTTCTCTAGGATCTGCAAACTGTTTCAGCACGCCTTTTGCTTCCTCGCTTTCAAAGCCACTTGCGAGCATCGTTTGAAAGCGGTCTATCTCACGTAACTGCCGAGTGAGACCCTGATGTGAAAACGGTAAGTCGAATAATTCCTGGTTGGAACTTAGCAACTTTTCTGCTCTCAAAGATCCTTCAGAACTTAGTTGTCTGCCGGCTCTGAATTCAAGGAAATTTTGCACCTGAGTTTCACTCAAGCCGATGTTGAAGCGTTTTACGTCACTCATTATTCTTTGAATTTGTGCGGGATTAGCAGCCGCTGTGCTGATGCCTAGTTTGTCTGCCGCCAGACCAACGCTCAAAAATGCTTGTTCGTGATGAGTCATTTCGTGCACAGCTATTCCAGCTGTCTCGGCGTTGAATGGTTTGCGAAATGCAGCTCTGCCCATGTTAACCGTTCCGTCCAACCATTCGGCAATGCCGGCCGAGCGAGGTTGCGCTGGGCTCAAAAATACTGAAGGCATAGCCATTTCTCCGCTTGCGGAGCGAACGCTTACACTAGAGCCCGGAAATTGTTCTACTGTTGCCCAATTCTCTGAGAGCTTGCGCATGCCCAGCGTGACTTTCTTGTCTGTGGCGGGATTTAGTACCGTGCCCAATTTCCCTAATTCATGTGAAAGGCTTGATGATGCTACAAGTGTCTCTGGAATTTCTTCAGGAAAGCCGCTAACGATTGCTTTTAATGAACGCCCCGGCATGGCTGCGGCTGCTGGAGCTTTGAACAATGCCAGTTTGCTGCCCAGCACTGCCTCGCCATCATGACTGGCTGCACCTTTCAGCAGGCTCAGCGCTTCTTCGACAAGCTTTGCACCCACCTTGGTTTCGGCGAGAGTTTCTGCGCTAGCTTCAGCTATTTTGAAATAATTGGGCATTGAGACTGTTTGGCCCTTTCAACCTGGTTCAATAAATAGCAGTTTCAGGTGGTCTTGCAACCCCGGTTTCTCCCAAAAGTCCCACCGTGCGGTGGAATTGCGAGTTTAATCTGTGGCTTTAGGCAGTGATTTGAATTTGCACGTGTCTTGCACGCTGCTTTCTCTATGATGTTTTCGTTGGGTTGGGAGAACAGCGGTATGGCAGATCAAGCAGAGCTTAACGAAGGCAACAACAGCGTCAAGGGTAAAATGGTTGAGCAATTGGTTCACGACAATTCCAAGGCGTTTTTGGAAGAGTCACGTCCAGCCATGGCCCAGACAAAAGTGGAAGCCGAGGCAAGTGTCTGGAAAGCCATGGGTGACAAGGACAATCAGGCTCCTGCTAAGTTGAATTCTACTGAAGACGTGAAGTCACTGCAAAACAAAGGCTGGAAGGTAGAGAAAAATGACTACTATACCTATGTGACTCATGACTCCGCTGATGGCAAGCTCAAGGAATTGGACGTATACCAAAATCAAGGCGGAGTGCGGCTCAGCCAGGAATTTTTGAGTGCCGATAGCAGAGAGGCGATGGCTGCCAGCAAATACAAAAGAGTTGGCATTGGCTTTAAGGACGACGGTAGTTCGCCGAGCTATCTAAACGTCAAAACTGCGGATTACGAAAGCGTATTTGAAGCGAAGTTCAACAAGGACGGCAAACTTGCCGAAGCTTCAGAAACCGGACGTGATAAAGACCACACCTCATACACATTCAGAGAGGATGGCACTTTGTATGAAGCGCTCACTCGTAGCAAAAAGGATAGCAGCGTTGTAAATGATCAGCTATTCAACAGCAAGGGCGAACCATTATCCGATTTCAACCCTCTCTATCTCTATGAAAAAGCCAAGCGCCCCGTCGAAAACCTCTACATGGGCATCCGAGAAATCCGCCGCAGCGGCGGGATCTTCTAATTCCCCGCCACAGCTTTCTCAACATTCTTGCCGATTGCTTTGTCAGCCAAATACGCGCCGGCAAATCCTGCAATCAAAACCGCAGCTGTTCCGAATTTAGGATAATGCAACGCCAAATCACCGGCTTTTGCCATAAGAGAATTTGCGGCACTTGCCCCAGCTGAATAGCCCGCGAAATCAACGCCTACTTTTGCCAGGCGTCCGACTCCAGAACCCATGCCGTTTTCGAACGCGCCAGGAATGTCGTTTACAGCAAGCAAAAAACCAAATCCTGCCAGACCTTTGCTGATATGGGCAGCCTGAGACATCGATTTGCTTTCGCCTGCTCGAATTGTTTTGCCTAGTTCTGAACGTAAGTCAGCGTCTGGATATTTAATTCTTTCCCCTACAAAATCGTGAGCTCTCCAGGCGAATTTTGCGTCTTTGTCAAATTCTAGCGCTGCGATATTTCTGCCATAACCGGCGTTGAGATCAAATGCTCTTACTTTGCCTGTAGCTTTGTCAATCATGTTGCCACCATAGGTGGTGTCGATGAAATCGTTGACATGTGTTTTGACCCACTGTGGGTCGGGGCTCACTTTGAAGTACTTGCTGCCATGGGTGTCAATAATATACTGTCCTAATTCGCCTGATTGAATAGCTGCGCGCCGCGCTTCTGTACTGACGTTCCACGGACGATTGTCTTTAACTCCAAGTTTGTCCGCAATATGAGTTTCGGAAAGCATCGAGGTTGTCTCTGCCTCGATTTTTCTAAGGTTCATTATCGCCTGGTCTCTTTGGCTGAAACCTTCAGTACCGTAAAACAGCACGCCGTTATGGTGCGCGACTTCATGAGCCAAAATTGGCGTCGTCTGTTTTATAGGATTCAGATCAGCACCAAGGGCGTGACTGAGCATTGACCCTTGTTGCTGGAAGAATACACGGCGCATGTTTTGCTGGTAAATACCTGCATGAGCTTCGGGAGCTGCCTTCAGGAATTGCCACCCTTCCGACTGCATGTTGTCGATTCGTTTCACGAGTTCTTTGGCTACGGGACTATCAATTTGCCCTAATTGCCGTTTCATCCCGCCGACGTCCAGGTGCAATTCACCTTTAGCTCCTAATGTAGCCACTCGCGCGCTCACTCCGGCCAGTCCCGGTGAAAGCAAATCAGCCGCAGACTCAGACCAGTCGATACTGCCTGCTTCTTGCCTCGCGTTGCGAGTATTCAAGGTTGTTTTATCGTTTAAGTCCACCAGCAGCCAACCGTAATCCGTGTCCCAGCAAGATGAGCAGTTGTATTAGACGAACTTAACGGACGCCTCGTCCTTGTTCAATACGGAGATTACGGTTTTGGGCTGCAAAATTGCCTCCTAATTCCCTGCCATTTGCAGTCATCCAAGAGGTGAGGGTAATTAAAGAGGAATCGAAATGCCCAAAATCAAAGGCCTGGCGGCAATTTTTTCTTTGGCAATGTTAGTTTTGCCCACGTCTGCTTGTTTTGCAGGCGACATCGTTGTGGTCGATGGGCAAAGATATGAGCAATCTGGTGGAAAGCTCTATCCACAGGTTAAACACGAATGGGAAGAGATGAATGGCACAGTTCATACTGATTGGATCACAGATTATTCAAGTTGGCGGGCGCCGGTAATTAAGGACAAAGACCTCTCTGTCTCGCAGCCGAAGCTGAATGCAAGTCGCATGCCAGCAGCTAAGGGCAATGTGAAGATGGCTCTTGGTGGCGCTGCTGATGAAAAGCCACTGTCTGCTAGTGATGCTGCAAATTCGATCACAAGCAGAGATGAAGGCTGCAAGCATTATTTGACCATCGGCGCCGATATGTTATTTGACTTCGACAAGTCATCATTGACAGCCAATGCAGAAAAAGTGCTGCGAGTTCTTGGGCCGATGTTGCAGAAATTTGGTGCTCACCCTGTGATTATTGAGGGGCACACTGATGCAATCGGCACCGATGAATACAATCAGACTTTGAGTGAACAGCGCGCTCAAACAGTGCGAGACTGGCTGGTGGGGCACGGCTTCCTGAGCGACGCTGCGACGATTAAGGGGTACGGTAAAAGCCACCCTGTCGCGGCTAACACATACAACGACGGCACCGACTATCCCCAGGGTCGCGCTAAGAATCGTCGCGTGGAAGTATACGTAAATACTTGTGAGTAACTGAGTTTAAACCCCGAAGCACACTCGATAAGTTCCTTAATGCCGCTTTCCCCCAAGCGGCATTTTGGCTTTTGGAGAAACTTGAGTCTTTTGCTCAATCTTTGCACAAACTTAGAGCATATTATTGGCATAAGGAAGCTATTTACCAATCGGCACAAGCACGGTCAATCCGCAGGCTGCGGTGGGCTTGCTGTGATTTCACATGCGTATATGAGGGATGAATCAAATGGAAAACCAAAGCATGATGCCTGCGCAGCTAAACGAAACAATCTCTGCCGTTTGTAATAGCGTCAATCAAAATAAAGTGGACTCGCTTCATCAATTGATGAATTGGACAGGCACAGCTCAGCTCGGCGTGATTGATATGGGGAAAATTAACTCGATGTGTATTCCTATGAACTGGACTGCAGATTCTGAATATGATCTGGCTCCCAGTGTGCAGGTTTTTCATCCGCATTCAAATCCTGATTGCCAACTCGTTGTATTTTGCCGCGAACAAAAAGTTTCGGAAGCTGCTGCTTTGCGTTTTGCCAATTTACTCGCGCTGCCTTCTCATCAGTTAACCAGCGACGCACTGCAGTCACTAGCAGAGATTATTCGCGACAAAGCAAGTAAAGCGACTTTCCTAACGTCTCTGGCGCATACTACAAACATCAATGGCAAGCGAGTATTAGTGATTGAAGGATCTTATCCAGAGTCTGCTGTGACTGTAAAGCATCTGTTTTTTGAAGCAGAAAAGACCGGCACCTATATGCAAGAGATTCTGTTCCAGGCACCATCGAACAAGTTTAGAACTCATTGCGACGGGGCTATGCAGGCTATTAACTCTATTAATTGGAAGGTGGACGCGGTCTGGCATGAACCTTTATCTGAGAATTAAGAATTAGGCTCTTGGGTCGAAGTCGAATGTTCAAAAATCGCGGGAATATACTACTAACGTAACCCCTGCCAATTGTTGATTTTCGCAATGACAATAAGTTTGATAAGTCCTACTGAATTCAAAGAACTCATTGATAGCAAGCTGCCGATCAGTATTGTAGATACTCGCCCAGCTGAAGAATTCAACGAGGGACATATTAGGGGAGCGGTTCATCTTCAATGGGAGGAATGGTGCGCCAAGCCTCCGGCAGGTTTGAACAAAGAGCTTGATGAGCCTGGTTATTGGGGGCGCTTGTTCGACGCCGATGACGCGACCGTGTCACGAAGGTTGAGCGAGTTTGGTTTTGCAAATGAAAAGCCCATTGTGGTTTATGCAGATGGTGTCAAATCAAAGGGACGCGAAGGGCGAGTTGCCTGGATGCTGCTTTACTATGGCGCGAAAGACGTGCGCATTTTAAATGGTGGATTTCGTTTGTGGAAAATGCTCGGCGAGCAAATTACACAAACTGACGTTGACCATTCTCCGATCCGCAACTCTGAATTTTTTGTGTCTAAGGATGAGCGGCGTCGCGTGCTTATTGATGGATTGAAAAACCTGATGGCAAATGACTCTAGTTTACTTTTGATTGATACTCGCACGCCCAGGGAGTATGCCGGTGGTGAGTACCGCTATATGCCTCGCATGGGCACTTTGCCAGACTCTAAACTCGTGCCGTTTGCATCAGTATTCAACGATGATGGAACATTTGTTGGTGGCGAAAGACTAAAAAAGCTTGTCCTTGAAAATCAGGAAGAGCAGCGCAATGTAGTTGCATTCTGTGAAGTGGGAGTGAGAGCCTGCACTGTGGCTTTGCTGATGGAAATCTACGCAGGTACTGTGGTGCCTGTTTACGATGGTTCAATGATGGAATGGAGTGCAGACCCTCTGCTTCCTGTGGCAAGTGGCGCTGGGGAACGCGATTTGTAGGGGCGACGCCATGCGTCGCCCGCAATTTTATAGAGCGAACCTGTCTAAGCG